>NZ_LMGC01000001.1:1155-1206258 GCF_001427045.1 Ensifer sp. Root558 | reverse complement strand
TGTCATGGAAGCTTTCGGCCGCCTGCTCGGCRATCTCTTCCAACGTTTCCAGACAGTCGGAGACGAAGCCCGGGTTGAGGACGGCAATGCGCTTGACACCGTCCTGCGCAAGTTTTTCGACCGTCTTGTCGGTATAGGGCTGCAGCCATTCCTCAGGCCCGAAGCGCGACTGGAAGGTGACCTGCAGCTTCTCCTTCGACCAGCCGAGCTTTTCGCGCAAAAGCCGCGCGGTCTTCTGGCACTGGCAGTAGTAGGGATCGCCCTTGTCGAAATAGCTCTTCGGAATGCCGTGGAAGGAGGTCAGAACCACCTCCGGCWCCCAGTCGAGCGTCGCCAGGTGACGCTCGATCGAGGTTGCCAGAGCGTCGATGTAGACGGGATCGTCGTGGTAGGGCGGAACGGTGCGCAGTGCCGGCTGCCAGCGCATCTTCAGAAGCGCCTCGAAGGCCTTGTCATTAACGGTGGCGGTGGTGGCGGCGGCATATTGCGGATAGAGCGGGAAGACGAGAATGCGTTCACAGCCGGCCTTCTGCAGTGCGTCCATGCGCGAGGCGATCGACGGCTGGCCGTAGCGCATGCCCCAGTCGACGATGACGTTAGGCTGGTCGGCGAAGGACTTCGCCATCAGTTCGGACTGGTTGCGGGTGTAGGTCCGGAGGTAGCTTTCGTTCAAGTCCYTGTTCCAGATCGTCTCATAGGCCTTGCCGACCTTGCCGGGGCGGGTGTTGAGCACGATGCCGAACAGGATCGGGTACCAGAACAGTCGCGACCACTCGATCACCCGGCGGTCGGTCAGAAACTCCTTCAGGTAGCGGCGCATCGAGGTGTAGTCGGTGCCATCAGGCGTGCCGAGATTGACCAGCCGCGACCACTCGATCACCCGGCGGTCGGTCAGAAACTCCTTCAGGTAGCGGCGCATCGAGGTGTAGTCGGTGCCATCAGGCGTGCCGAGATTGACCAGCAGGATACCGACCTTTCCGGATTTGACGGACGGGTGGTTGGCAGGGGTGGTCACGGCAAGCTGATCGGTCATCTTCATCCTCGTCGGGTCCCCGTATCGGGACGCCGCTTTCGTTCCTTCGGTTTCCAGTCCTTCTAAAAAGAAAAGCCGGCGCGGGGAAGCCGCGCCGGCTCTGAAAGTAGAGGCAAATTGTCTTACTTTGCCGGAATCTCCAGTTCCTTGCCGACATGCAGGTGGCGCGGCGCCGGCTTGCCGTTGGCGTCGGAGATCTTCTTCCAGAGCGCGCCTTCGCCGTAGAAGGCCTTGGCGAGATCCCAGAGCGTGTCGCCCTTGGTGATCACGTGCTTCTGCGGGCCGCTCGCTGCCGCCGTGCCGCCGGCCGTTGCCGCCGGCTGGGCTGCCGTGGCGTCGGCAGCAGGCTTTGCGTCCGCCGCCGGCTCGGCCGTTGCCGCACCGGCCGCCGAAGCGACCTCGGTGATGCGGCCGTCGGTATAGGGCTTGAACGGCTGGTGGGCGGCAAGGTAGTCGGCAAGCACGGTTTCGAGGCCCGGACCGTAGTCGTAGGCGTTTTCACCCTTCTCCTTGAAGACGTCGTAGCCGTCGCCGCCATTGCGCATGTAGTTGTTGGTGACGAGCGAATAGGTCTTGGCCGGATCGAGCGGGACGTAGGCCTCGCCTTCCTTCACCTCGACCGAGACGACGCGGCTGCCGACCGGCTTCGACTTGTCGAAGGAGAACTTCATGCCGGCCACCTGCGGGAAACGGCCGCCGCCTTCTTCGAGCTTGCTGAGACCGTTTTCCAGGGCTTCACGAATGCCGTCGCCCTTCATCTGGAAGGTCGCAACCGTGTTCTGGAACGGCAGGACCGTAATGGCTTCGCCCATCGAAACGTCGCCGGCATCGATGGAGGCGCGCAGGCCGCCGCCGTTGGTGATGGCGATGGTCACACCCTGGCCCTTGACGCGGTCGAGCATGGCGTCGGTGAGCAGGCTGCCCATTTCGCACTCTTTGGTGCGGCAATTCTCGCGCGAGCCGTCGATCGGTGCTTCGGTCTTGGCGATGATCTTCGAGCGCAGCTCTTCGATCGGCTTGCCGAGTTCGGCGACGCGGGCGAGCACGGCCTCATCCGGCTTGACCGAGCTGTCGACCAGGATCGGATCGCCCTTGGCAGCCTTGACCACGCCCTTGTCGTCGAAGGTAACGACGAGGTCGCCAAGATATTTGGTGTAGGAGCCGGCCTGGACGACCGGAACCTTGTAGCCGCCTGGGTTATCGACCATCGTCGGGTAAGGACCCTCGGCTTTTGCATCGGTGTTGGACAGCAGGCTGTGCGAGTGGCCACCGACGACGACGTCGACATCCGGGATCTTGGCGATGGCCGCGAGGTCGCGCGGATAGCCGACATGGGTGAGCGCTATGATCTTGTCGACGCCCTGCTTCTTCAGCTCCTCGACGGCTGCCGTGGTGGTGGCGACGTCGTCGCCGATCAGGATGTCCGGGCCGGGGGAAGAGAGCTCCGGCGTGTCGTTGGCAACCGCGCCGACGATGCCGACCTTCTGGCCACCGACATCGAGCACGATCGACGGTTTGATGCGGTCGCCGATCTTCGACTTCTGGCTCGGCAGCACGTTGGCGGTGACGACCGGGAAGGCGATCTTGTCGAGGAAGCCGGCAAGGCCGTCCTCGCTCTCGTCGAACTCATGGTTGCCGACGGTCATCGCGTCGAACTTCATCAGGTTGAGGAATTCGGCTTCCGCGAGGCCCTTGTAGGTGGTGAAGAACAGCGAACCCTGGAAGTTGTCGCCGGCGTTGAGCAGCAGCACGTTCTTGCCCGAGAGGTCCTGGCGCTTCTGGTCGATCAAGGCCTTGAGGCGCGCGACGCCGCCGAAGCACTCGTTCTTGCCCTCCTCTTCCGCCGAGCAGGTGGAATCGAACTTGTTGATCGATTCGATGCGGGAATGGAGGTCGTTGATATGCAGGATGTTCAATTCATAATCGGCGAAGGCTGCGCCCGAGGAGAGGGCAAGAATGGACGCGGTCATCAGGCCGGTCCGCACGTGTCTGATCATGATGTTCTCCTGTTTTGCCGGTTGTCGCCCGACCGCATCCGGTCCGCCGAAACGGATCCGGTCCCCACGGTCGGGGTGGCTTTGCCGGGCCGGATGTTTTCATCACTTGAAGGCGACTTCAAGCGCTAAAACCATGCCCTGGTTGTCGGGTTTACCGTTAAGGTTAAGTCGTGGCCCGCAAACGAAAAAAGCCTCCGGACGGAGGCTTTTGCAATTTCGTGTTTTCTGTTTTAGCCGCGACGCGCGAGCGAGAACTGTGCCCCGGCGTCGGTGGTGCAGTTGAGCTGGTTCTGCGTGACCAGAGCGCAAGCGACCTTCGACTGGGTGTTGCGCACCAGCGAGGTCATATTGATCTCGACAAGCGTCGGGCTCGTCTTGACGTAGTTGCCCGAGGCGAGCAACTGGTTGGTGTCGGTCGTGCGCGTGGAGAAGGTACCACCGGCAAATGTCGAGACGATACCGTTCGGGTCTACCCAGGAGCCCTCGACGCCCGAAGCCTGGCGTGCCGGCTGCCCACCCTCATCGATGATCCGTGGCGACGACTGGCAGGAGGCAAGCGCGGCCGCGGTTGCGATTAGGGTCAGAACGGCGAATGGCTTCATAGGCGATTTCCCCCGCGTTTGGGTCGAGCGGATTGTTTCATTCCGGCAGACCATGCCGCGATCATGAGTTGAAAGCAAGAGCGGCAGGCCGCGGCCTCGGGCTTTTCCGCCAGAGATGAAAAGGCCCGGGGCACGTTCGTGTCCCGGGCCGGATGCGCTTACGTCTCAGCAGCTTAGCGAACGAGGATGTTCTTGAACTGCCACGGATCCTTGGTGTCGATGTCTTCCGGGAACAGGCCCGGGCGACCGTCGAGCGGGGTCCAGTCGGTGTAGTGACCTTCGACCGGGCCGAGGTAGGGCAGTTGGACTTCGAGGCAACGCTTGTAGTCCATCTCGTCGGCTTCGACGATGCCGGCCTTCGGGTTCTCGAGAGCCCAGACCATGCCGGCAAGAACAGCCGAAGTGACCTGCAGACCGGTCGCGTTCTGGTAAGGCGCGATGCGGCGGGTTTCTTCGAGCGACAGGCGCGAGCCGAACCAGTAGGCGTTCTTGTCGTGGCCGTAGAGCAGCACGCCGAGTTCGTCGACGCCGTCGACCAGTTCCTTTTCGTCAAGGACGTGGTGCACCGGCTGGGCGTTGCCGCCGTTGCCGAACATTTCGTGCAGCGACAGAACGGCGTCGTTGGCCGGATGGTAGGCGTAGTGGCAGGTCGGGCGATAGGTGACTTCGCCTTCCTTGTCGCGAACCGTGAAGAAGTCGGCGATCGAGATCGCCTCGTTGTGGGTCACGAGGAAGCCATACTGCGGGCCGGGGGTCGGGCACCAGCTGCGCACGCGGGTGTTGGCGCCCGGCTGCTCCAGATAGATCGCTGCCTTGCAACCCTTCTTGTGCTTCTTGGCGTTCTTCGGCATCCAGTTTTCATGGGTGCCCCAGCCGAGTTCGGCCGGCTGCAGGCCTTCCGAGATGAAGCCTTCGACCGACCAGGTGTTCCAGAAGGTGTTGAACGGCTTCGGGTTCTTGGTGCGCTGGGTGTCGCGCTCGGCGATGTGCACGCCCTTGACGCCGACCTTCTTCATCAGCTTGGCCCAGCCTTCGCGGTCGTCCTGATGCGGCTCTTCGAACTTCACGCCAAGGTCGTTGGCGAGGTTGAGGAGGCCCTGCTTGACGAACCAGGAGACCATGCCGGGGTTGGCGCCGCAGGTGGAAACCGCGGTCGTGCCGCCCGGGTTCTTTTCCTTTTCCTTGCGCACGGTTTCGCGCAGCGCATAGTTGGTGCGCTCGGAATTGTCCATTTCGGCGTCGAAGTAGAAGCCGAGCCACGGCTCGACGACCGTGTCGACGTAGAGCACGTCGAGCTTGCGGCACATCTTCATCAGGTCGAGCGAGCCGGTGTCGACCGACAGGTTGACGCAGAAGCCCTGGCCTTCGCCTTCGGTCAGAAGCGGCTTCAGCAGTTCCTTGTAGTTGTCCTTGGTCACATGCGCGCGAACGTGACGAACGCCATGGCGTTCGAAGATCTCGTTGTCGGCAGCATCCTCACGGGGCTCGACCACGATCAACCGGTTCTTGTCGTATTTGAAGTGGCGCTCGATCAGCGGCAAGGTGCCGCGACCGATCGAACCGAAACCGATCATCACGATCGGACCGGTGATCTCGCCATAAACCGGATAGGTGGTATCTGCCATTTTTGTCTTACTCCTGAGAAAACTTTCCCTGTGGCGGTGGGTGACTAAGCATGAGGAAGCGGCTGTGGCCGCTGTTCTGGCTCGTATGAATGTGCCGACGGCCGCGATGCCCGTGGGGCACGCGGCGCTGTAGAGCATAGATTGCTGTCACAATAAAGAGCCGGCGGGTCAACCGCTATTTGCGTCTGTGCTTAACCGGCGATCGTGAGAAGTGCTTCAATCAGCCCGTCCCGCTTGCTGACAAGCCCCTTGTAGGCGGCCTGCGGCAAGGTCAGGGCGCGCAGCTGCTCGACGAAGGACGCGGCCAGGGCTGCGGCATCCGGCCGCTTGCGCAGCATCGTCAGCGGGTCCGAATAGATGCGGATAGTGAAGACGAGCGCACCGGTCTCAGGCAGCTTGCGCAGCGTCTGCCGTTCGATGCGGATGAAGGTCCGCTCCTCGGTCATCTCGATCGCACCGGCGGCGATGCCTTCGGATTTCGATTTCGGCAGGTGCAGCGCGCCGTCGACATTGACCGCCCAGTTGAAGCGCTCGACGAAGCGACCCGGCGGCAGGTTGTCGAACATGCGGGCAATCAGTTCGGCATTGCGGGTGCCATGCTCGAAACCCGGGACGGGGCCATGGATCTCGTTCATGGTGCGGCCGTATTTTTCGGCGAGCGACCAGGACGAGGGAAAGGCGACATAGGCAGCGTTGAGACGCCAGCCGTCGTCGGTCTTTTGCATGATGGCGAGATCGTCCTGGACAAGCGATCCTGAAACGGCCAGTGGATCATCGCCGTCGAGTGGCACGGGCTCGCCGCCGACGATCATGCTGTCGCCGTCGCGGCGGTAGATCTCTGGGTAGGCGGCCGGCAGGTAGTCGACCAGAATGCCGAGCAGTTCGCGCTGGGCGTCCTGCGTACCGTCGGCTGCGGCAAACACGGTACCGCGCGCTTGCGCAAGCAGCAGCTTCTTTTCGGAGAGATAGTGCTGCAGCTGGTCGTCCGGCTCAATCCAGCGATCGGGGTCGAGCTGGGCACGGCCGATGGTGAAAGGTTTTGAAGAACCGTCGTAAGGCGTATGCTTCATGCGGAGCGACCGGTCTAGGTTGCGATTTAACCATATTCCCTATCGTTTCGCACGGTGAAACGCTTGTCACAAGCGGTTCGTGCTATAGCTACGGTAGAAGCATCCGCTTCGCGCCATAATTGATTAGTTCCCGGAGGCGTGACAGACCGTGACCGGTAGTCATCTCAAGGCTCTTGCGGCCCTACAGAGTAAAACACCCGTGCTGATCGCACTTTATGATCAGCACGATCGACTGCGCTTCGCCAATCCGGCGTTTCGCGCGGCCTACCATGTCGGTCCGGACGAGAGCCCGACCTGGGAAGAGATCATGCGTCGGAACCATGCCGCCGGACAGGGCACCATCCTGAAGTCGGAAGACATCGATGCCTGGATCGCCTCGACATTGCACCGGCGCGGCAAGGTGCCGTTCCGCGCCATGGAAACAGACCTGCACGACGGTCGCTGGCTGTGGATGACGGAGACGGTGGATGCGGATGGCTGCATGCTGTGCATCGCCGTCGACGTCACGACGATCCATGCCGAAGAACGGGAACTGCGCCAGGACCGCGACTTTGCGCTTCGGGCCGCCCAGGTCGACGAGCTGACGAGCGTGCCCAACCGCCGCTACACGATGGGGCGTCTCACCGAGTTCATCGCCAACTGCGCCGAGAACCCGCATATGTGGGGCTGTGTCGCGATCATCGATATCGATTACTTCAAGGCGATCAATGACCGCCACGGCCACCAGCGCGGCGACGAGGTTTTACTCGACTTTGCGCGCCAGATGCAGGAGTTCGTGCGCCGTTCGGACTGCTTCGGCCGGATTGGCGGCGAGGAATTCATGCTCATCCTGCCTGATACCACCATCAGCGAGGGCCACCGCATTCTCGATCGTCTGCTCGAACGGGTGCGCAATTCCCGCCCGCTCGAGAACATCCCGGAGTTCTTCTACACCTGTTCGGTCGGGGTTGCGGAGTATCGCGACGGGGACACGGTCAGCGACCTCTATGCACGCGCCGATCAGGCGCTCTATCTCGCCAAGCGCGATGGGCGGGACCAGGTCAGGCGCCACACGCTTCCCGGCTCAGACCAGGAGGTTCACCCGGATCAGGCCCCGTAACGAGTTGCCGAGATAAAGGTCGCCGCGGGCGAGGTCGTTAAGTGAAAGCCGCGCAACTCGCGCGCGGCGCTGGCAGATGAGCTCGGTACGCAGCACGCCGGCAAGCAGGCCGCAGGCGATCGGTGGCGTCTTGAGGATGCCGCTGCCGTCGTCGAGGAAGACGGAGGTGATCGTGCCTTCGCAGACCTCATCCTTCTCGTTCAGAAGCAGAACTTCGTCGGCCTCGCTCGGGCCGAACTCGCCGCGGGCTGCCTCATAGGCGGCGCGGCGACTGGTCTTGTAGCGCAGCAGCGGATCGCCCGACTTCAGCCGGGTGCCGGCAACCCGTACCCGCCAGACCGTATCTTGGGGGAGCGGCGCGAAGGGGGCGGTCTTCACCTCGATATGGCCGTCCGGGAAGAGCTCGAGGCGAACGCGAAGCGCGGCGCCGCCATCGCCGGCCTTGACCGCTGCAAGCAGCGCGGCCTGCGCGCCATCGGCGCCCGAAATGCCGAGACGACGGGCGGATCGGACCAGCCGGGCGAGGTGCAGACGCAGGCGGATGAAACCGGCTTCGGGCTCGTAGCGCAGGGTTTCGATCAACGAGAAATCCGTCATCGGACGACCGCGTCGTCGGCGGGCGCGACATCGCCTTCGCCGAGCGCGATCCTGTCGTCGCCAACGGCAAAGCGGGCCTTCAGGAGGCACTCTTCGTATTCGGACTGGGCGGTGCTGTCGAAGACGATGCCGCCGCCGACATTAAAGACGGCATCGCCATTTTCGAAGAGCGATATCGTCCGGATCGCGACGCTGAAGCGCATCACGCCGTTCGGGGCGATGAAACCGATGGCGCCGCAATAGGCGTCGCGGGGACCGTCTTCCAGGTCGTGCAGGATTTCCATGGCGCGCATCTTCGGCGCCCCGGTGATCGAGCCGCAGGGGAAGAGCGCCGTGAAAATATCCTTGAGGCTGATCTCGGGCAGGAGCTTCGCTCGGACGTGGCTCACCATCTGGTGCACGGTCGGATAGGTCTCGATGTCGAAGAGTTTCGGGACATCAA
This sequence comes from Ensifer sp. Root558, assembly GCF_001427045.1. Taxonomy (NCBI): domain Bacteria; kingdom Pseudomonadati; phylum Pseudomonadota; class Alphaproteobacteria; order Hyphomicrobiales; family Rhizobiaceae; genus Ensifer; species Ensifer sp. Root558. The sequence goes on along the minus strand of NZ_LMGC01000001.1, from coordinate 1,197,793 downwards.
GCGTGCCGACCTCGCTGATGCGCGAGATGTCATTGCGCAGGAGATCGACGATCATCCGGTTTTCGGCCTGGGTCTTTTCGTCGGCGCGCATGGCGGCGATGATCTCGGCGTCTTCCGGCGCCGACGCGCCGCGCTTGGCCGTGCCCTTCATCGGGTGGGTCTCGATCCAGCCGTCCGCATCGACTCGGAAGAAAAGCTCCGGCGAGCGCGACAGGAGCACTGGCCCGTCGAGCGCGACGAGCGCGCCGTACTTGACCGGCTGTCGGTCGATCAGCGACCAGAAGGCTGCGCGCGGGTCGCCGGACCAGCGGGCATGGATCGGCATCGTCAGGTTTGCCTGGTAACAATCGCCCTTTCGCAGATGCAGGTGCAGGCGGTCGAAACGTTCGCGGTAGGTATCGGAATCCCAGCTGGCGCGCGGTTCGCTCAAGAAGGGTTCGTTCTCGGTTCGCCGCTGCGGCTCGGAGAGGGGATGATCCTCGCTCGGCGCATCGAAGATGCCGAATGACATCAGCGGCGTCTTGCGATTTTCCTCGGCAAAGCCTTCGAGCTTCTCCTCGAAGAGATGGCCGGCCTCATAGGACATGAAGCCGGCAATCCATTTGCCTGATTTGTGCGCGCGTTCAAGCTCGGCAAGGCCGCGGACAAAATCGGCCTTCGTGCGGGCCGTTATGACGCGCGAAGGCGATGCGAAAACCGTGGTGCGGCTTTCGCTGTCGTCCCGGAACAGCACATAGGGTGCAGTGTCGCTCATAAAGTCGTCTTGTCGATCGCGCCGCGATCCGGACCCTTGTCCGGATCAGGCCTTATCAAGCGCTTCGAGTTCGTCGATGAGCCCTTCGATCATCGACAGTCCCTGTGCCCAGAACGACGGATCGGTGGCATCGAGGCCGAAGGGGGCGAGCAGTTCGGAATGGTGCTTGGTGCCGCCGGCCTTCAGAAGCTCGAAGTACTTGTCCTGGAAGCCCTGTTCGGCGTTCTGGTAGACCGCGTAGAGCGAGTTCACCAGGCAGTCGCCGAAGGCATAGGCATAGACGTAGAAGGGCGAATGGATGAAGTGCGGGATATAGGCCCAGTAGGTCTCGTAGCCTTCGGAAATCCGGATGGCCGGGCCAAGGCTCTCGTTCTGCACCGACAGCCACAGCTTACCGATATCGTCGGCCGTCAGCTCGCCTTCCTTCCGCGCGGTGTGCACCTTGCGCTCGAACTCGTAGAAGGCGATCTGGCGCACGACCGTGTTGATCATGTCCTCGACCTTCTGGGAGAGCATGGCCTTGCGCTCGCGCTTGTCCTTCGTCTGGTCGAGAAGCGCGCGGAAGGTCAGCATCTCGCCGAAGACAGACGCGGTTTCGGCGAGCGTCAGCGGCGTCGAGGCCATCAACGCGCCCTGTCCGCCGGCAAGCACCTGGTGCACGCCGTGGCCGAGCTCGTGGGCGAGCGTCATCACGTCGCGCGGCTTGCCCATGTAGTTGACGAGCACATAGGGGTGAGCCGACGGCACCGTCGGGTGGGCGAAGGCGCCCGGCGCCTTGCCGGGCCGCACCGGCGCGTCGATCCAGCGCTCATCGAAGAAACGGCGGGCGATATCAGCCATTTCCGGCGCGAAGGCATTATACGCGGAGAGCACCGTGTCCTTGGCCTCGTCCCAGGAGATCAGCGCGTTCGGCGTTTCCGGCAGCGGCGCGTTGCGGTCCCAGAAATCCATCTGCTCCATGCCGAGCCACTTTGCCTTCAGCGAATAGTAGCGGTGCGACAGGCGCGGATAGGCGGACTTGACCGCTTCGGCGAGCGCATCGACGACCTCGCGCTCGACGCGGTTGGCCAGATGCCGGCTGTCGGCAATATCCTTGAAGCCGCGCCAGCGGTCGGAGATTTCCTTGTCCTTGGCGAGCGTGTTGGTGATCAGCGTGAAGGTGCGGATATTGGCCTTGAAGGTTTCCGCCAGCGCCATCGCCGCCTTCTTGCGAACGTCGCTCGACGGGTCCTGCAGCAGGTTCAGGGTGACCTCGAGCGGCAGCGCTTCACCGTCGACAGTGAAGGTGAGGCTTGCCATAGTCTCGTCGAACAGCCGGTTGAAGGCGGCGGCACCGGTCATCGATTTTTCCAGGAAAAGCTGCTCCAGCTTGTCGTCGAGCTGATAGGGCTTGTCCATGCGCAGGTCGGTCAGCCAGGGCTTGTAATGGGCGGCGAGCGCGTCTGTTTCGAGTGCCTTGTCGAGGATCGCGTCGTCGATCCGGTTCAGCTCCAGGGAGAAGAACAGGAGATGCGCCGACATGTCGGTGAGCTTCGACTGCACATCGCCGTAAAGCTTGCCATTCTCCGGCTTGGACGTGTCCGAAAAATAGGTGAGGCCCGCAAACGACGCGATGCGGCCCATGATGTCTTCGAGCGCTTCGAATTCCCGCACGGCGGCGCCGATGCCGGCTTCGCCGCTCTTCGTCGCCGCTTCGGCCAGCTTGCCCTTCCACTTGGTCTCGAAGGCGATCGCGTCGGCATCGGCCTTCGTCATATCGTTGCGAAACGCATCCGAGGAAGCGGAGGCATAAAGATCCTCCAGCCGCCAGGAGGGCAGGTCACCGAGGTCGGCAGCGGCGCCATGGCTCTGGCCGGCGGCGGCGCGGACAACAAATTGCTCGGGGGCGAAGGGGCGGAAGGTCATCGTCGGATTTCTCTCGTTCGTGACAGGAAGAGGCAGCGATATGGGCCCCATTGCTATCGCCGGCAATGGATAAAATGCAAGCATTTCTCAAAACATGATGTTCAGCCCTTTATGGCACAGATGCCTGACGTGATTTGGCACATGAGGTTGGCCAAAGAGTACCGCGTGTCCAGAGCAGGAGGCTTCCGTGACATCACACATTCTGGTCATTGATGACGATCCGGTGCAGCGCCGGTTGCTGACGAACATGATCGAGCGTCTCGGTCATGTGGCGCATCTCGCCGATAACGGCCGCAGCGGTCTGGAACTGCTGGAGCGCAAGGGCGGCATGATCAATGTCATCCTTCTCGATCTCCTGATGCCGGAAATGAACGGCCACGGCTTCCTCGAAGCGCTGGCCGAGCGCGGCGTCGACACGCCGGTCATCGTCCAGACCGGACAGGGCGGCATCGAGACCGTGGTGCACGCGATGCAGGCCGGCGCCTTCGACTTCCTGGTCAAGCCGGTCTCTCCGGAACGGCTGTCCGTGGCCATCAGCAATGCGCTGAAAATGGCAAGCCGTGACGGCAAGGTCAAAACCTCGCGCCGTCCGCGCGGTGGCGCCGTCGGCTTCGATGATATCGTCTCGGCAAGCCCGGCGATGATCCGGGTGATCGACCTTGCACGCCGCGGCGCGCAGTCCAACATCCCGATCGTGCTCGAGGGCGAATCCGGCGTCGGCAAGGAAATGGTGGCGCGCGCCATCCAGTCGGCAAGCGACAGGGTCGGCAAGCCCTTCATCACCGTCAACTGTGGCGCCATCCCGCACAATCTGGTCGAGAGCATTCTCTTCGGTCACGAAAAGGGTGCCTTTACCGGCGCGACCGAAAAGCACACCGGCAAGTTCGTCGATGCGGACGGAGGAACCCTGTTCCTCGACGAGATTGGCGACTTGCCGCTCGAGGTTCAGGTGAAGCTGCTGCGCGCGGTTCAGCAGGGCGAGGTCGAGACGATCGGCGCGCGCCATCCGCAGAAGGTGAACGTGCGGCTGATCTCGGCCACCAATAAGGACCTGATCAACGAAGTGCGCGAAGGGCGGTTCCGCGAGGATCTCTACTACCGCCTCAATGTTTTCCCGATCACCATTCCGGCGCTTCGCCGACGCAAGGAAGATATCCCGGTGCTGGTGCGCTCCTTCGTCGAGCGCTTCGCCGCCGAGCAGCGGCTGAACCAGCCGCTGACGGTATCGAGCGGCGCGCTCGCGCTTCTGACCGCCTATGATTGGCCGGGCAACATTCGCCAGCTCGAGAACGCGATCTTCCGCGCCGTCGTGCTTGCCGAGGGCAACGAACTGACGGTGAAGGATTTCCCGCAGATCGCCACTCAGATACCCGGCTACGTGGTTTCCGATCGTTCGGGCTTCTCCTGGGGCGAGGGCGGACCGGAGCGGGCGCCGGCTGGCGGCGAGACGGCATCAAGCGTCTATCCAGACTTCGCGAGTGCGGCGAAATCCATGGAGGCGGAAGCCTCCAGCGACCCGCGCATGGAGAATGCGATCGCCAGCGTCGACGAGGGCGGAGACGTGCGCAAGCTTGCCGAAGTCGAGGAGGAATTGATTCGTTTTGCGCTGAAATTCTACCGCGGCCAGATGAGTCAGGTGGCCCGAAAGCTCGGTATCGGCCGGTCTACCCTCTACCGCAAGCTGAAGGATTATGGCATCGATCCCGATAACCCTTTGAGAGAGGCGGCATAAAATCGACGCATTCACGATTCATTAGCCGTGCTATTCAGTCACCGCCGTTTAGACCTTGTTAGTGAAGTATTCACTATATTATAAGGGGCGGTGACGACTGTGGCAAATTTGCCATGCTGTCACCTTATTTGACAGTCATCTGAGACAGCGAAGCACGGTTGTCCGTCGGACGGGGATTGAATGCCAAATTTGTTCGGTTTTAAGAAGCCGCTCGGCTCCTTAGCGAGAGTCTGCGCGGCGGTCACCCGCCGGGTGCCGCAGGTTCTGACATCCGTTGCTCTTGCGGCTGCCCTCGTTACGCCTGGTTTTGCTCCTCCCGTGGAGGCCGCAGGCCAGACCCGGACACTGAAGCTCTATTTCATTCATACTCAGGAAAAGGCGCAGATCACCTTCAAGCGCAATGGCCGCTACGACGCCAAGGGTCTGCAGGAAATCAACCGTTTCCTGCGCGACTGGCGTCGCAACGAGCCGACGAAGATGGACCCGCGCCTGCTCGATCTCGTCTGGGAAGTCTACCAGAAGAGCGGATCGCGCGATTACATCCACGTCGTTTCGGCCTATCGTTCGCCGGCGACCAACGGCATGCTGCGTTCGCGTTCGAAGGGCGTCGCCAAGAAGAGCCAGCACATGCTCGGTAAGGCGATGGACTTCTATCTGCCGGATGTGAAGCTGAAGACGCTGCGTGAAATCGGCGTGAAATTCCAGGTGGGCGGCGTCGGTTACTACCCGACTTCCGGCTCGCCTTTCGTCCATATGGATGTCGGTGGCGTTCGCGCCTGGCCGCGCATGAGCCGTGCCGAATTGGCGCGCCTCTTCCCCGACGGCAAGACCATGCATCTGCCGTCCGACGGCAAGCCGCTTCCGGGTTATGACCAGGCGGTTGCCGACTACAAGCGTCGCGTCGGCGCGTCGGCGATCCAGGTCGCCGGTGGCGGCGATACGGGCCCGGGCGATACGGCGAGCGGCAAGCGCCGCGGCAACCTGTTCGCCATGCTCTTTGGCGGCGGCGGTGACGAGGATGAAGAACCCTCGGCAATCGCAGCCGGCCCCGGTGCCGACGATGAAGGTGGCGCAGCTCCTGCTGCCAAGGTGCAGACGGCTGCCGCGCCCGCCGCTCAGGAAGCGCTGCCCGGCGTCGCCGGTTCTGTCGCCGCCGAGCCGACGGTTGCTGCCGAACAGAACATCAATGCGCCGGTCCCGGCGGTGCGGCCTGCCTTCAAGCAAGCGCCTGCCGATGGTGGCGTAGCCGTCGCCCTGGTGGCGCCGGAGAAGAACCCGGCGCAGGAAGCCCTTGCTGCCGCCCTGCCGCCAACCTCGGAAATGCCGAGCGAATTTGCCGACCTCGGCTCGATGAAGGTTCCTGTGCCGCAAATGCTTGACCGCCGCGACATGAACACGCTCGTCGCATCCGCCGATGCCGAGCCGGACATGCAGGCGCTCGGTTTCGTGCCGGTTCCGGCCGTGCGGCCCGCGGGTGACGCGGCGCTTGCCGCCGTTGCCGATGCACAGGTCGTGATCCCCTCCTTCGCGGAGCGCCCGGTCGTGGCATCCGCCGAACCGCCGCGCGACGTGGCGGCTGAAGCCAAGACCCGTGTCGCGCTTGCCCAGCCGACGCCAGCTGAACGTCAGCCGGTTGCCCAGCCGCAGCCGATCGAGATGGCAGCCTATGCGCCGCAGTCGGGTACAAATGCGCGCGCCGCGATCTTCGACAGCGCCTTCGACACGCAGGCGGAAGCTCCGGCCAAGGGCGGCCGACCGAAGAAGAACGACGCCGATGCCGCGACCCGCTCATCGGTGCGCGCCGAGCCGAAGCTGACCCAGAAGATCATTTCCGAATGGGCGCTTTCGACCGGCCGCGTCGCAACGCTTTCCAAGCCGGTGAAGGCGCCGCGCTTCGTCAGCAAGTCTCTGCGTACTGCTCCGACGACAGTCTATGCCGCCGGCTTCTCCAGCAGCGCCGGACCAAACGTCGACACGGCCCGGTTCAGCGGCAATGCCGTCAACTTCATGGAAGTGAAGAAGTTCAGCACCAACTGAGCTTCCACCAAACCATAGACACGAAAAAGCCCGCCGACCTGGCGGGCTTTTTCGTATCTGCATTCTGTCTTCGCCTTATGTCGGCTCCCGGCTGCATTGAGAGCCTCTGCTGCCGGCGTTCACGCGCGGAAGGCGAAGGCCGCCGACAGGCGGCCTTCAAAAAGGCTTGCTTATTCCTCGTCGGCTGCCGGCACCATGCCGAGCGCCTGGAGGTAGGTGTCGAGGATCGCTTCCTGTTCCATGCGCTCGTCGTGGTCCTGCTTGCGGATCGAAATGACCTTGCGCAGGATCTTGGCGTCGAAACCTGTGGACTTGGCTTCGCCATAGACGTCCTTGATGTCGTCGGCGATGGTCTTCTTTTCTTCTTCCAGGCGTTCGATCCGTTCGATGAAAGCACGAAGCTGATCGCGTGCGACGCCGTGAGCATCCGACATGGTCTTCTCCTTGATAGGGGGAATGGAATTTCTTGGGTGCCGTGACGTGCCGCGAACGGCCGCCAAGGTCAAGGGTGATTGCGCAACAACGCGGTCATTTCCGTGGCAGAGGCGGGCGAAACGACCCTTATTCCTTTGATCACGACGGTTTGCGTCGGCTCGATCCAGCCATCATTTTCAAGCGGCTTACGAGTTAGAGTGGAATGCCGCGGAAACCCGCACACGCCTTTCCTCACTCAGCTTTGGGCCGGTTGAGCTCGAACGCCGCCTTTTGTTCTGCGGATGCTTCCCTCTGGTTGCGCTCGCGCCATTCCTCGTAGGGCATGCCGTAGATGATCTCGCGCGATTCCTCCTTGGCAAGCGGAACGCCCGCCTGTTCGGCGGCTTCGCGATACCAATTGGACAGGCAGTTGCGGCAGAAGCCGGCGAGGTTCATCAGGTCGATGTTCTGGACATCGCTGCGCTCGCGCAGATGGTTGACCAGCCGGCGAAAGGCGGCGGCTTCGAAGGCGATCTGTTGCTCCGGGGTCAGTTCGGTCATGGTCGCTGGTCCTCTTCATCATAGGCGCCGGTGCGCGAGATGTGCCGCTCGTACCGATGCAGTTCGGGCATGGCGTTCAGGCTTGCGAGGATCGGCGCCAGCCGCTCGGCCCAGGCGGCAACGCCTTCAGCGTCGGCGATCAGATCCTGCCGCACCTCGATCAGGGCATGCGAAATGCCCGGCACCATGCAGTGCCGGAACATGGTATCGCCGCGCAACGCGCCGTCATAGGGTTCATTGTTGCCGACGACGATATCGCCCGGTGCCTCGAGCCTGTCGATCAGTGGCCGAACGGCGCGGCCGTCGCTGTCCCAGAGGACGGCGGCGTGCCAGGGACGGGCGACGCCCTTCCAGGCCGGCGTGTAGGAATGGATGGAGATGACCAGCGGTGCTGCGCCATGCGCCTCGGCGCTTCGGCCGATCGTCTCGGAGACGGCGCGGTGATAGGGACGATGGAACCGGTTCAGCCGGTTTTCCCACTCCTGCTCGGTGATGGGATGGTTTCCCGGAATGATCGCTCCGTCGGAAATCCGCATGATCAGCGTCGGGTCGTCCTCGCCGCGATTGGGATCGATCAGCAAGCGCGAGAAGCAGCCGAGAACGGCCGGCGCATCGAGCATCGCAGACACGCGCCGCACGAGCGCTTCGACACCGATATCATAGGCGATGTGCCGCTCGAAGGCCGCGGCGGGAAGGCCGAGACTGCCATACTCGGCAGGCAGCCGGTTCATCGCGTGATCGGCAAGGAGCACGAGCCCGGTTGTGGGCTTGGCTTCGATAATCTCATAGGGAGAATAGTGTTGCATGCCGTTCCAGTCCGTTTCAGCGCCCCGTCTCGCTGATCGCACGCGAGGGCGTCAATCGCAAGAAAAACGCAACTGTTTATCGAAATCCGAAAGCAATTTACCGATTGTAATCGATTAGAGTTACGTTGACTTTCGGGGCTGCCCGTCGCAAGAAAGTGCCACGCAAATCAAAACGGAGTTCCATCGGAAACCGTGTCCAGATATCCTTTTTCCAAAGCGAAGCCGGGGCTGACGACACTGGGAGGCATCCTCCTGTTTCTCCTGGCAACATCAAGCTCATTTCTTTTCGCCAGCGACGCACGCGCCGACTTCCGCGTGTGCAACGGCACCCAGACACTGGTTGGTGTGGCCATCGGCTACCGGGCCAAGGACGGCTGGATGACGGAAGGCTGGTGGCAGGTGCCTGCCAACACCTGCGCGACCCTGATCGAGGGCGAGCTACAGTCACGATATTATTATCTTTACGCGGAAGATGCGGCCCGTGGCGGCCGCTGGACCGGTGACGTCAACATGTGCGTTGCCGAGAACGAATTCAAAATCACGGGCGTGCAGGACTGCTTCGCCCGCGGCTTCCAGCGCATGGGATTCAAAGAGTACGACACGGGACGGCAGGGAAGCTGGATGGTTCAGCTTTCGGATCCGTCCGGCACGCAGGAAAGCCAGAATTGATGAAGCGGAACAGAAAAGTCAAAATCCTCGCAACGCTCGGACCGGCGTCTTCGGACGAGCAGATGATCCAGAAGCTGCACGAGGCCGGGGCCGATCTGTTCCGCATCAACATGAGCCATGCGAGCCACGACGTGATGCGCACGCTGGTGCAGCGCATCCGCGCAGTCGAGGCGCGCTGTGGCCGGCCGATCGGCATCCTCGGCGACCTGCAGGGACCGAAGCTGCGCGTCGGCAAGTTCGCGGAAGGCAAGGTGGACCTGAAGGTCGGCCAGACCTTCACGCTCGACAACAAGGACGTGCCTGGCGACAACACCCGCGTCTATCTGCCCCATCCGGAGATCCTCGAAGCGGTCAAGCCCGGCCATCGCCTGCTGATCGACGACGGCAAGCTGCACCTGAAGGCTGAAAAGACCGATGGCAAGAGCATCGTCACGACGGTCGTCGCCGGCACGAAGATCTCCGACCGCAAGGGCGTCAGCCTGCCCGATACGCTGCTTGCCGTCGGCGTACTGACCGACAAGGATCGTGCCGACCTCGACGCCGTTCTGGCGACCGGCGAATTCGACTGGGTGGCGCTCTCCTTCGTGCAGCGTCCGGAAGATCTGGCAGAGGTTCGCAAGATCGCCCGCGGCCGCGTCGGCCTGATGTCGAAGATCGAAAAGCCGCAGGCGCTCGACCGCATCGACGAGATCATCGAGCTCTCCGACGCACTGATGGTTGCCCGCGGTGACCTCGGCGTCGAGATGCCGCTGGAATCGGTGCCGGGCCTGCAGAAGCAGCTGACGCGTGCATGTCGCCGCGCCGGCAAGCCGGTAGTGGTCGCCACCCAGATGCTGGAATCGATGATTTCGGCTCCGGTCCCGACGCGCGCCGAAGTCTCCGACGTCGCGACAGCCGTCTTCGAAGGTGCGGACGCCGTCATGCTTTCGGCAGAATCGGCCTCGGGCGAATATCCGGTGGAAGCCGTTTCGACCATGGCGTCGATCGCCAGCAACGTCGAGCGCGACCCGCATTATTCCAGCATCATCTACGCGCAGCGCACGCCGCCGGAAGCCACCGGTGCCGACGCGATTTCGCTTGCGGCCCACCAGATCGCCGAGACGCTGCGGCTCTCTGCCATCGTCTGCTACACCTCGTCGGGTACGACGGGTCTGCGCGCCGCCCGCGAGCGGCCGCAGGTGCCGATCATCGCGCTGTCGCCGATCGTGCAGACGGCGCGCCGCCTTTCGGTCGTCTGGGGCCTACATTGCGTCGTCACCGAGGATGCGACAGACCTCGACGACATGGTCAACCGCGCATGCCGCATCGTTGCCTCGGAAGGCTTCGGCAAGCCGGGCGAACGCATCATCATTTCGGCCGGCGTGCCGCTCGGTACCCCTGGCGCGACCAACATGCTGCGTATCGCCTATATCGGCTCGGACGGCATGAGCGGCGTCTGACGCCCGCTCTCTTTTTCGGACTGCAACGAAACCCCCGGAGCGCTGATCCGCTCCTGGGGTTTCGTGTTTTGTTGATGATGGCAGCTAGCGGGATAACGGGCGCGCCGAGAAAGGCTGCCAGATGAGGTGCGGCCCCAACGGATGGCCTGGCACGATCAGGGTGTCTTGGCGGCGGCAAGCCTTTCTTCGGCGCGCTTTACTGCCGCATCCAGATCCCCGGGCTTGCCGGCCAGCTTCTCCACCGCGGCGACGATGACATCAGTGACCACATAGTCGGGCTTATGGCCGAGATTGCCGATCCAGAGCAACTCGGCGCCGGGGATATCGCGCGCCAGCCCGCGTGAGTGGATATCGGCCAGCACGATGCCATCGCTGTCGCCGGTGATGATCACCGTCGGTGCGGCGATCTCCCGGTAGCGCGGCGCGGTCGCGGTCAGATAGGCGTGCAGGTTGGCGATGTCGCGGGCATTGCTGAGGAAGGTCGAGGGACGCAGCACGAGATGCGGGCCGGTCTTGTCGATGTAGTCGGCCGGCCGTGGATTGGGCGAAAAGATCGAGTGCGTGCCGCCCTCGATGCGCCGCTGCCCAAGCGGCGTCACCAGCGTGTGGGCGAAGAGCCAGCCGGCGAAGGGCAGGGCCGTCAGGCGGTAATACCAGTCGATGCCGCCGGGCCAGGGATGGGTCGCCGGCGCCAGCAGGACGAGGCCGGCGGTCTTGTCCGGGTGGTTGAGGGCGAAGCTCGCTGCAATCGCGCCGCCGAAGGAGTGGCCGACGATCACGGCGCGACGGATGCCGCGCTTGTCCATCAGCTTTGCGGTCGCATCCGCCTGACCGTCCGGCAAGTCGTTTTCCGGCCCGCCGCGCTCCGAGTAGCCGTGGCCCGGGCGATCGACGAACAGCATCTCGGCGCGGCCGTCAAGGGCCGGTGCGAAGGCATGCAGCTGGTCGAGCAGGTTGCCGCTGGCGCCATGGATGAAGACGACGGGCAAGAGGTCGGCTTGTCCGCCGGCGGGCAGGTGTACGCTGTTCATGCGGTAGCCGCCGATGTCGATCAGTTCGCCGACATTGGGAAAGCGCCGGGCGAAGCTACGCGCGTGCCAGAGGCTGTAGGCGACGCCGGCGAGTATCAGTGCAAGGAACAGGAGCGCAACTGGGAACATCGTCTCTATTTGTCTTCCGGCGCCCGGCTTTCAAGGCGTAAGCGAACCCTTGGGGCCACCGGCACTTATCCTTTGCCATTGCGGCCAGATGTCGTCCACGGCGCGCCGGCGGGCCAGTACGAACTCTGGCAGCGCCCCATCCCGGTTGCCTTTGTTGTAGCGGTTGTCCGTGCGATCGACAACGAGGACTGGAGGCGCGCCGAATTGATCGGCTGTGATGTCGACGATGAAATCGCCGCATTCGACCCAGGCATGGCTTTGCCAGCTCTTCCCGCAGTTGAAGCCGAACGGTCCGATTTCAGGCTCCAACGGCCCGCTGCGCGGCGTTCCGCAGACCCAGTCGGCGCTGAAGCCTTGGGTGCTCAAGACGCGCTGCAGGAACAGGCTCGTGCGGCCGCAGGTGCCTTGCGAGGCGATCGTGGGGCGGTCCGCGCCGGCGTGACGATGCCATTCAATCCAGATCGGTTCGATGAAATGGCGCGCGGCTGTCGCGATCTTCAGAAGCGATGTCCTGTCGGAGAGGATGGGCGGTGGCGGGCTTGGCAATCGACTGGAACGCGCGTTGTCAGGTCTTGCTGCCGGCAAGTTTCTCGGCAAGTTCGCCCAGTTGTTCCTGCGCCTTGCGATCGGCGGGATAAATGTCCAGGAACTGTTCCCACGCACGCATGGCAAGCTCATCCTTGCCGGAGGCGCCGAGGATTGCCGCCATGCCGGCAAGTGCGCCAAAGTGGCGGGGCTCGATCGACAGCACGCGATTGATGTCCGACATGGATTTCCGGTAGTTGCCCATCGCGTAATGCAGTGTCGCGCGGCGGTTCCAGCCTTCGACATAATTGGGTGCAAGGGCGATAACCTGGTCGAGGATATCGAGAGCGGCCGGCTGCTTGTTGTCGGTGATCGCCTTGTCGGCCCATTGCATCAGCAGGTTGACGGTGGCGCTGCCGGAATCCTGCCACTCGATGCGGATCTGGTTGGAGAGCTCGCGTGCCTTGTCGGGGTCGCGCTCCTTTTTCAGGTCGGCGAACAGGGTGTCGAGGCGCTGCTTCGGGGTGGTGAGGCTGGTTGCTTCCGGTTGGGTCGAGGCTTCCGCCGCGAAGGAAACATTGCCAGCTCCCGTGGAGGTGGCGAGCAGGGCGGAACACGCCAGAATCAAGGGTATAAAAACTCGCATGGCGAGCATGTTAGCTCGCCACGGAATAACTTCAAAATCAATTCTGGGACATCGCTTGAGCGCTGTCCCCAAGTCCCCTGTCGGGTCTCAGCCCTGACGAGCCTTGAAGCGCGGGTTGGACTTGTTGATGATGTAGATGCGGCCCTTGCGACGAACCAGACGGTTTTCGCGGTGGCGGGTCTTGAGCGACTTGAGCGAATTCTTGATCTTCATTTTCCTGATCCGCAGGTTTCGGGGAATGAAAATTCGCCCGGTATCTCTAACAATCAAAAGCGCGCCCGTGAGCGCGCTCCTTTAAGGTGGGATGGCAAATACCGTGTCACCCCTGGTGTGTCAACCACAAGACGCCCCATTTTGGTGTCTTGCCCCGCATTTCTATGGTCCTCAGCCGCGGACGAGCCGCGTGACGTGGCCCATCTTGCGGCCGGCGCGGGCCTCGGTCTTGCCGTAGAGGTGCACCAGCACGTCATCCTCGGCAAGCCATGCGGGGACCGTGTCGAGGTCGTCGCCGATCAGGTTCTGCATGACGCAGTCCGAATGGCGACGCGGATTGCCGAGCGGCAGTCCGGCGACGGCACGGATATGCTGCTCGAACTGCGAGACGACGCAGGCAGCTTCCGTCCAGTGGCCGGAATTGTGCACGCGGGGCGCCATCTCGTTGACGATCAGGCTGCCGTCGGCGAGCACGAAGAACTCGACGCCGATGACGCCGACATAGCCGAGCGCATCGAGGATCGCCTTGGCGGCAACCCGTGCCGCTTCGCCGGCCGCAGCACCGATCTCTGCCGGGACCGTCGAGGTATGGAGGATGCCGTTGCGATGCACGTTTTCCGCCGGATCGAAACAGGCAACGGCGCCATCGGGCGCGCGGGCTGCGATGATCGAGATTTCGCGCTCGAAGGGCACGAAGCTTTCGAGGATCAGCGGTACGCCGCCGAGTGCTGCGAAAGCGCCCGCCGGGCCGTCTGCCGTCGAGCGGAAGACGCGCTGTCCCTTGCCGTCATAGCCGAGGCGACGGGTTTTCAGCACGCCGGTCCCGCCGAAATCCGCAAGGGCCGCTTCAAGGTCGGCCTGGCTGTCGACGGCATGGAAGCGCGCCGTGGCAATGCCGCAGCCGTTGATGAAGCGTTTCTCGGTGAGGCGGTCCTGCGCGACTTCCAGCGCTTTCGGTGGCGGGAAGACGGGGCGTTTTGCCGCCAGTCGCTCGGCAGCCGCGACCGGAACGTTCTCGAATTCGTAGGTGATGATGTCGCTGACTTCAGCAAGCTTTCCGAGCGCGGCTTCGTCGTCATAGGCAGCGATGATCTGGTCGTTTGCGACCTGGGCAGCCGGACAGTCGACCTGCGGCTCGAGGATGACCGTGCGGAAGTTCAGTCGGGCGGCTGCCATCGCCAGCATGCGGCCGAGCTGGCCGCCGCCGATAATGCCGATGGTGGTCATGCCTCGTCCACCGGATACTCGGCAACGGCAATGGTCTGCTGTTCGCGCCAGTCGTCGAGCCGGTCGGCGAGGTCCTCGTCGCCAAGCGCAAGGACGGCTGCGGCAAGGAGGGCTGCGTTGACGGCACCGGCGCGGCCGATCGCCAGCGTTCCGACCGGGATGCCGGCCGGCATCTGGACAATCGACAGCAGGCTGTCCTGGCCGGAAAGCGCCTTCGACTGCACGGGGACGCCGAAGACCGGCAGCGGCGTCATCGAGGCACACATGCCGGGCAGATGCGCTGCACCTCCGGCACCGGCGATGATGACCTTGAAGCCCTCGTCGCGGGCGCCCTTGGCGAAGCTGACCAGCCGATCGGGCGTGCGATGGGCCGAAACGATGCGTGCCTCATAGGGAATGTCGAGCGCGTCGAGCGTATCGGCGGCGTTCTTCATCGTCTCCCAGTCCGACTGGCTTCCCATGATGATGGCGACGGGTGGGGTCGTGGTGTCGATCACGTCTGTCCTGTTCCGCGTTCAGGCGATGATATCGGGAATGATCTGGTCTTCGATCTTGCTGATCTTGTCCTTGATCGCCAGCTTCTTCTTCTTCATGCGCTGCACTCTGAGCGCGTCGCAGCCGGTCTCGATCATGGCGTTGATGGCAGCATCATAGTCTTCATGTTCCTGCCTCAGCCGCGCGGCGGTCAGTCTGAGTTCGGCCTGGTCCTGGTCCGGCATGCAAAGCGATCCCCATCAGCCCGGTTGCGAAGTCCTCCTCGAACCGGAATTTCATGCGCCGCTCTATCACATCTTGGGCGGTAACGGGAAGTTATCCCTCGTCATCATTTCGCCTTCGACAAATGAAAAATGGCATGGCACAGTAGTAAGGTTACAACCATGAAACATCCGGCATTTGCGTGCCGGATGCAAGCAAAAGGAAGGGACTGCCAAATGACTGTTGAGGCTCATCTTGCAACGCTTGAGAAAAAACATGGCGCCCTGGAGCAGGAGCTCCACGTAGCGATGAATCAGCCGTCCGTGGAAGACGAACTGATTACCGATATCAAGCGAAGGAAGCTGCGCATCAAGGACGAAATCGAAAGGCTTCGCTCCTCGACTCACTGATTATCAACGGTATTTCCCAGAACCATCGGGAAGCGCCATCTCCCCTCTGAGTAGGCGCAACAAGGTTTAGAACCAATCCCCCACAGTGGAATATACGGAATTTCGGGCCGGGCTTGACGCCCGGTCCTCTTGTTTTCCGGGTCGTCGCTTCCAAGCTCAAGACCAGAACTGGTCGAGCCAGAGGTTGAGGCGGTCAAACCCCGGCCGGTTGATCGCATAGATCCGCCGCGTGCCGCTCGCCGAGACCGAGACCAAATTGCAGTCCAGCAAGGCTTTCAGGTGCTGCGATACGGCCGGACGGCTGATCGGCAAGCCTTCGGCCAGCTCGTTCACGGTTTTCGGCGCGCGCCGCAATTCCTCCAGCAGGTGGCGCCGGTTCGGGTCCGCAATGGCATCGAAAGGGTCCGCGATCGTCATGGGCGGACGTTAGGCGAATTTTTGCAAGGCAGCAAGAATTTTGTGCGGTGCGAAACGCTAATTTTGCTTTGCAATATTTCCGTAATACTTGGGTGGCGGCTCAGCCGCCCGCAGCGAGGCCGACGATACCGTCCCAGAGCAGCTTCGAGCCCGCGATGAAGGCCATGCTATACATGAAGGGGTAGAAGATCTGCGGCTTCATGCGGCGAACGATAAAGGCGCCGCACACGGTCGCGACGATCGCCAGCGGAAAGAGTGTCGCCGAGATTTTCAGGTTGCTGAGGTCGAGTTGCCCGAGCGCGAAATAGGGAATGAGCTTCACCGCGTTCAGGATCGCGAAGAAGCGCACGATCGTGCCGGTATATTCGCGCGGGTCGAGCTGCAGTGGCAGCGCGTAGATCTGGAAGGGCGGGCCGCCGGCATGCGCAACGAAGCTGCCATAGCCGGCGAACGAGCCCCAAAGCGCCGCCGGCCCGGCCCGCTGCGTCTTCGGCGCGATGGTGATGCCGAGGCGCATGCGCCAGATGTTGTAGACGTAGCGAAGCACGAAGAGCACGGTGATCAGGCCGATGATCAGGCGGAGCAGGTCACGCGAGACATAGGCGGAGGTTGCCCAGCCGATGACGATGCCGGCAATGGCGCCGGGCAAAAGCATGAAAAGGGTCTTGCGGTCGCCATGCTTGCGCCACATCCAGAGCGATACAAGATCCATCGCGATCAGGATCGGCAGGAGAAGGGCGGCGGCCTGGACGGGCGACACCGCCATCGACAATATCGGTACACCCATGAGCGAAAGTGCTTCCCCCATGCCGCCCTTGCTGAGGCCGACAAGCAGAACGGCCGGGATGGCGATAAGGTAGAAGTCGAGATCCGGAAGCATGGGTGGCTGTTGATCCTTTTGCAGTCTCCGTCTATCGGTTTTCGGAAATGAAATCGAGCGCTGGTTTCGCGGCTTACGCGGCACAGCCGGAAATGGATATCTGAGCATGACAACAGAACGCTGCCGCCTGGTGCTGATCGCGCCCGACATGCCCGATGCGGCGGAACGTGCCAAGGTGCTCGCCGACGCGCTCAAGGGTGGCGACGTCGCCTCGGTGATCGTGCCGCAATACGGGCTCGACGATAGCGAGTTCCAGAAGCATGCCGAGCGCCTGGTGCCGGTCATCCAGGAGGCGGGCGCCGCAGCACTGATCGCGGGTGACTCGCGCGTTGCCGGTCGCGCCAAGGCGGATGGCCTGCATGTTGCCGGCAATGCCGAAGTGCTCGGTGAGGCGGTCGAGAAGCACACGCCGAAGCTGATCGTCGGCGGCGGCAACGCGGCCGACCGCCACCATGCGCTGGAGATCGGCGAAGTGCGCCCGGACTACGTGTTCTTCGGCAGGACCGACGGCGACATCAAGCCGGAGGCGCATTCGAAGAACCTCGCGCTTGCCGAATGGTGGGCGTCGATGATCGAGATCCCGTGCATCGTCATGGGCGGCACCGATCCGCAATCGGCGCTTGCAGTGGCGGAGACCGGTGCCGAGTTCGTGGCGCTTCGTCTGGCCGTCTTCGGTGAGCCAGGACAGGCGCCCTCCGTCGTTGCCGCGGTCAACGCGTTGCTTGACGAAAAAGCGCCACGGTTTGAAGATTAAGACGTTTCGATGTTGAACCGTCCGTCTTCCAGATTGAGTCGAGGTCTTTCCCTTGTCGCCCTGGCCGTTGCCCTGGCGCTGCCGGCGCATGCGCAGGAGAAGCCGTCCGCAAGCGACGATGCCGGCGTCGAAAAGCGTGGCCGCATCACGCCCTTCAACGGCGCTGCGATGCCCGAAGGAGCCGAGACTGGCGACAAGTCGAACGCGGCTTCGGACAAGAAGCCGGCGGACGGCACGGCGCCATCTGGAGGCGTGGGTGTCTTTGATCGCATGGGCGCCGAATTGCCGGCGCTGCCGGCCGAAAAACCCTTCGCCGGCAAGGTCGACGACGCCTACGGCGCGTTTCAGCGCGGCTATTACCTGACCGCGATGGATCTGGCGCTGCCACGGGCGCAGCTCGGCGATCCTGCGGCACAGACGCTGATTGCCGAAATCTTGCAGCAGGGGCTTGGCGTCGTGCGCAACCCGCAGCAGGCTGCCTTCTGGTATGGCCAGGCGGCGGAAAAAGGCGACCCGGCGGCGATGTTCAAATATGCCCTGATCCTGATGGAGGGGCGCTACGCCAAGCGTGACCGGAAAAAGTCCGAAGAGCTGATGAAGAAGGCGGCCGATCTCGGCAATGGCTCGGCACAGTTCAATTACGGCCAGACGCTCGTTGCCGACAATCCCGGACCGAAGGGATTGAAGCTGGCGATGCCCTATTACGAGAAGTCGGCCGAACAGGGCATTGCCGACGCGCAATATGCGTTGTCGCAGATCCTGGTCAATGTCGACGGCATCGAGGAAAGCAAGCGGGCGCGTGCCCGCGAATGGCTGATCCGTGCGGCGCGGGCGGGCTTCGATACCGCCCAGTTGGACATCGCGATCTGGATGATCGAAGGCATTGCCGGTGATCGGAACCTGGAGGACGGCTTCGGCTGGATGCGCCGGGCGGCCGAGGGCGGCAACGTGGTGGCGCAGAACCGTCTCTCGCATCTCTATGTCAATGCCATCGGCACGAGGCCCAACCCGGTCGAGGCGGCGAAATGGTATGTGCTGTCACGCCGTGCCGGTCTCAAGGACGATGCGCTCGAGGACTTCTACCTCGGTCTTAATGAAGAGCAGCAGAAGCAGGCGCTGAGTGCGGCCAACAGGTATCGCCGGAGCTGAGCGAGGCGGAATCCCGTCGCCGCCGGCCGGCAAAAATGCTATTTCGCTTGAACTCGCGGGGCTTTTGTGGTTCTGAGGCCGCGGTTTTGCTCGTGGCGCCATGACAGTGGCAGCAATGCGCGAGCGGAGTGAGACTTCACTCGGTTTTTTGACGACGGAGCACGGTTTGCAGCTTGCCCTTGAGGCCAGTAATGCGCCTATGTTTCGTCAAGCAGGTTCAACGTCCGATCGAACGCGTTCGATCGGCCTTCGTTTTTCAAGGGATCGCCAGATGGCCCGTTCAGCACTTCTCAATGTCATGGTTCAGGCCGCCTTCAAGGCGGGCAAGTCGTTGTCCCGCGATTTCGGCGAAGTCCAGAACCTGCAGGTGTCGCTCAAGGGACCGGGCGACTATGTTTCGCAGGCCGATCGTAAGGCCGAAAAGCTCATTCGCGAAGAACTCCTGAAGGCTCGCCCGACCTATGGCTTCCTCGGCGAGGAAGGCGAAGAGATCATCGGCACCGACGGTGCGCACCGCTGGATCGTCGATCCGCTCGACGGCACCACCAACTTCCTGCACGGCATTCCGCATTTCGCCGTTTCGATCGCACTGGAGCGCCAGGGCGAGATCGTCGGCGCTGTCGTCTTCAACCCGGCAACCGATGAACTCTACACGGCCGAGCGCGGCGGTGGCGCCTTCCTCAACGACCGTCGTTTGCGCGTCGCTGCACGCAAGCATCTTTCCGATGCCGTCATCGCCACCGGCACGCCGCATCTTGGCCGCGGCAACCACGGCAAGTACCTGATCGAACTGCGCCATGTGATGGGCGAAGTTGCAGGTATCCGCCGCATGGGCTCGGCTGCGCTCGATCTTGCCTATGTCGCTGCCGGCCGTTTCGACGGCTACTGGGAGCGCGACCTTGCCGCTTGGGATATTGCCGCCGGTGTGCTTCTCATTCGCGAAGCCGGTGGTTGGACGCACGATATCAACGGCGGCGCCCGCCCGGTCGATGACGGTTCGGTCATCTGCGGCAACGAGTACATCGTCAAGGCGCTGACGGAAGTCGTTCATCGCCCGGTGCCGACGAAGTAAGTCGCAATCCCGTTCGTTCCGAAGCCTCCGATGCGCACCCCGCATCGGAGGCTTTGTTTTTGGCACGAAGCTGGGCGGTGCAACACGACACCGCCACAGGCCTGTGCCTAACTGGCGACCTGCAGGCCGTGGCGCGATCCTGGCTGCATACACAAATTGGCCCTTGAATCGATTTCGGTTTCAGGAATTATGCGATAGGCTCCGGGCCGGCGCGGCGCCGTTCCGTCAAGTGAAGCGGGAGATACTCATACCCATGACGAAACTGCATCTGTCCGGTTGGAACGGTCGGGAAGGCATGGAAGACGGCTACAACCCGCACAAGCTGTCGAGCCCCATGCACTATTTCTGGACGATGGTGGTCTTTCTGATCATCGTCGGATTTGTCGGTGCGATCCTCTTTCGCCAGGCACAGAACGCCTTTCTCGCCAATCCCGGCCTGAACGGGCTGATCCTCGGGGTGCTCCTGATCGGCATCCTGCTCGTGTTCAATCATGTACTGGGCTTGCGCCCTGAAGTGCGCTGGTTCAATTCGTTCCGCGCCGCAGGCAGTGCGGACAAGGTCGGGCGGGACCCGGTGCTGCTGGCGCCGATGCGGGCGCTGATCGGCGGCCGCCAGACGGCGATCTCGACGACGGCCCTCCGGTCGATCCTCGATTCCATCGCCACCCGCCTCGACGAATCGCGCGACATTTCGCGTTACCTGACCGGGCTTCTGGTGTTTCTCGGCCTGCTCGGCACATTCTGGGGCCTTCTTGGAACGATCGGCTCGATCAACACGGTCATCCAGTCTCTGGATGCCGGATCGGGAACGACGGAAGACATCCTCTCGGCGCTGAAGAATGGCCTGTCGGCACCGCTCACCGGCATGGGCACGGCGTTTTCGACGTCGCTTTTCGGCCTTTCCGGTTCGCTGATCCTCGGCTTTCTCGATCTGCAGGCCGGGCGCGCGCAGAACCGCTTCTACACCGAGCTTGAAAACTGGCTCTCCTCCGTGACGGACGTCGGCTCGGAACTTTCGCCGGCGCTCGATCTGCCCGCCGGCGCGCCGGTCGAGGAGCTGAAGAGGCTCACCGACCAGCTCGTCCGCCTCAACCATGAGGGCGGCGCGAACCAGCGCACGACCGCGGCCATGGCAAGCCTCGCCGAAGGCATTCAAGGGCTGGTCAAGAACATGCGCGGCGAACAGCAGATGCTGCGGGATTGGATCGAGGCTCAGCAGGACGAAGCCAAGGCGATGCGCAAGACGCTCGACAAGCTGGCATCGCGGGTCGGCATCTCCGACCGGTCGCCTGCGCATGACAAGCCGGCCGTGTCGGCCAAGGCGCGCGTGGAAGAGGCCGGAGGAGAGTAATCCATGGCGCTTGCCCGAAAAGGCCGCTCTCAGCGCACGATCGACTATTGGCCGGGCTTCGTCGACGCACTGTCGACGCTGCTGCTGTCGATCATGTTCCTGCTGACCGTCTTCGTCCTTGCACAGTTTCTGCTCAGTCGCGAAATCAGCGGCAAGGACGAGGTGCTGACGCGGCTGAACAGCCAGATCAACGAACTCACCCAGCTTCTGGCGCTCGAAAAGAGCGGCAAGCAGGATCTCGAGGATTCGCTTGCCAATCTGCAGGCGTCGCTCGCCACGTCCGAAGGCGAACGCTCACGGCTGCAGGCCCTGCTCGACCAGGGCGCCGGGAGCACGGACGCCGCCAACCAGAAGATCGGCCGTCTCGGCTCTGAGCTTGAGACCGAGCGTGAAGTCAGCGCCCGGGCCATGAGCCAGATCGAGCTGCTGAACCAGCAGATCGCCGCGCTCCGCAGCCAGATCGCCGCCATCGAAGTCGCGCTTCAGGCGTCGGAAGCCAAGGACCAGCAGTCGCAGACCAAGATCGCCGATCTCGGACGCCGGCTGAACGTGGCGCTTGCCCAGCGGGTGCAGGAACTCAACCGCTACCGCTCGGACTTCTTCGGACGCCTCCGGGAAATTCTTTCCGACCGTGAAAACATCCGCATCGTCGGCGACCGCTTCGTCTTCCAGTCGGAGGTGCTGTTTCCCTCTGGTGGCAACGACCTCAATCCGGAAGGGCAGGCGGAAATGGCCAAGCTCGCCACCGCGCTGCTCGACCTCGCCAAGGAAATCCCCGCCGAAATCAACTGGGTGCTGCGCGTCGACGGCCACACGGACAATGTGCAGCTTTCAGGCGCCGGGCGCTTCGCCGACAACTGGGAGCTTTCGTCGGCGCGTGCGACCTCCGTGGTCAAGTTCCTGATCTCGAAGGGCGTGCCAGCAGATCGGCTAGTGGCCGCGGGCTTTGGCGAGTACCAGCCGATTGCACCGGGTGAAACCCCTGAGGCGCGGGCGCAGAACCGCCGCATCGAGCTCAAGCTGACCGAGAAATAGACTTCGCTCTCCGCGTATCCCGTCGTCGGGCGACGCAGCCTGGCGCTTGAATTGACCTTGACGTACGCGTAACAATTCTGCAGCCATTCAGATGGCTGCGGCGGCCTTTGCGTGTCAGAGCGTGGGGGGCCGGATGGGATGCGAGGGGGAGAGCATTTCATGGATTGCGACGTTTTGGTTATCGGCGCGGGGCTTGCCGGCCTTGTCGCCGCAGCGGAGGCGGCGGCACTCGGCCGCAGGGTCATCGTGCTCGACCAGGAAGGGGAACAGAATCTTGGCGGACAGGCCTTCTGGTCGCTTGGCGGCCTGTTCTTTGTCGACAGCCCCGAACAGCGCCGCATGGGCATCCGCGACACCCGCGAGCTTGCCGGGCAGGACTGGGTGGGCTCCTCGCAGTTCGACCGTCCGGAGGATCACTGGCCACGGCTCTGGGCCGAAGCCTATCTCGACTTTGCCGCGGGCGAGAAGCGCTCCTGGCTGCACTCGCTCGGCATGCGCTGGTTTCCCGTGGTCGGCTGGGCGGAGCGCGGCGGTGGGCTCGCCCACGGGCACGGCAATTCGGTGCCGCGCTTTCACGTCACGTGGGGTACCGGCCCGGCGGTGCTCGAACCGTTCATCCGGTTGACGCGCGAGGCGGAAAGTCGTGGTCTCGTGCGCTTCCGCTTCCGCCATCGGGTGGATGAACTTGTGACCACCGACGGCCGCGTGACGGGTGCGCGCGGTGCGCTGCTCAAGGACGATCCGGTCGGGCGCGGTGAGCGCAGCTCCCGCGACATCGTCGGCGATTTCGAGATTTCGGCGGGCGCGATCGTCGTCACGTCAGGCGGTATCGGCGGAAACCATGATCTGGTGCGCCGCAACTGGCCGCGCAAGCGGCTCGGCCAGCCGCCGGCGACGATGGTTGCGGGCGTGCCCCACCATGTCGACGGGCGCATGCTGGAGATCGCCAGCCAGGCGCGCGGCGCGGTCATCAATGCGGATCGCATGTGGCACTATACGGAGGGGTTGAAGAACTTCGATCCGATCTGGCCGGACCATGGCATCCGCATCCTTCCGGGCCCTTCGTCCTTCTGGTGCGACGCCGACGGCAACCGTTTTCCGGCGCCGGCCATGCCCGGCTTCGATACGCTCGGCACGTTGAAGGCGATCCGCGACAGCGGTCATGATTACAGCTGGTTCGTGCTGACGCGGGCGATCATCAAAAAGGAGTTCGCGCTTTCCGGTTCGGAGCAGAATCCCGATCTCACCGGCAAGAGCATCGCCCTTCTGTTAAAGCGGCTCGGCAAGAACCCGCCGGGGCCGGTCCAGGCGTTCATGGACAAGGGCGAGGATTTCATCGTGCGCGACCGTCTCGAAGACCTGGTGCCGGCGATGAATGCGCTGACCGGTGAGAACCGGCTGTCGCTGGAGCACTTGCGGCAGCAGATCGTGGCGCGCGACCGGGAAATTACCAACGCATTCTCCAAGGACGCGCAGGTGACCGCGATCCGCGGTGCGCGCGCCTATCGCGGCGACCGGCTGCTGCGCACGGCCAAACCGCATCGGCTGCTCGATCCCAAGGCCGGCCCACTGATTGCCGTTCGGCTGCATATCCTGACGCGCAAGACGCTGGGCGGGCTTCAAACCAACCTGTCAGGCCAGGTGTTGGAGCAATCGGGCGAGCCGGTGCCCGGTCTCTACGCTGCCGGCGAAGTCGCCGGCTTCGGCGGGGGCGGCATGCATGGCTACAACGCACTCGAAGGCACGTTCCTCGGCGGCTGCATCTTTTCCGGCCGGGCCGCGGGGCGGGGTGCTGCCGGGGTGTGATGGCTCCTTGCCGCGTATTTGCCCCTCATCCTAGCCCTCTTCTCGTCAAGCGGGGAGGTGACGGTCGATTGTGCAACGATACCCTCACGTGCAATCGCCGCCGAGGCGGCGCGGTACATCGAGGTTCAGGCAACCGAGTAACATCGTATGTGCTGGCGCATACGCACGGACCGCGCCACAAGTCCCTTCTCCCCGCCTGCGGGGAGAAGGTGGCGGCAGTCGGATGAGGGGCCCCGCTCGTTCTGATCGTCAATCCATCTGCACATTGGCGTCACGAACGACCGGCGTCCACTTCGCCAATTCGGCTTTCACATGGGCTTCCAGCTCTTCCGGCGTCGAGCCGACAATCGTGGCGCTGAATTCCTTCATGCGCTCGACGACAGCGGGATCCTTCAGCGCCTTGTTGGCCGCCTCGTTGAGGCGGGCGACGACCGGCTGAGGCGTGTTGGCCGGGGCGAAGAGCGCGTTCCAGGTGTAGGTCTCGTAGCCCGGAATGCCGGCCTCGGCGACTGTCGGCACATCCGGGAAGGACGGTGCCCGTTCCGCCGTGGTCACCGCAAGCGCCCTCAGCGTTCCCGCCTTGATGTGGCTGGAGGAGGAGGGGAGGTTGTCGAACATGATCGGCACCTGGTTGCCGATGACATCGTTCAGCGCCGGGCCTGCGCCCTTGTAGGGGATGTGCTGCATACTGACGCCGGCCATCTTCTTGAAGAGTTCGCCGGAGAGGTGCAGCGGAGTGCCGTTGCCGGAAGACGCATAGCTGTACTCGTCGGGCTTGGCCTTCAGGAGTGCCAGCAGTTCCGCAACGTCCTTGGCCGGGAGTTCCGGATTGACGACGAGCACGTTGGGCACGACGACGAGCAGGGAGATCGGCGCGAAATCCTTTTCGGGATCGTAGGGCTTGGTCTTCAGGATCAGCGGATTGAGCGCGTGGGTGGCGACCGTGCCCATCAGGATCGTATAGCCGTCCGGATCGGCGCGGGCGACATTGTCTGCGCCGAGATTGCCACCGGCGCCGGCAACGTTCTGGACGATCACCTGTTGGCCGAGGTCCTCCGACATTTTTTGCGCGACGATGCGGGCAACCACGTCGGTGGAACCGCCGGCGGCAAAGGGAACGACGAGCGTTATCGGCCGGTCGGGGAAGTCCTGGGCCAGTGCCGTCGAGCCAAGGGGCAGCGCCGTCAGCGCCATCAGGCCCAGCGCCAGAGTGGCACGCCGGGTCAGGTGCGAAAATGCCATGCGGTAGTCCTCCCGATCAATTCAGCAGAAAGCGATACCGGCCTCCTCGGCCGGCCCCCTAACAATAGGGCTCGGCCTCCCGTCGGCAACCGCTTTACGGCAAATCGGAGGACGCTTTTCGCGCCGTGCGGTGCGTTTAGCTCTGCACGTTGACGAACAGGGCCTCTGCGCCATGGTTGAACTGCAGCCGCGCAAGCTTGGCGTAGAGTCCGCCCTGACGGATCAGGGAGGCGTGGGTTCCTTCCTCGACGATGCGGCCATGATCGAGCACCAGGATACGATCGGCCTTCAGCACGGTCGCCAGCCGATGGGCGATGATGATGGTCGAGCGCTCGTGCAGCAGGCCGTCGAGCGCCTTCTGGACCAGCGTCTCGCTCTCGGCGTCGAGGGCCGAGGTTGCTTCGTCGAGAAGCAGCACCGGCGCGTTCTTGAGGATGGCGCGGGCGATGGCGATGCGCTGGCGCTGGCCGCCGGAAAGTGTAACGCCACGTTCGCCGACATAGGTGTCGTAACCCTTGTCGAGCCTGTTGATGAACTCGTCCGCCTGCGCGGCGACGGCGGCGGCACGCACCGCCTCGCGGCTGGCATTCGGCATGCCGAAGGCGATGTTGTCATGCACGGACGAGGCGAACATCGTCACATCCTGCGGCACGATCGCAATGCGGTCGCGCAGATCCTTCGGATCGACGGTGCGAATGTCGACGCCATCAACGCGCACGGCGCCCTTGGCAGGGTCGTAGAAGCGAAGCAGCATGGAGAACACAGTGCTCTTGCCGGCGCCGGACGGTCCGACGATCGCAACGGTCTCGCCGGGCGCGATGTTGAAGCTGAGGCCGTTGAGGCTCTTGTAGTCGGGTCGCGACGGGTAGGCGAAATGAACGTCGTCGAAGGCGATGGCGCCGGTCGCCGGGACCGGCATGGCGACGGGATTTTCCGGAGCCTGGATCTCGGGAATTTCGGTCAGAAGCTCGTTCAGTCGCTCGGCAGCACCCGCTGCCTGCGAGAGTTCGCCCCAGACTTCCGAGAGCGAACCGAGGCTGCCCGCGGCAAAGACCGAATAGAGCAGGAACTGGCTGAGCGTGCCGGCGGAGAGATTACCTGACAGTACGTCGTGCGCGCCAAACCAGAGCACGGCGACGACGCTGCCGAACACCATGGTAATGGCGAAAGCGGTCAGCACCGAGCGCGCCTTGATCGCGGCGCGCGCCGCGCCATAGGCATCCTCGACGGCGGCTCCGAAGTGGCTGTTGGCAAGTCCTTCGCCATTGAAGGCCTGGACTGTGCGTGATGCGGCAATCGCCTCGCCGGCATAGGCCGAGGCGGCAGCGAGCGTGTCCTGCGCCTGGCGCGAGCGGCGGCGGACGGAACGGCCGAAGCCGACGAGCGGGAAGACGATGATCGGAATGGCGATCAGCACCAGGCTCGACAGCTTGGGGCTGGTATAGACCATCATGCCGATGGCGCCGAGACACAGGATCAGGTTGCGCAGCGCGACCGAGGCGGTGGCGCCGACCGCGGATTTTACCTGCGTCGTGTCGGCGGTCAGCCGCGAGACGATCTCGCCGGACTGGTTGACGTCGAAGAAGGAGGCGGAAAGGCGGGTGACGCGATCGAAGACATTGCGCCTCAAGTCGGCAACGATGCGCTCGCCGAGCGTGATGACGAAGTAGTAGCGCGCCGCACTCGCCAGCGCGAGCACGATGGCGAGCATCATCAGCATCGAGAAGTAGGTGTTGATGAAGCCGCTGTCGGGACTGGAGAAACCGTTGTCGACCATCCGCCTAACAGCGAGCGGCAGCGCCAGCGTGGTCACGGCAGCGAGGATCAGCGAAATGCCGGCGCCGACGACCAGATGGCGGTAGCGGGCGAGATAGGGGAGGAGCGTGGCGAGCGGACGGATGGACTTGCGCGCAGGCGCCTGGTTTTCTCTTGACGACACTTGACCCCTTTCGCCAGACACGGAGGAAGGGATTGCCCATGAGTCTTCCGTGCGGCACTTGTTATCGCGCAGACCTTGATGTATAGGCACGGCATCGAATTGGGAAGCCGTGGCCGTTCAGCCGGTGCGCGGCTTCATTTACGTGTTCGGTCTCGAAGTCGCAATGCCTTGCGACAATTGGACCCTGGAACTCTAGGAAGATCGTTATGAAGGCAGACATCCATCCCGATTACCACGTCATCAAGGTAGTCATGACCGACGGCACCGAATACGAAACCCGCTCGACCTGGGGTTCTGAAGGCGCCACCATGAACCTGGAAATCGACCCCAAGTCGCACCCGGCCTGGACCGGCGGCAACCAGCAGCTCATGGACCGCGGCGGCCGCGTCTCCAAGTTCAAGAAGCGCTTCGAAGGCCTCGGCCTCTAATCGAGCGCCTCTTCGGCAGATTCAAAAAGCCCGGGTCATTTGGCCCGGGCTTTTTTCTGTCTTGGTTCTGGGGGATAGGCCGGGCGAGGCGGTGACATGGCGCCGTGCCATGGACGCGTTGTGGCCACTGGCGCTCCGTCGCTGTTCCAGGCAAGGAGCAGGATGACGGCGTTATGTCGCGGTTCCTGACCCGACCAGCCGGCGCTTTTCGCAAGCGGTAACGCCTCTTCCGTCAGGAGATCGAGATGCCCTTGTGTGGCGTCAATCGGATAGGCGCCCTCGGTGAGGTTTCTCCAGGAATTTTCGCAGTCGAGGCCAAGGCGCGCCAGCGCCGCCATGTGCTGCCGGTCGCAACGAAAAACCCGCCGGCAAATGCTGTTGCGGCGGGTTTGATTTCTCAGGTCTATTTTCTGCGCGGCGTCAGTTGGTTCCGAAGGCCGTCTGCAGCAGCTTGATCTGCGCCTTGACGCCGTTCTGGTTGTCCGGGACGATCGCGGCCGCTTCGTTCGGGCGATAGATCTCGCGGTCGAGCAGGGCGACGCGGTTCTGCAGGCGCAACGAGCGCTCGATCAGGTCGCGAAAGGATTCCGGCAGTTCGGCCCAGCCGGGAGCCGCCTTGTCGACGTTGAAGCTGTCGAGGCGAACCTTGCTCTTTTCCGACATCACCTGATCGCGGCTCATCTCGCCGTTGTTGACGGCGCGCTGCAGGAGCAGCCAGGAAGCCATCTGCATCAGGCGGGTGGTGAGCCGCATGGATTCGGCTGCATAGAGAACCGATGCCATGCGCGGCAGGACCTTGGAAGCGGCGCGGCCCGGTCCGTCGAGATAGGTGGCCGTTTCCTCGACCAGTCCCATGCCTTCCGAATAGAGGGTCTTGAATTGTGCCGAGGACGCCGCGTGTCCTGCGAAACTGACCGTATTCAATCCTCTCTCGGACATGACCTGTTTTCCCTGGTTCAAACGCATCACGACAGTCAGGTAGTGGACGGTTATGGGAAATAAATCCTTGCCCGTCTCTATGCTTGAAGAATGATCCGATAGCGCATTTCGCGCAAGGGCATTCTTAAGAAAGGGTTAATCTCCACAGTTCTTTGGATAAACCTATGCCAAAACAAAAAAAGAGCCGCGGAAAGCGGCTCTCAAGGTAAAACAGGGAGAAAAATCAGACCCATTCGCCAGTCGGTGAAATTGTCTGAAACCGGAAAGCTCCGGATGCCCTGACAATCGCAGATAATGCTTAATGCCGCGTTAAACGCGCTTCGTTTTGCTGCGGTGCGACCTTACGCCGCCGGATCAGCGAAACAGGTTCTCGGCGGCCGAGCGGCTGGCGGACTTGCGTGTCCGCTCCGCCTCCAGCCGTGCAATCTCCTCGGTCAGAAGGGTGATGCGTTGCGTCAACTCGTCAACCGACAGCAGCGCGAGATCGCTGCCAATTTCATGGGCCACCTTCTTTTGCGGCCGATCGTCGTCAAACAGGCTCATCGGACTGATCCTCCCATTCCGGACCTTTGTCTGGCTCGTTGCGTGTTTCGTCAAACGGGGCCGCGCGCGGCGAAAGCTGCAGGCTTTCCGGCGTCGTCGGCGTGCCGGCGTTGACCGGCGAGAAGGCGTCGCGGTCGGATACCGGCACGGGCGCGCGCATCCGGCTGCGGATGATGGCATAGGCGGTGATCAGGATGTGGGCGCAGGCCGTAATCATGAACAGGCCGTAGGGGCCCGCCGCCGTCATGACCGGGCCGCCGATCGTCGGGCCGATGATGGTGCCGATGCCGTAGAGCAGCAGCAGGCCGCCGGAGACCTTGACGAAGTCCTCGGCCGTCGCGAAGTCGTTGGCGTGCGACACGGCGATCGGATAGAGCGCGTTGGCCGCCGCACCGTAGATCGCAATCAGCGTCAGCACGATCCAGACCTGGGTCGGCTCGACCAGGAAGATCAGCAAGCCTGCGAGAGCGCCGACCCCGGCAAGTGCTGCCAGGACGTAGCGCCGGTCGATCCGGTCGGACAGCCGCCCGGCCGGCAACTGCATGACGGCGCCGGCAAAGATCGCCACGCTCATCATGGCGGCGACGGTGCTGTCGGAAAGTCCCGCCTGGCGGCCAAAGACGGCGCCGAGCGTGCCGAACGCGCCGTTGGCAATACCGACGAGCAGGATGCCGAGGAAGGAAACCGGCGAGTTGCGGTAAAGGCCGCGCAGGTCGAGGCTCACCTTCTTCAGCGGTTGCGGCGAGGCAGCCTTGGACAGAAGCGTCGGCAGCATGGCGACGCAGTAGAGGATGCCGCAGATCATGAATAAGATGGTGGTGGAAGTATCGCCGAAGGGGATCATCATCTGGCCGCCGACGACGCCGAAGAGCGTGATGGCAATATAGAGCGAGAAGATGACGCCGCGGCTCTCGTTGGTGGCGCGCTCGTTCAGCCAGCTTTCGATGATCATCGAGGTGCCGGCAGTGGAGAAGCCTGTCAGCGCCCTGAGGATCAGCCACCAGGTCGGATCGATCAGGATGCCGGTCATTAGCGCGACGATGGCGATGAGCGAGGCAAAGACGCTGAAGGCGCGCACGTGGCCGATGCGCTTGACGACCGTGGGCGCAAAAAAGCAGCCGAGAACGAAGCCAGCAGCCCAGGATGTGCCGATCAGCCCGAGGATGGTGGTGGGATAACCTTCAGCGGTGCCGCGCACGGGAAGAAGAAGCCCCTGCAGACCATTGCCCAGAAAGAGAAACAGCGTGCCGAGCAGGAGGGCGGCGACCGGGAGCAGGTTCTTTCTCATCATTCATCCGAAATTCGTTCTGCCGTCAGCAAGTTAGGGCGGTGCCTGGTGAATTGCCAGCCGGTTTCTGATTGCAGCGTCTGGCAGTGCCGCAGGTTTTGTCCTTCGATGGGAGACGAATGACGCAACATGCGGCGGCCGGTCATTGCAAATCGCCCGCGGAAACACTAGCCCTTTTTGCCAAGCGCAACGTATCGCTAGTCCTCGGGGGAGGCGGTGCTGCGTGCGACGAAGAGTGCCGGTGTTGCGAAGGCTTCACCGGTTGAGGCAGCCTCCCGGTAGACGAGGGCAACATGCAGAAGGCGATCGCCCTTTTTCTGCTTCTGATCATGGCCATTCAGCTCCTCTGGCCGATCGGCATTCCGGGGCTGCGCCGCCGTCGCGATTTCTGGAAGATCGCGGTCTTCGCCATCGTGATGATGATGGTGACGGTGTTGATCCGTCCCTGACCCGGCCGCCCCGCCGCAACTCCCCGTTACCTTTGGAACTCCATCCCCTCCGGCTCGCCGCTACCTTGGTTGCGAAACCTGTCGTTTCAACCAGAAAAGGGCGCAGGACAGATGGGAAAGAAAGCGCTAAAGTGCGAACCTCATTCGGGAGATGACTTCGAGGGTTTCTTGGAACGCCGGCTTGCTGCCATTCTCGCTGCCGATGTCGTGGGGTACAGTCGCCTGATCGGCGCTGACGAAACCGGCACGCTGGCCGCCATGAAACGGCACAAGAGCGAACTCGTCGATCCGAAGATCACCCGTCACAAGGGACGCATCGTCAAGCTCACCGGCGACGGCATCCTGGTCGAGTTCGCAAGCGTCGTGCACGCGGTCGCCTGCGCCGTCGATATCCAGCGCGGCATGCTGCTGCGCAACGAAAGCGTGTCGCCGCTGAAGCGCATCGAGCTCAGGATCGGCGTGCACCTCGGCGACATCATCGTCGAGGATGGCGACATCTTCGGGGACGGCGTCAATGTCGCGGCGCGTCTCGAAGGCCTCGCAGAGCCGTCGGGCATCGCCGTCTCGGCTACCGTGCGCGATCATGTAGGGTCGCGCCTGGATGTCGGCTTCGTCGACAAGGGCGAACACACGCTGAAGAACATCGCCGCCGGCGTTCACGTCTATTCGGTGGCGCTCGGCGCCCCGACGAAGGTCGCGTCGGCACCGAACGGATCGTGCCCGGTGGTGCTCGACGATGGCTACGGGCTCTCGGTCGGCGTGCTTCCTTTCACCAATATGAGCCACGATCCGGAGCAGGAATACTTCTCCGACGGCATCACCGAAGACATCATCACCGATCTCTCGAAGATCTCGAAGCTGCACGTCGTCGCCCGCAACACCGTGTTCACCTACAAGGGGCGGTCGGTGAAGGTGAAGCAGGTGGCCCAGGAATTGGGCGTCCGCTACATCCTCGAGGGCAGCGTGCGCAAGGCGGGCGCGCGGGTGCGCATCACCGGCCAGTTGATCGATGCGCTGACCGGCACGCATCTCTGGGCCGACCGCTACGACCGGGACCTGACTGATATCTTCGCGATCCAGGACGAAATCACCCATGCGATCGTCGACCAGTTGAAGATCAAGCTGCTGCCAGCGGAGAGGCGGGCGATCGAAAGCGACCCGACGACAAGCGTCGAGGCCTATACCTACTATCTGCGTGGCCGGCAGTTTTCCCACGCCTGGACGCGCTCCTATCTCCTGCTCGCGCGGCGCATGTTCATGAAGGCGGTGGAGCTCGATCCGGATTTTGCCCGCGCCTATGCCGGCATTGCCGACTGCGAGTCGGCGCTTCGCGATTGGCACGAGGATGAATTTCCGCTGCAAGGCATCCTGTCCATGACCGACAAGGCGCTGGCGCTCGACCCAGACCTCGCGGAGGCCCATGCGTCTCGCGGTCTCGTGCTGCACCAGGACGGCCAATGCGACGAAGCCGTCGCCGCCTTCGAGCAGGCGCTTGCGCTGGATGCCGGGCTCTACGAGGCGAATTTCCACTATGGCCGCTTCCTGTTCATGCAGGGCGCGTTCGAAATGGCGATTCAGTTCTTCAAGCGTGCCGCCGATATCCGGCCGGACGACTACCTGTCACCGATCCACCTGATGAGCGCCTATCGCACGCTCGGCCGGGATACTGAACGCAAGCAGTGGGCGCGCATCGGCATCGCCCGGGCAGAGCGGGCGCTGGAGCTCAACCCGGAAAACTCGGGCCCGGCCCACCGCGGCGCGCTGGCGCTTGCCCATATGGGCGAGGCCGACCGTGCGCGCGAATGGGCAGCGCGGGCGCTGGCAATCGATCCCGATGACGTGGTCGCCCGCTACAACACGGCCTGCGTCTTTTGCATCCTTGGCGATATCGACGCGGCCCTCGATCTTCTCGAAACATTGCTGCCGCAGAGCTCCTGCTACCAGTTGCTCTGGTTCAAGCAGGATTCCGACCTCGACGCGGTGCGCCACCATGTTCGCTTCCAGGCGATGGTCGAGGCGATCGCGAAATGCGAAGCCGGATTGCGCTGACCGCCGGACCGTCGTTTCCATCCGGCGGCTCGAAGCTTGCCGCTAGTGGTGGCCCGCCTGGCGGGATCCCTGAGGGGCGCTGACGCGCCCGGCCGTCAGCCACCAAATGGCCGCCCCGGTCACGAACAGCATTGCTGTTGCCACCATCACGACCGCGGTAAACGCTCCTTCGAAGGCGAGGCGGGCACGGCTCACCAGTTCGCTCGCCACATCCGCCGGCAGCTTCTCGGCGAGGAGCAAGGCTTCATCGAGGCTGTCGCGCGCCATCGGCGGGATTGCAGCCCCCTCCGGCAGGACGAGGAAGGCGGTGTAGACGACCGACATGACGGTGCCGAGCACGGCAATGCCGATCGCGCCGCCAAGCTCGAACGAGACCTCCTCGATCGATGCTGCCATGCCGGCCCGTTCCGGCGGGGCGTTGAACATGATGGCGCTGGAGGCGGCCGTCATGGAGGCACCGATGCCGAGGCCGAGGACGACGAGGGTGACGATCTGGGCGAGCGCGCCGGTTTCATGGACGAGCAGATAGCCGCCAAGACCGAGAGCCGCCAGGATGAGGCCCGAGCGCAGCACCACTTCGGCGCCCAGGCGCGGCAGCAGGGTGCCGGTCAGCGGGCCGGCGACGAAAGCTGCAAGCGGGATCGGCAGAATGAAGACACCCGCCTCGAGCGGCGAAAAGTCCTCGACCAGCTGCAGCTGCTGGCTCAGCACCAGTTCGATGCCGACGATCGAGGCGGATGCCACGAGCGCTGCGGCAACGCCGGAGGAAAACACAGCATTGCGGAAGAGGCTGAAGTCGATCAGCGGATGCGGGCTGCGGCGCTGGCGGCGCACGAAGAGAAAGAGCGCGAATGCGCCGATCACGGCCGCAGCGAGACCCGCTTCCAGCGACGGCTCGCGCTTGCTCGTTTCCTTGACGGCATAGGCAACGCCGATGAGGCCGACCATGATCTGCAGTGAACCGATCGCGTCCCAAGGGTGTTTCGGATTGCCGGCGTTGTTCGGCAGCACGACGAAGCCGAGCACGAGGGCCATCGCGACGACCGGCACGTTGATGAGGAAGACCGAGCCCCACCAGAAGTATTCGAGCAGGAAACCGCCGAGCACCGGGCCGATCGCGGCACCGCCCGAAGCGATCGCTGCCCAAACGCCGATCGCCAGCGCGCGTTCGCGTTCGTCGGTGAAAGTGAGCCGGATGATCGACAGCGTCGCCGGCATCATGAGGGCAGCGCCGACGGCGAGCAGGACGCGACCACCGATCAGGATCGCCGGTGTCGGTGCATAGGCGGCGATCAGCGAGGCGATGCCGAAGACGGCAAGGCCGACGATGAAGGGCTTTTTGTGGCCGAGCCGGTCGCCGAGCGTGCCGAGGCCGGGTAGAAGACCAGCGACGACGAGAGCATAGGCGTTGACGATCCAGAGCTTCTCCGACGCGGTGGCGCCGAGATCATGGGTCAGGCGGGGCAGGGCGGTATAGAGCACCGTCATGTCGACGACGATCAGAAAGAGCGCGCTCGATACTGTGGCCAGAATGAGCCAGCGATTTTGCGGAAGCATGGTACACCTCGGTGGCCGCCACTGGGAAATGGGGGCTGGGCCTTGTTTAAATCAGGGTCGTTGGTTATTTGAATACGTACGTATGGATTTGAAATAGGAAGTCAAGATGGGACGGCGACGAACAATCGATCGGGACAAGGTTCTGGACGCGGCGGAGGCGGTGGTGAATTCCGTCGGCGCGGCCGGCCTGACGATCGATGCCGTCGCCAAGGCTTCCGGCATCACCAAGGGCGGCGTGCAATATTGCTTCGGCAACAAGGACGGACTGATCGACGCGATGATGCAGCGTTGGTTCGACGAGTTCGATACCGCGGTAGCGGCGGAGGGTGGCGACGATCCTGATCCGATCAAGGCGATGCGTGCCCATGCATCGGTGACCGCCCGGATGAACACGGCCGACAATGCCCGCACATCCGGCATGATGGCGGCGCTGCTGCAGCGGGAAGAGCACATGGCGAAGAATCGCGCCTGGTACCGCACCCGCCTCGATGGTCTCGACCTCTCGACGGAGGAGGGGCGTAGGGCGCGAATGGTGTTTCTCGCGACCGAAGGCGTCTTCCTGCTGCGCGGCTTCGGCTTCCTCGAGATGGACGACGCCGAATGGCAGGATATGTTTGCCGATATCTTGAAGCTTCTGCCGGAGCGCGACCGCGCCTGAGGGCGAGGAAGGACGCTCTAGAGGTCGATCAGCCCGCGCATGGCGCTGACGCACTGGCCGGAAAGGCTGACCTTGCGAACGACACCACCCTGCTTTCGGACATGCGCGCCGATGAGGCTGCGGCGCCCCATCTCCACACCCTGCTCGATGATGATCTCGACATCGATATCCTGCTCCGGGACGAGCGAGACGAGATGGGCGGAAAGTGCTGCCGAGGCGCTGCCGGTTGCCGGGTCCTCGTTGACATTGTCGAGCGGCGCGAACATGCGCGCCCGGATCTGCCATGGCGCCTCTGCCGAGCGAGCGTAGAGGAACAGGCTGAAACTGTCTTCCTCGGGTTTGTAGCGCGCGTTGGCCGCCTGGAAGGCGGTGACATTGGGTTGGGCGGACGACAGCGTCGCGACATCCTTGATTTCGGCGACGGCGAAGGGCAGCCCGACGGAAAGCCGGGTCGGCGCATGCACGCGTCTGCTGACGGCTTCAGGCGCGAGCGACGCGCAGGCGGCGATGGTGTCGGCGTCGATTTCGGGGCCGACGGTCAGGCTGCGCGGTACGACGATGGTGGCGCCCACCACTACACCGCCTTCCCGCAGCAATGTGGCCTCGACAAGGCCGGCCTTTTCCTCGAACCGCAGGATTTCACCGGGCGCGCGGCCGAAGATTTCCTTTTGCCCGCCGAGCACGAAGGCCGTGCCGACATTGGGATGACCGGCAAAGGGAATTTCGGTCGTCGGCGTGAAGATCCGGACCTCGGCGGTGTTGGCCGGGTCGCGGGGCGGCAGCACGAAGGTCGCTTCCGAATAGCCGAACTCGGTCGCGATCGCCTGCATCTGACGATCGCTCAAGCCGCGAGCGTCGGACATGACAGCCAACTGGTTGCCGGCGAAGCGCTCGTCGGTGAAGACGTCGACGGTGACATAGGCAACGGATTTCGGCGCGGTGTCAGAGGTCATGGTCCTGGCTTTCGCTGGTTGGGCGCCGTTGGCGCTCATCGTGTCGGCTCTGAAGCCAAGGCTTAAGGCAGCCGACACACCGCACAAAGACGCGAACTTGTCCGGGTGACAAGTTCCCCGACGACGAAGCCGTCACCTCGCAGGCGCGCCAACCCTTTGGCAAAAAAAAAGGGGCCGGCGGACGGCCCCTTCTCATCCGGTAGACCTGGCTTAGGCAGCCTTCTCGAGTTCCTTCTTCCACGTACCCTTGGCGGCAAGGCTGCACATCTCGGCGCGATGCGAGAAGGCGCGCTGGCCGGCGCCGATGTTGTCGGCCTTGCCGTGCCAAGCATTGAGCGCCTCCTGCTGCAGCGCGCGGCCATAGGAGAAGGTGAGCTTCCAGGGCAGGTCGTGGCTGGCATTCATTGCCGAGAGGTGGGCGGTCGCTTCCTCGGTCGACTGGCCGCCCGAGAGGAAGGCGATGCCCGGTACCGCCGAAGGCACCGTGCGCTTCAGCACCCGGATGGTGCGCTCGGCCACTTCGGCGACGGAGGCATTGCGGGCCTTCTTGCCGTCGATCACCATGCTCGGTTTCAGGATCATGCCTTCGAGCTTGACGCGCATGGCCGCCAATTCTTCGAAGGTTGTCCGCAGCGTCCACTCGGTCACCTGTTCGGAGCGATCGATCGAGTGATCGCCCGGCGCGCCGTCCATCAGCACTTCCGGCTCGACGATCGGGACGATGCCGGCGTCCTGGCATAGGGCGGCGTAGCGGGCGAGCGCATGGGCATTGGCGCGAACCGCACCGGCGGTGGGCAGCGTATCGGAGATGGAGATCACGCCGCGCCACTTGGCAAAGCGTGCGCCGGCCTCGTGATATCTCGCCAGCCGCTGGGCAAGGCCGTCGAGGCCTTCGGTGATTGTCTCGGCCGGGAAGTTCGTCATCGGCTTGGCGCCCGCATCGACCTTGATGCCGGGGATCGAGCCGGCCGCCCGGATGATGTCGACGAGCTGGGTGCCGTCGACCGCATGCTGGAACAGGGTTTCTTCGTAGAGGATGACGCCGGAGATGTATTTGCGCATCGCCTTTTCGGCGCGCAGCAGCATCTCGCGGTAATCGCGCCTGGAGGTTTCGGTGGATTCGAGACCGATCGTATCGAAGCGCTTCTTGATCGTTGCCGTGGACTCGTCAGCGGCAAGCAGTCCGCGGCCATTGGCGACCATGGCGACGGCGATGTCTTCCAGTTTTTCCGTCATGCTTTTTCTCTCCCTAGACAGCGCCGATCATCAGGATCAGGCGAACACTGAAACAGTTGCAGGGCCGACGGTGCACGGGGCAACCGCCACGCTCCCAACAGGAGCGCGAGTAACAGGTGAAATTGTCCAGGAAAATGGCGGGAAAATCGACTGAAACGATTTAAAATTTTTTAATCGTTTGAATAAATGATGTTTTTTCTTGATGGCCGGCGCGTGAGAGTGCTTCCCACGCGCCGGTTGTATGACTTACTTCTGCTTCAGGATGTCGACGCCCGGAAGCGGCTTGCCTTCCATCCACTCCAGGAATGCGCCGCCGGCGGTCGAGACGTAGCTGAAATCGTCGGCGACTTCGGCATGGTTCAGCGCCGCGACGGTATCACCACCGCCGGCAACCGAGACCAGCGAGCCCTGACGGGTGCGGGCAGCCGCATGCTTGGCAACGGCAACGGTGGCCTTGTCGAAAGGCGCGATTTCGAAGGCGCCGAGCGGACCGTTCCAGACCAGCGTTTCGGCCTTGGAGATCCAGTCATTGACGGCCGCGATCGACTTCGGGCCGACGTCGAGAACCATGGCATCGGCGGGAATGGCGTTGATGTCGACGACTTCGTTGTCGGCGCCGGCCTTGAACTCACGGGCGATCACGCCGTCTTCCGGCAGCACGATGGCGCAGCCGGCCTTGTCGGCAGCGGCGATGATCGCCTTGGCGGTGTCGGCGAGGTCATGCTCGCAC
Organism: Ensifer sp. Root558; assembly: GCF_001427045.1. NCBI lineage: Bacteria > Pseudomonadati > Pseudomonadota > Alphaproteobacteria > Hyphomicrobiales > Rhizobiaceae > Ensifer > Ensifer sp. Root558. Next base: position 1,160,124 of record NZ_LMGC01000001.1, on the reverse strand, counting down.
AGCGACTTGCCGACATTGATGCCCTTGGCAGCGATGAAGGTGTTGGCCATGCCGCCGCCGATAACGAGCGCATCGACCTTGGTCACGAGGTTCTGCAACAGGTCGATCTTGGTCGAGACCTTGGCGCCGCCGACGATGGCGACGACCGGGCGCTTCGGCTGGCCGAGACCCTTTTCGAGCGCTTCGAGTTCGGCCTGCATGGTGCGGCCGGCATAGGCCGGCAGGTGATGGGCAAGGCCTTCCGTCGAAGCATGGGCGCGGTGCGCTGCCGAGAAGGCGTCGTTGACGTAGATGTCGCCATTGGCGGCGAGCGCCTTGACGAATTCGGCCTCGTTCTTTTCCTCGCCCTTGTGGAAGCGGGTGTTTTCCAAGAGCAGCACGTCGCCGTCGCTCATTTCGGCGATCGCGTTCTTGGCCTTGTCGCCGATGCAGTCGGCGCCGAAATGAACGCGCTGGTCGAGCACGTCTTCGACGGCCGGAGCGATCGTCTTCAGCGACATGTCGGCGACCGGCTCACCCTTCGGACGGCCGAAATGGGCGAGCAGGATGACCTTGGCGCCCTTCTCGGACAATTCGCGGATGGTCGGCGCGACGCGCTCGATGCGGGTCGCGTCGGTGACCACGCCGTCCTTGACCGGCACGTTGAGATCGACGCGCACCAGAACGCGCTTGCCGGCGATGTCGGTCAGATCGTCGAGGGTCTTGAAAGTCATCAGATAGTCTCCGGTGATAGTCTTTGGAAAAGGGTGGGGTAGTCGATGACGAGGCCGTCCTCGTCTACGGGCAGTTCCGCGGCAAAACTGCGGTCCTCGGCCTCGTAGCGATAGAGCCTGAAATCATCGAGGCAGGTGTAGTGCTGGCCGTCCACAACAGGCTGAAACGTGTCGAACGGCACGTAGAGCATCTTCAGTCTGGCGGTGCCGGACTGGCTCACAAGGCCGAGGCGGCGGATCGGCAGCGTGTTGGTGAAGGGCGTTCCCGCGAGGTCGATATCGATACAGCCGTCGAATTCGGGGAGGGGCGTGCCGCGTGCCGTCGCCCATTCGCCCGGAACGTCCGAGCGCATATGCAGGCTGCGGCCATCGGTGGTGTCGACCATCAATTTGCGAACGTGCCAGCTGTCGTCGCAGTCGATCCGGTAGCGCGCGCCATAGGGCGTGCCGCCGCGGCTTCCGATCAGAACGCCGACGGCGCGGATGACCGCGCCGTCGGTGGTGTCGATTTTTGTCAGCGTCAGGTGTTCGAGCCCTTCCCCTTCCAGCGGACGCCAGCGGACCGTCGTTGAGGAGAGGGCGCGAAACATCTGTCTTAGATGAGCTTGGCGAACGCGACCGCCGTGTCGGCCATGCGGTTCGAGAAGCCCCACTCGTTGTCGTACCAGGTGAGGATACGCACGAAGTTGCCTTCGACGACCTTGGTCTGGTCGATCGCGAAGATCGAGGAGTGGCTGTCATGGTTGAAGTCGCGCGAAACGAGCGGCTCTTCCGTGTAGCCCAGAACCCCCTTGAGCGCGCCATTGGAGGCGGCCTTGATGGCGTTGGTGATTTCCTCGACCGAGGTGTTGCGCTTGGCGACGAACTTGAAGTCGACGACGGAGACGTTCGGGGTCGGGACGCGGATCGACGTGCCGTCGAGCTTGCCCTTCAGTTCCGGCAGAACCAGGCCAACGGCCTTGGCGGCACCGGTCGAGGTCGGGATCATCGACAGAGCGGCAGCGCGGGCGCGGTACAGATCCTTGTGCATCTGGTCGAGCGACGGCTGGTCGTTGGTGTAGGAGTGGATCGTGGTCATGAAGCCGTGGCTGATGCCGATGGTATCGTTCAGGACCTTGACGACCGGAACCAGGCAGTTCGTCGTGCAGGATGCGTTGGAGATGACCAGGTGGTCCTTGGTCAGCTGGTCGTGGTTGACGCCGTAGACGACCGTCAGGTCGGCGCCGTCGGCCGGAGCCGAGACGATGACGCGCTTGGCGCCGGCAGTCAGGTGGGCTGCAGCCTTGTCGCGGGCGGTGAAGATGCCGGTGCACTCCATCGCGATGTCGATACCGAGTTCCTTGTGCGGCAGCGTTGCCGGATCCTTGATCGCGGTCACCTTGATCGGCTTGCCGCCGTTGATGGTGATCGTGTCGCCTTCGACCTTGACCTCGGCCGGGAAACGACCGTGGATCGAGTCATAGCGCAGCAGGTGAGCGTTGGTCTCAACGGGGCCAAGGTCGTTGATCGCAACGACTTCGATGTCGGTGCGGCCGGATTCGACGATCGCGCGGAGCACGTTGCGGCCGATGCGGCCAAAACCGTTGATGGCGACTTTCACTGTCATGGGTCTCTCCCTGTCTGACTGACGTGGTACGAAAAAAAGCGGGGCGCACCTTTCGGCGCGCCCCGCAGATTGATCAGGCGAGCTTCGTTTCCGCGGCGGCGACCACCGCCTCGGGCGTGATGCCGAAGTGCTTGTAAAGCTCCTTGTAGGGGCCGGAAGCGCCGAAGCTCGACATGCCGATGAAGGTGCCATCGCTGCCGATGAAGTGATCCCAGCCCTGACGGATGCCGGCTTCGACGGCGATCTTGACCGGCGAGTTGCCGATGATCGCCTGCTGGTAGTCTTCGCTCTGCTCGGCGAAAAGCTCGAAGCAGGGAACGGAGACGACGCGGGTCGAGATGCCCTTGGCGGTCAGCGTCTGGCAGGCCTTGACGGCGATTTCGACTTCCGAGCCAGTGGCGAAGATCGTGACCTTGGCGTCGGCGGCCGAGATCAGGTCATAGGCGCCGCGGGCGCAGAGGTTTTCTTCCTCATACTCGGTGCGAACGGCCATCAGGTTCTGGCGGGTCAGCGCGATGCCGGACGGACGGTTGTGGCTTTCGAGCGCCAGCTGCCAGCACTCGGCCGTTTCCGTGGCGTCGGCCGGGCGGAACATCAGGAGGTTCGGAATGGCGCGCAGCGCTGCCATGTGCTCGACCGGCTGGTGCGTCGGGCCGTCTTCGCCAAGGCCGATGGAATCGTGTGTCAGCACGTGGATGACGCGGATGCCCATCAGAGCGGCAAGGCGGATCGACGGACGGCAATAGTCCGAGAAGATCAGGAAGCCGCCGGAATAGGGGATGACGCCGCCATGCAGCGCCATGCCGTTCATGGCAGCGGCCATGCCGTGCTCGCGAACGCCCCAATGGATGTAGCGGCCGGAGAAGTCGTCAGGGGTGATCGACTTGGTCTGGCTCGTCTTGGTGTTGTTCGAGCCGGTCAGGTCGGCCGAGCCGCCGATGGTTTCGGCCAGAACGCCGTTGATGACTTCGAGCGCGTCTTCGGAAGCCTTGCGGGTTGCCGGCGACGGCTTGGTTTCGGCGAGCTTCTTCTTGTAGTCGTCGATGGCGGAGGACAGACGGCCCTCGAGCTCGCCGGAGACGCGGCGAACGAACTGGGCCTTCTTCTCGGCCTCGCTCTTTTCAAGACGGTCTTCCCACTCCTTGCGCGCCTTGGTCGAGCGCAGGCCGGCCAGACGCCAGGCGTCGAGCACGTCCGAGGGAACGACGAAAGCTTCGGCTTCCCAGCCGAGTGCCTTGCGGGTGGCGGCGATTTCCTCGGCGCCGAGCGGCGAGCCGTGGACCTTGTGGGTGCCGGCCTTGTTCGGGGCGCCGAAGCCGATCGTCGTCTTGCAGGCGATCATCGTCGGCTTGTCGGACTTCTGCGCCTGGTCGATCGCAGCGGCGATCGCGTCCGGATCATGGCCGTCGACGGCAATGGTGTTCCAGTTGGAGGCGCGGAAGCGGGCGTGCTGGTCGGTCGAGTCGGCGATCGAGATCGGGCCGTCGATCGAGATGTTGTTGTCGTCCCAGAAGACGACCAGCTTGTTGAGCTTCAGGTGGCCGGCGAGCGAAATCGCTTCCTGGCTGATGCCTTCCATGAGGCAGCCGTCACCGGCGAGCACGTAGGTATAGTGCTCCATCAGGTCGGAGCCGAATTCGTCGCGCAGCTTGCGCTCGGCGATCGCCATGCCGACGGCATTGGCAATGCCCTGGCCGAGCGGACCGGTGGTCGTCTCGATGCCGGCGGCGTGGCCGTATTCCGGGTGGCCGGCGGTGCGGGCGCCGAGCTGGCGGAAGTTCTTGATCTCGTCGATGGAGATGTCTTCGTAGCCCGTCAAATAGAGCAGCGAGTAGAGCAGCATCGAGCCGTGGCCGGCCGACAGCACGAAGCGGTCGCGGTTCGGCCAGGAGGGGTTCTTGGGGTCAAAGCTCAGATAGCGCGTGAAGAGGACTGTCGCTATGTCGGCTGCACCCATGGGCAGGCCAGGGTGGCCGGAATTTGCCTTCTCGACGGCATCCATGGAGAGGAAACGGATCGCATTTGCCATCCGGTCGTGTTTTTCGCGAGAGATCATGACTGTTCCGTTTGCGTTCGGTGGTCAGGGAACGGTCTCTATCCTCCAAAGACCGCGCAAGAAGCGGCTGACACATAGCAGGTGCGCCGTGCGAGTCAATAAATACGGGGCTTCCGCGGCCATTTGACGGCAGCTTGCTTCGGTCCCTGCCCGAGTGCTTGTTCCGCAATGCAATAAGCCTGCTGCACTGCCGTTGAAGAAAGCCGGCTACGCAATCCATCCACAGCTTCCGCTGTTGTTTGCTGTACTTGGCATTGTTGAGACTTACGTAATAGGTTTAAAAAAGATCGAGCCGAAGCGGCGGACGGGATTCGGGCGATTCGGCCTCATGGGCGAGGTATTCGGAACACATGCCGGCAAAGACTGTCAAAGCGGCGATCGACGAACTGCGAAACGCAGTGCAATCCCTGGAGAATGCGATCGACGGTCGGTTTGACAGGGAGCGGGACTTCAGCGAGTTCGAGGGCGAGGTGCGACGCGTCAACACCGACCGGTCGCGGCTGGCGCAGGAACTCGATCAGTCGCAGTTCCGGGCAAACCGGCTCGAGGAGGTCAACCGTGAGGTTTCCCGTCGCCTCGTGACGGCGATGGAAACCATTCGGGCGGTGCTCGACCGCTAGGAACAAGCGACATGGCGCAGGTGACAGTTTCGATCGATGGCAAGGCCTATCGCATGGCCTGCGAGGAAGGGCAGGAAGATCATCTGATCGAGCTTGCCACCAATTTCGATCAGTATGTCGGACACCTCAAGACCCAGTTTGGCGAGATCGGCGATCTGCGCCTGACCGTCATGGCCGGCATCATGGTCATGGACGAGCTCAGCGAGGTCAATCGCCGGCTGAAGAACCTCGAAGCCGAGGTCGGCAACCTGACCAACGGGCGCGACGCCGCGCTTTCGGATCAGCTGAAGAACGAGGAGGCGCTGGCCTCGGCACTCAGCGAAGTGACCCAGCAGATCCACGGTATCGCCGCCAAGCTGAACGGCCGCCCCACGACGCCGTCGAGCTGACAAGGTTTCGTCGGCGAGCCACTGGCGCGAAGCACCGAGACACTTTATATATCGAATGCGGTCTGCGCTCCCCGACAGGAACCACAATCCCCGGGGCCATACTCGATCCTAAGGGAGCTGTCCCTGTCCGGACCCGTGGGTTCGGACACATGGCGCCCACCTACTTTGTAGGCACCCGGGATCGTAAAATATCCATCGGTTGTGTGGATCGCACTTCTCCCTCTTTCCGTTGCTCATTCACTCCCCGGCAAAGGCCCGGCGGATGGCGTCGGCCATGGCCTCGACGATCCGGTCCTTGCCGTTTCCGGCCTTTGAAATCCGCAGCACGACATTCGAGTGATCGATCACGGTGTAGCCGTCATCGGCGGTCAGTTCGCGGCAGCCGGCCGGAATGCTGCTGCGGGCAAGCGGCGCGATGGCGAGGCCGGATACCACCGCCGCCATCAGGCCGCCGCTGGTGCGGCTGACATAGGCGACGCGGTTGTCGATGCGGCATTTCCTCAAGTTGCGCTGAGCGAGGTCGTCGCACCAACCGCCTTCGAGATAGGTATAGGTCGCGATCGGTACCGGGCGGCGCTCGTCGGTCCGGTGCTGCTCCGACGTCACCCAGACGGTCGGATCCATCATCAGCACTTCGTTTCTCGTCTTTCCGCCGGGCTCGAAGACGACGGCAAGGTCGATCTCGCCCGCTTCCAGCGCTGCGACATTGGTCATCGACGCGCCCTGCTGCACGGTCACTTCGACGCCCGGGTGGATGGCGGCGAAACTGCCAAGCGCCTTCGGCAAGGTCGAGTTGATGTATTCCTCCGGCAATCCGATCCGGACCGCGCCGTCGAGCGCGGGTTGGCGGAGCGCGGCGGCCGTGTCGTCGAGCAGGGTAACGATGCGCCTGGCATTATCGACGAGCCGCAGTCCCTGCGGCGTCAGCACCACACCGCGCGAATGGCGCTCGAACAGGGCGTCGCCGAGCACATCCTCGAGCTTCCTGATCTGCATGCTGACCGCCGACTGGGTGCGCCCGACGATGTCTGCGGCGCGCGTGACGCTGCTGGTATCGACAACCGCAAGAAAGGTTCTGAGCAGATCGCTATCGAGGGGAAGGGGCATGGCTTCAACCATCAGATTTTCTGATGACAGTCATGCTTGCAATTCGTTTGTCAGATGTCAATGCGAGGACGAAGATCGTCCCGTCAGATCATCTTGCGCCCGAGTCCTTGCCATGAGCGTGCTTGCCGTTCTCGCCTTTTCTGAAACGTTCGTTACCGCCCGACGCAGGGCAAGGCAATGGACTGTCGATTTGCTGTTTGTCGAGGCGCCCGTCGAGGTGCCGGCAGACAAGCCGTTGCTGCTGCGTGACGTCGGGATCTCGGCAGGCGACCCCGACCTTCGGCAGCGGGAGCGGATCTTGGGGCAGGCGGTCTATCGGTCGCACTGGATGCTCTAGCCCGTCCCCGCGCCAATCCTTACGAGATGAGATCGAGCCTTGCGGCACGAAAGACGGCTTCGGCCAGATTGCCGGCCTGCAGCTTGCGCATGGCGTCTTCCAGCGCGCGGTCGATCCGGTCGAGCGGAATGTCGGTTTCGCGCATCATGTCCTGGCGCGTGCGGCCGCGGGCTGCAAGCGTCAGGCAACGCAGTTCCAACGGTTCGAGTTCTTTCATCTGGTCCTTCATGGACGTCGGCTTTTCCACTGCTGCCTGCAGGAGCGCGTCCATACATCGAACACGGGCATTAGTTCCTGCTAATTATTTGAAATCGCGTCTTTATTTGCATGCGCTCGCCAATGCGCGAAAGCGGAACCGTCGTCCATGATGAACGGAACGCTAATGCTGTGCCGAACCGGGAAGGCGCTGGCAGTGCTGTCGCAAACCGCGGCAAAAGCGGCGATGCGGGTGAATGTGCACGGGCGACATCGGGTATATAGGCTGGTGATTGAGCCGGGAATCGGCGAGAAAGTGACGGGTTGTGCCATTTCGGGAGGAGAATTCGTCCGCGACGATGGCATGAGGCAGGAGAGGGCACGATGTCACCGAAAGACCTGAAGGCGGCGCTGCGCAACGAGCGGCTGGCATTGCGCGATGCGATGCCCGCGGAGATACGGATCGAGGCGAGCCTGACCATGGCCGACCATGCCGGCGACGTCATTGCGCTCGATCCGGGCCACATCGTTTCCGGCTTCTGGCCCATCCGCTCCGAGGTCGATATCCGGCCGCTGATGGCGCGGCTGAAGAGCCGTGGCGCCCGGCTCTGCCTGCCTGTGATCATGGACAAGAAGACGATCGTCTTTCGCGAACTGCTCGATGGCGTCGACATCATCTCAACCGGCTTCGGCACGACGGGCCCTGGCCCGGATGCTCCGGTGCTCGACCCGGATATCATGCTCGTGCCGCTTTCTGCCTTTGACGCGACCGGTCACCGGATCGGCTACGGTGCCGGTTATTACGACCGGGCCATCGACCGGTTGCGCAACAAGGGGCATCTGCCGAAACTGATCGGCATCGCGTTCGACTGCCAGGAGGTGGCTGCCGTGCCGGCCGAACCGCACGATGTGGCGCTGGATGCCGTTCTCACCGAGAGCGGATTCCGGCATTTCTAGGTCATTGACGAAGCCGAGCGACGGCCCGGCGCTTTGAAATCGCGCGGGCCGAGGCGGAAGATTGGTTCGCGATCCCACGCGGAATCGATCTTGGGCGTTTCCTGTCGGCCCAGGATCGTGTAGACGCTCTACCTCTTTGTTTTACGCAGGTCCGGCCGCCACAACCGCTGACGCGCTTCCGCCGGAACTGCCCTGGTGGGATTTGAGCGAGCATGAGGCTTCTGTTTCTGGGAGATATGGTGGGCAAGACGGGCCGCACGGCGGTCTGGGAGCGGCTTCCGGGACTGATCGGCGACCTCAAGCTCGATTTCGTCATCGTCAACGGCGAGAACGCCGCGGGCGGCTTCGGGATCACCGAAGACATCTTCCTCGAGACGATCAACGCCGGCGCCGACGTGGTGACCACCGGCAACCACGTCTGGGATCAGAAGGAAGCGGTGGTCTTCTGCGAGCGGCACGACCAGTTCCTGCGCCCGGCCAACTATCCGGCCGGCACGCCCGGCCGCGGATCCAACCTGTTCTTTGCCCGCAATGGCGCGCGCGTGCTGGTCGCCAACGTCATGGGCCGCGTCTTCATGCATCCCGAACTCGACGACCCCTTCAAATCGGCCGAGGCCATCCTCGATGCCTGCCCGCTCGGCGAGCAGGCGGATGCGATCGTGTTCGACTTCCATGCGGAGGCGACCAGCGAGAAGCAGTGCTTCGGCCATTTCGTCGACGGTCGCGCCAGCCTCGTCGTCGGAACGCATACGCACGTGCCGACTGCCGATCACCAGATCCTCAACGGCGGCACCGCTTATATGAGCGATGCCGGCATGTGTGGCGACTACGATTCCTCGCTCGGCATGGACAAGGAAGAGCCGCTCAACCGCTTCATCTCGAAGATGCCGAAGGGGCGCTTCGAGGCGGCCTCGGGTCCGGCCACCATCTGCGGTCTCGGGGTCGAGATCTCCGATCGCACCGGGCTCGCCGAGAAGATCGCGCCGCTGCGACTTGGGCCGAGACTGGCGGAAACGATCCCGGATTTCTGGTCTTAAGGCCAAGTCAGGCGGCATTCTGAACGCAGCGCGAAGCTGCGCGCGGGCACCTTTGGTTGTCCCGTATCGCCTTATTGGAATTGATTTTTTTCAAGGTGACAACCCCATCAAATGATGGCAGGTTATCGCGAAATCACGCCGGGCCGGGGCGTGATGTATTCGTGGGTTTTTGCAGAATGAATGGTGTGCGCAGTCCTGGATTGCGGGCATGTGCTGTTGTCGCTGCGCCACGGGCAATTGCTCGCTGCCCAGCGAATTTGACCTGACAGCGTTCGCGGGCCGAAGGGCGCAAGGCTGCTGTATCATTTGATTGCTTGTGTGACTTTGCCTCTCGGATCGCTGCCGATCCGAGGATTTGTGCGGAGCGGGACGGGTAATGCGGCTGTTTTGCGCACAGGCCCCGCTCTGAAATATTCAAAGCGATCGCGGTGGTCTGGTCGATTGGCTGCCCCTCGTGATCCAAGTGCATTCGGAGGGCATGCATGTTGTCTCAGTGGCATTTGCCGATGATCGTCGGCGCTTCTCTTTCCCTTCTATCCGCAATCGGTGCCCAGGCGCAGGACGCGCAACTGCCCGTGGTGACCGTCGCCAAGCCGGTCGTGCGGGACGTCATCGACAGCGACGAGTTCATCGGCCGTTTCGAGCCCGTCGACGAGGTGCAGGTTCGCGCCCGCATCGGCGGCTATCTCGACGAGGTCAATTTCACCGATGGCGCCCTGGTGAAGAAGGGCGACAAGCTCTTCGTCATCGACCAGCGGCCCTATCGTACGGCTCTCTCTCAGGCCGAATCGACGCTGGAATCGGCGCGCTCGTCGCTGGAATTCGCCGAGGCCCAGTTCAAGCGGACGCAATCGCTGACGGGCACCGGCACGCTTTCGGTCTCGACGCTCGACGATCATCGCCGCGAACTCCTGTCGGCGCAGGCGCTGGTGCGCGGCGCGGAAGCGGCGGTCGAGCGTGCCAAGCTCGACCTTGACTACACCACCATCACCGCGCCGCTCAGCGGCCGCGTCGACCGGCGCCTGCTGTCGACGGGCAATCTCGTCCAGGCTGACCAGACGGTGCTGACGACGATCGTGTCGCTCGACCCGATCGATTTCTACTTCGACGTCGACGAACGGCGGCTGCTTTCCTATGCACGGGTCGCGCGCGAGCGCGGCAGCGCGCTGCAGGAAGGCGGCGGCTCGCTCGAAGTGCTGGTCACCATCGCCGACTCGCAAGAGGAGCCGTTCAAGGGCAAGCTCGACTTCGCCGAAAACCGCGTGGATCCGCAGAGCGGCACGATGCGCGTGCGCGCCCGTCTCGATAACCCGAGCCTCGTGCTGCAGCCCGGTCTCTTCGGCCGTGTGCAGATCGAAGGCTCGAACACCTACAAGGCCGTCCTCATTCCGGACGAAGCGATCGGCGCCGACCAGAACGAGCGCATCGTCTATGAGGTGACCGGGGATGGAACGGTGGTGACCAAGCCCGTGCGTCTCGGCCCGAAGCTGCATGGCTACCGCGTCATCCGCTCCGGCATGACCGGCGACGAGACCATTGTCGTCAACGGTCTGATGCGGGCGCGGCCCGGCACCAAGGTGAAGCCCGAGACGGTGCAGCTTCCCCCCGAAGCGCAAGCAGCGGGGGCGGCGCAATGAGGTTTGCTCACTTCTTCGTCGACCGGCCGATCTTCGCGTCGGTGCTGTCGATCGTGCTGCTGATCGTCGGCAGTATCGCCTATTTTCAGCTTCCCGTGGCGCAGTACCCGGAAATCGCCCCGCCGACCATCGTCGTTCGCGCTGCCTATCCGGGTGCTGACGCCGATACCGTTGCCAACACCGTCGCGACGCCGCTCGAACAGGAAATCAACGGCGTCGAGAACATGCTCTATATGTCCTCCTATTCGACCGCCGACGGCTCGATGGCGCTGACGATCACCTTCAAGCTCGGCACCGACCTCGACCAGGCACAAGTGCTGGTACAGAACCGCGTGTCGATCGCGGAGCCGCGGCTGCCGGAAGAAGTCCGGCGGATCGGCATCACCACGGCCAAGAGTTCGCCCGACCTGATGATGGTCGTGCATCTCTTGTCGCCGACCGAACGCTATGACCAACTCTACGTCTCGAACTATGCGCGCACCCGCATTCGCGACCTGCTCGTCCGGCTCGATGGCGTCGGCGACGTCATCCTGTTCGGCGAGCGCGAATATGCGCTGCGTGTCTGGCTCGATCCGGAGAAGCTGTCGGCCTATGGCATGACGGCCGGTGACGTGGTGCAGGCTTTGCGCGAGCAGAACGTGCAGGTCTCCGGCGGTTCGATCGGTGGTCCGCCGGCGCCGGGCGACAGCGCGTTCCAGTACACGGTCACGACGGACGGCCGCTTCAGCGACGCGCGGCAGTTCCGCTATGTCATCGTCAAGGCGACGGAAAGCGGTCGCCTCGTGCAGCTGCAGGACGTCGCGCGTGTCGAGCTCGGTGCTCGCGAATACGTCAACAACAGCTATCTCGACGGCAGCCCGGCGGTGGCGCTCGGCATCTTCTCGCGGCCGGGCACCAATGCGCTCGACGCCGCCGAGCAGATCCAGAAGGTGATGACCGACGTTTCCAAGGACTTCCCTGACGGGCTCGAATACCGCATCGTCTACAACCCGACAGAGTTCATCTCGGAATCGATCAACGAGGTCTACAAGACGATCGCCGAGGCGGCCATTCTCGTTGCCATCGTCGTTCTCGTCTTCCTGCAATCGTGGCGCACGGCGATCATCCCGATCGTCGCCATCCCCGTGTCACTCGTCGGCACCTTCGCCTTCCTCTATGCCTTCGGTTTCTCGCTGAACATGCTGACGCTGTTCGGCCTGGTGCTGGCGATCGGTATCGTCGTCGACGATGCGATCGTGGTGGTCGAGAATGTCGAGCGAAATCTCGCGCGAGGGATGACCCCGCGCGAGGCGTCGCATGTGACCATGGACGAGGTGGGGGCGGCCGTCATCGCGATCTCGCTGGTGTTGACCGCGGTGTTCGTGCCGACGGCCTTCATCCCCGGCATCGCCGGCCAGTTCTACCTGCAGTTCGCCGTGACGATCTCGGTCGCAACGGTGATTTCCGCCTTCAACTCGCTGACACTGTCACCGGCGCTGGCGGCTATCTTGTTGAAGCCGCACGAGAACGGCCATCATGAAAGCCGCAATCCGCTGACGCGCTTCGGCAAGGCCTTGGCGAACGGCTTCAACAACGGTTTCGACCGGATGGCGTCGGGCTATGCATGGGTCGTGCGCAAGCTCGTCTCGACGAAGGTGGCGCTGGCCGCGGCCCTTCTCGTCTTCGTCGGGCTGCTGGGGGCCACCTGGTACATGGCGCAGATCGTGCCGCGCGGCTTCGTGCCGACCATGGACCAGGGCTATGCGATCGTCGTCATCCAGCTGCCGGACGGCGCCTCGCTCGACCGGACGGACGCCGTCGTCAAGCGGGCCTCGAAGATCATCCAGGACGTGCCGGGCGTGAAAAGTGCTGTCGCCTTTGCCGGCTTCAACGGTGCGACCTTTACCAACGCGTCCAATTCGGGCGTGGTCTTCGCCTCCTTCGAAAGCTTCGAAGAGCGGCTGAAGAACGGGCAGGGGGCCAACCAGATCATCGGCCAGCTCTATGGCAGCCTGCAGAGCATCCAGGAAGCCTTCATCATCGCCGTGCCGCCGCCCTCGGTGCGCGGCATCGGTAACTCCGGCGGCTTCAAGATGCAGATCATGGACCGGCAGAGCTCCGACATGCGCCGCGCGCTCGGGCTTGCCTACCAGATAATGGGCGCTGCCAACCAGACGGAAGGGTTGACCGGGGTCTTCACCACCTTCTCGGCCTCCAGTCCGCAATACTTCCTGGCGATCGACCGCGACAAGGCGCGCACACTCAACGTGCCGATCCCCAACATCTTCGAGGCGCTGTCGATCAACCTCGGTACGTCCTACGTCAACGACTTCAACGCCTTCGGCCGCGTGTACCAGGTGCGGGCGCAGGCCGACCAGCAGTACCGCGTCGAGCGCGACAACATCCTGGCGCTGAAGGTGCGCTCGGCAACCGGTGCGCTGGTGCCGATGGGTACGCTTGTCGAGATCCAGGATACGGCCGGTCCGACGCTGGTGCAGCGCTACAACATGTACGTCTCGGTGCCGATCCAGGGTAACCCTGCGGTCGGGGTCTCGACGGGTACGGCTCTCGACAAGATGGAGGCGCTCGCCGCCCAGATCCTGCCGCAGGGCACGACCTTCGAGTGGACGGAACTCGCCTACCAGGAGCGCCAGACAGGCAACACCGCGGTGTTCATCTTCGCACTGTCGGTCGTCTTCGTGTTCCTGGCGCTGTCGGCCCAGTACGAAAGCTGGGTTCTGCCGCTGGCGATCATCCTGATCGTGCCGCTCGGCGTGCTGGCCGCATTGGTCGGGGTGTTCATCCGCGGGCTCGACAACAACGTACTGACCCAGATCGGGCTCATCGTTCTGATCGGTCTTGCAGCCAAGAACGCGATCCTGATCGTCGAGTTCGCGCGGCAGGGCGAAGACGAGGGCAAGACGCCGATCGAGGCGGCTGTGGAAGCGAGCCAGCTGCGCCTGCGCCCGATCCTGATGACCGCCTTTGCCTTCATCCTCGGCGTGGTGCCGCTGATGATCGCGACCGGCCCGGGTGCCGAAATGCGCCAGTCGCTCGGCACGGCGGTGTTTTCGGGCATGCTCGGGGTAACGTTCCTCGGCCTGTTCCTGACGCCGGTGTTCTACGTCGCGCTCCGGTCGTTCCGGCGACGCAAGGCGGCGGTGAGCGAACCGGCGCCGCACCCGGCCGAATAGGGCAGGCCCGACGATAACCTGACGAATGCCCCGGCAGCAATTCCGGGGCATTTGGCTTTGACGAGGCTATCGTTGCCTTATCGGCCTTAGGGCCGGTGACGTAAACGTGAGCACCGCCTGCCGTTTGTAACTGGACGTGGCCGGGCCCTTGAACAATTCTTTCCGCGCCCCGTGACGCCACCGTTCGGTCGAGCGAAGGCAAAGGCTTCCATTCGCTGTTCAATACCTGCCCGCCGCGTGCCCCCAAGGCCCGAGGTCAGGCGGCAAGTGAGAGAGGTGAAGGCTGATGCTCCGGTACTTTGTCTACACATTCGCCGCCATATGGTTCATCCACGCGTTCTGGCCATCGGTCGCCCATGCGCAGCAACAGCCGCGCCCTGTCAGCCAATGCCAGGCGATCGCCGAAACGCTCCCCCAGGCGACTTTTGCCAGTTTCACGCCCGCGGCTGCCACCAAGGGGCAGACGACGGCCGGCGAGGTGACAATCAGCTATCTCGGCCATTCCACCTTCCTGATCGAGACGCCCGGCGGCGTCTTGATCGCAACCGACTATAGCGGCTGGTATGCACCGTCGATGCCGCCGACGGTCGCGACCATGAACAAGGCGCATTCGAGCCACTACACGCTGACGCCGGATCCGGCGATCAAGACCGTGCTGCACGGCTGGAGCGATAGCGGCCAACCGGCGCGCCACGATCTCGTGGTCGGCGACGCCTACATCCGCAACGTGACGACCGACATCCGCGCCGGCGGCGGCGCCATGGAGCACGACGGGAACTCGATTTTCATCTTCGAGGTGGCGGATCTCTGCATCGGGCATCTGGGCCATCTGCACCATGAACTCGACGACAGCCACTACAGCCAGATCGGCCGGCTGGACGTGCTCATGGTGCCTGTCGATGGCGGCCTGACCATGGGTGCCGAGAGCATGAGCCGGGTGGTCAGCCGGCTGCGCGCCTCGCTGATCCTGCCGATGCACCGCCGTGGCCCGCCGATCGACGCCTTTCTGGACATGTTCGGCGACGACTACGACAAGCGTTACGCCGACAGCGCCAGTATCAAAGTATCCCTGCGTTCCTTGCCAAGCAAACCACTGATTTATATCCTCAAGGGCGTTTGAACATCCTGGGATCGCCCGATGAAGTTGCTCGTGGTTGGCGTATCGTTCTTTCTCTCCTTCTCGACTCTTGCCGAGGCCGGTGGCGCGCCGCCGCCGCGCATGCCGTCTCCCGAGGGGCAACAGCCGCAAAGCCAGCCGGAGACCACGGTCCGACCGGCGGGTGAGCCGGAGATCTTCGCGATGCCCTCGGGCAATATCGGCTGTATCTACACGCCGGCTGGCGGCACGTCCGTCTATCAGCCCGCCGATGGCGGTCCGGAGCTGGCCTGCGATATCGTCGCGCCGCGTTATGTCAGGGCGACCCTTGGCCGGGCGGGAGCCGCCACGCTCAATCACGCCGTCGGCGATCCCAGCTGCTGTTCGACTGGGACTGTGCTCGACTATGGGCAAAGCTGGTCGCGACGGCCGTTCTCCTGCGTGTCGGAACGCACTGGCCTTTCCTGCCGCCGTGACGACGGACACAGCTTCCTCTTGAGCCGCGCGCAGGTCTCTGCCAACTGAAAAACCGCCCCCCGGCTGGACGGAAAGCGGCAATAAAACTATAAGGCGCCCCATTCCATTCAAATTAATGCATGCAGAGGGTGCCATGGCTGGCCATTCACAGTTCAAGAACATCATGCACCGCAAGGGCCGTCAGGATGCGGTGCGCTCGAAAATGTTTTCCAAGCTCGCGCGCGAAATCACGGTTGCCGCCAAGTCGGGCATGCCCGATCCCGCGATGAACGCGCGCCTGCGCCTGGCGATCCAGAACGCCAAGGCGCAGTCGATGCCGAAGGACAACATCGAACGGGCGATCAAGAAGGCCTCCGGCGGCGACGCGGAGAACTACGAAGAAGTCCGCTACGAGGGTTATGGCCCGGGCGGCGTTGCCGTTATCGTCGAAGCCTTGACCGACAACCGCAACCGCACCGCCTCGAACGTGCGCTCGACCTTCACCAAGGCCGGCGGCGCGCTCGGCGAAACCGGCTCGGTTTCCTTCTCCTTCGATCGCGTCGGCGAGATCACCTACAAGCTCTCCGTCGGTGACGCCGACAAGGTGATGGATGCGGCGATCGAAGCGGGTGCCGACGACGTCACCACCGACGAGGACGGCCACACGATCATCTGCGGTTTCGAAGCGATCGGCGAAGTGTCCAAGGCGCTCGAAGACACGCTCGGCGAAGCCGAAACGGTCAAGGCGATCTGGAAGGCACAGAACACCGTTCCGGTCGATGAAGAAAAGGCGCAGTCGCTGATGAAGCTCATCGACATCCTTGAAGACGACGACGACGTCCAGAGCGTCTATTCGAACTTCGAAGTCTCGGACGAGATCCTGGCGAAGCTGTCGGCCTGATTGGGACGACCGTCGCTCGCAGAATTTTCACCCGCGTCCGAAAGGCCGCGGGTTTTTCTTTGGATGGCCCGATGACCTATGAATTCGCGATCTTCGATTTCGACGGCACGCTTGCCGATACGGCGGCGAGTTTCATGACGGCGTGCAACGCGGCTGCACGGCGCTACGGCTTCCGCGAACTCTCGGTCGAGGAGTTCCAGTCGTTGCGCACCATGGGCAGCCGCGAGATCATCGCGCATCTCGGCGTGCCCGTTTGGAAACTGCCGCAGATCGCCACCTTCATGCGCCGTGCCATGGCGACTGAAGCGGCAAGCGTCCGGCTGTTTCCGGGCGCCGCTGAGCTTCTCTGGAAATTGAAGGCGGCGGGCATCGGCATTGCGATCGTGAGTTCGAACGCGGAGCAGGGTATTCGCGCCGCACTCGGCGAAGCGGCAGCGACGATTGACCTCTTCGAATGCGGTGCCGCGCTTTTCGGCAAGGCACAGCACTTCAAGCGTGCGATCCGGCACTCCGGCCTCGATGCGGCTCGCATCCTGGCGATCGGCGACGAGGCGCGCGATATCGATGCGGCGCGAAAGGCGGGCGTGGCGGCCGGTGCGGTTGCCTGGGGCTATGCCGACCCGGTCTTCCTGCAAGGGCTCGGGCCGGATCGGTTCTTTGCCAATCTGGAAGAGATCGCACCCGCTTTCGGGGCGATCTGATCGGCCGGCTTTACGCCGCCTTGGCGAGATCGCGCTGGGCGTCGGCGAAGAGGCGAAGCGAATTCAGCCGCGCCTGCATGTGGAAGATCGGCATGGAGATGATCAGTTCGTCGGCCTTTGTCTGCTCGAGGAACGCCCCGATCTTGCGCCGGATCGTCTGTGGCCCTCCGACCACCGCATACATCATCGAATGGTCGACGAAGATCTTCTCGTCATAGCTCCAAAGCCCATCCATCGACTGGACCGGCGGCGGAAACTGCCCGCGCGCGTTGCGGCGCAGGGCCACGAAGGATTGCTGCATGGAGGTGAAGAGGTAGTTCGCCTCCTCGTCCGTATCGGCGGCAACCCCCATGACGCCGACCA
This sequence comes from Ensifer sp. Root558, assembly GCF_001427045.1. Taxonomy (NCBI): domain Bacteria; kingdom Pseudomonadati; phylum Pseudomonadota; class Alphaproteobacteria; order Hyphomicrobiales; family Rhizobiaceae; genus Ensifer; species Ensifer sp. Root558. The sequence continues at coordinate 1,142,780 of NZ_LMGC01000001.1, read as the reverse complement.
TCACCTGCGGCTTGGCAAGGGTCTCGGAGGGGGTGAAGCGCTCGCGGTAGATCTCCAGCGCCGAGAGCAGCATGTCCGGCGCGAAATGCGAGGCGAAGGCGAAGGGCAGGCCGAGCATGCCGGCGAGATGGGCGCTGAAATGGCTTGAGCCGAGCAGCCAGATCGGCACATTGGTGTCGGCGCCGGGCACGGCGATGATCTTCTGGTCCTCGGCGACGGGGCCGAGCAGTGCCTGCAGTTCGACGACGTCGTTCGGGAAGTTGTTGCCGCTCGCCTCCATGTTGCGTCGGAGGGCCTGGGCGGTGCGCATGTCGGTTCCGGGCGCACGGCCGAGGCCGAGGTCGATGCGGCCGGGGTAGAGGGCGGCGAGCGTTCCGAACTGTTCGGCGATGACAAGCGGCGAGTGGTTCGGCAGCATGATGCCGCCGGAGCCGACACGGATCGTCTTCGTCGCTGCCGCCACGTGCGAGATCACGATCGAGGTCGCCGCACTGGCGATGCCCTTCATGCCGTGATGTTCGGCCAGCCAGAAGCGGGTGTAGCCGTTCTCCTCGGCCGCCTGGGCCAGACGGCGCGAATTCTCCAGCGATTGGGCGACGCTGCCGCCTTCAGTGATCGGGGAAAGATCGAGGACGGAGAAAGTCGCCATGGCAAAGGCCTTTATTGAGAGAAATTGATGCAAGGCTATGTAAGCTCAATTTTCCTCAATCCAAGGGCGGTGCCGAAGAAAACCTGGGGCCGCGCCTCCACTGTGCGTATGTTTTTGTTTTGTTCACTTTTTGCTGGCAGCGTCCGGACTGACATCATAGGGTGAAATTCATGCAGACCACGATTCGCATCATCGGCATCGATCCGGGGCTCCGTCGTACCGGCTGGGGCATCATCGAGACGCTCGGCAATTCGTTGCGTTTCGTCGCCTCGGGCACGGTGACGTCGGATGGCGACATGGACCTCGCCTCCAGACTTTGCCAGCTGCATGACGGCCTTGCCGAGGTGGTGCACAGCTATCAGCCACACGAGGCGGCGGTGGAGCAGACCTTCGTCAACAAGGACGCGACAGCGACGCTGAAACTCGGCCAGGCGCGCGGCATCGCCATGCTGGTGCCGGCACGAGCAGGCCTCAGGGTCGCCGAATATGCGCCGAACGCGGTCAAGAAGGCGGTGATCGGCGTCGGTCATGGCGAGAAGCAGCAGATCCACATGATGCTGAAGGTTCTGATGCCGAAGGCCGAGTTCAAGGGCAACGATGCGGCGGACGCACTGGCGATCGCTATCTGCCATGCCCACAACCGGCAATCGGTGACGAGCCGGCTTGCCGCATTGATGGCGTAGTTGCGCCCGACACGATAATTTCCGATGGTCCGGTGACCATCCAGAACCCACCGCGAGAGACGCCACATGATCGGCAAATTGAAGGGTACCATCGACGAGATCGCCGAGGATCACGTCGTGCTCGATGTGCATGGCGTCGGCTACGTTGCCTTTTGTTCGGCGCGCACGCTGTCCAGGCTCGGATCGGCGGGCGAGGCGGCGGTGCTCTTCATCGAGACGTATGTGCGCGAAGACCAGTTGAAGCTGTTCGGCTTCCTGACGGCGCTGGAGCGGGAATGGTTCCGGCTGTTGCAGAGCGTGCAGGGGGTCGGCTCGAAAGTGGCGCTGGCCGTGCTTTCCACCCTGACGCCGGGGGAATTGGCCAATGCGATCGCGCTGCAGGACAAGACCTCCGTCTCCCGTGCGCCCGGTGTCGGGCCCAAGGTGGCGGTGCGCATCGTCACGGAACTGAAGAACAAGGCGCCGTCCTTCGCCGGCGAGATGTCGGCCTCGATCGGCCTCAAGCAGGAGCTTGGCGAAGGCGTCGCCTCCGCGCCGGTTTCCGATGCGGTTTCGGCGCTCACCAATCTCGGCTACTCGCGCGACCAGGCGGCCAATGCCGTTGCTGCGGCCTTGAAGAACGGCGGCGAAGGCGGCGACAGCGCCAAGCTCATTCGCCTTGGCCTGAAAGAGCTGGCGCGATGAACGCTTGCCTTGGCCGGGCACAGAAGGCAGAACGCATCGTGCCCGGCATGATGACGGGTTGCAGCGCTGAGCTGCCCGACCGAATGGAACGAACGCATGACTGACGCCGCACGCCTGATAACGCCGGAAAAGCGCGGTGAAGACCTCGATGCGACCATGCGCCCGCAGACGCTGGATGACTTCACCGGCCAGGCGGAAGCGCGCGCCAACCTGAAGATCTTCATCGAGGCGGCAAAAAATCGCGGCGAGGCGCTGGACCACGTGCTCTTCGTCGGCCCTCCCGGGCTCGGCAAGACGACGCTGGCGCAGATCATGGCCAAGGAGCTCGGCGTCAATTTCCGCTCGACCTCCGGCCCTGTGATCGCCAAGGCCGGCGATCTCGCAGCCCTGCTCACCAATCTCGAAGAGCGCGACGTGCTCTTCATCGACGAAATTCACCGGCTCAATCCGGCCGTCGAGGAAATCCTCTATCCTGCGATGGAGGACTTCCAGCTCGACCTCATCATCGGCGAAGGCCCGGCGGCGCGGTCGGTGAAGATCGACCTGTCGAAGTTCACGCTGGTGGCGGCAACCACCCGCCTCGGGCTTCTGACGACGCCGCTTCGCGACCGTTTCGGCATTCCGGTGCGGCTCAATTTCTACACGGTCGAAGAGCTGGAATCGATCGTCCGGCGTGGCGCCCGGCTGATGGGCCTCGGCATGACCGACGACGGCGCCCGCGAGATCGCCCGCCGCGCCCGCGGTACGCCGCGCATCGCCGGCCGGCTGTTGCGCCGGGTGCGCGACTTCGCCGAAGTGGCGCGTGCCGAAGCCGTGACCAAGGAGCTCGCGGACGAGGCGCTGACGCGGCTGCTCGTCGACAATATGGGCCTCGACCAGCTCGACCGGCGCTACCTCTTCATGATCGCGCAGAACTTTGGCGGCGGTCCCGTCGGCATCGAGACCATCGCTGCGGGCCTTTCGGAGCCGCGTGATGCGATCGAAGACATCATCGAGCCCTATCTGATCCAGCAGGGCTTCATCCAACGCACGCCGCGCGGCCGTATTTTGACCGCCAATGCCTGGAAACATATCGGCCTTAATCCCCCCAAGGAGATGGAGGCGACCCAGTTTCGCCTGACATTAGAGGACGACGACTAGATGATCAGCCGCCGCGGATTGTTGAAACTGATCGGCGGCGGTATCGTCAGCATGGCGGCACTGGGCGGCTACGCCTTTGCCGTCGAACCTCTGGCCCGGCTGAACGTCACCCGATACAAACTGACGCCACCCAATTGGACACCAGGCCTCAAGCTGCGCGCCGTCGTGCTCACCGACATCCACGCGTGCGAGCCCTGGATGCCGGCAAGCCGTATCGCTTCGATCTGCCGGCAGGCCAACAGCCTTGGCGGCGATATCACGCTGCTGCTCGGCGACTATGTGGCCGGCATGAACCTCGTCACCAGCTATGTGCATTCCAGCGAATGGTCGAAGGCGCTGGCCACACTCGAGGCGCCGCTCGGCGTCCACGCGGTCATGGGCAATCATGACTGGTGGGAAGACCGGACCGCGCAGAAGAACGGCGGCGGGCCGACCTTCGGGCACAAGGCGCTGCAGGACGTCGGCATCAACGTCTATAGCAACCGGGCGGTGAGACTGGAGAAGGAGGGGCAGGGCTTCTGGATCGCTGGCCTCGAAGATCAGCTTGCCTTGGTGCCCGGCAAGAAGTGGCAACGCAAGCGCATGAGCGGTCTCGACGATCTCGATGGTACGCTCGCCCAGGTGAGCGATACCGATCCGGTCATCCTCATGGCGCATGAGCCGGATGTGTTCCCGCGTGTTCCGTCGCGTGTCGCGCTGACACTGTCGGGCCATACCCATGGCGGCCAGGTGCGGTTTCTCGGCTATGCGCCGGTCGTGCCCTCGCGTTTCGGCGAGCGTTACGCCTACGGCCATGTGACCGAGAACGATTGCAATCTGATCGTTTCCGGCGGTCTCGGCTGCTCGCTTGCGCCGGTTCGCTTCGGCATGCCGCCGGAGATCGTGGTGATCGATCTCGGCTGAGCGACAAATTCCAGGTTCGTTCGGTCTTGCGCTGAAAGAGCCTGGCATCAAGACGACGCCAGGCCTGTTTGCTTCCGCCCGCCCGCTCTGTTGAGCCGAGCAGGGCGCCCGTTTGTCACGGTGCGTCAGGCGGCCCTGATGGCTCCGCTTCGCACTGCGCCCCGCAGGCCGGACGCCACCTCATAGGTGTCGGTGACCAGCAGCAGGCCGTCCGCGCACTGGTACCATTCCCCCTCGCTCATGCTCTTTACCGACGCACTGAGTGTTGCCAGTTCAACAGAGCCGGGCGGTGTGCTGATGATCCGTTCGGCGACCCAGCTATCGAGCCAGGCCTGGTTTGCCGGCGAAACGGCCTCAAGCGCGATTTGCGGGTGCTGGTCGAAGTAAGTCTGGACGGCCAGGTTGGTTGGCGCGATGACGATCTGGTCAAGATTGCTGTCGCCGAGCGCATCGATCACACGAGAGTTTTCCAGCGCTGCCAGGAAGGTGTCGGTCTTGCCGTCCCGACCGGTCGAAGAGGCGAGGGAGCGCAATGTCTCCAGTATCGTCGGCAGCGGCGGAATAACCTCGATGTCGCTGGTGCCCGTCCTGGTAAGGGACTGGTAGACGAGATCGATCTCGGGCGTGAACGACCGCTTGCGAATGCCGCGCGTCCAATTGAACTCGAAGTCCACTTCGAAGCGCCCTTTGAAGTTGGGCGTCGCGCCTTGCGGGACCTCGATGATCGCGGCCGCATTCCAGATGTAACCGGCATAGGACGGGCGACCGGGATTTGCCGGCACTCCCGCCGAAACCCAGCCGACATGGGGCAATCTCGCCTGCCACTCGATCGATTGCGTTGCGGGGCGTGCCGCAAACGAAACCTCGGAGGCCGTGAAGCTGACACCGACATTGGCGCTGAGCGAGGCGCCGCCCTTCGGGCCTTCCTTGCTGTATTCGGCGCTGAGTTCGCCGCCGATCGAGAAACTGATCGTCGCTTGCTCGACGGTGCTGTTCGGCCCGAACGTTACGAGCCGCGCCTGCTGCGAGTTCGTCTCGAGGCGCAGCTTCATGTGATTGGCGTAAAAGCCGACCGATACCCAGTTGGACGACGGAGTGGACGGCGAACCCTGGATGCCGTGATAGACATCCCCGACGACGAGGTAGTAGTCGCGCGTCAGATTCTGGTTGCCGCGCATCAGCTTGTAGACCGAAAGCAAGGCGTTTGCAGTCAAGGTTTGCGATGAGGTCTTGACCGTGCCCCAGCCGAAATCCTTGCCGCCATTCGTTTTCCATTCACCGTTCAAAGTGCCGACAAGCTTCCAGACTTCAGGATTCAACGTCTCGATAGGCATGATTGATTTCCTTCGAAGCGCCGTCGATCGACGGGAGGGTTGAGCTTTTTGCACGGACCGGAACCGTTCCGCGCAGCCAAGATAGCTCGGATTTTCGGCGGCAACCTGGGGTATTAAATTGTAAATTAATACTCCTTAAAGGAGTCCTTGATCGACACAGAACGGCTCTACGCAGGGTCTCAGCCGAGCAGCTTTTCGATCGTCTCGTGCAGCCGCGGGAGCCCGCCCGGCGTCCAGCCGAGCGCGCGCAGACGGCCACAGTCCATCGCGTTGAATTCGGTCAATGCGGCCGGTTCGGGCAGGTCGTTCATACAACCGGTGATTTGGCGAACGATTTCCAGAATGATGCTGTTGTCGACGAGGATATCGGAGACGTTGAAGACCGAAACCGGCAAGCGGCGCGTTTCCGCTTCGAGCACGAGGCGCACGGCGGCTGCGACATCGTCGCCATGCACTTCCGTGCCGGCCCGCGGTGCAACCGGGCGGCCCTGCAGATAGTCGTCGAACAGGGCCTGCCATTTGTGCGACGCCCCGTTGCCCGGTGCTCCGTAGACGCCGGTGACGCGTAGGCTTGCTGTCCTGAAGTCGTCCGTGCCCAGCAGTTCTAGTTGCCGCTCCGCCGCAAGCTTGAGCGCGCCATAGAGGCTCTCGGGATGGCAGGTCGATCCCTCCGACAGCACGGCGCCTGCTGGGTGCGTTCCGTAGACGGCGCGGCTCGACAGGAAGATGCAGCGACCTACGCCCTGTTCGCGTGCCGTTTCGAAAAGCCGGACCGAACCATCGAGATTGGCGCGGCGGAAGCTCTCGGGATCATCGCCTTCGCCGCCTCGATATCGGCCAGGGATGTGCTGGAAGGCGGCATGGACGAAACACTGGACATTGCCAAAGGCCGCGCTGTGATCGCTCGTCGGATCGAGCGACAGGGGCACGAAACCAACAGGCCCGCTGAAGAAGGTGTTTGGGCCCCGCGTGCGACCGCCGATCACAACCTCGTACCCCGCCTGCAGCAGATGCTCGACGATGAAGCGGCCGACGAAGCCCGTGCCGCCGGAGACAAGCACGCGGGTCATCGGCGGACCGGGTTGGTGAGCGATGCGATGTCCGGAATATCGTCTCCTGTCAGGTAGCCATGCCAGAGATCGATAAGCGGCTGCAGGGCCTCCCTGCGCGGATGATCCGTCTCCCAGGGCTTTTCATACTGGTAGTGCAGCACGCCGATTGAGCCCCAGTCCCAGAGTTCGGGCAGGTTGAACCAGACATATTGCAGCATGTTCATCGTCACTGGCAGACCGTGCCAGTCCGGGAAGAAGGCTTGCAGGAAGGTCTGGTCGGTGCGCGGCCAGAAGGCGTCCGGCGCATCAAGCTGGGTGATCATCCTGTCGAAGGTCGCCATTGACGGTTCGGCGACGAAGACGCCGGAATTCAGCCGATGAAAGTCCGCAAGGCTTTCGTAGACATTGGGGGCAGCGGAGAATTCCGGATAGGCAAACAGCCGGTCGATGTTCCGGAGCACGACCGCATCGGCGTCGATGAAGACGCAGCGCCGATATTCGGTAAGCTGCCAGAGCCGGAGCTTGCAGAAGTTGTCGAGCGGCGAGTGGAAGTCGGGCTTTCGGCCTTTCGTGAAGGGCGCCTTATCATGCACGTTCCGGCGCTGGTGGCGCGCGTTGAAGGCGTCGGAAAGCGGCAGAAGGTTGGTCTCCACCAGCCGGCAGCCGAATTCGGCAAGCGGCGCCAGTACATCGACAGAAACGCCGCCCGTGTGCAGCACGACGATATCGGCCCTCGTGCCCGTGCGTGTTATGGAGCGCGCCAGTGCGCGGGCGCCAAGCGCATAATCGGCATTGGTGACGAGCGTCACATAGGCATGGTCGGCTTGGGGAGGCGAGGAGGGGCGGAGCCCCTCCGAAGGATCGTTCGATGTCATGAAACGGATTTCAGCCGCTTGCCCTCTGGGTCGTGGTTGATCAGCGGCGCGATGTCCTTGGTCCAGGCGGAGACGGCGGGCACGCGCGTTCTGTCGACACGATAGGCGAATTTCTTGGCGACATCGACGATTTCCGAAAGCAATCCGTCCTGCAGCCGCGTCGGGTTGAGACCGAGGCTCAGGAATTTCTCGTTGTGCACGACGAGTTCGTTCTCGGCAGCTTCCTTGCGCGGGTTCGGCAACCGGGCGATCTCGGCCCCCGATATCGAGGCGATCATTTCGGCGAGATCGCGCACCCGGTGGGTCTCGGTCATCTGGTTGAAGATCTCGACACGGCTGCCGCGCGCCGGTGGGTTCGTGAGCGCCAGCTCGATGCATCGCACCGAATCCTGGATGTGAATGAAGGCGCGGGTCTGGCCGCCGGTGCCGTGCACGGTCAGCGGATAACCGATTGCCGCCTGGATGAGGAAACGATTGAGCACGGTGCCATAGTCGCCGTCATAGTCGAAGCGGTTGATGAGCTGGGCGTGGCGGCGCGTCTGCTCGGTATGCGTACCCCAGACGATGCCCTGGTGCAGGTCGGTGATCCGAAGCCCGTCGTTCTTGGCATAGAACTGGAAGAGCAACTGATCCAGGCACTTGGTCATGTGGTAGATCGAGCCGGGATTGGAGGGGTAGAGGATCTCCTGGCTGACGGTCTCGCCGCCCATCGTTTCGATGCCGACAGGCAGATAGCCCTCGGGGATCGCCGCGCCGATGGTGGAGTAGCCGTAGACGCCCATGGTGCCGAGATGCACGAGGTGGGCGTCGAGGCTGAGTTCGACCAGCGCGTTCAGAAGATTGTGCGTGGCGTTGACGTTGTTGTTGACCGTGTAGTTCTTGTGGCGGTCGCTCTTCATCGAATAGGGCGCGGCACGCTGTTCGGCAAAATGCACGATGGCGTCAGGGCGATGGTCGGCGAGCCAGTTCTTCAGGAGTTCGTAGTCGCGGGCGAGATCGATCAGGTTGAAATGGATGCGCCGGCCGGTTTCGGCATGCCAGATACGCGTGCGTTCCTGGATCGAATCCATCGGCGTCAGCGATTGCACGCCCAGTTCCGTATCGATCCATCGGCGGGAGAGATTGTCGAGGATATGAACGTCGTGACCGGCATCGGACAAATGAAGGGCCGTGGGCCAACCGACGAAACCGTCGCCGCCGAGAATCGCAATCTTCATGCACGTTCTCCTGATCGCAAAGGAAGTCCGTCACGTGATAGGATAGGATTGTGACAAGGCTGCAATGCTTGCAAACGGCTTTTTGTTCCTGCACAGGAAACGGGAAATTCTTTCGGAGAAAAGTATGTCCCTGATTTCGCTCGCAGGCGAACTGACCGAAAACGGCCATCAGCTGATCCAGCGCGTCTATTACGAAGACACCGACTTTTCCGGCGTCGTCTATCACGCCCGCTACCTGCATTTCATGGAGCGCGCCCGCACCGATTTCCTGCGGCTGCTCGGCGTCGAGCAGGCAACGCTGGCGATCGAGGGCGACAGCGAAGGCCTCGTCTTCGTCGTCCATCGCATGGAGATCGACTTCAAGCTGCCGGCGCGCATGGATGACATCCTGACGATTACCACCGTCACCGAGAAGGCCGGCGGCGCCAAGATGGTGCTGCAGCAGGAGATCCGCCGCGGCGAGCAGTTGCTGATCGCCGCCAAGGTGATCATCGCCGTGATCAACGGCCAGGGTCGGCCACGGCGGCTGCCCGAGGCGCTCGCCTACAAATTCCATCATGCGAAGGAGAGCGCGGGCTAGAGCTCTCCTTCAGTCGAACGGAGACACGGCGCCCCTTCCAGGGGCGTTTTTCGTTGGTGGACGCGCGTTTTCACTGCATTCGATTCAGTGCATTGACAATAATACGTACGTACGTATTATTTCGCCATGTCCAGAAAATCGATACGCGAAAATCTTCTGAAGGCGGGCGATCAGCTCGTATGGAACACAGGCTACGCCGGGACCGGCGTACGCGACATCGTCGAGGCTGCGGGCGCCCGTCCTGGGTCCTTCACCAATCACTTCACGTCCAAGGAAGACTTCGTCATCGAGGTGCTCGATCGCTACTTCGCCTATGTCTCGGGCCTCGTGGAAGAGGCGCTTGGCGACAGAAGCGTGCGCTCCGTCGACCGGTTGCGTCGCTACATCGACCTCATCACCGGCAAGCTGGCTGACGCCGACTACAGCCGCGGCTGCATGATCGGCAATCTCAGCCTCGAAGCCTCCTTCGACAATGAACGGCTCAGGGCGCATCTGTCGAAACTCTTTGCGACCTGGCGCGGTCCCTTCGAGGCCTGCATCGCCGAAGGGCTGGAGAAGGGCGAAATCGCTCCGCTCGGCTCGGCGGCCGAGCTTGCCGACTTCCTGCTCAGCGCCTGGCAGGGGGCCATGCTGCGCATGAAGGTCGATCGCAGCCCGGCGCCGCTTGCAACGTTCAGGACGATCGTTTTTTCAACCGTGTTTGATGGAGGGAAGCATGCGTGAAGAGGCATTCGCAGCGGGCAAGTCATTCGTCGACATTTTCGGATCGTCGATGGCCTATATCGAAAAAGGCACGGGACCGACGGTCCTGTTTCTCCACGGCAACCCGACGTCGTCCTATATCTGGCGGAACATCTTGCCGCATGTGACACCGGTCGGGCGCTGCGTTGCACCGGATCTGATCGGCTATGGCCAATCCGACAAGCCCGACATCGACTACACCTTCCTCGACCAGTTCCGCTATCTCGAAGCCTTCATCGAAAAGGTCGCTCCCGGTCCACTTTTCCTGGTCGCGCAGGATTGGGGAACGGCGCTTGCCTTCCACTTTGCCGCACTCAATCGGGAGAAGGTGCTCGGCCTCGCCTTCATGGAATATATCCGGCCGGCTGAAACTTATGAGGCGTTTCATCAAAAGCCTCAGGCCCGCGAACTGTTCAGGGCGTTCCGAACTGAAGGCGTCGGCGAGCGGCTGATCCTGGAGGAAAACGTCTTCATCGAACGGGTCGTACCGAACGCGATCCTGCGTCAACTGAACGACGAGGAAATGGCTGCTTATCGGGCACCGTTTCCGGATCCATCTTCCCGCCGCCCCGTGCTGCGCCTGCCGCGTGAACTGCCGATCGAGGGCGCGCCTTCTGAGTTCTACGCTATCAGTACGGCAGATCACGCCACGCTTCGCGCCTCAGGATATCCCAAGCTATTGTTCTCGGGCGACCCTGGTGCGCTCATCTCACCGGCGGAGGCGGAAGCTTATGCCGACGAGCTTGCGAATTGCCGCCTGGTGAAACTCGGCGCGGGCGCGCACTACCTGCAGGAGGATCATCCGCACGCGATCGGGACGGCATTACGTTCGTGGATCGAGGGATTGCGCGGGGCGTCGGCGGCCTAGTCCGCCTCGTTCACGCCGATCTTGCCCAGGATCGTCTTGGTCAGGGATTGCCTGATCTTGGACACATCCTGCCAGGGGTCTGCGCCATTTTCGATCCGCTCGAGGATGTCCGGGATGTGGAAGCTGTTGGCCGACTTGAGATCGGCAAGTTCATCCCAGTTGATGGGCGTCGCCACCGGTCCGTCAGCGCGCGCCCGGGTCGAGTAGGGGGCAATGGCGGTCGCGCCGCGCTCATTCCTCAGCCAGTCGATGAAGATGCGTCCTTTGCGCTTTTCCTTCGACATGGTGGCGATGAACCGGTCCGGTTCGCGATCGGCGAAACCTTGCGCAAAGGTCTTGGCGAAGGCCTTGGCTTCCGGCCAGCTGGCGCGGGCCGTCAGCGGCACGATGACATGGACGCCCTTGCCGCCCGTGACCATCGGAGCCGATTTCAGCCCGATCTCATCGAGCGCATCGCGCAAGGCCACGGCCGCACCCTTGACCATCTCGAAGTCGAGACCCTCGTCAGGATCAAGGTCGAAGACCAGTCGATCGGGGATCTCCAGCTTGTCGACATGCGATCCCCAGATATGGAACTCCAGCGTGCCCATCTGGACCGCAGCGACCAGCCCCTTGGCGTCGCGCACATACATGTAGTTTTCCGTTTCGCCGGAGCTTTCCTCGACGGGGACTTCCTTGATCTCGTCGGGAAAACCGTCGCTCGCATGTTTCTGGTAGAAGCGCGGACCCTTCACGCCCTGCGGCGCACGCACGAGCGACAGGAGACGCTCGGCGGCATGGGGCAATATGCGATCGGCGACGACGGCGTAGTAGCGGGCGAGATCGAGCTTGCTGATGCCCTGGTCAGCAAACAGGACGCGATCCGGATGAGTGATGCGCACCCCAAGCACGGTTTCGTCCGATATGGCTTGCTTCGCCTTTGCCGGCTTTGCTGCTTTGTCCTTGGGCTTCGTTGCGGTTTTGGATGTTTTGACTGTCACGGCCTTCGCCTCCTTGTCCTCCCCCTTTGAGGTCCAGACATGCTTCTTGCGTTCGCCCTTCCCATCGGCAATCTCGGCCATGGTGCGGCCGGTGCTGACGCTCGTCAGATGGTTCTCCAGCAGAACGTTGCCATCCTCGGCGGCAATTTCGTCACCCTCCTTGATCAGCAGCCAGTTCTCGCGCTTTTCACCGGGGCGTGACCGCATCCGCACCAATGCCCACCCGCCTTGCATCCGCTGACCGTGAAGATGGAATGTCAGCTTGCCCTCGCGCAAGCCCTCGTCCGGATCGTTTTCCGGCTCCCACCAGCCGCTGTCCCACAACATGACGGTGCCGCCGCCATATTGCTTTTCGGGGATTGTGCCTTCGAAATCGCCATAGGCCAGCGGATGATCCTCGGTTCTGACAGCTAGTCGCTTGTCTTCCGGATTGAGGCTTGGTCCGCGGGTGACCGCCCAGCTCTTCAAGACACCGTCCCATTCCAGCCGCAAGTCGTAGTGGAGCCGGGTGGCGTCATGCTTCTGCACGAGAAAGCGCATGCGGCCGGACCGGCCGCGACCAAGCTTGCCCTTTGGTTCGCGCGTCTCGCCGAAGTTGCGGCGTTTGTTGTATTCGGCAAGCGGGCTGCGAAGGGACGCCATCACCCGCCTCCACGGAGACCCCGGACGGTCGGCGCGTCCTTAGCCAGAATTGCGGACCGGGCCGCATCGAGGGCGAGGACCCGTTCGATGCGAACAATGTCCTCCTCGGTCACCACGGGAACCGGATCGGAGATGATGGCCTGGAGGATTTCCAGCGACACGACGCCGTGGGCGAGTGCGTCCTCCAGGGCGGCGCGGGTTTCCCGCTCGGCCTTGAGCTCGGCGCAAAGGGCGAGGATCAATCGGTCCCGGGGATCAAGGTCCGGTGAGGACTTTCCTTCGCTTCGTTGTCCTGTCGTTCGTTGGGCCATCCCTAGGAACGTACTCGGCAACGCTTAAGTTCCGACCGCCGGGTGATACTGCAAAGACACACGACGGTAACGGTCTCTTAACCATAATGGTGTCTTAATCATCGCATCAGGATTTGTGCAGTGCACGTCATCCTTTGACCAAAATTGACGGCAAGAAGGCAACCTAAAGCTAATTGAGGTCGCGATGGTGCGATCTGCGGCGGTGCCGGGCACTCTTGCAAACAGGACGTTTGGGCTACCCGGTCACGAGCATGAACCGCTCTTGCCGGGTGTTTGGATTCGGGGACTGAAGACGATGGAACAGGTTGGATTGGCCGCGGCAACACACGATGTGAGCCTTTGGTCGCTATTCATGCAAGCGGGCTTCGTCGTGAAGCTGGTCATGCTGGGGCTGGTCGCAGCCTCCGTCTGGACCTGGGCGATCGTCGTCGACAAGACGCTGAACTACGGCCGCGTCCGCCGCCAGCTCGACAGCTTCGAGCAGGTGTTCTGGTCCGGCCAGTCGCTGGAAGAACTCTACCGCACGCTCGCCGACCGCCAGACGGCCGGCATGGGTGCGATCTTCGTGTCCGCCATGCGCGAATGGAAGAAGAGCTTCGAGCGCGGCGCCCGTTCGCCGATCGGCCTGCAGATGCGTATCGACCGCGCCATGGACGTGACGCTCGCCCGGGAATCGGAATCGCTGGAAGCCCGTCTCGGCTCGCTCGCGACCATCGGTTCGGCCGCCCCGTTCATCGGCCTTTTCGGTACGGTCGTCGGTATCATGACCTCGTTCCAGGCGATCGCCGGTTCGAAGTCGACCAACCTTGCGGTCGTGGCGCCCGGTATCGCCGAAGCACTGCTCGCCACCGCGATCGGCCTGCTCGCCGCTATCCCCGCGGTTATCGCCTACAACAAGTTCTCGGCCGACGCCGGCAAGCTGTCGGCACGCATGGAAGCTTTCGCCGACGAATTCTCCGCCATCCTGTCGCGGCAGATCGACGAGAAGCTGCAGAACCCGCGCCAGGCCGCGCAGTAATCGCCAGAGAGTACGGAGACCACGCTGATGGGTATGTCGGTTGGCGGAGCCAAGGGTTCGGGTGGCGGACGTCGTCGCCGCGGCGGCAAGAAAGCCATGATGAGCGAGATCAACGTGACGCCGTTCGTCGACGTCATGCTCGTGCTCCTGATCATCTTCATGGTGGCAGCACCGATGATGACGGTCGGCGTGCCGATCGATCTGCCGGAAACGCAGGCAAAGGCGCTCAATTCCGATACGCAGCCGATCACTGTCTCGGTCAACCCGGCAGGCGAGATCTACCTGCAGGAAACCGCGATCGCCATCGACGAAGTGGTGCCGAAGCTCGAGGCGATCGCCACCACCGGCTACAACGAGCGCATCTATGTGCGCGGTGACACCAATGCCGACTACGGCACGGTCATGAAGGTCATGGCCCGCATCTCGGCCGCCGGTTTCAAGAACCTCGGCCTCGTCACGCTGCAAGAACAGGAAAAGTGATCGTCCACGATGAAGGGCAGTCTCGCTACATCTGCTGTCCTCCACGCCATGGTCTTGACCTGGGCGCTGGTGTCGCTTGGCAGCCCGGCTGACTTCCAGGTCGCCGACGTCGAGGCTTTGCCTGTCGACATCGTTCCCTATTCGGAGATGACGCAGGTTCAGCAGGGCGACAAGAAGGCGCCGAAGAAGGAGACCTCGTCGCCGGTTCCGACCAAGCGGCCGGAGACCAACCAGCCTGCCGAAAACATCGGCGACAACGATACCGACCTGAAGACGCCGCCGACGCCGAACGCCAAGCCGTCGAAGAGCGAAGCCACGGCCTCTCCGGAAAAGAACGAGAAGCCCGAGCCGACGCCCGATCCGGTCGAGCAAGAGATCAAGAAAGTAGAGGAATCCAAGCCCGCCTCCGAACCTGCGACCGAAGTTGCCGCTCTGCCCGAACCGAAGCAGGAAGTGAAGCCGGAGACGAAGCCGGAGCCGGCACCCGCCGAGGAAAAGCCGGCCGAGAACCCGGAAGCCGAAGCGCTACCTGAGAAGGTGCCGACGCCGGCGGCAAAGCCGAAGGTCGAAAAGCCCGCCCAGAGCGCCAAGACGCCAGACCGCAAGAACGAGGCGACGCCGAAGGAACAGAAGAAAGCTGCCTCCACCGAGGAAAGCAAGTTCAACGCCGACGAGATCGCCGCCCTTCTCAACCGGCAGGATCCCTCCGCCGGTGGTGCCAAGCGCTCGACACAGGAAGCGGCGCTCGGCGGCAAGAAAACCATTGGTGTGGGCTTGAGCGCCAACGAGATCGATGGCGTCAAGGGCCAGATCCAGGGCAACTGGTCGCTGACGCCAGGCCTGACCGGCGTCGAGGAAGTGCGTGTCACGGTGCGCGTGCAGCTGGATCCCGCCGGCAATATCGTCGGCACACCCGAGGTTACCGCAACCGGCGGTCCGGAAGGTACGCGCCGTGCCGTTGAAAGCAGCACCTTGCGCGCGATCCGCCGTTCGGCCCCGCTACAGAACCTCCCGCCTGAAAAATATGAGGGCGAAAAAGGATGGAATACCCTCGTGCTGAATTTCGACCCCTCGGAATTCGCACTCTAGAGCTGCCGGGATTGGAACCCATGCCGGATAGCAAACCACCCCTGCAAACCCTTCGTACGAAGCTGAAAGGCTTGTCCCTATGATCAAGGTCTCTCTTTTCCGCGCCCTGATGGTGGCCGCGGGCATGTTAGCCGCCGTCGTGGCGGCGGTGACACCGGCAAATGCTGAAGTTGAAATCAACATCAACAAGGGCAACGTCGAACCGCTGCCGATCGCTGTCACGGACTTTCTCCAGGGCGAACTCGGCCAGAAGATTTCCGACGTGGTTGCGGCGGACCTGAAGCGTTCGGGCCTGTTCGCGCCGATCAACAAGGGAGCGTTCATCGAGAAGATCAGCAATCCGGATGCGACGCCGCGTTTCGAGGACTGGAAGGTCATCAACGCGCAGGCGCTCGTCACCGGCCGCGTGACGCAGGAAGGCGACGGCAGGCTGAAGGCCGAGTTCCGCCTGTGGGATACGTTCGGTAACAAGCAGATGACCGGCCAGCAGTTCTTCACCCAGCCGGAAAACTGGCGCCGCGTGGCCCACATCATCGCCGACGCCATCTATCAGAGCGTCACCGGCGAAAAGGGCTATTTCGACACCCGCATCGTCTATGTCGCCGAAAGCGGCCCGAAGACGGCACGCAAGCGTCAGCTCGCCATCATGGACCAGGACGGCTTCAACGCCCGTGCGCTCACCAATTCCAACGACATCGTTCTGACGCCGCGCTTCTCGCCGAACCGCCAGGAAGTCACCTACATGTCGTTCGAAAACCAGCAGCCGCGCGTTTACCTGCTGCAGCTGGAAACCGGACAGCGCGAGGTCGTCGGCAACTTCCCCGGCATGACCTTCTCGCCGCGCTTCTCGCCGGATGGCCAGCGGGTCATCATGAGCCTGCAGCAGGACGGCAACGCCAACATCTACACAATGGATCTGCGCTCGCGCACCACGACGCGCCTGACCAACACCGCCGCGATCGATACCGCCCCGTCCTATTCGCCGGATGGCAGCCAGATCGCCTTTGAAAGCGACCGCGGTGGCCGCCAGCAGATCTACGTCATGGGTGCCGACGGTTCCGGCCAGCGCCGCATCTCCTTCGGCGACGGCTCCTATTCGACGCCGGTCTGGTCTCCGCGTGGCGACCTCATCGCCTTCACCAAGCAGTCGGGCGGCAAGTTCTCGATCGGCGTGATGAAGACCGACGGTTCGGGCGAACGTATCCTGACCACCGGCTTCCACAACGAGGGTCCGACCTGGGCGCCGAATGGCCGTGTCCTGATGTTCTTCCGCCAGGGTGCCGGTTCCGGCGGACCGCAGCTCTATTCGATCGATCTGTCGGGTTACAACGAGCAGCTGATCCAGACGCAGGGCTTCGCATCCGACCCGGCCTGGTCGCCGCTGCTCGAGTAGTTCACGTGGCTTTGGATCGTCCGATCCAAAGCCAGTAACGTGATCGCCTCTCGTCCGCTTAAGGGCGGGAGGCCGGCGGAAAGCCGCCTCTTTTTTTCCTGATCCCGCTGCAGGCTGATCCGATTTGCGGCGGGAAAATGTGGCAATGATGCCGCTTTCTCGCCGCAAAGTGCTGGTCTAGCAGGGCCCGAGCCGAAATTATCGATTTGTTAACCATAACTGTTGAATAGCGATTAACCGCTTCCGGTTACAGTCTGGCAACCGTGAATTCAGACACTTCTCAAGGAGACCGGCGTATGAGCCGAATTGACACCCCGGCCGCAGGCCGCATGCAGACCATCGCTCGCAACCCGGTCATGATCGCCCTGGTCATGACGCTTGCCCTGGCTGGCTGTGCATCGAAGAAGAACCTGCCGGGCAGCGCTGGCGAACTCGGTCTCGGTGGCGCCGGTTCGGCAACGCCGGGCTCGCAGCAGGACTTCACCGTCAATGTCGGCGACCGCATCTTCTTTGACACCGACTCCACCTCGATCCGCGCCGACGCGCAGCAGACGCTCGCTCGTCAGGCCCAGTGGCTTGCCAAGTACCCGAACTACGCGATCACCATCGAAGGCCATGCCGACGAACGCGGCACGCGCGAGTACAACCTGGCGCTCGGCGCCCGCCGTGCGGCCTCGACCCGCGACTACCTGATCAGCCAGGGCGTTCCGTCGAACCGCATGAAGACGATCTCCTACGGCAAGGAAAAGCCGGTCGCCGTTTGCGACGACATTTCCTGCTGGTCGCAGAACCGCCGCGCCGTTACCGTTCTCGGTGGCGCCGGCATGTAATGATGCCGCGGCCGCGCGCATTGTGTGGCCCGCAATCGCGACTTGATCCCAGGAGGCGTTGCGTGTTCCGGAGATCACAGATCGCTAAATTAAAAGGGCGGCCCTTGGCCGCCCTTTGCTTTTTTACCACACTTTGGCCGAACTCCGTTGCTTTTTCAGGGCAATTGGAAAACTGTGCGGCAATCACCCAGATGACTCGGCGAGATGTATTGCGGGCCCCTGGTCAAGGGTGGGACAACCGGTATTCGAACAGGACAAATGAAATGAAGAAATTTGTCGTGGCGGGCCTGATCGGTCTTGCGACCCTTGCGGGTCTCGGCCAGACGGCGAACGCCATGCCTCTTTCAGGGCTGCTGGCCCGAACGACTGAGACCAACAGCGGCGCGCAGAACCTGCCCGTCGTAAAGGTGCAGTCGGCCGAAACCGCACGGATTGGCCAGCTCGAAGAACAGATCCGCTCGCTTAACGGGCGTATCGAGGAAATGAGCTTCCAGCTCTTGCAGATGCAGGAGCAGATCCGGAAGTTCCAGGAGGACAACGAGTTCCGCTTCCAGGATCTGGAAAGCGGCAAGGCCTCCCCCAAGAAGAGCGGCGCTCTGCAGACGCCGAAAACCAGCGATCAGGCGTCCGTCACCCCGGGGGTGACGGATAGCCAGACCATGGCGCCCGCAGCCGGCGGCAACGACATGGCGTCTTCGGGCGTTTCGCCCGGAGCAAGCCAGGGCGGCAACGGCGCGGCCCCGCCGTCGACACTCGGACAGATCGTGTTCGACGAGAACGGCAATCCGGTCGCAGCGACGACGGATGGGCGGCCGGGCGCAAACGCCACGCTTCCCGGCGTCGATTCCGGCGCACCGGCCGACGGCGGCTTGAACAGCAATCCCGGCAGCCAGCAGACTGCATCGCTCGACAATCCCGGCGACCTCTACCAGTCGGCCTACGGTCATGTCCTTTCGGGGGACTACAGCACTGCCGAGCAGGAATTCGGCGACTACCTGGCCGCGTTTCCGAAGGGCGACAAGGCAGCCGATGCCAGCTTCTGGCTGGGTGAAGCCCAATATTCGCAAGGCAAATACAGCGACGCCGCCAAGACCTTCCTGAACGCGCATCAGGCCCACGGCAAATCGCCGAAGGCGCCCGAAATGCTGTTGAAGCTCGGCATGTCGCTCGGTGCGCTCGACAACAAGGAAACCGCCTGCGCGACGCTGGGCGAGGTCAACAAGCGCTATCCCAAGGCCTCGCCTGCGGTGAAGGCGAAGGTGACGAGCGAGCAGAGCCGCTTTGGCTGCTGAGGCTCCAGCGCCGACAGCCGTTGTCGAAACGGCAAAACGATTTCTCGCCTCCTGTCTTCGCCCGATGCGTATCCTCGTTGCCGTCTCCGGCGGGAGCGATTCCAAGGGCTTGCTTCTCGCCCTGAACGAGGCGATTGAGGCAAGCGACCCCAACAGATTTTCCCTGGCCGCATGTACGGTCGATCACGCCCTGCGGCCGGAATCGGCTGCGGAAGCGCAAGGCGTTGCCGCCTTCTGCGCAAGCATCGGCGTTCCGCACCTCATCAAGCGTTGGGATGGCCCCAAACCGCTGACCGGTATTCAGGCGGCGGCGCGCGAGGCGCGCTATCGGCTGCTGGCGGATGCCGCCGAGCGGTTTGATGCCGGCTGTATCGTCACCGGCCACACCAGCGACGACCAGCGCGAAACGATCCTGATGCGGATGCAAAGGGCGACGGGGCCGGGCGCTTCCGGCATGGCGCGCGCCACGCTTTACGACCGCCGGATCTGGGTGCTGCGGCCGTTCCTTAATCTTGATCGGACCTCGATCCGCGCCTTTCTCGCGACGCGTGACGTGACCTGGTTCGATGATCCGAGCAACGCCAACACGACCTTCGAGCGGGTCCGCGTCCGGGCTGAACTGGCGCATGCACCGCGAGCGGAGGAGGGGGCATGGGATGCTGGAGCCAGGGCCCGGTCGTCGACAAGGGCTGCCGCCTTAATCACCCGCCATGTGCGCGTGCATGCAGGCCTGGTGGTGGAGATCCCGCTTGCTTTCGCCGAACACCGCGACGACGTCGATTGGCAGCGGGCGCTGCTCGCGCTGGTGGCCGTGGTCGGCGGCCGCGCGCATATCCCCGCCGCAGATACGGTGAAGCGGGTGGCGGCGTTTCTGCGAGAGACAACGCTCGGTAGGATGACGGCCGGAAGATGCGTGTTCGACCGCCGCGCAAGCGGGCTTTACCTCTATCGCGAGGCGCGGGGCCTGACGACTTTGACGCTTGCAGGCGGCGAGACCGCAACATGGGATGGCCGCTTCCATGTGCGAAATGGCGGAAGCGCGCCCATCTCCGTCGCGGCAGAGGGCCGAGGCGGGCCACAACAGCAGAGACTTATTGCCGCAGGCTTGCCACCGGGCGTTGCCGGTCGTGCATCGCTTACGGCGCCGAGGGTCCGGTCTGAGAACGGCGAAAGTGTCGCATCCATCACAATCGAGCCGCGGATCGGGCTCTACGACACCTTTTTGCCGGGTTTCGACCGGATCATGGCCGATCGGATCGCCGGATTGTTCGGACGAGGGCCTTATCCTCCGCCGCCGGTTCACGATCTATTGACAGAAATGGAACGGTAGCCGGCGGTTTGCCTTGGCAATACGTCACCAGAACCCTATGTTAGGGAGCAAGACAGCGGCTCGCGAAATGCGCGGGTCGTGACAGGTTCCGGGGAGTTCGATGAACCCTAATTTTCGTAATCTTGCCCTTTGGGCAATCATAGCGCTTCTGCTGATCGCGCTGTTCAGCATGTTCCAACAGCCGACGGAGCGCACCGGCTCGCGCGAGATTCCGTTCTCGCAATTCCTCAAGGACGTGGATGCGAGCCGCGTCAAGGAAGTCGTGATCACCGGCTCGAAAGTGATCGGCAGCTATTCCGAAAGCGGCGCAACCTTCCAGACCTACGCGCCATCAGTCGATACGGCGCTGACCGAGCGCCTCGAAGCCAAGGACGTGACGGTCACGGTTCGCCCGGAAACCGACGGTTCGTCCGGGTTCCTCAGCTATATCGGTACCCTGCTTCCGATGCTTCTGATCCTCGGCGTCTGGCTGTTCTTCATGCGCCAGATGCAGGGCGGCTCGCGTGGAGCGATGGGTTTTGGCAAGTCCAAGGCCAAGCTTCTGACCGAAGCGCATGGCCGCGTCACCTTTGACGACGTCGCCGGCGTCGACGAAGCCAAGCAGGACCTGGAAGAAATCGTCGAATTCCTGCGCGACCCGCAGAAGTTCCAGCGCCTCGGCGGTCGCATTCCGCGCGGCGTGCTGCTCGTCGGTCCTCCCGGTACCGGTAAGACGCTGCTGGCCCGCTCGGTTGCCGGCGAAGCCAACGTGCCGTTCTTCACGATCTCCGGTTCGGACTTCGTTGAAATGTTCGTCGGCGTCGGCGCCAGCCGTGTGCGCGACATGTTCGAACAGGCCAAGAAGAATGCGCCCTGCATCATCTTCATCGACGAAATCGACGCTGTCGGTCGTCATCGCGGCGCCGGTCTCGGCGGCGGCAACGACGAGCGCGAACAGACGCTCAACCAGTTGCTGGTCGAGATGGACGGCTTTGAAGCCAACGAAGGCATCATCCTGATCGCGGCGACCAACCGTCCTGACGTTCTCGACCCGGCACTGCTGCGTCCGGGCCGCTTCGACCGCCAGGTCGTCGTGCCGAACCCGGATATCAACGGCCGCGAACGCATCCTCAAGGTTCATGTGCGCAACGTGCCGCTGGCGCCGAACGTCGACCTCAAGGTGCTCGCACGTGGTACGCCCGGCTTCTCCGGTGCCGACCTCATGAACCTCGTCAACGAGGCCGCCCTGATGGCCGCCCGTCGCAACAAGCGTCTTGTCACCATGCTCGAGTTCGAGGATGCCAAGGACAAGATCATGATGGGCGCGGAGCGTCGTTCGTCGGCGATGACCGAGGCCGAGAAGAAGCTGACCGCCTATCACGAAGCCGGTCACGCGATCCTCGCGCTCAACGTTCCCTCGGCCGATCCGCTGCACAAGGCGACGATCATCCCGCGCGGTCGCGCGCTCGGCATGGTCATGCAGCTGCCGGAAGGCGACCGCTACTCGATGAGCTACAAGTGGATGGTCTCGCGTCTTGCCATCATGATGGGTGGACGCGTCGCCGAAGAACTGACCTTCGGCAAGGAGAACATCACTTCGGGCGCATCCTCGGATATCGAACAGGCCACCAAGCTTGCCCGTGCGATGGTGACGCAATGGGGCTTCTCCGACCAGCTCGGCCAGGTTTCCTATGGCGAGAACCAGCAGGAAGTCTTCCTCGGCCACTCCGTTGCTCAGCAGAAGAACGTGTCGGAAGCGACCGCCCAGAAGATCGACAACGAAATCCGTCGTCTGATCGATGAGGCCTACGAGACCGCCCGCAAAATCCTGACGGAGAAGAACCACGAGTTCGTGGCGCTTGCCGAAGGGTTGCTCGAATACGAAACGCTGACTGGCGAAGAAATCAAGGCGCTGATCCGCGGGGAGAAGCCGGCACGTGATCTCGGCGACGACACGCCGCCGCATCGTGGCTCGGCCGTTCCCTCGGCCGGTGCCAAGAAGGAAGGCTCGGCGGGCAAGGGCGAAGAGTCCGAAGGCGGGTTCGAGCCGCAGCCGCAATAACCGACACCTGTCGGCCATGTATTGAAGCCGCCGTTCCTTGAGTGGAGCGGCGGTTTTTCGTTGGCGATTTTGCACCTGGCATTTGGTAACGGGATGTAATGATTTCTGATGCTAGGCTCGCTGCCGTTTGCTGCACTTTTGTGTCAAAGAAGACTCATGTGTCGCGATCGCATGGCCATTGGTGGGCACGACGATCGGAGGCGTACGGCAACCGCCGATATGAAATGAGGTCCGGTCAATGAAACCCAGTCGCGCACCCCGCAGACAGGCGAAACTGGCAAAGCCAGCGCTGACCCGGCAGAACGATGGAGCTCTTATGAAGCGCAAGTATTTCGGCACCGACGGTATTCGCGGCCAGTCCAATATGTTTCCGATGACACCGGATCTGGCGATGCGGGTCGGCATCGCCGTCGGTACGATCTTTCGCAATGGCGCCCATCGCCACCGGGTGGTGATCGGCAAGGACACGCGTCTTTCCGGCTACATGCTCGAAAACGCGATGGTGGCGGGCTTCACCGCGGCCGGTCTCGACGTCTTCCTGCTCGGGCCGATCCCGACGCCGGGTGTGGCCATGCTCACCCGCTCGCTGCGCGCCGATATCGGCGTGATGATTTCGGCGTCCCACAATCCCTTCCAGGACAACGGTATCAAGCTGTTCGGCCCCGATGGCTACAAGCTCTCCGACGACATCGAACAGAAGATCGAGGCGTTGCTCGACCAGGATCTCTCGGGCCAGCTGGCGAAGTCGGAAGACATCGGCCGCGCGAAGCGCGTCGATGGCGACATCTATCGCTATCTCGAACATGCCAAGCGCACGCTGCCGCGCGATGTCACGCTGCAGGGCCTGAGGATCGCCGTCGATTGCGCCAATGGCGCGGCCTACAAGGTGGCGCCGACCGCCCTTTGGGAACTGGGTGCCGAAGTCGTTACCATCGGTACGGAGCCGAACGGCCTCAACATCAATCTCGACTGCGGCTCGACGCATCCGGCTGCTCTTTCCAAGAAGGTCCATGAAGTGCGCGCCGATATCGGCATCGCGCTCGACGGCGACGCCGACCGCGTGCTGATCGTCGACGAGAACGGTACCGTCATCGATGGCGATCAACTGATGGCCGTCATTGCCGACAGCTGGGCCGAGGACGGCATGCTGCGCGGCGGTGCCGTTGCGGCGACCGTGATGTCCAATCTCGGTCTCGAGCGTTACCTTAAAGGGCGCGGCATCGACCTGCGCCGCACCAAGGTCGGCGACCGCTATGTCGTCGAGCAGATGCGCCAGGACGGACTGAACGTCGGCGGCGAACAGTCGGGGCATATCGTGCTTTCCGATTTCGGCACCACCGGCGACGGTCTTGTTGCGGCCTTGCAGATCCTTGCGGTTATCAAGCGTCAGGGCAAGGCGGTGAGCGAGGTCTGCCACCGCTTCGAGCCAGTGCCGCAGGTGCTGAAGAACGTGCGCATTTCGGCCGGCAAGCCGCTTGAAGACGCGACCGTGCGCCAGGCGATTGCGGATGCGGAAGCGGAGCTTGCGAAATCCGGTCGTCTGCTGATCCGCCCGTCCGGCACGGAGCCGCTTATCCGCGTGATGGCGGAAGGCGACGATCGCGGCCAGGTCGAGCGCATCGTCGACGAACTGGTCAATGTCATCGGCAGCGTGCGCAACGCCGCCTAAGCCGGTACCAATCGACTTCCCTCCAGGGCCGGTGCGAAGCGCCGGCCTCTTTTTTCCCGTTGCCTGTTGCTTTTGCCCGGTAGTGTCGCCGCGGTCCGGGCCATTTTCCCGTTAGAACTCCGCTGGGGAACAGAACCTGCAACCATCACGACAAAAGAGAGTGTTGTTCTGCCGTTCTATTTAGCTCTACCTTATGTGATCTCGGGCAGCAGCCAGTAAACTGCACGACAACTACAAGAATATGCCGATTCCTTAACAAACGCGGTAAACGTTTGTAGTTAATCGGAACTTAACCTTTGCTCCTCATTATCCACAACAACAACGGGATTTGGGCACCGCTTTCACGGTGATCCAAGCAACGGAATCTATTGGAGTGGGCCATGAAGAGAATTTTGAGTGGCGTTGTTGCGATCTTGCTCAGCGGCACGGCAGCTTTTGCTGCGGATGTCTATCAACCGCCTATCGAGCCGGTGCCGGAACAGCCGGTCGAGGTCATCCAGACCAGCGGCTGGTACCTACGCGGCGACGTCGGCTACGCCTGGAACAATCTGCGCGGCGCGAACTACTACCAAGGGGGGCCTGGCGGCTCCATCACCAGTTTCGAAACCGCCGATATCGATGATTCCTGGGTCGCCGGCGTTGGTGTCGGTTACCAGTTCAACAACTATCTGCGCGCCGACATCACGGCCGACTACTGGGGCGGCGCCGACTTCACTGGCTCGACTTTGGGCAACTGCGGCAGCGTGGTCGGTCCTTGCCGGTCGCGTGACGTCACCTCCGTTTCCGCCTGGAGCCTGATGGCCAATGCCTATGTCGACATCGGCACCTACGGCGCCTTCACGCCTTACGTCGGTGCCGGTATCGGTGCCACCCACGTCAAGTGGGACAAGCTGCGCAACACCAGCTGCAGCATCGCCGATCCCAGCCAATGCGACCCGACGACCGGTCATGACGGCGAGAGCAAGTGGCGCTTCACCTATGCGCTGATGGCCGGTACTGCCATCGACCTCACCTGCAATCTCAAGGCCGACGTCGGCTACCGCTTCCGCCAGGTCGACGATGGCGACATGTTCGGCTACGCCAACGGTGGCGGTCCGGGCTCCGACGAAGGCTTCTACATCCACGAGGCGCGCGCTGGTCTGCGCTACTCGTTCGGCAGTGTCTGCGAAGTGCCCTACGAGCCGGAGCCGATCGTCTACAAGTGATCGGCCAGACCAGATGATACGAAAGGCCACCTTCGGGTGGCCTTTTTCGTTGCCGCCATTCTTTGCTTGTTTCCTAACAGGCATGGTTAACCGGGGGTTAACCAGTCGCTGCCAATAGTTAACGCTGAACGAAGCGGTGACGGCAGTGCGCCATCCCGCACCGATAGCAGTGGTGAAAGGGCATGGGCATGGATTGGCGAAACGGGTTCTGCGGGGCCGCTTTTGGTGCCGGCCTGCTCCTTTCCGGCGCGGCATTCGCTGCCGATGAGGATCTCCTGAATGCGCCGGAGATCACCATCGAAAAAGAATCGGCTGGCGCGAGTGCGATCTATCTGCGCGGCGATATCGGCTATGCGCCTTGGCGTAGCGAAGGCGATCCCTATTACCGGACCTTCGATGCGGGCACGTCGACCTACGACAGCACCACCTTCGACAACGCCCGTTTCGACAAGCCGTTTTCCGGGTCGCTTGGCGTCGGCTACCAGTTTACCGACACGTTCCGCGCTGACCTGACGGCGGAGTATTTCGAGGGCCGGTTCAACGGTTCATCCTCATCGGCAAGCCCGTGCGCGGGGCAAGGGGCGGGAACATCCTGCGCGTTTTCGACCGGGGCCGACTATTCCGCTCTCGGCCTGATGGCGAACGCCTATGTCGACTTCGGCACGCTCGCCGGCTTTACCCCCTACGTTGGCGCCGGTCTCGGCGTGACGCGTCTCAATTGGGATACGGCGGTCGAACGGGCCACCTGCGTTGCCGGTGGCGGCGCCTGCGCCGGAGCGGCCGGCTCCACCTCTTACGAGGGGCGCGACAGCTGGCGGTTCACCTATGCGCTGATGGCCGGCGTTTCCTACGACCTCAGCGATCAGCTGAAGCTCGATGTCGGCTACCGCTACTCCCATATCGCCGACGGCGAGATGTTCGGCTTCGGCACTGAGGCGCTTGCGGGCGCACGTGGCGACAAGGGCTTTGACGACGGTCTTTCCCGTCACGAAATCCGAGCGGGCCTGCGCTTCTCGTTCTAGCGCCATCGGCCGCGGGAAAGTCGAGCAGGTTCGCTGCGTTCTTTCCCTAAGTGATTCAACCTGTTGCCCACATGAAGGCGTTGCCTGGCAATAATCGTTCGGCGGTGGCTGTCTGTATTTTCATATGTTGCCCGCGACGCCATTAATTTTGTCGATTGCGACAAAGCGCTTGACTTCCGATCCCGCCGCCAATATCGACGACGGCGGGACACCCTTCCCCAACGAAGGGCTATCTATCTGGAAGGATAGCACATGGCAAAGCCTGCACAGCCGGACCTCCGTCCGTACAATACCCATTTCTCTTCTGGCCCTTGCTCGAAGCGCCCCGGTTGGACGCTCGACGCTCTCTCCGATGCTCCGCTCGGTCGTTCGCACCGCGCCAAGATCGGCAAGACGAAGCTGAAGCAGGCCATCGATCTTACCCGTGACATTCTTGAAGTGCCGGCCGACTACCGTATCGGTATCGTGCCCGCTTCCGACACCGGCGCCGTCGAAATGGCGCTCTGGTCGCTGCTCGGTCCGCGCGGCGTCGACATGGTCGCCTGGGAAAGCTTTGGCGCCGGCTGGGTGACCGACGTGGTCAAGCAGCTGAAGCTCGCCGACGTACGCAAGTTCGAAGCCGGTTACGGCGAACTTCCCGACCTTTCGAAGGTCGATTTCGACCGCGACGTGGTCTTCACCTGGAACGGCACGACCTCGGGCGTGCGTGTGCCCAACGGCGACTTCATCCCGGCTGACCGCAAGGGCCTGACGATCTGCGATGCGACCTCTGCCGCGTTTGCGCAGAACCTCGATTTCGCCAAGCTCGACGTCGTCACTTTCTCCTGGCAGAAGGTTCTTGGCGGAGAGGGCGCCCATGGCGTCATAATCCTGTCGCCGCGCGCCGTCGAACGGCTGCTGACCTACGTGCCGGCCTGGCCGCTGCCGAAGATCTTCCGCATGACCTCGGGCGGAAAGCTGATTGAAGGCATCTTTACCGGCGAAACCATCAACACGCCGTCGATGCTTTGCGTCGAAGATTACATCGATGCGCTGCTTTGGGCGCAGCAGGTCGGCGGGCTCAAGGGCCTGATGGCCCGGGCTGATGCCAATGCGCAGGCAATCTTCGATTTCGTCGCCGCCAACGATTGGATCGCAAACCTGGCGGTCAAGGACGAGACCCGCTCCAACACCTCGGTCTGCTTGAAGATCGTCGACAAGGACGTGCTCGCGCTCGACGCCGACGGACAGGCGGCCTTTGCCAAGGGCGTGGTTGCGCTCCTCGAAAAGGAAGGCGTCGCCTTCGACATCGGCCATTACCGCGATGCCCCGTCCGGTCTTCGCATCTGGGCCGGCGCCACGATCGAGGCCGCCGACATGACGGCGCTGATGCCATGGCTAACCTGGGCTTTCGAGAGCCAGAAGGCAACGCTGGCACAGGCCGCGGCCTGATCGGACAAAGGGTGAGGACAATGAACTTCGCCCGCATCTCACACTGATTTGAGTGATCCGCTTCGCTCCCCATGGGAGCGAGGCCTGGCTACCCGCATTCCCATTCAGACCTGATCTTTAAGGAGGCCTCCCATGGCACCTCGTGTTCTCGTATCCGACGAACTGTCGGAAACCGCCGTCCAGATCTTCCGCGACCGCGGCGTCGAAGTCGATTTCCAGCCGAAGCTCGGCAAGGACAAGGACAAGCTCGCCGAAATCATCGGTAACTATGACGGTCTTGCCATCCGTTCCGCCACCAAGGCGACGGAAAAGCTGATCGCCGCTGCGACCAACCTCAAGGTCATCGGCCGCGCCGGCATCGGCGTCGACAATGTCGACATCCCGGCCGCTTCGCGCCGCGGTATCATCGTGATGAACACGCCCTTCGGCAACTCGATCACGACCGCCGAACACGCGATTGCGCTGCTCTTTGCCGTTGCCCGCCAGCTTCCGGCTGCCGACACCTCGACGCAGGCAGGCAAGTGGGAGAAGTCCCGCTTCATGGGTGTCGAAATCACCGGCAAGACGCTCGGCGTCATCGGCGCCGGCAACATCGGCTCGATCGTCTGCTCGCGCGCCATTGGCCTGAAGATGCATGTGCTTGCCTACGACCCGTTCCTCTCCAAGGAGCGCGCCGAGGAAATGGGCGTCACCAAGGTCGAACTCGACGAACTGCTCGCCCAGGCTGACTTCATCACCCTGCACGTGCCGCTGACCGACAAGACCCGCAACATCCTGAGCGCCGAAGCGCTTGCCAAGGCCAAGCCCGGCGTGCGCATCGTCAACTGCGCCCGCGGTGGTCTCGTCGACGAGAAGGCGCTTGCAGAAGCGATCAAGTCGGGCCATGTCGCCGGCGCCGGTTTCGACGTTTTCGAGGTCGAACCCGCAACCGAAAGCCCGCTCTTCGGCCTGCCGAACGTCGTCTGCACGCCGCATCTCGGCGCTTCGACCACGGAAGCCCAGGAGAACGTCGCGCTGCAGGTGGCCGAACAGATGTCGGACTACCTGGTCAAGGGTGCGGTCTCCAACGCCATCAACATGCCGTCGATCACCGCTGAGGAAGCGCCGATCCTCAAGCCGTTCATCCGGCTTGCCGATGTTCTCGGCGCCTTCGTCGGTCAGGTGACCGAAAGCGCGATCAAGGAAATCGAGATCCTCTATGACGGCTCGACCGCCGGCATGAACACCAAGGCGCTGACGAGTGCTGTGCTTGCCGGTCTGATCCGGCCGCAGGTCGCCGACGTCAACATGGTTTCGGCGCCGGTCATGATCAAGGAAAAGGGCATCATCCTGTCCGAGGTCAAGCGCGACAAGACCGGCGTCTTCGACGGCTACATCAAGCTGACGGTGAAGACGGCGAACCAGACGCGGTCGGTCGCCGGCACGGTGTTCTCGGACGGCAAGCCGCGTTTCATCCAGATCAAGGGCATCAACCTCGATGCGGATGTCGGCAACCACATGGTCTACATCACCAACACCGACGTTCCCGGCATGATCGGCTTCATCGGCATGACGCTCGGCGATGCGGGCGTCAACATCGCGAACTTCCAGCTCGGCCGCGAGAAGGAAGCCGGTGACGCGATCGCGCTGCTCTACGTCGATGGCGCTGTTTCCGAGGCCGTGCTTGACAAGCTGCGTGCCAATCCGGCAATTCGCCAGGCAAAGCCGCTGGTCTTCAACATCGATTGATACCAGCCCAGCAAGTGGCAGCACGGTCTGCCACTTTGCCGACCCACTCGCGGGACATATCGAGGACGCACCGGCCGACCGCCGGTGCGTTTTCCTGTTTCGAACGCATGTGACGAGATATGACCGAAATGACATTCCGCTGGCGTGAGGCAAGCCTGCCCGACCTCGCATCCGTATCGGAGATCCAGCTCGTGGTTCACCAGGCCTTTCCCGAGGATGACGCCGTGCTCGCCGACCGCATCGCGCTCAGCCCTGCCGGTTGTTTCATGCTGGACTCAAAGGGCCTGTCGCGCGGCTATGTGTTGAGCCACCCCTGGCTTCGCGGTGCGCCGCCGTCGCTGAACAGCATGCTTGGCGAAATCCCTGAGGCTGCCGATACCTGGTACATCCATGACCTCGCCCTTCTGCCCGAAATGCGTGGCTCCGGGGCAGGGGGCGGCGTGTTGCCGATGCTTGCCGATGTTGCACGGACGGAAGGGTTCCGGTCGATGTCGCTCGTTTCCGTCAACGGATCCCGCCGCTTCTGGGAGCGACAGGGCTTCGAGGTTCGCATGGACGAACGGCTGGTGCAGAAGCTTTCAAGTTATGGCGATGATGCGCTCTATATGGAGCGGCATCTCGTCTGAATGAAAATGGCGCCGATTGGCGCCATTTTCGTCTCGGGATGGATCAAGCTGCGCGCTGCGCAGCGGACCGCCATACCTTCTCCTCGACGGTAAACTGGGCGAGCCGACCGGATAGCACGTTGCTTTCGCCGGCGAGCGCCTGGCTTGCGGCCGAGGTCTGCTCGACCATGGCGGCGTTTTGCTGGGTCATCTGGTCCATCTGGTTGACGGCGGTGTTGATCTCCCGCAGCCCGACCGACTGTTCGCGGGCGGCCGTCGCAATGGCGACGATGCGGTCGTTGATCTCGTTGACCCGCCGCTCGATGTCGCCGAGCGCCGAGCCGGTCGCCTCGACCAGACGCACGCCGGCCGAAACCTCGACACCCGACGCGGTAATGAGCCCCTTGATCTCCTTGGCCGCCGTTGCCGAACGCTGCGCCAGTTCCCGCACCTCCTGCGCGACAACGGCAAAGCCCTTGCCGGCATCACCGGCGCGTGCCGCCTCGACGCCGGCGTTCAGCGCCAGGAGGTTCGTCTGGAAGGCGATGTCGTCGATGACGCCGATGATCTCGCCGATCTTCGAAGACGAGTTTTCGATGCGGCCCATGGCGGTGATTGCGTCGCGAACGACCTCGCTCGAGGTGGCCGCACCCTTGCGGGCCTCCGCGACCATGCGGGTCGCCTCCTCGGCGCGGTTGGTGGAGTTCTGAACTGCTGAGGTGATCTCGTCGAGGGCGGCTGCGGTTTCTTCGAGCGACGCTGCCTGCTGCTCGGTGCGCTGCGACAGGTCGTTGGCTGCCCTGCTGATCTCATTGGCATTGCCGGTGACAACTGAGGTGGAATCGGCGATCGCGCTCACCGTCGAGCGAAGTGCGGCGACGGCGGTGTTGAAGTCCTGGCGCAGCTTTTCGTAGTCGGCGCCGAGATCGGGGACATGGGTCGTCAGGTCGCCGCTCGCGAGCCGCTCGAGCGCACCGCCGATCGTGCTGACGACATGGGCTTGCACGCGGGCGGTCGCCTGCTGCATTTCCTCGTTGGCGCTGCGCTCGCCGTCGAGCGCCACCTGCTGTTCGCGCTGGCGAACTTCGAGCGCGTTGCGCTCGATCACCGAGGCGCGCAGCACGACGAGGGCATCGGCCATGTGGCCGATCTCGTCGCGGCGGTCGGTATCCGGAACTTCCGAACGGGTGTCGTTGTTCGATACTTCGAGCATCACGTCTTTCAGCCGGTTGATCGGCCGGCTGATCGAGCGGCCGATCGCCATGGCGGCAGCAAGCGTCGCGATCGCGGCGATCGCCGTGGTGATGATCGTCATCAGCAGAGACGCATTGTACTTGGCGGCGAGATCGTCGGCATAGACACCGGTGCCGACGCCCCAACCCCAGGGTTTGAAGCCCTGAATGTAGGAGTACTTCTCGACCGGCTCCTCGTGGCCGGGCTTGTCCCAATAGTAGTTGACGATGCCGCTGCCGGGGTTCTGCGCCAACGCGATGAGCTCGACGTTAAAGGCTTTGCCGTTGGTATCCTTGAGGCCGCGCACGTCGGTGCCGACGAGCTTCTTGGCGAGCGGGTGGGCGATCATCATGCCGTCGAAGCCGTTGATGAAGAAGTAGCCGTCCTGGCCGAAGCGCATGGCCATAACGGCGGAAATAGCGCGGCTCTGGGCTTCCTCATGCGAGAGCGTGCCATTGCGCTCCTGCTCCTCGAAGCTTGCGATCGTCGAGATCGCCGCTTCGGTGACGTTGCGCAGCATCTGCCGGCGCTCGTCGCTGACTTCCGAGTTGGCGACTTGAGTCTTGTAGGCCATGGCGGCTGCCATGAAGACCAGCGCCATCGCCGTCAATAAGTAGATACGTGTCGAAATTCTAATATTTTTCACTGCCTTAGCCCCAAGGAAAATCCTGGCGGCGACAGAAACACCCATCTGCTAATCAAGCCTTAAGTCGCCTCCCGAGTTCTAGCGATTGCATCGCCCGAAACTTGCCCGGCAGGCGCGAGACTTCTCTAGCGCGGGCGACCTTTTTCGGCGATCGCGATCCCGCCGAGCACCAAGAGCAGGGCGACGAGGTGGAAGAGGTGGAAGGTCTCGCCGATCAGCATCACCGACAGCAGCGTGCCGAAAACGGGAATGGCGTTGATGAACAGGCCGGCGCGGTTGGCGCCGATCATCTCGACACCGCGCACATAAAGCACCTGCGACATCAGCGACGGGAAGATCGCGGCATAGAGAACGATGACCCAGCCCGTGGTATCTGGGACTATCGCCGTGCCTGTGCCGATCTCCCAGAACAACAGCGGGATGGCGCTCAACAGCGCGCCGAAGGCGGGGGCGGCGATGAAGCTCTGCCAGTGCATGGTCGGCTTGTAGCGCAGCGCCACGGTGTAGCCGGCATAAACGATGCAGGCCGCGATCATCAGCGCATCGCCGAAGTTGAATTCGAGCGACAGCAGGCTGGTGACGTCGCCATGGGCCGCCGTCACCAGCACGCCGACGAGGGTGACGGTAAAGCCGATCACTTGGGCGATCGACGCCTTGGTGCGGAAGAGCACGAAGTTGAAGAGAAAGATCAGCATCGGGATGCCGGCCTGCAGAATGACGGCATTGATGGCGCTCGTATATTTGAGCGCCGAGTAGAGCAGGGCATTGAAGGTGGTGAAGCCGATCGCGCCATAGGCAAGAAGTTGCAGCCAGTGCTTGCGGATCTTGTCCCAGTCGCGGCGGATCTGCGGCGTCATCAGCACCAGGATGACGATGAGCGCGAAGACCCAGCGCAGGGTCGTCAGCATCATTGGGCTCACATGGCCAACGGCCATCTTTCCGGCGACGGAGTTGCCGCCCCAGAAGAGAGCGGTGATGCACAGATAGAAGTAGGCCCTGGAATTCACGATGCTCAGACCTGCATGGGGATGGCGACCGGCTGTCGCGATGGCGGGAGAGCGCAAGATATAGGCTCTAAATCCCGGCCTTGTCATGCAAAAAGGGCGGAACGCCCGACATAACGGGGTCGCTTTCCAGATGACAACACAGTATAGATGCGCGGGTTTGAGAACAGCGCAGCCTCGGTTGCGCGCCTGAACAGGAAGAGAATTATGACGAATGTCGTAGTGGTCGGCTCCCAATGGGGTGACGAAGGCAAAGGCAAGATTGTGGATTGGCTCTCCGAGCGCGCGGATATCGTCGTGCGCTTTCAGGGCGGTCACAATGCCGGCCATACCCTGGTGATCGACGGCGTCAGCTACAAGCTGTCGCTCCTGCCCTCCGGCGTCGTGCGTCCCGGCAAGCTTGCCGTCATCGGCAACGGCGTCGTGATCGATCCGCACGCGCTGATCGCCGAAATCGACAAGCTCGGCAAGCAGGGCATTGCGATCACGCCGGACAATCTGCGCATCGCCGACAATGCCACCCTGATCCTGTCGCTGCACCGCGAGCTCGACGGCATCCGCGAGGACGCCGCCTCCAACAGCGGTACGAAGATCGGCACCACGCGCCGCGGCATCGGTCCGGCTTACGAAGACAAGGTCGGCCGTCGCGCCATCCGCGTCATGGATCTTGCCGACCTCGACACGCTGCCGGCCAAGGTCGATCGCCTGCTGACGCACCACAACGCGCTGCGCCGCGGCCTCGGCGAAGCCGAGATCAGCCATGACGCGATCATGCAGGAGCTTTCGTCGGTCGCCGCCAAGGTGCTGCCGTTCATGGACACCGTCTGGGTGCTGCTCGACAAGGCTCGCCGCAAGGGCGCCCGCATCCTGTTCGAAGGCGCGCAGGGCACGCTGCTCGACATCGACCACGGCACCTATCCGTTCGTCACCTCGTCGAACACGGTCGCCGGCCAGGCTGCCGCCGGCTCGGGCATGGGTCCGGGTTCGCTCGGCTATATCCTCGGCATCACCAAGGCCTATACGACGCGTGTCGGCGAAGGTCCGTTCCCGACTGAGCTTACCGATGAAATCGGCCAGTTCCTCGGTGAAAAGGGCCATGAATTCGGCACGGTCACGGGTCGCAAGCGTCGCTGCGGCTGGTTCGATGCGGCTCTGGTGCGCCAGTCGGTCGCCGCCAACGGCATCACCGGCATCGCGCTTACCAAGCTCGACGTTCTCGATGGTCTCGACGAACTGAAGATCTGCATCGGCTATACTCTGGATGGGCAGCAGATCGACCATCTGCCGGCAAGCCAGGCGCAGCAAGCTTCGGCAAAGCCAGTGTATGTTACGCTTGAAGGATGGAAAGAATCGACGGTTGGCGCGCGCAGCTGGGCAGATCTTCCGGCGCAAGCGATCAAGTATGTCCGCCAGGTGGAAGAACTGATCGGTGCACCGGTTGCTCTTCTTTCGACCAGCCCGGAGCGGGACGACACAATACTTGTGACGGACCCCTTTGAGGACTAGTGTCGGCGAACTGACATTGCGTCGTGATCGCAAAGACATACCTGGGCGTATGAGAAAGTACTAATGGCGGACTTTGTTGCAGTTATTCGCAGGACCGTTGACGGCCTGTCGGAAAACACACCTGAAATGCGGGACAGGGTATACGAGAAGGCGCGCGCGGCCGTGCGCCGCCAACTCGAAAACATGAACCCGCGTCCGTCGGACGACATGATCAATCGCCAGCTGGCGAAGCTCGAAAATGCGATCGCCGAGGTCGACAGCGAACATGCCGAGGCCCTGCCGGCGCTCGACGAGCCGGAGGTAGCCGAGGCGGAGACCGTCGAACCGGTTGCCTCGGACGCTGCAGTAGACGAGCCCGTTCCGGAACCGGAACCGGAACCGGAACCGGAACCGGAACCGGAACCGGAACCGGAACCGGAAGCTCAGTCTGCGCCGGTTGCCGAAAGCGAACCGGTGGCCGTTGCCGAACAGGTCGAACAGCCGGCCGCGGAACCGGAAAGCGCCGCCGAGCCCTACCACCATGTCGAGGCTTATGAGGAACCGACGCATGTCGTCGAGCCTCATGCTGAACTGGCCGAGGAAAGTCCGGTCGAGCCGGTAGAATACGAACCGGTCGTTGAGCCTGCCGAAGCCGTTGCGGCGCCGCTGGACGAAAATCCCGTCGTGGCTCTGCCGCACGAAGACGCGCCAGCCTACGAAGTGCCCGAGTATTCGGAGCCGGTGGCAGAAACGCAGGACACATCGGAGCCTTCCCCGTCGGTCGAGGCGCAGCACCATGCCGCGCATGAGCCGGCCTGGGAGGAAGCGCCGGCGGCAAGCGCCGAGCAGAAGCCTGCACTCTCGGAGTGGGACCTGCCCGAGTGGGAGACCGTTGGTCCGACTTCGACCGTCGCCCCGGTTGCCGAACACTTCAGCGACGAGCGTGCCGCCGAGGCCCACGAACCGGATAACGCGCCCGAGCTCCTGGGGATGCACCCGGTTACCGAGCCGGACCAACATGCGCCTGAGGCGACGCCCAAGGCGGACCCGGTGCGCGGCTGGTCGTTCGACGACAATGACCCCTTCGCGGCGATCGAAGAGCGGCGGGCCGAGAAGACTTCCGAACCGGAGATCAGCGACTGGTCATGGCCGGTCGAAAAGCCAGTTCAGGCTACTGCCGCACCGGCGGCACAGAACCAGCAGGAACGCGCTGGTACCGCCTGGGATCATATCGACGACCTGCTCGGTTTCGAGGACGCGGCCAATACTGCTGCGGCGGGAGCCGGAGCTGCGGCCGCAGCACGCGAGCCGGAACGGGCTGGCGAAGCAAGCCCGGTGGCGCCGAGGCCGACATCTTACCGGGCCACGCCGAAGCCGTCGCGCTTCAGCATTAAGCGTCTCGCGATTGCGGGCGTCGCCCTGCTGGCGCTTGGCGGCGGCGGGTTTGCCTACTGGCAGAACCGCGAGGCCGGCAATGCCTGGATCTCCGGCATGGTGGCGTCGATAACCTCGGTGGTGTCAAACATCGGCGGAGCGCCGGCAGAACAAAGCACGCCGCCGCAGCCCGCTGGCGAAACCGCCACGCAGGAACCGGCTGCGCACGACGATACCGTCGCTCCGGACAACAGCTCGACCAAGTTCACGCAGCGCCTGATGGCGGACGGATCGGAGACCGACGACGGCCCGGCCAACCCAACCGGCGAGAGCGCGGCGCAGGAAGGCAAGTCCGTGGCGCCGCAGACGGAGGCAGGCAAGCCTGTCGAAGCGGCCGCCGGGCAGGGCGGCACGGCCGGCCAGGCCGGAGCGCCTGCGACAGGCCAGCCGGCGGGCCAGCCGAACCAGCCTGAAGTCGCGCTTGCGACCGGCGAGAAGATGTTCCTCTACGAGGAGCGTCTTGGCCAGTCTTCGCCCACGGCCGTTCCGGGAACCGTGGCATGGACGGTGAAGGAGGAGTCGCCTGGCGGCGACGCCAAGCCCGAACCGGCAATCCAGGCCCAGATCACCGTTCCCGACCGTGGCCTCACCGCGCTGATGACGATCAAGCGGAATGCGGATCCGTCGCTGCCGGCAAGTCACGTCATCGAATTCGTGTTCTCGCTGCCGTCGAACTTCGAAGGCGGCGCTATCGACAGCGTACAGCGCGTATCGATGAAGCGGACCGAGCAGGACCGGGGAGACGCCTTGATCGCGGTTCCGGCCAAGATCACCGACGATTTCCACATGATCGCGCTGAACGATGCGACGGACGCCATCGGCAACAACACCGAACTGCTGCGTAGCCGCAGCTGGATCGATATTCCGCTCACCTATCGCAACGGCCGCCGCGCGCTGCTGACGCTTGAAAAGGGGCAGAGCGGTACGGATGCCTTCAACCAGGCGATGCGCGCCTGGTCGACGACGGGAACGGCTGCCGAAAGCAACAGCCAGTAAGCTCGATAAGAGCGGTAGATACAGAAAACCCGGCGGAAGCAACCGCCGGGTTTTTTGTTGGTTTTCGCGCTCTTGAAGCAGAACCTTTGTTGAAGTGCTGCAGTCGCCTCAGGCGCCTTCGACGACGCGCAGGGAATTGGCGCGCTCCAGCGCTGCCTTGCGCACGGCATCCTGAACCTTTTCGAAGGCGCGAACCTCGATCTGTCGGACGCGCTCGCGGCTGATGTCGAACTCGGCCGAAAGATCCTCAAGTGTCAGCGGATCTTCGGTCAGACGGCGTGCTTCGAAGATGCGACGCTCACGGTCGTTGAGCACCTTCATCGCGTTCGCTAGCAGCGCCCTGCGGCTTTCGAGCTCGTCCTGCTCGATCAGGATTTCTTCCTGGTTGTCGTGATCGTCGACGAGCCAGTCCTGCCATTGGCCGGAATCGCCTTCGCTCGCCTTGATCGGCGCATTGAGCGAGGCGTCGCCGGACAGGCGGCGGTTCATCGACACGACTTCGTCCTCGCTCACCTTGAGCGTGGTGGCGATTTCCTTGACCTGCTCCGGCTTCAGGTCACCCTCATCGAGTGCCTGGATCTTGCCCTTGAGGCGGCGCAGGTTGAAGAACAGCCGCTTCTGGTTGGCGGTCGTGCCCATCTTGACCAGCGACCACGAGCGCAGGATGTACTCCTGGATCGCCGCCTTGATCCACCACATTGCGTAGGTGGCGAGACGGAAGCCGCGATCGGGTTCGAACTTCTTCACGGCCTGCATCAGGCCGACGTTGCCCTCCGACACGACTTCGCCGATCGGCAGGCCGTAGCCGCGATAACCCATTGCGATCTTGGCGACGAGGCGAAGGTGGCTGGTGACGAGCTTGTGGGCCGCTTTGCGGTCGTCATGTTCCTGGTACCGCTTGGCGAGCATGTACTCTTCCTGCGGCTCCAGCATCGGGAACTTGCGAATTTCGTCGAGGTAACGATTGAGGCCGCCTTCTCCAGCGGCAATGGACGGCAAATTGTTTCGGGCCATATGAAGCACCCCCCTTTTTAGTCTCCGGCCTCCGGTCGGCAAGCCGGGCATGTGGGTCTTCGTCAAGACCCCACGAACGTAGAAAATAAGTACGGCGAAAGCATGATTCAAGGAGTCCGGTTCACAAGCATGTGACGCCGGAGCGACGGAAATGTCACGAATAGAGGCTCGCCTTAAATCGGAATTCTTTCGCCGGATTTCAAGGGGCGGTCACTCCCCGCTGCGCAGCGCGTCGATCAGCGCTGCCATGTCGGCCGGCATCGGTGCTTCGAAATGCATGGTCTCGCCGGTCGAGGGGTGTTCGAACTGCAGCATGAAGGCATGCAGCGCCTGGCGGTGAAACTGGTTGACGACGGTCTTGGCGGCCTCCGGCAGAAGGTTCGCCTTGGTTCTGAAGGCGGCGCCGTATTCGGGGTCGCCGATCAGCGGGTGGCCGATATGAGCCATGTGCACGCGGATCTGGTGGGTCCGGCCCGTTTCCAGGTGGCATTCGATGGTCGAGGCGAGCGAGGTGCCGTCGGGCTTTTCGAGATAGCGCTCGACCACCTCGTAATGGGTAATCGCCTCGCGGGCGTCGTCGCTGTCCTCGCGCTTGACCGCGCGCTTCGTCCGGTCACCGGCGCGGCCGAGCGGCGCGTCGATCGTACCCTTCAGTTGCCGTGGCCGCCCCCAGACGACCGCCCGGTAGGCGCGCTCGAGCGGGCCGGTGCGGCCGTGGTCGGCAAACTGGTCCGAGAGATGGCGATGGGCCGCATCGTTCTTGGCGACGACCATGACGCCGCTCGTCTCCTTGTCGAGGCGATGGACGATGCCGGGGCGCTTGACGCCGCCGATGCCCGACAGGCTGCTGCCGCAATGGTGGATCAGGGCGTTGACCAGCGTGCCGGTCCAGTTGCCGGCGCCCGGATGCACGACAAGGCCGGCCGGCTTGCACAGCACGATCAGGTCGCTGTCCTCATAGAGCACGTCGAGGGGAATGTTCTCGCCCTTCGGCTCGGGATCTTCCGGCTCGGGCAGGTCGATCTCGAAAACGTCGCCCGGTTGTACCTTCTTTTTCGGTTCGTTCACCGGCTTGCCGTTGACTGACACCGCACCCTGTTCGATCAGGGCCTTGATGCGGTTGCGGGAGAATTCACCCGAAAGTGCGTCCGTCAGGAAGGAATCGAGCCGCCCTGCGGCATCCTCGCCCGCCGTCAGGACTTTCCTATTGGCCGTTGCTTGTTTAAAGGGGTCGTTCATTCCGCTAAATATCCGAAAAAAGGCCAGCCATGACCGCAATCGAGCCCGACGACCAGGAAGACAAGCCGCTAGATCCGGCGATGGAAAATGTCCGCCGCAAGATGGTGAAGCTGCAGCTCGTCTCGGCCGGCGTCATGTTGGTCATGCTTATGGCTGTCCTTGGAACGATTGTCTACAAGCTGACACGCACGGATGAGAAAGCGCCGGCCCAGACGTCCGCTGCCGTCGTCCCGAGCGAGGCACCGCTCAACGCCGTTGCCGCGCTGCCCGCAGGCTTCACCGTGACGAATGTCGCGCTTTCGGGCTCGCAGGTGCTGTTCTACGGCAACCTGCCCGGCGCCGAGCCGCGCGCCATCGTCTTCGACATCGGCACCGGCCGCATCGTTGCGGATATTACCGTTCGGACGAACTGACGGCATGCCAGGCGCCCTCCCGCCCGTCTTGCGCATCGACGATCCCGCCGATCCCCGGATCGCCGGTTTCGTCTCGATCAAGGAGCGCGATCTGACGGGGCGGCAGGGTCGCTTCATCGCCGAAGGCACCGTGGTGCTGCGCATGCTGGCTGCCGCGCACGAGACCGGCCGTGGCTTTGCGGCCGAGGCCCTCCTGCTTCTGGAAAACCGTCTGGAGGGCGTTGGCGACATTCTTCGGCGTTTCCCGCCTGACGTGCCGGTCTATGTGGCGAATGCGCAGGTGTTCGACGCGATCGCCGGCTTCAACATGCATCGCGGCGTGCTGGCACTCGGGCGCCGCGAAGGCGAGCCGGATCGCGACGCGCTGATCGCGTCGCTACCCGCGTCGAGCCTGGTGCTGGCGGCCTGCGGCATCTCCAACCACGACAATATGGGTGCGCTTTTCCGAAACGCCGCGGCTTTCGGGGTCGATGCGGTGCTGATGGACGAGACGAGCTGCGATCCGATGTACCGCAAGGCGATCCGCGTTTCCGTCGGTTCCGTGCTGACGGTGCCTTTTGCCCGCGAAGGGTCCGTTGCCGTCATGCTGCAGCAGCTGCAGGATGCGGGCTTTGCAATCTGGGGCCTGTCGCCGGCGGGAACGATCGACATCGGGGCGATCCCGGCGGCACAGCGCACGGCGCTTCTGATGGGGACCGAGGGCGAGGGGCTGCCGCAATCGGTGATGACGGCGATCCAGACGGCGCGCATCCGCCAGCGTCCTGGGCTCGACAGCCTCAATGTGTCGACCGCGGCGGGCATCGCATTGCACCAGGTGGCATTGATCAACGGCCGGATCTGACGGTTCGCACTGGTGTAAGGGCAGGTGATTCCGACCGCTGCGCGCACTACTCGCGCGGCAGGATGTCCTTGACGCGCTTTGCCAGGCTTTTCCTGTTACCGGTGCCTTCTTCCTCGCCCGAGAGCAGGCCGAGGATGGGGGAGGCGGCGCCTTCGTTCGTCGCCGTCAGTGCGACCATGCCCGCGGCGATTGCCGCGACTTCATCACGAAGCGCCTCGTCATGGGCTGCGGACTTGGAGTTGGTCAGGCGCTCCGAAAGGGCGGTGGCGCGATTGCGCAGGTCGTCGGCGGCGACGATGGAGCCGGGCTCCCCTCCTACGGATTGGGCCGGTTCCGCGGCGCCGTTGGCGGCCGGTTCGGATGCCGGCTTGCGGTCGCGGCGCAGGGGAAAGGCGACGCCCGCGGCGCGGAGAGCCTTGGCGGCGTCACGCATTTCCTGGTTGGTGTCCTTGACCTTGGCTTTCAATCTCTCGATTTCCCCGGCGCGCCTTTCGAGCGCGCTCTCGCGATCGGCGCTGGTCGCCATTTCGCGCGCAAGCTTGTCTTCCAACCGGTGCAGGCGGGTCCCGTCGCGCGACAGCCGGAGCTCCATTTCCTTTGCATGGGTGGTCTCGGTCTTCAAGTCGCTGCGCAGGGCTTCGCGCTCGTCGCGCAGCGTGGCAATCCGGCTCTTCAGATGCTCGACCTCGGTCTCGCGCGCAGCCAGATCGATCCGCAGGTTGTCGGTCTGGGCCGCATCCTGGGCGAGCTGGGCGTCGCGCTTTCTGATCTCGTCAGCCTTGCCGGCGTTGTCCCGCTCGACGCTGTCGAGGGTCGCCTTCATGCGTTCCAGCCGCTGTTCGAACTGGCGGATGGCCGAGCGCATGTCTGCCGCCTCAACGTTCATGTCGGCCAGCTGGGCGTGCAGATCGGCGTTTTCGCCACTGAGGCGACGGGCTTCCTGCAGGCTCTTCTCATTTGTGAGCATCAGTGAGACGCCCTTGTCCCGTTCGCGCTTCAGGGCCTGAAGCGTGCGGGCATTCTCGGCGGCAAAGGCGGCGCGGGCAGTATCCTTTTGCGCGCGCACCTCCTGAGGGCTGAGCGGCATCGTCGCTTTCAGCCGGTCCTCGGCGAAACGCACGATCCGGCGATGGATCGCCGGTGCGACCAGGAGACCGATGATGATCGCCGTCAGAAAGCCCAGGGCAAAGAGAAGCGAGAATTGGATCACGAGCTGGCCGTTTCGAAACTGGACCGGAAACCGAACCGCCTGCCCGGCCACAAAGGGCACGGCAGGCGCTCCATCTTCCGCTTCCTTGCACTAAACATGACGTTTCGTGCGCTGCAAGTCTATGGTGCCGGATTTTGCGACAGGCAGGTCCGGCAACGGTCTTAGAAGGGATTCCAGGTGGGGGTCTGGGTCATCTTGAGGTAGCCGACATTGACGCCGAGGCGCGCGCCGATGCCGGTGCGGATCGGCACCACGACGATGTTCTCGTCGGTCAGCACCGTCATGCCGACGCCGGCAACCACATAGGCCGAGCCGGAGACGCCGCCGAAGCGCTTGTAGAGCGCCGGCACGCTCGGCAGATTGTAGACGAGCATCATGGCGCGGCTGCCCTGGCCACCCCAGTCGATGCCGAGCGACGGACCCTGCCAGAAGACGCTGTGCTGTCCGGCATTCTTGGTGTTGAGCTCGCCTTCGCCATAGGTGAGGCCGGCGATGAACGCGCCTGAGCCTTCCTGCCCGAGAATGTAGCCGTTCGGCAGGCCGTAGCGTTCAAAGGCACGTTCGACGACCTTGGCAAGGCCGCCCGAGGTTTCGCCGAAGAAGCCGTGACCGGCATCGACGATTTCCTGCATTGTGTATTGGCTGTTGTTGTTCGCCGACTGGGCGTGCGCAGCGGACAGGGCGCCGGCGACCAGAAACATCGTGGCCAGGACAACACGGCCAGCCGATGTGGCTGCCTTCATGATCTGATGCATCATATCCTCCGTCAGGCGCGAAAATTGCTCGCTTGCGGGTTTGCAGTGGCCGACAGTCAGATCACTGCTCGGCCAGTTGGGGTCTGGACCAATGCCATGCAATTTGAACTGATGGTCTTAACAATCGGTTTACCAAATGTGGTGTCATTATGTTCCACTGATGAACGGCTGCGCCGGGCAGCTCATGACTTGCGTCTTCACGCGTGAGGGTTTACCGGCGTGACCACGGCGCGTGCTCCAGGCGACGGCCGATGGCACCAAACAAGGAACTAAGATGGCAACGAATCCGAACCTGACATTGACGGGACCCGATCTGGCCGCGCTTCTGTGCAGCCGGGTTTGCCACGACATCATTTCCCCGGTCGGCGCCATCAACAACGGCCTGGAACTGCTCGACGAGGGCGGCGCCGATGCCGATGCGATGGACCTCATCCGCACGAGCGCGCTCAACGCCTCTGTCCGGCTGAAGTTTGCGCGCCTTGCCTTCGGTGCCTCGGGTTCGGTCGGCGCGTCGATCGACACCGGCGAAGCGGAAAAGGCCGCCAAGGATTTTGCCGCTGCCGAGAAGAAGACCGAGGTCAATTGGCACGGCCCGCGGGCGATCATCGCCAAGAACCGGGTCAAGCTGCTTCTGAACCTCTTCTTGATTGCCTACGGCGCCATTCCGCGCGGCGGCTCGATCGACGTGACGCTCGAAAATCCGGAATTCGACGCCGCGTTCACGCTCGTTGCGAAGGGCCGGATGATGCGGGTACCGCCGAGGCTGGTGGAACTCCTGTCCGGCACGCCGGAAGAGGCGGTCGATGCCCATTCGATCCAGCCCTATTACACCGTGCTTCTCGGCGAGGAGGCGCGCATGGAAATCGCCGTTACCTCGACCGGCGAGGAAATCATCTTTACGGCCAAAATGCAGCCTGAGGTTTAATTCGGCGGCGCCAGGTATTCCGATTTCGTGACTTCTCGACAGCCGCCGGGTGCCATCGCATCCGGCGGAAACGTATCTGCCATATGCGTTTCGATCTCGCTCGTATTCTGGAAAATTTAATGTTTTCAGCGTGTTGATCCTGCTCGGAAAAGCTTCGTTAAGCAAACTCCGTAACGAAATCTTTCCCAAATTTGTATAGAGTTGTTTCAAGAATGCCGATACGCGTATAGGTAAGTGGCGAAGGGAGTTGGACATGCGACGTTTGATGATTGCCGACGGCTCGGATGTCGTGCGGAAAGTTGGAAAACGTATCCTCTCCGGCATGGGCTTCATGGTTTACGAGGCGTCGAACAGCCTCGAGGCGCTTGTGCGCTGCGAAGCGGAACTCCCGAACATCCTGATCATCGACGCGGGCCTCGAAGGCGCGCTCGAGCTCATCGGCAATATTCGGCGGTTGCCGAACGGCCCTTCGGTGCGGATCTATTACTGCGTCGTCGAGGCAGACCTGAAGAAGATGATGGCCGGCAAGCGCGCTGGCGCGGACGACTTCCTGCTGAAGCCTTTCGACCGCAAGATCCTGACCAGCGTTTTCGCGAGCCAGTCGATGGCGGCCTGAGCCGCCTTATCCTGATCTGTTTGCAGCAAAATCAAGCCGTGGCGTTTGCCGCGGCTTTTTGTTGTGTGCGGAGCGGGCGAGCGGATCAGATTTTCGAGCGTCGGG
Organism: Ensifer sp. Root558; assembly: GCF_001427045.1. NCBI lineage: Bacteria > Pseudomonadati > Pseudomonadota > Alphaproteobacteria > Hyphomicrobiales > Rhizobiaceae > Ensifer > Ensifer sp. Root558. The sequence continues at coordinate 1,099,072 of NZ_LMGC01000001.1, read as the reverse complement.
GAAGGGGAGGGTGCAGGCGCGCGCAACCCTGGCATCCGCCGGGCATTGCAGGACCGGCAAGCGTGGTCGTTTGCGCGCAAAACAAAACCCGCCTCATAGGCGGGTTTTGCGAAACTCTTGAATGTCGGGCCCGCATCATGCGGGGATCGGTGCAAGCCCTGGCGGGGAATCAGGCAGTTTCGGCGTATTCGGCACCATCCGGCTCGCGCAGCACATAGCCGCGGCCCCAGACGGTTTCGATGTAGTTGGCGCCGCCGGCGGCGTTTGCAAGCTTCTTGCGCAGCTTGCAGATGAAGACGTCGATGATCTTCAGTTCCGGCTCGTCCATGCCGCCGTAGAGGTGGTTCAGGAACATTTCCTTGGTGAGCGTCGTGCCCTTGCGCAGCGAGAGCAGCTCGAGCATCTGGTATTCCTTGCCGGTCAGGTGGACGCGCTGTCCGCCGACTTCAACCGTCTTGGCATCCAGGTTGACGATGAGCTCGCCGGTGGAGATGACCGACTGGGCGTGGCCCTTGGAGCGGCGGACGATCGCATGAATGCGAGCGACCAGTTCGTCCTTGTGGAACGGCTTGGTCATGTAGTCGTCTGCGCCGAAGCCCAGGCCGCGAACCTTGTCTTCGATGCCGGCCATACCCGAAAGAATCAGGATGGGTGTCTTCACCTTGGAAAGACGCAGCGTTCTCAAGACTTCGTAGCCGGACATGTCCGGCAGATTGAGGTCGAGAAGGATGATGTCATAGTCATAAAGTTTGCCGAGATCGACGCCTTCTTCACCGAGATCGGTGGTGTAGACGTTGAAACTCTCGGACTTGAGCATCAGCTCAATGCTCTGAGCCGTTGCACTGTCGTCTTCAATTAATAGAACCCGCATATTCTTCCCCTTTTCCGCCGCCCAAGGTTGTCGTGGCACCCTTACGCGATACGGATCCAGTCGTTGCCTGATTTGGAGGCTGCCACCAAATGGTTAACAAATTCTGATTCCCTCTGGCAAGGTGTATCGAGTTTGTTAAATATTTTTAGCAGTCTCCTGATTTCAAACGTGAATCCAGAACGGCTAATCTCATGTGAAACATGAGGAAATGCCGTTATCTGACTCTTCTGACTCGTTAATGCCGGGGCGGTCACATTTCGTGCCTCAGCATTTACGGAGCCTTAAATCATCACGCCTATGATTAACGATGCCCGTAAACGAAAGGTTACCAGCGGTAGGCTTTTGTTAATATCGCTGAAGATTTTTCGTTTCCGGCCCTGTTCGGGCCGGCTCGCGGGCAAATCAGTAACCGGGGTCTCGTTATCCACGGGAGTATTGCGTATGAAAGCACGTGAGAGCCTTGTCCGCCTGAAGGAATTTCAGGTCCGGGAGAAGCAGCGTCAGCTGAACCAGCTTCAGATGATGATGGCTGAGTTCGAACGGATGACCAAGGATCTGGAAAATCAGATTATTTTCGAGGAGAAGAAGTCGGGTATCTCCGATCCCCAGCACTTCGCCTATCCCACCTTCGCCAAGGCCGCACGTCAAAGAGCCGACAATCTTCAGGTTTCCATTCGCGAACTGAAGACGCAGCAGGATGCTGCCGAACTCGCGCTCGAAGAAGTGCAGGCTGAATACGCGAAGGCGGCGGCCCTCGAAGAGCGGGACACGTCGACCCGCCTGCGGGCATAGCTGCGGCTCCTGCGCCAAAATCCGGCGCAGCGGGCCGTAACGCCTTGTTCCAAAGGGTGATTTGAACCCCGAGCCGGATCCGGCAAGGGGGATTTGTCCGTTGGACGGGCCGATTGCCCGTTTCGGAGCAGATGGTTCCATCCTTGACGGATCATGCGGCTGGCATGATCCGATCCGGCACGATCGTGACAAGACAAAAAGACCCGCCCGATGCCTCGGCATCCGGGCGGGTCTTCTCATTTTGGGGCCTGCAGGGCCGCGCCTCTTTCAAGACGCGCCAAGGTCGCGATTTCGATTTAAGATTTGTGCGGTGGCTGCCGCGGTTGTCTCAACCCTGGATGACATCCTGCCATTCGGGATGTCGCATCGCCTGGGCCTTCATGAAAGGGCAGAGCGGAATGATCTTCCAGCCGCCCCTGCGGGCTTCCTCGATCGCATGCTTGGCCAGCGCCTGGCCGACACCCTTGCCGCGCAGAGCATCCGGAACGAGCGTATGATCGACGATGATCAGTTGAGGCGAGGTGCGCGAATAGGTCATTTCACCGGTATGGCCTTCGACTGATGTCGAATAGCGGCCGTGCGATCCGGTTTCCTCGTGCATAATTTCCATGGCAGCCTTCCTTGATGAACGGGTTTGTCTGCGTGGAAGCTAGCGCAGTTTTCCGCAAATCGGAATCGCCTGCCCCGCCATCGCCGGAGGACAGAGCGTTCGTTAAACGCAACCAATGCCGGTGCGCGCGGGACCTGGAAAAACGACGGCGGCGGCCCCGGGAAACCCGGAGCCGCCGCGCGACCTATGGCCCTGTGATGGGCGAACTAGTGGCGATACTGCTGGATGCGAGTGGTGCGCAGGCCGGCGAGACCGTGATCGTTGATCGAGGACTGCCAGGACAGGAACTCCTCGACGGTAAGGGTATAGCGTTCGCACGCCTCTTCCAGGCTCAACAGGCCACCGCGCACGGCGGCAACAACCTCAGCCTTCCTGCGGATCACCCAGCGCCGGGTATTAGCCGGCGGCAGATCCGCAATCGTCAGAGGGCTGCCATCGGGGCCGATGACATATTTCACGCGTGGTCGCATCATTTCGGTCATGGGACTCTCTACACAAACTCAAGACCATATGACCGTGACCTTAGCCTGCCACATTTAACATTTGCCTAAGCGTCAAGTAACAATTTGCTCATAATTTGAGACACTTCCGGCGGGCTTTTATCCGCGTGTGGCGCCCCTTAGATCTTGGGGCAATATTTCCCCGACTTGTGGAAACGCTTGAGAACAATCCGGATTCTCCCGGAATTGACATGGGAGCCATGCAAATACCACATTTCACTTTAACTAAAATTTTTGGTAACGAAGCCCCGAAATAAGGATGAGCGTCGTATGTACGCTCCCGCATTCATTCTTGGTGCATCGTCATAGTTTTCACAACCGGGCGCGTTTCTTTCGCGGGCAGGCCGGGAGCGGCAGTTTTATTTCGCCTGTCGGGTGAATTTCATGCTCCTGAAGATGTGGGGCGTTGTTTGTATTTCTCTCGACCGGTGCGGTGGCGCCGGGGATGTGGTGATCGCAGATGAAGGAATCGCATGAACCGGCCTTGCTGCGCGAGGCTGAAACGGTGGAGATGTTTTCGGACATCGATCCGGCCACCGTCCGCACCGAGTACGAACTTCTGCATCTCATGCGGCGGTTGATCGCGCGCTATGGCTTCGGCCATTTCATGATCGCGCGCATGCCGCTGGCCGAACAGCAGCGCTTTTCCGAGCGGCTGGTGCTCAGCAACTGGCCGTCCGAACTGGTGCGCCAGTACGACGCCTGCGAGACTTTCCAGTCGAGCGGGCTGGTCGAAAAGTTGCGGTTCACCAAGCTGCCGGTGACCGGCGGGGCCGAGCTGCTCGATGTTGCGGCCAAGCCCGCGGACGAGGCCATGGTGCACCGCCTGCTGGCCCATCCGGAGATGGCGCGCCATTTCGCGGTGCTGCTGCACACGAGTGGCGGCGATCCCTTCATCGCCATGCTTTCGGGCCGCCGCGAGGCACCTGCCGGCGTCGAGCGGGCGACGCTGTATCTCACGCTGGTCCAGCTTTTCGAATGCCTGGAGCGCACCTTCGACACCGGCAATACGGCACGTGAAAAACTCTCGAGCCGCGAGTTGGAATGTCTGCGCTGGGCGGCTGCCGGCAAGAGCAGCGACGAGATCGGCATCATCCTGGGGATCTCGACCTACACGGTCAGCAGCTACTTCAAGAGCGCGACCCGCAAGCTCGATGCCGTCAACCGCATGCAGGCGATTGCCCGCGCCATGCGATTGAAGCTGATCTGACGCCTTTAAGGCCGGGCAGCGGCAGCGGCCGGCCTTGCCGCCGGACGGACAAGTTTCTATATGTCGCGGAACTGAAAGTGCCGCGACGCGCTCTATGCATCCGATTGATGCCGGCCGCCGCGGAGCCGAAGATGCCGTGGGCCGAGAGTTCCTCGGCAAAGCATCGCATGAAGCGTGAAACAGGGCAGGCGCAAGGTTGCCGCCCGAAGGCCGGATTGGATCCCGTGAACAGTCTCGATTTTGACCGCAAGCCCGAAGATACGCGTGTCGTCGTTGCCATGTCCGGTGGCGTCGATAGTTCCGTCGTTGCCGGCCTGCTCAAACGCGAGGGCTACGACGTTCTCGGCATCACGCTGCAGCTCTACGATCACGGCGCCGCCGTGCACCGTGCCGGCTCCTGCTGTGCCGGCCAGGACATCGACGATGCACGCCGCGTCTGCGAAACCCTCGGCATTCCCCACTACGTGCTCGACTACGAAGCGCGCTTCCGCGAAACGGTGATCAATCCCTTCGCCGAAAGCTATATCGCCGGCGAAACGCCGATCCCTTGCGTTGCCTGTAACCAGACGGTCAAGTTTGCCGACCTGCTTTTGACCGCCAAGGAGCTTGGCGCCGATGCGCTGGCGACCGGCCACTACATCCGCTCGCGCCCGAGCCCGAAACCGCGCTATGCCGGCCAGCGGGCGCTCTACCGGCCGACGGATGCCGATCGCGACCAGAGCTACTTCCTCTTTGCAACGACGCAGGAGCAGATCGACTATCTGCGCTTCCCCTTGGGGCATCTCTCCAAGGCCGAGACCCGCAAGCTCGCCGAGGAGATGGGCCTCGTCGTCGCCCAGAAGGCAGACAGCCAGGACATCTGTTTCGTGCCCCAGGGCAAGTACAGCGACATCGTGTCGAAGCTGAAGCCGAATGCAGCGCTTTCCGGCGAGATCTTGCATCTCGACGGCCGCGTGCTCGGCACGCATGAGGGCATCCTGCACTACACGATCGGCCAGCGCCGCGGCATCGGCGTTGCGACCGGCGAGCCGCTCTACGTCGTCTATCTCGACGCCCGCTCGCGCCGCGTCATCGTCGGCCCCAAGGAGGCGCTGGAAACGCGCCGCGTCTACCTGCGCGACGTCAACTGGCTGGGTGATGAGGACGTCGAAGTGGCCGCTGCGCGGGGCTTTGAATGTTTCGCCAAGGTGCGCTCCACCCGCCAGCCGGCGCCTGCCGTGCTCGCGATGGACGAAGAGGGCATCTATGTGGAGCTTGCGGAAGGCGAAGCCGGTATTGCACCCGGCCAAGCCTGCGCGCTCTATTCCGGCGTCGGCGAGGATGCGCGCGTTTATGGCGGCGGATTTATTCGCAAATCGGAACGCGAAGCCGGCGCAGAAGCCGCGCTGAAGGCGCTGCTTTCGGCGCAGGCAGCCGCCTGAAGCCCTTGATTTCCGGGCTGTTGTGAAAACTTCACATTTTCCCGGAGACTTGGGTTGACAGTGGGCGGAAGCGGGCCGTATAAGCCGCCCGTCCAGTCAAGACGGCTTCCACTTCGAAGCCCTGACGCGGTACCCGGCGGAGTAGCTCAGTAGGTTAGAGCAGAGGAATCATAATCCTTGTGTCGGGGGTTCGAATCCCTCCTCCGCTACCATTCGTTCCCGAAGGAATCGATAATAGTTTGCTTGTACGGCTGTAGCTCGCCGCGATTTTCCGGAATTTTGACACCCAAAACCGGAAAAACGTAAATTCCGCTAAAGCTGTCAAAAAAGCCACTGCCGCGTCGTCGCGGTTCGCGACGATGCCGAGATTGTAGCAGGCGATCCAGAGCGACTGCAGCTTGCTGGCAAAGCGACCAGTGAGCTTGGCACGACCGTTCGGCCGAGAAGCGCTCGGCGCCGGTTGGAAACCTTCGTTTCGGAAGACGGCGAGCACTCTCTGACGTTCTTGCTCTGTCATGTCTTTGGTCGAGGCCTTGCCGGTGATGTGAGTGAGCTTGGCACGGTAGGTGTCATCGTCCAGGCCGAGTTTCTTCTTGGCGACATGAATGGCAGCAAGGGAACTGCTCATCTGACACCTCCCACCAGAGCGCAGCAGTCGTGACTTGCACTGCCGCATGCCTTATTTTTGCAGCTAGGGGTTATTCTACGGGGAAGGGGGAAGCGATGAGCGCCGATCGCGGATCGAGAGTGGTTACGCATGTGGTGGTGATAATACTTGCCGCCACGTTGCCCGTGGCAATGTTTGGGGAACCTGGCGACGGGTACTTCGAGTTTCTCAAAGAATTTCAGACGCTGCTGACAGGCTTGTTGGCAGTGGGCGCCGCGGCGTACACGATCAGCGAGATGATCAAGAGTGATGCCAAGCAAGAGCAACGACATCGAGAAATGGTCGAGATCTCCATGCTTCCATCGAAACTCGCTGTCGCGAGGGTCGCCGAATATCTGCCTAAAAGCCTTCGGCACTACTGCGAGCAATTTCGCTTGTTCAGTGAGCTTTTGGACAAAGATACATTGCAACCTGCCTGGGACAAAGAAAGCGTCAGGCAGGTCATCCGGGCGTGCATGAGTGCTCACAATCTTCGCAAAGATTTGTTGAGCGAGCGGGTCACCTCTTGTCACTACCTCTTCGATCACGACGTCATGCAAAACCTCGAAGAGCTTCGTGGCTGGAGTGGTAGTCTTCTCGCGCGTCTGCCGGATGACTTCGCCATGCCAATCCTTGCTGAGGAGGAAGTGCCTGCCCGGCCGGCATGGTACAATCGCGGCCTCTATGCTTACCTGGAGGTCATGAGCCACTCGGCCGGAGTGCTTGCCGACGAAATCGATGAATGGGCGGAGCAATTTCATTTGCCGCCTCGGAAGGCGCCAGACAGGTCGGGTTGGATGATCCCCATGGATGCCGTATTTCCTAAGAAGCCGACTGACGGCTGAACCCAAGCTAGTTCGGCCAGCCGACCGGCTACCTTTCACCGTCTCGAAAGCAATCCTGTGCATTCTGCAATCGGCAATTGTCCCGAGAGGTTTATGATGTCGGCTGGCTACCGGGCGTATTTCGTGGCGCTCGCGATTGTTATCGCCACAGCGGTTTTTGTGTTGATCTTTACCGGCGAGGCTCGAACGCTCGATGGATCCTCGGATAATTTTTTCCGGAACGTCCTGTACGATTTCCAGACGCTGATTACCGGCGTTCTTGCGCTTGGGGCCGCCTGGTGGACCGTGCACACGATGCAAATTGCGGACGTCAAAGTTAACCGGCGACACGAGCAGGCGATGGAACTCGGTCTGCGAGGTGACAGACTTAGGATTGAACGGGCGCTTAACCCTCAGGGTTTTGAGCTGGGCGCTTGGCACGGGAAGCTCCCCGAGCTTCAGCGACGCACAGAAACTTCGGATCTCGCGAAAGTTTATTGGGACATATTTCATCTTCAGCGAGGGATTGCTGATATCCTCAGCCGCACGCAGTTCATCGCCGGCGCCGAACTTTTTGGCGGAGACCTGGCGCACCGCGTCCTGGACATGCAGAGGTGGACCGAGAACATTTCCGGACCGGTAGACAACTGCTATCGGTTCTTTAATGACCCGATGCCTAAGTCGGACAAAGAAGAGTGGGAATTCAGTTGCTGGCTTGATGATCACGGCATCGAAGCGAAGCTCTACGATTATGTGAAGTACTGCCGAAACTTGATCCCGTCGCTGTTGGAGGGGTTGGAGACGGTCGGCGCTCAATACGGCGTGAAAGTAAGCCATATTAGGCCCTCGCTAGATCGATTGTGACGGCCTGCCAATTGGCCGCGATCGACGATCGCTCGTAGCATCGCACATACGTCTTGGAACCGACGACGCGCATGGCATCGCGGATCGCATCCATGGCCCGCTTCCAGCGCTCATCCTCGATTTCCAAGCGGAGCAGCATGAAGATCTCGGCCCGGTTGATCTGGCCGGCTCTGTCAGTGTTGAACGCCCGCGTCACGATCGCGCGTATCTCCGGCCGACTATCAGCTGACCATTCGTTCAAGCACTCGTCGACGAGACCCTTGGCGATTTGGAGCTGAGGTCCGAAATCCACCGCGTCCTGCACTTGTACTTGAACCTTCATCAGGCCGTCGAAGGTCATGAAGGTCTTGTTGCCTTTAGCGCCGCCTTTCGATGCTCCGTACTCCTGAGCAAGTAGTGCTTCAAGGGACGGTTCCATTCCGCAATCTGGAGATGACTGCTCGTAGCTGGCCGGTTACGGCATCAATCTCTAACGATTTTAAGATTGCAATGATTGATGAGGTAGATCTGACGCGAAAGCGCTCGTCTGAGGCACGCACAATCGCCGTCAATGGTGCGGCGGCTTCAAGGGCAATGTCAGCGCCGGTCCGCTCTTGACCCCGAACTGTCTGCGGAACTGCCTTGACGCGCTGCCGTCAAAGAGCGATTGCGGCAGCGGGGCGCCGATGGCCCATTTGTATTTGGCGTCCTGATCGTTGCTCAGCGCCTGATGCGCCACGGCGCTCAGGGGCAGGACGTATTCCGGCTTGCGCAGGCCTCTTTCGGAATTGCCGAGCCAGGTCAGTACCACCAGGATTTCGCCGCCGAGTTCCAACGCATCGAGTGCGAGCGGTTTTCCGCCGACGGAGGCGCGGACGGCCTGCTCGTGGAACTTGAACGCGCTGAGTTTCAGTTCGTTTTGCGGATCCGTCATTTCGGGCCTTCCTGGATATGTTGCTACGCTGTCTTGAGCGGCGATTCGTTCAGTCAGCGTCCCCTATCATAATCCCTCTGGCCATACATGGGGCTGATGATCGATGCAAAAAGGCGCCGCCATCGTCGATCGCAGCGCCTGCAGATGCGGCTTGAGAGGGTGTGCGTAGAAACCAGTCAGGCATGCTGCCCGGCTGCCGCCGCGGGGTAGGTCGCTTCAGCGATGAATCGACGAAGTGATCGTCGTGTAGTCCGGCAGGTCGATGTTGGCGATTTCGGCTGCGCGATATTGGGACAGGGCGAAGTGCATGATGGCGATCACGGTGATCGAGAAGACCAGTACGGTGACGTTGACGCCGAAAGCGGTTTTGATCATGTCCTTGTCCTCCAGTCCCTGCGTTCGTTGATGTGTGGCTAAGAACCGTGACATGGAGACTATCGTGTGGCGTCAATCGTGCTGTTCCCCGGGGAACATGGAATATGGTTGCTGAATTCTTAACCGGCGTGGCCTGAAAACCGCAGGTGCGGAGATCGCTTGCGATCGTCGGGGCTGCGGATAAGGTGCGCGGTCCGGGACCGGATCAGGACCGGACATCTTCACAGGCTGACGCCCTCGCAGAGTCGCGTTGGCCACAGCCGGACGCGCGGCACGCCTCGCGCTGCCACATTTTCAGAAGCGATTGCATCATGACCATCTCCATCCGCCCCTCCCGTCCATCCGATTTTCCGCGCACCTTCGAGATCTGGCGCAGCGCCGTTGTCGCCACCCATGATTTCCTGACGCCGGAGGATTTTGCTGCGATCGAGGTGCTGGTGCGCGACCAGTATCTGCCGGCCGCCGAGTTCTGGATCGCCGCGGATGAAAATGACCTGGCGCTCGGTTTAATGGGCATGAGTGGGGCGCAGATCGACTCGCTCTTCGTCCAGGCCGAGGCGCGCGGCGCTGGCGTCGGTCGGCGGCTTGTCGAGCATGCGATGAGCCTGCATCCGGTGCTGACGGTTGACGTCAACGAGCAGAATGTGTCCGGCGCCGGTTTCTATCGGCGAATGGGTTTTGAGGTGGTCGGGCGTTCGCCTGTCGACGATGCAGGCCGGCCCTATCCCCTGCTGCATCTGAGGCGCGGCTGAACGACGCGAGACGGCGCCCGATCAGGCGGCCGGCTTGTCGATGGTGATCAGGAAGAGGACGGCAGAGGCCGCCGGTTCGATGGTTAAGGAGGCTGCACCCGTCAGCACGGCCGTGTCGCCCGCTGCCAGTTCGGCCGTGGCGTCACTTGCGGTCAACCGCACGGCGCCGCCGTGGCAAAGCACGAGGGTCGTGCCCCCCAGGCTTTCTGCCCTGTGCGGATGATCGAGTGCCAGTCGCTGAACCGAGTGCGTGAGCCTGCCGCGCCGTGTCATGACGTTGAGGTCGACGATCGGACCGTCGACGAGGGTCGCTGATGTCGCGACGTCGGCCGGGAAGGGGAGCGGCGCCGTCTCGCCGGTCAACAAAGCGGGCTTGCGACCCTCGATCATCAGCCGCATACCCTTGCCCTGAAGGATCGACAGCGTGCGGTCGATACCGGGGAAGCTGGAGAAGGGGCCATCGGTGGCGACGGTCGCCATGCTGACGCGCCAGTCGAAATCGGCAAGCGACGCCTTCTCGGGGAAAATGGCGATCTCCACCGTCTCACCGCCGCCGTTCTTCCAGGGCATGCGCTTGTAGTCTTTCGCGCAAAGCAGCTTCATGGCGTGCCTCCTTCGATCAGTGTGCGCATGCGGGCGAAGTCGCCGTTGAGCGGCCGGTCGTCGGCATAGGTGGGGATTTCCGAGCGAATGCGCCGGTAAAGCGCGTCGGTGCGTGCGGCGCGGCCACGCGGCTGCAGGTCATAGGCCTGCGACGCCGCAAGCAGTTCGATCGAAAGGATCGTTTCGAGGTTGTCGGCGATGGCAAGTGCCTTCCAGGCGGCCGGCGTCGCATGCGTCAGGATGTCCTCCTGCAGCGCCGAGGTGATGCCGCCATCGAGGCTGGCGGGGGCCGCGAGGCGCCGGTTTTCAGCGGCAAGTGAGGCGGCGGTGTACTGGGCGATCATCAAGCCGGAGGCAACACCGCTATCGCCGGCGAGGAAGGCCGGCAGGCGGCTCACCAGCGGATTGACGAGCCGGTCGATGCGGCGCTCGGAGATGGCAGCGACTTCGGCAACGGCGACGGCCAGGCTGTCCATGGCAAGGCCGAGTGCAGCGCCCACCGCATGGGCCTGCGAATGCACCTCCGGCGCTTCGGGCGTGCCCGACACGGCCGGGTTGTCGGTGAGGCTTGCAAGCTCGCGGTCAACGACTTCGGCGACGTGGGCCAGTGCATCGCGGGCAGCGCCATGCACATGCGGCACGGCACGAAGGCTTAAAGGATCCTGCGTGCGGGTGCCGGCGGTCTCGGCGAGCATCGGGCTGCCGGCAAGAAAATCGCGCAAGGATGCTCCGACCTCATCCAGCCCCTTGGAGCGGCGAAGCGCCAATGGACCGGCGGCAAAGGCATTCGCCTGGCTGCCGAGGTTTTCATAGGTCATCGCGGCGGCGGCATCCGCCCAGTCGAAGAGGTGCGTAGCGCGCGACAGTGCCAATGCCGCAAGGCCGGTGGCGCAGGGCGTGCCGTTGACAAGGCTCAGGCCCTCCTTGGCTTCGAGCCTGAGCGGCTTGAGGCCGATCCGCGCGAGCGCCTCGACGCCGCTGATCTTGCCCTTGCCGTCATCGACGGTGCCGTGGCCGATCAGCACGAGGCCGATCGCGGCCGCATGGGTGAGATAGCCGACCGAGCCGCGCGAGGGGATGTCGGGGATGAGGTTGGCGTTGAGCAGTGCCAGCAGCGCCTCGACTGTCTCGATGCGCACGCCGGAATAGCCGTGGGCGAAGTTGGCGATCTGGGCGGCCATCACCGCCCGGGCTTCGGGCCGGGCGAGCGGTTCGCCAACGCCGCAGGAATGGCTGAGGATGATGTTGCGCGATAGCGCCTGCTGGTTCTCGCGGTCGATGACGACGTCGCAGAGCGCGCCGACACCGGTGTTGATGCCGTAGCCGCGGATGCCGCGCTCGACCAGAGCGTCGACGACCCGGCGAGCGTGGACGATGCGCTGGCGTGCTGCATCGGAAAGCGCGAGCGGTGCGCCATTGGCGACCGCTGCGATTTGCTTCCAGGTCAGTGGTGCATCGAGGACTACATTCTCACTCATGGGCTTCCGGTCGTCCCTGTCGGCGTTGCACGAAGCGGGCAACGTAATCGTTGGCCGGCCGTTCCAGAATATCGTCCGGCGTGCCGACCTGCACCACCTGGCCGTCCTTGAGGATGGCGATTTCCGAACCGATGCGCAGCGCCTCGTCGAGATCATGGGTGATGAAGACGATGGTCTTTGAAAGGTTCTGCTGCAACTGCAGCAACTGGTCCTGCATGTCGGCGCGGATCAAGGGGTCGAGTGCCGAGAAGGCCTCGTCCATCAGGATCACATCGGTATCGGCGGCCAGCGCCCTAGCCAAGCCGACGCGCTGCTTCATGCCGCCGGAAAGCTGATGCGGGTACTTGGCGTCGTAGCCGGCAAGGCCGACGGTCTCGATCCATTTCATGCCGATGTCGCGGGCCTCGGCCTTGGGCAGGCCGCGCACGCGCTGGCCGTAGATGACGTTCTGCAGCACGGTGCGATGCGGCATCAGCGCGAAGCTTTGGAACACCATGCTCACGCGGTGCATCCGGAAGGTGCGCAGCGCTTTGGCGTCGAGGTCCAGGATGTTGCTGCCGTCGAAGGCCACTTCGCCGCTGGTCGGCTCGATCAGCCGGTTGATATGGCGCACCAGCGTCGACTTGCCGGAGCCGGAAAGCCCCATGATTACAAAGATCTTGCCGGCGCCGATCGTCAGGCTGACATTGTTGAGACCGACGCTGCAACCGGAGCGGGCGAGGATTTCGGACTTGTTGAGCCCTTCCTTGGCCATGGCGAGTGCGGCTTTCGCGTCCTGCCCGAAGATCTTGTAGACGTTGCGGATCTCGATATCAGCCATTGCGGGGATCCTCCGTCCGGCTCTTGCCGAAGCCTTGCGTGATGCGGTCGAGAACGATCGCGAGAATGACGATGCCGATACCGGCTTCCAGCCCCTTGCCGACGTCGAGCGTCTGGATGCCGTTCAGCACCTGCTCGCCGAGGCCGCGGGCGCCGATCATCGAGGCGACGACCACCATCGACAGCGCCATCATGATCGTCTGGTTGAGGCCGGCCATGATTGTCGGCGTAGCGAGTGGCAGCTCGACACCGAAGAGGATCTGGTTGGGGCTGCCGCCGAAAGCGGTCGCTGCTTCCACCACTTCATGGTCGACCTGGCGGATGCCAAGATCGGTAAGGCGAATGAGTGGCGGCACGGCATAGATGATGGTGGCGAGGATCGCCGGGACCTTGCCGAGGCCGAAGAGCATCAAGGCCGGGATCAGGTAGACGAAGCTCGGCATCGTCTGCATGACGTCGAGCACCGGCAGGGTGATGCTGCGCACGGTCCGGCTCTTGGCGACGAAGATGCCCATCGGCACGCCGATGACGACGGAGACGATCGTTGCCATCAGCATCAGGGCGAGCGTCTGCATCGTCAGGTCCCAGAGGCCGAGCACGCCGACGAAGAACAGCAGCACGCCGACGGCGACCGTCAGGGTCCAGCGCTTCGAGCTTTGCCAGGCGAGCGCCATGAAGATCAGGATGACGACCCACCAGGGCAGGCCGCGCAGGATCCATTCGATGAATAGAACGGCTTTCAGAATGACGGCGCTGATCGCCTTGAAGACCCAGCCATAACCGCTGACCAGCGCCTGGATGAAATCGTTCACCGGCCCGCGAATGGAGAGATTGAGAGAATCCGGAAACATCGGATGCGTTCCTTGCTCGGGCTGCCAGCGGACACAGATCGGCCGCCGGCGGCACTTGCCACGGGTATGTGGCCGGCCGCCGGATCAGGATTCATCGCCGCGCTAGACGCGGCGATGAAGCCCAAGTCAGCGGCTGGTCGCGATTACTTGAGGCTGGCTTCGATCTTGCCGCGGGCTTCGTCCGAAACCCACTTGCCCCAGACATCGGCCTTGGTTTTCAGGAACTCGGCGGCCGCTGCCGTCGCGTCGACCTTGTTGTCGGCCATGTAGGCGAGGCTGCCGTTGACGGCGTCGAGCGGGAAAGTCGCCTTTTCGAGGATGGCGATGATTTCAGGGGCTTCCTGCGCGAAGGTGCTGTTGACGCCGTAGGAGACGTCGACCGACGGGAAGGCGCAGCCCTGCTCGCGCTTGCCGTTGGCGCTCGAAAGCTCCTTCCAGCACTCTTCGCTATAGGCCGGCTCTTCGAGTTGCACGAGCTTGAACTTGCCCATGATCGCCGTCGGCGACCAGTAGTAGAAGAGGATCGGTTCGCCCTGGAGGTAAGCGGACGTGATGGCGGAATCGAGCGCCGTGCCGGTGCCCGGGCGGAAGTTCACATAGGTTTCGCCGAGCTTGTAGGCTTCGAGCTTGGCGGAGCTGACGCCCTCGCAGGTCCAACCCGAGGGGCAGTTGAGGAAGCGGCCCTTGCTGGGCTCTTCCGGATCGGCGAAGAGCTCGACGATCTTGGGGTCGGAGAGCTGCGACACGCTCTTCAGGTCCGGCGCCTTGGCTTCAAGGCTGCGCGACGCATCGCCCTTGATGACGTATTCCGGCACGAACCAGCCTTCGCTGGCGCCGACGAAGGTCTTGCCGACGGCGACGACCTTCTTTTCCTCGACCGCCTTGTTCCAGACGTCCGAACGGCCGAGCCATTCCTCGGCGAAGATCTGGACGTCGTTGTTGGCGGTTGCCTGTTCCAGCGTCACCGAGTTGCCGGGGATCGAATCCACCTGGCAGTCGTAGCCCTTGGCAAGAATGGTCTTCATCACTTCGGTGATGAAGGCGCCGCTTTCCCAATCGATGCCGGCGAACATGACGGTCTTGCCGTCGCCGCAATACGAAGCGCTGGCGCTGCCGGTGGAGGCCGCGAGCACGAGGCCGGTTGCGGCCAGGGTGAGTTTCAATTTGTTGATCGACATTAAGCTGTTCCCTGATTTGATTTTTGGCTTTGACGATTACTTCAGTTTCATCAGCACCCGCGCAAAGGCGCGGTCGATATCGTCCTCCCGGTCGTGGCGTCCGTTCCGGATCTTCCACGCGCCCGCGACCATGACGTCGCGGACAGTCTCGCCGCCGAGTGCAAAGAGCCAGCGGTCGAGGATCTGGTTGTCGGTGGCGGCGGCGATGTAGGGATTGCTGCCGTCAAGCACGACGAAATCTGCGCGCGCGCCGACGGTGATGCCGGCCGCCTTCTGACCGGCGGCCTGGGCGCCGCCCTTGAGCGCCGCGTCGAAGATGGTTCGGCCGATCGAGGCGCCCGGCCCGGTGGCCAGCCGGTTGCGGCGGCGGTCGCGCAGGCGCTGGCCGTATTCGAGCAGCCGCAGTTCCTCGGCGACGCTGGTCGCCACGTGGCTGTCGGTGCCGACGCCGATGACGCCGCCTTCGGCCATGAAATCGACCGCCGGGAAAATGCCGTCGCCGAGATTGGCCTCGGTCGCCGGGCAGAGTCCGGCAACGGCGCCCGAACGCGCCAGACGCTGCCGTTCGCTTTCCGTCAGATGCGTTGCGTGGATTGCGCACCAGCGTGCGTCGACGGGCATTTCATCGAGCAGCCACTCGACCGGGCGGCGGCCGCTCCAGGCGAGGCTGTCGTCGACTTCCTTGGTCTGCTCGGCCACATGGATGTGGATCGGACCGGCAACGGGTGCGGCATCGAGGATGATGCGCATCTCCTCGGGCGTTGCGGCGCGCAGCGAATGGATGGCGTAGCCGAGCGTATGGCCGGCGTCGCGGCAGAGCGGCGCGAGCCGCTCAAGCAGTGCGAGGAAATGATCAGGATCGTGCAGGAACGGCCGCTGGCCGGGATTGGGCGCGACGCCGCCGAAATTGGCGTGGGCGTAGAAGACAGGCAAATGCGTGAGGCCGATGCCGGTCGTGCGGGCGGCAGCGAGAATGCGCAGCGACATTTCGGCCGGGTCGGCATAGGGGGTGCCGTCGGCCTGGTGGTGCAGATAGTGAAACTCGGCGACGTGGCCGAAACCACCCTTCAGCATTTCCATGTAGAGCTTGGCGGCGATCGCCTCGACGTCGTCAGGGTTTACCAGCCCGACGGTGCGATACATTTCCTCGCGCCAGGTCCAGAAGCTGTCGTCGCCGCTGCCCGCCACTTCGGCAAGGCCGGCCATGGCGCGCTGGAAGGCGTGGGAGTGAAGGTTGGCGATCGCCGGGATCAGCGGCCCGGCCGTGCGCTCGTCGCTGCTAGCGGCGGCGCTGCCGGTTTCGATCGCTGCGATGCGACCGGAAGCGTCGAGCGAAATCGCGACGTTTTCGGCCCAGCCGCCGGGCAGGAGAGCCCGTTCTGCAAAGATCCGGTTGACGGGAAAACTAGCCATGTGCATTTTCCTGTACGTAGTTGTATATGGAACTATAGATATTTTACGCTGGCGCGCAAGCGTGAAATGAACGAAAAGATTCGAGGGCGAATGCGCATGATTTGTTCGGCGGCGCGGAAAGGCGGGGCTTGAGTTGATGACGGCACTGGGAAAACGGAACGAGACAATCGCTTTCGAAGACGGCCCGATGCCGCGCTACGAGGCGGTCAAGCAGTTCATCCGCAGCCGCATCGAGAGCGGTGAATGGCCCGCTCATCATCGGATCCCCTCGGAAAACGAGATCGTTGCCGACCTCGGCGTCAGCCGCATGACCGCCAACCGGGCGCTGAGGGAACTGGCAACCGAAGGCGCGATCACGCGGGTGCAGGGCGTCGGTTCTTTCGTCGCCGCGCACAAGGGTAGCACTGCGCTGCTCGAAGTCCGCAACATCGCCGACGAGATCCATGAACGTGGCCACGCCCATACGTCGTTGATGACGCTGCTCAAGGAAGAGGTCGCGACGCCTGACATCGGCTATGCACTCGGGCTTGCCACCGGCGCCCGCGTCTTCCATTCGATCATGGTGCACTCGGAAAACGGCCTGCCGATCCAGATCGAGGATCGTTTCGTCAATCCGGCGATCTGCCCGCGCTATCTGGAACAGGATTTCCAGGCGATGACGCCGAACGCCTATCTGACGGCGATGGCGCCGATCACCCGCACTGAGCAGATCGTCGAAGCGGTCGCACCGCAGCTCTGGGAATGCAAGTTGCTCGGCATCGACCGCAACGAACCGTGCCTGATGATCCGGCGCCGCACGTGGTCGGACGCAGGCAATGTGACGACGGCGCGGCTGCTCTATCCCGGCACGCGCTATCGGCTCGAAGGCATGTCGCAGTAGGTTGCGGGTGGGTGTAATCGGGAAACCGCACATCTTTTCCTTGATCCCGCTCTATTCTCGACAACATTCCGGTCGATTCGGAGGATCGACCGCCTAAGGGGAGGATGACGAGATCATGGTTGAGGACCCGCTGAAGCTTCGCACCGAGCTCCCGAGACCCGATGTCGGCGCCGAGGAGGCGCGTTCGCTGCTCGCCGAACACTATGGCCTGTCGGGCACGATCAGCGAGCTCGGCAGCCAGCAGGACCGCAACTACCGTCTCGACACCGGCGAGCGGCGCTATGTGCTGAAGATCTGCCGGGCGGAATACGAACCGCTGGAACTGGAAGCGCAGAATGCGGCCTTGCGGCACCTTGGCAAACGTCTGCCGACGGCACGCGTTGCTGAGGTCGTGCCCTCTCTCAAGGGCGAGGCGATCGAGAGCGTTGCCGTCCGCGGCGCGGATTATCGCATCCGCTTGCTCACCTATCTCGAAGGCGAACCGCTCACCCGGCGCAAACATCTGTCGCGCGAAGCCGTGGCTGCTCTCGGCGGCCTGGCGGGTCAGCTCGCGTCGGCATTGGAGGACTTCGAGCATCCGGGGCTCGAGCGGGAACTGCAATGGGATCTGAGGCGCGCCGGCCCCGTCGTCCTGCATCTGCTTACCGATATGGCGGACCAGCAGCGCAAGAAGCGCATCGCTGAACTGATGGTCGGTGCCATGCGGCGGTTGCAGCCGCTTACCCCTGAGCTCAGAACCCAGGCGATCCACCATGACGTCACCGACGACAATGTGGTCAGCCGGCTCGACGTGGCCGGCCGGGCGATGCCGGACGGCGTCATCGACTTCGGCGATATCCTCAATGGCTGGCTGGTTGCAGAACTCGCTGTTACCTGCGCCTCGCTGCTGCATCATGCGGATGGAGACCCCTGGTTCATCCTACCCGCGGTCAAGGCGTTTCATGCGGCATGCCCGTTGACCGAGGTGGAACTGAAGGCGCTTTGGCCGCTGATCGTCGCGCGCGCTGCGGTGCTGGTCGCAAGCTCCGAACACCAGCTCTCCCGCGAGCCCGACAATGCTTACGTCGAGGGCAATGCCGCGCATGAGCGGGAGATCTTCGAGGTCGCGTCGTCGGTGCCTTCGGCATTGATGGAGCACGCCATTCTTTCGGCCGTCGGCTTCGCACCGGACTCGGCCCGAGTGACCGGTGAGAGCCTGATCCAGGGGCTCGGCCCCACTGACGTGCGCCAGATCGACCTCTCGATCCTGAGCCCGCTGTTGCCAGAGGAGCGCTGGCAGCACCAGGGATTGCCGATCTCGCTGCTGCAACACGCCGCCCATGCAATCGGCATCGCGACGACGCGCTATGGCGAATACCGGATGACGGAGACCCAGCTGCGGTCACCGAAGCCCGATGCCACCTTCGCACTGCATGTCGACATCTGCCTGGAGGCCGGTCGCGAGATTGTCGCTCCCTTTGCCGCCCGTATCGTCCGGCAGGACGGGCTGCTGGTGCTCGAAGGGGCCGAAGCCAGCCTGTTTCTCGAGGGCGTGGGAGCCGGTGCCGACCTCGAGGAGACGATCGTTGCTGGTGCCGTGCTGGGCGTCGTCTCTGGTGAACAGCACTCCTACGGCCTGATCCGCGTCCAGCTTTGCCGCGAGCATGGTCTCGTGCCTCCGCTTTTCGTCGTGCCGCGTCAGGCGGCGGCGTGGAAGCACTTGTGCCCGTCGCCGGCCGGCGTCCTCGGCTTCGAATGCGATGGGCCGGAGCCGCACAGCGAAACACTGCTTGCCCGCCGCCAGCAGCACTTCGCCAGGCCGCAGAAGAACTACTACCTGAAACCACCGCAGATCGAGCGCGGCTGGAAGGACCATTTGTTCGACATCGAGGGCCGCAGCTATCTCGACATGGTCAACAACGTGACCATTCTCGGCCATGGGCATCCGCGGCTTGCAGCCGCGGTGGGGCGGCAATGGTCACTGCTCAACACCAATTCGCGTTTTCACTATGCCTCCGTCGCCGAACTCTCGACGCGGCTTGCAGCGCTCGCGCCGGATGGGCTCGACACGGTGTTTCTGGTCAACAGCGGCTCGGAGGCGAACGATCTGGCACTGCGGCTCGCCTGGGCCTATTCCGGCGCGCGCAACATCGTGAGCCTGCTCGAGGCCTATCACGGCTGGACGGTCGCGAGCGACGCAGTGTCGACCTCGATCGCCGACAATCCGCAGGCGCTCGAAACCCGCCCGGCCTGGGTGCATCCGGTCACCGCGCCCAACACCTATCGCGGCGAGTTCCGCGGCGCCGACACGACCGACAGCTATGTGCGCTCCGTCGTCAAGAAACTGACCGAGCTGGACGCGGCGGACGAGAAGCTCGCGGGCTTCATCTGCGAACCGGTCTACGGCAATGCCGGCGGTATTCCGCTGCCGAAGGGCTATCTCGACGCGGTCTATGCCATGGTGCGGGCCCGCGGCGGCGTCTGCATCGCCGACGAGGTGCAGGTCGGTTATGGTCGCCTCGGAGACTATTTTTGGGGCTTCGAGGAGCAGGGCGTCGTGCCCGATATCATTACCGTCGCCAAGGGCATGGGTAACGGCCATCCGCTCGGCGCCGTCATCACCCGCCGCGAGATCGCCGATGCGCTGGAGAAGGAGGGGTACTTCTTCTCGTCCTCGGGCGGCAGCCCGGTGAGCTCCGTCGTCGGGCAGGTGGTCCTGGATATCCTGACCGAAGAACGGTTGCCGGAAAACGCACAGGTGGTCGGCGGCTATCTGAAGGCGCGGCTCGAAGCGCTAGGGCAGCACTTCCCGCTGATCGGCGCGGTGCATGGCATGGGACTCTATCTCGGCGTCGAATTCGTGCGCGATCGGGAGACCCTGTCGCCGGCGACCGAGGAGACGGCGGCGATCTGCGACCGCCTGCTCGATCTCGGCGTCATCATGCAGCCGACCGGCGACCACCTGAACGTGCTGAAGATCAAGCCGCCGCTCTGCCTATCCTGCGAGAGCGCCGACTTTTTCGCCGACATGCTGGGCCGGGTGCTGGAGGAAGGCTGGTAAAGGCGAAAACGCCGCGGGGAGGGCCGCGGCGTCTCGTTGGCGCTTTTCCTTGGATGAGCAATTCCAAACGGGAGACTTTGCCGGAACTGCTCCTGGGAGATCAGCGTGCCGGCGGGGCGTACATCAGGCCGCCCTGGCTCCAGAGTTTGTTGAGACCGCGATCGATCTTCAGCGGGCTGTCCTTGCCGAGGTGGCGTTCGAAGACTTCGCCATAGTTGCCGACGGCGGAAACCACCTGGTAGGCCCACTTCGGATCGAGCCCCAGCGACTTGCCGGCTTCGTTCTCGATGCCGAGGAAGCGCTTCTGGGCGTTCGTGCCGCTTTCGAGAAGCTTTGCGGCATTGTCCTTGGTGATGCCGAGTTCTTCGGCTTCGGTCAGCGCGAACAGCGTCCAGCGCACGATCTTGAACCACTGATCGTCACCCTGGCGGACGGCCGGACCGAGCGGCTCCTTGGAGATGACTTCCGGCAGCACGACGAAACGATTGGGGTCGTTCAGCGTCAGGCGCTGGGCATAAAGCGCAGAAGCGTCGGTCGAATAGACGTCGCAGCGGGCGGTGTTGAAGGCCTGGATCGTTTGGTCGGCCTTTTCGAAGGCGACGACCTGGTACTGGATGTTGTTGGCGCCGAAATAGTCGGCCATGTTCTGTTCGGTCGTCGTGCCGGTCTCGGTGCAGACGGAGGCGCCCGAGAGTTCCTTGACGCTCTTCACGCCGAGGTCGTTGCGCACCATGAAGGCCTGGCCGTCATAGTAGTTGACGCCGACGAAGCTCATGCCGAGATCGGTGTCGCGCGACAGCGTCCAGGTGGTCTGGCGCGAAAGAAGGTCGGCCTCGCCCGACTGAAGGGCGGTGAAGCGCTCCTTGGTCGACAGCGGTACGTATTTCACCTTGTCGGGATTGCCGAGCGCTGCGGCAGCCACAGCGCGGCAGAAGTCGATGTCGAAACCGGTCCATTCGCCCTTGTCGTTGGGCGCGGAAAAGCCGAGCACGCCCTGGCTGACACCGCAGCGAAGTTCGCCGCGTTCCTTGATGACGTCGAGCATGCCGGCGTTGGCGGCGGTGCCGGCAAGAAATGCCGTGCTCGCCAGTGCCAGAACTCCAAGTTTCATTCCAAGTTTCATTGTCCTGTTCTCCTCATTGATGTTTTTAGGGCATGCGTCTTCGTGCCGGGATGCGTGTCGGGCATCCCGGTCATTGCGTTTGGTTTTTCTGCTGTTCGACCCGGCCTTAACCGAGCGTCCTTGCGACGTCCGCAAAAGTCTCTTCGAGCACGGCGAGCAGGTGATCGGCATCGCGTTTCGAGAAGATCATCGGCGGGCGCATCTTCAAGATGTTGTCATGCGGGCCTTCGGTGCCCATCAGCACGCCGCGGCGGCGGGCGCCGTTGGAGACGGCGCGGGCGAATTCGGTTGACGGTGCTTTGGTCTTGCGGTCGGTGACAAGTTCGATGCCGAGGAAGAGACCCATGCCGCGCACATCGCCGATCACCTCGTAGCGGGTCTGCATGGCGCGGAAGGCATCTATCAGATAGTTGCCGACCGAAAGCGCATTGCCGCGCAGATCCTGCCCTTCGATCACGTCAAGCACCGCGAGACCGACGGCGCAGGAGACCGGGTTGCCGCCGAAGGTATTGAAATACTCCATGCCGTTGTTGAAGCTGTCGGTCACCTCGCGGGTGGTGACGACGGCTGCGAGCGGATGGCCGTCGCCGATCGGTTTGCCCATGGTGACGACGTCAGGCACGACGCCTTGGGTCTCGAAGGCCCACCAATGGCTGCCGACGCGGCCGAAACCGACCTGCACTTCGTCTGCGATGCAGACGCCGCCGGCCTCGCGTACGAGGCGATAGACTTCCTTCAGGTAGCCCTCCGGCAGGAACACCTGGCCGGCGACGCTCGGGATCGATTCCGCGATGAAGAAGCCCGGGCCTTCGCCCTTGGCCTTCATGGCCTGGATCAGTTCGGCGACGCTTTCGGCAAAACGCTTGCCGTGTTCCTCGGCCGGCCAGTCGGCCGGCGCATGGTAACTGTCGGGAATGGTTGCCACATGCACATGCGGCTTCGGACCCTTGCCGCCCTTGCGGCGGAACTTGTAGGGGCTGATGTCGATCAGCTCCTGCGTCGTGCCGTGATAGGACCAGTCGAGCGTGATCGCATTCTCGCGGCCCGTATGGGCGCGCATCAACCTCAGCGCCAGGCTATTGGCCTCCGAACCGCTGTTGACGAAACCGGCGACCGTCAATTCCTTCGGCAGCGTTGCCGTCAGCCGCTCGGCATAGGCGACGATGTTGTCGTGCAAGTAGCGGGTGTTGGTGTTGAGGATCGCCGCTTGCTTTGCCATCGCCTCGACCACTGCCGGATGGGCGTGACCGATGTGGCAGACGTTGTTGAAGCAATCGAGATAGGCGCGGCCGCTGTCGTCGATCAGCCAGACGCCTTCGCCGCGCACGAACTTGATCGGCTTGTCGTAGGAGATCGAAAGGTTCGGCAGGAGCAATTCCTTGCGGCGCTTGACGATCTCCTCGTGCGAACGACCTTTCTTCTCGTAGAACTCCTCGGCGATGCCGGCGAAAGTGCGCGCATCGGGGAAGAGTTCGGTCCAGACGTCGAGGAACTGCGGCTCGCCGACGCCGAGGATTTCGGTCGCCGACAGAGCGGTGTCGGTCGAAAGCTGCAGGTGCAGATGCGGCGCCCAGCCGCCATTTTCCTTCGGCGCTCCCATCTCGCCGACAAGCGCGCCGGCCGCAAGCCGGTCGCCGGCCTTGATGCGTCCCATGGCTTCGTGCGCCATATGACCCCAGAGCGTGACGAAGGGCGGGCATCCCTCGGGCTCATGGCGAAGTGCTATCAGGCAGCCATAACCGAGCGGGTCCTTCTCGATCTCGACGCTGACGACGGTTGCGGCAAGCGGGGTGTAGAGCCTGGTGCCGGCGGCCATGAACAGGTCGAGCCCGAGATGGCGAGTGCGGCGGGTGTGGTCGATGAAGCGCGAGACGA
Organism: Ensifer sp. Root558; assembly: GCF_001427045.1. NCBI lineage: Bacteria > Pseudomonadati > Pseudomonadota > Alphaproteobacteria > Hyphomicrobiales > Rhizobiaceae > Ensifer > Ensifer sp. Root558. The sequence continues at coordinate 1,076,034 of NZ_LMGC01000001.1, read as the reverse complement.
ACATCTCGCCGGCATAGACGGTGCGTTCCTCGCCAAAAGGTCCGATGCCGAGTTCGACGCCATGCGCGCGACAATAGTCTTCCCAGATCGCCTGGGCTTCATCCGGCTGTTCGCCAGCGGATTTTATCGTCATCGGGTGGGTGGGGTCGCCATAGGGGACGAGCGCTGCCGGATAGGTGGCGGCGGGGCGTTCGAGCAGTGGCTTCAGCGACTTGCGGTTCGCGTTGATCCAGGCGGAAACCTTGCGGGCACCGGATGTTGCCTCGAAGCCGCAGGCATGCCGCAGGATGGCGGTGGCGAAACGCGGATTCATCCGGTCGAGCTTGCGCAAAAGCGTCCAGGCCGGCCGTTCGCTGATGGCGAGATAGGGATTGTCGTCGGTATGGGCGCGACGGGACGCCGAGATCGTGACCGACGTGACGAGGCGCATGGCGATGAGATCGAAGAGCAGATCGACCTCTTCTTCCGCCAGCGGATACTCCGCATGGAAGCCGCGGGCGATTGCCGCAGCGGCGCCGATCGGATCGGGATGGTCGAGCCCGGCATAGGCGGCGGCGATCGCCACCTCTGCAATCACGGGCGCATGCAGGGCGTCGCCGAAATCGATGAGGCCGGAAATGGTGTCGTGATCGACTTTATCGACCAGGACGTTCCAATCGTTGGCGTCGTTGTGAATGACGGCGGCGCGGAGGGTTGCAAGCCGTGGCGCCACGGACTTTTCGAAGCGGACAAGGAAGCGTTCGAGCAAGGCACGGTCTTCGGCCGAGGTGACGTGGTGCAGCCGGTCGGTCGAGCGGCCGGCATGGCGGATATCCCAGTCGAGATCGCGTAGCGCGCCCGGATGCATGAAGCCCTTGAGCGAGGCATCGAAGCGGCCGAGCATCCGTCCGAGCGACTGTAGCGCCGCATCGTTGCGCCCGGTTTCGGCAAGCGGCAGGCCCTCGACCCAGCTGACGAGCCGCAGGCGGTGGGTGACGCCGCGCGTGCTCGTGGTCGAAGCAAGGCTCGCGCCTGACAGCGTCGGGCGGATATGCGGCACCGGCAGGTCGGCGGCATGGGCGCCGACGTGGCTGAGCAGTGCGGTCTGGAAATCGCTTTCGACCTCGGGCTCGGCACCATTGATGATCTTCAGAATGGAGATGCTGCCGTCCTCAGCCTCGACCTTGAAGTTCTGATCGCGTTCGCTGGCAAGCAGCGACAGCGTAGCGGAGAGGCCGTAATGCTCCTTCAGCAAGGCGGCTGCCGCTTCGGTCGAAAAGTCGGGCGTGGTCTTCAGCATATCGTTCATGGGGATCCTCATCTCGATGACGAGATTTGCATGGGCTGTGCTCCGATGCATCCGGCAATATGCCGGTTGCACCGGCACTATGTTTATAATAACCGTCATCTTGTCGGCAGGCACGGAGGAGGGGACATGCAGGACATCGACGCGATCGACCGCACCATCCTCAGCATTCTGTCGCAGGAGGCGCGGATCCCGATGAAGTCGCTGGCGGGCCGGATCGGGCTCTCCAGAAGCGCGACGACCGAGAGGGTCACGCGACTGGAAAAGGCCGGCGTCATTCGCGGCTATCGCGCCGATATCGGCCAGCTGGACGAGGGCACGATTCAGGCCTTTCTGCTGGTGACGCTGAAGCGCACGCCATCGATCGGCGTGCTCGACCGGCTTGCCGGTTTCTCTGCGGTCCGCAAGGTGTCCTCCGTCAGCGGCCAGCTGGATCTCGTCGTCGAGGTCGAGGTCGGCTCGATCAATGCGCTCAACGAGCTGCGCAACGAGGTGGCGACGATGGACAATGTCGAGGATCTGACCACCTCGATCGTGCTTAGGCGGGATATCGAGCGAAGCTGATACGCCGCCAGCGGAACCGAGGGCGCCTCGTCAGCCCTCGCTCAGCATCTCCGCTTGCGGAGCAAGCCGTTCGAGCAGCGAGCGGCGCACGCGGCCGATGTCGCGCATCGGTGGCTCGCCGAAATGGCGGGCATATTCGCGACTGAACTGCGACTGGCTTTCATAACCCACCTGATGGCCGGCATCGCCGGCGTCGAGACTCTCCTCCAGCATCAGCCGCCGGGCCTCCTGCAACCGAAGCTGTTTCTGGTATTGCAGGGGGCTCATCGCGGTGATCGCCTTGAAGTGATGGTGTAGCGACGAGACGCTCATGGAAACACGGTTGGCGAGATCGTCGATCCGCAAGGGCCGCGAATAGTGTTCCTTCAGCCAGGCGACTGCGCGGCCGACCTGATGCGGCTGGCTGTCGGTCGTCGCCATCTGTCTGAGGCGATGGCCGTGCGGCCCGGTCAAAAGCCGGTAGAGGATTTCCTGCTCGATCAGTGGCAGCAGCGCAGGGATATCGTCCGGCCGCTCGAGCAGACGCAGCAAGCGAAGTGCGGCATCTTCGAGTTCGACAGTGATCTTGCTGACGCTCATGCCGCGCACGGAGGCGGCGGGTGTCGGCAGCTGCGACAGGGACGCAAGCAGCGCCTGGATCTTACCGGGATCGAGCGTGAAGGCCATGCTGAGATAGGGCTCGTCTGCAGAGGCCTGGCAGACTTGGGACAGAACCGGCAGGTCGATCGACGTCAGCAGATAATCCGAGGCGCCGTAGATCAGCGTCTCTTCGCCGAGCACCACGCGCTTTGCTCCTTGCACGATGATCGCCAAACTCGGCCTGTAGGCGGAGCAGTTGACCGGGGCGTCGCCGCCGTGGCGGTGCAGGCTCAGGCCGGCAATCTGCGTCATGTGATCACCGTCGGTTTTGGCAAACCGGGCAATGACGTCGATCATCTCGGGACGGGCGGTCTGTCGCGTGGCTGTCATAATCTCAGGTCTTTCCAGCGGCTTAGCGTTGTGCGAGGCAACGCTCAGATAGGGTCTCGACGTGCCATCTCCAGGATGTCGCTGTCAATCTTGTAGGATCGTGCAAAAACTTTGCAGGATCGCTCTAACGCTTGCAGCGTGCGCACCCTCATAGTTCTGATGCGTCAGGCCGGGCTCCCTCCGGACCTGCACCCTTTCCCAAAATGAGGACAGACTGATGGCCATTGCAAGAGGATATGCGGCGACCGATGCGTCGAAGCCGCTGACGCCCTTCACCTTCGAACGCCGCGAACCGCGCGACGACGACGTGGTGATCGAGATCAAATATTGCGGCGTCTGCCACTCGGACATCCACCAGGCCCGCAACGAATGGGGCAACTCGGCCTTCCCGATGGTTCCGGGCCACGAGATCGTCGGCATCGTCACGGCGGTCGGCTCCAAGGTGACCAAGTTCAAGGTCGGCGACCGCGCCGGCGTCGGCTGCTTCGTCGATTCCTGCACCACCTGCGCTACCCGCGATCTGGATCTGGAACACTACATGCCCGGCCTGGTCGTGACCTATAACGGCGTCGAAGCCGACGGCAAGACACCGACCCAGGGCGGCTACTGCGACAGCATCGTCGTCAAGGAAGGCTACGTTCTGTCGATCCCCGAGAACCTGCCGCTCGACGCTGCGGCACCGCTGCTTTGCGCCGGCATCACGCTCTATTCGCCGCTGCGCCACTGGAAGGCCGGTCCCGGCAAGAAGGTCGCGATCGTCGGCATGGGCGGTCTCGGACATATGGGCGTCAAGCTGGCGCATGCCATGGGCGCAGACGTGACCGTTCTCAGCCAGACGCTTTCCAAAAAGGAAGACGGGCTGAAGCTCGGCGCCGATCACTACTATGCCACCAACGACCCCGAGACCTTCACGGCGCTGGCGGGCACGTTTGACCTGATCATCTGCACGGTTGCCGCCGAGATCGACTGGAACGCCTACCTCAACCTGCTCAAGGTCGATGGCGATCTGGTGCTGGTCGGCATTCCGGAGAACGCCGTGCCGGTGCATGCCTTCTCGCTGGTGCCGGCGCGCCGCAGCATTTCCGGCTCGATGATCGGCTCGATCAAGGAGACCCAGGAAATGCTCGACTTCTGCGGCGAGCACAACATCGTCTCGGAAATCGAAACGATCCGCATCCAAGAGATCAACGAAGCCTATGAACGCGTCGTCAAGAGCGACGTGCGTTATCGATTTGTCATCGACATGGCATCGCTGCAGGACGCCGCCTAAGCTGAAAGCAGACGGCCCGGGATCTGTGTAGATCCCGGGCCGTTCTTTTATTTTTCTGCGACAGAGGCTCACACCAGCGGCAGCGGCCCGTCGTTCTTGATCTCTTCCATGACAGCATAGGTGCGGGTCTCCTTGACGCCCGGGAGCGTCCAGAGAACCTGGCCGAGGAAGTTGCGGTAGGCCGCCATGTCCTCGAACCGCGTCTTGACCAGATAGTCGAAGCCGCCTGCCACCATGTGACATTCGAGCACGGCCGGCGCCTGTTTGACGGCGGCGGCGAACTGGTCGAAGACGTCGGGCGTCGTCTTGTCGAGCATGACCTCGATGAAGACCAGCAGCCCGAAGCCGAGCTTCTGCGGGTCCAATCGCGCGCCGAAGCCCGAGACGTATCCTTCCTTCAACAGCCGGCGCAGACGTTCGCTGGTCGCGGTCGGCGACAGGCCGATGCGATCGGCAAGCTCCAGATTGGTGATGCGGCCGTCCGCCTGGAGAATGTTGAGAATTCGTCGGTCAATCTTGTCGATCTGATGCATCGTGCCTCCCAACCGTGCCTCAGGCGGCAAGCCGCGTTTCCGCGAGCTTCACCCAGTAGGAAATGCCGTGCGGGATCGCCTCGTCGTTGAAGTCATAGGCCGGGTGATGCAGCCCGGCGGTGTCACCGTTGCCCATGAAGATAAAGGCGCCGGGGCGGGCAAGCAGCATGTAGGAGAAATCCTCACCGCCCATCATCGGATCGAGCGACGGCTGGACATTGCCGGCACCGGCAATCTCGGCTGCCGCCTGCAAGGCATAACCGGTCTCGTCGGCATGGTTCACAGTTACCGGATAGTTGCGGTTGTAGGAGACCTGGACGGTCGCGCCGTAGATCTGGGCAACACCCTCGGCAATCGTGCGGATGCGGCTTTCGCCGATCTCGCGCACCTCAGGCATGAGGGTGCGCACGGTGCCGCCAAGCACGGCTTCCTGCGGAATGACGTTGTGGGCGAAACCGGCATTGAACTTGGTGACGGAGACGACGACGGAGGCGAGCGGATCGACTGTGCGCGACGCAATCGTCTGCAAGGCGGTCACGATCTGCGTTCCGACGATGATCGGGTCGATCGTCTTGTGCGGCTGGGCCGCATGGCCGCCGCGGCCCTTGATGGTGATGGTGAACTCGTCGGTCGAGGCCATGATCGGGCCGACGCGGCTGCCGAACTGGCCGACGGGCATGCCCGGCATGTTGTGCATGCCGTAGACTTCGGCAATGGCAAAGCGCTCCATCATGCCGTCCTTGACCATCTCGTTGCCGCCGCCGCCGCCTTCTTCTGCAGGCTGGAAGATGACCGCGACTTGGCCGGCGAAGTTGCGGGTTTCGGCGAGATACTTCGCCGCGCCGAGAAGCATGGCCGTGTGGCCGTCGTGGCCGCAGGCATGCATCTTGCCGGATGTCTCAGAGGCCCAGTCCTTGCCGCTCGTCTCGGTGATCGGCAGCGCGTCCATGTCGGCGCGCAGACCGATGGTGCGGCCCGCGCCGAGATTGCCGCGGATGAGGCCGACGACGCCGGTGCGGCCAAGCCCCGTCACGATTTCGTCAACGCCGAACTCCTTCAGTTTCTTTTCGACGAAGGCTGCCGTATTTTCGACCGCGAACAGGAGCTCCGGATTCCTGTGCAGGTGGCGCCGCCATTCGGTGACTTCATTCTGGAGCTCGGCGGCACGGTTAAGTATCGGCATCGTTTCGTCCTGTCGGTCTGTTCGATCACTAATTGTATCTGCGTATCGGTGTGGATTGGCACGACTGCCCGTGAATGGGCTTTGCCATCTCCTCGCCATATAGGCTAAATAGCCGGACGAGACGAGGCAACAGCGGATTTTCGAGGTCCTATCGTGGTGACAGCAGGATTTTTCACGCGTGGCAAGATGAAGGCGCTCGGAGTGACGGCGGCGACATGCGCCACACTTCTTGCGGCGCTGCCGGCTGCGGCCAATCCAAGGCTGGTCGTCGACGTCAATTCGCTGAAGGTTTACGAGCACCAGGATATCTTCCAGAAATGGTATCCGGCGTCGCTGACCAAGCTGATGACGGCCTACACGGCCTTCCGCGCCATCAAGTCCGGTCAGCTCACGCTCGAGAGCCCGGTCATCATGACCAAGAACGCCGCCGCCGAGCCGCCGAGCAAGATGTTCTACAAGCCCGGCCAGGCGATGACGCTCGACAGCGCGCTGAAGATGATGCTGGTGAAGTCGGCAAACGATGTTGCGGTCGCGATCGCCGAAACGGTCGCCGGTTCGGAGCCCGCCTTCATCGAGCGGATGAATGCCGAGGCCCGCCGCATCGGCATGACCTCCTCGAACTTCATCAATCCCAACGGTCTGCCTGGTCCCGGCCAGTACACGACCGCCCGCGACCTTGCGGTACTCGCGATCACGCTCAAGCGCGAGTTTCCGCAATACGCCTCCTATTTCTCGCTGGAAGGTTTCACCACCGGCAAGAAGGATTATCCGAACTACAACATGCTGATCGGCCGCTTCGAAGGCGCTGACGGCATGAAGACCGGCTTCATCTGCGCCTCCGGCTTCAACCAGGTTTCATCCGCCACCCGCGAGGGGCGCAGCGTCGTCTCGGTCGTGCTCGGCGAGGACAGCCTCGGTGCGCGTGCGGATGAGTCCGCACGGCTCCTGCAGATGGCACTGACGACGAACGGCAACGGCAAGCCGTCGCTGGTGCAGATCCCGGCCTATGGCGAGACGCGCGACATGGTGGCCGATGTCAGCAAGCAGATCTGCTCGAAGGCGGCCGCGAAGGTTCGCAGCGAGGGTCGCGACGAAGCCGGCCGCCAGAAGCTGCTCTCGCCCTATATCCACGAAATCAACCGGCCACTGAAGCTTGCCTTCGCCGGGCTGATCGCCGGCAGCGGCGAAAAAGCGCCGAAGCTTGCCGGCGACCCGGCCGGCCAGGGCGATGTCGCCAATGTGCCGATCCCGGTGCCGCGGCCGACCTTCTGATCGGAGTGCATGATGGTTAGTCCCTTGTCGGCGGTGCCGGTCTCGATCCTTACCGGCTTCCTTGGTGCGGGCAAGACGACGCTGCTCAACCGGCTGCTGAAGGATCCCGATCTCTCGGATACGGCCGTTATCATCAACGAGTTCGGCGACGTGTCGATCGATCATTTGCTGGTGGAAGCCTCCAGCGACGGGGTCATCGAGCTTTCCGACGGCTGCCTCTGCTGTACCGTGCGTGGCGAACTGGTCGATACGCTTGCCGATCTCATGGACCGCATGCAGACCGGCAAGATCAAGCCGCTGAAGCGCGTCGTTATCGAAACCACCGGCCTTGCCGACCCGGCGCCAGTGCTGCAATCGGTGATCGGCAATCCGGTCATTGCGCAGAACTTCCGGCTGGATGGCGTGGTCACCGTCGTCGACGCCGTCAACGGCCTGCAGACGATCGCCAATCACGAGGAAGCGCTGAAGCAGATTGCCGTTGCCGATCGCATCGTCATCAGCAAGACAGGCCTTGCCGAAACGTCGGAGCGTGATGCGCTGACGGCGCGGATCCGCGCGCTCAATCCGCGCGCGCCGCTGATCGATGGCGACAGCGCCGAAGCCGGGCACGCAGAGCTGTTCGATTGTGGCCTCTACGACCCCTCGTCGAAGATCGCTGATGTCGGCCGCTGGCTGCAGGACGAGGCGCACCACGACCACCATGATCATGACCATGACCACGGTCACGATCATCACGACCACGATCACCACCATGATCATGGGCACGATCATCATCACCATCACGATGTGACGCGACATGGCGGCGACATCCGCTCCTTCAGCATCGTGCACGACCGGCCGATCGAGCCTATGGCGCTCGACATGTTCATCGATCTCCTGCGCTCGGCGCATGGCGAGAAGCTGCTCCGGATGAAGGCGATCGTCGCGGTTGCCGACAGGCCGGACCGGCCGCTGGTGCTGCATGGCGTGCAGAACGTCTTCCACACGCCGGAGCGGCTCGCCGCCTGGCCGGACCCGAACGACCGTCGCACGCGCATGGTGCTGATCACCAAGGGGTTGGAAGAGGCCTTCGTCCGCGACCTCTTCGACGCGTTCACCGGCAAGCCGCGCATCGACCGGCCAGACGCCCAAGCTTTGTCCGACAATCCGCTCGCCGTGCCAGGCATGCGGTTCTAAATCGCCTCAGTAATCGAAGCGTTGCCGCGCGGCAGACGTGGCGTCTTACGCGCCCTTGCGGATGAGGAACCGGTGGCCGCCGTCGGCGGGTGCGGCCTCTACAAGCTTGTGGCCGTCCTCGTTGCAGAAATGTGGAATGTCGATCACCGCCAGCGGATCGGTGGTCTCAATCTCCAGCAAAGCGCCCGGCGCCAGCGAAGTCATGCGTTTACGCGTCTTCAAAACGGGAAGGGGGCATTTAAGCCCCCTCAGGTCATAGACGATCTTCTGTTCGTCCGGCATCAATTGCCCCAGATCTTCCAGAACGGCCGCTTCTTCGGCGGCTCTTCCGTCATAACAGGCGCTTCGACGGCCGCATCGGCTGACGGTGTCGTTGCCGTGGTCACGGCAGCGGCCTGCTGCTGGGCGGCAGGGGCCGGCGCCTTCGCCTGCTTTGCCGTCGTTGCCGGGGCGGCTTGCGTCAGCGGCGCGGCAGTAGCCTGCTGTTCAGGCGTGATGACGACCGGGGCCGGCATCTGCAATTCCGGCTCGCTCTTGGAGAACAGGCTCCAGAAGGATTTCTTCGGCTGCTCGACGGCCGCCTGCATCACCGGCTGCGGAATGGGATTGGCGGCCGGGACCGGGACGTGCTTGCCGCCATCGGTCGCCTTTTCGAGTTCCTTCTTCTGGATCTCGACGGCCTGCTTGGTTTCTTCCGCTTCCTTCTGCAAGGCGATCTTCTTTTCGAGATCGCTCGCCTTCATCATCTTGCCGGCGTCAAGCGAGTTGCCGGTCGGCGCATAGGCGAGTTCGCGGCCGACGCGCTGCTTGGCGACGATCGCCTTGCGCTCGGCTTCGCTCGGTTCGTACCAGACCATGCCGTCATACTTCTTCATCGCCTTGTCGTAGTCGGTCTGGTAGCTCTTTTCGAAGCTCGCCATCGCCACCTGCAGGGCCGGCGGCGTCGACATGGCGGGGCACTGGCCACCCGGATTGAACGGGCCGGAGGCCTGCTGGTTGAAGACGTACTTCTTCTCGCAGACATTGACTTCCGGCGGACGCTTGGTGACTTCGAACTGGTCGTAGCCGACCTTCAGCATCTTCCAGAAGTCGATATTCGGATTGTCGCGGTGCCGCGCCATGTTCTCCGCGGTCATGCGGAAGGGGAAGGCCTGCAGCTGAACACTTTCCTGGCCGCCCTTGAAGCTATCGCGGGCGAGCGCAAAGATCTCGATCATCTGCTCGTCGGTCATCGAGTAGCAGCCCGACGACGAGCAGGCGCCGTGGATCATCAGGTGTGTGCCCTGGCGACCGTTCGCCTTGTCGTAGGCGTTGGGATAGCCGGTGTTGATCGCCAGATAGTAGTTGGAATTGGGGTTCATCTGGCGCGGGAAGAGCGGGTAGAAGCCTTCCGGCGCCTGCCGGTCGCCTTCCTTCACCTTGGGTCCAAGCTTGCCGGACCAGGCGCAGATCTTGTAGGTCTTCAAAAGCTGGAAGCGGTTGGCGGTATTGGCCTTCCAGACCTCGAGCGTGCCTTCTTCCTTGAAGATGCGCAGTGCGATCGGGGCTTGCTTCTGCATCCCGAGCTCGCTCATCTTTTTGACCATCGGGGCAGAGACCTGATACTCGGTCTTGTTCCTGACGGACTTGATATCGACCGATGTCGTCGCATCCAGCGTTTCGTTGGTGCAGCCGGCAAGCGCGGCGACAATGGCGGCGGAAGCTAAAAGGTTCCAGAAACGCATCAGCAGAGGCCCGTTCAAACCCAAACTCGACTAGGAAAGCCCAAGTCCGCGAGGGTGGGCCTTTTAGAGAATCACTAAGCGATTATACTTCACGAATTCTTAACCCTGCAGGGTGGCCCTGCCGATGCGCTGTTCATGACCTCATGAATATGGCCAAGATTTGGCCACACTCCGCTTTGCAGTTGCGAAATCCGCTTCCGCAATCGCGGGCCATCAGATCGGGCGAGGGGAAGGTCGTGGGATTTCCACCCCGCTCCCGCTTAAGGACTGCCGATCCGGCTTAGAGGTTACGGCCGATATTCAGATATTTTTGTCGGCGATCGGTGCGCAACTGGTCGCCATCGCGTCCGGAAAGTTCCTTGAGCGCGTCGGCGATCACGGTTCCGGTGCGGCCGATGACCGCGTTCGGGTCGCGGTGCGCGCCGCCGACCGGTTCCTGAATGATGCCGTCGATGACGCCGAGCGCTTTCAGATCCTCGGACGTGATCTTCATGTTGCTGGCCGCTTCCTTGGCGCGGGTGGAATCGCGCCACAGGATAGAGGCTGCACCTTCCGGCGAGATGACGCTGTAGATCGCATGCTCGAGCATGTACACGCGGTTGCCGGTGGCGATCGCAATCGCACCGCCGGAGCCGCCTTCGCCGATGACGACGGTGACGATCGGCACGCGAACGTTGAGGCACATCTCGGTGGAGCGGGCAATCGCTTCCGCCTGGCCGCGCTCTTCGGCGTTAACGCCCGGGTAGGCGCCTGCGGTATCGACCAGCGTGATCAGCGGCAGGCCGAAGCGGTCAGCCATTTCCATGACGCGGATCGCCTTGCGGTAGCCTTCCGGACGGGGGCTGCCGAAATTGTGCTTGATGCGCGACTTGGTGTCGTTGCCCTTTTCCTGGCCGAGAACGGCGACCGGCATGCCGCGGAAGCGCGCAAGGCCGGCCTGGATGGCGTCGTCGTTGGCGAAGTTGCGGTCGCCGGCAAGCGGCGTGAACTCGGTGAAGAGCTCGGCGGCATAATCCAGGAAGTGCGGGCGCGAGGGGTGGCGGGCGACCTGGGTCTTCTGCCACGGCGTCAGCTTCGAATAGATCTCGACCATCGCGTCGCGGACGCGCGTCTCCAGGCGTTCGATCTCATCCGAAGTGTTCACGCTCTCGTCTTCGCCGGCGAGCTTCTTCAATTCGAGAATCTTGCCTTCGAGGTCGGAGATGGGCTTTTCGAAATCGAGATAGTTGTGCATGAGATGCGTTTCCGATCATTTTGCGACAAGGGTCTGCGGGCCGAAACCAGCCTGCCCGGCGGTCCTAATCCTGTTTTTTCGCCTGTTTGGCAAGAGGGTGATGGTTTTGCACCAGGTTGTGCAGCCGTTCTTCCAGAACATGTGTATAGATTTGTGTCGTTGAAATGTCCGAGTGACCGAGCAGTTCCTGCACCGCGCGAAGGTCGGCGCCATTGGCCAGCAGGTGGCTGGCGAAGGCATGTCTAAGCACGTGCGGGGAGATCGTGGCGACGCGAATGCTGGCGCGCGCGGCCAGCGATTTCAGATCGCGGGCAAAAACCTGGCGCGGCAGGAATCCCTGCTTGCCCGAGGAGGGGAAGAGCCACGGGCTCTCTCGGTTGCCACTTTCCTCGCGCGCAATCTCCTCGGCGAGCGCCTCGCCATAGGCCCGCATGGCCCGGATCGCTGCCTGTGATAGCGGAACGAGGCGGTCCTTGTTGCCCTTGCCGCGGATGACGAGGAAGCGGCCGTTCTGGGCGAGCACGCTTGCGGGCAGCGACATGAGTTCGCTGACGCGCATGCCGGTCGCATAGAGCAGTTCGATCAGCGCATGCATGCGCAATTTGGCGAGGTGGTCGGTACCGCCGGCTGCCGCCTCGGTCTCCGCCTGGCCGATCAGGCGCGAGACGTCGTCGACGCTCAGCGTCTTCGGCAGGCTACGTCCCTTCTTCGGCGCGTCGAGGATCCCGGTCGGGTCGTCGCCGCGCATGCCTTCGGCGTAGAGGAATTTGTAGAACTGCCTGAGCGCCGAAAGCCGCCGCGCTTGCGAGGAGGCCTTGAAGCCCTGACCGGCGAGATGGGCGAGATACCCGCGAAGGTCATCTGGTGTCGCCCCGGTCAGCCCGGTTCCGAGCGTGCGCAGATGCGAGGAGGCATCTTCGAGGTCACGCTCGTAGGATTGCAGCGTATTGACCGCTGCACCCCGCTCGGCGCTCATCATTTCGAGGAAAGCCTCGACATGGGCGGCGGAAAGATCGCTCATTGGGTCTTGTTCACCCGTTCGGACGGGATCTTCACGGTGACGTCGCGCTCCGTCGGCTCGACGAAGGTGACGAGAGAGATCATCGTGCCGTACACTATCCCGGCAATTACGGCGCAGAAGAACAGGAACCGGAAGAGGGTCGGCATTTCAATCTCCTCTGCATGTGCCTTTCGATCGAAGCGGACGTAAGGATACATGCAGGCGTTCAAACGGCCAGTGCGTTTCAGGCGCTCGGAATGAGCGCGCGACGCTGTGGCGGGTGCCAGACCTATATGAACGCCGCTTCCGCCGAGTTCAAGAACCGTGAGCGGACGCGAGCGACGACTTGACGCTACACCCCGATTTGTCGATACCGAAAGGGAATGGGGAATAAGAAGTCCAATGAACGACGTGATCGAACCGGTTTCCGCAACGCTTGCCGAGCGGGCGAAGCTTGTACTCGGTAAACGTAATCTCGTGTTCATCGGCCTGATGGGCGCCGGCAAATCGGCAATCGGTCGTTTGACGGCTCAGGCGCTTGGCATTCCCTTCGTCGATTCCGACCATGAGATCGAGCGCGTCTCGCGCATGACGATCAGCGATCTCTTTGCCCGCTATGGCGAAGACGAGTTCCGGGCGCTTGAAACGCGGGTGCTGAAGCGGCTCTTGCGCAGCGGTCCGCGCGTGGTCTCGACCGGCGGCGGCGCCTATATCAACGAGCGCTCGCGCCGCCAGATCAAGAAGGGTGGCCTGACGGTCTGGCTGAACGCCGAGCTCGACGTGCTCTGGGAGCGGGTCAACAAGCGCGACACCCGGCCGCTGCTGAAGACCGAGAACCCGAAGCAGACGCTCGAAAACCTGATGAATGCGCGTTACCCGATCTACGCCGAAGCGGACCTGACGGTGCTGTCGCGCGATGTGAAGAAAGAGACGATGGTCGAGGATGTCCTCACCGCCGTCATCGAGTACCAGGACAAGAAGACCCATGAATAGCCATGCGATGCCTGCAGCCGAACGCAAGGTCCGTGTCGACCTCGGTGACCGTTCTTACGACATCCTGATCGGTCCCGGGCTGATTGCGGCGGCCGGTGAGGAAATCGCCGCCCGCCTCAAGGGGCGCAAGATGGCCGTCATCACCGATGAGAACGTCGCGCCGCGCTACCTTGAGCCGCTCATGGCGAGCCTTGGGGAGTGCGACATCGACGCCGTGTCGCTGGTGCTTCCCGCCGGCGAAAAGACCAAGAGCTTCGAACATCTGATTCCGGTCTGCGAAACGGTGCTTGGCGCCCGGATCGAGCGCAACGATGCGGTGATCGCGCTTGGCGGTGGCGTCATCGGTGACCTCACCGGCTTTGCCGCCGGCATCGTGCGCCGCGGCTCGCGCTTCATCCAGATACCGACCTCGCTCTTGGCGCAGGTGGATTCCTCCGTCGGCGGCAAGACCGGCATCAATTCGCCGCACGGCAAGAACCTGATCGGTGTCTTCCACCAGCCGGATCTGGTGCTGGCGGACACCGACGTGCTCGACACCTTGAGCGAGCGCGAATTCCGCGCCGGTTATGCCGAGGTCGCGAAATACGGGCTGATCGACAAGCCGGACTTCTTTGCCTGGCTCGAAAACAACTGGCAGGCGGTCTTTGCGGGGGGTAGCGCCCGCATTGAGGCGATCGCAGTCAGCTGCCAGGCCAAGGCGGACGTCGTGGCGGCGGACGAACGCGAAAATGGCCTGCGCGCGCTGCTCAATCTCGGCCACACCTTCGGCCATGCACTGGAGGCGGCGACCGAATACGACAGCGCCCGGCTGGTGCACGGTGAGGGCGTTTCGATCGGCATGGTGCTGGCGCATCAGTTCTCGACGCGCATGAACCTTGCGAGCGCCGACGATGCAACCCGTGTCGAGGCGCATCTGAGGGCCGTCGGCCTGCCGACGCGCATGTCGGAAATTCCCGGTACACTGCCTCCGGCAGAACGGCTGATGGACGCGATTGCCCAGGACAAGAAGGTCAAGGGCGGCAAGCTCACCTTCATCCTGACGAAGGGTATTGGCCAGTCCTTCGTCGCTGATGACGTCCCATCCTCCGAGGTTCTGAGCTTCCTGAGGGAAAAGCACCCGCAATGACCGGCGAAGCCTTCATTGCCTTCCTGGCGGAGTACTGGCTGTCGATCCTGTCAGTCTTCTGCCTGCTTGTGCTTTCGGGCTTCTTTTCGGGTTCGGAGACGGCGCTGACCGCCGCGTCGCGCTCGCGTATGCATACGCTGGAAAATAACGGCGAAGAGCGCGCCGGCATCGTCAACCGGCTGATCGAGCGTCGCGACCGGCTGATCGGCGCGCTGCTGATCGGCAACAATCTCGTCAACATTCTTGCCTCGTCACTGACGACGAGCCTGCTGATCGGTCTCTTCGGCGACAGCGGCGTGGCGATCGCCACACTCGCCATGACCGTGCTGCTCGTCATCTTCTCGGAAGTACTGCCGAAGAGCTGGGCGATTGCTTCGCCGGATCGTTTCGCGATTGCCGTGGCACCGCTCGTCCGTCTCTTCGTCGCCGTCGTCGGCCCGGTTTCTAGCCTCGTCAACGGCATCGTCCGGCGCCTGCTTAACATCTTCGGCATCAACCTGGCCTCCGACATGTCTATGCTGTCGGCGCATGAGGAACTGCGCGGCGCCGTGGACCTGCTGCACCGCGAGGGCTCGGTGATCAAGGCCGACCGCGATCGGCTCGGCGGCGTGCTCGATCTTGGCGAGCTTGAAATCTCCGACATCATGATCCACCGCACCAGCATGCGGGCGATCAATGCCGACGAGCCGCCGGAAACCTGCGTCCGCGATATTCTCGAAAGCCCGTTCACGCGGCTGCCGCTCTGGCGCGGGTCGACCGACAACATCATCGGCGTCGTGCATTCCAAGGATTTGCTGAGGGCGCTGGCCGAACCAAATGTCGAGCCGGAAAACCTCGATATCGTCAAGATCGCGCAGAAGCCCTGGTTCGTGCCGGACACGACCAACCTCAAGGATCAACTCAACGCGTTCCTGCGTCGCAAACTGCATCTGGCGATCGTCGTCGACGAGTATGGTCAGGTTCAGGGTCTGGTGACGCTGGAGGACATTCTGGAGGAGATCGTCGGCGATATCGCCGATGAGCACGACCTCGACATTCAGGGCGTGCGCCAGGAAGCCGATGGCTCGATCGTCGTCGATGGCTCGGTGCCGATCCGCGATCTCAACCGCGCGCTCGACTGGTCGCTGCCGGACGAGGAGGCGACGACGGTGGCCGGTCTGGTCATCCACGAGTCCAAGAGCATTCCGGAGGAGCGCCAGGCCTTCACCTTCCACGGCAAACGCTTCATCGTGATGAAGCGGGTGAAGAACCGCATTACCAAGCTGCGCATCCGTCCGGCGGAAGAGGGTGCTCCGCCGGCGTGATGGCCGCGATTGCCTCTACCAGCGGGTCGGCTCGCCGGGGGCTGCCGGCTCGACGGCGAGCGCATGCAGGCCGGCGTCGAGTTCTGGCTTCAGGAGATCATTGATGGCGCGGTGGCGGGCGACACGGCTCATGCCGGCAAAGGCGCTAGAAACGATACGCACCCGCATGTGGGACTCGCCGGTACCATCGAAGCCCGGCTGATGGCCGGTATGCTGATGGCTCTCGTTGATGACCTCGAGCCGTTCAGGGTGGAAGGCCTCGATCAGCTTCTTTTCGATGGTCTCGGTGAGCGACATTCTTCCGTCCCATTTTGCTGTTTGCTTGGCGCCCCCTCGCAGTTAAGAACCCGGTAATCGCTGGCACGGCGGCGCAAAATGCCCGCACAAAGCCAGCAACATTCCGCTTTGTCAATTCTTGTTGTGACTCCCGCCAAACCCCATAATGAGCGCCATGAGACTCGATTCAAAATACTTCGATCGCATTCGAACCCGGCGCAAGGTCGAGCCGCAGGCAGAGCCGGCGGCTCCCGTCTGTCAGTGGGACGGCTGCGATCAGAAGGGTGTGCACCGGGCGCCCGTCGGTCGCAACGCCGAGGGGCAGTACTTCATGTTCTGCTTCGAGCACGTGAAGGAATACAACAAGGGCTACAACTTCTTCTCCGGCCTCTCCGACAGCGAGGTCGCCCGCTACCAGAAGGAAGCGATCACCGGTCATCGGCCCACCTGGACCGTCGGCGTCAACAAGAACGCCAAGAACGGCCCGACCCAGTCGCAGACGCGGTCTGGCTCTGCCGGCGCCCAGGCCCGCATGCGCGATCCCTTCGGCTTTGTCAGCGAGGCGCGGGCGCGATCCGGTCGTCCCGAGCCACGCCAGCGCAAGCTGAAGACGCTCGAGGCGAAGGCCTTCGAAACGCTTGGTCTCGGAGCCTCGGCGACCACTGCCGACATCAAGGCGGCCTACAAGGACCTCGTCAAGAAGCATCACCCCGATGCCAATGGCGGAGATAGAGGATCGGAAGAGCGTTTTCGCGCGGTTATTCAGGCCTACCAATTGTTAAAACAGGCTGGTTTCTGCTAACAACCCGGATTAATACAGAAGCACTTTTGCAGGCGAATGCGCGGGTGCCGTCCGGTGGCCGCTCTGGAGACATGATGAGCAAGATTGACCTCGACATTTCCAACCTCCCCGACACCACGATTTCCGTCCGGGAGGTTTTCGGTATTGATACGGATTTGCGCGTTCCTGCCTATTCGAAGGGCGACGCCTATGTCCCGGATCTGGATCCGGACTACCTCTTCGACCGCGAAACGACGCTCGCCATTCTCGCAGGCTTCGCCCACAACCGACGCGTGATGGTGTCGGGCTATCACGGCACCGGCAAGTCCACCCATATCGAGCAGGTCGCCGCGCGCCTCAACTGGCCGTGCGTGCGCGTCAACCTCGATAGCCATGTCAGCCGTATCGACCTCGTCGGCAAGGACGCGATCGTCGTCAAGGACGGCCTGCAGGTCACCGAATTCAAGGACGGCATCCTGCCCTGGGCCTACCAGCACAATGTCGCGCTCGTCTTCGACGAATACGATGCCGGCCGCCCGGACGTCATGTTCGTCATCCAGCGCGTGCTGGAATCCTCCGGCCGCCTGACGCTGCTCGACCAGAGCCGTGTCATCCGTCCGCACCCGGCCTTCCGCCTGTTTGCGACCGCCAACACCGTCGGCCTCGGCGACACGACCGGCCTCTATCACGGCACGCAGCAGATCAACCAGGCGCAGATGGACCGCTGGTCGATCGTCACCACGCTGAACTACCTGCCGCACGACAAGGAAGTCGACATCGTCGCCGCCAAGGTCAAGGGCTTCACCGCCGACAAGGGCCGCGAGACCGTCTCCAAGATGGTACGTGTCGCCGACCTCACGCGCGCAGCCTTCATCAATGGCGATCTCTCGACTGTCATGAGCCCGCGTACGGTCATCACCTGGGCCGAGAACGCCCACATCTTCGGCGACATCGCTTTCGCCTTCCGCGTGACCTTCCTCAACAAGTGCGACGAGCTGGAGCGGGCGCTGGTCGCCGAGCACTACCAGCGCGCCTTCGGCATCGAGCTGAAGGAAAGCGCTGCCAACATCGTGCTCGAAGCCACCGCCTGATCCCACGGCCTGCCGTCCCCTTTGGGAGGGCGGGTCATGACGCTGTGGCAAACCGGATGACGCCCCACTGGGGCGCCGTCGCCTCTGGCTGAAGAAGGAACTGTCGTGAGCTCGAATTCGAAGGCAAAGCCAACCACGCGCGAGAATGCTGCGGAACCGTTCAAGCGGGCGCTTTCCGGCTGCATCCGATCGATCGCGGGCGATGCCGAGGTGGAAGTCGCCTTCGCCAACGAGCGGCCGGGCATGACCGGCGAACGCATCCGTCTGCCGGAACTTTCCAAGCGCCCGACCCTGCAGGAACTTGCCGTGACCCGCGGGCTCGGTGACAGCATGGCGCTGCGCAAGGCCTGTCACGATGCGCGGATCCACGCGACCATGTCGCCGCAAGGGGCGGACGCCCGCGCGATCTTCGATGCGGTGGAGCAGGCTCGTGTCGAGGCGATCGGGTCGTTGCGCATGGCGGGTGTCGCCAAGAACCTCAACGTCATGCTCGAAGAGAAATACGCCAAGGCGAATTTCGCAACGATCGAGCGCCAGGCGGACGCGCCGCTCGGCGAGGCCGTAGCGCTGCTGGTGCGCGAGAAGCTGACGGGCCAGAAGCCGCCGGCGTCTGCCGGCAAGGTGCTCGACCTCTGGCGCGAGTTCATCGAGGGCAAGGCTGCCGGCGACATTGAGCACCTGTCGTCGACGATCAACAACCAGCAGGCCTTTGCCCGGGTCGTTCGCGACATGCTGACCTCGATGGAAGTCGCCGAGAAATACGGTGACGACGACAACGAGCCGGACGAGCAGGAAAGCGAGACCGACGAAGACCAGCCGCGCAGCCAGGAGCAGGACGAGAACGCCAGCGACGAGGAAGCCGGCGACGATGCCGCACCCGCCGACGAGAACCAGGCTGCCGAAGAGCAGATGGAAGAAGGCGAGATGGACGGCGCGGAGATCTCCGACGACGATCTCCAGGACGAAGGCGACGAGGACAGCGAAACGCCCGGCGAGGTCAAGCGTCCGAACCAGCCCTTCGCCGACTTCAACGAGAAGGTCGACTACGCCGTCTTCACCCGCGAGTTCGACGAGACGATTGCCTCGGAAGAGCTTTGCGACGAGGCCGAGCTCGACCGGCTGCGCGCCTTCCTCGACAAGCAGCTTGCCCATCTTCAAGGCGCGGTCGGCCGCCTTGCCAACCGGCTGCAGCGCCGCCTGATGGCGCAGCAGAACCGCTCCTGGGAGTTCGATCTCGAAGAGGGGTATCTCGATTCGGCGCGGCTTCAGCGCATCATCATCGATCCGATGCAGCCGCTTTCCTTCAAGCGCGAAAAGGACACCAACTTCCGCGATACCGTCGTGACGCTGCTGATCGACAATTCCGGCTCGATGCGCGGCCGTCCGATCACGGTTGCCGCCACCTGCGCCGATATCCTGGCGCGCACGCTCGAGCGCTGCGGCGTCAAGGTCGAGATCCTCGGTTTTACCACCAAGGCGTGGAAGGGTGGGCAGTCACGCGAGAAGTGGCTGGCCGGCGGCAAGCCACAGGCCCCGGGTCGCCTCAACGACCTGCGACACATCGTCTACAAGTCTGCCGACGCTCCGTGGCGCCGGGCACGACGCAATCTCGGCCTGATGATGCGGGAAGGCCTGCTCAAGGAAAACATCGACGGCGAGGCGTTGATTTGGGCGCATGAGCGGCTGATGGCGCGGCGCGAACAGCGGCGCATCCTGATGATGATTTCGGACGGCGCGCCGGTCGACGACTCGACGCTGTCGGTCAATCCAGGAAACTATCTGGAGCGTCACCTGCGCGCGGTCATCGAGCAGATCGAAACGCGCTCGCCGGTGGAACTGCTGGCGATCGGTATCGGCCACGACGTGACGCGCTACTATCGCCGTGCCGTCACCATCGTCGATGCCGATGAGCTTGCCGGCGCGATGACCGAACAGCTGGCCGCACTCTTCGAGGACGAAAGCCAGCGCCGCGGTTCTTCGCGTCTTCGCCGCGCCGGGTGATGCTTCCCCCTTGGGGGCGGTGGAACATCGCCTCCGAGCTGCCAATCGGCACCTGCACGCATCGCTGGCGGCCGAAGTCAATTTACGGACATAGTTTTACAGTCTACCAAGCTACCATGCGTGGCGGGCTCACTTTGAGCGCACGCCGCGTCATTCCCGATGCCCCCTGAAGGTACTTCTCTTGATGCTTGGCCGCGGTCTCCTAGCCCTTTTCCTCCTGGCTTCGGCCTGCCCGGCATGGTCCGCTTCCGATAGCGAAGACCTGCCGATCCGCAGCCGCCAGATCAGTAATTTCGCTGTGGGTTCCAGCGCCACACGGTTTGGCGCCCTGGAGTTTCTCGGTGGTCTGGAGATGACCTCGTCAAATCCGCTGTTCGGCGCGGTTTCGGCAATCCGCTTTCGTCCTGACGGCAGCTCTTTCGTCGCCGTCATGGATACCGGCCACTGGCTGGAAGGTGCGGTAACCCGCGACGAGCAGGGTCGGCTTTCCGGTATCACCAACCTGACCGCCACGCCGATGGCGGATCGTAACGGTGATGTCGGCCTGGCGAAATGGAAGGTGGATTCCGAAGGGCTTGCCCTTCGAGAAGGCCAGGCGATCGTCAGTTACGAGCAGGCCCATCGCATCGACATCTATCCGGATCCGGGTTTTGCCGGCTCGAAGCCGATCGGAAGCCTGGCATTGCCGTTTCCGATCAGCGAGCTGCGCAGCAACGCCGGCATTGAGACGATCGCGGTCTCGCCGAAGGACAGCCCCCTCGCGGGCGCCATGATCGCCATTGCCGAACGCAGCGTCGACAAGGCGGACAATCTTTTGGCCGGTATCCTCGACGGGCCACAGCGCGGCGCATTCAGCGTCGTGCGCAAGGATCCCTATGCGGCAACCGATGGCGCCTTCCTGCCGAACGGCGACCTCTTGCTGCTGGAGCGACGTTTCTCCTTCGGCTCGGGTCTCGGCATGCAGATCCGTCGGGTCCCAGGCGATAAGATCAAGCCCGGCGCGGTCGTCGACGGCGAAGTCCTCTTCGAAGCGGACATGGGCTACCAGATCGACAACATGGAAGGCCTCGACGTCGTCGTGCGTCCCGACGGCGACGTGCGGGTCATCGTCGTCTCCGACGACAACCATTCGATCCTCGAGCGCAACCTGATGCTGGAGTTCCGGCTCAACACCGCGCTGACACAGTAAGCCAGCCAACTCCTGAACAGTGCGATCCGCCCGATCGTGTGGAGATCCGGCCAAGAGCCGGTGAAGGATCGAGCCGTCTCGCTCGGCGCGGCTGCGCAGAGGCCCGAACAAGCCCGTCCGATGCTTGACGGTGTCCCGGCAAAGGCCTATTGGCCGATTGTCCGTTGAAGGAGATTTATGCGCAGAGGCTGAAAATTTACCCGCATTCGCGGTTGTTCAAGGCGCCGAACAGGCGTCCCTCTTGACGCATATCTATTGAACGGAAAAACCATGAAAAAAATGGATTTGATGATCCGCGCCTATCGTGCTGCGGATTTGGAAGAACTGTCGGCCATCTGGTTCGAGGCCTCGATAACGGCGCACGCTTTTGTCGGCGAGGCGCGGTTGCGTGAACAGCGCCTGTTGATCGAGACCGTCTATCTGCCGAACGCGGAGACTTGGGTCGCCATCCGGGACGGCGAACCGGCCGGGTTCGTCAGCTTGCTCGACGATTTCATCGGCGGGCTGTTTGTCTCGCCGCGACACCAGGGTGCCGGCATCGGCCGCTTGTTGGTTTCGCATGCCCTGCAGCTGAAGGGGCAGCTCCGCTTGGAGGTCTACACCGCCAATTCGCAGGCCTATGCCTTCTACGAGAACCTCGGCTTTGAAGAACAGTCCCGGCGGTCGGAAGACGACGAAGGGCTGCCATTCGAAAACGCTCAGATGCTTTTGAAGCAGCGCTAGAAGGTGAGGCGCGGGGAAGGGCGGCTGCTGCTCTTCCCCGCGCCTTGCAATCGACGCCCGGTCGCCGCTTCGGCGCGGGCCGAGGCGTGCCGGCAGGCGGCCCTTAGGCCGCCTGCTTTTCCGCAGCGGGCATGGGCTTCACGATGCTCATCAGCGCGCCATAGGGGAGCAGCATGACGAGGCCGCAGAGGATCTTCACGCTCAAGTCACCGACCGCCCAGGAGATCCAGCGCGGTGCTTCAGCCGCAAGTACGCCGAGGAGCGGTGCGGTTTCCAGCGCAAAGCTGTCGTTCGGGCCGAAGAACACGAAGAACGGTGCGAACGCAAAGGAGAAGAACATTGCGGTATCGAGCGCCGAGCCGATCAGCGAGCCTGCGAGCGGCGCATGCCACCAGCTCTGACGGCGGAGCCGGTTGAACACCGATATGTCCAGGAGTTGACCGAACAGGAAGGCCGAGCCCGACGCGATAGCGATGCGCGGCGTGGCGGCGACGATGGAGAGCAGAATGGCGACGATGAAGCCTGCGACTACCACGCGACGCGCGATGCGCGGCCCGAACTGGCGGTTGGTAAGGTCGGTCACCAGGAAGGCGAAGGGATAGCTGAAGGCGCCCCAGGTGAGGAGATCGCCGAGCTGCATACCGGCAATCGAGCCCGGTAGCGGAAACTGAACGAGGATGTTCGAGGCGACGACCACGAGGGTCATCAGCGCGACATAGACGAAGAAAGTGCGGTTGATCAGCATTTTTTTATCCTGGGGTATGCCACCAGCTAGAGGGATGAAAGCAGGGCAGTGCACCCGGCCGATGAAGGCAAAAGCGCGTATCGGTTAAGAAACGTGCGCACGAGAAAAAGGCTTGCCGGATGAACCCGCAAGCCTTTTAAACGCGTGTCAAAGACGGTGCGCTGGCGCCGATTAGGCGGCTTCAGCAACCTTCTTGACGATCTGGCGACGCAGCAGGCGAGCGCGCATGCTCAGCTCGTTCTCGTCCGACTTCAGCAGGAAGGCGTCGAGGCCGCCACGGTGTTCAACCGAGCGGAGAGCAGCTGCGGAAACGCGCAGGCGGTAGCGCTGGCCGAGAGCATCGGAAATCAGCGTGACGTTGCACAGGTTCGGAAGGAACCGGCGCTTGGTCTTGTTGTTGGCGTGGCTTACATTGTTGCCCGACTGGACGCCCTTGCCGGTCAATTCGCAACTACGGGACATGGTACACCTATTCTCTTTATCGCCGCCGGACAATGCGGTAGCGGGCCCAGAGCCCAGGCCGCGTTCCTAGGCCATTATTGGAAAGTCGCGGTTCTATAGTCAGAGACGGCCCGCCCGTCAAGCCAAACCTCTTGCATTCTCGGAAAACCGCGGTTTTTCCCGGCCGATCTGCCCATGCGAAGCGCTATCCGGGCAACAATAATGGTGCGTGAGACCCATTCCAAGCGGTTTTGCTATGCGCTATTTCTTGACCGAGGACACACGACGGTTTGGTTCCGTGATTGGACCGACCGCGTAGCCGGCGACAGCGAAATGGCGCAGAAAAGCCGTAAACACCCTGCATTTCAGGGTATTGCGGCGATGTTCAAGTGATGGATTCCTAAAGGCATGAAGTTGCGAAATGGCTTTCGCGGGGCAATGCTGCTTTCGGCGGTCTTGTTTTCCACAGCATCATCGGCCGCCGATGCCGAGCATCTGACGGATTACAGCATCTCGCTGTCCGGTCTGCCGGTGGCGCGCGCCTCATTCCACACCGAGGTTCAGAAGAATCGCTACACGATATCGGGGACGCTGAAATCGGCGGGCCTGCTCGATATCCTCAGCCGCACGTCGGGCCAGACACAGGTTTCCGGCGTTGTCGACAAGGATTACCTGCGCGCGTCGCAATATTCGATGTCCTATCGCAGTGGCTCGAAGAGCCGGGCGATCAGCGTTACCTACCGCAACGGCAATGTCGTGCATGCGAGCATGACGCCGAAGCGCACGCCTTTGCCGAAGAACTGGGTGCCGGTCACCTCGCGCGACATGCGCAACGTTCTCGATCCGCTTTCGGGGCTGATCATTCCGGCGCAAGCGCGCGTCTGCCCCAACACCCTGCCGATTTTCGACGGCGAGTCGCGGCTCGACATCAAGCTTTCGCCGAAGGGCACCAGGCCTTTCAAGACGAAGGGCTTCGAAGGCGAGGTGATCGTCTGCGGCATCCGCTTCGTGCCGAAGGCCGGCTACAAGAAGGGCCGCGAGGACGTCGAATATCTGCGGCGACTGCAGACGATGGAAATCTGGTTCGCCAAGGCTGAGACCATGAATGTCTATGCCCCCGTCTATGTCCGCATCCCCACCAAGCTCGGGCCGGTCACGGTCTCGGCGACGCGATTTGGTGGTTGACGCGCGATCGCGTGCAACTAAAAGGTTAAATACCAGCAAGCACCGTGATTTTGACGGCGCAGGTTTCCGTTGAGAGAAATCGCGCCCGGGGACGACTATGAAACTCAAGGCAACTCTGATCGGTTTTTCGGCCATCCTGATGTGGTCGCTGCTCGCGCTGTTCACGGCGGCATCGGGCAAGATGCCGCCGTTCCAGCTTTCGGCAATCTGTTTCCTGATCGGCAGCCTGCCCGGCCTTGCGGTGCTTGTGGCAAAACCGGAGCGCCTGGCGCTGCTCAAGCAGCCGGCGAAGGTCTGGATCACGGGCATTGCCGGCCTCTTCGGCTATCACTTCCTCTACTTCACGGCGCTGCGCAATGCGCCGGCGGTGGAGGCCGGGCTGATCGCCTATCTCTGGCCGCTCTTGATCGTTGTCGGTTCGGCACTGCTGCCGGGGGAGCGGCTGCGCTGGTATCACATCGCCGGCGCGCTTGCGGGCCTCGTCGGCACGATCCTGATCGTCGCGCGCAACGGCGTCGCCTTCGACGGTGCCTATCTCATCGGCTATGGCGCGGCCTTCCTCTGCGCCTTTACCTGGTCGGGTTATTCGCTGATCACACGCCGCTTCGAGGCGGTTTCGACCGATGTGGTCACCGGCTTCTGCCTTGCCACCTCGATCCTGTCCTTCGTCTGCCATCTCGCGCTCGAAACGACGGTCTGGCCGGCGACGACCTTCGAGTGGCTGGCGGTCGCGGGCCTCGGCCTCTTGCCGGTGGGGGCGGCCTTCTATGCCTGGGACTTCGGGGTGAAGAACGGCGACATCCAGCTTCTCGGCGTTTCGAGCTATGCAGCACCGGTGCTCTCGACGCTGATCCTGATCCTCTTCGGCTTTGCCGAGCCATCCTGGCGCATAGCGCTTGCCTGCCTGTTCGTCACCGGCGGGGCGGTGCTCGCCGCCCAGGATCTGATCTTGCGCAAGGATGCCGCGGCCACCCAGCCGGCGGAGTAGTCCGAAAGATCGCTATCGGGTCGGCGGCTGCCAGTCGGGGGCTGCCATCTCGAAGGCGGCAAAATCGAAGGCCGGCGCGACCGTGCAGCCAACCAGCGTCCAATCGCCGAGGGAGGCAGCCGACTGCCACCAGTTGGCCGGCACCACGCCCTGCGGGCGCTCACCGTCCCGGATGTCGGGCCCAAGCCGCAACGTCTCGGGGGGCTTCCCGTCCTCGGCAATGCTGAGTTCGAGCGGCGCGCCGGCGTGGTAGTGCCAGATCTCGACGGCGTCGCGGACCCGGTGCCAGTGCGAACGGTCGCCACGCTCAAGCAGATAATAGATCGCCGTCGAATGGCCCCGCGGGCCGCCGGCCGTGTCACGGAAGGTCTCGATGTACCAGCCGCCCTCCGGATGGCGTGTGAGGCCGAGCGCCTCGATGACCTCTTCCGCCGTCTGTGCTTCAGCCATCAGAAGTTATCCTTCCGCTTGCGGATTTCCGCAAAGACCGCGGCATCGTCGGCATCTCGCAGGCCGAGATGGGCGCGAATGCCGGGATCGGCGGCGCGCAGGAACGGGTTCGTGCGCTTCTCCAGGCCGATTGTCGTCGGCGCGGTGAAGCCGCCGTCGCAGCGGATTTCCTCGATCTCGGCAGCGCGTGCCTTGAGTTCGGCATTGTCGGGATCGACGGTGACCGCGAAGCGGGCATTGGAGAGCGTGTATTCGTGGCCGAAATAGACGGTCGTGTCGTCCGGCAAGGCCATCAGCCGGCTGAGAGACTGCCACATGGTCGCCGGCGTCCCCTCGAACAGACGGCCGCAGCCGAGCGCAAAAAGCGTGTCGGCGGCAAAGAGCAGCTTGTCCTGTGGAAAATGGAAGCAGATATGGCCGGCGGTATGGCCGGGTGTTTCGATCACCTCGACGTTGCGGCCCGCAAACTCGAAGCGTTCGCCATGACGCACCGTCTTGTCGAGGCCCGGAATTTTCGCGGCCTCGTTGAACGGACCGATGATGATGGCGCCGAAGCGGGCTTTCAACGCGTCATTGGCCGCGACGTGGTCGCCATGATGGTGCGTCGTGAGAATATGGGTGAGCGTCCAGCCGCGGCGTTCCAGCGCCTCCAGGATTGGCGCCTCCTCGGGCGCGTCGATCGAGGCGGTCAGGCCGCTTTCGGGGTCGTGGATCAGCACGCCGAAATTGTCGGTGCGGCAGAGGAAAAGATCGAGTTCGAGCGCGGCCATGGCAGGTCCTCCGGTCAGGAGAGGGGAGATGCTGCCGAATGTAGCGAGCCTTACCTTGAAGTCTACCGCTTCGAAGCTAACATGTTGCGAATGCATACCGATATTGTCGACCTTCGCGAATTCTATCACTCCGAGCTTGGCCGGATGGCGGAGCAATCCGTCACCATGGCGCTTTCGTCCGTCTGGGCGCGGCTGCCGGACGAGCGGCTGGTCGGCCTCGGCTATGCCGTTCCCTATCTCGAGCGGTTCCGCAAGGACACGGAGCGCACCTTCGCCTTCATGCCTGCGGGCCAGGGCGCGGTGAACTGGCCGGTTGCCGAGCTTTCCTCGACGGCGCTGGTGTTCGACGAGGAATTGCCGCTGCCGGACGCATCGATCGACCGGGTGCTGATGGTGCATTCGCTGGAATTTGCCGAAAGTCCGCGCGAGACGATGAAGGAGATCTGGCGGGTGCTGGCGCCGGGCGGGCGGCTCGTGATCGTCGTGCCCAATCGACGCGGCGTCTGGGCGCGCATGGAGCATACGCCCTTCGGCTCCGGCCGACCCTATTCGCGCGGGCAGCTGACGGCGCTGTTGCGCGAGACCAACTTCACGCCGGGGGCTACGGCCGACGCGCTGTTCTTCCCGCCGTCGAAGCTCCGGGCGATCCTGCGGCTGCGCCGAGGCTTTGAGCGGCTCGGCCGCTGGCTCTGGCCAGTGTTCTCAGGCGTCATCGTCGTCGAGGCGCAGAAGCGGCTTTACCAGGGGCTACCGGTCGCAGCGCGTGCGTCCCGCCGTGTCTTCGTGCCGGTGTTGGCGCCGCAGGGCGTGCCGAGCACACGCGAACGGCCACGCCTCACCCGATAAGGCGCTGCGTACAGGCGGCGGACCCTCGACAAAAGCCGCTTGCGCCGGTAATGGCTTGACCTCTTTTCCTGCCTATAGCGCCCCGCGCCTCCCAAGGCGCGACAAAGGTCGCTGTGGCATTTTGATGGCCATAGAAAGCTGACCCGATGAGCCTTGCTTCGAAGAGCCCTGAGCCGCGTCCCGGCATCCTTGACATTGCCGCCTATGTGCCGGGCAAGGAGCATGCGCCGGGTGTCGCCAAGGTGCATAAGCTCTCGTCGAACGAAACGCCGCTCGGTGCCAGCCCGAAGGCGATAGAAGCCTTCCAGGCGATGGCCTTCAATCTGGAGCGCTATCCTGACGGCCAGGCGCGGGCGCTGCGGGAGGCAATCGGGGCCGTTCACGGGCTCAATCCGGCAAACATCATGTGCGGCAACGGCTCGGACGAACTGCTCGGGCTGCTGTGCCACACCTATCTCGGCCCCGGCGACGAAGGCATTATCACCGAGCACGGTTTCCTGGTCTACAAGATCCAGATCCTGGCGGCCGGTGCGACGCCCGTGACCGTCGAGGAAAAAGATGCGCGCGTCGATGTGGACGCCATCCTTTCCGCGGTCACCGAGCGGACCAAGATGGTCTTTCTCGCCAATCCCGCCAATCCGACCGGCACCTATATCCCGGTCGACGAAGTCCGCCGGCTGCATGCGGGCCTGCCCGAGGGAGTGCTCCTGGTGCTCGACGCCGCCTATGCCGAATATGTGCGCCGCAACGACTATGCCGCCGGTCTTGAGCTCGTCTCGGCCAGCCGCAACGTGGTAATGACCCGCACCTTCTCGAAGATCTATGGTCTTGCCGGCCTGCGCATCGGCTGGATGTATGCGCCGCCGGAAGTGATCGACGCGGTCGACCGTGTCCGCGGGCCGTTCAATCTCAGTGCGCCTTCCATTGCGGCGGGTGCGGCGGCGATCCGCGATCAGGCTTTCGTCGCAACGGCGGTCGATCACAATCTCACCTGGCTTGCCCGCGTTGCCGAAGCGCTCGAGGCGATCGGGCTCCGCATCACGCCGTCGGTCACGAATTTCGTGCTGATCCATTTCCCCGACGAGGCCGGCAAGCGGGCGGAGGAGGCCGATGAGTTCCTAACCCGCCGCGGCTATATCCTCAGGGCAGTCCGCAGCTACGGCTTCCCGAATGCGTTGCGCATGACCATCGGCTCCGCGGAAGCCAACGAGGGCGTCATCGCGGCGCTGACCGAATTCATGGGACGGAAATAATGGCTCAGCAGTTTGAAACGATCGCCCTCATCGGCATTGGTCTGATCGGCTCGTCGATCGCGCGCGAAATCCGCGAGAAGCAACTCGCCGGCACGCTCGTGGTCTCCACGCGCAGCGAGGCGACGCTGAAGCGGACGCAGGAACTCGGGCTCGGCGATCGCTATACGCTGTCTGCGGCGGACGCCGTTCGCGACGCGGATCTCGTCATCGTCTCGGTACCGGTCGGCGCGTCCGGCGCTGTTGCCGCCGAGATCTCAGCGCATCTGAAGCCAGGCGCCATCGTCACCGACGTTGGTTCGACCAAGGGTTCGGTGATCGCACAGATGGCGCCGCACTTGCCCGAGAACGTGCATTTCGTGCCGGGGCATCCGATTGCCGGTACCGAGCATTCCGGCCCGGATGCCGGCTTCGTCGGCCTCTTCCGCGGCCGCTGGTGCATCCTGACGCCGCCCCCTGGCGCGGATGAGGAAGCGGTGGCGCGGCTGCGGCTTTTCTGGGAGACGCTCGGCTCGATGGTCGAGGAGATGGACGCCGAACACCACGACAAGGTGCTGGCGATCGTTTCGCACCTGCCGCACATCATCGCCTACAACATCGTCGGCACGGCTGACGATCTCGAGACCGTTACCGAATCCGAAGTCATCAAATATTCGGCTTCGGGCTTCCGCGACTTCACGCGTCTGGCGGCATCCGACCCGACCATGTGGCGCGACGTCTGCCTGCACAACAAGGATGCGATCCTGGAGATGCTGGCGCGGTTTTCGGAAGATCTCGCCTACCTCCAGCGGGCGATCCGCTGGGGCGACGGCGACAAGCTGTTCGATCTCTTTACCCGCACCCGGGCCATTCGCCGCTCGATCATTCAGGCCGGCCAGGACACGGCGATGCCGGACTTCGGTCGCCATGCCATGGATCAGAAATAGCCTGAGCAGATCAAGGAAGACCGTGGAGCGGTCTTCCTTCCTGTGAGGTGTATGACCGTAGGACCGTAGCCTAGAGGGTCGGCAGGACGCCGATCGGGATGAAGGCGAGGAATGCCGTGCCGTCGCGCACGTTGAGCTTCACGGTCGCCTCGTTCTTGCCGTTGGCGAGAGCCTTCAGCATGTTGGCGGTGTTGTCGACGAGGTTGGCATCATCCGGGATCAGGGTGACCAGATTGGCGCGCCAGGCCTCGATATTGGTCATCGTCAGCGAGAACTCGCCAGAAATCAGTCCCTGATCATTGACCGAGAACGGCCCGGAAAGCTTGGCGTTCATGCCCGAGCCGAGGTCGAGGGTGAGCTGTCTCAGCTCGCCCTTGCTGCCGCGAAACATCTCAGGCGTCGGCGGGGTTGTCATCCATCCGGCCCGGTCGGTGAAGGTCAGGTCGGCGGCGACGGTCGCCGGCGGTGCGAGGCTCGGGCCTTCCTCGGGCCGAACGTCCAGTTTGTCGACGCTCAAGGCGGCGTCGAGATCCGCGCCGTTCTGGCGCAGGTGCAATTCGCCGTGGCTGGCGCCGAAGCCAAATCCGTCGCCTTCAAGCGGCAATCGCAACCGGCCCGTCAGGTTGTCGTAGGTCAGCGACGTGCGATCAACGCCGGACAGGGTCGCGCGCACGCTCGCATGCAGCAACGTCCAGTCGGCGAAGATGTTGAGGCCGGGGGAAGCCCGGATCTCGGCCGGGCCGTCAAGCTCGATCACCGCATGGCCCGGCTG
Organism: Ensifer sp. Root558; assembly: GCF_001427045.1. Classification (NCBI taxonomy): domain Bacteria; kingdom Pseudomonadati; phylum Pseudomonadota; class Alphaproteobacteria; order Hyphomicrobiales; family Rhizobiaceae; genus Ensifer; species Ensifer sp. Root558. Next base: position 1,045,967 of record NZ_LMGC01000001.1, on the reverse strand, counting down.
GTAGACCTGGGCAGCGGTCCTCAGCGCTCCGAACGAGGCCGAGGTGCCGTTGCGGGTGTCGTCCAGATGGACCTTGTCGCAGAAGAGGCCGATGCGGAACGGGAAGCCGCGCACGTCCATGTTGGTGCATTCGCCGCCGAGGCCGGCTGCCTGTCCTTCGGCGAGGCGGGTCGCAAGCCGCTTCTCGATCTGGTCGGCGGCGAGAAACCAGCCGGCCGAATAAACGCCGGTGACAAGCACGATGCCTGCCAGGAGCCAGCGGAATTTCCGGCTGACCGGCGATGGGTTGGAGACTGCGGTGGCCGACATGGGCGCGGGTACCTCACTCAAAACAGGATGGAGGCTGCCTTTCGGGTGGCGCCATCGATCCGCAAAACTATTCTTTCCTTTGGCCGCAGGAGGACGACCTTGTCTCTTTCGTGCCGGGATGCTGTGCCGTAGAAACCGAAAATGGCTCACCGTCCCACGCGACCGATCGTGATTCGGCAGTGAGAACAGCAGCGCGGGTTGAATGACAGTGGATATGGACGAATTTTGGGTCTTTGGCTACGGCTCGCTGATGTGGAACCCGGGCTTTGCCTTCGAGGAGAAGCTCACGGCACGCGCCTTCGGTTTTCGCCGCTCACTCTGCGTGCATTCCTGGGTTCATCGCGGCACCGAACAGCGGCCGGGGCTGGTGCTTGGGCTCGACCGCGGCGGCTCCTGCATCGGGACGGCGTTTCGCGTCCAGCGCGGACAGCAGGCGGATGTCGTCGATTATCTGCGCGAGCGTGAACTGGTGACCCACGTCTACAAGGAACGCACCATGCCGGTGCTGCTTGCCGACGGCCGCCGCGTTCCGGCGCTCGCCTACGTCATCGACCGCGCCCACGTCCAGTATGCGGGCTCGCTGACCACCACGGAGGCGGCCGGCATCGTCGCGGTTTCGACGGGAAAATCCGGGCCGAACAGCGAATACGTGTTCAACACGCTCGCCCATCTCAAGGAGATGGGTATCCGCGATCACTGGCTGGAAGAGGTGGTCGGATTGCTGCGGCAGTCGCCGCGTTCAGCCCGGGCCTGAAGGTTCAGGCCCGGCCTTCTGCCTTCAGTTCCTTCAGCCGCTGCTGGGCGGTCGGCGGTAGCGGCAGGTGCGGATTGGCCTTCACGGTTTCGACGAGCAACTCGTCGCTCGCCCTCTCGGTTACCTCGACGAGCTTCGCCAGGAAAGCGTCCGGGTCCATGCCGGCCTCGATGGGCGGCAGGATGCGAACCTTGAAGTGGCCGGGAAAGCGCAGGAACTTGCGGCGCGGCCAGAAGAGGCCGGGATGCATGGCGACCGGCACCACCGGCACGCTGAGGTCGCGGTAGAGGCGGGCGATGCCGTATTTGTATTCCGGCGGAGCGCCCGGCGGGCGACGCGTGCCTTCCGGGTAGATGATGAGCTCGCGGCCGGTTGCCATTTCCTGCTTGGTGCGGTCCATCACGCCGGTCATCGCCTTGCCGCGCGCCGCGCGATTTACCGGAACCATGCGTTGCTTGAGCACATACCAGCCGAAGAGCGGGATCCAGGTGAGCTCGCGCTTCAGGATATAAAAGGGATCGCTGAGCCAGGGGAGCAGCGCATAGGCATCCCAGAAGGACTGGTGCTTGGGAGCGAAGATATAGGGAACCTCGGGGATATTCTCCAAGCCTTCGATCTCGAAGGTCGTGCCGACCATCTTTTCCATGAGCCAGTGGTTGCTGCGCACCCAGTTCTTCGGCACGAACCACGCCTTCTTGCGCGGCAGCAGGAAGTAGATCGGGGTCAGCACGATCATCTGCACGATCAGGTTGGCGTAGAACACCATGTTGAAAAGGATCGAACGCAAGACGATCATCAGGCACGCTCTCGTAGGCGAGGTCTCAAGGGGACCGGCGTCTTTGAGCCGGTTGATCGCTGCCTACACGATTAAGTGCTGAAGGAAAACTGCTCTGTTTCACTTTGCAGCGGCGAAGGCTGTTCCTGCCGGCCCTTATTCTTCGGCGGGCGTCGCGCGCGATGCGTCGGTGCGCAGGCCGCTGGTCGGGCGGGCGCCGGCGAAGTCGCGTATTGACGCCACCGTATACTTGCCGAATTCCAGAAGGATCGACTTCAGCACCATCGGATTGCGCAGCCAGTTTGTGGTCTTCAGATCGGAGTTGACGACCGGGTAGGGGATGAACTCCGTTTCCGGCCGGGCGCGGCGCAGTTCCAGGAGGCTGCGCGGCATGTGATAGTTGTTGGTGACGACGAGCACGCTCGCATAGCCGCGATCATGGATCCATTGCGCCGCTTCCGTGGCATTTCCGATGGTATCGATCGCCTCATGGCCGATGTCTACGCAGCACTTGAAAAGGTCGGCCGAGCTCTGGGTGTTGCGGCGGATCTGGCTGCCTGTGGTCGCCGGGTGAACCCCGGAGATCAGCAGGCGCTTGCCGGCGCCACCCTTCAGAAGATCGACCGCCTGGTCGATGCGCTGGAAACCGCCGGTCAGGACCACGATCGCGTCGGCCTTCGGATGACCCGGCGGCTGCAGGGAGGCGACCGTGTCGGCAAAGTTCAGGAAGGCGGCGATCAGGATTGCCAGCGGCAGGAGCAGGACGAAGAAGGTTCGGCGGAGGATTTTGCGCAGGAGACTGCGGGACCGCCGGCGATCGTCGGCTTGCCCGTGCCATTTATCTCCTCCGGCCATTCCGTTCCCGCGTAGCTCTCGCGCCATCATGATTCTCTTCACATAGCCGCAGATTGCGGCAAGGAATAGATCGAGTGGCGGCGAAACATCAGGCGGCTCAGCTTTGGTAGAGGTCGGTACGGCCGGGGTCCGAACGGATGAGGTCGATTTCGTAGATCGTGCGGGTAACCGTCAGCCGCGCCGTAACGGTCGTCAGGATGGCGATGACGACGATGATCGCGGCAATGCCGAGATAGCCACCATAGCCGATGGTGAAGGTACCGAAGAGGGCGGTGGCCTGATCTGTCTCGGGGGTCGCCAAGGTCCGTGACTGCCAGAAACCCGCGAGCGCAAAGAAAAGTGCTGCGAGCAGACCGCCGGCGCCGGCGCCCTTGAGGCTGATCCTGAGGAAGTGCTTCTGGAATTCCGACGCGACGAAGCCGGCTTCGGCACCGACGAAATGCAGCACCTCGACGATATGGCGATTGCCCGACAGCGCGCCGCGCGTTGCGAAGACCACTGTCAGCACCATGGCGGAAAAGACCAGGGTCAGCACGCCGGTGCCGATCATGGCCGTGGTGTTGGCCATGGCGACCAGCCGGTCGACCCAGGTGCGGTGGTCGTCGAGGAAAGCCTGCGGGATTATTTCTGTCAGCGCCTTGCGCATGGCCGCAAAGTCCGGCGGATTGCTTTCGTCGATGGTGATGATGACGAGGCGCGGCACGGGCAACTCGTCAAGATCGAGGCCTTCGCCGAGCCAGGGTTCGAGCAGGCGGGCGGTGGCGGCCCGGTCGACGATCTTGCCGTCCGTCGTGCCACTGAAGGTCAGCGCCAGGTCGCGGGCATCCGCCAGCGCCTTTTCCATGTCGAGATTGTCGTCGGGCTTGATCTGGATGGTGATCTCGCGGGAGATCTGCGATTGCCAGCTCTGGGCCGTGGCTCGCACCATGCTGACGCCGCCGAGCGTCAGGCAGGCGAGGAACGACATGATGGCGATGACGCACATCAGCGCATGGCCGGACACATTGCTCGACGGCACGATCGGGCCGGTCGGGCGCACGCGCATTTCCGTCCGGCGCTGTTGTGCCTCCGGTGCCTGTTCGGGCACATCCTTTTGGTGTTTCGTGCGGCTGTCACTCATAGATGTCGAGCCGCCCCTGCGAAAGGATCATGCGCCGCGCCTCCACCTGGTCCATCAGCGACAGATCGTGGGTGGCGATCACGACCGCCGTGCCGAGCCGGTTGAGCTCGAGGAAAAGATTGAGCAGGCGCCTTGCCATCGGCGGATCGACGTTGCCGGTCGGCTCGTCGGCAAGCAGGATCTCCGGCCGGTCGATCAGCGCCCGAGCGATGGCGGCGCGCTGTTTTTCACCGCCGGAAAGGACCGGTGGCAGCACGTTGATGCGCTCGCCGAGACCCACCCATTTCAAAAGCTCCAGCACGTCTGCACGGTAGCTCGTCTCCTCCTTGCCGCGCACGCGCAACGGCAGTGCGACGTTCTCGTAGGTGGTGAGATGATCGAGCAGGCGAAAGTCCTGGAAGACGATGCCGACGCGCCGGCGCAGCATCGGGAATTCTTCGCGCGGGATCGACGAAATGTTGCGGTCGAACATCCGGATCAGGCCGCGTGTCGGCTGCAGCGAGAGGAAAAGAAGCCGCAGCAACGTGGTCTTGCCGGCGCCCGACGGACCCGTCAGGAACTGGAATGAACGGCGTGGAATGTCGAAGGTCAGGTCCCGGAGGATTTCCGGTCCCATGCCATAGCGCAGTCCGACGTTCTCAAAGTGAATCAAGCGGCAGCCCAGTCTCTCTCACGGCCCTGCAACCGACGGCCGGTTCCGGTCCTCCGCGCATAGGACGACCAGCCAAGAAAGGCAAAACCGCCAGCGGAATCATGGTTAAGTGACGGTTAATTTTTCATGAAAAGGCGCCGCTTTCGCGACGTCTTTCCGAAACATTAACCATTCCGGTTTACGTGTCGGAAAGATTTGATGCAATGCCTAGTTCTTGCACCGCATGAGGCTTGGCATTGCCCGAGGGTTTCGCAGACAAACTGGCCGCCTGCGGCCGTGTTCTCTTGCGGGACAGGAGGAAATGATCATGCAGGCATTCCGGACCAAATCCGCCAGCAACAACGCCGATACAGATTTCCTGCCGCCCGAGCGCGGCGGACGCGACGGGGCTTCAGCGCCGAGGCGCGCCGACTATGTGGATGCGGAATTCGAGGTGATATCCGCTTCGTCGCGCCGCACGCCCTATCCTGTTTTCAACGACAATGCACAAACCGGCAGCCGCAGGCGGCCGACGCTGACGGTCGTGGAGCAGGAGCCGTCGCTCGGCGCTCGATTGTTGCGTCTTGCCGAAACGCGGCTGCGCGACATGCCGGCACGCCGCTTTGCCGGGATGGTCGCGGGCGTTGCGCTTGCTTCCTTCCTGGCGATCGTCGGCTTTGCCGGCGATGGACAGGCCGACGTCCAGCCGCTGACGATATCGGGGATCAAGAGTGGGCTCGACTACTCCGGCGGCATGCGTGTGCTGTCCGTCTATGGCTCGATCGACAATCGCTCCGATATCGAGCAGCGATTGCCGATCGTCGTGGTGGAGATTGCCGCCAACGGGCGCAAGGTCACGACGACACGGGTGATGCCCGAGGGTGCTGCCGTCGCGCCCGGTGAGAGCCGTCATTTCATGACGAGACTGCCCTATGCGGGTGGAAAAATGCCGGATGTGACGGTTTCCTTCGCCGAAAACGATGTTTCGGCCCGCTGATTGTGCTAAGCGGCGCCAAAGGGAAGGCTTAAGGTCTTCCGGATGAAACGCTGGAGAAGCCTTGATGCCCGTTGTTCGCGGTAAGAATATCGAACCTCTCTATACGGCCGAAACCATCGCTGCCCGCAACAGCGAGCTCGCCGGAATGATCGTCAACGGCCCGCACAAGGATCTACTGGTGATCGCGGTGCTCAAGGGATCGTTCATCTTCGCGGCCGATCTGATCCGCTCGATGCATACGGCCGGTCTGGCACCGGAAGTCGAGTTCATCACGCTGTCGAGCTATGGCACCGGCACCGTTTCGCAGGGCGTCAAGATCACCAAGGATATCGACAGCGACGTGCATGGGCGCGACGTTCTGCTGATCGACGACATTCTCGAATCCGGCCGCACGCTGCGTTTCGCCAAGGAACTGATGTACGAGCGCGGCGCCCGCAACGTCACGATCGCCGTGCTGCTCGACAAGCGGGTCAAGCGCAAGGTCGAGCTCGAGGCGGATTATGTCGGCTTCGAATGCCCCGATCACTTCGTCGTCGGCTACGGCATGGACGTCGCCTATGCCTTCCGCGAGCTGCCTTTTGTCGGTGTTGTCACCGGCGACGCCGAGTAAACGTCTCGATTTGGGGCATGCGCCCTGAAATCCAGTCGTTCGGCGTTTACCGAACACAAACGAAAAACTGGTTGTTTTGGTGCGTGCCGCAGTGATTCTCGACGGGGATCGGCGGCGCTGCAGCGCCAGTGTGTCTCCCGATGATCCACGCCCGCTGTACTTTTGGATCAGGTGCGGGTGCCGGCGTGAACGCCGGACTCGGAAGCGAACGCGGAGGCCATGATGGCGAAGATCCTGATTACCGAGGACGAGGATGCATTGCGTTCCTTCGTTGCGCGGGCCCTGAGGCTCGACGGCCACGAGACGGTCGAAGCGGGCGATGGGGCCGATGGCCTTGCCTGCCTGGAGGCCGAGGCGTTCGACCTTCTGCTCTCCGATATCCGTATGCCCGTGATGGACGGCATCGAGCTGACGCACCAGGCGTCGGCGGCCTTTCCGGCCATGAAGATCCTGCTGATGACCGGCTATGCCGAGCAGCGCGAGCGGGCTGACGATCTCACCGACAAGATCGTCGATGTCATCTCCAAGCCCTTCTCCCTTCCCGATATCCGCAAGGCAGTCGCGCTGGCGCTGGCCGCCTGACGGCCAGACCTGCCGGCCCACAGCAACAGGACCGCGACCCGGCGCATCGATTGGATGCGACGGGAGCCGTTGTCATGTTCTGCCGTGATGAGGCAAAGGGCTGAGCCGGGCGCTCGGCTCAGCGCATGTCGAGCAGGCGTTCGAGGTACTGGCGCTCCTGCTCCGGCGACAGGCTGTCGCCCAGCCTGCGGCGAATCTCGTCAAGGATTTGTCGGGCGCGCTGAGAATCGATCTCGTCTGGAACCTTGACCTGGTCGCCGAAATTCGGGCCGAGATTCTGTTGCCGTCGTCCCAAAGGATCGCGGCCGTTTTGACCGTATTGCGGAACACCCATGCCAGGGCCGCCCTGACCTTGGCCCTGCATCTGGTTCATCATATCTTGGGCGCCTTGGCGCAGGGCCTGTAGCGCGCGGCCCTGATTGCCGACGGCTTGTTCGCCCTGGCCCTTGCCGAGCGCGCCGGAAGCGCCGTCCATTTCGCGCTTGGCTTCGCCGAAGCCCTTGCCGGGCTTGATGCCCATGCTTTCCAGGCCCTTGTTCAGCTCACCGAGCTGTTTTCCGAGCGCGTCCTGCTGCTCTTTCAGCTGTTTCAGTGCATCCTTGAGCTGTTCGGCGGTCATGTTGTCGAGTGGGTTGGGCTGACCATTCGGATCGCCCTGCTGACCTGGGTCCTGCGGCATTTCCTGACCGAAGAGCTCGTTGTCTTCGCCCTGCAGCGGGTCGCCCCGGTGCATCCGGTCACGCAGGGCCTGGTCGAACTTGAAGGTCTCGTCCATCAACTGCTGCTGTTGCTGCATCAGCTTGCCGAGCTTGTCCATCTGCTGGCGCATGGCGTCGTTCTGCTCGCCCATCTGCTGCTGGCTACGGCCAGCCTGCAGGTTGTTCATCATGCGCTGCAGTTCCGAGAGCATCTGCTGTGCCTGATCGCGCGCGCCCGAGCGCGCCAGATTCTCGATCTGGTTCATCATCTTCTCGAGGTCCTGCTGGCGGAGGATGTTGTTCGGGTCGAGCTTGCCGGTCATGCGTGGATTTTTCATCGCCTGCTCGGCGAGCGCCTGCATGTATTCCTGCATCGCCTGGCGCAGTTCCTGCATCAGCTTGGCGATTTCCTGGTCCGAAGCGTTGCGCTCCAAGGCGTCCGACAGCGCCTGCTGGGCTTCGCGCAGGCGGCGCTCGGCAAGCGACAGGTCGCCGTCCTCGATGCCGAGCGCGATCTCCCAGAGGTATCCGGCGGCATCGCGCAACATGTCGTCGTTATAGGCGAGCGCCATCCGGGTGCGCGCCGATTTCAACAGCAGGAAATGAGTGAGGTTCGGGATCCAGTCCTCAGCAAGCGCCGTGACGGCGTCGTTGAGGTCGATGGCGCGCGGCAGGTCGTTGGCATTGAGCGCGAAAACCTGACGCTGTTCGGCGACGGCGCCGGCGAGCGGCTGCGAGAACTGGCGGGCAGGCAGGATCATGTCGTGCGGCGGGCTGCGGCCTTCCTGTCCGGCAGCATCCCGGGCGACGAGCGTCACCGCTACCCGCTTGCCGGCGAGCGGATGCTCGCTGAGGTTTCGGCTGGTCGTGCCCTTTGCCTCGCGCGCGTTACGGCGCGGCAGATCGAGCCGGTATTCCGGTAGCGGATAGAGCGCGCGGGCGCCTTCCGCCGGTTCGTCGAGCGGCTTGATCTCCGCCCAGGCCTGGGCGATGCCGTAATCGTCGTTGGCCGTAAACGTGATTTCGAGCGCCGCGTTGATGGTCGGATGGGGGATTCCGTCAAAGGCGATCTGAGGCACGCCGTCCGGGGTGATCTTGAACGCCCAGCGCTGGCTGCCGACGATAAGTTCGCCATCCTTGACGACCTTGTAGACGTGGTTGCGCACGGCATTCGGACTGCGCGCCGGCTCCGTTGCAACCATTTCGGCAACCTTCGGGCTGGCATCGTCCACTTTCGGCTTGCTCTGCTTTTCCTCGGCCTTTTCGCCGGCCACCGGAATGGCGATCGGTTTGCTCCCGCCGGTTTCCGCGTAGCGCACTGGCGCGTCCGCACCGGCGCCGGTGACCCGTACGGTGATGTCGCTGAACTGCGGGATGGTGATCGCCCCGGCGTCTTCATTCACGGCAGCGGCGGCTTCCGGCTTGCCCGTCAGGAAGATTGGCGCCCGCCCGGTATAGGGCGGCGGCGTTACCCAGGCATCGACGCGGATATTGGCTGCTTCGATCGACGTCTGCGGCAGCCGGAACGCATCACTCAGCAATCCGGCGCGGTTGGAATAGGAATAGGCAAAGGCGACGCAAGCGAGCAGCACAGGCACGGCCCTGAGCGCGAAGGGATCGTGCCTGGCGATATCGGGCCGCGGCAGGCCAGTCTCGAGGGTGCCGATCATGCGAGCCATGCGCGCCTGGTGTTCGCGCCAGAGCGCCTCGCCCAGAGGGGTGTCGGTCGCGGGGCGATCGTCCTGGACGCGGATGGCCTGATGCGGCAGCGCATTGCGCTCTTCGAGCATGCGATCGGCATCGGCATTACCGGGAAGCCGCAACCGGCTGAGCGGTAAGAGAGAGGCGAGGAAGGTTAGCGCAAAGGCAAAGAGCGCGACCGCATGTAGCCAGAAAGGTGCAGCGCGAAAGAAGCCGAGCCAGGCGAAGGCAAGAAACAGAAGGGCGATCGCACCGGGCAGAAGGATACGCGGCAGGACCTGCTCGGCGACCAGCACCGCGCGCGCCAGCCATCTCTTCAGCGCCAGAGTTCTCGAAAACGGCTTCGGTTGTGGCGTTTCATCCTGCCGGAATTGCGTCATCCGCCCAAGTTTCCTTTCGGTCGCCCATCAACGCTTGTGGCTGACCCAATGTAGTGAGGCGACGGCCGAGCTCAAAAATGCACGCAACTTCGCCTATCCCGCTTGCGTTCAGGATACCATCGTTTGTGGCGAAGACGAGGGCGCAAACACAATCGTGATCGGCCGGGCGGCCGATCCACAGATTGTCGTTGTCGCGCCCGGACGGGTCAGTCGAGCCAGTCCGGCACCGAATCGAGACCGATCAACGCGTCATAGTCCTGACGCGGGCGAACGACGTGGAAACGGTCGCCCTTGACCAGAACTTCCGGGATCAGGAGGCGTGAATTGTAGGTGCTGGCCTGCACGGCGCCGTAGGCGCCGGCCGAGCTGATGGCAAAGAGATCGCCAGGCTTCGGCATCGCCATCTCGCGGTCGAGCGCCAGATAGTCGCCGGTTTCGCAGACCGGGCCCACGACGTCGGCGCGGATGCGCGGCGCGTTGGCGGCGGAAATGCGGACCGGGCGGATCTCGTGATAGGCCTCATAGAGGGTCGGGCGGATGAGATCGTTCATCGCACCGTCGACGATGACGAAGGTCTTGTCGCCGCCGTCCTTCACGTAGATGACTTCGGTCACCAGGATGCCGGCGTTGCCGACGATCAGCCGGCCCGGTTCGGTGACGATCTTGCAGCCGAGCGACTGCAGCTGGCTCTTGACGATTTCCGCATAGGCGTCCGGCAGCGGGGGCGGATTGTTGTCGTCCTTGTAGGGAATGCCGAGGCCGCCGCCGATGTCGACGTGATCGATCGAGTGGCCGTCGGAACGCAGCGTATCGACCAGTTCGCGCAGCAGCTTGAAGGCGTCGTCGAAGGGCTGCAGTTCGGTGATCTGGCTGCCGATATGCATGTCGATGCCGGTCACCTCAATGCCGGGCAGCGTTGCGGCATGGGCGTAGACCGCACGGGCGCGCTCCCAGGAAATGCCGAACTTGTTTTCCTTCTTGCCCGTGGAAATCTTGGAATGGGTCTTCGCGTCAACATCAGGGTTGATGCGGAAGGACACATGGGCGCGCTTGCCGGCACGAACGGCGCGCTGGTTCAGGACCTCGAGTTCCGGCTCGGACTCGACGTTGAAGCAGTAGATGCCGGCTTCCAGTGCGAGATCCATTTCCAGCGGCGTCTTGCCGACGCCGGAGAACATGATGCGGTTTGCCGGGATGCCGGCCGCCAGCGCCCGGCGCAGCTCACCGCCAGAGACCACGTCGACGCCGGCGCCGAGGCGGCCGAGCGTCTTCAGTACCGCCTGGTTCGAGTTGGCCTTCATCGCATAGCAAACCATCGCATCCACATCGGCGAAAGCCTTGGAGAACACCGTGTAGTGGCGCTCGAGCGTGGCGGTCGAGTAGCAGTAGAAGGGTGTGCCGACGGCGCGGGCGATATCGGTCACCGGCACATCTTCGGCGTAGAGAATTCCGTCGCGGTATTGAAAATGGTTCACGTCACGCAGCTCGACTTTGAGCAATTCCAGGAAAGTGCGAAGCGGCTTCCGTTCGGAATTGCGTAATTTCTACTAGAGGAGGGGATCGAGCAGGAACGAACGCTCGTCTGCTTTTTCCTTCTGCTCGACAGTTCCTGCCGGCGCCTTGGTGTTGATCGGCGCGGTCGAGCCGGGGCGATCGAGGTCGCCCTTGCGTCCACAACCGACAAGAACCAGCCCGGGGATCGCCAGCAGAAGTGCAAGCCGGGCCGCCTTCGTGAATGTCATCGTGATTTTCCTTCGCGGGAACTGATGCAGGTGCGATGTCTTACCGATTTTTCAGGCACTTGTGCACCCTGTTTCTGCGGGCGAAGAGCCGCCCGCAGCGGGCTTGGGAGCAGATGTCTTAGTTGCGGGCGCGCCACCAGGCGATCTGCTTGCGAACCTCGTTGGGCGCCGTGCCGCCGAAGGAGGTACGGCTGGCCACGGAGGCTTCGACCGTCAGGACATCGAAGACCTTCTCGGTGATGTCGGCGTGGATCGACTGCAGGTCGGCAAGCGAAAGATCCGCGAGGTCGCAGCCCTTCTGTTCAGCAAGCGCCACGGCGCGGCCGGTCACATGGTGGGCGTCGCGGAAGGGCAGGCCTGCCTCACGCACCAACCAGTCGGCAAGGTCGGTCGCGGTCGAATAGCCGGAGCCGGCGGCGGCCTTCATGCGATCGCTACGGATGGTCATGTCACGAACCATGCCGGTCATGGCGGCGATCGCCAGCTCGAGGCTTTCGGCTGAGTCGAAGACCTGTTCCTTGTCTTCCTGCATGTCCTTGGAATAGGCGAGCGGCAGACCCTTCATGACCGTGAGCAGCGCGATCAACGAACCGTTGATGCGGCCGGTCTTGGCGCGCACCAGTTCAGCGGCGTCGGGATTCTTCTTCTGCGGCATGATCGAGGAGCCGGTCGAAAATGCATCCGACAGGCGGATGAAGCCGAACTGCGGCGTCGACCAGATGACGATCTCTTCGGCCAGCCGCGACAGGTGCGTGGCAGTGATCGAGGCCATCGACAGGAATTCGAGCGCGAAGTCGCGGTCCGATACCGTGTCGATCGAGTTGCGGGTCGGGCCGGCAAAGCCGAGCGCCTTGGCGGTCATGTGACGGTCGATCGGGAATCCGGTGCCGGCAAGGGCGGCGGCGCCGATCGGGCTCTCGTCCATGTGCTCGATGGCGTGACGCACGCGCGAGCGGTCGCGGCCGAACATCTCGACATAGGCCATGCAGTGATGGCCGAAGGTGACGGGCTGCGCGGTCTGCAGATGGGTGAAGCCGGGCATGACGGTATCGGCATGTTCCTCGGCGCGGTCGAGGAAGGCGGCGATCAGCGCCGTCAGCGCTTTCTCGGTGCGCTGCAGCTCTTCCTTGACCCAGAGGCGGAAGTCGAGCGCCACCTGATCGTTGCGCGAGCGGGCGGTGTGGAGGCGGCCGGCAGCCGGACCGATCAGGGTCGCGAGCCGGGCCTCGATGTTCATGTGGATGTCTTCGAGGCGGCGTGAGAACTCGAACGCACCACTTTCGATCTCTGACAGGATCGTGTTCAGGCCGTGAACGATCTTGTCTTTGTCGTCGGCCGAAATGATGCCTTGATGCGCCAGCATCGTCGCATGCGCTATTGAGCCGCGGATGTCCTGGGCATAGAGCTTCTTGTCGAAGCCGATCGAGGCATTTATTTCCTCCATGATCGCGTCCGGACCCGAGGCAAAGCGACCGCCCCACATCTGGTTGGAGGATTTCGTCTCGGAATTGCCGTCAGCCATGAAGAATGCCCGCCTTGGAGAATGAAATGCCCGACCAGAAGAAATCCCCCCCGGCCGTGAAACTGTTCGCGCTCGCCGCCCTGTTCGGCGTGATCGTCGGTGCGGCAGCGGTATACGTGAAGGAGACCGGGTCTGGCAATGGTGAGGCAACCGAAACGGCCTCCGCCAGTTGCCCGCTGACCTCGGCCAAGGTCGCTGCGCTGACACCCTTCATGAAGGGGCAGGTCGCCGCGATGTCGCCGGCGTCGTCGCCGCGGCCGATCGCGCTCGACTTCAACGGTCCGGACGGCAAGCCGACCAATGTCTCGGCCTTTGCCGGCAAGACGCTGCTCGTCAATCTCTGGGCGACGTGGTGCGTTCCCTGCCGCGAGGAAATGCCGGCCTTGAACGCCCTGCAGAAGTCGCTCGGCAGCGACAAGTTCGAAGTGGTGGCGATCAACATCGACGTCGGCGACGACGAGAAGCCGAAGGCTTTCCTCGACGAGACGGCCGTGCATGAGCTTGGCTATTATCGCGACGCCTCGATGGGCGTGTTCAACAACATGAAGAAGGAAGGCCTGGCCTTCGGCCTGCCGGCAACCCTGCTGCTCGACGACAAGGGCTGCCTGATCGGCTCGATGAACGGGCCGGCCGCCTGGGACAGCGACGACGCCAAGGCGCTGATCAGCGCGGCGCTTGCTCCTGCTGCGGGAAGCTGAAGGAGACTAGATCTGGACAAAGAAAAACCCGGCGGATCGCCGGGTTTTTCTTGTCAAATGCTGACGGAATTAGCGGGTGGGAACCGGCACTTCGCCGCGATAGTCGTAGAAGCCGCGTCCGGACTTGCGGCCGAGCCAGCCGGCTTCGACATATTTCACCAGCAGCGGGCAGGGGCGATACTTCGAGTCCGCCAGGCCGTCATAGAGCACCTGCATGATCGACAGGCAGGTGTCGAGGCCGATGAAGTCGGCAAGCTGCAGCGGGCCCATGGGATGGTTGGCGCCGAGCTTCATGGCGGTATCGATCGCCTCGACACTGCCGACGCCTTCATAAAGCGTATAGATCGCCTCGTTGATCATCGGCAGCAGAATGCGGTTGACGATGAAGGCCGGAAAATCTTCGGCGACTGTCACGGTCTTGTCGAGCGTCGCGACGAATTCCTTGGCGGTCTTGAAGGTCTGTTCGTCCGTGGCGATGCCGCGCACGAGCTCGACCAGCTTCATCACCGGAACCGGGTTCATGAAGTGGATGCCCATGAAGTGCTCGGGGCGATCGGTGGCGGAGGCCAGGCGCGTGATCGACAGGGACGAGGTATTCGTCGCGAGAATCGCTTCCGGCTTCAGGATCGGACAAACCTGACCGTAGATCTTGCGCTTGATCGTTTCGTCTTCGGTGACGGCTTCAATCACAAGATCGGCCTGGGACAGGTCGTTGATATCGGAAGAGCCCTTGATCAGGGCAAGGGCTGCCTTGCGGGCCTCGTCGGTCATCTTGCCGGAGGAGACCTGACGGGCAAGGTTGCCGTTGACGGTTGCAAGGCCCGCTTCGATCCGTTCGGCGGCCAGATCATAGATCTGCACCTTGTATCCGGCGATTGCCGAAACATGTGCGATGCCACAGCCCATTTGCCCGGCACCAATAATTCCGACCGTCTTGATCATCGCGGCGAACATCCATCTTCAAGGGTTGGCGGCAAGGCCGCCATCAGACACGCAAACCGGGCCGGTTTGGCCGGCCCGGTAGATTGTTAATGCCAAGTCCCCGCTTTTGCCAGCCCTTTTCATGGGTGCGGAGGGTGGCATCGATTTGGGCTTACAGCGCCTTCTGCAACTCCGGCAGAGCGTCGAAGAGATCGGCAACCAGGCCGTAGTCGGCGACCTGGAAGATCGGCGCCTCTTCGTCCTTGTTGATGGCGACGATGACCTTCGACTTCGAGTCCTTCATGCCGGCGAGGTGCTGGATGGCACCGGAGATGCCGCAGGCGATGTAGAGATCGGGTGCGACCACCTTGCCGGTCTGGCCGACCTGCCAGTCGTTCGGCGCGTAACCGGCGTCGACCGCAGCGCGTGAAGCGCCGACGGCAGCGCCGAGCTTGTCGGCAACCGGCAGGATCACTTGCCTGAACTTTTCGGAAGAACCGAGCGCACGGCCACCGGAGATGATGATCTTGGCAGACGTCAGCTCCGGGCGGTCGGACGACGACAGGGCGTCGGCGACGAAGGAGGAAACGCCGGGGTTGGCGGCAGCCGAGACGCTCTCGATCGCCGCCGAGCCGCCTTCAGGGGCGGAAGCGAAGGAAGCGGTGCGCACGGTGATGACGCGGGAAACGCCGGGGTTGGCGGCAGCCGAGACGCTCTCGATCGCCGCCGAGCCGCCTTCAGGGGCGGAAGCGAAGGAAGCGGTGCGCACGGTGATGACGCGTTTGGCTTCGGTCGTCTGCACCGTCTGGATGGCGTTGCCGGCATAGATCGGACGCAGATAAGTATCCGACGAGACAACTTCGATGATTTCCGAGACCTGAGAGACGTCGAGCAGGGCTGCAACGCGCGGCATGACGTTCTTGCCGACCGAGGTCGCGGCGCTCACGATCGTGTCGTAGCTGCCAGCGAGCGAGA
The DNA here is from genome assembly GCF_001427045.1 of Ensifer sp. Root558. NCBI lineage: Bacteria > Pseudomonadati > Pseudomonadota > Alphaproteobacteria > Hyphomicrobiales > Rhizobiaceae > Ensifer > Ensifer sp. Root558. Next base: position 1,030,697 of record NZ_LMGC01000001.1, on the reverse strand, counting down.
CGATCAGGGCAGCGAGCGGCTCGGCAAGGTTGTTGGCAAGCGACGCGTCGTCGGCAACGAGCACCTTGGAAACGCCTGCAAGCTTGGACGCCTGTTCGGCAGCCTGCTTCGCGCCGGCGCCGGCAACGAGAACATGCACATCGCCGCCGATTTTCGAGGCGGCGCTCAGCGCCTTGGCGGTCTGGTCGGAAAGGTGGTTGCTGTCGTGGTCAGCCAGAAGAAGAATGGCCATGATAAAATCTCCCTTCCTTAAATCAGAGGCCTTCCTTAAATCAGCCGGCGCCGGCAACGAGAACATGCACATCGCCGCCAATCTTCGAAGCGGCGCTCAGCGCCTTGGCGGTCTGGTCGGAAAGGTGGTTGCTGTCGTGGTCAGCCAGAAGAAGAATGGCCATGATAAAATCTCCCTTCCTTAAATCAGAGGACGCCGGCTTCGACTTTAAGCTTTTCGACGAGCTCGGCGACCGACTTGACCTTGATGCCGGCCTTGCGGCCCGACGGCTCCTCGGTCTTCAGCACCTTGAGGCGGGCAGCGGTGTCGACGCCGAAGTCGGCCGGCGACTTCTTGTCGAGCGGCTTCTTCTTTGCCTTCATGATGTTCGGCAGTGAGGCGTAGCGCGGCTCGTTCAAACGCAGGTCGGTGGTGACGACGGCCGGCAGCTTGATGTCGATCGTCTGCAGACCGGAGGCGTAGCGCGGCTCGTTCAAACGCAGGTCGGTGGTGACGACGGCCGGCAGCTTGATGTCGATCGTCTGCAGACCGCCGTCGACTTCGCGCGTCACCCTTGCTGTGCACTCTGGCGCCTTGCCGTCGCCGATCTCGACCTTGGAGGCAAAGGTCCCTTGCGCCCAGCCGAGCAGAGCGGACAGCATCTGGCCGGTCTGGTTACTGTCGTCGTCTATCGCCTGCTTGCCGACGATGATCAGGCCCGGCTGTTCGGCCTCGGCCACACCCTTGACGATCTTGGCAACGGCGAGCGGCTCGACCTGGTCTTCGGTCTCGACCAGGATGGCGCGGTCGGCACCCATGGCAAGCGCAGTTCTCAGCGTCTCTTCGGCCTTGGCCGGACCGACGGAAACGACGACGACTTCCTCAGCCTTGCCGGCTTCCTTCAGCCTGAGCGCTTCTTCGACCGAGATTTCGTCGAAGGGGTTCATCGACATCTTCACTCACCCGGATCTTGACGTTGTAGTCAACGACCCGCTTGACGGTGACCAGGATCTTCATGTTTGCCTCCCAAATCGTCAGCAGCCAAATCGTCAGCAGATTGTGCGGAAGCGTTCGACCATCACGTCGAGGACTTCGCTCGGGTCCCGCTTCCACCAGTTGTTTGCGGAAAAGATCTCGACCTCGCAGGGACCCGCATAACCCGCGTCTTCGACGCTCCGTCGCAGCGACTTCAGGTCAGCGACCCCATCGCCCATCATGCCGCGATCGAGAAGCACGTCGCGCGTGTCGGCGAGCCAGTCGCAGAGGTGATAGCCGAAGATCCGCTCGGCGCCCGCGCGCTGCAACTGGGCTTGGATCTCGCTGTCCCACCACACATGGTAGACGTCTATGGCGACGCCGAGATTGGTCGCCCCGACCACATCACAAATATCGACGGCATCGCGCAGCGTCGTCAGGCAGGACCGGTTCCCCGCATAAACAGGATTGAGCGGCTCGAGTGCCAGATTGACGTTTCGGCCGGCGGCATAGGGCGCGATCTCGCCGACACGATCGGCGACGATCTTCAGGCTCTCTCCCGTGCCCTTGGTTCCCGGATGCACGCCGCCGACGACGATCGTCAGCACCGATGCTCCAAGTCCCGCGGCCATGTCGATCGCGGCCTTCGCCTCGTCGATGACGCTTTGTCGATCGACAGCTTCCGCACCGACGAGAAACGGTGTGCGGCAGAGACCGGCAATCGAGAGGCCGCTTGCCCGCGCTCGTTCGCCGATTTCAATCGCGCGCGAGCCGATCTCGCGGCGCCAGAAGACGATCGAGCCGAAGCCGCGTTCCGCACAGGCGTCGATAATGCGCTCGGGCGACCAGCCCGCCCCATGGCCATCGAGGTTGTGCCCGAGGCTGGCGGTGTTCAGCGCCAGGGCGGAATGGTCGGTGGTGAAATCACGCATGGCTACGCTCCATAGAGCGCAAGCAGCTTCTTCATCCGATCCACGGCAAGCGCCGGATCGCGCAAGAGCCCGCATTGGTCAGCGAGCCTGAACAGCTCGACGAAGTAAGGCAGTGGCCGCATGGCCTGCGCGCCATTCAACATCACGAAGTGATCCTGAAAGCCGTTCAGCCAGGCAAGGAAGACGACTCCGGTCTTGTAGTACTGCGTCGGTGCCCGGAAGATCAGCCGCGCAAGCGGCACGGTCGGATCAAGCGTTGCGCGAAAGCCTGCGCGATCCCCTTCGCCAAGCCTCTCCACCGCGTAAGCCGCAGCCGGGGCCAGGGGGTCGAATATACCGAGCAAGGCATGCGAAAATCCTTCGCTGTCGCCCTCGATCAGTTCGGGATAGTTGAAGTCGTCACCCGTGTACATCTTAACGCCGGCAGGCAGCAGGCGGCGCATGACGATTTCCTTCTCCTTGTCGAGAAGGGAGATTTTTATGCCGTCGACCTTGGCTGCATCTGCGTTGATGACGGCAAGCGCGGTCTGCATCGCCGGGTCGAAATCCCTGCTGCCCCAATAGCCGGCGAGCTGCGGATCGAACATCTCGCCCAGCCAGTGCAGGATCACAGGCGCGTCACAGGCGGCTAGCACATCGGAGTAGACCTTGACGTAATCGTCCGGTCGCTCAGCGACCCGCACCAGGGCACGAGACGCCATGAGGATAAGTCGCCCGCCGACCTTCTGGATCGCCTCGACCTGTTCCAGATAGGCTCTCCGAACATCTTCGATACTGGTGACGGTCGCCGGGTCGAGATGATCAGTGCCGCAGCCATTGGCGACGACGGCGTCCGGCAGTTCTTCCCGCGTGCGGCGGATCAGTTCCAGAGCGCCCGGCCAGTCGAGGCCCATGCCGCGCTGCGCCGTATCCATCGCCTCGGCGATGCCGAGCCCGAGGCCCGCGAGATAGCGGCGGAACTCCATGGTTTTTTCCCAGTCGACGGCGGCGCGGCCGGACGGATCGCTGGCTGTGAACGGGTCGGCGACCACGTGAGCCGCGGAATAGACGACACGCGCCGGGTTCCTGCCAAGTGTCGCAGCCGCGATCGGCGTGCCGATGAGGGCATAGTCGGACAGGCGTCCATCAGTATCGGGAAGCGCGATTTTCATGGGGACCTCAAAAGCGCGGGACGAGCATGCCGGCGTCAGCCGGGATCGTCATTCCGGTGGTGTAGGGAAGACGCCCCGCCGCAAGCGATGCGATCAGGGCACCGACTTCCTCGGGCCTTCCGACGCGCGGGAAGAGCGTGAGCCCCTCCTCCGCCCGCTCGCGATAGGCGTCGATGACGGGTGCGGTCATCTCCGTGGCGATCAGACCAGGCTGGACGTCGTAGACGGCGACATCTTCCCGTCCAAGCCGGACGGCGAGCGTCTTGGAGACCATCGCGGCTGCCGCCTTCGACGCACAGTACTCCGACCGCTGTTCGGCCACCGCGACGGCATTCGACGAGGTGACATTGATGATCGAATGGAAGAGCGCGCCCTTGCTACGGGCGACAAGACGCCGGGCAAAGGCCTGGCTCAGAAAGAACATGCCCTTGGTGTTGACGGCGAAGCAGCGATCCCAGCTTTCCTCCGACACCTCCAGCATGTCGCCGCGCCTGAGAACGCCGACACCCGCATTGTTGACGAGCGTCGTGATCTGGCCCAGTTCTGCTTCAATCGCTGCGAGCGCGCTATCGTGGCCGGCAATCGCGCTGACATCGAAGGCCGCAGCCATGACCGGGACACCGTAAGCGGCGATCCGCTCGACTGCTGACGGCAGCTCGGCATCATCCGGCAGTCCGTTGAGCGCGACCGCAAATCCTTCCCGCGCCAGGGCTTCTGCGGCGGCAAGCCCGATCCCGCGCGAGGAACCCGTCACCAGTGCGACGGGGCGAGGCTCAGACCCGGTCATGCCCGTGCGCCCTTCTTCAGGAGTTCGCGCGCGATGATCATGCGCTGGATCTGGTTCGTGCCCTCATAGATCTGCGTGATTTTCGCATCGCGGTAGAGGCGTTCGACTTCGAACCCGCGAATGTAGCCGGAGCCGCCAAAGACCTGCACTGCATCGGCCGTCCGCTGCACGGCCACATCACCGGCAAAGCACTTGGCGATCGAACAGGCCTTGGTGGCGTCGGCGCCGCTATCGATCTTGGAAGCGGCCGAATGGACGAGCAGACGGGCAGCCTCGATGTCCTTCGCCATGTCGGCAAGGAGCCACTGCACACCCTGGAAATCAGCGATGGCCTTGCCGAACTGCTTGCGTGTCCCGGCATAGTCGAGCGCCGCTTCGAGCCCCGCCTGGGCGATACCGACGGCGAGCGCCGCGATGCCGACCCTACCCTTGTCGAGCACCGACATCATCATGTGGAAGCCGCGGCCTTCCGTGCCCAAGAGAGCGTCGGCCGAAAGCTTGACGTCGTCGAAATTCAGCGCGCCGACCTGGCTCGCCCGCTGTCCCATCTTGTGTTCCTTGGGCCCCTTTTCGACACCCGCGGCGTGCAGGTCGACGATGAAGATCGACATGCCGCGGTTTCCCGCTTCCTTGTCGGTCCTGGCCAGTACGAAGCCGTAGTCAGCGACCGGCGCGTTGTGGATCCAGATCTTGCCGCCATTGAGCCGCCAGCCGTTGCCATCACGCTCTGCCGTGGTGCGGATGCCCGAAACGTCAGTGCCGGCTTCCGGCTCGGTGATGCAATAGGCGACCTTGGCGCGCATGCCGAGGATATCCGGCAACATCGCCTGCTGGCTTTCGGTCCCGTGGCGGACGAGCAAGGTCGAGATGAGCTCGATCAGGCCGCACTGGTCGGCGACGGATGCGTAGCCGCGGCTCAGCTCCTCCATGACAAGCGCGTAAGTGAGCGTATCGAACCCCGGCCCGCCGAGTTCTTCCGGCACGCCGATGCCAAAAAGGCCGAGCTTTGCCATTTCATCGTAAAGCCCCACCGGGAAGCGCTCCTCGCGGTCGAGCTCCTCTGCCATCGGGCGGATCATTTCGTCGGCAAAGGCACGCGCCATGTCGCGCACCTGCTCCTGCGTTTCGGTGAGATACATCTGCCTCGCCTCATCTAGTAACTATCTAGTTACATATATTCTGAAGCCGGATGTCGTCAAGACGAAAAACTTGGAGGCCGAAAAGGATGCTGCTTGCACAGCCGTTTAGGGCCATGCATACTATTCACCATTCAGTTACTTATGGAGGAAAACATGCACCCTGGGCAAAAGAGAAAATTCGGAAGGACGGAGCTGGAGGTGACCGCCTTCGGCTTCGGAACGGCACCCCTCGGCAACATCTTTCGCGAGATCGACGAGGCGACCTCGGAAGCAATGTTCGCGCGCGCCTGGGAGGCCGGCGTCCGCTTCTTCGACACCGCCCCGATGTATGGCCATGGCCTCGCCGAGCTGCGCACGGGTCATGCGCTGCGCTGGAAGGAACGTGACGACTTCGTGCTCGCCTCCAAGGTGGGCCGGCGTTTGCGCCCGGCGCGGCGCGACACGATCGATTTTGCCCCCTGGACGAATGCCGCACCTTTCACGATGCATTTTGACTACAGCTACGACGGGACGATGCGGGCTTTCGAGGACAGCTTGCAACGACTGGGACTGGAGCGCATGGACATGTGTTTCATCCACGATATCGACGCCTTCACGCGCGGCAGCGAGCAACCTGAAGTGTTCGAGCAGGCGATGGACGGCGCCTGGCGGGCGCTGGAAAGATTGCGAGCCGAGAAGGTCGTGAAGGCCATCGGTGTGGGCGTCAATGAATGGCAGGTCTGCGAGCAAGCGTTGCTGCGTCGCGACTTCGACTGCTTCCTGCTGGCGGGGCGCTATACGCTACTCGAACAGGATGCGCTTGATAGCTTTCTGCCGCTCTGCCAGGAGCGCGGCGCCGCCGTTGTCGTGGGCGGCGGCTTTAATTCAGGGATCCTCGCGACCGGCGCCAGGGAAGGTGCGAAGTACAACTATTCGCCGGCACCGCGCGAAATCCTTGAAAAAGTTGCAAGGATCGAAGCCGTCTGCGCTGCCTATAACGTGCCGCTGGCCGCAGCCGCGCTGCAGTTTGTTGTCGCCCATCCCGCCGTTCCATCCTTCATGGCGGGTACGCGCACGATCGAACAGCTGGAGCAGAACCTGGCCTGGTTCTCGCATCCGATCCCGACAGATTTCTGGGCGGACCTGAAGCACAAGGGCCTCCTGCGCGACGACGCGCCCGTTCCGGCCTGAGCAACGCCGAACCCGCGCCGGCAACGGCGCGGGTTAGCGGATCAGGATTGCCCTGAAGTCGTTGACGTTGGTTCCGGTCGGCCCGGGAACGAACAGGTCGCCGAGATGATGGAAGGCCGTCCAGGCGTCATTGTCGGCAAGCAGGGCCGAAGGATCGCACCCCAGGTTGCGCAAGCGCGCCATGCTCTGCCCGTCGGCAAAGGCGCCGGCATTGTCTTCCGAGCCATCGATGCCATCGGTATCGGCGGCGATTGCGGAGAAGCCGATCCCGTCGGCCGCAACAGCGAGGGAAAGCAGAAACTCCGTGTTGCGCCCACCCTTGCCGCCGCCTTTGATCGTGACGGTGGTTTCTCCACCCGAAAGAATGACGACAGGGCGCGAGAACGGCCGGCCGCGACCGGCGACTTCACGCGCAATGGCCGCGTGAACGCGCGCGACATCGCGGGCCTCCCCTTCGATCGAATCGGAGAGGATGACCGCGGGAACGCCAAGTGACGCAGCGCGGGCGGCGGCGGCCTCCAGCGAGAGGTTCGCAGACGCGATCACCCGGACCTCGTTCCTCGTAAAGACCGGATCGCCTGGGAGAGGCGCCAGACCTTCGTTGCCCTCCAGCCACGCGGCAACCCGCGCCGGAAGGGCAATGCCCCAGGTCTTAACCAGGTTCCGCGCCAGCGCGCGATCCGTCATGTCCGGGATGGTCGGCCCGCTGGCAACCTGCGCCGGATCGTCACCCGGCACGTCCGACACCACCAAGGTGACGACCTTTGCCGGATGGCAGGCGGCCGCAAGACGACCGCCCTTGATACCCGAGACCTGTTTGCGGATGGCGTTCATGACAGAGATCGGCGCGCCACTTGCAAGCAGGGTCTGGTTGAATAGCACCTCCTCTTCCAGCGTGAGCTGGCCCGGCGGAGACGGCAGCAGGGCCGAACCGCCACCGCAGATCAACGCAACGACAAGGTCATCTTCGGTAAGATCGCGCACAGCCTCGAAAAGCGCATCTGTTGCCTGCAATCCGGCTGCATCGGGCACGGGATGGGAGGCCTCAAGTACGCGGATACGCCTGCACGGGACGGCATAACCATAGCGCGTGACGACAACGCCTTCGAGCGGACCGCGCCAGAGCCTTTCGAAAGCGGCGGCGAGCTGGGCCGCCCCCTTGCCCGCCCCAATGACGACGGTCCGTCCGCGTGGCTGGCTCGGGAGATGGGCGCGCAGGGCATTTCCCGGGTCCGCAGCCTCGATCGCAGCGCGAAAGAGGTCTGCGAGGAATTCTTTATCGTCAGATTTCATGACACACCGCCATCAAGGGCCGGGTCACCGGGAGAACGGCGCCGACCTATCGGTTGAACTTTGGCGAACGCTTCTGACGGTAGGCCGCAAGCCCCTCCATTAGATCGCTCGAGGCTGCTGCCACCGCGCCAGCAAGCGCCTCAACCACGCGTTCGCTCTCTTCACCCTCGGCCGCATTGATCAGCATCTTGGTGAGTTCCGTCGCCCGCGGCGAACGTTGCAGCACCCGCTCGGCAGCGACTTGTGCAGCGGCAAGCCCCTCGCCTTTTACAACCACCCTGTCGACAAGCCCGAGCGACAGCGCCTCCCCGGCACCGTAGACCTCGCCGAAAAGCGCCATGCGTCGCACCAGCTGGGCTCCGAACCGGCGCGAGGCGCGTTGCGTGCCCGACCATCCGGGGATGATGCCAAGCCCCGGCTCCGGCTGGCCAATCTTCACATGCGCCTCGGCTATGCGCAGGTCGGCACAGGCGGCGAGTTCCAATCCGCCGCCGAGTGCATGCCCGTTCAAGACGGCGATCAGCGGCACGGAAAGGCGCGCCAGCGCATCGAAGGCGTCGTGGCCATCACGCAGCCAGCGACGGGAGAACCTGTCGGCATCGAGACTGCTCCATGCGTCGATGTCACCACCTGCACAAAATGATCTCTCGCCCTCGCCAGAGAGGATGGCCACGACCGCGTCTGAACGCTCGATGGTGCGACAGGCCTGTAAAAGCGCGTCCACCATATCCGCATCGATCGCATTCAGCTTCTCCGGACGACGGAGCGTCAGCCGCGCGATGCGATCAGTGACGACCAGTTCAATCCGCGCATCACTCACAGCGAAAGCCCCATGGCTTCGGGCCGGAACAGGGCGCCATCCATCCGCTTCAGCGTCTTTGAAACCCGAAGGGGCGTTGCCGCCTGATCAAGCACGTCCCGTTGAAGGTCGAGACCCGGCGCAACTTCGGTGACAACGAGCCCCTCGCTGTCGAGACGGATGACGCAGCGCTCCGTGACGTAGCTGATGTCTTGCCCTTGAGCGCGGGCGCGCTTGCCGGAGAAACTCACCTGATCGACCTTCGGCACGAACTTGGCGATGCGCCCCTCCTTGTCGATCACCAGCCGGCCATCGTCGACGCGCATCTTGGCGCCGGCATTGAAATTGCCGGAGAACACGATCTTCTTTGCGCGCGACGTGATGTCGACGAAGCCGCCGGCGCCGGCGGTGCGGTGCGGGGTGGCTGCGAGACGGCTGACATTGACCGAGCCCTCGGCGTCGATTTCCAGGAAGGACAGCAGCGAGCAGTCAAATCCGCCCGCCTGGAAGTAACAGAACTGATGCGGCGAGGCGACGAAGGCCTCGGCGTTGGATGCACAGCCGAACTTGAAGTCGAGCAATGGAACACCGCCGACAGCGCCCTGTTCGATCACCCAGGTGACCTTGCCGTGATGCCCTTCCTCGATGAGTATCCGTGGCACGTTGGCTGATATGCCGAAGCCAATGTTGACTGCCCAGCCATCCTCGAGCTCCTGCGCCACACGTCGAGCAATCACCTTGCCGACGTCCAGCGCCGGCGTGCGAAACGTCTCGAGCGGCCGGAAGAGCTCGCCCGAGATCGCCGGGTCGTGGGGCGTTGCCGTCGTCTGCAGCTGATCCGGCGCCTCAACGATGATGTCGACGAGGATGCCGGGCACGCGCACATCGTGGGGACGAAGGGTGCCACTTGCCGCCACCCGCTTGACCTGAGCGATCACAAGACCGCCGGAATTGCGGGCTGCGAGTGCCATTTCCATCGCGCCGAGCGTCGCCCCTTCCTGTTCGAAGGTCAGGTTGCCCTTCTCATCGGCGGTCGTTGCGCGAATGATCGCCACATCGGGGCGGATGGCCGGAAAATGCAGCCAGTCCTCGCCCTCGAACGACACGCGCTTGACGATCGGTTCAGCCCGCGCGCGGTCATTCATGGCACAGCCATCCTGTTCGGGATCGACGAAGGTCTCCATCCCCACCTTCGTCAGCACGCCCGGACGCTTGGCAGCACCTTCACGCAGCATGTCGAAGACGATGCCGGAGGGCACGTTAAAGGCGGCGAGTTCCTCCTTCAGGATCATTTGCCAGATGAGCGGCGGCTCGGCGTTGCTTGGCCCGGAGGGATAGGAGCCGCCGATTATCTTCACCAGCATTCCGGGCTTGGCGATGTGATCGACGCCGCGCGTCCCGAAAAAGTCGCCGGCGGCGATCGGGTGAATGGAGGTGAGGCCGCGCGGATGGCCTTCGCTGTCAAAGCGCTCGCCGAGCGCTTTCAACACCGCATCGGGGCAGCAAAGGCCGGACGAAGAGTTCACGGCGACGACCGAGCCATCCTTGATGAGCCGCACCGCCTCCTGCGCGCTCTTCACCTTCTTCATCGCCTGATCCTCCGTTTTTCATTGCCTGAAGTAACTAACTAGTTATATGTTAATTCGCGACAAGACAAGCCGGCCGGCGCGATTTTCGAATGACCGGCATTCGACGCCAGCTCGGCAATCGACCAAGGGGGAGGCATGAACATCTACTTCCAGAGGAGCTTTCAGCGCGGCTTTGGCACGTACCCGCTGAAGGGGGACGAACTGCGACGAGCGATCGAGGCCGCTATCGACGTCGGCTATCGTGCCTTCGATACGGCGCAGATGTATGGGAACGAGGCTGACACCGGCGAAGCACTGGCGGAATGCGGCGTTCCCCGTTCTGAACTCTGCATCACCACGAAAGTGCATCCGGACAACTACACGGACGAGACGTTTCTCCCCTCGGTCGAGACGAGCCTTCGAGCCCTGAAGACCGATTGCGTCGACGTTCTTCTCTTGCACTGGCCGCCGGCCAACGGAGAGATCGCCCCCTCGCTGCGCATGCTTCGATCCGCGCTGGAACGAGGGCTGACGAGATCTGTCGGCGTGTCGAACTACACGGCGGCCATGATGCGGGAAGCGCGGTCCATCGTCGACGTTCCGCTCGTGACCAATCAGGTGGAATTCCACCCGCTACTCAACCAGGAGAAATTGCTCGCGGCCGCCGCGGAAACAGGAATCCCGATCACCTCCTATGCGTCGATCGCCCGTGGAGAGATCTTCAAACACGGCCTTTTTTCCGAGATCGGCGAGACCTACGGCAAGTCCGCAGCACAAGTGGCGCTGCGCTGGATTATCCAGAAAGGCGTTCCGCTCAATACCATGTCCACCAAGCCGGCAAACATCCGCGCGAACTTCGAGATCATGGATTTCACTCTCTCGTCTATCGACATGCAAAGGATCGACGCGCTGACGGCCACCGGTTACCGCATCATCAAACCAGGACAACTTCCCTGGGTTCCTGAATGGGACTGATAGAAAAAGGGCGGCCCACGAGCCGCCCTTTTTTTTACGATCGGCCAGCCTGATCAGGCATTGCCGCGGATCATGTCTGCGGCCTTTTCCCCGATCATGATCGTTGCCGCGTTGGTGTTGGACCCGACAAGGCTCGGCATGGTGGAACTGTCGCAGATGCGGATGCCGTCAAGCCCGTGCACGCGCAGTTGCGGATCGACCACCGACATCTCGTCGCGCCCCATCTTGCACGTGCACGTCGGATGATAGGATGTGCGGCCGTACTGGCGGGTATAGGCGACGTAGTCCGCTTCCGTGCGGACATCCCGGCTCGGGAAGTGCCTCATCTTGATGTACTTCTCCAGCGAAGGCTGAGCGAAGATCTCCTGACTGATCTTGACGCCTTCGACCGAGATCTTCACGTCTTCGGGGTCGGCAAGGAAGTTCGGATCGATGATCGGAAGATCGCGCGGGTCCGCTGAGCGAAGAGTGACAGTCCCACGCGACTTCGGGCGCAACGTGTAGGAATTGAGCGTAATGCCGGAGGAACCCTTTGGCACACTGGGCACGCCGGCTTCCGCGCCGGCGCCGGCGAGGAAATGGAACTGCAGATCCGGATAGGGACTCGTCTTGTCGCCGTACCAGAATGCCCCGCCCTCAACCACGTTGGAGGTGATTGGGCCGGAGTTAAACAGTGTGTATTGAAGACCCGCCCAGATCGACCAATGCAGCTTGTTGTACTTGTCGAGGCTGTCGTGATCTTTCAACTCCGCGACGATATCGACGCCGAAATGGTCTTGCAGGTTTTCGCCGACGCCGGCCAGATCCTGGATCACATCGATGCCGTGGCTGCGAAGTGCCGCGGCAGGACCCACACCCGAAAGCATCATCAGCTTCGGCGTGCCGATCGCACCCGAGGTCAAGAGCACCTCGCTGTCGGCGCGCGCGGTCATCCGCTTGCCATCGACCTGATAGTCAACGCCGACGGCGCGTCGCCCTTCAAAGACGACACGCAGCACGAGCGCCCCGGTGATGACCGTGAGGTTCTTGCGCTTCAGGGCCGGCCTGAGATAACCGACCGCTGCAGAGCAACGGCGGTTGTTCCGGGTTGTTGTCTGGTAGACGCCAGATCCTTCCTGGAGCGGACCATTGAAATCAGGATTGTAGGGTATGCCGAGTTCCTGGCAGCTTTGCACGAAGGCGCGCGTCATGCGCTGCGGCTCGGGAATGTTCGACACACCGAGCGGGCCGTCCGTTCCGTGCCATGTGCCCGAGAGGATCGTATTGCCCTCGGAGCGCAGGAAGTACTTCTGGATATCCTTGAACCCCCAGCCGTCAGCCCCCTCCTCGACCCAGCGGTCGTAATCACCAGGATGCCCACGCGTGAACACCTCCGCATTGATCGAGGAGCCACCGCCGAGCACCTTTGCCTGGGCGTAGAGGATTTCACGGTTGTTGGCGTGTTTCTGGGGCGCGGTTTTCAGTCCCCAGGTCAACGGACCGGCGGTCATCTTGGCAAAGCCGACGGGCATGTGGATCAGCGGATGACTGTCGCGCCCGCCGGCCTCGATGAGGCAGACGCGCGCCGACGGATTTTCAGAGAGTCGCGCCGCCAATACGCAACCGGAGGAACCGCCTCCGACGATCACATAATCATAGCCTTGCGACATCATGCAATCCAATGCGAACGCTTGCCGATCTCGACGTGAACGGACTTCACCTGCGTATACTCCTCAACCCCGTAGACGCCGGCCTCACGGCCCCAACCGGACTGCTTGAAACCACCGAGCGGCATCTCAGGGCCACCCGCCATGATCGTGTTGACCCAAAAGCGGCCGGCACGCACTTTCCGTGTCACGGTCAGTGCCTTGTCGATGTTCTTCGTCCACACGCTCGCCGCCAGGCCGTAGACCGTATCATTGGCGAGCTGGATGGCTTCCTCGACCGTGTCGAAATGCATGGAGCACAGAACCGGGCCGAAAATCTCGTCGCGCGCAATCGCCATGTCGCGGGAAACGCCGGAGAAAAGCGTCGGTGCGATGTACTGGCCGTGGCCAAGATCGATCGTCTCGCCACCAGTGAGAAGCTTGGCGCCTGCCGCCTTGCCCTTGGCGATATAGTCCAGGATCGTGGCGTTCTGGGCCTCAGTGGTGATGGCGCCCACCTGGGTGCCTTCGTCCAGGGGATCGCCGACCCGGATCTTTTTCATCTTCTCGACCAGGAGTTTTTCGAACTCCGCCGCGACAGAACGCTCGACGATCAGGCGCGACGACGAAACGCAGCATTGTCCGGTGTTGAAGCTGATGCCGAAAGCGGCGCCGTCAGCGGCATCCTCAAGGTCGGAGTCGGCAAAGACAATGATGGGGTTTTTGCCACCGAGCTCGAGGCCCAGCTTCTTGAAGTTGCTGTCGGCGGCAGCGTGGACGCAGGAGCGCCCAACGGCCGTCGATCCCGTGAAGGAAAGCATGTCGACGTCAGGATGTTCGGCAAGCGCCTGCCCGATCGAGCGGCCGGAACCGGTGACGACATTGTAGACGCCGGCAGGCAGGCCGGCTTCCGCCAGAACCTCGGCCAGAAGCAGCGTGGTCACGGAGGTGACTTCAGACGGCTTCACCACCATGGTGCAGCCGGACGCCAGGATGAAAGGCACGCGCTCGCACAGGATCAGGAACGGGAAGTTCCAGGGCGTGATCAGGCCGATGACACCGATCGGCTCGCGCAGCACCATACCGAACAGGTCGTCACCGAGCGAATTGAAGCTGTCGCCGTGCAGGAGGCGGGCGGCACCGGCGCCGACCTCGAAACAGGCAATGCAATGATCGATCTCGCCGCGCGCCTGCGAGATCGGCTTGCCGTTTTCGAGCGTCTCCCAATAGGCGATCTCGTCCCGGCGGCGACGCAGGATTTCGGCGACGCGCAAGAGAACGCTGGCGCGCGCAGCCCCGGAAAGCCCGGACCAGCGGCGGTCCTCGAAGGCATTGCGCGCCGCAGCTACCGCCGCGTTCAGATCATCGATCGTGCAGCGAACGGTGCGCGTGACCGGCGTACCATGGCCTGGCGAGGCGCGTTCGAAGTGGTCGGTCCCTTCTTTCCACTGCCCGTCGATGAAGAACCCGAAGCTGCGCGCTGCGGACGGGGGAGCAAGAAACGTCTTCGTCTGGTCCATCTGGTACCTCCACTTCGATAGTTTACGCCGCGATGGCGATCTGGGTCTTCAGGTGTTGCGGCCGCTCGCCGATCGTCTCGAAGGCTTCCTGAATGGCCTCCAGCGGATAGCTTGCCTTGGTGAAATCCTGCGTGCGGAACCGGCCATGCGACAGAAGCGTGAGTGCGTCGTGCATATCCTCGCCCATCCCGGCAACAGAACCTTTGAGGCTCCCTTCTTCCAACACCGTTCGCAGGCTGTCGAGAGCTACGGTCTCGCCGGGCGGGGTGATGCCGAAAAAGGCGACATGGCCGCCGCGTCGCGCAAGATCGAATGCCTGTTCGTAGAGCTTCCGGTTGCCGACGCTCTCGATCACGAGATCCGCCCCGCGTCCGCCGGTCCTCTTGTGAACCACGGCTTTCAGTTCGGTTGGATCCGACACCGCCGCATCCGCCCCGGCCTCGATCGCCATGCGGCAACGGTCTGGCGAAAGGTCGGCGACAATGATCGGCGCCGCGCCGACAAGGCGCATCATCTGCACATGCAGGTTTCCGATCGGTCCGGCGCCGAAGATGAGGACCGATTGGCCGAACGTCGCCCGCGCCTTGCGCGCCGCACGAACGACGCAGGCGACCGGCTCCGTGAGCGCAAGCACCGCATCGGCGATATCAGCCTGAACCGGGATCGCCAGTCGCGCCGGAACCGCTACATATTCGGCAAAGGCGCCGTCCCGACCGATACCGACCTGCGTAACCTCGGCGCAGTTCAGAACCTCGTTGCGACGGCACCAATAGCAGCTGCCGCAGCCGATGTTGATATCGACCACCACGCGTGCTCCGGCCGCAAGATGGCGGACGTTGGCGCCAAGCTGGGCGATCGTTCCGCAGAACTCGTGTCCTGGGACGAGCGGAAGCCGGTCAGCCGCGTAGTGGCCGTTGAAGATATGAATGTCCGTACCGCAGATGCCCGTGCGCGCGACCCGGACGAGCACATCGTCCGGTCCGACGATCGGCATGGCGACCTCCCGAACCTCGAAGCGTTTCGGGGCAGTGAGCACGGCGGCGCGCATGGTCGTCATTGCAACTCTCCTACTTCACGGTGCGCAGCTTGGCGCGGTCGATCGTCAGGGCAATGGCAATGATCAACACGACGCCGAAGACGATCTGCTGCCGGGTCGCGTCGATCTCGAAATACAGCATCGACGATCGGATGACCGCAACGATCAAAGTACCGACCACGGTGTTCATCACGCCGCCGACACCGCCCGTCAAAGGCGTGCCACCGACCAGCACGGCAACGATTGCCGGCAACAGGAATCCATTGGCGATCGTCGGTGCGCCGCCGGAGAGCTTGACCGCAAAGAGCAGGCCGGCAATGGACGCAAGTGCACCGGAGATCGCGAATGCAAGGATCTTGTAGCGCGCAACATCGATACCGGACGCGGCGGCGGCCAATTCGCCGGCACCGACCGCCTTCAAAACGCGGCCGAGCGTCGTGCGCCGTTCGATGAAGAGGCAGAGGGCCACGAGCCCCGCGGCAATCAAGAGTTCGTTGGGGACGCCCCAAGTATGACCAATCATCCAGCCGAAGGTTTCGTTGCGCTGAGCGGCGTCCATGTTGAGCGCGCGCTGACCCGAAAGCCACTGCGCAACCGAGAACGCAACGCCGCCGACCGCAAGCGTGGAGATGAAGGACGGCACGAAAAGCCGTGTCGTCACAAAGCCGGATAGCGTGCCAAGGAGAAAGCCGGCAACGACGCAAAGTACGGCAACCCAGGCACCGAGCGAGGCAAGGTAAACCGAGGCGATGACCGTCACCATGTTCGCCATCGACTGGGCCGACAGGTCGATGCCGCCGATATAGATGGCGAAAGTGAGACCGAGCGCCATGATGAAGAGTGGCACGATGTCGCCGGCAATGCCGAGAAGGTTCGTGGGTCGCAGGAAACCGGGATCGGTGATGCCGACGACGGCGACGAGCACCAGGAGCGTTATCCAGGGAAGGTGCGGTTTGAGGCGCTGAATATCCATTGGTCCCTCAGATCATGTAGTGCAAAAGGTCATAGGGCGTGGGCTTGGAACCCGGTTCGCAGGCGAACTGTTTCTGGATGCGCCCGTCCTTGACGACGATGATGGTGTGCGAAAGGCCGATTGCCTCTTCCAATGTGTCGGCAACCAGCACGATGCCGACGCCCGCCGCACTCATGGCGCGGATCATGTCGTAGACATCTTCCTTGGCGCCGATGTCGAGACCGCGCGTCGGATGGTCGAGCAGCATGATGTCGGAACCGGCCGAACGCCACTTGGCCAGAACCACCTTCTGCTGGTTTCCGCCTGAAAGATTGCCACAATCCGCAAACTCGGAATGGGCCTTGATCGACAATTTCTTGATCCATTCACGGGCAAGCGCCCGCTCCTCGCCGACGCGCAGCACACCACCTTTCGAGCGGTGTTTCATCTGCGAAAGCGTCATGTTTTCGTAGACGTTCATGCCAGCAACAATGCCCTCGATCTTGCGCTCGCGGGGCACATAGCCGACGCCACGAGAAACCGCGTGCCGCGGTGAAAGATCGGTCGCATCGCCTCCCTTGATGCGGAGACGGCCGGTGCTCGGCGTCAGCATGCCGTAGATCGTCCTGAGGATTGCCTCGCGCCCCGAACCTTCCGTACCGACAAGACAAAGCACTTCACCGGCATGCAGCTTGAGCGAGATGTCTTGGATGCGGCCAGGAAGGCCCACCTGGTCCATCTCGACGAGTGCCTTTGCGGCGTCGAACGGCTTTTGCAGATGCTCGCGGTAATATTGCTTGTCGACATTGCGACCGACCATCTTGTGCTGGATGGCCTCGGCCGGGGCAGCACCACGGTCGACGACGTCCACGACCTCACCATCCTTCATCACGTAGATGCGATCGGAAAGTTCCATCACCTCGTCCATGCGATGCGAGACGAAGATGAACGAGGCCCGCGTCACCAGTTCCCGCACAAGCTTGAACAGCAGCTGCACCTCTTCCTTTGACAGAACCGAGGTCGGCTCGTCGAGCAGGATGACGAGATCCCCCTCCACGCGCTCTTCGAGCGTCAACACCTTGGCGAGCTCGACGAGCTGACGTTGGGCAAAGGAAAGCTTCG
This sequence comes from Ensifer sp. Root558, assembly GCF_001427045.1. Taxonomy (NCBI): domain Bacteria; kingdom Pseudomonadati; phylum Pseudomonadota; class Alphaproteobacteria; order Hyphomicrobiales; family Rhizobiaceae; genus Ensifer; species Ensifer sp. Root558. Next base: position 1,013,442 of record NZ_LMGC01000001.1, on the reverse strand, counting down.
ACGTCACCATCGCCGGATCGATATCGAGTTTCACCTTGGCAAGCTGACGGCGTGCGGCTTTCGCCATAACCTTCCAGTCGACGACACCGAAGCGGGTGAACTGTCGTTCATAGCCGAGGAAGATGTTCTCCATGACGGTCAGGTTCGGGATCAGCGACTGCTCCTGGAACACCATCCCGATGCCCTTCTCCATCGCCTGGCGCGGATTGGCAAAGCGAACGGGCGTTCCGTTGATGAGGACCTTGCCGCCATCGGGCTGGTAGGCGCCATAGATCACCTTCATCAAGGTGGATTTGCCGGCGCCATTCTCCCCCACAAGTCCGACGATCTCGCCGCGCTTGATGTGGAAGTCGATTGCCTTTAGCGCGTGAACGCCGGGGAATTTCTTGTCGACAGCCTTGAGCTCGTACATGGCGTGCCTCACTTGACGAAGGAAAGCATCTTGCGGTCGGTCGAAAGCACGACGGCAAGAATGACGAGCAGGCCGAGCATGCCGTCCTGGATGAAGTCGGGCAGACCGATGACGACCATGCCATTGTCGATGACGTTCACGATCAGCACGCCGACAAGTGCGTTCCAGACGCCGCCGATGCCGCCCCAGAGCGCCACGCCACCGACAACGACCGACGTGATGGAGACGAACATGAAGTTCGCACCGGTCACCGATTCCGCCTGGCCGATGCGCGCCACCACGAGGATTGCGGCAATGGCGTAAAAGAAGCCGGCAAGCGCAAAACCGGTCACGCGAACGCGGGTAACATTGAGGCCCGAGGCATGCGCGAGATCCTCACCGCCGCCAACCGCGTAGAAGTTGCGGCCAAGCGTGGTGTGGGTCTGAATGAACCAGGCAACGACGAGGAAGAAGGCAGCGACGTAGACCATTAGCGGGAAACCCAACAAACGCACCGTCAGCAGGCCCCGAAAGGTCGCGTCGCTTACTTTGACGATGTCACCGCCGGTGAGCAGGATCGCGGCCCCCGTCCCGACGAAGCCCATGGCAAGGCTCGCCATGAAGGACGGTATCTTCAGCTTCACATGGACAAGCCCGTTTAGCAGTCCGATCACGCCGCCGAGAAGGAGAACAAGCGGAATGGCGACCCAACCGGAAGGGGCGAGCGAGCCACCGAAATGGGCAAAGATGAACGCAAAGGCCACGGCCGTGAGGGAGACCGTTCCCTCCATCGAGAGGTCGATCGATCCCATGACGATGATGAAGGTGACGCCGACGGCAACCATGAGTGCCGGAGCTGCCGCAATCGCGATGCGGGCGAAGTTCCGCGAGGAAAAGAAAGTCGGGTTGAGCGCGGTGAAGAAGATCACCAGCGCAATCAGCACCAGAAGCGGCGCCCATTTGATCAAGGTTTCGCGCGATAGGCGACGTGTCACGTCAGACACCCCTCTTTTAGAAACTCACAAGGGGAACGGGGCGGCGGCACACAGGCTGCCGCCCAGCTGGTCGAATGTTCAGTACTGGATCTGGCCGTTGGACGGCCCCCAGAAATCCGTCCAATTGTAGGTCGGGACGGAGTCGAGATACTTCGCCTTGAACTCGGCGGCATCCTTGGCCGTGACCAGGATCGTCGGGCCGTAGAACTCGCGGTGTTCCTTCGGCTCTTCGGACGGCTTGAAGCTGCCGATCGCCGCGTGATAGGCGAGTGCCGCGCTGATGCCGCCGCCCCAGTGCGGGTTGGTGAAGACGGTCGCCAGGAGCTTGCCGTCCATTACCATCTGCACGGCCTCCGGATTGCCGTCATAGGAAACGATCGGCATGTCCTCGATACCCTCGGCGCGCAGGGCCTCGATGACACCATAGGCGATGTTGTCGTTGGCGCAGTGTACGCCCTTGATCTTGTCGCCGTAGCGGGTCAGGAACGACGCCATGAGGGCCGCACCCTTCTGCGTGTCCCAGTCGGCCGGCTGCGCATCGAGCAACTCGATGTTCGGGAAATCTTTGAGTGCGTTCTTGAGGCCGTTCAGGCGCTCGACTGCCGGGTTGTTGGCGGCGATTCCACCGAGGTGCACCACACCACCTTCACCACCCATCGCCTCAAACAGGATCCGCGCGGTCTGTTCAGCAGGCTTCTCATCCGACCAGGTCATATGGGAAACGTAGTTGTCGCCGAAATCCCAAGGATGCAGGTCGTCGGTCTTGTTCCAGATCGTTGAAATGTAGGCGCCCGCTGCCTGAACCGCCTCGACAACGGGTCTGGCGTTGGGGCTGTCGTTTGCATCGCAGGCGATCGCGCAATTGCCGTTGTTCTTGGCGAGAAACGCCTTGATGTCGGCGAGCGACTTTTCCGTAGACCCCTCGTTGATCAGGCTGACGAGTGCGCTCTTCGGCTTGCCGAGCGATTCCACGAAAGCCTCGCCCCCGGAAACGACCGAATTCCAGTAGGCAGACGCCCGGTCGCGATAGCTCCAGGCAATTGCCGGATCCGTGAGCGCTGCCTGCGCCGTGCCGCGACCGAACGCCATCGGCACCGTCATGACGCCAACGCCGGCTGCAGCGGCAAACAAGAAGTTGCGACGGCTTACCGTCTCGCGTTCGATAAAATTCTTAATAAAGGTCGACATGCCAATCCTCCCATATCCTCGGTGAGCGTTCCCCGTCCCACACGGGTTGAAAATGCAGGTTCGCAGGTGGCGGCGCACGCTTGTCGCCCTGGCCTCCTCCGGCCTCGTCAGTCCCACTTAACGCACTAACTAGTTACTTCTTTACAAAACCCCGAGTCAAGTGCTTTTAATGGGCACAGGCGCCGACCGACCTGACGAACCGCTTTGACGGATCAGCTTTCCGGCGTGTATGACTTTCAGCGCAGCAGGCGCGAGGGCGACGGAGGAAGGGCTTTGAGCATCACGAACGAAGACACGGAAAAATCAGCCCGAAAGCCACGCATCAGAGACGCCGAGGCAACGAAGGCGCGCATTCTGGACGCGGCCAAGAAAGAGTTTGCGAAGAATGGCTTGGGAGGCGCGCGGGTCGACGTGATCGCCGAGAAGGCCAACGCCAACAAGCGGATGATATACCACTATTTCGAGAGCAAGGAGCGGCTGTTCCAGACCGTTCTCGAAGATGCCTATATCGACATCCGAACGGCTGAACAAAAACTCAAGCTCGACGACCTGGAACCGAAGGCGGCGCTTGCCAAACTCGTCCAGTTCACCTGGGAATATTATCTGAAGAACCCGGAGTTCATCACGCTGGTCAACAGCGAGAACCTTCACCGCGCGAAGCATTTGAAGAAGTCCGAGGTCATCAAGGCCGCCAGCCGCAAGTTCGTCAACATGGTCGGCGATATTCTCGAACGCGGCGCGGCACAGGGCGTGTTTCGGTCGGGCGTCGACCCTGTGCAGCTCAACATCACCATTGCAGCGATCGGCTATTACTACCTGACCAACCGTTTCACCGGATCGATCATTTTCGAACGTGATCTCATGGCCAAGGAAGCGATTGACGAACGCCTGCAGTTCAACGTCGACACCATCATGCGGCTGGTATGTGCCTAACGCGTCGCGCCAGGCACATACACGAACGATAGCCGGGCATCGGCCCGGCGCTTGGGCTAGGCCCAATCGATAACGATGAAGGGCTGCTCAATCGCGCGCCGCGCAATGTCCGAATAGAGTGACGCGGGATCGTCTGGCGTCACGTGGCGGATCAGGCCTTCGACCTCTATCAGGCCTTCAGACAGCCATTCGAGCGCGCGCGAGAAGCCACCGAAGACGCTATGCGGTGCATTGTTGTACCCTTCGAGCAGTTCTTCCCAAACGAAGTCGCGACCGAGCATCGGAACCTCCCATTCCCAGCCTGAGCGCAGCGTCACCAGGTTGAAGAAGACCGCCTGCATGAGTTCGTGCGCAGAGAATTCGGTTGCCCGCCTCCAGGGAACACCAACCATGACGACTTCACCAAGCTTGCGGACAAGACGGCAAGCATCGATGATGGCACCCTCATGACCTGAACAATCGACGACGAGGGCGACTTTTCCGGTCAGGTCCGATGCGTCGCCTATAGACGCTCGGCAATCCGCAATTCCGCTTCGACCGGCCTGAGCGCGCCTGACCGGATCCGGATCGACCACCGTCACGCGATAGCCGCCGATCGCAAAGAGGTGCGCAGCCAGGAAGCCAACCGGCCCCGCCCCCGAAACGACCACGCGGTCACCCGGACGCGCCTTCGTCGTCATCAGGCTCGTCATCGACACCCCCATCAAGCGGGCGAGAACGGCGCGATCCGGGGCCAATCCATCCGGCAACGCCAGAGTGTGTCGGGCATCGTGGGTCTGCGTGGAACGATGCTGCCCCATTGCAAAGCGCCGGTCACCGACGCTGACGCCATCGACATCCTCTCCGATCTCGGTCACCTCAAAGACAGCCGCATAGCCCGGCCGGATGGGAAACACGTCACCGTTGGCCCAGCCAAGCTCCGTGCCCTGACTGATCAGAGTACAGAGCGTTCGCCCACGGATCTGACCGGGCAGTAGCGCACCGTCTTCGTAGTTGCCGAGCACAAATGTCTGCTTTGTGCTTATCAGGATTTCTTGAGGCACGGCTTTCCTTTCCGGCTTTTGGCCAGGGGTTCTCATGTCTTTGATTTTGATTGGCCGCTTGAGATGCAGCGACTACGGCCGGGAGTTAGCTGCCGCTGACGGGCGACCACTGCCGTGGACCGCCAGCGCTTTCGTATCCGAGCGGTCCCGGCATGCTGACGATCTCCAAAAACTGCCCCCAGGGAGCTTTGAGATAGAGCCAGGTAAGCCCGGCCATCGCGCCGCTTTCGACAAGAGTCGGCCCTTCAAGCAAATCGACGCCGGCGGCACGAAGCCGCTCTGCCGCGCGTTCGCAGTCGTCAACCTCGAAGGCTAAGTGAAAGCCACCGGTCTGGCTGTTGCGCTTCAGCGGCTCTTCCTCGCCGGTCTCGCCGGAGTACTGGAATATCTCGAGGTTCGTGCCGTTCCCGACCCTTAGAACCTTGATGTTCTCTATCCGTCTGCCCGAGGGAACACCGAGGCGCCGAAGCATGAACGCGTCGTCAGCTTCCACTTTGCCTGTTTCAAGGCACGTCACCGCTCCGAAGATCACCTCGAAAAAGCGGACAGCCTCTTCGAGGTTCGGCACAGTGAACCCCACATGCTGCATCCCGTAAATCTTCACTCGAACCTCCCAATTCGCAAGAACATTCGTCACGCAATTATGTAACTAGTTAGTTATTTTTGAGTCAAGACGTCAAGAGATCTGAGGTCGAATGCGATGGTGTGGAAAAGGCCCGAATTGTTGAGAGGATATCGACCGCGACAGTACCGGCCACATGACCTGAGCTCTCGGTTTTTCAGCGAAGGGGCACGCTCGCGGTGATGCTGCGGCGATGTTCGGGCGGTGGGCTGTTCACAGCCGGCGAATGCGGCGGCAGAACCTCAGCTTCCGGCGGGCGCCCCTGAGAGCGCCTCGCCGGCGACGGCATCTCGTTTGGGGATGGTTCCCACCTCAGCTACAGCATTTGGAAGCGGATGAACTACAGCACGAGGCTTCCGTAGCGGCTTTCTCGGCCAACCAACGGTCCCGAGGCTTGCAGCTCGCAGGCCGTGGCGTCAACGCGACCTGGAGAGTGCCGTCTTCCGCGACAGGAGCATTCGCGCAGAACAACTGCATCGGCCGGACGCCATCGCTCACTTCGAAGGTCAGCTTTGCGGAGCCGTCGAGACGGACGCGTTCGGAAACCTTGCGGACGATGGCCGAGAACTTCCCGGCCGTCATATGGGTCCGCTCGCCCTCCTCGATGTCCCACAGCTGCACGAAAATCTCCGACCAGGCTTCCGGATTTGCCCCGCAATCAAGCGCGGAGAACTGGCCAGCCTTGACCTCGGTCACGTGATAGCCGGGCTTCACGGGCTTTCCGTCGTACAGGAAGACCAAGGGCAGGTCCGGTGTCTCTGCGGCTCTGCCGAGCAACTCCCCAAGCGAGATATCGGTTTTGTCGGATTGGCTATTGTCGATCGCGCTCATTTGTGGCTATCCTCAATTTCAATGATTCAAGGATTATTGAAATATGGATGATCGTCAAGCCCTCTCCTCCTTCGCCGCGCTTTCACAGGAAACCCGACTTTCCATCGTGAGGACCCTGGTCATCGCCGGCCCTGAAGGTCTGGCGGCCGGCGCGATTGCCGAACGCATGGGCGTCTCTCCATCAAACGTCTCGTTCCACCTCAAGGAACTCGAACGATCAGGCCTCATCTCCCAACGCCGGGAGTCGCGCTCGATCGTCTATAACGCAAGTTACGACACGCTGGCCGATCTGGTGACTTTCCTGATGGAAGACTGCTGCGCGGGGCATCCCGGCATCCGCGGGTCCGTCGAGCGATCCGCCAGTTGCTGTTCAAGCGAAGCATAGCCCGTCAAGGAACACGTCATTGCATACGATCAAGGTTCCGGCGGGCATCGTCTCCGCTCTCGGTGTCACGCAGATCATCGGCTACGGCACTCTCTACTATTCCTTCAGCATCCTCGCACCCGGAATGGCCAAAGACCTTGGCATCAGCCTGGAGCGGGTCTTCGCCGTCTTCTCGGTCTCGCTGTTCATCGGCGGCCTGTCTGCGCCGTTCATCGGCAGGCACATGGACAAGATCGGTGCGGCAACGGTGATGACGCTGGGGTCGGCCCTTGCGGCGTTAACGCTGGTGCTTTGTGCATGGTCGCCGTCTGTGTCGCTCTTTGTCCTTGCGATTGTCCTGCTCGAAGTGTCCTCCGGGATGGTCCAGTATCAGGCGGCCTTCGCAACACTGGTCGAAAGCGAACCTCGCACCGCGTCCCGCAGCATCACCTATCTGACACTCATCGGCGGCTTTGCCTCCACCATCTTCTGGCCGATCGCCGCGGCACTGACCGGATATCTGACGTGGCGGGAAATCTATCTGGTGTTCGCCGTCCTGAACCTTATCGTCTGCATGCCCCTACACTACTGGATCATGCGTGCCGGAAGGCTGAGTTCCAAGACGGACGAGACAAGAACCCGCGAGGTCGTTGTCGGCGCTCTCGAACCCCAGGCGCGTCGCCGTGGCATGCTGCTGGTCTCCTTTGCCTTCTCTCTTTCGGGCTTCACCCTCGCCGCGATCCTCGCCCACATGGTGCCGATGCTCGGCGCGATCGGACTTGGCAGTGCGGCGGTCCTGATCGGTTCCTTGTTTGGTCCGGCCCAGGTCATGAGCCGCCTGATCAACATGGTCTTCGGAAAGAGCCTGTCGCCGCCCGCGCTTGCGATTGTCTCTGCCGCTCTCATGGTCACTGGCGCGGTAATACTCGGGGTGTCAGGTGATTGGCTGCCCGGTGCGGTGGCTTTCGCCATCTGTCTTGGCCTTGGGTCAGGGATCAACAGCATCGCTCAGGGGAGCTTGCCCCTCTATCTCTTCGGGTCCGCTGGCTATGGCGCGATCACGGGCAAGATGGCTGCGGCAAGGTTGGCGACTGGCGCGGCCGCCCCGTTTGCGTTCGCAGCCGCTATGAACCACTTCGGGACAACCCTCTCGCTTTTCGTGATCGCCGCGCTGGGTACGCTTGGGATCCTGGCGTTCGTCGCTGTCGCCTCATCGGTGCGTCGCGACCGCGTTGCCCGATAATGGAAGAGCGTACATAAAAGTCCGCGGATCACCGCCATGAAAGCCAAGCCTCCGTGAACACTACGATCAAATCCACGACGTCACGCAGTCATCCGGCCGCTTTCGGCGGCGGCGCCATCATCGGCGCACTCGGCGGGTTGATAGGGCTTGGAGGGGCAGAATTTCGTCTGCCGCTGCTCATCGGCGCATTCAATTTCGCGGCCCTCGAGGCGGTGATCCTGAACAAGGCAATGAGCCTTGTCGTCGTGTCTTGCGCCCTGCCGTTTCGAGCCGGCACGATCCCTTTCAGTCAGATCGCATCGAATTGGCCGATCGTACTGAACCTTCTTGCAGGAAGCCTGATCGGTGCCTGGTTCGGCGCAGGATGGGCCACACGGTTGAAATCTGAGACCCTCTACAGGGTGATATCCGTTCTTCTTGTCGCAATCGCCGTCGTGCTGGTGCTTGGCCACGGCACCTCGGCGGGTCAACCGCTTCTGACCGGAAACTGGCAGATTGTCGCCGGTATATCCGCCGGCTGCGTGATCGGCATCGTTGCGTCGCTGCTGGGCGTCGCCGGGGGCGAGTTGCTCATTCCGACGTTGGTTCTGCTCTTCGGCGCGGACATCAAGCTCGCCGGTAGCCTCTCACTGGCGGTGAGCCTTCCTACAATTCTGGTAGGCTTTACCCGCTACAGCCGCGACCAGAGCTTTTCGGTTCTGGGTCGCAACAGGGTGTTCGTCCTCATCATGGCCGCGGGATCGGTGGTGGGGACGTTCGTCGGCGGTCTACTCCTCGGCATTGTCCCGAATTCGATCCTCCTTCCCGCACTCGCCGTGATCTTGTTGCTGTCAGCCGTGAAGGTCTGGCGGCACGGCTGACAGGATTTCTTCCCTAGATCAATTTGACGCGCTTTTCGAGCTCGACCCCGTGGCCTCAGGCGACGGACCATCCGCCGTCCACCAGCAGGTTCGCGCCGGTGATCAGGCTCGCAGCCGGCGATGCAAGGAAGACTACGGCACCCACCACATCATCGGTTTCCCCGATCCGGCCGAGTGGAATGTGATCGACCGTCGCTTTGCGATTTTCGGCATCGGATAAAAACGGTGCTGTACCATCCGTGTGGATGAATGTCGGCGACACGGTGTTTACGGTGACATTATAGCGCGCCCATTCGGCTGCAAGGCAGCGCGTGAGGTGATTAATTGCCGCCTTGCTCATGCAATAGATTGCCTCACCGCGCAGTGCGACCGTACCGGCCTGTGAGCTAATGCTGATGATCCGGCCACCATTTCGCGCGATCATGTGACGGCCCACTGCCTGTGTCATCAGGAAGGTGCCCTTGATGTTGACATCGAGTATCTCGTCAAGGTCCTTCTCCTCAACGAGTTCCGCGAGATTGCCCGGGGCCACGCCGACATTGTTGACGAGGACGTCGATCCGACCGAATGCAGAAACCGCCGCGTCGACGGCTTGTGCCATATGGGCCTTCTTGGGAATGTCCAATTCAACAGGGAGAACCTTTCGTCCCGCACCCTCGAGTTCGGCGATCAGGCCCGCTGACGCTGCGACATCGCGGACCCCCAAGACGATATCTGAGCCTGCTGCAGCACAGGCAAGTGCGCAAGCACGTCCAATGCCACGGCTCGCGCCCGTCACCAAAGTCACCTTGCCCTCAAGGCTGAAATCCGGCGCACTCTTCCGCATCATTACCTCCCTAGACGAAGCTCAATTATTGCAGCGTCGGCGTGCGGATGCCAGTTGTTCTGCTCATGTCGCGCACGTGAAGTCCGTCCGACCAGCGTCATGCTCGTCGAGAACGACCTTGGGGCAGTGGTGCGCGGGCTCTAGGCTTGGCTCGGTGGGGAGATAGAAGCTTCCGGCTCAGTGCGGGCGCGATGCCTGACCGATCTTGGTCTCATTGATGGGTATCGGCCTGGGCGTTTCGATCCATGCTTTCGCCAGACCTATGGAAGTTCGATCTCACCGTTCACCACGTGGTTGAGACCAGTGCCCTCCGCCGTCAGCGTCATGCGCACCTTCAGCTTCTCGCCGCCGAACTGCCCCCCGCGCACCGCCTCTTCGATCTTACGCTGCGAGGTGACACCGACTTCTTTCAGGAACTTGCGGATCGACATGTTGAAGGCGTCTTCGCTCATCGTAGAACTCCTCGGCGTCCGTGAGGGAGCAGCGTGGGCGCTTGTCTATCGCCCGGATGTCAGCCTTGCCTCTCATCCCACGTTAGGAACCAACAACTTGCGGCTCCGTTGTTATGTTTGACCTCCTGGATTGGCGGGCAAGGCACGTCGCCAAAGGAACAGAACACACAGCAGTCCCCAGATTTTGGCCGGAGCATCATACCGCATCCATTGCAATCATAGAAAAACTGACAGACGTCGGTGGGCATCGTTTCCGTAGCCCCCTGGCCGCAATTGGGACAGGTGAGGGTTGATCGAAGCTGTATGGTCACACTTTGTGCCTCGGCAACGAATGCTTTCAGATGACGCCCGTCATCCATTGCTGAATAGCCTATTGGAAATATCGCCTCGTGCATAGTTTTGCGTCATGAGCGCTAGGTCCGTCTCGAAAGGCTGCAATGGGCCGCCACAAGCGGACAAGGCGTTGGTTCGCTTTGGCGCGGCCATTGCGATTGCAAGATGGCCGCTATCGGAACATTGCCGATGGCCTTTGACTAAATCGATCTCAGTGACACCCGCTTCTCCAACTCGGCCGCGTGCTCCTTCCGCTCGCTGTAGCGGTCTGTAAGGTGGGCCGAGGCGTCCCGTGTCAGCAGCGTGAACTTCACCAGTTCCTCGCAGACATCCACGACGCGGTCGTAGTAGGACGACGGCTTCATGCGGCCGTCGGCGTCGAACTCCTGGTAGGCCTTGGCGACCGACGACTGGTTGGGGATCGTGATCATCCGCATCCAGCGGCCGAGCACGCGCATCTGGTTCAGGGCGTTGAAGGACTGGCTGCCGCCGGAGACTTCCATGATCGCCAGCGTCTTGCCTTGCGTCGGCCGGATCGATCCCAGGGACAGGGGAATCCAGTCGATCTGGGCCTTCATGATGCCCGTCATCGCGCCGTGGCGCTCGGGGCTAACCCAGACTTGGCCTTCCGACCATTGCGACAGGTCGCGCAGCTCCTGCACTTTCGGATGGCTGACCGGCGCCTCGTCGGGAAGCGGCAGCCCCCTCGGATCGAACATCCGCACCTCGCACCCCAACCGCTCGAGAAGGCGTCTGGCTTCGTGCGCGAGCAGCCGACTGTAGGAAACCTCCCGGAGCGAGCCGTAGAGGATCAGGATGCGCGGCTTGTGCGTCGAGAACGCCGGACGCAACGCGTCAATGTCAGGTTGGCGAAGATGCCGCTCCTGCAAGGCGGGAAAAATTTCAGACAACGCGCTTGCCCTCCTGATCGAGGACCTGCTCGCCGTCTTCCTTGAAGAAGGCACCCTTGAAGGCATCCGGCAGGATGTCGAGCACGGCCTCGGAGGGTCGCGCAAGCCTGGTGCCGAGCGGCGTGACGACGAACGGACGATTGATGAGGATCGGGTCCTTCAGCATCGCGTCGAGCAGCTGGTCGTCCGTCAGGTTCGGGTCGTTGAGACCCAGTACCGCGTAAGGCGTGCCCTTCTCGCGGATCGCCTGTCGGACGGTCAGTCCGGCATCGGAGATCATCCTTGCCAACGCGTCGCGCGACGGCGGTGACTTGAGATACTCGATGATATCAGGTTCGATCCCGGCTGCGCGGATCATCTCCAGCGTGTTGCGGGACGTGCCGCAGGCGGGGTTGTGATAGATGGTGGCGTCCATTGTCATGTCCTTTCAGTGATGGTGTTCCGGGAGACAGCGGGAGCTGCCTCGTACCAGCCCTTGGTGCGGTTCACGGCCCAGACGACCGTGAGCATCACGGGAACTTCGATGAGCACGCCGACGACGGTTGCCAGCGCAGCACCTGACTGGAAGCCGAACAGGCTGATGGCCGCGGCAACCGCAAGTTCGAAGAAGTTGCTGGCTCCGATCAGTGCTGAAGGCCCGGCGACGCAATGGCGCTCTCCCGACATCCGGTTCAGGAGATAGGCCAGGCCTGAGTTGAAATAGACCTGGATCAGGATGGGAACGGCCAGCAGTGCGATGATGGTCGGCTGTGCGATGATCTGCTCGCCCTGGAAGCCAAAGAGGAGAACAAGCGTCGCGAGCAGGGCGAGGAGCGAAAGCGGCTGGAGTTTCGTCAGCATGGCGTCCAGCGCTTTGGTCGTGCCGTCGGCGGTCAGCCGCGCTCTCAGGACCTGAGCGATGATGACCGGGACAACGATATAAAGAACGACCGACAGAACGAGCGTGTCCCACGGTACGGTGATAGCCGACAATCCGAGAAGCAGTCCGACGATCGGCGCAAAGGCGACGACCATGATCGCATCGTTGAGCGCTACCTGGGAAAGCGTGAACAGCGGCTCGCCGCGCGTCAGGTTACTCCAGACGAACACCATCGCGGTACAAGGTGCTGCCGCGAGGATGATGAGGCCAGCGATATAGGAGTCAATCTGGTCGGCCGGCAGATACGGACGGAAGAGCCAACCCACAAATAGCCATCCCAGCAGCGCCATGGAGAACGGTTTGATGGCCCAGTTGATGAACAGGGTCACGCCGATGCCACGCCAATACGTGCTGACCTGCGCCAACGAGCGGAAGTCGATCTTGATGAGCATCGGGATGATCATCAGCCAGATCAGGATGGCGACGGGCAAGTTCACTTTCGCGACCTCTGCCGCGCCGATGACCTGGAAAACGCCGGGCATCAAATGACCGAGGGCGACGCCGACGACGATACAAAGGAAGACCCAGATGGTGAGGTAGCGTTCGAAGGTAGACATCAGGCCGTCTTTCCCTGGGGTGCCGTCGAACCTTCCATCGCGCCGATTTGGCGGAGTTTCGTTTCGAGCGCCAGGCGGTCGATCGATGCCAGCGGAAGGCTGATGAAGGCCATGATGCGGTTCTTGAGGAAGCGAGCGGCCTGTGCAAAGGCGCGCTGGATTTCGACCTCAGAACCCACCACAGCCGCGGGGTCCTCGACACCCCAATGCGCGGTCATCGGATGACCGATCCATACGGGGCAGGCCTCGCCGTGCGCGCTATCACAGACGGTAAAGATGAAGTCCATTTCGGGCGCGCCCGGCTGTGCGAAAACGTCCCAGCTCTTCGAAGAGAAGCCAGTCGCCGGATAACCGAGGACGTCCAGTTCCTTCAGGGCATGTGGATTGACTTCGCCCTTGGGCTGGCTGCCCGCGGAAAACGCCCGGAAGCGCCCGCCGCCTTCCTTGTTGAGGATGGATTCGGCGAGAATAGAACGAGCGGAATTGCCCGTGCACAAGAAGAGCACGTTGTAAGTCTTGTCGGTCATGGTTGTGTTCCGTGGTTAGGTCGGAGCTCTGTCGAGTTTCATGATCGTTGCCGATGCCGGGCAGATGCCCGACAGTTGACGGGTTGCGAGAACGGCGGGCGGCACATCGGCCCGCTCGACCACAATGAAGCCAAGCCTTTCGAAGAACGGTGCGGCGGAGGTCGTCGCAAGGAAGACTGCCGAGCTTACATCGACGGCCTTCAGCGTTTCCCTGGTCAGCGATTTTCCAAGCGCCTTGCCACGATGCTCGGGCAAGATGACTATCGACCTGAGAAGCACGTCGTCACCGCACGCCTCAATGCCAGCATAGCCAACCGTGCTTCGATCTGAGGAAACCGCCCTGAAAAACGAGCGCCCAGTGTCTTCGAGGTCTTCGGTTGGAAGACCGGAAGCCGACAGCGCCAGTTTCAGTTCGGGATCGCTCCCCGTGACTGGCTCTAGCCTGATGTCGCTCATGACAGCTTCACCTCGGGAGCACAGCAGGGTGTGAGTTCTGCGATGAGCGGCGCGCAGAGTTCCGCCGAGCCGCCGCAGCAGTCTTTCAGCAGGAAGAGGGTCAGGTCGCGCAGCCCCTGAAGGTCCGCCCGATAGATAATTGAACGGCTCTGCCGCTCGCTTGAAACCAGGCCCGCACGCGACAGCGTCGCAAGGTGCGCCGACATGGTGTTTTGCGGTACGTCGAGAAGCCGGGCGAGTTCGCCGGCAGGAATGCCGTCGGGTTCGTGTCGGACGAGAAGTCGAAACGTCTCGAGCCTGGTAGACTGGGCGAGTGCGGCAAGCGCCGCGATTGCTGTATTGCTATCCATACATCCAGAATAACGGATACGATTTTCGTGTCAACCTCCGCCGGCTTATGGAGGGCCAGAAAACTTGGCGGATCGAAATCCGCCAAGGCCCCCTCTCGATTTCACGCTGGCTCAGAACCGGCATCGGCTGGTTTTGAGCGAGGTCTGCCGGACGGCTCCTGTGTGGATGCTGAAGGCTTCATCTGGAATTGCCGCGTCGCCGGCGGCGGATGTGTGGTCCGATTTGCACCCGCCGACGGCTCCGCTGGAGAGCCTGTGGCTGGATCCCGGTGCTCAACGCCGTTTCACGCCGCCCGCCGTAAGCCGACTTTAGTCGGATATAGCGGCCACAGAACTCTTAGCATTTTGAGCCAGGCTTACCCGCCATCGGCGACGCTCTATTGCAATTCGCCGGGGCGGATCACCCGCGTTTTCCCGACATCAGGCGCCGGTGTTTTGATTTCAGTGTCGCCGACGCGAGGGGGCTTCAACACCCCATCGCAATCGTCCAGTTTTTCTGAGAGATTCTTCTGGTTCGTGTCGTCGCCCGAAGCAACGCGACAACGATCCTTGTCCTCAGCGTTCGCCGGCTGGGTAAAGACCGCCGCCGAGACCAAAACGGTCACTGCTGAAAGTGCGTTAAGGACGGATCTAAAGGCGCCGATCGGATTCCCGCTGCTTCTGAAAGCGGGTGAAGTGTTGACACCCACAAATCAAACCTTCGGGTGGCCGGATTGGTTCCAATTTTTTCGGCAATGACCCCTGAGCTTGTCAGTCGTTTCCTAGTGGACCGGGATGGGCGATGTCTCTATGGCTGCGGTCCCGCAAAGCAGTATGGCATCCTTCAGAACGTAACGGGTGACCGCATCGACGCCGATCTTTTTCGTGGGCACTGTGACGACATCCTGCGCCTGATGACCTCTCTTGGCACCCCGCACCGTCAGCGCCTCGGAACACAATCTACACCGGCCGCGTCGTCCATAAACGCGGCAAGCTTTAGAAGTGCTCGGCGAACTTCGCCGAGCACACAATGCTACGGAAGCTGGCGAGTTCCAAACGAGCCGAACACGGATCGAGTTTGAAGAGCGTCTCTTCGATCAATTGGGGAGCGCGCCGCTCTTCTTGGCTGCCCATGTGGCGATCACATCCATCAGGACCGGGTTGAGGCAATCATAGGGTTCAAGTCTTAGCTCGCGCAGCCGCGCGCGCACACCGTCCATCTTCGCTGGATCGTAGCCACTTTCGATGATCGAGGAGACGAAGGCGGCAAACCCGGGCTTCGCCCAGCCGCTTTCCTGGAAGCGCTCAGGAGGGCTGCGCGCCCCGGCCTCGAGCTCGTGCTACTGCGTCACGCGAAACGTTATATCGAGGCTCGCCTCGACGCCAGCACGCTGAACATCGTTGCGATCTGCAACATTGTCGCCGTATCCCGCCGGACGCTTTATCGCTTGTTCGAAACGGAAGGTGGCGTTGTCCATTACATCCAGAGCCGTCGGCTCGAGCGGATTAGGTCTATTTTGGCCAATCCCAGGGATATGCGCCGCATCTCCGACATTGCGGCCGACTTCGGATTTTTGAGAGGCGATCATTTCGCCCGCGCCTTCAAACAGCAGTACAGGCAAAGCGCACGGGAGCTTAGGCAATCGGTGAAATCAGACGGACGACCGAATACGGGTCTGGCGGTACAGGCCCCACACGCTGGATTCGACGATTGGATAAGGCAACTTCCGTCATAGGAGGTTGACCGATTTGCTGCTTGGCACGTTTCTCAGCGTCTGCGGACGATTCCCTCGCCTTGAAGGGAATCGAACCTGAGGCCTATTGGTTATCGAGACCTTGGAAGTCTCAAAAATGCTCGGGTCTGAATACTGAGCGAAATTCTCACGCGCTACCGCCACAACGCCGATATTGGCACAGCGGACAAACGTTCTCCGAAAGGGACCACTTTGTGGTGGTCATACAAGACCATGCCCGAAACAAACCGTTCTCCGGATGCTTCGGCCAAAATTCGCAATCCGGAAAAATCGGAATTCGAGACGGATGCTGCCGCCTTTATTTCGATACCGACGATCCGCCCCCTTGTATCTTCGATGACGATATCGACTTCGTTCTGCTGCTTGTCTCGAAAATGCGAAAACTCGAAGCGGGTTTGCCCGCCGCTGGCGAGTTTAAGGATCTCGGCAAAAACGAAAGTCTCCAGCAATGCCCCGAACTGACCCCTGTCGCCGTGGAGACGGTCGAGAGAGAGGTCACGAAGGGATGCGAGAAGACCAGAATCGAGGAAATGTATTTTCGGTGTTTTCGTGAGGCGTTTTAGTTTGTTCGAAAACCAGGGTTGTACGGTTCGAGCGAGGAACAGGCTCTCGAAGATGCCGACATATTTTTGCGTTGTAATGTGGTTCATCCCAATGGCCGCGCCAATTCCAGAATAGTTGACGAGCTGTCCCGAATGCTCTGCCAGGATGCGTAGGAGGCGCGGCATTTGAGCAATCTGCTCGATTTGCGCGACATCGCGAACGTCGCGTTGAACGATCGCCTGGATATAATCCGCATACCAGTCCTGTCTGCGGTTCAAGGTTTTGCGGGCCAGCGCCTCGGGATATCCACCGGCCAGAACCGCAGCCATGAGGTCGTCTCCGAAGAATGGCTCTCCGGCCTTGGCTTCGTTTTGGAAGGCGTCGCGCAGGAAGCTGCTGCCGGCGGTTCTGATCTCGCTTTGCGCAAGCGGCAGCAATCGAACAACCTCCATTCGCCCTGCGAGCGAGTCTGCCACGCGTGGCAACGTCATGAGATTGGCTGAACCGGTCAGAAGGAACCGCCCTGGGCGCTGGTCGGTATCCACGCTTTCCTTGATGGCCAACAGCAGTTCGGGCGCGCGCTGAATTTCATCGATGATGGCGCGATCCATACCTCTTACAAAGCCAACGGGATCCTGTCGCGCTGCGTCCAGGATGGTTGCATTATCCAGCGTGTAATACTCCATCCCCTCGTTGGCCATCTTCTTAGCCAACGTCGTTTTTCCTGATTGTCTGGGACCTACGATCAGTACGACTCGCGTGTCTGACAGGGCGTCGGCAACGCGTTGCTCAACGAGCCTTGGATACAGCGCCACAGCTTCATTCCTTTGATGACTGTTTGAAACTACGACGATGACCAATTGAAAGTCAAGGAGTGACGGTTTGAAATCTCCGTGGCGACTGATTGAAACTCGAAACCAGAAGTGGGTAGCATGTCAGATTGCGGCATGAGGGAAGCCACAGGCCATGAAAGGGGAGTGGGAAAAAGGTGGGGGTAAGAAATTTCGGCTAAGCAGGAGCCTTTTCTGAAGGGGCTTTCGTTGGCGTACGACATCCACAAAGAGCGGCGGCAGCGCCTGAGGAAGCTTGTGCGGCACCCGCAATTGCGCGAGCTTGTGATCGAGCAGCTGAAGACACCTTGGTCACCGGAACAGATTGCCGGTCGTCTGCTCGCCGATGGCGTCAGCGCCGTGCGGGTCTGCAGCGAGACGATCTATCGCTTCATCTATGGCAAGGAAGATCAGGCGCTGGAACTCCATCAGCATCTGGCGGAAGGCCGCAGCAAACGCCGCCCCCCGCAGCTCGAGGAAACCCCGTGACGGCACTTTTCCGGCTGCCTGCAGGATATCGCAACGCCCTGATTTCATGGTGATCGTTCGCAGTTCGGGCATTGGGAGGGCGACTTGTTGATCTTCGAACGTGATTTCGGCAACGCCAACCTGATCTCGTTGGCCGAGCGCAAAAGCCTCTACACCGTGATGATCAAGAATCCGAGCCGGCGCTCGAGACCGATCATGGACAAGATCATCGAAACGTTCTCACCTTTGCCAGCCTTTGCCCGGCAGAGTTTCACCTTTGATCGCGGCACGGAGTTCGCCGCTTTAGGGCTTTGGAAGATGGCATCGGCGCGCGGAGCTGGTTCTGCGACCCCAGTGCGCCGTGGCGGAAAGGTGCGGTGGAAAAACGCCAACAAGCGCAGCCGCCGCTTCACGCCCAGCGATACCGATCTCACCGCCGTCACCCAGCAATAGCTCGTCGCGCTCGTCCACCATCTGAACGCGCTGCCACGCAAGTGCCTGGGTTACCGCACACCCGCCGAGCTCTTCATAGCGCATTTGCGAGACTGCGCGTGATGCCCTACCCTTCACACGGCAATGTTGCACTTGGACTAGATTCTCCAGGGTTAACATTGGACCTGGAGGCATTGGCAACCAGAGCCGCTGTGATAACTGAGACCCTCGGATCTTATTCCGCATCGAAGCTATGTTCGACGAACAGAGAGCCGCTCGATGTTCTTCGTCTTGGCGGAACCACGGTCACGCCCAGCTCTCCTCCCCAACGAGCCTGGCTAAGGCTTTAATGCCGCAGTTCCTCGGGAGCGAGGTCTACGTACCGGCCAGTTGTATGGTCCTGACGGATAACAGCCAAACGACACCGTCAATCGACTACGATTGAAGGAAATATGGGTTAGTTATCGTCCGGTAATGCCCGGGAACGCGATCAACATGGAGACGGCGAGGATCTGTAACATGATGAACGGAACAAGAGCCCGGAAGATGATCCCCAGCGTAATGCCCGGAGGGGCCACTGACTTCAGGTAGAAGGCGGCCGGCCCAAAGGGCGGCGACAGGAACGACACCTGCATGTTCATGCAGAAGAGAACGCCGAACCAGACCGGGTCCATGCCGAGCGACTTGATGATCGGTACGAAGATCGGCATCGTGAGAAGGGCTATCCCGACCCAATCCAGAAAGGCGCCCAGCACGAACAGGATCAACATCATCACCAGCACGATCACAGTCGGACTATCGGAAATGCCGGTGATCATGCCAGAAACGAAATTCACGCCGCCCATCAAGTTGTAGACGCCCACGATGGCCGTGGCACCTATGCCGATCCAGACGATCATGCCCACAGTCGATAGCGTCTGCATCGCCGCATCGCGCAGCAGTCTATATGAGAACTCCCCCCGCAGAATGGTCGAAAGGATGACCCCACCGACTCCGATTGCGGAGGCTTCAGTTACGGACGCGATGCCGCCGTATATCGAGCCGAGAACAACGAAGACGACAAGCACCGGCAGGGCAAGACCCTTAAGGAGCCGGAGTTTCTCTTCTGTTGGGATCGGCGTCATATCTACCGGCGGCACAACGCCGGGCGTAAAGTAGGCGCGCACGAGAATATAGGCTACATAGAACATCGCCAGCATGAAGCCAGGCAAGAAGGCTGCCGTGAACAAATCACCGATAGAAACGTTCGCCGTCAGGCCATAGATGATCAGGACGATGGAAGGCGGGATCATCGTGCCGAGCGAACCGCCCGCGCAGACGACGCCGATCGCCAGGTTGCGATCATATCCGAGACGCAGCATCTGCGGCAGCGCGATAAGGCCGAGAAGAACGATCTCGCCGCCGATGATACCGCGCATGGCAGCGAGGATCACCGACACAAAGACGGTTTGAACCGCAACGCCGCCGCGTATTCGGCCGGCAAAAAGCTTCATGGCATCGAAGAGGTCGCGTGCGATGCCGGAGCGGTCGAGTATCGCGGCCATAAGGACGAACATCGGCACCGAAACGAATACGAAGTTCATCACAAAGGAATAAACGCGGCTCGTAATGAGCGGGATCGACATGGGCCCGAACCAACCGAGCGCGAAGATAAGTGCTACGAGAAGTGTGACAAAGGCGAGCGGCATGCCGGAGAGTAGCAGCCCTACCATCATCACGAACATAAGCAGGGTGCCCCAACCGATGCCGAGCGCCTGCAGATTGATGCTGAAATCAAACAGATCGGTCATCGTTCAGTCCTTTGAAGCTCGCTTGGCGTAGTTGACGGCAAGAATCAGAAACTGAACGACGAGCAGGATCATAACCAAGAGGATAAAGATCTTGATCAGGGCCGGCGTCGGCGGGCTCCAGGCACTACCGGTCGTCTCCAGGCGGACCTCGCCGGAAGGAGTGACCACGGCCCGTTCGACCATGTGATAGGCGGCAAAGGCGAAGAAGCCGCTGGCAAGGGCGCTAACAAGGGAGATGACGATGTCGGCGATCCGGCGCGCGCGGGGAGAGAAATGATCATAGAGCAGAACGACGCGGATATGGGTGTTGCGGGCGGTGCAATAGAGGCCGCCGAAGATGAAAGCGACGCCGCAAAGGAATACCGTCGTCTCATGTGCCCAGATCGTCGGGCTGTTCAACACGTATCGCAGGAATACTTCCACAAGCAGTATGAGCGCTGCGAGCACGATGCCGACGGCAAAAACATAGCCGGCTTCTCGATGAGACGGCCGAGCATGCCGGCTTCGGGAACGGCCCCGACGACCTCGGCGCCCATGGCGGCCCCGGCGTCCTCTGAAAACGTGTCTCTTGTCATGCCCCTCTCCCTCGGCACGAGAAAACGACGGCCCGGAGCGGGCCGCCGCATGGTTGGGTCAGAGCAAGCCCTTTTCCTTCAGGTAGGCCGTCAGCGTGTCGAACACCTTCTGGGCCATTGGCGAACGCTTCGCGATATTCTCCCATTCGGCGACCCCAAGCTTGCGAAACTTGGCACGCTCCTCGGCCGACCAATCGTGGATCGTAATCGAGCCTTCGGCCTTGGCCGCCTCCACCGCCTTCTGGTCGGCGGCCTTGAGACCGTTGTTCTGGGTCTGCTGGAATTCCTTGACAGTTTCCTCAAGGATTTTCTTGAGGTCATCCGGCAGCGCTTCCCATTTCGCCATGTTCATGGAGACCCTCGACGAGTGGCAGCGAGTGGAAGCCTGGATACACCGGATGTTTCGCAACGCCATTGAGGCCCTGCGCCTGATTGACCGAGAATGCGGAATAATCGGCCGCATCGACGACGCCCTTGTCGATCGACGTATAGACTTCGGAGGACGGCAGATTGACCGGGGCAGCGCCAGCGGCTGCAAACACGTTGGCAATCGGACCTTCCGGGGCGCGCATCTTCAGCCCCTTGAGATCATCGACACCATCAAGCGGCACACGCGAGACGAACGCTTCCAACCCCGGAGTGGAAACGCCGATAAAATGCAGGCCGTAGGAGCCCAGCAATTCCTGCATGATCTCCTTGCCACCGCCGTTCTCCACGAAGTCGATCATCTGCGCCGGATCGGACCAGGCGCCGACCGGATTGGAGATCAGGCCGAAAGCCGGATCCTTGCCGGCCCAATAGGACGAATCGCAGATCTGACCATCGAGAATGCCGCCTGCAACCGCATCAAGCGTTTCGTTATATTCCACGACCGAACCGACCGGCAGAAGCTCGATCTTCACCTTGCCGCCGGAGCGCTCGGCGACGAGGTCGGTCCAACCTTTCTGATATTCGAAGTTCGGGTTGCCCGCCGGGTCCGAAGACTGGAAGCGGAACGTGAATTCCTGCGCAAGCGCAGTGCCGGCAAGGCCGATGGCCGTGACGACGGCAAATGCACCAATAAGAAAACGCTTCATGCCTACCTCTACCCCTTCGGCGAAGCCCTTGCAGGTATCCTGATGATCGCTGGCGTATGGTTGTGGCTTGCAATTCCGGTTGCGTTCGTAGTCGGCACCATTGGTGCCATTTCCGTTTTCAAGGCCGTATACATTGACCGCCGTAAGCTGAAATGTGCTTGCGTCGGCGGCGACAGCAATGTCCCGTTGGGCCTTATCTCACTCACTGAAAACCTAATGTTGATTGCTATGGCGGTCTGGATGCTCATCAATCGAATAGAGGGATAGCATGTCCTATGTAACGGGGCTGGTAGGGCTCGGCCATGGGTTACGATGCGACGGCTACGAGGAGAAAATCAAGCCAGCCCACCTATTCAACCTCAGAGATTGAATAGGTGGGCTGGCGAGTTCCATCCTGCCGGCCCGGCAGAAGGACGACACTCTCATGGCCCCTTAATCGCCTTTCGGGGCCATTCTTTTTCTGGCCTGCCCTTGGAAGCGAATTCTACGCCTCCTATATAAGCTAATGCGCATTTAGATCCCCGCCCTTCGGAGACTGAAGGCGCCTGACGGCTTCACCATTAGTGAAGTCGTGTAGCCGGCCTCGTCGCCCCCCACGACGAGGCCGTTTCTTAGAGTCGCCTTTCCGAGCACACCCGTAGAATCTCTGAACCATTGGGCGCATAGTATAGCGCGTTAGAACTAGCGCGGGCCGCCTGCCGCCCCACGCGAAGGAGGCCGCATGTCTTCCAAGGATCCAGATCTAGATATAGACGCCGAAGACATCAGCCTTTTGGTTGAAATACTAAAAGCCGCTGGTTATCTCGAAGCCAAAGAAAGAGATGAACGCGCAGAAAAGCTTGCTCTGGCGCGGTTCCTGACGGCCGCCATTCAGCGGGGCGAACTGACAAAGGCGCAACTGACCGCCTTTCTTGGGAAGAGCGGCGCGCCAGGCGGACAAAATCAAATTGCAGCCCAAACGAAAACGGAAGCCATCAATCGGTGGGAGAATGAAGGTGGCGCAATCGCAGGTTCACCTTTTGAGCTTCCTCCAAGTCCGGTTCGACGCGCACCCCCTTCATTCATAGGAGGTGTCAGTGCACATACCGCCCAAACTCGCAATTCAACATCTTGGTCCCCGAGATCTTGCCTTGATACGAAAAGTCTTCGAAACGGCCTGTGCCAAAACTCGCATTCCACATCTCAGCAAGCGAGCCGTCCGCCTAGCAAGCTTCATCGCTGATGAATACCGGCTTGGGAACAAGGATGAAACTTCCCTTCTAGAGTGCGCTATCTGGTTCGGTACCGCCCGCATTCCCTTAGCAACTGAGGACAGATCACCCAGCGACACCCAAGTTGCAGCGACGAGAGAGGCTAGAGGTCGGGCGGGCTTGCGCAAAACCGGCGTGCCCAAAAGCCAGGGCTAGACACGCTCCCGAACATGCCATCGCCACCCAGTTAGCGCCCGGATTGGCGATACCACCGCCAGGACGCAGCGGTAGAGGAGCTTTTCCACGCAGGTGAAGAGAATGCTCAAAGTCTTTATAGCCGCGGGCGAATATCGAGAAGTTCAATGAACTGATTTCGAAGGAGGTGGCCCGGTAATGGCTTTCAGGCCTCACGTCTTTGCAGGGTCTCTGCCCAATGCATCACAGATTTTCTGCCACGATTTTGCGCCCATTCCCTTCATCCGCAACGCGTCCGTCGTGGGAACGTGCTTCATGTCATCGACGGTCTCAAACCCCCGTCGTTTGAGCTCGCCGAGGAGCTTTGGGTTTCTCAGCCTCAAGTCTGAAAGCTTCGTGGTCATGCCCGCATCAGATCAGGCTTTCGCCCGACGCGCAATTTGTAGGATTCTCCAAAGGGCTCGGAATTTGTCGCCGCACGTGATAGTCTTAGAACGAGCCCGAGTGATCCCTTTCGCCTGCTCGGGCTTCTTGGCACAGCACACAATTCGGCCCCGCACTTTGGGGCCATTTTTTTTTGCGAAGGCAGGAACTCAATAACGCCGTCGGCGTTTCTCGCCTGTGGCAGCCCTGAGTCCCCCGATCAGGATGACGCCTTCACGATCCGCCCGGATCTGAAACTCATGAAAGTGCCCCATGGCCTCGCTCTCCCCGGCGAGGCCATACTTTTTGGCGGGGACCGCTTTGCTCCTCTGAGGAAGCGCCTTTCCCACCCACCCACAATCTGGCATTGTGCGCGGCCGAGAGGGGGAACCTCATGTCCTACGATTGGGAACGTGCCAGGCGTCGACGGTACAGGCACGCGCGGCTCGGGCTTTGATTGCCTTAGCAGCATGACTGGTCGCTCTCGCTTCAGCGCAATAGCCTAGCGGATCTCCCGAATCCCTACCCTTCCTGCTCGATCAAAGGAGGATTAATATGGCCCAAAGCAAGCCGCGAAAGATGAAGCCGAGCGAAATACCGGATTTCGTGTCTGAGATTATTGCGGCCGGTTGCGATATCACCGCCATAGGGCATGACAAGTACGTACTTGGTGATATCGAGGAGCAGGATGCAGCGCTTGAGGATCTTGACCGGATCGGCGACAAATTCGGCGAGCGCGATCACCTGAAGCTGCAGATCGTCGCCTATCTCTGGTCCATCGGCCGATACATAGAACTGGAGATCGAAGGGACGCGGCATTGACTGCGTCCTAGCCAGTGGTAGGGACAACAGACAAGCAGCGCTGTGTATATGAGGAAAATGGACTTTTCGTCATATGTGCAATCGTGCATTGTGCGCCACCGAGAGGGAGGCACTGATGTCTTACGATTGGGAAGGGGCAAGACGACAAAGGTACAAGGGCGCTCGGATTTGGCTTCTGATCGCCTTGGCCGCTTGGCTTATCGCCCTCGCGTTAACGCCATAGCTGGAACGAACCAATGGCCCGAAAGATCGCCGTCATCGCCTGCATTGTGGCTACTGGATTAGCTCTGGCGAGCTGTGCGGGTCGCTCTTGCCGGGATTGGCCGGGCACCTGCATTATTCGGTGATGGCGGCCCGAAAGATGAAATCCCCCGCAGCGCCAGCAAAGCAGTTCGCGCCCCCCAAATTGATTACGCGACTACCTCTTTCGCATGGTTGCGATCGGTCCCCATTTTTGCGACGATACAACCGTGATCGCGCAACAGAAATAATCCATGGTTGTACTTCTCATTGCCGTGCGATCACTGAATTAATGTACGCATTGCGTTTTTTATGGTTTGACGACCTTCCACGATGAAGCCCCGCATCCCCTGCGGGGCTTCATTCGTTTAAGTGCGTGCGAGTAGATGACGCACACGCTCTTTCGTGGCCCGTTGGCTGCAATTTGGGGCCATTTTTTTGCAGAGACGGAACTCAGTACCGCCGTTTGCGTTTCTGGCTTTGTGGAACCCTTTCCCCGATCAGGGTGACACCTTCACAATCCCTCCGGAAGTGAAGCTTGCTCAGTGCCGATGGCCTCGTCGCCGCCCGACGGGGCCATTTCTTTTCAAGCCCCCAAAATTTCCGGGGAGTATTCTTGCTCCTGTCGGCCATGGCAGGTCTCGTCATAACGTCAACGGAGGACCTGACATGACGGAGAATGACCGCCGCCAAATGAACGCCAGCGAGACCCCCGCATTCGTCGTCGACGTGATCGAAGCCGGGTGCAACATCTGCGCAGTCGGGCATGAAAGCTACGTGCTCGGGGATATAGACGAGCAACATGCCGCGATCGAGGAGCTTGAGCGGATCAGGGAGAAGTACGGCGACCGTGATCCGCTGAAGCTGGAGATCGTCGCCTATCTCTGTCGATCGGACGGTTCATAAACGTCGCCCCTGCGGGAACCAGTTATAAAGCCCCCGTAACAGGCTTCCCTACTCAATTTGGAGTAAGTGAAATCGAGCAGTGGTTGCGGTACGGTCACTACGAGAAGGGCATCCGTGGGGAGGGAGAGTTGCCGTTCAAGCCAACGTGGGCGTGCTGCCTCGGCCTACTATCCGGCGCAATTGTGGGTTATCTCACTGGCTTCGGCGCCGGCATGGGTATGCCCGAACTGGGAACGGAACTTGTCGGGCTGATTGGCGCTGTTGCCGGAGGCGTCGGTAGCTTGGTCGAGCCGGCTCCCGAGGATGAGAGACGGCCAAGATGATGCTTTCTGCTGGTTCTTCGGGCCAGATAGGTCAGGACCCCGGCAGGCCGATCGTGAGCGCGTAGAGCGCCAGATAGCCGTACCAGGGCGTGCCCTCGGGCATGAACGCCAAGAGCTTTCGAGATGCTACCCATTATTGTGCTTCCTTCAGTGCGAGAGATATGGTCGCGTATGCGGTCGCAGCGACGACGAGCGCGTTGGCAGCCGTGACGCTTCCCGGATCGGCGCAGCTGACGCGAACGCCGTCGTAGGCGGCCTTTTCCTTGGCGATGGTCGAAGCCTTGATGTTGCCCGAGACCGAGGCCGCGATGAACGCGGCGTGCGCCGTCTCGAGCAGAGCGCAGGTCTTCGGAAGGCTGGTCTTGATCGCAGTGTCGATCGAACCAGTGGCGGTGCAAGCGGACAGCACAAGGGCCGCCGCCGATACGATGATCAGCGAACGCATGTTCGTTTCCTTCGATGTTGGAGAGGGTTAGAGGCGTGCTTTGACGTCGGCGCGCATCTTATCGCCGCATGCTTTGGCGCCGATGACGTTCGTCGCGAACGGGAGCCGGGTGAAATCCTACTTCCCGGCCTGTTTGATGCCCAGATTCGTTTGAACCTCGGCATGGGAAAGGATCGTCTTCGAGGTGACCGGGATTTTGTAGAACTCGGCCAGGTGCGCGATGACGTCCATGGCGCAATGCCACTGCGTTTCCGTCATGGGATATTTGCCCGCATGGGATGGACTTTCGATCGCGCCGGCCATGCAGGCCAGCGAGACGCCGATCGAACCGGTGTTGCAGCCCCGCGTATGGGCGGCGTAGTCGTCATCGGCAGTGCTCACGTTGTCGGCGATCGTGTGATCACCGCGGACCACGTTGCCGGAGCCCTCGACGATGAAGTAGTAATGCTCCTTGTCGAGATCGGATGCTCGATAGGCGCCGGCGCTCCATTGCCGAAGCGAACCTGGGATCTGGATCTGGTATTGATCGTTGTCGTGAACAGTGGCGCGTTGCTGGCGCCTTGCTATTTTTCACGATTTGACAGTGAAGGGCCCGAATGCCGACGTGAGTGTGACAAAGTTCGACCAGATGGTTTCGGACCGGCGAATGCCGAGGCCGAAGCGCATCGATGGTTGTGTGGTATGGGACCGGCTGATGATCGACGCGGCGTTCTCCGATTTGCACGACGAGAACCATAACCGTATTGATGAGCTTCTATCCGGAGCCGCCGATCGCCGAGCGACCGCGTTCGATAATGCTAAGAAGCGTTAGGGCATTGATGCCGTCGATTTGGCTCTGTTCAGGCGCTCACTAAAAGGCGCGCGCCTCGCATAGGCGAGCAACGTCGTTCTGTTCATCGGGTTTTCCTTCGGTTGGGAGAGTGATAAATAGTTGTGGTGTATGCGCGGAGGCAGCCGTGGATTGCTCAGACACCTTCGATATTCAGTGCCTGACGGGCAGTGGGCGGGAGAGGTTCACTTTCGCTCAGATGGAGACCAGGGAGCGGGTTCAGCGCACCCATTGCGGCGCTGCCCGCAGCATGCAAAAAGAAGACATTCTGGAAATCTGTCGTGACGCGGCAAATATGACGCGACAAAGGCTGTACCAAATGTCGTTGGTCAAGCTCGGACGGGCGCGGCTCTCCTTGGTATTGCCTTATCACCGTGAACAGTTGCGAGCAGCCAGGAATCCGACGCTGTACGATCTGTTCGAGTCCTACGCGTTGGCCGCGCAGACCCTCGACAGACTGCTGACGGAGCACCGCCGCCGCGAGGAATTGATCAACGAGTATCAGGCGCTGTGCCTGGACATGCAGGCCGAAGTCATCGCGCTGCTGAAGCAAATTGAGCTAGCGGCACCTCAATCCCGAACCCGAGGTTTTGAAGGATAGCCAGCCCGCCTCCAGAGGTGCATACTCAGCCCATCGCCGGACTGTAAAACAGCCTCTGACAGCCGACATATTTCTCGGCACAGTAAGGAAAGTGAGTGCCTGGCGCGATATGCGCTCAAGTTTTGCATGAACGGCACGGGGGATGCGTGGGAACTTGAACAGAGGCTCAAGACCGTTTGTGTGTTCGTCAATCGTCCGCCGCAACCTGCCCCTCGCGACGACGAGTTCTCGGCTTTTCTGCCTGAGCTACTGGCATGGGCGCGCAGCCTAACGACCTCACCGGTTGAGGCGGACGCTCTCGCCGAACAGACACTCGGTTACGCCATCGAGCATTTCGACGAGTTTCGCGAAAACCCCGATCTACGAGAGTGGCTCGTCGGGCTGATGATGGAGCGTCGCTTTGGCCGCGGGAGTAACCGGCGCCCACATTGACGTGAAGCAGAGCCGAAAGGCGCTCGCGCTATGGTGATTTGCATGCGACCGGAGGCAGTTGATATGTTGTATTCACGATGCGATAAGCTGGACCTGTAGGGTGAAGCGAAAGAGTTCTGGGCGCTTCACCCTTTTTTTGTCTCGTAGCCTTGTCAGCGAAAGACGCGGCAACGGCTTGAAACGCCCCCATGATCACGTCCGTGTGGAAACACTAAATTAACCCGCTCCCGCGCAATCTACGGTCGGTTGCCATTGTCCCTGCACGTTACCACTGGCACTCAGAACCGCAGCCACCGACCTCGGGGTTGCGGTTTTGCCGTTGGGCGCGGGGAAAAATCGGCAGGAGAGCTCGTCGCTTTAGCGAGGTCGCTCGCAATTGAAATTTCGATTTAACCCTTCCTTGGCTGCGCCATCTTAGATTGCCCTGAAATGGGGGAGAAAATGCAGAAACTCAGAGAACTAGGACGGCGCCGTTTATCGGTGAGACTACCGAAATTCCGACGGGCGCTCGAAGGTGATGTCTGTCCGGCGGAGCTGGATGACCTTTTCGAGGCGTATGCACTCGCAGCCGAACGGTTAGAAGAATTCCGAGAAGCAGAACAGCCAGATCAACGTCTTGTATTCGAGTACGAGGTGGCAAGCAGAGGGATACAAGAGGAGGTATCCCGCCTCCTGACTGCTATCCAGGGCAATGCCGCGAACACCACCATTCCTGTTGCATCGCTCCGAGACGCAAAAAGGCCCCAGAGTCCCACGAGGGTGATCCGGGGCCTTTCCGTCTGAGCGTTCGACTTCTACAGACACAACATTTTACGCCGCCAACCAGTTGGGACGCAATCGGTACGCTCGGTCAGTGTCAGGGGTTTGATTGTGTTTCGGCGTGCAAATTTGACCCCCTTGGCGGGGTAATCGGCGTCCAATTTTGACCCCCCTCAGATTTCATCTGACCATCCGGCTTTTAGCGGCGGATGGAGCGGGAGTTGAAGCGAGTGGATACGATTGCGCGTGTTCGACGGGCCTTCCATGTGCAGGGCTGGTCGGTGAAGAAGATCGTCCGGGCCACGTGTCGCGCAACACGGTACGCAAGATACTGCGTTCCGATGAGACCGATTTTACCTATGCCCGAGAACGGCAACCGTTACCGCGGATCGGAGCCTGGAAGGCGGAGATCGAGCGGTTTCTGACAGCCAATGAGGGAAAGCCGTCGCGTGAACGGCTGACGCTGATCCGGATTTACGAGGAGGTTCGGGCACTCGGCTACGATGGCAGTTATGACGCGATCCGGCGATATGCCAAGACCTGGGCGAAGAACCGCGGAACCGTGACGACGGAAGCCTATGTACCGCTCTACTACGCGCCAGGTGAGGCTTACCAGTTCGACTGGAGCCACGAGATCATTCTGATCAACGGCGTGACGACGACCGTGAAGGTGGCGCATGTCCGGCTCTGCCACAGCCGGATGATGTTCGTCCGGGCCTACATGCGCGAGAGCCAGGAGATGGTCTTCGATGCACATGACAAGGCCTTCGCCTTCTTCCGTGGCACCTGCACGCGCGGCATCTACGACAACATGAAGACTGCGGTCGAGACGGTGTTCGTCGGCGAGACGGTGTTCGTCGGCAAGGATCAACGGCGTGACGACGACCGTGAAGGTGGCGCATGTCCGGCTCTGCCACAGCCGGATGATGTTCGTCCGGGCCTACATGCGCGAGAGCCAGGAGATGGTGTTCGACGCACACGACAAGGCATTCGCCTTCTTCCATGGCACCTGCACGCGCGGCATCTACGACAACATGAAGACGGCAGTCGAAGCCGTGTTCGTTGGAAAGGAACGACAATACAATCGCCGTTTTCTGCAGATGTGCAGCCATTATCTGGTTCACCCGGTCGCCTGCACGCCCGCATCTGGGTGGGAGAAGGGACAGGTCGAGAACCAGGTTGGTCTCGTGCGTGAACGCTTCTTCACCCCGCGACTGCGGGTCAAAAGCCTGGAAGAGCTGAACGTCTGGCTGCTCGATAAGTGCATCGCCTACGCCAAGGCTCACCGCCATCCCGAGCAGACCGAGCGGATGATCTGGCAGATGTTCGAGGCGGAGCGCGCCAGCCTGGTGCACTATGTCGGGCCGTTCGACGGTTTCCACTGCGTTCCGGCCTCGGTGTCGAAGACCTGCACCGTCCGCTTCGACAACAACAAATACTCCGTCCTCTCGACGGCGGTCGGCCGCCCTGTCGAGATTCATGCCTACGCCGAGAAGATTGTGATCCGGCAGGATGGCGTGAACGTCGGTGAACATCCTCGTTGCTTTGGCCGTGGCGAGACGGTCTACGATCCCTGGCATTATGTCCCTGTTCTGGCTCGCAAACCCGGAGCTTTGCGCAACGGAGCGCCGTTCCGGGAATGGGTCTTGCCCGCAGCGATGGAGAAAGTGCGCCGGCGGCTGAAGAGCGTCATGACGGTGATCGGCAAATGGTCACCATCCTCGGCTGCGTTCCCACCGACGGTCTGGCGGCCGTCGATGCTGCCTGCCAGGAGGCTTTGGAGCACGGCGTCTGCTCGGCCCCGGTGATCCTCAACATTTTGGCCCGGAGCCGTGATCCGGCTCCGACCGCAACCCTGCAAACCCCGGATGCGCTGCGGTTGACCCATGAGCCGGTCGCCGACTGCGCCCGCTATGACAGCCTCAGGAGGGCAAGCTGATGGAACGCACACAGGTTCTCGAACTGATGAGCACGCTGAAGCTCTATGGAATGCGTAGCGCTTACGACGAGGTCATGGGCAACGGCATCAAGCGGCAGCACGAACCGCCCCGCATCGTCGGCGAACTCTTGCAGTCGGAGATCGCCGAGAAGCAGGCACGCTCCATTCGCTACCAGCTCAGCATCGCCAAGCTGCCGCTCGCCAAGGACATCGACGACTTCGACTTCGCCGATACGCCGGTCAATGAATCCCTGGTGCGGGAGCTGGCCACCGGCACCTTCGTCGCCGATCAGCGCAACGTCGTCCTCGTCGGCGGCACCGGAACCGGAAAGAGCCATCTGGCCATCGCGATTGCCCGTGCACTGATCCGCAATGGGACACGCGGGCGCTTCTTCAATGTCGTCGATCTGGTCAATCGGTTGGAAACGGAAACCCGCAGCGGCAAGCAGGGGCGGACGGCCGACAATCTCAACCGTCTCGACTTCATCATCCTCGACGAACTCGGCTATCTGCCATTTGCCCAGGCCGGTGGCCAACTGCTGTTCCATCTGATCAGCAGGCTCTACGAGCGCACCTCGGTCATCGTCACCACGAACCTGGCCTTTGGAGAATGGCCGACAGTGTTCGGCGACGCCAAAATGACGACGGCGCTCCTCGACCGCCTGACCCACCACTGCGAGATCGTCGAAACCGGGAACGAGTCGTGGCGCTTCAAAAACCGCTCTCAAAGCTAAAGTCGAAGACACCCATCACCCGCACTTGGCCTACCCTCTGCAACCCCGGCCAGCGCCGGGCAGGCCAAGCGCTGATCTACACCACCAGGGGGGTCAAAATTGGATGCCGATAAGGGGTGAATTTTGGATGCTGATTGACATTGAATCCACATTCTAGTCGAAAAAAGGGTTGCAAGAGCCGAGCGCCCTCAATCTCATGAAAATAGTCGCTCATCTGTGAGCGTGAGGAGGACCACGACCTCCGCCTGCAAGTCCGAGCCTCTACGCGCGCCGGGTACTCCTGCATCAGGTCGTCGAGAGTCGTCGCGGCGAGCCCGTACGCCTCGAAAAAATCTAGGAGGCAAGGTTCTCTGGCTTGGCGCAGCTGAGGGCGATACCGAGGTAAAGCCATCCCCAGACGGGCTCGACCTAAATGCATCAATCTCATGGTTGCTCCCTCGCTAAAGCTCAAGGCTATTTTGACGTTGGGGCGGGGGGGGGAAGGATGGCACTGGTTTGGTGAGGATCGTTCGAGAGCGCGCTGCCCACGAAGAGATAGGCTCCGATGACAACTATCGCCAAGAGCGTGATGCCGATCGGCAACCCTCTAGACAATTTGCGCGGTGGCTCGCCGTAGCAGTATGGTTCGTACATTCTCGATCCTCCTGTCGGCAACGACACCAGAACGAACCGAAGGGCGGGTAGGCTGCCTCGGCGTCGTTGTCGCTATGGAGCACTGGATGGATTGTCCACAGGCTAAAGCTAAAATAACGCGACGATATGGGACCGCTACGGATTAGGACCTTTGCGGCCAGATCATGGGACTAAAGTCCAATCGCCGTTCTTCCTCGCGTAGCTCGCGAAGACGTCCCTTCCCCGAAAGGAAGGGACGTGTCTTCAGTCATTCGATAACGCGAACGATCTTGCGAGTGCCTGGATCTACCAGCACGGTGCGATTATCGATGACCACATAGCGGTATTTGATGTCCGGCGCATCAATGGTGTGCAATTCCACCGTCTCGGGGAGTGCGGAGCCCACATTCAGCTCAACGCCCGGAAGATTGATGGAAGCGAGGGGTTTCTTCTTCACGTATTCGCGAACGACCGTTTCCTGCTCTGGCGTGACTAGGACCGTTTGAGCAAAACCAAAGCCGGAAGCCCCGAGCAGAAACAAACCTGCAAGGGCAGAACTGACAACCTTCTTCATGTACGTCTCCATCTGTTTTGAATTCCCTGCTCTCAAAGCGGGAACACTTTGCAAACGTTCTTGGGCAATTAGCGTTCCAGGGTCAGACTTCAGTCGCACGCACTTCGACTTAGGTCTTGCCCCCGCCCAGACCATAGTCTGGCTTGAATCGGTTCAACGAGGCCCAAGCAGTTCCCTCCTCCTCCTCTTTTGACCCTGCAACGCCGCGGTGCAACGGGCCGCCGCGAGGTCCTGAATGGCCTTCGAGGTGGCACGGCTATCGCCTCACCATGCTGAAGCGGGCAACGTGAGGGCAATCACCCGTGGCGGTCACGACGACGAAAAGTTCGGGTCGCCGAGCCTCGCGAGTACGGCCATCTGGCGAGGCGGTTGTTCTCGACGACCAGGGTCCGACTTCGGCCTGCTTCAGCGCAGCGGTTGGCAGGCATCCGAGCCTGCACGATGCCGCCGAAATCATCTTCTTTGCCTTCGTTGTTCCGCATCTATCTCGGGATGATGCCACTTGCCGAACAACAGCAACTGCTCATAACCGATCGTCTCTGGCAGGACTGGCGCGATCCGCTTCTGCAAGGAAATGCACGCTTACGGCGCCGAGTTCTTCCGCGTCGCGTGCGAACACGGGCACGAAGGGATCAAGCCAAGCAGGGGGACCCGCCCTATCGATCGGGGCACTGGCCGGAGCGTCAGAAGATTAAATGCGTGCCTCGCGACACCTTTGTGATCGGAGGTTATGGGGGCGCGACAGTAACTGGCGCCATTGACCGACTGCTGCTGGCGGCGAAGAAGGGCGCGGAACTTGTACGGTGCCGGATGGAACAAGGAATCCGTGCAGCTTCGCGAGCCTCTCGACATCATGCCGGCGATCCGCCCGCCAGTTGTGCTGAAACGAAGGGGCGCGCCATTTCTGCTACCTATAGCTGTCGCTGAAGCATGGCCCCATGACCGCAACCTGCGTCATCCGTCATTTAAGAGGGTCGGCGAGCGAAACGATACGTTTACCAGCTCAATCGATCTCTACCGCGGTCGACGCCCCAGGCGGAGCTCCACCATCAGACGCACCAACCATCTTCTGACATCCGAGGTCGCAATAAATTCTTCTACATGTTCGATCGCGTAATCGAGCGTTTGTTCAGTCAGGGCAGTCGCCTCACTCGGCGAGGCAGTCAGGCTCCGCGCCCATGCTGACAAATCAGGCAACAAATCTACTACGCGGGAGTTCCCGTCGCCGCTCATGGGGAGGCTGAACTCCTCCAAACGCGTTTCGAGTTCCCGCGCATCACGCGTGCCGCTCATGAACAATTCAAGGGTGTATCGGGCCAGCCACTCTCCCTCGTCGCTTTGGCGGTTTATCGCGCGAGCACTCACGATCTTCTCATAGACCGTGGCAATTACAGTGAAATCTTCAGGAAGTATGTATCCGGATTGTTGCGGAACAAACATGGCGCAATCTCCTCCAGTTGGGGCGAAAGCGCTTTTTGATCTTCCAGCCGCCGGAGCCCTTCTTAAAGTCCAGCGATGATCACATTGTGCGCCTCTGAAGGCTCAATTGAAAGTAACTTTGACATATTGAGCGGAATTCTGGTTTTCTGCTTTCGGATTTCAAGTTTCCGGCAATCGTACTGCCTTTGACAATGCCTGTTTGTTCGCGGCCGGCCAGAAACGTGTGTAGATCCTCAATCGCTGCCAGTCCTTGCCCAACCACCCGTCCAAGTTCTCGGGCGCCCAGGCGTTGGTTTGACCCTTGTGGCGCGAGGCCCAGGCACGCACTCCGAGCAGGAAGGCCGGTCCGCGCAGGCTCAACCTTCCCAGCGCGATGGATGCGCGCGGGGTAACAGCGATGACAATGAGGTACGACCGGATCAATAAGGCAGTTCTAAACGCCGCCGCCAGCGGCCTCTTGCTTCGGCGCTGGGTAAGGTCCTGCAGCAAAACACAGAGCACTCAGTAGCTGTTTGGCTGCTTCGCTTGCCGATCCCTTTGCGGGCTTTCTAAGGGATGAGTTTCGTGGCGGCGTCAGCGACGAGGCGGAGCTATTTGAAGAAGCGATGGCGCGTGAGGGTGTCCGCCACGGCCGGCATCCGTTCCTTGTCAAACCGCCCGCAGTCGCTTGAGCTTGAGCTTGATCAACTAGAAGCAATGGCGCGCCACCCAAGCTGGGGTGGCGTCTAACAAGAGGACGTGACGATCGGCACCGTGCCAAAGCCATTCATAACCTATCGCGTTGGTCTAACTTAGACCCCTGAGGACACTCTCGATCTCCACGGCGAGTTGTTGCTGACTGTAGGGCTTTGCGAGCCTCGCCACGTCGAAATCGATGCCGGGTGGCAGCTCGGCATATCCCGATGCAATGAGAATCGGAAGATCCGGAAATAGGTCCCGCGCGGCATTTGCGAGGTCTCCCCCCGTCATTTCCGGCATAGAATAATCCGTGATGAGCAGGTCGAAGCGGCCATCGTCCTTAAGATGAGCGAGTGCCTCCTTTCCAGAATGCGCCTCGACGACCTCGTGGCCCAGATCGACGAGCATGTCGACCGAACTCATGGCGATCAGGAAATCATCGTCCACCAGAAGAACGCGTAGCGGTTTTACCCTTTGGTCCGGTTCCGAAACCTCCGTGTCCTTTGACACAACTGGGCTTTCGTCCGAAACCGGAATCCAGAGCTCGGCTCTGGTGCCTTTCCCTGGCGTGCTAGTGAGCCGCAGCGCTCCTTGCAACTGAAGGGCGAGGCCATGAATCATCGACAAGCCCAAACCCGTCCCCTTGCCAAGTTCCTTGGTCGAGAAGAACGGCTCTATCGCCTTTTGCAGCGTGTTGTCATCCATGCCGTGGCCCTCGTCGGCAACGGAGAGCACGCCGTACCGACCCGCCGCGAGTTCGCCCTCCGGCTTCGCCACATTCTCCACCTGAAGCGATATGCAGATCGTCCCGCCGTTCGGCATAGCATCTCGGGCATTCACCACGAGGTTGAGAAGGGCGAGCTCCAACTGGTTGGAGTCAGCAAGTACCGGATCCATTCGATCGGGAATGCGAATTTCGATCACAATGCCCGTGCCGACTGATCGATTAAGGAGATCCGTCATCTCCCTCACCAACTCGCCCAGATCTACTGGATCTACACTGAGGTCCTGCCGGCGCGCGAATGCCAAAAGCCGCTGTGTTAGCGACGCACCGCGCTTTGCGCCCTGAAGCGCACCATCGATCAAACGCTCGGCTTTCGCGTCACCACCAGTGTGTTTGCGCAGGAGCTCCAGGTTTCCTAGCACCGCCATCAAAAGATTGTTGAAATCGTGAGCGACTCCACCTGTCAGCTGACCGATAGCTTCCATCTTCTGGGCCTGCCGAAGCTGCGCCTCGGCACGCTCGCGCTGGGCCACTTCCGCCATGACGGTTCCGTGAGCCTTGTGCAGTTCAGCCGTCCGCTCGGCGACACGCTCTTCAAGGATCTCGTTCAATCGCTTTTGCTGCTCTTCGGACGATACCCTGGCGGTGATATCAGAAGAGACGCCAACCAACTTGACCGCGTTCCCACTCCGGTCGCGATAGAGCTGCGCGCGCATTTCCGCCCAATGAATGGACCTGTCGGGCCAGACGGTACGATATTCGATTGCATAGTCGGCCCCGCTCTCGATGGTGGCCTGCATCGCCGTTTTCATCCTCTCCACATCGTCAGGATGAGTAGCGGCAAGGAGGTCGCCATAGGTGAATGCCCCGCCAGCGCTCCTGCCGAACACCCCCCGACAGGTGATCGATGTGGTGAGAGCATAGGTGGTGAGGTCGAGTTCCCACGCACCCAGATGGCCTGCCTCAAGCGCCGTCTTTAGCCGCCGTTCCCCCTCGTCCAGCGCCTCGATCCGGAGTCGAGCTTCGTACTGGCGTCGGCGGCCCCGCAGCGCCGACCTCGCAACGCTGATGAACGTCGTGGCATGAAATGGTCGTTCTACAAAGCTGACGTTCCCCAGCACCTCCAACAGGCGGCTCGCGGAAGGGTTACGCTCAGGCCCACCTCCTCGATGGGTCAAGATGATAAAGGGAAGGTCGGACCAGCTCGGTTGCGATTTGATCCACGCCGAAAGTGGGCGAAGGTCGGCCGAGCGCAAGGCCTCCTCCGTCACGACAGCAAAAGCAACATCCTCATCCAGAGCCGAGACGAAAGCGGCAACGTCCTTGCCGATTTTCGGCCGAATGCCGGCTTCCGACAAAAGCGCGGCCGCGATCTGCGCGTCCCTTCCCAAAGGGGCATGGATCAGAGCAATGGCGTCTCTATTTGGAATCGTCCTCGCCCTCACTTGACTTCAGCAGCGGTTGGTTTTCACCGACAAAGGTCGGGACGCCGCGTAACACGCCCTGGAAATCCGAAAGAGGATCTCCAAGCGAAAGGCCGCCCTGGCCGATCGTAAACTCCCTTATCGTGTCCTCGTGTTTGCCGGTCCGCTTTTTCACGACGGAGATCGCCCTCCTGACCTTGCCGACCGCCTCGAAGTAGCGCAGCAGAACGACGGTGTCGGCGAGATAGGTCACGTCTACCGGCGACTTCATGTCACCGACCAGACCATGCTGCGCCACCGTTACGAAGGTGTTTGCGCCCTGGCGGTTCAGATACTGCAGCAGCTCGTGGATGTGGAGGACGAGCGCGCTTTCCTCCGGCATGGAGGCCTGATAGCCGTTGATGCTGTCTATGACGACCGTCTTTGCGTCAAATCTGGTAACGTGCTCGCGCACACGCTGGGCGAACTCGCCAGGTGAAACCTCAGCTGCATCCAACTGCTCGATGTGAATAGAGCCGTCCCGCTGGTAGTCTTCCAAGTCAAAGCCAAGGTCTTTCATGCGCCGGAACAGCAGCCCCAGTTCTTCATCGAAGATGAAGAGGGCGGCCTTTTCGCCACGCTTGACGGCCGCTTCGACGAATTGAAGCGCAAAGAGACTTTTACCCATGCCCGCAGGACCGATCAACAGCGTGCTCGATCCCCGCTCGATGCCGCCACCCAGCAACGCGTCAAGTTCAGCGATCCCGCTCTTTAACGTAGAGCGCTCGAACTCCGTGCGGTGCTCGATCGCTCGCAATCGCGGAAAGACGGAAACACCTCCAGTCTTGATGATAAAGTCGTGATAACCACCGCGGAATGCCTGACCGCGGTACTTGGTAATCCTCAGGCGGCGTCTTTCCGAACCATAGCTCGGCGCCAGTTGTTCAAGGTGAATAACCCCGTGCACTACGCTGTGAACCGTCTTGTCGAGACTGTCGGAGGTCATGTCGTCGAGAAGCAAGACCGTGGCGCCTGTAGACGAAAAGAAGTGCTTCAAAGCCAGAATTTGCCGGCGATAGCGAAGGGAGCTTTGGGCAAGCAGCCTGATTTCCGACAGGCTGTCGAGCACGACGCGGTTCGGCTGAACCCTTTCGAAAACCTCAAATATCATTTTGGTGGTCTCGCCGAGTTCCAGATCCGACGAGTAGAGCAAGCTCTGCTGTTGTTCGGCGTTCAACAGGCTCTCAGGCGGAACGAGCTCGAATATTTCGATATTTCTATGGATTTCCATCCCGTGCGACAAGGCACTGTCGCGTAGCTCATCCTCGGTTTCGGACAACGTGATATAGAGACATTTCTCACCGAGCGCGGCGCCCTGCTGAACAAACTGCATGGCGATCGTGGTCTTCCCCGTGCCCGGCGCCCCCTCGAGAAGGAATACGTGTCGACGTGACAACCCCCCCGAAAGGATGTCGTCCAGCCCTTCGACACCTGTTTTGGCCTTCGACATAACGCTTGTGTCCATTTTTGCCCTCCGTTGATCACAGGTAACTAGTGTCGAGCGGAGCGAAGGCAACAGGCGAGTCGTCACCATACGCATGACACCTACGGCTGAACCGAGGATTGGCGACCACGATCATGGCGCCGTATCCGAACCTCCCGATTGTCCTGGCGACCGGCTACGCGGACGTCGAACGCATCGGCGCCACGTCACTTCCGGCCACGTGCAAAGCCCTATGCGCGACGGCCGCTCGCTGAGGCTTTGTCGGCAACGGCCGTGAAGGTTGAAACCCTGCCGGCATGCGGTTTCTGCGAAACCACCAATATTTAAGCGATATAGAATGCTCTGCGCATCGGAAATACCCACCAGCATTCCGGCCGTGCACACTGGAATCCCGCCGCCGAAGATCTGTCGTGCAATCCTCTCCTCTACAGATACTCGCTAGAGATCATTGACGACGAGCTTCTGTGAAGGGGATGACGCAGGTCGTCATGCGGCCGGAAGAAGTAGCGGCGCGCCACGTCGAGATAGCCGTCATAGATGAGCCCGCCATTGATCAACACAAGCGTCTGCTTGTGCCGTTGGTAAAGCGCCGGGATCCGGTACCAGGGAACACCCGGCCGCTGGTGGTGGAGGACATGCAGGTTGTTGTAGAGAAACAACAAACCAAAGAGCGTGCTGTTTTCGACGATCGCTGTGCGCTCGTCGTGATGATCGGCGTAACGGTGCTCCGCATAGGAGCGCAACCGGGTCAGGGCCGCGCCGACATAGACAAAGCCGAAGAGGTAGAGCCACAGAGGCATGCCGCAGACGGCGATGACCCAGACCAGAACGGCGGCTACGCCGATCGCGTGACGGATCCAGAAGTTGCTGCGGGCTCGGGCCCCTTCCAGGAGGAGTGCTGCCTCCTGCGCCAAGAAACTGACGATCATCACCAGCGGACCCAGGATCAAGCGCCCGAACAGGGTGCTGTTCCACCTGGCCAGAGACCGCCCGACGAGACCCAGCCGATCCCAGCCTGCCTGGGTGAGATAGGATGACTCCGGGTCCTCTATGGGATCCGTCAGATGTTCATCGCGGTGATGGGTCAAGTGTCCCTCGCGGTAGATCGCGTAGGGCAGCCAAAGCGACAGCGGCGGCCAGCCGATGGCGTCGTTGATGCTCCGATTTCGGGTTGGATGGCCATGGATGACCTCGTGTTGCAGCGATCCATGCCAGGCAATCAGCCATCCGCCGAGCGCGATGACAACCGCAAGGGGGAGCGATTGCCAAAACCAGGTAAGCCCAAGAAAGCCGCCATAAATGACGAGCGCGAGAACGACGGTCTGCCACTCAATACGGGTGATG
This sequence comes from Ensifer sp. Root558, assembly GCF_001427045.1. Lineage (NCBI taxonomy): Bacteria > Pseudomonadati > Pseudomonadota > Alphaproteobacteria > Hyphomicrobiales > Rhizobiaceae > Ensifer > Ensifer sp. Root558. Next base: position 974,077 of record NZ_LMGC01000001.1, on the reverse strand, counting down.
CTGGAGAGGGACGATTGTGACGGAAGGTCTTCTGAAGACCGAGAATTGGACATGTCGTGTTACCCGGAAAGCGAAAAAAGCAATAGAATTCAACCGCCAATATAATCGCGCTGCACCGGAACCCGCGCCGCATGTCTTTGCAAGACGGCGCTGAAAAACGGAAAACTGGTTGCGTCAGAAGAACGAAACGTAAAATATTTATTCTATGTAATTGATGTATTATTAGCTCTAATGCGCCCATCGAATTGACGCGCTGCCCTGCCCTGGGGAGCGCCAATCCTGGAGGACATGCCATGACATTCAACCCCACGCGACGGCAGGTACTTGTCGGCGGCGCTTCCCTCGCGACGATCGTTGCGCTTGGTGGCGTCCATCCGGCCTTTGCCGGCGCCGATCGCACCAAGATCACCGTGCGCGTCGAAAAGGATCTCTCGAACCTCGATCCGGCCAATCGATCCGGTCCGATCGACCTCAACGTCATCTGGTCGGTGCAGCAGGGGCTGATCTCCTTCAAGCCCGGCTCGACCGAATGGGAATTGGATGCGGCCGAAGAACTGGAACAGGTGAGTGATACTGAAATCCGCTTCAAGCTGCGCAGTGGCCTCGCCTTCACCGGCGGCTACGGCGACCTGACAGCGGAAGACGTGAAGTTCTCTTTCGAACGCTTCATCACGCCAGACGCGGAAGGCAAGCCCGTCACCTACGCGAAGGACTGGTCAGCGCTCGATCGCGTGGAGGTAACCGCGCCGCTCGAGGGTCGGATCATCCTCAAGAATCCGGCGCCGGCGCTCTATACGATCGCGCTCGCCGACGGTTCCGGCCGCATCGTCTCGAAGAAGGCTTTCGAGGCGCTCGGCAAGGATATCGCCACCAAGCTCGTCGGAAGTGGACCCTACGTGCTCAAGGAATGGACGCCGCGTGAACAGTTCGTGCTTGAGATCAACCCGGACTACAAGGGACCGATCAAGGCGCATTTCCATCAGATCGTCGGCAAGCCGATCGGCGAGCAGAAGACCGCCGAAATCGCCTTTAAGTCCGGGGAGATCGACTTCACCGCGATCGATCCCGAAAACGGAAAGTCGATGGCGGCGCTGCCGGATGCAAGCATCACCGAGATCCCGGCGATCGACTATGTCTGGTTCGGCCCGAACATCGAGAAGGCGCCGTTCGACGATATCCGCGTGCGTCAGGCCATCCGCTATGCCGTCGATATCGATGCCATCCTGCAAGGCGCCTATTCCGGCCTTTATCCGCGCGCTAACGCTCTGCTTGCCCCGAGCCTGCTGGGCTACTGGAAGGACGCGCCGGTCCATGCCCGTGACCTCGATAAGGCGCAGGCGCTGCTTAGAGAGGCGGGTCACGCCGACGGTTTCAAGACGAAGCTCACCATCGAGGCCAATGCCCGCTATGAGGCGATCGCCCAGATCATCCAGGCAAACTTTGCCGAAGTGGGTATCGAGGTCGAGATCGAGGCATTGGAATCGGCCGCCTACTGGGCGCTCGGCGAAAACGACGCCAGCAAGGACCTCGAACTTTCGCTCATCAAATTCAACGGCAAGTTCGACCCCGGCTTCCAGACACAATGGTTCACCTCGGCGCAAGTCGGTCAGTGGAACTGGCAACGCTGGAAGAATGCCGATTTCGATGCCTTGCACGAGAAAGGCGGCGTCACGGTCGATCCGGCCGAGCGCGAGAAGATCTACATCGAAGCGCAGAAGCTTCTCGACGAATCGGCTGCCTTTATCTGGATCACCCACAACCTCAACGCGTTCGCTTCGCGAAAGTGGCTGAAGCCCGGCGTCCTGCCGAACGGCAATAACTGGCTTTACACCGCCTTTACGCAAGCGACGGCTTGACCTGATGGCAGCCTGCGTTGCGACAGAAGAGGATGCGCTGCAATGAGGAGCGCGTCCCTTCAAATCCATCTTGGCTTCAAGCTGGCGACGGCGGCACTTGCCGTGGCCGGTTCAGTCGTGCTCCTGATGGCCCTGACGCGGCTAATCCCCGGGGATCCCGCGACCGTGATCCTTGGGTCGCGCGCAACGCCTGAAGCGGTCGCGACACTCAATGCCCGCATCGGCCTCGACAAGCCGCTGATCGAACGGGTTTTCACCTTCTTCGGCAGGCTCGCCTCCGGCGATCTCGGAGAGGACGTCTTCAACGGGCGGCCGGTCCTCAGCCTGGTTCTGAATGCGCTGCCGAACACGGCCGCGCTTGCGGTCGCATCAATGCTGTGCGCCGTAGCCCTCGGCTTGCCGTTGGCGCTTTTCAGCGCCCGCTGGCCGGGCGGCAAGACAGATCGAATGGTCGCGTTCCTGAGTGTCGGATTCATTTCGACGCCGAGTTTCGTCGTATCGGTCTTCCTGCTGATGGTGTTTTCCGTGCATCTGCGCTGGTTTCCGGTGCTGGGCGCCGGGGAAAGCGGCAACCTCGGCGACCAGCTTTGGCACCTCGTATTGCCGACGGCGGCGCTCGCGGCCGGCTGGGTCGGCTACATCGCCCGGCTCCTGCGCTCATCGCTGCTCGAGGTCCTCGGGGAAAACCACGTTCGCACGTTGCGTGCCTATGGTGTCAGCCAAACCAAGATCATGATGAAATACGCACTCAAGCCGGCAATCCTGCCGACCCTGGCGGTGCTTGGCATGGGTTTCGGCGAACTCCTCGGCGGCGCCGTCTTTGCCGAAGTGATCTTCAACCGCCCGGGCCTCGGCTCGCTGATCTACGACGCCATTCGCACACGCAACTATCCGGTCGTCCAGGGCGGCGTCTTCGTCATCGTCATGCTCTATGTGCTGACCAATCTGATCGCCGACCTCTCCCAGAGCCTGATCGATCCACGCGAGCGCGCCCGCCTTACATCTGGTCAGGGACACTGAGATGCAAGCCTTCATCGCTCTTTCCCGTCGCCCGGGTGGCACGTTTGCAATGCTTGCGGTGACGCTTCTCTGTCTGGTGGCGATCGCCGCACCGGTGATTGCGCCCTATGGCCCGAACGCAATAGCGCCGGCGAACCGGTTGATGGAGCCGTCGTGGCAGCACCTGCTTGGAACGGACCATCTCGGTCGCGACATCCTCAGCCGGCTGATCTATGGAGCACGGGTGGCGCTCGGCATTTCACTCTCGGTCATTGCCATTTCCTTGAGCGCCGGCGTCACTTTCGGGATTGCGGCCGCCCTTTCGCCGCGTGCAATCGATCTCGCCGTGGTCGGCGTCTTCGACATCGTCACTTCGTTTCCCAGCATTATACTGGCCTTGGCATTGGTGGCCGTGTTCGGCCCTGGCCTCGGTAATGTCGTGCTGCTTGTCAGCATTGTTTTCATTCCCCATTTCGGCCGAGTTGCCCGCGCCCAGACGATCGCCATTCGCAACAGTCCCTTCATCGAGGCCGAAAAAGTGCTTGGGGCAGAGACCTGGCGGGTCGTGCTGCATCACGTAACCCCGAACATCATTGGTCCGATCTTCGTGCTGGCCTGCATGGATATCCCTGTTGTCATCACCATCGAGGCGGGCCTGAGTTTTCTCGGGCTTGGCGTGCGTCCGCCGCTGGCAAGCTGGGGCAACCTCTTGAATGACGGCTATACCTATCTCGACCAGTCGGTTTGGCTCGCGACCTTTTCCGGACTGGCGCTCGTCCTTGCTACCCTCGGCTTCGCGCTTCTCGGCGAGGCCTTGCGCGACACGCTCGACCCGAAGCTGAGGAAAGCCCTTTGACTGACGCCCTTCTCACCATCGAAGACCTGCACGTGTCCTACCGGGGTCACGAAAGCACGGCTCACATCCTCGACGGCGTCGATATAACCATTGGTCGCGGACAGTCCGTCGGTCTCGTTGGCGAAAGCGGCAGCGGCAAGTCAACGGTCGCCTTCGCCCTGCTCGGGCTGCTTGACGGCAACGCGCAGGTTTCCACGCGTCGGGCCGCCTTCGATGGGCGCGAAATGCGCTTTGGCGTAGACGAAACCAGGGCGTTGCGAGGGACCGACATCGCAATGATCTTCCAGGATCCCATGACCGCGCTCAATCCGATGTTTACCATCGGAACGCAGCTCGTCGATATCCAGCGGCGGCGCTTCCCCCGGGAGAGCCGCAACAGGCTCTGGGGCCGCGCGCAAGCAATGCTTGTCGATGTCGGCGTGCCGGATGCGGCAGCGCGCATGCACCGCTATCCGCACGAGTTCTCCGGCGGCATGCGCCAGCGCGTGGTGATCGCCATGGCACTCCTGGTTGAACCGAAGCTGTTGATTGCCGACGAGCCGACAACCGCGCTCGACGCGACGATCGAAGCGCAAGTGGTCGAGGTGCTGGACCGGCTACGACAGCGCACGTCCGCCTCCATGCTGGTGATCAGCCATAGCATGGGCCTGATCGCCGAACTCTGCGACAGCGTAATCGTCATGTATGCAGGCACGGTGGTGGAACACGGACCCGTGCGCGTCGTCTTCAGCCGCCCGCGCCATCCTTACACCCGCGCGCTGCTCGCCTGCGAGATCGATCCCTATGCGGCCTTCGATCCCTCGCAGGATCTGGCAACCATTCCCGGCACCGTGCCCGATCCTGCACGCCGTCCCCAAGGCTGCATTTTTGCCAGCCGTTGTCCTGCCCGCCACGACCGCTGCAATGAAAGGCCGCCCCGGCGGCAGACGCGAGAGGGGCGAACCTATTCCTGCTGGCAGGAGGCTGTGTAATGGCCCGCCCCATTCTAACCCTCGATAACGCGATGGTACGCTACGATCGGCTCACCGCGGTCGACAACGTCTCGCTTGAACTGCGGCGTGGCGAAACCCTGGGACTCATTGGTGAAAGCGGTTGCGGCAAGTCCTCGATCGCCCGCGCGATCGTCGGGCTGCAGCCGCTTTCCGAAGGCACGCTTGCCGTGGAGGGCGAGACACTAAAGGATGCCTCCAGGCAACACCGCCTCATCCTGCAGCGCCGGATCCAGCTCCTGTTTCAGGATCCCGTCGCGTCCCTTTCGCCTCGTCTGACGGTCCGAGCCTTGCTTAGCGAGCCCCTGAAGATCCGCAACGCCTTCACGGCCGAGAACTGGGGGCGGATCATGCGGCTGGCCGAAAGGATCGGGCTTGGCGAGCAGCTTCTCTCTCGCTATCCCCATCAGCTCAGTGGCGGGCAGGCGCGGCGCGTGGCTCTGATCCGCGTGCTTGCAGCCGAACCGTCGATCGTCGTCGCCGACGAACCGACCGCCGGCCTCGACATCTCGGTACAAGGCGATCTTTTGAACCTTCTGCGAGGGCTCAAGGATCACCTGGGCCTCAGCTATCTGCTGATCTCCCACAATCTCAATGTCGTCGGGCGGGTCGCGGACCGGGTTGCCGTCATGTATCTCGGACGCATCGTCGAGAGCGGGCCGACCGCCGCTTTGTTTCGCGGCCCCGCGCATCCCTATACCCAAGCGCTTCTTTCGGCCAATCTGACGCTCGATCCCAGCCGCCGACACGAACGAATCGTTCTTTCCGGAGAATTGCCGAGTCCCGCCCATCCGCCGGCCGGATGCCGGTTCCATAGCCGCTGTCCCTTGGTGCAGCCGATTTGCGCAGCAGAAGCCCCTGCCCTTCGGGCGGGCGAAGACGGACGCGCTGTCGCCTGTCACTTTCCGCTGGCCGCAAGGCCGGCCGTCATCCCTCAGACGATAGCAGGGTAACCATGGCGTGCAGCGTCCCGATCAAGCTCGGCCAGTGCCTCGTAGTCGGAATCGCCCAGGAGGCTGATGCCTTTGAGCGAGAGCGTGTCGCAGACGCCGCCGAGTTCAGGATCGCCGATCGTCTCCGCCAGTGTACGACGCAGGATCATGAGGTCTTTGGCCGAGGTCAAGGCGGATGTGATGAAGGGCAGTCCGGGTCCTTTCGTCGTCTCAGCAAGAACACGGACCGCGGCCACGCGATCGGGATCGAAGCGCAGTGTGTTGCCGAACGTAACGCAGTCGATTGCCGCGACGTCGGCCGCGCCAGTCGCTACGGCATCGATGCTTGCTCGGTGCCCGCCCGTCTCGATGACCGACGAGAAAAAGCGGCCGTCGACCGCATGTGGCGCCACCGCAGCTCGAAACAGGTTGTAGCCGGAATTGCTGCCCGGTTCATTGATCGCCGCACGCATCCCGCGCAGATCGCCGAGCGAGCTGGCCGACGACCGGGCATTGACGATGATGAAACTGCATTTGTGCGGGCCGTCGCAGCCAGGCAAGTCGTAAACGGGCGTCGCCACCAGTTGAACCCTCCCGCGAAGGTGCTGGACATAGGGATATCCGCAGGTCTGGCCGAACAGCAGGTCCGGACGAAACCACGCCTCGTTGTAGGCGACGGTCTCGTCAAGCGCCCCGGGCGCATCAAGGCCATACCCACGCAATCGGTCCCCCAATGCTTTCCAGAAAAGCCGCGTCGCCTCCTCGATCGGCGGCGGACTTACATACATGGCGAGGCTGGCGAGAGGCATGGGCGGGCTCCGGCAAAAACGACTCAAAAATCTATGCATTGCATAGATTTAAATCGCAACGATATTTCTTGGTCGAGAGGATCCCTGTCATGAGTGTGCCATTGCAACAGTCAGGTGAGGCAAGCGTCGCCGCCGTCGAAATCGGTTGCGACGTGCTCGTGATTGGCGGTGGACCCGCCGGGTGCTGGGCCGCCATCGAAGCTGCATCCAGCAACGCTAAGGTCGTGCTGGTCGACAAGGGATATTGCGGCAGCTCCGGTGCCACGGCTTCGGCCGGCACCCAGATCTGGTATGTGCCGCCGGACCCGGCGGAACGGGAGGCAGCCATGGCCAGCCGCGAGGCGATGGGCGGTTATCTGTCCGAACGTTCCTGGATGGTGCCCGTCCTCGACGGTTGGCGGACTGGGGCTACCCCTTCCCCCGTAACGACGACGGGGAAGAGCAGCGTATCTCGGTCCAGGGGCCGGAATACATGCGGCTGATGCGGCGCCGGGTAAGGAATGCCGGGATCACCATTCTCGATCATCATCCGGCGACGCAACTGCTGACACTGGAAGGACGCGTCGTCGGCGCAAGCGGCCTGCGGCGCCAGGCCGGCGGTCATTGGGTGGTGAACGCCGGCGCCGTCGTTCTTGCCGGTGGCGGCTGTGCCTTCATGAGCAAGGCACTCGGCTGCGACGTCTTGACCGGAGACGGCTATCTGATGGGCGCGGAGGTTGGCGCCGAACTCTCGGGCATGGAATTTTCCTCCGCCTACGCGATTTCGCCCGCCTTCGCCTCGATCACCAAGACGGCGCTTTACCGCTTTGCGCAGTTCTACCGGAAGGACCACAGCCTGATCGAGGGAGCGGGTTCGGCCCGTGGGCGCTCGATCATCGCCCGCACCTTGCTTTCGGAGCCGGTGTTTGCGCGGCTGGACCTTGCCGGGACTGATGAGGTCAAGGCGATCCTCAGGCGCGCGCAGCCGAACTTCTTCGTTCCGTTCGATAGGCGCGGCATAAATCCCTTTACCGATTTCTTCGAAGTCAAGCTGAGGCTTGAAGGTACGGTCCGTGGTACAGGTGGATTGAGGCTGACCGGCCTCGACTGTTCCGGGGCTTTACGCCGCTGGCGACAACGCCACCCGCGAGCCGATCTGCGGCGGGTTCACCGGCGGTGGCAGCCACAACGCGGCCTGGGCGATCGCCACAGGTGCCTTTGCTGGCGCGGCTGCCGCGTCCTATTCATTGCAGCGGGTAAGCGCTACCGATTTCGGCCCGGCATGCATCGCGCTCTCTGACACGAAGGGCATCGACCCGGCAGAGATCATCAAGGCTGTCCAGAACGAGGTATTCCCCCTCGACATCAATTACTTCCGCACGCATTCGGCCCTTTCGGCATCTCTGAAGCGGCTGGACGCGCTTTGGGAAAACGTCGGACGGGCAACCGCTCTCAACGAGGATCATTCCCTCAAGCTACGGCAGGCGCAGGCCATGCTGGCAACGGCGCGTTTCATGTATCGCGCGGCGCTTTCTCGTACCGAAACGCGCGGTATGCACAGACGGGAGGATTATCCGACGCAGAACCCCGCCCAACACCACAGGCTCATCCTCAGCGGCCTCGACCACATCGCCGTTCGGCACGAAGCGGTCGATCCCGGCGTATACAAGCAAGCAGCAGAATAATGATTGAAGTTCTAGACACCAACACATGCACCGACTGCAATCTTTGCGTCCAGGTCTGCCCCACCAACGTGTTCCAAGCACAGCGCGAAGGACCGCCGCTCATCAAGCGTCAGGATGCATGTCAGACCTGCTTCATGTGCGAACTCTACTGCCCCGTCGATGCGCTGTATGTTGAACCGGATGCTGAGGCCGTCCACGGCCTGACCGTCGAAGGCGTGCATGAAAGGCAGCTTTTCGGCAGCTACCGAAAGGCAATCGGCTGGCACAAGGACACTCGCCACCACCGTCTCATCGACGACCATTTCCGATTACCGCAATAGACAAGAGCCACGTCGTGACGTCACGCGCCGCCGGATCAGGCGTCAAGACCGGCGACGCGCGCCGATGGCTCGGAGTGGGATAGCTGGTAAGGTTTCGGGGGCGATGCATTTCTCTTGGCCATTTCCGTCTTACGCGGGTGAGCAACACGCGCGCTCTTGGAGCGCAATTTCCAAGATTTTCGTCCGCTGAAATAATTACCCATCGCCTTGATCTTGTCAGGCCGATTTACGACTGACCGAGCCCCGGACGACCAACGTGCAGCCAAGCTTTTTTAGGCTGTGATGCGTTGAGCGCGGCTTCTTTGCAAGGTGCTCAATCGCCCAGGCGCCCATCGGCCGGTGCGGAAGCTCCAGGGTAGTCAGTTGCGGTCGCAGATGGCGCGACAGTTCGTCGTCATCGTAGCCGACGACAGAGATGTCCCGCGGAACGCGCAGACCTGCTTCGCCAATTGCCATTAGGCAGCCCATCGCCATCTTGTCGTTCTGGCAGAAGATCGCCGTAGGCGGCTCTCGAAGCGACAGGAGTTTTTGGGTAGCCTCGAAACCGGATGTCGGTGTCCAGTTTCCTTCAGCCACCAGGCCGTCATCATAGGGCAGCCCCGCCTCCGCCAGCGCCTCACGATAGCCCGCGAGGCGATCCTGCGCCGCCTCCATGAAGCTCTCCCCGACGATCGTTGCGATGCGTGTATGCCCCTTCCTGATAAGGGTCGCCGTCGCCATGCGCCCGCCGGTCACCTCATCGGGAACCACTGCGGGAAAACGGTTATCACTGGTATAGCAGTTGAGCAGCACGAGCGGAACGGGTAGGTCCTCGAAGACCGGGTCGAGCGATATGCGGCGGGTGAAAACGGACATGTAGACGATCCCCTGCGCACCGGCCTGCAGAAGGCTGGCCACCGCTTTGCGCTCGTGCGTGGCCCGTCCCTGCGTCTGCGCCACGAGAATTGTAACATCGTTCTCCCAGGAAGCGTGCCGCGCGCCCTCGATGGCGTTGACGGCTTCCGGGGTCGTCGCGAGCTGATCAACGATGAAGCCAATACAGCCGCCGCGAAGATCCTCAAGGCCCGCGCGACGGATGGGGCTTGCAAGCCCGTAGCCAAGCCTATGCGCGACATCCAGCACGCGCGCCCGAAGCTCAGGGGATATCTTGATGTCCGTGACATTGTTGAGAACCACCGAGACCGTCGCCTGCGAACAGCCGGCCGCCTTGGCCACATCCATCATGGTTACGCGCGTCTTCGTTTTTCCACCGCTCATGTCGCCCCCGTCTTGCCCTCTCTACACCAACTAATAAAAATCGGCCATTGACTAATATTTATTAGTCGCAGTAGCCTTGTTGAAAATTGGGAGGAGAACCGGATGAAAACGAAGCCAGCACCCGACTACGATATTGCTGCGCAGATGGCGCAGCTGGCGGCAGACGGCATCATCGGGCTGAAGGGTGCTTTTAGTCTTGCATGGGCCGACGATATGCACGAGGACATGATGACGGCCTTCTGGTCGGCCATTCAAAGGCCCGGCGGCGCGGTCAGCCGGGGACCGCGCCGCTGGTATGTCGAAATCCATCCCCAGGCCTTCCGCGGCTTCGTCGATCTCATCACCCATCCATGGGTGGTGGATGTCTGCACCAACGTGCTAGGATCGGACTACCAGATCGTGGAGATAGGCCTCGACGTGCCGTTCCAGGGCGCGAAATACCAGCCGTGGCACCGCGACTTCCCCTCGCCTGTAGATACCTATCGAGACCACCAGATTACCTCGCTTGCCTTCAACCTCACCGGCGTTGACGTCACCGAGGATATGGGGCCGTTCGAAGTGGCGCCGGGAACGCAATATGACGATGGCCGGGAATGGAAGCACGAAATGTTCCCGGACAAGGCGCTCTGGAGCCGGTTTCAAGAGCGTGCGACACGCAAGTATCCGCAGCGCGGCGACATTTCCTGCCGGTCGGCGCTGACGGTGCACCGAGGCACGGAGCATCAGTCCCCTATTGCACGACCCGTCATGGTGCTGGGTGTGGACAGGCCGGGCGCTGGGCATGCAGAGTTGCACGACATGATGGTCACGCGGGATTGGTATGATGCCCTGCCGGAAATCGGCAAGAAGCACCTCGTCTGCCGCGTGGTGGACGAGCTCGTGCCGATTACGCAAAAGCACGACATCGAGGGACTAGTCATGGGCGCCGATCCAAGTTGATCATTGGCCCAGCCGATTGCTCCGAAGAGGCCCTACGCACGACCGGATCGGGCACGAAGAACGCGGCCCGCTGAAAGCCGCCTTCTGATCGTGGGGATGCTTCACGGTTTGCGGTACAGCACCATGCCCGCATGATAGAGCACGCCATCGACAAAATCGCCATCCGCCGTGAACCCGGTATCATCCCAGTATTCGATATGGTCGCCGGTCACTTCATAGCGCCCCTGATAGGCGCTTTCGCGCCGCCCGCGCGCCTCGTCGTAGCGGCCGTTCGGCAGAAGCGCGTGCCGGATGTTGCCATCGGCCGTGACCCACATGCCGGCATAGGGGTGTGGTGAGGTTTTCCCGGTCATTGTGCCTTCCCCAGGAATTTTTCGATTGTTTTGGGCTCGACCGTCCAGGCGTAGTTCAGCTCATGGCGGATCTTCCATGCCCCCTTCACGCATTGCCAACCCAACTGCGAACGACCGTCGAAAGCAATCACTTTTCCGTCGAGGCGTTCGATCCGGCCGACAAAGCCCAGAGTGGTCGAGGCAACGCTGTCTCCGATGATCTCATCGTGCCCGTCGGTCAGGCCGTGGGCAACGGACCGTGCCGCATTCTGCAGGTCTTCCCAGTTTGCACCGTAGCGGGCCGCATTGCGGAAGAGCTGTTTCTCACCGGGCGCAAAATTATCGTAGAAAACGCCGGTGGTGTTCTCCAGGTCGTAATATGCGCGCATTTTCTCGGCGAATACGAAGCGGGGATCACCCTCATGCCGTTCCCATCCCGTCATGATCCAGCTCTTGTGGAGCGACAAGGGAGCTTTGTCGCCCTGCTGGGGGCAAGCGGCGTCCCGGGCGGCGGCCGGAGCTGTGAATGCGCCAGCAATGGCGGCTGCAGTCAGCAAAAGCTTCAAAGAGGTCATCGTTCTTCCTTTCATCCTGGGTGGGTTTCGATCTCCACTCGCCTTGTGCGTTGTGGGATGAAAGAAGGATAGACGGCGTTGATTGTCGTCGGTATCCCATTATACATAACCATATTGGTTAGCAGGACGCGACAATGACAATCGACTTAAACCTGTTACCCCTCTTCCTCGCGGTGGCCGAGGAGGCGAACTTCGTGGCCGCCGCTGCTCGCCTCGGTGTTACGCGCTCGGCCGTCAGTCAGGGCATCCGGCGGTTGGAAGATGGCTGCGGGATCGCGCTCGTCACGCGCACGACGCGCAGCGTCAGGCTCACTGAAGCGGGCGAGCGCCTTCGCGACACGCTTTCTCGCCCCCTGGCCGAGGTCCTGTCCGCGCTTGAAGACGTCGGCGGCAACGTCAACCCCCACGGCGTGCTTCGCATCGCGGCGACCTCGATTGCCGAAGAATTTCTCTCTGGCCCGCTCATTGCGTCGTTTGCCGAGGCTTACCCCAATATTGTCTTGGATGTGACGGTGACGGACGACACGTTTGACATCGTCTCCGCCGGTTTCGATGCGGGGGTACGTCTGGGGGACATCGTTGAACAGGATATGGTGGCCATTCCGCTATCGGGCGAACAAAGGGAAGTCGTCGTGGCGAGCCCGGCCTATTTCGAAGCCAATGGATTGCCGACCCACCCAAGGGATTTGATTCATCATCGTTGCATCGGGTGGCGCCCAGCGCCGGACACTGCACCATATCGGTGGGAATTCGTGCAGGAGGGAGAAGCCTTCGATGTTTCCGTCGAACCCCAGATAACGACCAATGACCTGCGCCTGATGATGCGGACGGCGCTCTCTGGCGGCGGTATCACATTTGCGCTGGAGGAGACGTTTCGCCCCTATCTCGAACGGGGCGAATTGATTTCAGTGCTTAAGGATTTTCTGCCGCCCTTTCCGGGGCTCTTTCTCTATTTCCCCAGCCGGCGCAACATGGCGCCCAAGCTGCGGGCGCTTATCGCGCATGTTCAGCGCTTTCGACGGGAACACCGAACCAGAGCGGACACCACGTCTGTGGCGTGAGGCATAAGGTTTCCGGGGCCATCGGCAAATAGCTGCCGAAGGCCCCGAAATTGACGGACCACTAACAATTTTCGGGCAATGGCCCCTTCCTTACTTGATCTGGACGCTATAGCCGCCATCGGCCATCACGACGGAGCCAACGATGAAGCTTGCGCGGTCGGACGCGAGGAACGCCACAATTTCCGCGATCTCCGACGGCTGGGCGGCACGGCCGATCGGCGCACCCTTGCCATGCTCCGTGAGAAAGCCGGGACCGTCTTCCATGAAGCTGTTCAGCAAGTTGGTGACGACATCACCCGAGCCGATCGCATTGACGCGGATGCCATGCTCGGCAAGCTCCAGCGCCAACGTCCGGGTCAACTGTGCCAACGCGCCTTTGGACGACGTGTAGGCGGCGATTGTCGGAAAGGCGAAGTAGGAGGCATAGGACGCGATATTCACGATCGCTCCGCTCTTCTGCTTGATCATCACCTTCGCCGCTTCGCGGGAGTGAAGGAAAGCACCGGTAACGTTCGTCTCCATCACATAATCCCAATCATGGCGAGTCATCTCCACGACGGGCTTGTAGACGATGCGGGCCGCATTATTGACCAGCAAGTCGAGCTTTCCGAAATGCTCCAGAGCAAGCGCGACAGCCTCCTCGGCGCTGCCATCCCTGGAAATATCGGCCACCAAAGGCACGATTCCGTCCGCTTTTAGCGATCTCACGTCGGGATCGACATCTTCGGCGATGACTTTCGCGCCGCGCGCACGCAGCAGTTCGACAGTTGCCTTGCCGATTCCGCTCGCGGCACCCGTTACGATAGCCACCTTGCCTTCGACTTCATTTACTTGATTCACAGTCATTTTCGCTCTCCTGGTTGGAATGTCCTTTCATCGGACACAGCCAGACTAGGCGCCTCGAACAAATGCTGCTCTCGCACGCTTGCTACCATCATCGGGCTCTTGCGCTTTTATGAGCGCGGTTCGCTTTAGGGGCACAAACGACTGGCTGACCGCTGAAATCCAAGCACGAATTGTTTTTTCCCGTCGTGGTAGCTCGAAGCAAATGTTCGGGAAGCACGAAGGACGACAGTTTTTCGCCCGCTGGGCGGATTGAGCAGGGATAGCTCGGCCCTTGTTGTGCTCCATTACCAGCCGCCCTTTCAAGGGTGGCACGGCGCGGCTGGCGCATTGGGTGCGCTCGCAGATGCGCCAGGAAATAGCGGTCGAATTTCAAACCGTGGAAACTGTCTGCGCAGGAAACCTCACAGCTGAGTGCCAGCACATAGTGTTGTTGCGGATGCGAAAGCCGCGACCGCCGTGCGAAACATGTCCGGCGTTTCGGCGAGCTGGCGGAAAATTCGGCCGGGATTTTCGAGGGCCCGGTGCGCGTTCCACAGCGGACAGGCGGCGCCAAAGCGGACGAATTGAAACGCGTGCCGCTGTGGTGCTTGGTGATGTTGCCCGCCCGGTCATGGATTCCGGCCGCGCCGTGCTCGACCTCCTCGAGGAGCGTCTGAGGAACCGATAGGGGAGGCCTAGCCGGAGTACTCAACCACATTGCTCCCCATTGCCGCCGTTCCGGCCGAGACCGATCCCTTCTTGCAAGAACGAGCAAAGTTCGGATCAATCAACATCTTATTCTCCGCGCGCGGGCCAACGAGCCCGACAGTCTCGAACCTCACGTTCTAAGCCTTCCATCAACACGCGAGCGGGGGGGCGAACGCCTTGGCGCTCGCTCTCAGCTGTCGTCCGGGCCCGGTTCCACGAGTTCGATCAACACGTTGTCTGGCCCTTTCAGATAGACGACGCGGCGACATGCCCAGGGACCTTTCGCCACGACCTGCGGTGGGCCGAAGGCGACCCAGCCGTGGGTCACCGCCATAGAAAGTAAGGCGTCGATACCCTTTACCACTAAGGCGATGTGTGTGGCGCCGCTGTCGCAGGCCTGGAAGGCCAGCGTTTTGCGTCCGAGCGCCGTCTTGTATTCCAAGAGTTCGACGATATGCGGTCCCTTTGCCAACATGGCAAGCGTGATCGAACCGCCACGAACGCCGGTAACGGCATGAACGAAATCACTGTCCAGAAGCTCATCGCGCCCGACCAGGTCGAAGCCGAGGACACCAATCCAGAAAGGTAACGACTTTTCGAGGGATGTGACCGTGATGCCGATATGATGCACGGCGACGCCGGACACTTCCTCACGCATTTCCGCGCTCTTCCCGGAACAGATAGAGTGCCTGCTGTACCGGGCGATCGGAGAAGGAGAAGAGCACGCTGTCCTCGTCGGCCTCATGCCGGACGTGATGCCATGACGGCACGACGAAGATATCGCGCTTACCCCATTCAATGATGGTATCGCCGATATGAGTACGGCCGCGGCCCTCGATGGGGACGAAAACGGTGGCGTCGGTCGAGCGGTAGCGGGAAGTCGTAAACCCCTTCGGCAGGAGCTGGATGAAGGTGCCTATAGTTGCCATGGCGTGGTTGCCGGTAATCGGATTGGTGTAGCGCATCTTCAACCCGTGGCACGGGTCCCAGGCGTTATGGCGGCGCATGCGTTCCAGCGCGTCGCGGGTCCGCTCGTAGGGATAGTTGAAGACAGGCGATGTGCCACTGCCGGCCCCGTGATCGACGGGAAGAAGATTGGCACCGTAACGGGCGTCGCTATCGCCGATCGGACGATCAAGCGGCTGCTCATCCCGATCGAGTTGCTCTGCGAACGACGCATCGAGGAACTGCACGATCGGAATATCGAGACCATCGAGCCAGAAGATCGGTTCTGAGCTCTGGTTGCCGTGGTCGTGCCATGCCATCGGCGGAGTGATAATGAAATCACCCTCGTGCATAATGGTCTTCTCGCCATTGACCGTCGTGTGAGCGCCGCTGCCCTCCAGCACGAAGCGCAATGCACTTTGCGTATGGCGGTGGGCCGGGGCGACCTCGCCAGGCAGCACCAGTTGCACGCCGGCATAGAGATCCGTGGTGATCTTGGATTGACCGCGCAAGCCCGGATTTTCCAGAACGAGGACGCGCCGTTCGGCCTCCTTGGCCGTGATCAAGCCACCGGCTTCGAGGATCGCCTCGCGGATCGTCGAGAAGCTCCAATGCGCCGACCGGCAAAGGCTACGGGGAGTAGGCGTGACAAGATCGGCGAGCGACGTCCACAGCGGCGTCATGTTGCTTCGACCGATCCGGTCGTAAAAGTCCTGGCGCAGAGCCTCAGTCGAAGTGGTGGGGTGAGAATTAACCGACATGGGCGCCTCCTACTGCAGCGGCCTCGGCGACGATCTTGCCACGAAGACGAACGGGGGCGGTTTCCTTCAGCAGTAGGATGACCACGATGCCGAAGCCGAGAGCATAGAGCGGAACCGCCGCCGCATGTTCGATGCCATAGTGTTTCGCAATGGTGCCTGCGATAGCTGGCGCAAAGCCGCCGCCAAAGACTTCACCGATGCCGATGACCATGCCGGAGCCCGTGGCCATCAGGCTGGCGGGCACAGATTCGGCCGTAATGGGCCCGACTGTCAGGGTGAGCAGGGCATAGAGGCTGCCCATCGCCACCATCATGCACAGGAAAAGCACCGTGACATTGTCGCCCGCGCCGCCAAAAATCCAGAAAGCTCCGAAGGCAAGCACTGCGGAAAGCAGCATGACTGGCTTGCGGCCGACCCGGTCGGACAGCGCCGGCAAAAGCAACGCTCCGATCGCCCCGCCAAACCCCATGGACGAGAGAATGAAGCCCATCTGATCCATGCTGAGATGCAGGTGATCGACGAGATAGCTCGGGAACAGCGCGGCCACCACGATGATGCAGGTCAGCCAGAAGAGCTGGCAGAGGATG
This sequence comes from Ensifer sp. Root558, assembly GCF_001427045.1. Lineage (NCBI taxonomy): Bacteria > Pseudomonadati > Pseudomonadota > Alphaproteobacteria > Hyphomicrobiales > Rhizobiaceae > Ensifer > Ensifer sp. Root558. The sequence goes on along the minus strand of NZ_LMGC01000001.1, from coordinate 957,662 downwards.
GCTAGCGGGACGTTGCGGTACGAGAAGACCTCATACCAGCGATGCGTGCCAGGATCATGCGTAGTGCTGTGGGACGCAATTTCCGACGGGTTCGGCTGCTCCAGCACCCGGTGCAGCAGATAGGCGACGATTAGACCGGGAACGGCCACCATCAGGAAAATCCAGGGCCAGTCCACGACCTTGAGCAGTTGTGTCACCGCAAGCGGCGCAAGGCCAAGGCCGAGCAGCGCCGGCATGGTCTGCTGGATGCCAACGTTCAGGCCGTGGCGCTTCGGCGGCGAAGCATCCATCGTCGCGATGATACTGGCAGGTGTAAAGGCGCCTTCTGCCAGCCCCATGAGGACGCGAGCGAGCACGAGCGAGGCGAGGCCCGTCGCCAGGCCGCTGAAGCCGGCGATCAGCGAGAAGATGAAGAGCGCCGGCACGATGATCTTCTTGAAGCCGAAGCGGTCGGAAAGATTGCCCGTGAACAGCGAGGAGAGGCCCCAGGCGATCGCGAGCGCCCCGGTGATGATACCGAGGTCCTGATAGTCGAGGCCGAGATCGCGGGCGAGAACCGGCATCATCGGCACGATGATGAAGCGGTCGACGCCGACGAGGCCGAGGCCGAGCGACAAAAGCGTCACGGCTTTCCATTCATAGCCATTCGGCCGGCCGGATCGGTCAACCGTATCGTTTGCATTCGTCACGACGGGTATCATTCTGCATCCTCCTGATTTGCTGGCAGAGCCTGTTCGAAAGCGGGCAGCGACAGCGCCGTGTCCGCGATTCGTTTCACGGTGGGAAAGAGAGAGAGGTCCAAGGCATAGGTTTTGGCGTTGATGATCTGAGGCACGAGGCAAACGTCGGCGAGCGAAACTGTGTCGCCGTGACAGAACCGGCCGGTCTCGCCGTTGGCCGAAAGTGCGGCCTCCAGCGCTTGAAATCCCTCGGAGATCCAATGATTGTACCAGCGGGCGACAGCATCGTCCGGTTGGCCGAGCGGCCCCCGGAGATAATTAAGCACCCGCAGATTGTCGATCGGATGCACGTCGCAGGCGATGATTTGCGCGAGCGCGCGCACCCGTGCCCGGCCCGCGGGGTCTTTCGGCAACAGCGGCGGTTCTGGCCGTGTTTCGTCCAGATATTCCAGTATCGCCAGCGATTGCGTGAGAACCCGGCCGTCGATTTCCATTGCCGGCACCAGCCCCTGCGGATTGATCCGGCGATAGTCCGGCAGGTTCTGTTCGCCGCGCCGCAAATGATGCGGCACAGCTCTGTAGGCCAGCCCCTTGAGATTGAGGGCGATACGCACCCGAAACGATGCCGAGGAGCGGTAGTAGCCGTGGAGAGTAACGGGCGCGCTCATGTGATCGACACCCGGAGCGGCGGCAGACCGTCGATGCGGGCTTCGAGCCGGTCGCCGCTCACCACGGCGCCGACACCCTCGGGCGTTCCGGTATAGATGAGGTCGCCAGGGGCGAGGTCCATATAGCGCGACAGCCAGTGGATGATCTCATCCACCGACCAGATCAGCTTGGAAAGGCGGCTTTCCTGGCGGCGCGCGCCGTTGACGTCGAGCGTCACCGTCGCCTCCGCGACGGCATCCCACCTCGCAACCGGAACGATCTCGCCGATTGGGGCGGAGCGGTCGAAGGCTTTGCCCATGTCCCAGGGCCGGCCCTTTTCGCGGGCGGCGATCTGCACGTCGCGGCGGGTCATGTCGAGGCCGACGGCATAGCCGAAAATGTGCAATGCAGCCTCTTCGACCGAAATCTCCGCACCCGCCTTACCGATGGCGACGACGAGCTCGACCTCATAGTGGTAGTTGCCAGTCATGCGCGGATAGGGGATGTGCGCGCCGTCCAGCTCTACCGTGTCAGCGGGTTTCAGGAAGAAGAACGGCTCTTCTCGATCGACCGCAAAGCCCATTTCCTTTGCATGGGCCTCGTAGTTCCGGCCGACGCAGTAGATACGCCGGACCGGAAAGGTGCCCCCGCCGACGACCGGGACGACCGTAATGGCCGGGGGCTGGAAGACATGGCTGTTCGTCATGACGCTCTCCGTCGGGGTCTCACCAGGCGGTGAGGCCGCCATCCACCTTGATATCCGTGCCGGTGACCCAACTCGCCTCGTCGGAAACGAGGTAGACGATGGCCCAGGCGACATCCTCGGGCTTGCCGTGGCGGTCGATCATGGTGTTGGCCTTCATGGAGTCCTCGAAGCCCGGAAGGTTGTCGAAGGCGAACTGGGCAGCGGGCGTGTGGATGATGCCGGGCGAGACCGAATTGGCGCGGATCTTGTGCGGGGCGCCCTCATAGGCCATCTGGCGGGTCATTGAAAGCACGCCACCCTTGCCGGTCGAATGGGCGATGGCGCCCATGTTGCGAGTCGCGCCCCAGGCGGAAATCGATGCGAAATTGACGATACTGCCGCCGCCGCGCTTGATCATGTGCGGCCAGGCGGCGCGTACGGGCAGGAACACGATGTCGAGTTCGCCCTTCAGCGTCTTGTGCCACTGCGCCAGCGTCATGTCGGGCACGGATGCGAACTCGACGAAGCCCGCCGCCGTCACCAGCGTGTCAATGCCGCCGTATTTTTGCGCGACATAGTCCATAAGCGCTGCCGCACCGGCTTCGCTGGTGAGGTCATACGAAACGGCGTCAATCTCGAAACCGTCGGCCTTTGCGGTGGCCACGGTGCCGGCAAGCGCTTCCTGATTGACATCGACGCCGATGACGGTCGCGCCTTCCCTGGCGAATAGCAGTGCTGTTCCCTGACCGATGCCACTGGCGGCACCCGTGACGATTGCGACTTTTCCCTTGAGACGATTGGGCATGTCCTGCTCCCTGAATAGTTGGTGATGAGGTCCCTGCCCCATTTTGGGCGCAGGTATTCGCCGCCGCCGCTTCCGCGTCGGAATCGAAGTGTTGAATCGTTCGGTATTGGCCCGCCGCGGTCAGGCCGGGACGGGATGCCTGGCTTTTTCCGCCAGGAAATCGAGGAGCAGATCGCCCACCACGTCCGGCCGCTCGATGTTGGCGCAATGGCCGCAGCTCGGAATGACCGCGACCCTGCTGCCGGCAATGCGTTTTGCCACTTCTGCCGCGTAGCCGGGCAGACGCAACTTGTCTTCAGCCCCGGCGATAAGCAGCGCCGGGACGCTGATGGCCTCGTAATTGGTGGCGTCGGCCTGACCGAATTCCTTGCGTTCCGGCGCGTGGGGCGAGCGGAAACGGGCAGCCGCCACCGCCTCCCAGGCGCCCGGTGTGATGCTCAGGGCATGGCGTCGGCGCACATAATCAACGTCGTCGTGCCAGACGCTGTCTTCGAACAGCGACTGAAGGATACCGACCATGCCGTCCATACTGCCGTCATAGTCCGTGAGGCGTTTGCGCGCCGCGTTCTCAGGCATCCAGCCGCCACCGCTGATCGCGACAAGTCTCTCGATAGCAAAGCCGGGATGCTGTTCCGCTGAGATCTGCAACAGAAATGTCGCCCCCATGGAATTGCCGACGAACGAAGCCCGGCCGATCGCCAGCACAGCGAGGAAACGAGCCATATGGGCAATCATTCGCGCCCGCTTGCCCTCGAAGTCGTGGATCTTCGCCGTCTGTCCGAAGCCAAGCCAATCCGGCGCGATCACCCGGTAGCGTTCCGCGAGCCTCGGGATCAGATATTCCCAGCTTAGCTCGGCACAGCCGCCAAATTCGCCGCTGTGCAGCAGCACGACGACCGGGCCTTCGCCGGCCTCCAGGTAGTGCGTGCGGATGCCGTCGATATCGACGAAGCGGCTGCGATAGGCCTTCTCGACCGGCGGAACCTTTCCGACGGCGTTCACGGCCGCGCCTCCGGCAGCGGACGCAGGCGCCGCAGACGAGCCGTCGCATCCGGGTGCATCATGTCGGGCATCCATTGCGCCCGGCCATTCAGCGCGCAGACCACGCTCTCGACCTCCGGCAGCGCTCCCACCGCCTCTTCCACCATGGCGATGATATTGGCGGCCTGCCAGCAGACGGGGCTCGTCAGCCGAAGCGTCACACGCACCGCGCCATCATCAATGTCGATCGCCTCGATCATGCCCATTTGCCGAAGCGTGATCGGTGCGCCGGTCGCAATGGAGCACGGGTCCACCACTCTTTCGAGGGCTTCGTAGATTGCTGCCTCGTCAAGCATAGGCCACCTCCTTCATGGTCGAGAAGGGCGCCCCAACGCCAGCGCGGCGGCGCTTGGCGAATTCGTCATCCTTCGTCGCAGGAATGCGCGATTCCAGGTCGAGGCCGGTCATCCGGGCATAGTTGTCGAAGAGGATCTTCTTCTTCGCCGACCGGTCGATTTGCGGTAGGCCGGCGCCGGAGACGAGTTCGTCGGGGAAGGCGAACTTGTGCACGAACGCCTCCAGCAACGGCTGCGGATGAAACGCCATCGCGCCGGTTCCCCAGAGAATGCGGTCGATGGCATGCTGCCCACCGGGGCCAACGAGCGAAGCCATGATCTGCTGGAAGGCGGCTGGCCGGGTCGCGGCGAGCGCGCAGGTGATTTCAAGGTTGACATAGACGTTGGGGAAGCGCGCGAGTTGCCAGGCGGTTTCTTCCGCGAACGCCATTCCGCCATGGATAATTTCGAAATTGAGGTCCGGGAAGGCCATGCAGGCGCGATCGATGTCGCTGACGCGGTAGTGATCGATCGCGACGGGGCCGAGCGGAAGAGCCTTGTGGATCGCCACCACCCTGATACCCAATTCCTGCGCCCGCTGGAAAAGCGGGAAGGCCACTTCCGGGTCATCCATCTTCCAGCCCTGGATTTCCTGACCCACCCAACTATTCGGGTAGAGCTTCAGGCCGATGGGCTTCAGGATCTCGACCTGACGTTCGAGTTCGTCGAGCGCGGCGGCGCCCATCAGCGGATCGACGCCGCAATAGGTGATCATTCGGTTGGGCCAGCGCTTCTTCGCCTCGACGGCCTTTTCGAAACTGCAGAGACCATCATGAAAGGAGTAGATCGGCAAGGCGTGATATACGGCAAGGTCGGTGTCGCTTTCGACAAAAACCTGGTCTACCGTCTCCTCGATGCTCCAGTCCCGATAGAATTGCTCGCGCGTTGGGGCATAACCTGGCAATGCCGAAGCGATGACCGAGTCATAGACAAGATCGCACAAGGGTTTCGCGAAGCGATTGGCAAAATTCTTCTCATCCATATTATAAGCATGGATAACTGCATCTATTACGTTCAGGCCGTCAATCATCGGGATCCTCCCATCTCGATTTGTATTGCTTCAAGTGTTCTTCAATTTAGGATCTCCGTCCAACGAGGATTGATGACCTCGTGATCAGGATTCGAGATCAGAGCCTGCCGGCGCGCGGCGCGCTGCTGAGTGTCATCTGCACGACATCATGTGCCACCTCGCGAAAGGTCACGGCCGACGGGTTCGGTTCGTCGCCCTTCCAGGCGAGCAGCAGTTCATAAGGCGTGGAAAAGTCGGCCAGGTCGCGAAAGACGACGCCGGGCTGAGGAAGCTGCGCCACCCATTTCGGTACCAAGGTCACGCCAAGCCCAGCGCTGACGAGGGAAAGAAGCGTGTGCAACTGCCCACCTTCCTGCGTGATGCGCGGGGCAAAACCCGCCCCTGCACAGGCCGTCTTGAGCAGATCAAGGATTCGGCTGTTCATCTCCAGCGGAAAAGTCACGAAGGGCTCCGCTGCAAGCTCCGCCAGCTCGACTTTAGACTTGAGTGCCAGCACGTTCGCAGAAGGAAGGGCGACCATGAGCGGCGCCGATATCAACACCTCGGTCCTGACGGCCGCGGCAAGATGAGAGGGCGCCGGGATCATGCCGATATCGATCGTGCCCGCAGCGATAGCCTCGACCTGAACGCCGCGGTCCATGGGGATAAGCTTCAGATCGACATGCGGCCAGCGTTCACGAAAATCGCGGATGATCGGCGACAGCAGCGTCCACAGCACATTATCCACGAAGCCGATGGACAGGCGTCCGACAATGCCGCTCGCTGATGCCTTCAGCCGCCGCACCGCCTCCTCCGTTCGTTGCAGGATTTCGCGCGCCTCGGGTAGAAAAACCTCGCCCAGCAAAGTCAGGCTAACATCCTGGCGCGAACGCCGGATGAGGGTGAAACCGAGTTCGTCCTCCAAAAGCTTTAGCTGTTGGCTGATGGCCGATTGAACGACATGCGCCCGCTCGGCGGCCCTACCGAAATGAAGTTCCTCAGCCACGGCAACAAAGTAGCGAAGTCTGCGCAAATCCATGACCGGCTCCCTCGATCGCACCGCTTCTTGCGTCGTCGAGAAGGCTACACCTCTAAAAAATCGGCAACAGCGGCAAAGATTCGAGGGTTATGGTCGATTTAATAGAACGTCCGAACAAATGCAGCCATCGCTATATCGTTCGATTTTTTCGACCGTAACCAATCATTTTATTCGACTATTCCCCCAAGCGGTTCGATGCGAGTTTGTTCCCAAGCCGCAAGGGCGACTGCCTCAAATCAAAGGAGAACAAAAATGGCGAAGGTACTGGTCCTTTATTATTCGACCTACGGACATATCGAGGCGATGGCCTATGCCATCGCGGAAGGCGCCCGCAAGACTGGCGCTCAAGTCGATGTCAAGCGGGTCCCCGAGACTGTTCCGGAGGAGATTGCCCGCAACAACCATTTCAAGCTCGACCAGACAGCACCGATCGCCACCGTCGCGGAACTTGCGGATTACGACGCCATCGTCGTCGGTACCGGCACCCGTTTCGGTCGCATCTCTTCACAGATGGCAGCCTTCCTTGATCAAGCCGGCGGCCTCTGGGCGCGCGGTGCCCTGAACGGCAAAATCGGCGGCGCCTTCTCCTCCAGCGCCACCCAGCACGGCGGGCAGGAGACCACCCTGTTCTCGATCATTACCAATCTCCTGCACTTCGGCATGATGATCGTCGGCCTTCCCTATAGCCACCAGGGCCAGATGAGTGCCGAGGAGATCGTCGGCGGTGCCCCGTATGGTGCAACCACGGTGGCCGGCGGCGACGGATCGCGCCGGCCGACCGAAATTGACCTCGCCGGCGCCCGTCACCAGGGCGAACTGGTGGCTGCCGCGGCCATCAAGGTCTTCGGCTAAGCCGATCGGCGGGAGGTTCGCGCCTCCGGCCCCACTCCACACCAACAATCAACCGGAAACATCGTCCCGCACGGGCGGGCGAGGAGCGAAGCCATGTCTGCGGATTTCGACGGCAAAGTGGTACTGGTCACCGGTGCAGGCTCGGGGATCGGCCGGGAGGCGGCACGGCTGTTTGCCGAGTGCGGCGCGCATGTTTTCGCGGCCGACCTCAACTTGGACGGCCTTGAGGAAACCAGGGACATCTCCGCAGCCGGGAAAATCGAGATCTTCGGTGTCGACGTTTCGAGCGAAGAGCAGGTGAGGGCCTTCCTTGCGCGCATCGAAAAGGATGCGGGACGGCTGGATGCAGCATTCAACAATGCCGGCATCACCGGCGGCACCTACCGCATCGAGGACTACCCGATCGAGGATTTCGACCGGGTGCTGACCGTCAATCTGCGCAGTGTCTTCCTCGGCATGAAATATGAGCTTCCGCTGATCGCCAAGACCGGCGCCGGCGCGATCACCAACACCGCCTCCGTTGCCGCGCTGACCGGACCTGGCGGCATGAGCGCCTATGCCGCCTCCAAACACGGCATCCACGGCCTCACCCGCGTCGTGGCGATGGAAAACGCCAGCCGCAATATCCGCGTCAATGCACTCGCGCCCGGCTGGACCGAAACGCCGATGGTCGTGTCCAACAGCGCCCAGAACCCGGCTTTCGCCGATCTTGCACGGAAAGCCATCCCCGCCAAGCGGGGCGGACAGCCGCGCGAGCTCGCCGAAGTGGCCGTGTGGCTGAGCTCCCCGGCCGCAAGCTACGTCTTCGGCCAGATGATCGTCGTCGATGGCGGCATGACCATCGGCGGCTTCGAACTTTGACCCCTGACATCGAAGGATAAGACCATGACCAGAAGTGCAGAAAGCGAAGCGGCGATCGCAGTGGTCCGCCGGAACACCGAAGAGGTGCAAGGAAAGGGCAATTTCGCCATCTTCGACGAAGTCTTTTCGGAGGATTTTCTCGATCACACGCCGCAGCCAAACATGGTGCCGGACAAGGAAGGCGTGCGCGGCCTCTATGCCGGCCTGCGCAAGGCTTTTCCGGATTTCCATGCGGTCATCCACTGGCAAACGGCCGACGGCAATCTCGTGACAACCTTCAAGACCTACTACGGCACCCACAAGGGAACCTTCCTCGGCATTGAACCAACCGGCAAGACGATCCAGTTCGAGACGGTGGATGCCATGCGCGTCGTCGACGGCAAGATCACCGAACACTGGGGCGTCGCCAATCTCTATTCGCTCGTCGGCCAGCTCGGCCTCCAGCTTCAGCCGAAGGGCTGAGCCATCCCATTTTTCTGAAGGAACAGTGCCATGAGTGACATTCTGAAGAACAAGGTGGTCATCGTGACCGGCGCGTCAAGCGGCATCGGCCGCGCCATCGCCATCCGCGCCGCCGAACACGGGGCGAAGGCCGTGATCGTCGCCGACATCACCGAGGCCCCGCGCGAAGGCGGCCGGCCTACGGTCGAGGAGATCGAGGCGATCGGCTCGGCCGCCCGCTTCGTCAAGACCGACGTCAGCAAACGCGCCGACAACGATGCGCTCGTCGAAGCCTCGGCCGAGTTCGGCGGCGTCGACGTCATGGTCGCCAATGCGGGCATTACGCTCCGCACCGATGGCGCCGACGTGCCGGAAGACGACTACCACCGCCTGCTGTCGATCAATCTCGACGGCCCGCTGTTCGGCGCGCAGGCCGCTGCCAGGCAAATGAAGGCGAACGGCAAGGGCGGCAGCATTGTGCTGATGGCCAGCATGGGCGGCATATCCGGCGCCGGAATCACCGTGGCCTATTCCACCAGCAAGGGCGGCGTCGTGCTGATGGCAAAATCGCTTGCCGACGCGCTCGGCCCGGACGGTATCCGCGTCAACGCGGTCGCACCTGGCACGATCGACACCGAGCTTTTGCGCACTAGCCCCGGCATTGCCGAGGCTTCAGAAGGCTTTCGCAAGCGCACCCCGCTGCGCCGCCTCGGCCAGCCCTCCGAAGTGGGCGACGCTGTGGCCTATCTCGGCTCGGACCTCTCCAGCTACGTCTCGGGCATCGCCCTCCTCGTAGATGGCGGCCTGCTGGCCGTCCTCTGACCCATAAGGGAATCGGCGATAAAACGCCGAACGTGCTGGTTCATCAGGACATTGCCGTCCGGTGCCAGGCTTGGGCCAGCTCGGCATTCGAGGGCTAGAACCCCGAGGCCGGCCGTCTCAGGCGACGGCAAACCCTCATCATTTGAATCCGCTTGGCGGCAGGTCATGCCTGCCTAATGGAGAAGACCATGTCCTACGTCGTCAAATACAGCCAGTGGGGCGGCCCGTCCGTCCTGCGCATCGAGCAGGAAAATGCCCGCGCCCCGGGCGTCGGCGAGGTTCTGATCAAACAGGAAGCCATCGGCGTGAACTTCGTCGATACCATGTTCCGGGATGGAACGTTCAAGGTCGCCCTGCCTGCCGTCGCCGGCGTGGAGGGTGCCGGCACTGTGGAGGCGGTCGGACCGGGCGTCACCCGCTTCGCCGCTGGCGACCGGGTCGCCTACTTCTTCGCCCCCGGCAGCTATGCCACCCAGCGCATTGTCAGCGAAGACGTCCTCGTGAAGGTGCCCGACGACATCTCCGCAGAGAAGGCAGCGACAATCCTTACGAAGGGCCTCACCGCGTGGATGGCGATCAATGCCATGGCGAAGCCCGACAAAGACGACCGCGTGCTCGTTCAGGGCGCGACGGGCGGCGTCGGCAATCTGCTTGCCCGCTGGCTGAGGGCGCGCGGCATAGCGGTCATCGGAACCGGTTCGAGCCGCAAGCTCGCCGATCTGGAGCAGGCGGTCGACCATGCGTTTGCATATGAAACACTCGCGCTTAACGACCACATCCGCAGCCTCGCTCCCAATGGCGTCGATGTCGTTTATGAATTGGTGGGAGCAACGACTTTCGCATCGACGCTCGGCTCCATCCGTGACGGCGGGACGATCGCCGTGATCGGCGCCGCATCCGGTGGCGCCGCCATCGACGAGGCGGAACTCAGCCGTCGCGGCATTCGCCTCGTGCGCGGCAGCACCGGGCAGCATGTGACGAAGGCCAACCTGCAATCCGCTGCCGACGAGGTGTTCGATGCCTGGCGCACCGGTGTGTTCGGTAAGATCAGCGCGCGGAAATATCCGCTCTCCGAAGCGCAGCGCGCCCATGCCGACATTCTCGAACGCCGCAGCAGCGGTCCGATGGTGCTTATCCCTTGATGCTCGGAGGAAACCGTCATGTCCGATTGTGACAAACTTCATCCCGCCTTCCGGAATCTCGAGACGATCGAGGAGGCCCACCGCCGGCGCCTCAGCCCGTCGCTGGTGGAAGCTGTGGCGATGGCTGTCGTCCTGCTGCTGTTGCTAGCGACCAACTTCGATCGGTGGACCGGCAGTGCCAATGCCCCCTCAAAGGTCGCCGTTATCCACGAGAATGCGCTTGAACTCGATGATTGCCGGGCCGCTTTCCTGCCCGGCGACTGCTAAAGACAGCGATGGCGTCGCCTCGGAACGTGACGCCATTTTACCATGCGCCCTCTAGACCGAGCACCTGCCTTCGGCTGCAAAGGCACGGTTGCCGCGGTGATGCAAGCTACGCCTTGCGCTCAGTCTCGATCCATAACCGCTCAGTATCCAGAATGAAGAGGTTATGGGCTTCACGGGCATCGACTGCGCATTCCATGCTGGCAAGGCACTCCTCGATCAGCGGCACGGCCGGGCTTCGGCGTCAGGCCGAAACATTTGAACTTGTCGACTGCCCAGCCCGTTCAATTGCGAACCAGGCATCTCTTCTGCTCATTGAGGACGTCGTTCCCCATATCGAGAATGACAGTACGCTCGTGCCCACGCCAAGCGGTCGAAGCCGGAAGAGGGGGTCAACGCGTCTGCTAAGCAGCGGCGATGGGCTCATCCACATCCTGACTTCGGAAATGGTCAACCAGGAAACTGGCCGCAGGGCCAGGGGGCGCATCAGTGCGATACACTGCCTGAAGGCGATAGGGGCCGCCTTTGCAATCGGGAAGGTCAAGCTGCACCAAACGACCCGCCACGATGTCATCACGTACCATCGGCTCGGGCATGTTGCCCCAACCAATGCCCTCTTTGAGAAGCATATGCTTTGCGCCCAGGTCGGCCAGACGCCACGTGTGATTTCCGACAACAGCAAACTCATGTCCCTGAGTGAGCGGAGACCTGTCGGTCAGGACCAACTGAATGTGTCTTCGTGCGGCTCCGGGCGGATGTGAACCGCCCGCCAGCGGATGGTCACGCGAGGCCACCGGTATCAGTTTGACGAACCCCACGCCGATGCGTTCAAGCCCGGCGATTTCGACATCGAGCGGGCCGCTAATGCCGATCCCGGCGTTTCGGTTCAGCACCATCTGGGTGACCGCTCCGAGCGCCTCAACATACAAGCGAAGCGATACGCTCGGGAACTCCTTCCGAAACGCCTTCAGCGCATCCATGACGCGCGCGGCGGGCAGCATGACATCAAGTGCGAGGTGAACCTCCGGCTCTACGCCGCGAAGCATGCTCTTCACTTTGGCGCGGAGGTTATCGATGCCATGAGCAACGCTCTTCGCCTCAGCAAGGACTGTCCTGCCCTCCAAGGTTAGCTGCGGCTTCTTCGTCGATAGCCGATCGAACAGCATCACGCCCAGTTGCGCTTCAAGATTGGCGATCGTGTAGCTGATGACCGAGGTGGCTCGGTTAAGCTTGCGGGATGCGGCCGCGAAACTCCCGGTTTCAACCACGGTGATGAACACTTTTAGCTGATCCAGCGTCGGCTGGCCGGGATCTGACATTTCGAATTCCTCGATCGTTTCCGCCGAAATTATCTGAGTTTTCCGAAACGTCTAGTGGACTTATTTTCAGCTCATCGAAATTCAACCGTCGGAGCTGACGATGTCCTATTTGTCGAACGCTGATATCGAACAGGTGATCTTGCCTTCGAGCCGAGACCTTGGAGGTTTCTCTGTCCGCCGCGCGCTTCCTTCGGCCATGCGCCAGATGGTTGGTCCGTTCATATTTCTCGACAGTTTCGGACCGGTTCGTTTTGGGGCCGGCGAGGGGATCGATACCCGCCCCCATCCGCACATTGGACTATCGACCCTCACCTATCTTCTCGAAGGCGAACTGCTGCATCGTGACAGTGAAAGCTACGTACAATCGATCAGCCCGGGCGAAGTCAATCTGATGGTGGCCGGCTCCGGCATTGTTCACTCTGAACGCACGCCGGAGCACATTCGCAAGGACGGAGGGAAGCTCGCAGGCCTGCAGAGCTGGATTGCTCTTCCGAAACAGTCCGAAGAGACGACACCACGTTTCCAGCACCTAAGCGTCAACGAATTGCCGACGGTCAGCGGCGAGGGCATCAACATGAAGCTTCTCGCCGGCACCCTGCACGGCCGGCGCGCACCCACCACCACCTTCTCTGATCTGTTTTCCGCCGACATTCAGCTTCAGGCCGGCGCCCGCTACAGGATCGATGGCGAGCATATCGAGCGAGCGATCTTCGTTGTCGACGGTGCAATCGAGATCACCGGTCAGGACGGGACCCACGGGCCTGACCGTCTGATCGTGTTCAAGCCCGGCGCAGAAATCGTAGTGAAGGCGAGGCAACCATCCCGGTTCCTTGCGTTTGGAGGAGAACCGCTTCCGGAAAAGCGTTTCATCCGCTGGAATTTCGTAGCCACCGATCAAGATCGCATCCGCCATGCCGCCAATCTATGGCGCGAACGGCAATTCCCCGGCGTGCCGGGAGACGACGAGTTCATTCCCCTCCCCGACAACTTCAACTGACAATCGCAGCATATCAAGGAGAACGACTATGACGACATATGCAATCATTGGTTCTGGCGCGATCGGCTCTGCACTGGCAGAACGTTTCCACGCCGCAGGCATCGATGCCGTTATCGCCAACACACGCGGTGCGGCTTCGCTTCAGACGATCACCGACAAGTTTGGCAGCACGGTGAAGGCTGCGGAACTGGAGCAAGCTCTTCATTCCGACGTCATTATTTTGGCAGTGCCGTATGATGCTGTACCGCAAGTCGCTAAGAGAAAATCGGACTGGGAAGGCCGCATCATTGTAGATGCGACGAACGCTATCGATTTTCCTGCGTTCAAGCCGCGCGATCTCGGCGGCCGCCTGTCTTCGGAAATTGTCGCCGAACTGTTCCCCGGTGCTGAGCTCGTGAAGGCGTTCAACACGCTCCCGGCCGCTGTTCTGGCTGCGGATCCGGTCAAGGAAAGCGGTAGACGCGTGTTGTTCCTTTCCGGAAACTTTCAGGAAGCGCGCACGACGGTCGCTGACCTGATCGCTCGCCTTGGTTTTGCGCCTTCCGATCTCGGCAGCTTCAAAACTTCTGGCTCTCTGCAGCATTTCGGACAGCCGCTCGTCGCGTTGACCCTGCTGAAGGATTGAAGAATGGAGCCGCCCGCCCGTCGGGCGGCTCTCCCCCGCACTCAGGCTCCGAAAGCCAGGCCGAGACCGAACCGCGCAACTCTCATGTAGAGCTTTTCGATCATTTCCAGCCTCATGATCGGAGATTAGGCCGATCGACCTGGAGATTGGAATTCTTATGTTCCAAAGCGAGGTCGTGACCTTCAATCCGGCGCGACTGGACAGGCGTCGAAAGGAAACAAAATGAAAACCACGAACATCGAGTTCGGTCTGGACACCTTCGGGGACGTTACCCTTGATAACGCCGACCAGCCGGAACATCACGCGCAAGTCATCCGCAATCTTGTCGAGGAGGCCATTCTTGCCGATCAGCTCGGCATCGACTTCTTTGGTATTGGCGAGCACCACCGTGAAGATTTTGCCGTGTCCGCCCCCGAAATCGTGCTTGCGGCGATCGCCGGCGTGACCTCCCGCATAAAGCTGGGTTCCGCCGTGACGGTGCTGAGTTCGGATGACCCCATCAGGGTCTTCCAGCGCTTTTCCACCCTCGATGCTGTTTCGAACGGTCGTGCCGAAGCGATCCTCGGCCGCGGTTCCTTTACCGAGTCCTTTCCGCTGTTCGGTTTTTCACTCAGCGACTACGAAACTCTCTTTCAGGAAAAGCTGGACCTGTTTTCCGACCTGCTGGAGCAGAGGCCGGTAAGCTGGTCCGGGACCACCCGGCCGCCATTGAGCGAGCAGAGCGTGTTCCCGCACGTGGAAACCGGTCGACTGAAGACATGGATTGGCGTCGGCGGCAGTCCCAACTCCGTGATACGCGCTGCGCAGTACCGGCTGCCTCTGATGCTCGCCATCATCGGTGGAAGCCCATATCGCTTCAAACCCTATGTCGATCTCTACCACGAGGCGACACGAAAGCTCGGCTTTGAACCGCTGCCCTTTGGCATCCATTCGCCTGGGTACATCGCCGACAGCGACGAGCAAGCAAGGGACGAGTTCTGGCCGCACTATCGAGCGATGCGCGACAGAATAGGAAAAGAACGCGGTTGGGGCCCAATTACCATGGACGAATATGTCGCAGAGATCGAGAACGGTTCGCTCTATGTCGGATCAGCGGAGACGGTGGCGGCAAAGCTGGCTCCCGTTCTCCATACTTTGGGGGCTGAACGGTTCCAGCTTAAATACAGCGCGGGAACGCTTCCTCACACATATCTCATGCAAAGCATCCGACTGTACGGCGAAGAAGTGATCCCCGCCGTCAAGGCGCAACTCGCCAGCAAAGAAGCGGCGTGAGCTATCCCGACGGGATTGGTGACACCTGATAAACCGCCAGGCGTCGCCGCATGCTGCTCCTTGGCGGGGATCAACTGATGGCTTTGGCAGCCAATCTGGCAAGCCCTTCCAGCCGTTCGCGACCGGCCCCGTCGCGGGCCTGTACTGCCATGCCTTGAATAACCGCGGAAAGATAAACTGCCCTGTCAGCGGCGGCTTCCTCATCGAGCCAGCGCTGCAGCTTTCCTGCGAGCAACGCTGTGAAGGCCGTTCGACGTTCGGAAAGCTGCGCTGCAATCTCGGCGTGATCCGGATGACTTGTCAGCATGCCCATGTTGAGCATGCAGCCCGCTTCGGTGGACGGATCGCTCAGGCCGTGTGCCGTTGCGATAAGGAGAGCAAGCACTGCATCGTCAGCAGTCTCGTATACATCCATGAAGGAGAGATCCGTGGCGCCTCGCAGGCTTCGATATCTGTCGACGGCTTCGAGATAAAGCGCGCTCTTGTTTCCGAACGCAGCGTAAAGGCTGGGTGCCGCAACTCCCATGGCAGCGGTGAGTTGTTGGAACGAGACACCTTCATAGCCGTGTCGCCAAAACAGCCGCATCGCGGTCTCCAATGCCGCGTCACGATCAAATTCTCTAGGGCGACCGCCACCGGGTGATTTCTTAGGTTTCATAACGGTCATTAAATAATGTTTGACAGCGATCGTCAAGCTGTGTTGTTTAACGATCATTATAAAACATGGAGCGATATATGACCAACCATGAAAAGCCAGTGGCTCTCGTCACCGGTGCGTCCTCCGGCATCGGCGCTGGGTATGCCGACCGCCTTGCACACCGGGGATATGATCTCATTCTGGTCGCCCGACGACTGGATCGGCTCGACAAACTCGCAACTGACCTTTCCTGTCGACATGGTTCAAACGTGGAGGTTCTCGAGGCCGATCTCACAACGGAATCCGGTATCACAAAGGTCGAGAATACCCTGCGTTCAGACAGTCGCATCACACTGCTCGTGAACAACGCGGGAAATGGAAAGCTCGGAACAACAACGGACATTTCGCATGAAGATTCGATCTCCATGATCGCGCTGAACGTGACCGCTTTGACGCGGTTGACACGTGCAGCCCTTCCCAACTTTATCGCCCGCGACAGCGGCGCGATCATCAATATCGCTTCGGTGATGGCGTTACATTCCCTGCCGATAACATCGCTCTACAGCGCGACGAAAGCATTTGTCCTAAGCTTCAGCCGGGGCCTTCAGGAAGAATTGGCCGGAACCGCGGTGAAGGTGCAGGTGGTGCTGCCTGCCGGGACCGCAACGGAGTTCTACGACCATGCGGGCATCCCTCTTTCAGCATTTGATCCAGACGTGGTCATGACGACCACAGACCTCGTTGACGCGGCCCTTTTGGGCCTCGACAAAGGTGAACTCGTGACAATGCCGTCGGTAGAGGACCTTGAGCTTTGGGCTTCTTTCGATGTAGCACGAAACAAGCTTTTTGCAGCGACGCAAAGCGGGAAGCCGGCATCACGCTACCAGGTTGCTTCGGGCGGCTCCTCCGAATTATAGCCTGACCTTGTGCTGAGGATCAGGCAACTGCCTTCCACTTTGCCCTGCACGGAGCCGCCTCACCGCGGCTCCGCTTCTGGTCCGGGTACGCGTAGAATCAGGCAATCTACCCGGACTCCATTCTATCGCGGGCGCGCGCACAAGGAGAATCTCTCGCCATGGGCAGCACACTTGCTGACCGCTTCCTAAACCGAGGAGCTTACCCGTGACGAAACTCAAAATATTGATCTTCATTATCTCAGCACGACAACGAAACTGAACTTCAGGACCCTCCGATCGGACGCGCGCCTTCCCAGCGCGGGTTTTTCTGCGGCATCGTTCGAGATTATCGACGATAATGCGCGAGAATATCCGGCTTTTTCGTCCGATCTCAAGATGGCAGTTTCTCCTCACGACGCAGCCACGGCGGCTGCGCCCCAACACAGGAGAAACGTCGATGTCTTATTCCGATGCAATCGCTGAGCGCGCTGAAACTCTTTCCAAGTCGCTCCTCATTAATGGCGTGGCCCCGCTCGCCGGCCGTGTTCTTCTTGCCGCCATCTTCCTACTTTCCGGCATCAGCAAGATCTCGGACCCGGCCGGAACGATCGGCTATATCAATATGGTCGGCCTGCCCTTCCCCTCGCTGTCCTATGGCGCGGCAGTCGTGACGGAGATCGTCGGCGGCGGGGCGCTGATCCTCGGCTTCCAGACCCGCATCGTTGCCCTGGTCCTGGCTCTGTTCAGCATTGTCACCGCGGTGACGTTCCACAACAACCTCAGCGACCTGAACCAGTTCATCCACTTCTTCAAGAATATCGCCATGGCCGGTGGTCTGCTGCAGGTCGTCGCGTTCGGCGCGGGTCGCCTCAGCCTCGACGCTCGCCGCTAACCTCGCATAAGCCGCAAAAGAGCCCGGGCCTTCCCCCGGGCTCTTTTCGTTCGATGGTCAGCAGCTATGCAGATAGCGCCGAGCGCTGCTGAAACCCTCGGATCTCAACATCGGTGACACAAAGGTCAGGCACCATCGCAAGGAAATATCGGGCTTTGCCTTGAAGAAGGCCACATTGGTCAGTTCGGCCATTTTGATAGTCCTTACCGAGTTGACAGACTTCAGGCGCCCGCGATCGCGATGATCCTCGATTTGGCAGCAGCCTGGCGCTGGGCTGCAAGTGGTTGATATTCTTGCGATGCGAACAACTGGCTGATCGCTTCTTTGTCCGGGAATTCAATGATCAGCATGTTGGTGGCTTCCCAGTCTTCGAGTGCAAGTGGCGTGGCGTCGAGAGCGATCAGGCGGCCGCCTGCTTTGGCAACAAGCGGCAATGCCTTGGAACGATAGTCTTCGATCGAATTCATATCGTGAATATCGAGGTCGACGACGAGATAGGCAGACATAGGGTTTCTCCTCTAATTTCGGTTTCGAATGAGGCGGCCGACGCCCTCAGGGCAGATGGCGCCACTTGACCATACGGTCCTTGAGATCGAGCGTTCCGCCGTCGACGGTGAAGGTGCCGTCGCCCCGGTGGTGAAGTGTTCGACGCTCCTTGCGGGTTTCGTTCACCCATAGGCGCTTGGCTTCCAGGATGAACAGGTTGTACGGCTCGACGTTGCGCCGATCGACCACCACGCATTCGATGTTCACCAGGCAGTCGGCGATAAGAGGCGCGGACACCTCCTTCGCCTTTTCGGTGCGCAGTCCAAAACGCTGAAACTTGTCAACGCTGTCGCCCGAGCAGTTCCCCACATCGACAACCGTCTCGGCGAGGTCGAGACCCGGAACGGCGATGACACACTCGCCCGTCGCCAGAATTGTCTCGAAGCTATGGTCCCACGGCCCGATGATGCAGCCGATCAGCGGCGGCGCGTGCTGGATCATCATATGAAAGCCCATCGTCATGACGTTTGGCTTTCCCCGATCGCTGGTCGTTACCATAACGATCGGGCCTGGCTCCAGCACACGGTAGGTTTGTAGTGCGGATACCTCTTTCATCCTACTCTCCCGTGAAGAGGGCCCCACCCTTGGGCAGGGCCCGTTAGGACAGTCGCTTACCAGCCCTGCTCAACCGGCAGGACAAACAGCTCAGCGACGTCGACATGCGCCGGAGCCTGGGCGGCGAAGACGATGGTGTCGCCAATGTCCTCGCCCTGAAGGAAAGTCATCTGGCTGGCCAGCTCATCCATCTGCTTGCGGTAGCCCGGATCGGTGATGTGGTCGTAGAGCTCGGTGGCAACAGCGCCTGGCTGAATGCAGGTCACGCGGATGTTGTGCTTCTGGCCAACTTCCATGCGCAGTCCGTCGGAGAAGGCCGTGACCGCGTGTTTCGTGGCGCAGTAGACCGAAAGACCCTTGAAGACCTTGCGGCCCGCGATCGAGGACATGTTGAAGATGTGGCCCGAATGCTGCTTGATCATCTGGGGCAGAACGGCAGCCGTCGTGTTGAGCACGCCCTTTACGTTCACGTCCACCATCCGGTGCCATTCGTCGACCTTGAACTGGTCGATGTCCGAGAGTGGCATCAGGCCGGCATTGTTGACCAGGATATCGATCGAGCCGTAGGTTTCGACAAGCTTTTTGACGCCGGTTTCGATCGCGCTCGGATCAACGACATCCATCTCGATCACCAGAGCCTCGCCGCCCTTCGCTTCAATCCGCTGCTTCAGGTCTTCGAGTTTTTCGGTCCGGCGAGCGGCGATGCCGACTTTCGCGCCGGCTTCGGCGAGCTTCACGGCGGTAGCGGCGCCAATGCCACTCGACGCGCCAGTTACCAATGCGATCTTTCCGTTGAGGTTGGCCATTGTCTTCACTCCTTGTCTTTGAAGCCCACCACCGCGGTGGGCGTTTCGTTTCGACAAGGAGGAACCTAAGCGTTTCACGCCGGCCCTTCTCACGGGGCCTTGCGCGACCTGTCGCGATCTTGCTCAAATCGCAGACGGATGAAAAATCATCCTCGACGATAGTGGCTCGGCGGCAGACCTGTCTCGCGGCGGAAGACCTGCGCAAAGTGACTCGGGCTCGAATAGCCAACCGACAGGCCAATCTCGATGATGCTCGTCTCAGTTTCCTGGAGCAGCTGCTGTGCCTTGGCGACGCGCTGGCGAATGAAGTAGCGGGAGGGCGAAAGGCCGGTTGCTTTCTTAAACAGTCGGCTGAAATGAAACTCGCTCATGCCTACCGTAACGGCGAGCTGCGCCAGGTTGAACGGGTCAGCCAGGTGCGCTTCGAGATAAGCCATGGCGCGCCGAAGCTTAAAGCCTGGCAGAGCCGTCTGCCGATTGTCTTGCCGATCCTCCGTTACGTAGTTGCGGATCAGGTGCACCGTGAGACTTTGAGCCAATCCTTGCACGAACAATTGGCTGCCTTTGCCTTCAGCGGCAAGTTCCTGATGGATCAAGGCCAATAGATGCGAGAGCTGCTCATCTTTCCCGCCGGAGACGTCGAGCAGCACGGGCGGCCCATCGCCGCCAAGCACCTCTTTGGCGACGCGCTCAAACAGAGGAACCGACAAATACAGATGCATCACCTGAAAGGGCGCCGTCCCAGTCGAACGCCAGCGCATTTCGTAAGGCGTCGGGGAACGGGTCAGGAAGAAGTCTCCGACCGACACGATATTGGATACCCAATCGCCGCCGAGTTCGCGCTCTTCGACATTCGCTTCGCCCGACATAACCCAGACGATCAGCGGTTCCGCAACAGCTGGGACAAGAAACGCTTCCTGCTTGTCGCGGCGGGAATACACCTGAACGAACAGGTCGTTCCACGCCGGGCCATCGCCACTGACAAGCGTCCTGCCCGCGATGTATTGCTCGAGGCCGAGCGGCGAGGTCCGCTCAGGTGGAGCAGCCGCCTCTTCCCGGTCTTGCGCGCCCTGCAAGGAGGGCCCCTTCGATGACCCTCCTTTCGAAAGGACCTCGCGAGAGATTTCTTCCGGCTCTTCCAAATTGACGACCTCCAGGCGAGTGTGCGCGCGCCAGGCTCCGTTTAATCACATCCGGATCGCCCCGTCGTCACCTCTTGATGATCCGATGGCTAAATTGCTTTAGCGGGCAAGCCAAAAACGGCCGTTCTGCGGGCATCGAGGCGCGCAATATCCGGCCACTTCTCGCCTGGGAGATCGACAGTGATCGCTGCGGATGGCGAACCATTCCATGCGTTCGGTCGAGGGTTCAGTAAACCGCCCGGTATACCAACGGCACCCAGTCGTAATTGTCCGCATCGCGGCGAACATGCCCGATCCCAGGAAAAGCATGATGCGCACCGGCGACCAGATAGCGCCCGTCTGCCGCCTCAGCAAAAGCCGTCGCGCGGGTTGCTGCGGCGGCGTTCTGGTCGACATCAAATGCGACCGTGACATCCGGATGGTCATATTGCAGCACGTCGCCATGGGCGACATCGCCCCAAAACACGATCTTTTCCCCCTCGCTCTCGACAATGATACCACTGTGACCGGGCGTGTGGCCCGCAAGCAGAACAGATGCAAAACCAGAAATGGGTGCGCCATTGTCATCGAACGTTTCGAGCTTCTCGGCATCGACATAGGGTCCGAGGCACCTTTCGGCCTGGGCGATCTGAGGCCCAAGTACCTGATCGGCTTTCGCTTTAGCATCTGCCTTCAGCCAGAATTCCGCTTCCCGTCGGTTGACGTGCAGAATGGCGTTTTTGTAGACGCGGTCACCGCCCGAAACCAGTCCGCCTGAATGGTCGGCGTGGATGTGAGTTAAAATGACGTCGTCGATTTCAGAGGGCTTGTAGCCCGATGCTTCGATATTCGATACGAGCTTGCCCAGCGCGGGACCCATTAGGTCGCCTGTGCCGGCATCCACCAGCACGAGGCGCTCGCCGGTGTTGATCAGATAGGCATTCACGGAAACTTCTGCCGCGCCCGATTGAAACCGGTCGGTCAAATAGGTGTCGATCTCGTTCTGGGACATGTTCTGGTAGATCTTCGACATCGGCAGTTTTACCGTTCCGTCGGAAAGCGCCGTGATCTCGTAGTTGCCGAGCTTTATCCGATAAAATCCCGCCGCCTGCGCGCCGATCATCGGGGCCTTGGCGAAGCTGGTGGCAGGGAGACCGACCACGGTCCCGGCTGCCGCGCCAAATACGGCTGTATTGATGAGAAAAGAACGACGAGTTTGCATGAAAGGCTCCGGATGTACGCGAGGTGGCAAAAGCGGCCTTGAACTGACCTGGAGAGTAAATATGTACCGTGACATCAACGCGCAAATCGATGCAGGTCATGACAACTATCGATCATTTCAATCTTCGCTCTTTCGATCTCAACCTTCTTGTCGCCTTTGACGCATTGATGGCTGAGGGGAGCGTGACCAAGGCCGCACGGCGTCTGAAAATCCAGCAGCCGGCGATGAGCCATTCTCTTTCGACGCTGCGCGTGCTGTTGCAGGATGAGCTCTTTATACGCGTTGGCCCAACCATGCAGCCGACTGCGCGAGCGCAAAGCCTGGCGGTTCCGATAAGAAAGGCGTTAAGGCAGGCGCAACTGGCGTTGACGGGAGGCGCGGAATTCAATCCCTCTACGGAAGAGCGCGTGTTCCGGATCGCCATGTCCCCGGAAATTGAGCTGCTGCTCATTCCAGATTTGACCGCCAGGCTGCGGCGCCTGGCTCCAGGGATCAAACTCCTAGCGCGAGTGTTTCCGCATGAGGCGGTCGAGCCTTCCTTGGAGGATGGATCGATCGATCTCGCGGTTGGGTGCACCTACACCGTCACCAGCCGCCGGTCGTCCGAGAAGCTGTATGACACCGGGGTGTCGTGCTGTTTCAATGCGGATCTCATGACCCTCAGCAACCCCGTTGGCCTTACTGAGTATCTTTCAGCTGAGCATTCCACCATATCCCAGAACGAGACGCTGCAGGGGTGCATCAAAGATGCCCTGGAAATCGCCGGCGTCGATATCAATGTCGTTGCTGCAGCCCCCGGGTACATGTCTGTTCTTTCGGCCGCGCAACTCAGCCCCGTAATCGCCACCGTCCCGACAAGGATCGCGGAACGCTACGGGCCTCTGTTGGGCTTGGAGGTCAGCCCACTGCCGGTGTCACTCACTTTCCCTGCGGTGAACATGGTTTGGGCGAAACATGCCGACACTGATCCAGCGAATGGCTGGCTTCGCCAGCAGATACGCGAGAGTTTTGCCCGCACAGGCCTTACCGAAGCGATCGCCGAACAAGAACCAGGTTCGAGTCTGGTGTTCGCCTGACCACTGATCACGGTGGCGAAGTCCGGTACGGGTGTGTCTAACCCTTTTCCAAGCGCGGCTTGAGCGTTCAAGCGACTGGCGACTTGCCGGAAAGACGCAGCAACGGCTCCAAATCTTTCCAATAGAAAACCAATATACGTGAGGCAACGCTAAATTAACCAAAACGCTGCAATTTTTGGTTGGTCGCCATCGTTCGTTCACGCACATCCCCGCTGGCACTCAGAGCCGCAGCCACGGAGCAAGTTTGCGGTTCTGCCAATTTATCTCATGGCGCCAGCGCGGTTCTGGCGGGAGGATGACAATGATGGGAAAGGTAATACGCGCCGCAGCAATCGTGCTGCTGATCATCTCAGCCACCGTTCTGATCTGGGTGATTTTGTCGCTCACGTGAGCGGAGCTGATGACGGTAGTGATCTCGCTCGCAGACGGTCGCGATTAAACGATGTCCGTGACTGCGCGCGGCGGCGCAGAGGCGTGGACTGCGAAAGCGCGGCACCTTCCTTCGATACAAGGTCCCTATAAACCAAAGACCGCGACCGCTGATTTGACGATGATCCCACCATCCGGACTTCTGCGCATATGTGGACGGCCCGTCGCGGCGCGAAAGATCTGCAGCAATTGCAGCGCTGGCGGCACTTACCACATGGTTTTCATGCGTTCCCTGGACGCGCTTTTAGTAGCCCGAAGCGGACAATCAATTCGTTACGCAGGGACGCGGTTTTGCGCGCCATTTCGGTTGTCCAGGCTAATCGAACGAGATCCTAGAAGCCGAGGGTCTGCCTTCCGCTCATTCCTTGCGGAATGGCAGATCAGTGACCTACTGGCCGCGAACCGGTCATTCACGCCTTGCAAATCTGTCCGCTTGGAGCGTTGAAGAGACAAGCAAAGCTCTTCCACTGGCGGTTCAATTAGCTCACTCTCGCGAGCTCACGCGCAAGTTCCAAGAACGCCCTAACCCCGGCTGACAGATGTCGGCGCCCAGGGTAGTAAAGGCAAAGCCCCGGATACGGTGGCGTCCAGTCTTCCAGTACACGGACGACGCGCCCCGCCTCAATGTCCGGGAAAATGTCTTGCTCGAAGATGTAGGCTATACCGGCGCTTTCCAGGACAGCGGTTCTCGTGAGGCTAGCCTCGTCCAGCGATATCGGGCCGCGTGCATCGATTTGCACCTGCTCCCCGTCCTTCTCGAAACGCCACCGAAACAGGGAGCCATCGGGGAGGCGAACGCGAATGCATCGATGGCTGAGGAGGTCGGGAGGGACCACCGGCTTCCCATGCCTCTCGAAGTATTCAGGAGACCCAACCACAGCATGTCGCTGAGGCCGGCCGAGCGAAACTGCAATCATGTCGCTGGGAACGAGGCCCGCAACCCTGACTCCCAGATCAAACCCGTCCTTGACGATATCGACCATCTTTCCTTCAGTTACAATATCGACATTCATGTCGGGATAGCGGCGCAGGAACTCAAGCACGAGCGGCGAGATGATTGCGCGCGCCGCGAAGGGCGCCGCGTTGATCCGTATTGTTCCGGAAGGTGTCTCACGTTGCGCCCGCACCGAATCCAAGGCGGCATAGAGATCTTGAAGCGAGGGCGCCACCTGCTGCACAAAGAGCCTGCCGGCATCCGTCAGCGACACGCTGCGTGTGGTGCGGTTGAATAATCGCACCCCAAGCTCCGCCTCAAGCCTGCCTATTGTGTGGCTCAACGCTGTCGTAGACATGCCAAGATCAATGGCCGCTGCGCGGAATGTGCCGCGCCGGGCAATAGCGATTACCGCTTCAAGTTCCTTCAGGTTGGCTTGTTCCATTGTCCCGATCTGTTCATTGCTGCATGCCGGTTTATCCCACTTATTTACGCAATGGTCGAGCGCTACTATCGGGTTAGCCAATGAGGAGAACCACAATGGATATGCCCGATATCGTGAACATGTACTTTGACGCTGACAGCGGCAGCAACGCGGATGCGCTGTCGGAGACCTTTGCGATCGAAGCCGTTGTCGAAGATGAGGGATCGCGCCATCAAGGCGTGGTCGCTATCCGTGAATGGTGGGTGGCTGCGAAGGAGGCGACGCAGTACGTTTCTGAACCGTTCGAATCCACCGTTGACGGCAACAAAGTGCTCGTCCCCGCCAAAGTTGGCGGCCAGTTTCCCGGCAGTCCGGTGACGCTCTCATATGCCTTCACCATCAAGGACGGCAAGATCGCCTGGCTGGAGATCCGGTGATGACAGACTTTCTCAACCTGAGAGGCAAGCGAGCCCTCATTACTGCTGGAACCAAGGGCGCCGGGGCTGCGACCGTCAGCCTGTTTCGGGACCTCGGCGCGCAGGTGTTGACGACCGCGCGGACGCGTCCTGAGAACCTGCCGGAAGAATTGTTTGTCGAGGCCGAGCTCACGACTGAAGAGGGGTGCGCGGCCGTCGCGGACGTTACGCGTCAACGTCTCGGCAACGTCGATATCATCGTTCATATGCTGGGTGGTTCCGCAGCAGCTGGCGGTGGCTTTGGGGCGCTAACTGATGCCGAGTGGTACAACGAAATGTCTCTCAATCTTTTTCCCGCTGTTCGACTGGATCGCGAACTGGTTCCAGACATGGTCGAACGGGGAACCGGTGTGGTTGTGCATGTCACGTCCATCCAAAGATTGCTACCTCTCCCGGAAGCGACCACGGCTTATGCCGCAGCAAAGGCGGCACTCTCGACTTATAGCAAGGCCATGTCCAAGGAGGTATCGCCCAAGGGCGTCCGCGTCGTGCGAGTGTCTCCGGGTTGGATCGAAACGGAAGCGTCCGTTCACTTGGCCCAGCGCTTGGCGTACAAGGCGGGTACGGATCTTGAGGGTGGCAAGAAGATCATCATGGATAGTTTGGGCGGCATACCTCTCGGGCGCCCTGCCAAACCGACGGAAGTGGCAAATCTGATTGCCTTCCTGGCATCGGACCGCGCTGCATCGATCACAGGTACCGAATACACCATCGATGGAGGAACTGTGCCGACAGCCTAGATCGAGACGCCTTCGCAGATCAAGCGGGCGCGTCCCATCCGCCGATCTGTGAATAGATGGCGTCGCGGAGATGCCGGACATCGCGATTCAAGGATGCCAACTCCTGGGGCGTCTGTGTAGAGGCTGCGAGCAATGTGTCGCTGAGGCAGCCGGCCCGGTGCTGCAACGTGCGTCCCTCGTTCGTCAATGCAACGACAACCTGCCGCTCATTGCTCAGATTTCGTGTCCGTCGCAGCAAGCCTGATGCTTCCAGCCGCTTTAGAAGCGGCGTAAGCGTGCTGGATTCCAGAGCGAGGGTATGGGCGATGGCACCAACCGTCTGCTCGTCTTCGCGCCAGAGAACGTTGAGCACGAGGTACTGCGGATAGGTCAAACCCAACTCGTCAAGCACTTGCTTGTAGGCACGCTGGATAGCGATGCCAGCGGTGTAGATTGCGTAGCAGAGCTGATCGCTGAGCGGCGGCGGGTCGTTATGTCGTTTCGTCATTTTGAGCTCCTGTCGGCGCAGAATTAGCAAAAAGTACTGCAAAAAACAATATTGCGATAAATTTTGTTGACACGAAGAATGAAAACTGACAGGCATTATTTATCGCGATAAGAGTTATCGCATGCATCAAGAGGAGAGAGCCATGACCACCAGGACCGTATTGGCCACCGTCGCAGCCGTAGCCGCAATATCCGCCCCAGTGCCTGCGAACGCTGCGGACACGATCCCTGCTAACCAGGCCGTGAAGAACGTCGTACTCGTTCACGGTGCTTTCGCCGATGGTTCCGGCTGGAGGGCCGTCTACGACAATCTCACGAAGCGTGGATATCGTGTCACCATCGTCCAGAATCCGTTGACCTCCCTCGAAGACGACGTTGCCGCCACCAAGCGTGCACTTGAGCGGCAAGATGGACCGGCCATTCTGGTAGGCCATTCATGGGGTGGAACAGTCATTACGGAAGCCGGCATTGATACAAAGGCCGCGGGACTGGTTTACGTCTCCGCGCTCTCACCGGACGCAGGCGAGACGACGGCCCAGCAGTATGAAGGTTTTGCCCCGGCATCTGAATTCGTCATCGAAACCACGAAAGATGGATTTGGGTACGTTAACCCTGGGAAATTCAAGGCTGGATTTGCACATGACGCCAGCGACACCGACGTCGCGTTCATGCGGGATTCGCAGGTCCCAATCAACATGTCGGCGTTTGCCACGAAGCTGGAGAATGCTGCTTGGCGAACCAAGCCAAGCTGGGCCGTCATCGCCACAGAGGACAAAGCATTTGACCAAGCCATGCTGGTCCATATGGCAGAGCGGATTAAAGCCAAGATCACCAAGGTCGCAGCAAGCCACGCTCTGTTCATGACGCAGCCAACGGTGGTCGCGGACACCATCGACGAAGCGGCGAAAACTGTTTCGGCGCAGTAAGTATGGTCGTTCGAGCTTTATCATCGGGACAGGCATTCCTGTTCCGATGATCGGATGCTGGAATGTCCTCACCTCCCATCACACTTACAGGCCGTATGTAAAAACGTCGATCTCCGATTGAGATCGATTGCATCTCGGATGCCAATAGCGCTCGCGGCCAACTTGCAATTTCAGCCCACCAATTCACAAAGGTAACCCCGTGGATCAGAATACGCATGACATAAACCGACGTGAAAATCCGGCGCCACGACATCCTGAGGTCCCAGCCGATTTTGACTTCATAGTATGTGGAGCCGGATCCAGTGGTTCCGTCGTTGCCGCCCGACTGGCAGAATGCGGAAACGCCAGCGTCTTGCTTCTTGAGGCTGGGGGAGACGATACGGCCGAGTCCGTTGTAAACCCGTCGCAATGGCCACTCAATCTCGGTACGAACCGTGACTGGGGTTTCGTTGGAGAGCCGGCGCCTGAGCTCTACGGGAGGCGGCTTCCTCTCAGCATGGGGAAGGGACTGGGTGGTGGTTCGAGCATCAATGTTATGGTCTGGGCGCGAGGCCACAAGGAAGACTGGAATCATTTCGCGGCTGAAGCGGGCGATGAAGCCTGGGGTTATGAATCGGTTCTCGGCTACTATCGGCGGATTGAAGACTGGCGCGGCACACCGGATGCGCTACGCCGCGGGGCTGGAGGACCGGTGTATGTCGCCCAGCCACGTTCGCCACAACCAATCGCAGAGGCTCTGTTGAACGCTGCATCGGCGATGGGCATTCCGGTTTTCGACACTCCGAACGGCGAACTGATGGAAAGTCCCGGAGGTGCATCGATCGCAGAACTGCGCATCCGGGATGGCAAGCGGGAGTCCGTATTCGGATCTTATGTTCGTCCGCTCATGTCGCTACCGAACCTTACGGTCGTAACCGAGGCGTTGGTCACGCGCCTCATCTTCGATGGCAAACGGGCGACAGGCGTTGAGGCTCTCGTCAACGGACAGCGGCGTGCGTTCACTGCGCGATGCGAAACGGTATTGTCGCTGGGTGCGATCAATACGCCAAAGGTGCTGATGCAGTCAGGCATTGGCCCGAAGGACGAACTGAAAGCTCACGGGATATCTGTCGTGCAGCATCTCCCGGGTGTGGGTCGAAATCATCAAGATCATCTCGCGTTCGGCTGCACCTGGGCATATAGAAAGCCGGAAGGCGTCGGCGGGGGAGGCTGCGAAGCAAAACTCTATTGGAAAAGCGACTCCCGCCTCTCTCAACCGGACATTCTGCAGTGCCAGTTGGAGTTCGCCGTTCCTTCGCCGACAGAAACAGGTCTGGAAACCCCGGCGCATGGCTGGACGATGTTTTCAGGGCTTGCGCAGCCGAAAAGCCGTGGCCGGCTGAGGCTCTCCGGCCCCAATACAAACAACCCTATCCTGATTGAACCAAATTCTCTCAGTCAGCCGGAAGACATGGCTGCCGCCTTGGCGGCGGTTGAGCTGTGTCGCGAACTCGGAAATGGCGACGCCTTCACGCCGCTGGTCACGAGCGAGGCAGCTCCAGGCACACGCGACCGGGCAGGGATGATCGATTTCATCCGAAAGTCCGCTGTCACTTACTGGCACCAGTCCTGCACGGCCAAAATGGGACGCGACAGCATGTCCGTGGTCAATAACGAGCTCAAGGTCTACGGTATTGAAAGTCTTCGTATCGCAGATGCCTCGATCATGCCGCGTATCACCACGGGAAACACGATGGCACCGTGTGTCGTCATCGGAGAGCGCGCAGGCGATTTGATCAGGAAGACGCATGGTCTTGCTGACTTGAGTGGTGTCGCTCCATTCGCCTGAAGATGCTTTACAAGAGCTCGGCGGTCCGCACACACTGGCGTGCCGAGCTCTTTGCGCCCCTCTTCGGTCAACCGTTCGGCGTATTTCAAGACCTTCCACGAGCAGCTCAATAGACGAGCGCTTACAGAGTTGTGCTCTGCATCGGCAGCGTCGGGCGCCAACGCCAGTCGTCGAGGTCGATAGAGCTTCGCCCCGAAAACAGCCAGTCAACCATTGCATAATCAACCAAGGCAGCCCCGGGCCCGGAGCTCGGCGAAAGCAACGCCTTACCTTTCTCACGATCAGACCATGCGATGCCTGATGGATTCACCCAGACATATCATCTCGCCACGCATCACTCACACACGCCTCTATCGCGCGCATGCCTGTGGCGCGCCTGTTCACGGTGTCGCCAGACCGAGCTCTATCTCAGAACCTTTTCGTATCTGCCAATTCGCCACCTGCGCTATGACAAAGGCCACACCGACGAAGAGACCGCCTATTAGGCCGAGTTGATGGCGTTCAAGCACCGTGATGCCAGCCGCCCCAATGAGACCGGCAGCCGATACGCCGACATAAAGGGCAGCCGAATTCAGACCCAGCAAGAGCGACGCCGATGCGGGAGACAAACTGATCAACCGGTGCTGTTGGGGAACCAACAAGCCCCAACCGCAAATGCCCCAGACAACCAGAGCCAGGGCAGAACTCCAAAGGTCCGCACTGCTCCACGGCATCAATGCGAAGTTCGCCACGGCGATCGCAAGCGAGCCGTTGACAATCATCCGATTGCCGAACCGATCGGTAAAGTATCCGGCTGCCAGGTTGCCAGCGGTGGCTGCGATACCCCAAAGGAGCAGAAGTGCGGCCAAGACCTCGGGCCTTCCACCGGTCGCGCGATCGAAGGTCACTCCGAGATACGTGTAAACCGCAAAGAATCCTGAATACGCCACTAGTGTGGTCAAAAGGGTGAGCGCCACGCGAATGTCTTTGAGTGGACCAAGGCGCGCGCGCAACGATACTGCCGGCAAGGGGGGGACAGCCGGCAACAGCACGTAGACGCCAATAGTAGCGACGGCCCCAACGACAGTGACAAACCACATGGTGGCGCGCCAATCACCCAGCCCGCCAATAAATGTTCCAAGCGGAGATCCCAGGGCGGTCGCACCGGACAACCCGGCCACCACGATTGCTAGTGCACGCGCGCGTTTCTCCGCCGGCACAAGTGAGGCGGCTGTCGCCGTCGCCGTTGGGCTGAACATCGCTGCGCCGAGCCCCGCCACGAAACGGCTCGCCAACACCCATTCGATGGTCGGTGCAATGGCTGTGACGAGATTACCGATGACGAACACCGCCAAGCCGGCGAGGAGAAGTCGCTTTCGCGGCCAGTGAGCCGCCGCCGCGGCGATGACCGGCGAAAGCACGGCGAAACTCAACGCATAGACGGTGACCATTTGCCCAGCGACTGCGATTGAGACGCCGAGGGATTGCGTCACCTCAGGAAGAATTCCGGCGATTACGAAACTGTCTGTACCAATGGCGAACATGCCGACGGCAAGCACGAGCAAACGACGATCCATTGTGGTGGTCCTTAATCCGCGGCATCAGCCGCTGCGCAAAAGTTTCATGTTAAAACTTACCAGAAAAGTTGCACGACGCAACTGTTCTGGCTATATTGCTGGAATGCAACGCAAAGCCTTCAGTGAAATGAACTGCTCGATTGCCCGCGCCCTCGATGAAGTAGGCGAGTGGTGGAGCCTATTGATTATCCGGGAGTGCTTCTTTGGAACCACGCGTTTCGATCAATTTCAGGAACGCCTGGGCATCGCCCGGAATATACTGACGACGCGCTTGAGGCGGCTCATCGCGAACGGTGTCGTCGAAAGAGTTTCACTTGAAGAACATGGGCGACGGGAGGGGTATCGCCTCACCGCCAAGGGCGAGGAGCTTTTTCCGGTGCTGGTTTCGTTGCAACAGTGGGGCGACAAATGGGCCGTTGGAGAAAAGGGGCCGCCGATCCGAATGGTTGAACACGAGACAGATAGTTTGCTTGGACCTGTGGGCCCGATCTCGTCAACCGGGCGCATAATTAGTTTTCGTGACGTCCGCCTCGAGATGGGTCCAGGCGGAGGGCCGTCTACCGCAAAACGAATAGCGGACCGAAATCTCGCTATTCTCGGAGTGGCCGATGGAGCGTCCACCGCCGACAAATCGGTGGAACTTGACTCAAAAAGCACCTCGTGAGCGGGCAACCCCTCCCCGTGATTTTGGTGGCCAATGTTTTGATGTGCCAATAATAACATGGCGTGCGTTAGTGGCGCGTGCTTTAACGAAGACCGCCAGCGGGAAATCAATCTGGATCAGATTCGAAAGCTCAGCAAGGAATGGAACATTCCGGCTGGTTCGCTGATCGGCGACGTCGCTGCTTAAGGAATCCCACAGCTTCCGCAGTTGAAACGGTCCCGCGCCCTGTCCTCCAGGCGGGTGACCTCCTTGATGCGATCGATCGCGCCCGCATCTTCGAACCTGAGCATGTTTGGGAACAAAGCCGGCGCGAGCGCCAAACAGCGATCGCAAGAATGATCGTCAAGAGCACGAACATCGTCTGATATGAGAGATCGATCAGGCTCACGGAGCGCGGATCGAGCACCAGCGCGATGATGTCAGCATCACTGAACCCGCCGTCGGTGGCGCCCGGCATCCGGGCGAACGAAGACGCGCGGTGGATGCACGAGAGGTGACCTTGCCCCGTTGAAATAATCCATTTTGAAGTAAGCTCTGGCCCATTGAGAGGACCAGGGAATGGAGCGCAATCGTTTCACAGACGAACAGAACATCGGGATTCTGAAGGAGCACGAGGCGGGCACGCCGGTCGCGGAGCTTTGCCGCAGGCACGGCGTCAGCGATGCCAGCATCTATAAGTGGAAAGCCAAGTCGGCGGCATGGAGCTGTCCGAAGCCAAGCGGCTGAAGACGCTGGAGGTCCGTGGCAAACCGACCATGCCGACGGTATTGGACGTCTACGCACCGTCACGCTGGCGCGACGACGCGCTGTTCCGGCCGGAAGTCCGGAAAGCCTTATGCCGATCTCCTCGCCCAAGGCTGGACCGACGCCATCCGCCATATTCATCCGAAGGAACGCATCTACACCTTCTGGAAATACTGGCGCAGCGCCTGTGAGCGCGATGCGGGCCTGCGTATCGACCATATTCTCCTCAGCCCGGCGCTCGCGCCCTGGCTCAGCAAGGCGAGTGTCCCACGTAGCCCTCGTGGCTTGGAGCACACCACCGGCCATGGGTCGGTCATCATCGAGATCGAACCACCATCGGATTGAAGTCAGGCCTAAGCCTTTTGTCTGGCCCTGCGTTCGCGCGCCTTGGCGGTCAGCCGCGCCTCGCGCAGTTCCTCAAGAGTCGGCAGCCACCAGCCGCGCCGGCGCTCACGCTCTTCCGGCGCCCTTTTCGAGGGCCAGGTCTGCACCAGCTCCTCCAGCGAAGGCGTCCGCCATAGGCCCCAAACGTGATCCCCGGCGATGTGTGGATAAAGGTCGGCAACCTCATGGCAATCGACCAGCTCGCCGGTTATGTCTCCAACTACGACGATCCCGTAGAGCGGCGTCGCAAGCGGCCGACCTATCGGGGGCAAATCATCGACGGCAAGTGGGATGCGCCGGCGCTTGCGCTCGACCGCCCGGCGGCGGGACAGTCTTTCCTCGTAGGTTCCCTTGCGCGCCTCGGCGCGCTTGCGTTTTTCTTCAGGCTCATTTCGCTGCGCTTCCGCCTCGATAGCCCCCCAGCGATCGACAAGATCATCATAGGAAGCGAATGGCACCCGCCACACCTTATGCTCGCCATCCCAACGGGCAAATGGAACCTGGCGGATTTCGTCGACCAGTTTGCGTGAAAAAGGCGTCCGGATGCGAAACCCGTCCTTGTCGACGTTGAGGTAGGGGCTGAGGATCGGCTCGAACGCATAAGCATCCCTGCCCTTTCCCTCTGCGTGTGGATCGACGCGGAATTCTTCCCTGGCCAGCCAGCGATCGATGCGCCGGCGCGCGGTCGTGCCGGGGACGATCCAGGCCTTTCGCCGGTCGCTCCAGCGGGCGCGTGGAAAAGCCTCGCGAAACCGCTGCACGGTCATACGGTCGAACGGAAATGCGACCGACACGCACTCGCCAGCCCCTTTGTCCTCATGATCAATCTCGACATCGTCGGCCATCGCATCACCCGTCGCTACGACAGAGGGCGGCCCGCGCGCCAATGCTTCCTATGCCAATCTCCGAGACCGCCTTGCCGGGCTTTGCCTCAGTCTTCGCCTTTGTGCGCTGATCGGCGAACGGGGACCCGGTTCACATCGATACTTTCCTTGAACTGGCGTTTCCCGCGGCGCCGAATATAGCGCCTATCGGTTCTGCTATCGACGAATTCACGTTTCGTCATGACATCTCCCTTCCAGTTGTGGCTTCGGAAGAACGCACGCCGCCCCGAAAAGATGCAGCGAATCAGCGGCATGGTCGAGACTGGTTAAAAAGGGCGCCAACGCATGCCTAAGTTATTGATTTTCGATTCCTTTCGAGTCGGAACAAATTCGCTCGTGATTCGCTTGACTCGCTTTGGTTGCGTCGAGTCGGGAGTTTAAAAGATGGCCGGTCATCGTGCCCAGTGGAAGGGCTTCATCAAATTCGGCGAGGTCAGTTGCGCAGTCGGCCTCTACACGGCCGCCAGCACCTCGGCACGCATCGCGTTTCACACCATCAACCGCCGCACCGGCAATCGCGTTAACCGTGTCTTCGTCGATAGCGACACCGGCAAGGAGGTCGAGCGGGAGGATCAGACAAAGGGCTTCGAGATCGAAAACGGCCACTACATCATGATCGATCCGGAGGAGGTGGCCGCTACCGTTCCGGACAGCGACAAGACCCTGCAGATCGAAGCCTTCATTCCCTGCTCCGACGTTGACGACGTCTATTTCGACAAACCCTACTATCTCGTGCCGACCGACCGGGTTTCGTCAGACGCCTTTACCGCGCTGCGCGATGCAATGGAGAAGTCGCAGGTCGCTGCGATCGCGCGCACGGTCCTGTTTCGTCGCATACGCACACTCTTGATCCGCACCCACGGCAAAGGCCTGATCGCCACCACGATGCAGTATGACTACGAAGTCCGCTCATCACAGAAGGCGTTTGAGGAGGTGCCGAAGCTGCGGATCAAAGGTGAGATGCTGGATCTTGCCAAGCACATCATCGCTACAAAGAAAGGAACCTTCGACCCGGCCGCGTTCGACGATCGTTACGAGACGGCGGTCGCTGAGCTGGTGAAGGCGAAAATTGAAGGCAAGGCCTTGCCGAAGCGAAAGGAGGTCAAGGTCTCCAAACCGGACGACCTACTGGCCGCCCTACGCGAAAGCGCGAAGATGCTGAAGGCCGGCGGCGATCAACTGACGCGACCCGCCGCCAATGCCAACAAGGGCGCCGGGCGCAAGCCGGCGTCGCGCGCCGCGGCCTCGAAATCGCGCGGCTCGACGTCCGGACAGCGTAAAGCCGGCTGACGAGCACGATCATGGCGCCGCGCCCATACTGGAAAGGCTATCTGAAGCTCTCGCTCGTCACCTGCCCGGTCTCGATGTCGCCAGCAACGTCGGAGAGCGAAAAAGTCAGGTTTCACACGCTCAACAAAGAGACCGGAAATCGCGTCGTCTCCCAATTTGTCGACGCGGTCACGCGCAAACCGCTGAAGGATGAGGACGAGATAAAGGGCTATCCCCGCGGCGAGAACGACTTTGTGCTCCTCACGGACGACGAACTGGATGCCGTCGCGCTCGACACCGTCAAAACCATTGACATCGACAAGTTCGTCCCGAGCAACAGCATCGAGTGGATCTATCTCGAAAAGCCGCACTATCTTGTGCCCGACGATCCCGTCGGCCATGAGGCCTTCGCGGTCATTCGCGACGCCATGGCGTCCGACAAGGTGCTCGGCATTTCGAAACTCGTCATCGGCCGGCGCGAGCGGGCAGTCGTGCTCGAACCGCGCGGCGAAGGTATCGTGCTCTGGACACTACGCTTCGGCGACGAGGTCCGGCCAGAAGAGTCCTATTTCGAGGATATCGACGATGCATCGGACCCTGATCTTATTCCCCTTGTCGAGAAATTCATCAAGCAGCACACCAAGACCTGGTCCCCGGACATGGTTTCCGACCCCGTGCAGGACGCTCTCCTCGACATTATCGCGAAAAAGAAGAAGGGGCTGAGGCCCTTGAAGAAGGGCAAGGCCAAGGAAGAGACCGGCGCGGCTGGCAGCAACGTCATCGACATCATGGACGCTCTTCGCCAGAGTTTGGCGGCGAGCGGAAAAGGAAAGCGCTCATCCTGAAAACTTCACGGAAGGCACTTATGTTCGTATTCTCTCTTGCGCATGATGGATCGCCATGAAAGCGAAGCGCCGATCGGCCATACCCTTGCTCGATGACTCCCGTACTGCGCTCCAGTCGCGGCCGGTCCGCCGACGCAATCGCGACCAGCCCACTCTGCCCTTCGATCCGATGCCCGGCCGCATCGAGCCGTGCCTGGCGCTTCTGCGGCCGACGCCGCCGGAAGGACCGGAATGGCTCTACGAAATCAAATGGGACGGGTATCGCCTCGCCATCCACATCGAACCGAAGGGTGTTAGGATCATCACGCGCGGCGGCCACGACTGGACCGATCGCTTTCCACGGATCGCGGAAGCCGCGAAGAGGCTCGACGTCGGGACCGCCATCCTCGATGGCGAGGCCGTGGTCCTCAACAAGGAGGGCCATGCGGACTTCGGGGCGCTGCAACGCTCGCTCGGGGGCCGCGGCGGCAAGCGCGCCTCGACGGAGGCGGTCTTTGTCGCATTCGATCTTCTCTATTTTGATGGCCACGATCTGACGAAGACGGAGCTTTCGGTTCGCCGGCATCTGCTTACGGATTTCCTCGACGGCGCAAGCGGCGCGGTGCAGCTGTCGGAAGAAGCGCACGGTGATGGCGTCGAGCTGCTGGCAAATGCATGTTCGATGGGGCTGGAAGGCATTGTTGCCAAGCACCGCGAGCGGCCATACAGGTCGGGACGAACAGGCGACTGGATCAAGGTCAAATGCGTTCAAAGTGAGAGCTTCATGATCGTCGGCTATGAGCAGTCCGCTGCAGCGCGTAGCGGGATCGGCAGCCTTCTGCTTGCCGCCCGGCGGGGCGATAGCTGGGTGTCGGTGGGTTCTGTCGGGACCGGGTTCAAGGCGAAGGATGCCGAATACCTGCGCAAAACATTGGACAAGCTGAAGACGAAGAAACCGGTCGTGCCAGTCAAGGGCAAGAATTACGTGTTCGCGCTGCCGACGCTGATCGCCGAGATCGAGTTCCGCGGCTGGACGGTCGAGGGAAATCTGCGCCACGCCTCCTATAAAGGCTTGCGCGAAATCCAGGACAATGCCGCGGTGTTCGATATCGCCACGCTTGGAGACCGCAGCTGACCGGCGTTACCGATCGAGGTCAGCGTGGTCGAGGCCCAAGTGGTCCAGCACGAGTTGCAGATTGCGGCGGTTGGACTTGAAATAGATATCTAAGACATCGCCGAGCACCGGCACGCTTCCTGCGACCGTGTCGAAGCCGACATTGACAAGCATCTTCACCAGCTTGTCATTTGGCACGCCGAGACGGCGCGCCTCGTTTACGATGACGAGGCTGATAGCCGCCGCTGCGAAATCGCCCACGCCTGGGATGAGACCAAGAACCGAGTCCGCGCCCACCGATACGCGCGTGCCGGGAATGCGGAGCGCCGTGTCCATCAACCGTACCAGGCCGCGGATGCGCCGAAGGCGGATCAGGTGCTCGATGGGGACAGTGTGATTTTTCATGCGTCCTATGTGGTCTTGGCGCCCTGCCGTTCAACGCTCATGCCGCAGCCTTTGCTTGCCGAGCCGCTTGATGGCCTGTTCGAGCTCGCGCTGTCCGTCGCAATAGTCCTCCCACGCAATCGTCTTCGTTAGCAGCGCCGGTACGGTCCGCACGGTGAACCGCTTCGGATCGAGATCGGATTTGACCTGCGTCCAGGTTAGCGGCATCGACACCGTGGCGCCCGGACGCGCCCGTGGCGACAGCGGGGCCACCGCCGTCGCCATGCGGTCGTTGCGCAGATAGTCGAGGAAGATGCGGCCTTCCCGCAGGCTTTTCGTCATCTTGATGAGATAAAGGTCTGGATTATCGCGGGCCATCTCCTGGCAGACGTCACGGGCGAAGCCCTTCGCCTGCGCCCATGAAAGCGGCGTACGCGCGTTCACGGCCAGCGGCGTCACCACATGCAGTCCCTTGCCGCCAGTCGTCTTGCAGAAGCTGACAAGTCCGAGATCATCAAGCCGGTCCCGCATTTCACGGGCGGCCGCAACCACAGCCGCGAACGGCACATCCGGACCGGGGTCGAGGTCGAAGACCAGCCGGCCCGGCACCTCCGGATTTCCTGGTTCGCAGTTCCATGGATGTAGTTCGATGCCGCCGATCTGGGCGACGGCGACGAGGCCTTCGACACGGTCGACTTGCAAATACGGCTTCTTGTCGCCGAACACCTTGACCAGCTCCAGCAGGTTTGACGTACCCGGCATGGCGTGGCGTTGGAAAAACTGTTCGCCGCCAATGCCGTCAGGCGCGCGGATGATCGAACACGGCCGGCCCCTGACATGTTCGATCAGCCAAGAGCCGACCGCTTCGTGATACCGGGCCAGCTCTTCTTTGGTGACGGCCTTGCCGTCGTCGGCCTCCGGCCATAACGGTTTGTCCGGATTGGAGATGAGCACGCCCATGACCTCGGCCTTCGCGCCCTTGCGGCGCGGGACATTGTTCACCATCGGCGCGGGCTTGGGCGTTTTGGTCGTCGCGGGGGATGCCGGCTTTTCCGCCTCCACCTCATCGGCCGGCTTGTCCTCCCGCAGGCCCTTGAAGGCGGCCTGGCGGACTTGCCCGTCTGCGGTCCAGCCAGCGAATTCGATCTCGGCGACCAACTCGGGTCTCACCCAGACGACTTCCTTTTCGTTCTTCGGCGCGCCGATCCCCGTGAACGGCGACTTCGTCGTTTCCACAGCCTTCAACTTTGGCAGCAGTGTTTCGACCTTCTTGGCGCTGTAGCCTGTGCCGACGCGGCCGACATAAACGAAATGCTCACCGCGATTGACGCCGGCAAGTAGCGACCGGAACTTGCCATTCGTCTTGGCGTATCCGCCGATAACCACTTCATGCCCGGCGCGGCATTTCGATTTCGCCCAGGTGTCGGTACGGCCGGACTGGTAGGGCGCATCGGCATGCTTCGAGACAATGCCCTCGAGGGAAAGCTTGCACGCAGAACGCAGGACCGCATCGCCGCCCGTCTCGAAATGCTCGACGAAGCGAAGACGAGGATTGTCGGTCGCATCTGCTAGCAGCTCCTGCAAACGCGCCTTTCGATCGGTAAGCGGCCTCGGCCGCAAATCCTCGCCGCCGTCGAACAGGAGGTCGAACGTGAAATAGACCAGGTTGCCGGTGGTGCCTTCCGACAAGGCGGCCTGAAGCGCCGCGAAATCCGGAGCGCCATTGTCGTCGAGCGCGCAGATCTCGCCGTCGATAATGCAGTCGGGCAGTTGGGAGGAAGCTCTCGCTATCTCCGGATATTTGGCCGTCCAGTCCAGCCCTTTGCGGGTCTTCAGCATGACCTCACCGTCAGCGACCCGCATTTGGATGCGGTATCCATCGAACTTGATCTCATGCAGCCAGTTCTTCCCGACCGGCGGGCGCTCCACGGTTTCGCAGAGTTGCGGAGCAATGAAGTCGGGCAAGTCAACCCCGGTCGACGCCGCCACATCCGTCCGACCCCTCTCTTTGCGTTTACCGGCTGCGCGCCCTTGCTTGCTATCCCAGACTGCGTCGGCCTCGACCTCACCGCTCGCCATCATGAACGGCTTGGGCTTGCGCCCCTTGCCGCTTGCGATCTGCTCCATGGTTCGTCCGGAAGCCACCGAGGTCATGTTCTCATCTAGGATGGCAGCGCCGTTCTCTTCAACGGAATGATCGTCATGATGCTTGATCAGCAGCCAATTGGTGCGCTTACCGCCGTCGCGGTCGTTGCGCATCCGCACGAGCACGAAGCTGCCATTTAGGCGCTTACCCTGCAGCACGAATTTCAAATCGCCCTTCTTCAGGGCTTCCTCCGGCGACTTGTTTCCTTCCGGCTCCCAATAGCCCCGGTCCCACAGCATGACCGTGCCACCGCCATACTGGCCTTTCGGGATGGTGCCCTCGAAATCCCCATAGCCGAGCGGATGATCCTCCACCTCGACCGCCAGCCGCTTGTCATGCGGATCAAGTGACGGCCCCTTCGTCACAGCCCAGGACTTGAACACGCCGTCGAGTTCGAGGCGAAGATCGTAATGAAGGCGCGTCGCGTCGTGTTTCTGGATGATGAAGCGAAGCCGATTGGCCGGCTTGACAGCGGCCGCGCCGCTCGGTTCCTTTGTCTGCTTGAAGTCCCGTTTCTTCTTGTAGGTTGAGAGCTTGTCAGCCGCCATGATCGACCTCAATCCATCCCATCAGGAAATTCCTTACACTGGAGTCGAAAACCCCCGCGCCGGATTGTTGTTCCTCCAAGGACAGGTCCCGCCTGTCCGATGGCAGGTGTTTCGTGTGAAGAATATCCTCTGCCGGCGGCGCGGTGGTTAGGCACAGCCGATGCCATTGCCAAGCAACCTACCGAGCTGCCTTGTCCGTCAATGGGCTCGCAGACCGTCAAGGTGCTTGATGGGATCTGCCTAGTCACTCGGCGCCTTGAGGGACATCGCCGCTCCCTTTTGGGATCGGCCTGGTGGTCGCTACCGCAGGCGCTCCGTTGGCGGCGGCGCCGACGATTCTTTCTAGCGGTAAATGTCGAGCGTGCGATTACGGTGGTTCGGATGGGTGCTGTAGACGAAGATGCGGTTGAGGTCGCGGTCCGTCAGCATGCGCAGGAACCGCGCTTCGATAATGTTGTTACCATGCACCCGCTTTGTCAGGCAGCCGACCATCTGGATGCGGGCGCTCGGGATGTCCAGGTAGAAATTCTGTGGCAGCGTGTACTGCGTGAGGATGCTGATCAGGGCGCCGCTTTTCGAAAGCTTGATGATTTCGCAGCGACGAGAGCTCAGTTGCGTCATGCCCTTCTCAGTGTATTCGATGCGCGCATCGTTCCGCGTGTCCTCCATTGGGAAGTTGGTTTCCCGATCGTACATGAAGGACTCTTGCTTGTTCAGGAAGTGCTGATACATCACCGGCGCCGCGCCTCTCATCAAAATGCCTTTCCGTATCCCCTTTTGAAACAGACTAGCGGCAGAGATTTAACAGAGGGTTTGGACGACCGATCCACTGAGCCGTCAACCCGTCGGCTTCCAAACGTCGCGCGGTAACCTTGCTCACCGCTGTCGACCGCTGAATTGGGAGGAAAGCTGTTCGCCTTCGCCAAGCCAGCCTACATTCGTTTCGCATGCGACGGCGAGACTCTTGGGGATCTGCGAGCCCCGATTATCCCCGCGGACCCCGGCCGAGTACCATCGATATTCCCCGGAATGGAGCTGATTGGCGCGTCCTCGGTCGCCGCTTCCCGACGGGGGGCGATCCTGGCTTGAAAAACCGGCCTTGAAGCGAGAGGTCAGAAGTTGCCGGGATCGCGAAACGGAAGCGCGACCGATATTATTCGACGAAAAGTCGCCGTATCGCGTGATCTCCAAAGGGCCCATGAAAGCCCCGCAAAGGCAATGGTTACAGCCGCGCCTACCAGTCGATACGTCCTTCGCCTCGGACGAATTGCCACTATGCCCATGTTCTCAACACGCGTCTGCAAGCGACGCACCTGCTTTCTAAGTCGATTGATTTCCTTAGCAGTGTTTCTCTGCTGTGCCGGAATGCCCACGAAATCTTTAGTGGGATCGACGATCGCCTTCGGAATAGGCAGCCCGATATCGGCCATGTTTGATCCTCCTGCATATTTGTAGGTAAACAGTACCTTGGGAGTTTTGTTCCAACCGACCGGCCCCTCGCTAAGGGCAGACGCGTGACCCGCCCGGATACAGGTCAAGATTGTCAGCCACAAAAGGGCGTTGACTGGGACTGCGTATTGGTTGAGGTTGACTTCTTAACACGCAAAAGATGCTGACCCGTGACACACGTGTTGAGCGGACCTGACGACCGGCCCAGGGTCCTGAAAGGGTGCACGATATGATTCTGGTTGCGAAGATTATAATGGCTGCGGCAGCGCTGCTGGTGGAGCAAAGCCAGACGCCGAGCATCATTGTCGAACGCAAACCATGTCTCGGCGAGTGCCCAGTTTACCGTTTCCAGGTGAGCGCCAGCGGGGGTATGTTCGAGGGCCGGCGCTTTACAAGCGTTCATGGCGAACAGCCTTTCTCGATCACGCCAAAGGAATGGTCCACCTTTCAGTCGGCACTCGCACCGCATCGGCCACAAGGAACGGAGACCATTACCGTGGGGCATGCGCGGTGCAGACAGTTTGCCACGGATCATGCTTCAGTCTCGGTGACGTGGATCGAGGTCGGACGTTCTGACCAGCTTGTCTTCAATTTCGGCTGCAGGGATCCGCGGAACGATGCTTTGGCGCGGACGCTTGCGGATGCGCCCGATTTGCTTCAGGTGGGGAAACTGATCGAGGATCGCCGTCTTGAGGATGGAGCCTGGGATCGTCCAGCAAAGTGAGGCTCTGAGGGCGACTTACGACCAGGGCCTTAGAGTTAATCGCTGGGACGCTTGTGGGTTGAAAAGCAAGAGCCGTCGCCTTCCGCCTCCTTAGCGCACTGGGGGTACTTGGGAGCATTTCGGGGCTGAGGTGTGCTTCATCTGATCCCTCCGGCTTACCGCTTCCGGATGATGCACCCGTGCGCCATCCGAAGGTCCAGGAACGCCGGGAACTTTCGGCATGGTCGGAGGGCCAGGTCTGGGGCAGCCCGGAGCGCCCCAGGATCATGAAGGCGCAGATCGACTGGATCCCGCTGTCCGTCGGCTCGATCTGTGCGACGCAGGGGAAGTCCCTTGCGGTCATGCAAGTCGGGTGGTTCTCAGTCCTTCGATGCCATCAATACCCTCCGGCTGCCCGGCTGCTGGATGCGCATGATCACGATCCCCAAACGTCAGTCGCAAGGCCTATCAGGAGTACGACGGAAATGGGCGTATGAAGCCATCGTCCCACTACGACCGCGTTGTCGACCTCTGCGAGGAGCTGATGAAATTCACGCTGCTGACGCGTCGGCCTATCTCGTCGACCGATACAGCGAGCG
Source organism: Ensifer sp. Root558 (assembly GCF_001427045.1). Lineage (NCBI taxonomy): Bacteria > Pseudomonadati > Pseudomonadota > Alphaproteobacteria > Hyphomicrobiales > Rhizobiaceae > Ensifer > Ensifer sp. Root558. Next base: position 915,563 of record NZ_LMGC01000001.1, on the reverse strand, counting down.
CAAGGAAGACGCGGAGAAGCCGGAACAGCGCGTCAAACTCAAGTCGATCTGATCATCAAAGGGTATTCGATAATATTCGAATACCCTCTGACACGGAAATGAGGTCCGCGATGCCGTGAGACGTTGGAACTTAAGCAAGCGTCGACCTGAAAGCGCCACCGTCGAGCAGAATGTTCTGGCCGACAATATAGCCTGCGTACTGGCTGCAAAGAAATGCCGCGGCAGCGCCGAACTCCTCAATCGTGCCGAAGCGCCCGGTCGGATTCTCCGCATGCGCCTCCTGCCGCGCCTGGTCGATTGAGATGCCCTTCACTTCTGCCCGTCGCTGGAGAAGCACGGCTACACGATCAGTCTCATGTGACCCCGGTAGGAGGTTGTTGATCGTTACGCCATGTTTCGCGACTTGCCTTGCCGTCCCTGCCACAAAACCGGTCAGTCCGCTGCGGGATGCGTTGGACAGGCCCAACTCCGGGATCGGTGACTTTACCGAGGCGGAGGTGATGTTGACGACGCGCCCCCAGCTCCTATCGATCATACCGGGCAGAACCGCTTTCATCAGCAAGATCGGGGTCAGCATGTTAGCGTTCAGTGCGTTCAACCATTCATTCGTCTCCCAATCAGTCCATAACCCAGGCGGCGGTCCCCCTGCGTTGGTCACGAGGATGTCGGCTTTCGGTTCCGCTTCGAGAAGCTCTTGCCGACCTTCTACGGTCGTCACGTCTGCTACCACGGCATAGACTTCGGCACTTGTCAGCTCGCGAAGCTCCCTCGCGGTGGCCTCCAGCGCGTCCCGGTTACGACCGTTCAGGGTAACGATCACGCCCGCCTCTGCGAGCTTCTGCGCCACGCCTCTGCCCAGCCCTTTCGAGCTCGCGCAGACGATCGCGCGCTTGCCACTTATTCCCAAATCCATCGTGGTTCCGTCCTTCTATTGGATCGCATCTTTTGCGATGTGCTCAACCGCATGGATCAGGCCATCCACCTCTCCCGCCGTATTGAAATAACTGACCGAGGCTCGAGCTATTTCCTGCAGTCCGCGCGCCGTCATGTCGAAGGGCGTGTAGGGTACGCCGTTCGCCCCGATTGAGATACTCTTCTCTGCTAGTCTGCGTCTCACAACCGATGCCGAAATTCCCTCCACCGTGAAAGAAACAAGGCCCGACTGTTTCTCCCCGAGATCGCGCACCTCAACCGCCGGAATACGTTTCAACCCGTCCCGAAGCCGGGTTGCCAGTCGGGCTATGCGGGCTTGGATCGCCTCGACACCCAACTCCGAAGCCAGCGCGAGTGCTTCGCCGAGCCCCAGGAGCAGTGATATAGGCGCTTCGGACGTTTCGAATAGACGAGCATCTTTCCTCAGCTCGACTTTTCCATTCACGAGAGGGCCGGAGCTCACGTCAACGAAACTGGGATCGAGCTTCTCAAGAAAATTGGAGCGAACGTAGACGAGAGCCGTTCCGCGCGGCCCTCTAACGTATTTCCTGCCGGCCGCCTTGAGCACATCGCAACCTATCCTCGACACATCGATAGGAAGCTGACCAAGTGCCTGCCCGGCATCCACGAAGTATGGGATGCGAGCCGCGTTGGCGACCCGCCCGATGGCTTCGGCGTCGTTTATCAATCCCCCGTTGGCGGGAAGCCATGTTAGCGAGATCATGCGCACCTTGTCGTCGATCATTGCGGAAAGAGCGTTCGGATCGACACTGCCGTCTTCCGCGCAGGGAATGGTCTCGATACTTGCCCCGGCATGGCTTGCCGCACGCTGCATCGATGCGACATTACCGCCCCATTCCTGTCGCCCAATGAGAATGCGCTCGCCCGACCTCAGCTGTGGCAACGCGGCAAACACGCTCCCCCAAAGGGCAGACCCCGATCCACCGAAGGCAACCTCGCCTTCGTCGGCGCCGATGAACTTGGCAGCATTGGTACGAAGTATCGCAAACTCGTCCGCAACCAGTGCGGCAGCTTCCATCGGACCTCGCGTCGATTCCAGCATCAAGTGTCCGACAATCGCTTCGGTGACCCGCCTCGGTGGGAGCGAAGCTCCGGCGTGATTGAAGTGACTTCGCTGGGCGCAGCCGGGTGTGTCGTTGCGCAGGCCGTCGATTATTGCGTCGGTCAGCACCTGGTCTCCTCCAGTTCAACAACCGCATCGATCTCGACGGCTGCCCCCGAGGGAAGCGAACTGACACCAATGGCGGCCCTCGTGTGCTGCCCGGCTTCGCCGAACACCGCAACCATCAGATCGGAGGCACCGTTTGCAACCTTCGAGTGATCCTTGAACTCGCTCGTTGCCGCGACGAATACGCCAAGCTTCACGATGCGGCGGACAGACGAAAGCGAGCCGTCTGTATTGGAAGCGATCTGTCCGAGAAGATTAAGGGCTGCGATGCGCGCCGCTTGCACCCCCTGCTCGTGAGATATGTCCGCACCCAGGGTGCCTGCAATGATCTCACCGGCCGGCGCCTTGCTGATCTGACCGGAAATGAACAACAGGTTGCTCGTGTGGACCACCGAAATGTAATTCGCAGCCGGAGACGTCGGCGCGGGAAGTTCCAGGCCAAGAGTAACCAGTTGGTCACGGATGGAAATCGTCATCGTTTTCTCCTTTTCTTTCTTGCTTCATGAAAGAAATCCGAGGAGCCCGCCAATTCAAAGCTTTGCGCCCTGCGATCGAATTCGTTAATATCAGCCGTCATTGATCCGCGAGGCATCGGCATTGCGCAGTTCCCCGTTCCTCCCACCCCTTTCCGCGGCCAGGGTCTTCCAGGTGGTAGCAAACCGAGGGAGCTTTCGATTGGCCGGCGAGGAACTGCTCATTACGCAAAGCGCGGTGAGCCACCACATCAAGCAGCTCGAGAGTGCTCTCGGTACTCCACTCTTTCGTCGCAAGAGTAAAAGCATTGAGCTGACCGAGGCGGGCACAATGTTTCTTGCCACCGTCGACGAGGCCTTCACTGTGCTGTCGGAGGGCACCGCGAGGGTGCGCTCGCGATCCGGGCAGACCAGCTTGCGTGTGAGCCTGCTTCCCTCTTTCGCCGCCAACTGGCTGGTCAACAGACTTGGCAGTTTCCTCAAGAGCTACCCGGCGATCGAACTCGAATTGGATCCGACCCTGCGCATTGTCGATGTCGGGCGAGGCGAAGCGGATATCGCGATCCGATTTGGCGATTTTGGCGGGAGCAAACAGTCCTGCGTGCACCTCGCAAACGAAGATTTGTCTCCGGTGTTGAGCCCGGCGCTATACGGAGACGGATCCCAGTTTCAATCCGCGCTAGACCTACTCAACCAAGAGATATTACAGGCCAAGAGCGGCCTCGAGTGGCAGCTGTGGTCGGAGGCAGCCGGATTTCCGCTTGAGAGGGCCAAACAGACCCGGCTGACTGACTACAACATTGTATTGCAAGCTGCTCTTGATGGTCAGGGTGTCGCCATGGGGCGAGGCCTTCTTGTTCGGGAGCATATTCGGGCGGGGCGCCTGGTTAGGCCCTTTTCGGCTTCGTTGAGCTCACAGAAAGCTGCATACTGGGCAGCCTTCGACCCGCTCTCGAAGAAACTCGAAGCGATAGAGGCGTTTGTCGCCTGGTTGAAAAGTGAGATGACCCTATCGGCGCAGAGAACGTCCGGCCCCATTTTTTGATCGATGCAATCGTCGTCCCAACGGTAAGATTTACCGGCGGATACCTCTGGACGCGCTCCACCAAGTATCTCTTCACAAAACCCGAATGTTGGATGACATGCAGGCTGACTAGAACCTCAACACCGAGGAAGTAGCACTTGTTCCCCATAGAGTGGCAGACCCGGCTCTACCCCAGTGAGGCACCTTCCAGTCGATACATTGTGCGATCAGATCGTGAGGCTTTCGGTCTCTCCTCACTTTTTCTTTGGCGTGGAAAATGAAATCCGTCTAATTGGGGCTGCAACGACCGCTAGGCCGCTTCCGCCCCAAAAAACATTCTCGCCGAAGGCATGGAAGCGCAACCCGGGCGATGCAGGCGGAGTACAAGGGGAGACAGCGCCCCGCCCACTTGTCCGCCGACCCCTGTCGAATTAGGCTCCATTCTGGGAGCGACCATCGAGTGGATACCCATGTCGTCATTGTCGGAGCCGGGCCGGCCGGCCTTGCGGTCGGCGCCTGCCTAAGACGGGCGGGGCTGGATTTCGTCATCCTTGAAATGGCGTATGAGATCGCCCCTGCCTGGCGACGCCACTACCGGCGGCTGCACCTTCATACGGTGAAGGCGTTCTCCGCGCTGCCGCACATGCCATTCCCCAAGGACTATCCGCGCTATGTGCCGCGCGAGAAGATGGTCGCCTATCTCGACGCTTATGCCGAGCGTTTCGAGCTACGACCGCGCTTCGGCGAGACGGTCAAGTCCATCCGCCGCAAGGACGGCGGCTACCTGGTCGAGACCGGAACGGAGACCTTCTGCGCAGGCCACGTCGTGATCGCGAGCGGCAACAATGCTGAGCCCTTCGTTCCCAGCCTGCCCGAAATCGAGGCCTTCAAGGGCAGGCGGCTGCACAGCGCTGACTACACTGAAGCCGCGCCCTTCGCCGGCCAGTCGGTTCTGGTTGTCGGTATGGGTAACACCGGCGCTGAGATTGCGCTCGACCTTGCCGAGTGTGGCGCCCGCCCGACGCTGTCGGTACGAAATGGCATCCACATCGTGCCGCGCCAGCTGTTCGGCGTGCCGATCCAGATCATCGCCATGGCAACCCAACCGCTGCCGCGAGCTGTGAACGACCGGTTGTTCCCCACCATCCTCGACCTCGCGCTAGGTAAGCTCGAAAAATACGGCATCGCCAGGCCGAAGCAGGGCATTCTTGAGCAGATCAACGCCGGACGCATCCCGGTCATCGATGTCGGCACGGTGAGAGCGATCAAATCCGGCGACATCAAAGTGGCATCAGACATCAAGCGTTTCACCGAGCGCGGTGCCACTTTCGTTTCCGGCAGGCATGCGGAGTTCGACAGCGTCATCCTCGCGACCGGCTACCGGCCGAGTTTCGAGAAGTTCCTGCCGGCGGCATTGCGGCCCGGCAAGAGCGGCGTCACTCGCCAAGCCGCCGCGCCCGGCCTTTATCTCGTCGGTTTCCACAATCCGGTCACCGGCTTGCTCAGGGAGATCGGTCGAGAGGCGGCCGCGGTGAGCGCGGATATCGAGCGGCGGAGCAGCACAAAGTGATTGCGTCAAAGTTTCAGCGATGGGTGCTTCGTCCGCGCGCGCCCCAAACATGGAGCATAGGGGTGGTCGCTACCCGGACGCCGATCAGCTTGTCATCGCCGCCGACCTACAATAAGGTTCTCGCAATGGGAAAGTCCAAGGCTAGGCTCGGCTCGGCATCGCCATGCAACGCGAGCGCCTCGCAATAACGACCGTGATTGAGCCTCCGCTCACTGCGGAAGATCAATCAATTGCATACCGCAAGATCCAAGCCCCGGCGAACAGTTGGTCCGAAAAACTATCCTCGAGAAGGGTGTCCGTCGCGCCGGGCGACGCCGACGTTTCCCAAGGACTGATTACGGAGGCATCTGTGTCTTCGAAATCCTTGAAGTTGCGCGTGACAAGGATGAGATCGCGGACGATCGCGGTCGCGGCGATCAACCCGTCAATATCACCGCGGGGGCGGATTGCCGCGATGCGGCCCCATTCGACCGCGATTTGGTCTGTTATAGGCAAAATGCGGTCGCCATGGTCGTGGCGCAGCTTGCGCAGCCATTCGGTGAGGTGCGCTGCAGTCTTCGGATCCGACATCTGTTTCAGGGCAATGCCGCGCATGATTTGGCCGAGGGTGAGCGCGCTCAGGTGGATGCTGAGCGGATCGACAGAGCGCAGCCAGGACACCGCCTGCGACGTGCCACGTCGCGCCTCTGACACAATGTTTGTGTCAACCAGGTACATCAGAATGCCACATCGCGGCTTGGCGTCTTGATGCGTACATTCACCGCATCAGCGAGTTGGTCGTCCCAAGCGGGACCGCCAAGCAGGTCATTGACCAACTCCGGCCGGCCAGCCCGTAGGGCGTCGTAGTCATGAGCGGACAGTACAACGGCGGTGCGCTCCCCGCGCAGCGTGACAATCTGCGGTCCCTCGTGGCGGGCCTTCTGCACCACCTTCGAGAATTGGTCCTTGGCGTCCTGCAGTTGCCATTCCATAGCTCCACTCCAAGTTGGCTGGACTGTCTAGCTATATAATTCCTGTCGCTCGCGATTTAACGGGGAAAAGCGCGATCGATAGAGCTCTGCCCGCAACGCCACGCGAGCTCACTCGCAGGACTTGCATGCGACACTGAACTTGCTGAGCAATTTTGGCCAGATCTTCCTTTTGTCGGAAATGAATGGTGCACGTTACGCAATCATTTTGGCCCGGAACGGGAACAGCGCAGCAACTAGGGTTTGTCAACCCAGGCCCTTCGCACCTGGGTCGCCGGCGTCGGTCGGGGCAGGCAACGCGAGCCCGAGCCTTGCTCTTGCCTGACCGAACACGGCTCGCACGGTTCATCCTCCATCCGGGCTAATGGCGGGACGGTCACACGCATGATAGATTAATATTAGTTATTGCGCATATTCATGTGCTTGTATTTGTACTTGTTGGAGGCGACATAACTCGCATTCCTTCAATGGACGTTTATGGCTTGCCTACGCTGTCGGTGGGGAATTTTTCCGGCTGACTTTCCTCTCGTCGACCTTTCCGACATTCGCTGGAAGCCACCGCAACCTGACGGGATCGCTCGGACCGCCGCGCGGCAGGCATGTGGGGGACTGCGCGGCTGCGACCGGCACCTAGGCCGGGTCGGTTTCGCATCCGGTATGAGGGAGGGGACATGCTGAAGAATATGATGCTGCTGTTGATCTCGTTCACCGTGGCGCCCGGTGCCGGGGAAGCAATACTGCGCATGTTTACGCCGTTTCCGATCGGCACACGGACGCATCGGAGCATCGACGAGAAATATGGCTATCGCCTCGATCCGGCACTCGGCGACGTAGGCAAGGCCGGCTTCCGGGATCCACCTGGAGCAGGTCATGACTTTCAGGTCGCGGCGATCGGCGATTCGATGACCTATGGCAACAACGTTGATAGCGCGCATTCCTGGCCGCTGCTTTCGCGGCAATGACGGGGCAACGCACGTACAACCTCGGCGTCGGGAGCTACGGTATCTACACCTATCACGCCATCGTGCACGATGCTTTGGCCGCGGGCGCGAAAGGCAACATTGTCGCCGTATTCCCTGCCAACGACTTCGCAGTCGTCTTTTCCGCCTGTGATATCAAGAATGCCCGTTCCGACTTCTGGCTCTCAGAGCAGAGGCGGCTTCATCTGCAGGCCCTGTTCGGTGACGCGGGAGGTTATTGGCAGTGTGCCGAGCAATCCGCGAGCCTCAAGACGAAGCTTGTCGAGAATGTCGCGATCCTGAGTGTCTATCACCATGAGATCGGGGAACGACTAAAGACTCTTTACGCCCGACTGTTCAAACCGGGCGATGATGAAACATCCGAATACTACACATTTCCGGACGGATGCCTTCCGTCCTGAAGCGCTATGTCGACGACCACGGCCGCATGGCGGATCTGGCGTCACCCGAAACCGCAGCAATGTTCAGCGACTTCCAGCGGTTTGCGGCCGATTGGGCACAGCAGCGGCCGGGGCGGGTGGGCATTCTGCTCATTCCATCGAAAGAGCGCGTGATCTTCGAATGCCTGCGTCGCCATGACCGGCTGGCGTCAGCTGCGCCGGAATTTGTCCTCAGCGTTGAACGTCAGGTTGCGCTTGAGAAAAAGATCCGCGAGACCGCAGAGGAGCTCGGTTTGCCGTATCGCAGCGCGCTTGCCGCAACCGCCGATGCCCTGCAGGATGCGATCCTAGCTGGGCAGCGCCTTTATCCTGAAAGAGACGGCCATCCGTTTGAAGCCGGTTACAGCGCGTTCGCACGGACAGCATCATTGCTTTGGGATGAGATGACGGTGAGGGCCGCCCAGCCTGGCGACTAGTCGGGTTGATGAAGCAACGTGACATCGCTGATCGCGGCGAGCGTATGCATCCAGTCAGGCTCGGTCGTACGTAAAGGATGTCAGCAAGGTGGTTACGAAATTGCTCGCCCGTTCCTTGACGAGCACCTCGGTCCACTCATTGGTTCCTCGAAGCCTTAGATCGGTGTAGATGCTGTCGACGGCGGCCTCTTCGATGCGTTTGATGTGCGCCTTGAAATTTGCCTCGCCGCCGGCATGGTACATGTCCCGTATAACCATGCGCAGGATTTCTTGGATTGCGATTTGCCACGACGTGTTGATCGCCTGGAGTTCATTCGCATCCGGTGCCATCGGCGTTCCCTTTCGTATTGAGTGTCCCGAGCATGACATCGCCATGCTGTCGGGTAACGGCGCAACGGAAAAATTATCCTTGTCTTGCCTTGCGATTGGCATAGCGCCTGTCGCGGTTGGCCTTTCGCACCGCCTCATCTTCGATCACCCGCGCTATACGCGCGTTTTCGGCGATCGCCCGCGCTTCGGTTTCGGCGGCTGCTGCCGCCTCAACGGCTGCCTGCCGCTCTGTCGCCTCGGTCTCGATACGCTTTTGTTCCTCAAGCTTCAGACGCTCGCGTTCAACGCGCCGCTCTTCACGAGCGGTGGAAAGGGCTTCGCGCTCGGCCTGCCTTGCCATCCTCCCTGGTTCTGCTGCAGTCCTTGCCGCTCGGTAGGCGTTCAAGAGAGCAGCTTTGGCGTCTGCCGATGCGGCTCGGCGGTCGGAGATTTCGTTTTTTCCGGCGTTCTTCATTCGTATCCCAATAGTAAGTGCGTCAGAGATCAGCGTGTGTTGGCGCGTTTGGCGATAAGGTTGCGTGTCGCCGACAAGCGGTCGGCCAACTCCTTTGCAAGGCGTTCCTCTCGAAGCCGGAGAGTCTTGGCATCCCGGGCCTGAGCAACGGATTCCACCTCTTCCATCGCGTTGTTTTTGGAGAAGAACTGCGTCTGGACTTTCATGAAGGCGATCTCCGCCTGCTGACGGGATTTGCTATGTGCTTCTATCATTGGAACCTCAACTAGTTCGGCGTGGCGAACAAAAAAGGCCAGGCGAAACGCCCGGCCTTGTTGAAACTGCTTCCGGCAATGCCAGTACATCCGTGGTCAAAGGGAAGCAAATCTCAATTTTAGGCAGACTGCAGATTGGTAGCAGACATCTTGCCCGACTTATTGTCGCGCTCGAGCTCGAAGCCGATCTTTTGCCCTTCGACGAGTTCGCGCATTCCAGCGCGCTCGACGGCGGAGATGTGCACGAACGCGTCTGCGCCACCGTTATCAGGCTGGATGAAGCCGAAGCCCTTGGTGGAGTTGAACCATTTTACTGTGCCTGTGGTCATGATGAACCCTTTCAAAGCATAGAGTGAGGGACCGCTCAGCCTATGCTAAGCAGGTGGAAACCGACTGTTTTTGAAAGGGAAGTTCGCTTAAAGCGCGGTGCCAATCGCGCGGTAGACAAAGCTCGGCAAGCAAAAGATCGATGCCGCATCTATAAGTGACTTGGATTGGCGCGTCAACGATTAGTTTTCTAAGATGCAGTATTCACCCTGTGATTGTACTCATGTCATCGTGGCGCGAGCGAAGGCGCGCTTGCACCGGCCGTGCGACAGCGTCTGCGGTCACGGTGGGACAATAATTGATGGCACGCCAACGCATCAAGCGTGTTATAGCACGCGACACCGTGCCTGGGCTGATGAAAACGTACCGGAAACTCGGCCTGTCGTTCTGGCACTCTCTCGGCGATCGCCTCGGCCTCGATGGTCATCCCGCCGCTCGCCACCCTTGTCGGTACGGCCGGGCGTGCTCGCCCCCCTCCCGATAGCCGCATTGGGCCGATCTGCGGGTGGCGATCCGTTTGCCACCATACGCTCACATAAACCCGAGAGAGGGATCCGCGCGGGATCGGGCGTGTCGGCCCCTAATCGAGAACTGAAGCCACTGGACGACGAAACAAAAGGCCCCAGATCCGAACCAGGTAGAATGAGGGGCCGGAAACCAACAGGTTGTCGAACTGCCATGATAGGTTTACCTTATGCCCGCTGGTGACGGTGCCAAGTCCTTTTGGAGCGGGATCGACATGCGTGTCAAAGATGTAATGACGACGTCAGTCGTCAAGCTGTCTCCTGACAACGGCGTCCGGCAGGCAGCCCGGATCATGCTCGACAATCGTATCAGCGGCCTTCCCGTGGTCGACGATGATGGAGCCCTGGTGGGTGTCATCAGTGAAGGCGATCTCATTCGCCGGACCGAACTTGGCGGCGGCATGCCGGTTGCCGATCCGACCGAGGCCGAGGATGAACGGGCCAGCGCCTATGTGCGCCGGTCCTCCTGGAGGGTTGGTGACGCCATGACCGCCGATCCTGTCACGATCGACGAGAACGCGTCCGTCGAGCGCGTCGCAGTGCTGATGCAGGAACGCAGCATCAAGCGCATTCCTGTCTTGAAGGATGGCCGCCTTGTCGGGGTCGTCAGCCGCGCAGACCTTTTGCAGGCAATCGTCACAGCCAGTCAGGACGAGACAGCGGCTGGCGACGAAGCCATCCAGCGCAGCATTCTCGTCCGCCTTAACGAAAACACCGGGCTTGAAGGCCTGGACATAAAGGTCGCGGTGTCCGATGGCATCGTGCATCTCTGGGGCCATGTCGATACGAAGGATTGCAGAAGGGCCGCGCGGATTCTTGCCGAAAGCGTTCGCGGCGTCCGGGGTGTGGTCGAGCATTACGCTGAATCGGATCTGCAACAGCCCTGATCCGAGACTCTGCGGCGGCGCGTCTCCTCCACCCGCAGACTGTGAACTGCACAAATAGGCCGTGTCGTTGCCGAAATGGCGGCCTTGCAACGGACGGATGACTGCGGCGAGCGACAGCAGACCGGCAAAGGTTTCAAGCACATGTCTTATCGATCGGGAGGCTCAGATGGTTTCGCCTGAAACAGCATCGATGAAAGAGACGGCATCCGGAAAATCAGCAGCACCGTTRTCGGCCGACGAACTCCGCCTGATGGACGCCTATTGGCGCGCTTCGAACTATCTGTCGGTCGGGCAGATCTATCTGCTCGACAATCCGCTTCTGCGCGARCCGCTGAAGCGCGAGCACATCAAGCCGCGCCTGCTCGGCCATTGGGGCACGTCGCCGGGCCTCAACATGCTCTACGTGCATCTCAATCGCGTCATCAAACGTGACGACCTCGACATGATCTATATCATCGGTCCCGGCCATGGCGGGCCGTCTCTGGTGGCGCATGCCTATTTGGAAGGGACCTATACGGAGTTCTATCCGAACATCGCCGAAGACGCCGAAGGCATGCAGCGGCTGTTCAAGCAGTTCAGCTTTCCCGGCGGCATCCCGAGCCATGTGGCGCCGGAAACGCCCGGCAGCATCCATGAGGGCGGCGAGCTTGGTTATGCGCTCAGCCACGCCTATGGTGCCGCCTTCGACAATCCCAATCTGGTCGTTGCCTGCCGCTGAAGCGCGAGCACATCAAGCCGCGCCTGCTCGGCCATTGGGGCACGTCGCCGGGCCTCAACATGCTCTACGTGCATCTCAATCGCGTCATCAAACGCGACGACCTCGACATGATCTACATCATCGGTCCCGGCCATGGCGGGCCGTCTCTGGTGGCGCATGCCTATCTGGAAGGGACCTACACGGAGTTTTATCCGAACATCGCCGAAGACGCCGAAGGCATGCAGCGGCTGTTCAAGCAGTTCAGCTTTCCCGGCGGCATCCCGAGCCATGTGGCGCCGGAAACGCCCGGCAGCATCCATGAGGGCGGCGAGCTTGGTTATGCGCTCAGCCACGCCTATGGYGCCGCCTTCGACAATCCCAATCTGGTCGTTGCYTGCATCGTCGGCGATGGCGAGGCCGAGACCGGGCCGCTTGCGACSGGCTGGCAGAGCAACAAGTTCCTCAACCCTGCCCGCGACGGCTGTGTTCTGCCGATCCTGCACCTGAACGGCTACAAGATCGCCAATCCCTGCTTCCTCGCCCGCATTCCGCACGACGAGCTGAAGAAGTTCTTCGAGGGCATGGGCTACAAACCCTATTTCGTCGAAGGGCATGATCCGGCAAAGGTCCACCAGCAACTGGCAGACGTGCTCGATACGGCGACGGCCGAAATCCGGCAGATTTGGGACGATGCCCGCATCAGGGGCAATCTGAAGCGCCCGGCCTGGCCGATGATCATCTTCCGCACGCCAAAGGGCTGGACCTGCCCGCCGGAAATCGACGGCAAGAAATGCGAGGACTACTGGCGCGCGCACCAGGTGCCGATGGGCGAGATGGACAAGCCCGAGCACATCCGCATCCTCGAACAATGGATGAAGAGCTATCGCCCGGAAGAACTYTTCAGTGACGAGGGCCGGCTGAAGCCCGAGATCGCGGCGCTCGCCCCATCSGGACATCGCCGCATGAGCGACAATCCGCATGCAAACGGCGGCCTGCTGTTGCGCGACCTGAAAATGCCGGGCTTCCGGGACTACGCCGTCGACGTTCCGAGCCCGGGTGCCACGACCGTGGAAGCGGCGCGCGTGATGGGCAAGTTCCTGCGCGACGTGATGAAGAACAACATGGACGCGAAGAACTTCCGGCTGTTCAGCCCGGACGAAAACAACTCCAACCGATGGCAGGAYGTGCTCGAGGTCACCGACCGCTGCTACATGGCCGAGATCTATCCCGAGGACGATCACCTCTCACCGGATGGCCGCATCATGGAAGTCTTGAGCGAGCAYCAATGCCAGGGTTGGCTTGAAGGCTATCTCTTGACCGGGCGCCAYGGCTTCTTCTCCTGCTACGAAGCCTTCATCCACATCATCGATTCCATGTTCAACCAGCACGCCAAGTGGCTGAAGGTCTGCAATGAGATCCCCTGGCGCCGGCCGGTCGCGTCGCTCAATTATTTCCTGAGCTCCCATGTCTGGCGGCAGGATCACAACGGTTTCAGCCATCAGGATCCGGGCTTCATTGATCATGTCGTCAACAAGAAGGCTGAGGTCGTCCGCGTCTACCTGCCGCCGGATGCCAATACGCTGCTGTCGGTCACCGACCATTGCCTGCGCAGCCGCAACTACGTCAACGTCGTCGTCGCCGGCAAGCAGCCGGGCCCACAATGGCTGACGATGGAACAGGCCGTGCGCCATTGCAGCATGGGTGTGAGCATCTGGGACTGGGCCAGCAACGACGCCAACAGTGAGCCGGACGTCGTCATGGCCTGCTGCGGCGACACTCCGACGCTGGAAACCCTCGCCGCCGTCCAGCTGCTGCGCGAGCATCTGCCTGAAGTGAAGGTCCGGGTCGTCAACGTCGTCAACCTGATGAAGCTGCAGCCGGCGGAAGAACACCCGCATGGCCTTTCGGACAGCGACTTTGATGGCATCTTCACAAGGGACAAGCCGATCATCTTTGCGTTCCACGGCTACCCGTGGCTGATCCATCGCCTCACCTATCGCCGCACCAATCACGGCAACCTGCATGTTCGCGGCTACAAGGAAGAAGGCACGACCACGACACCGTTCGACATGGTGGTGCTGAACGAACTCGACCGCTTCCACCTGGCCGGCGATGCCATCGATCGCCTGCCGCAGCTCGGCGCGCGGGCGGCCTACTTCAAGCAGGCGATCCAGGCCAAGCTGATCCATGGCGACGACATGCCCTCGATCAGCGGCTGGAAATGGGGCGTTAACGGGGCGCAGCCTGCCAAGGCTGGGACATCGACCGAAGGGGACAATGTCTAGCCCCCATCAAGGATCGATCTGATGGTCCGGCCAGTTGACACGATCGACATCAGTACGACACGTCTGGCAGGCGTGCCTCCTGACACGACCCTGCTTTCGAATGGGCACTACAACGTCCTTCTGACAGAGGCCGGCGCCGGGTATGAAACCTGGCGCGGCCTCGACATCACGCGTTGGCGTGAGGACGTCACGCGCGATTGCTGGGGCCAGTTCTGCTACGTCCGCGACCTTGAGAGCGGCGAGGTCTGGACGATTGGCCGGCAGCCGATTTGCCATCCGGAGGCGATCTACGAACACACGTTTCACGGAGATCGTGCCGAGTATCGCTGTTTGCTCGGAGACATCGAAATTCAATGGGCGGTGTCGGTTGCACAGGACTGCGATGCTGAAGTGCGCTTGCTGAAACTCAGCAACAAAGGTGAGAAAGCGCGAAAGCTTGAACTGACAAGCTATTGCGAAGTCTGCCTGAATGGCCGAAGCGCCGATAGCGCACATCCGGCATTTGCCAAGCTTTTCATCGAAACCTGGTTCGATACCGAAACAAGCGCATTGTTCGCACGGCGCAGGCCGCGCAGCGCATCGGAGCGCCCCATCTGGGCGGTACATGTGTCTGCGTCAAGCCGCCAAGTCCATGCGGTGGAATATGAAACGGACCGCTACAGATTTCTTGGCCGACGGCGGACGCCTTCAAATCCTGGCGCTCTGGGGCCGGGGAGCCGCTTATCTGGGACGACGGGTCCCGTGCTCGACCCTATCTTCAGCATGCGCCGCACAGTCGATCTGGAACCCTCCGGAACGGGACTGATCGCGTTCGTGACAGGCGCAGCGGACAGTGAGGCAGGCGCTACCATAATAGCCAGCCGCTTCACTCATATCGACGCCGCGCGTCAAGCGTTACAAGAGAGGGAGAAACACACTGAAGACCCGCCTTGGTCCCCGTCTCTTCAAGACTTGGCCGTCTACGACCGGCTCCTAGCATATCTGGCATTCGGTGTTGCCGGCTTAAGGGAAGGCAGCACACCCGACACAAGACGACTGAACCGCGACGACTTGGGATCGGCGGGACTGTCGGGAGCCGTCCCAATTCTTCTGCTGCGTATCGACAAAACAGACAAGGAATCCCTCGTCGACAATGTCATCAATGCCCACGCATTCCTTGCCAGTCGCGGATTTCCTTTCGATCTCGCAGTCCTTGATGAAAGGCAGGCCAGTGGAAGCTTAAAGCTGAGCGCCGATGCGGCGGTCCATGTGGAGCAAACCCTCGGCAAAGCCGGGGGGATTCATTTCCCACCCAGGGCGAGTGTCTCGTCCGATGCAGAAAATGCGATCACGGCCGCCGCGCGCCTCGTCCTTTGTTGCAGCCAAGGATCCCTTGCGGATCAACTTTCGGCGAGATCGACCACCACTTTTTCCACGAACAAGACCATGACGAATGTCTCTGTCTCGCACGAAAAGCGTCACGAGGCACCACGAGCTAACCTGCTTTTTTGGAATGGCCGCGGCGGGTTTACCAAAGACGGGCGCGAATATGTGATCGCAGGCGACGCGACGCCAACACCGTGGTGCAACGTCCTTGCCAATAGCGCGTTTGGCTGCCTGACAAGCGATAGCGGCCTTGGCTACACCTGGGCGGGCAACAGCCAATTGAACAGGCTCACGCCTTGGTCAAACGACCCGGTTTCGGACCCGCCGAGTGAAGTTGTCTACCTGCGAGATGAACAGACCGCCGAGCTGTGGACGCCGACACCTTTGCCGCTCGGCCCGGCATCGACCACAAGAACGAGGCATGGCCAAGGTTACACGTGTTATGAAAGCAGTCGCGGGCCACTACACCATGAAATGACCGTGCACGTCCCGGCCGCGGGAGCGATCAAGGTCATCCGTCTTGCCATTCGCAACGACGGAAAACGACTTCGCCGCCTTACCGCCACCTATTTCGTTGAATGGGTCCTCGGCACACTGCGCGAAAGCGCGCAGTCCCGGGTCGAATGCGAATTTGACAGCGAGATTGGTGCCGTCGTTGCCCGGAACATCTGGAAGGGCGATTTTTCCGGCACGCTCGCATTCGCCGCTTCAAGCGCGCCTGTCCGGTCGTTCACATGTAATCGGCGCGCGTTCCTCGGCAGAAACGGTTCCATCGCTCAGCCGGTGGGATTGGAAGGCTTCGATCTCGGGGGGCATACCGGCTCTCTGCTCGACCCCTGCGCGGCCCTCATGGTCAGCGTTTCAGTACCACCGTCCGAGACCGTCGAGCTGGTATTCGTGCTCGGGCAGGCCGAAAACCGCGCGGAAACGCACAGGCTCGTGCGCGAACATGCCGAACCGAAGGCGGCCAGGAAGGCGCTGGCAGCCGTTTCACAATATTGGGATCAGCTGCTGAACTCCGTCACGGTTCGAACGCCAGACATAGCCTTCAACCTGATGATGAACCGCTGGTTGCTCTATCAGGTGTTGGCTTGCCGTATCTGGGCGCGAACAGGGTTTTACCAGTCCGGTGGCGCCTACGGATTTCGCGACCAACTCCAGGACGTGGCAACCCTCGTCCATTGCGCACCCGATGAGGCGCGAGCGCACATTCTTCGAGCCGCCTCGCGCCAGTTTTCCGAGGGAGACGTTCAACACTGGTGGCATCCGCCATCGGGTGCCGGCGTGCGCACACGCATGACGGACGACCTCTACTTTCTGCCCTACGTCGTCCATCACTACGTATCGGTCTCCGGAGACTATGGGCTCCTGAGTGAGCAGGTTCGTTTCCTCGTCTCGCCGCCTCTAACGGACGATGAGGAGGAGCGCTACGAGGTGCCTCCGGCCAGCCAGGAAAGCGGGACCGTCTATGAGCACTGCTGTCGAGCGCTGGACCGAGGTCTGAGGCTAGGCAGCCACGGGCTTCCGCTTATGGGAACGGGCGACTGGAACGACGGCATGAACCGAGTCGGCGCGGAAGGCAAAGGCGAGAGTGTATGGAACGGGTGGTTCTTTCTGACGGTCCTTCAATCTTTTGCAGCCATCGCTTCGGCGATGGCTGATGAGGAACGAGCCAAATGGTGCAAAGAGCGCGCCGAGACCCTGCGCATGTCCTTGGAGACCCACGCCTGGGATGGCGGCTGGTATCGCCGCGCCTACTTCGACGATGGCACGCCTCTCGGGTCCCAGTTGAATGACGAGTGCCAGATCGATGCGATCCCACAGGCCTGGGCAGTTATCTCGGGTGTTGCAGATGCCAAGCGTGGCGCGCAGGCAATGCGCGCGGTTTGGGAACGGCTCGTTCGTACCGATAACGGTTTGATACAGCTTTTCGACCCACCCTTTGACAAGGGCCCGCTGCAGCCCGGCTACATAAAGGGCTATGTGCCCGGAATTCGGGAGAACGGCGGCCAGTACACCCACGCGGCCACGTGGGTGGCGCTGGCGACCGCATTGCTGGGGGATGGCGATCGGGCATTTCAACTCTGGAGCATGCTCAATCCGATCAACCATGCCCTGTCACCCAAAGACACCGACCGCTACATGGTCGAGCCCTACGTTGTCAGTGCCGACGTTTATGGCGCCGCTCCTCACACAGGCCGCGGTGGCTGGACGTGGTATACGGGATCTGCGGGCTGGCTGTACCGGGTCGGCCTTGAGGCCATTCTCGGCATTCGACGTCAGGGCCGCCGGCTTTTTGTCGAGCCATGCATTCCCGTCGGGTGGTCAACATTCGACGTGGATTTTCGCCATGGAAGGTCGACTTACCGCATCAAGGTGAGCCGAGATACCAAACGAGCAAAAGACCACTATGCACTGAGCCTCGATGGTAAGAAGGTTGCTGACCGAAGTGTTCCACTCGTGGATGACGGACGAGATCACGACGTCCTTCTCGTGGTGGCCTAACCATGCCATGTCGGAATTGCTGTCGACAGATCCCGAACTGAACCGCATGCCGACCGAGCAGGATCTTGCCCGGTTGCAGTTCACGACGCTGCTCTACTATCTCCACTGCACCAACCCGGACAACGGCCTGGTCCGTGACAAGACGCAGGAAGACGCGCCCGCAAGCATCGCCGCGGTCGGCATGGCGCTCGCGACGATCCCGGTGTTGGTCGAGCGCGGCATCGTCATCCGCAAGTTTGCCGCAAAGATCGCGCGTCGGCGCTTGCAGTTTCTCCTGGAGTGCCCGCAGGGACCGGAACCCGACGCCTCCGGCTACAAGGGCTTCTTCTACCACTTCCTCGAYATCGAGACCGGCAGGCGCGTTTGGGAGTGCGAGCTTTCGACGATCGACTCCGCCTTTCTTTTCGCGGGYGCTCTGACAGTGGCCGCSTATTTCGACGGCGATGGCGCCGAAGAAGTTGAAATCCGCAGGGTGGCAAACGCGCTCTATGAACGGGCCGACTGGAACTGGGCCTGCGATCACGGGCTGACGCTCACCCACGGCTGGCGGCCGGAAAACGGCTTCATCCCCTATCGCTGGCGCGGCTACGACGAGGGCCTGCTCCTCTACATCCTCGGMCTCGGCTCACCGACCCACCCRCTCCCGCCGGAAGCCTATGCSGCCTACACCGCAAGCTACGACTGGCGGAACCTTTACGGGCGCGAATTGCTCTATTCGGGACCGCTCTTCACCCACCARCTCTCGCATATGTGGGTCGATTTCCGCGGCATCCGCGACGAATTCATGCGCGAGCACAACAGCGACTATTTCCAGAACAGTCGCCACGCGACCTTCGTCCAGCAGGAATATGCCATCCGCAACCCGCTGAATTTCGTCGGCTACGGCGAGCATTGCTGGGGCTTCACCGCAAGCGACGGTCCCGGCTGGACCAAGCGCACGGTGAACGGTGTCAAGCGGGAGTTCTTCGACTACATCGCCCGCGGCGCCCCCTTCGGTCCTGACGATGGGACCGTGTCGCCCTGGGCAGTCGTCGCCTCCCTGCCCTTCGCGCCGGACCGGCGAGCATTGCTGGGGCTTCACCGCAAGCGACGGTCCCGGCTGGACCAAGCGCACGGTGAACGGTGTCGAGCGGGAGTTCTTCGACTACATCGCCCGCGGCGCCCCCTTCGGTCCTGACGATGGGACCGTGTCGCCCTGGGCAGTCGTCGCCTCCCTGCCCTTCGCGCCGGAAATCGTCATTCCGACGGTCTGGAATTGTGCCCGTATGAATCTCGGCATGACCAGGCTTTACGGCTTCAGGCCCTCCTTCAACCGCAGCTTTCCGGCGGAAGGAACCGAATCCGGCTGGTGGGTCAGCCCCTATCATTTCGGCATCGACCAAGGCCCCGTGGTGCTGATGATCGAGAACTACAGGACCGGCCTGCTGTGGAACATCATGCGCCGCTGCGAGCCGATGGTGGTGGGATTGCGACGGGCAGGCTTCTCCGGCGGCTGGCTCTGACGGCCAAAGCAACAAAGGTACTCTGATGGACAGCCAGCCAGTGCCGATCAGAACAACCGCACTTCGCTTCGCACGGGCTGTCCGGATGCTGCTGACCTCCGAGGTCGGAGGCCGTGCCAAGTTGATGTTTGCCGGGCTTATTGCGCTGCTTTTCGGTCTGAACGGCCTCAACGTCGTCAACAACTACGTCGGCCGAAACTTTATGACGGCGATCGCCGAGCGCCAGATGAACGAGTTCATTCAGCAAGCGGTTTTCTACGTCTGCGTCTTTGCCGTTCTCACCGTCACCGGTGTTATCGCACGTTTTGTCGAAGAACGGCTGGCGCTGCTGTGGCGTGAATTCATGACGAGACGCGCCGTCGATCTCTATTTGGAGGAGGAGACCTATTATCGCGTGGAAGTCTCGGGGACGCTAAGCAATCCGGACCAGCGGATATCGGAGGACATCCAGGCGTTCACCGTCACCACGCTTTCCTACATCATCATGCTGTTCAGCAGCACGCTGACGGTGGTGACGTTCTCAGGCGTGCTCTGGTCGATCAGCCCGCTGCTGTTTGTCGTCGCTGTTTTCTATGCCGCCTGCGGCTCGTATATGACGATCGTGCTCGGTCGGCCGCTGATCGGCCTGAACTATGAGCGGCTCGACAGGGAGGCGAACTTGAGGTCGAGCCTCATGCACCTGCGCGAAAACGCAGAAGCGGTGATGGTGACCAGCGTCGAGGGGCAGCAGAAGACGCGATTGCTAGATCGCCTCGATGCCTTGGTCGTCAACATCCTGACGATTACCGCCGTCAATCGCAACCTGGCCTTTTTTACCAGCGGCTACAACTGGATGATCCAGATCATCCCGGATTTGATCATCGCTCCGGCTTTCATGCGCGGCGAAATCGAGTTTGGGGTGATTACCCAATCAGGTGCAGCCTTCGCCATGCTTGTCGGCGCATTCTCGCTGATCGTCAGGCAGTTCAACTCGATCTCGAATTTCGCCGTCGTCGTTTCTCGACTGAGCGCCTTGCTGGAGGCGATCGAGGAAAGCCGAAAAAGCAGCGTCTCGAGCATCGAACTGGTGAAGCAAGACGGCGATCTGGCCTTTGACCAGGTAACGCTGGGATCGGCAGTCACCCACCCATTGCTTCGCGATCTGTCGCTGTCGATCCCAATGGGAACGCCTGTGCTGATCTCAGGGCCGCATGCGGCCGCGGGGGCTGCGCTCTTCCGGGCCACCGCGGGAATTCCGACCCCCGGCACCGGGCGGATCGAGCGCCCGGAAAGTCTGATGTTTCTGCCGCAACGACCCTATCTGCCGCCGGGTCCTCTTCGGCAATATCTTCTGCCGCCTGGAAGTTCCGAAGGCATCTCCGATAGCCAGGTGCTCAATGTCTTGCGCAGCCTCGGTCTCGATGGGCTCGCCGATGGCGCCGAGGGGCTGGAGAAGGAACAGGATCGGGATATGTCCTTGGGCGACCAGCAGCTCCTGGCCCTCGCCAAGGTGCTTCTCGCCAGGCCACGGTATGTGTTTCTCGACCGGATCGAGGCAACGCTTGGTCGTGAGGCCTTGCGCAACACCCTGAGCCTTCTCCGCCAGAGTTCGATCACCTGCATCAACAACGGCGAGGAAGGCGATACACGCGACCTTTACGGCGCCTTCCTGGATTGCCGGGAGGATGGCAGCTGGACGTGGAAAGACGATCGGACTTGATCAGCCCCATCCCGGCACGCACTCAAGGCCGAGACCTGACCGGCATGCCCCGCCGAGCGATCGCCCGATGACCGATTCTGACGCCGGCACCTACCGCGGCGCGACGATGCCCTGGTAGTAGTCGCCATCACCGCCGACGACCCGCGGCGGACCATTGTAGGTTTGTGAACAGGCGGCCAGCGTGGTGAGCGCAAGCAACAATACGATCGTTCTCATGAAGTCCCCTTCTGGCCTGCATGCCGGCTATGTCCTTGAGACTTGGGAGAATCTGAGGCGGAGCCGGTTAGAAAACAAGTACTAAAATGGTGGTATAACAAAATCTATGATCGTTGAAGATGCAATCTTCAACGATTGCCGCCCGCTATGGGGCGGCAATCCGGACACGGTCAACAATGGATGAAAAGGTCGCCTAGATCGGGCGCTGCCGGTTGGTCTGTTCGCGCTCTCTCCAGTACTGCAGCCGAAGTCGCGGCGCCATGATCCAGGCGATGAACGGCGTGACGAGGAAACAGCTGACGACCACGATCGGGATCGCATATTTGGCGTTGGCCGTGAGGGCCGGTACCGACAGAACGATCAGGATCCCGATGGCGAACACGATGGCGTTGATCATCAGGCCGACCATGATCGCGAGTTGCAGGCGGACGGACATTTCGACCTCCCGAAGCTTCGGGGCGCTACGCCCCTTAAGCGTGCATTTGCGCGGCGGATTGTAGCAGACCGCTCTCATTCGCGAAATGGTGGAGTTCGCGCGGCGTCTCGCCCCTGTTGCGGGCGCAAATCTGCTCTATGCTTTTAGGCGAGCGATTGAAGACGCACGCGCCGGCCCGGCAAGGCTCGGGGAACGTGGTCGATCCGCGCTCGCCCAAAGGAGATCGCATGACGAGCCCATACGAAACGCTCGGTGTCAGCCGCGACGCGACGCAAAAGGACATCCAGAGCGCCTATCGCAAGCTTGCCAAGAAGCTGCACCCGGATCTCAATCCGGGAGACAAGGGCGCGGAGGACCGCTTCAAGGCGGTTTCAGCGGCCTATTCCTTGCTTGGAGACGAAGACAAACGCGGAAAATACGACCGCGGAGAGATCGACGGGACCGGAGCGGAAACGCCGCCCCGGCACTACTACCGCGACTATGCCCAATCAGGCGATGCGGGGGCACGTTACGAAAGCGCGCATGGCTTTTCTGATTTTGCCGAAGCGGACGATATCTTTTCGAGCTTCTTTTCACGGCGCGCGGGCGGGCAGCAGCAGCGCCAGCGCGGTCGCGATACCCATTTCTCGATGGAGATCGCATTTCTCGACGCGGCGAACGGCACCAAGACCCAGATCACCCTGCCCGGCGGCGGACCGGCGCTCGACCTGACCATTCCGCCCGGCACGCGCGATGGCCAGACGCTGAGGCTGCGCGGCAAGGGAGAACCGGGTCGCGACGGCGCACCGGCCGGCGACGCGCTGATCGACATTCGCGTCCGCCCGCATCCGCTCTTTGCCACGGATGGTGACGACGTGCGCTACGAGGTGCCGATATCGCTGAGCGAGGCCGTGCTCGGCGGCAAGATCCGCG
The DNA here is from genome assembly GCF_001427045.1 of Ensifer sp. Root558. Lineage (NCBI taxonomy): Bacteria > Pseudomonadati > Pseudomonadota > Alphaproteobacteria > Hyphomicrobiales > Rhizobiaceae > Ensifer > Ensifer sp. Root558. The sequence goes on along the minus strand of NZ_LMGC01000001.1, from coordinate 893,177 downwards.
TTCCGACGATCGATGGTGCCGTGAACATTTCGATTGCTCCGCACACCAACACGGGCAAGACACTGCGGCTGAAGGGCAAGGGACTGCACAAGCCGGGCGGTGGCCATGGCGATGCTTATGTCAGCCTGAAGATCGTGCTGCCGCAGGCCCCCGACCCGGCGCTTTCCGCCTTCGTCGAAGGCTGGGCCGCCGGCAAGACGGAAGATCCGCGCAAGGGCATGGGAGGATGACCTATGAACGACTGTGAATTTTGCGAACATCTCGATATCGAGGTCAAGGTTCTGCGCATCTGGGTCGAGCAGCGCTGGCTGATGCCCCAGGAGGCTGACGCCGGCTGGCTGTTCGAGGATGCCGACCTTGCGCGCGCGCGTCTGATCCAGGATCTGACGGGCCCCATGGGGGTCAATGACAACGGCGTCGACGTGGCCATGCAACTGCTCGACCAGGTCCACAGCCTACGGGGTCGCCTAGCGGTGTTGATGAACGCCATTCGCTCCCAGGAGCCGGCGGTTCAAAAGCTCATCTTGTCGAGCGCCGAGGAGGATTAGGCGACGGCCGGCTCGTTCAGCAGCCCGACCGTTTCGGCGACAAACAGGGTATCGACGAACTCCGTAAGGTCGACGATCCGATCGTCCCGGAACGTGAACTTGTCGATGATCTCGGTTCGCTCGCGGGTCTGCGACGGGATGAAGCGAACAAAGCCGGCGCGGTGGACGATGACGGTATCGCCATCGGCATAGCAGCCGACCATCTCCATCTCGCTCAGGTCCCAGTTCTTGACGAGCGTCGTGAAACTGTCGCGCACTGTTTCCGGCGTGTTGACGGCCAGTGCCATCGTGCCGAGCCTGCCGCTTCCCACGATGCGGAAGCTGAAGTCCGGATCAAGTTGCGCCATCATGGTGTCGAGGTCGTTGACATCGCGGGCGAGATAAAGGGCCCGCACCCTGAATTCCAGCATGCTTCGCTCAGTCATGACAGCCTCCCCGTTTCTATTAGAACGAGTGTGTTTTAACTTTAGCGATCGCGCAAGTATTAGTGGTGTTCCGGCCCGCTTCGCACCGGTCGCAGTGACCATCGTTAGAGTTTTCCTAAAATGCAACCACCAGTTTTTACCCGCCTTCAGGTGAAACTGAGCGACAAGAATGGATTGCTAACGGGAAGGCAGAGAAAACGTGACACAGGTCGTCACAGTATCCGCAACGACGGCGGCTTATGCGGCAGAAGCGCTGAAGCCGTCTGCACGTGTGCGCGGCGACGGTCCGACCGATGAAGCGATCACGTTGCTCTCGGCGCGGCGCACCGAAGAGCCCAAGTTGACGCCGGTCTCGATCCCGAAGACCAAAGGCGCCCTGCCCCTCTCCTTCATGCTAGCCACGGCCGACGGCCGTCTGCCGGAGCGCTCGGAAGCCGAAGCCCTGCGCCGCTATCTCGAATTCATGCGCGATGACGACGGTGGTTCCGAGAAGCAGGAAAACGAAGGCCGGCAGGATGAGCCCGCCGGCCAGGAGGATGAAAGCGACGCCGCCTGAGGCGGAATCGCAGTTTCTCGGGTCAATGATGCTTTTGGCCGCCGGCTGCCTCACCGCCCTTGGCCGAGCCGACCGGGAACGTCGCATCGACCTTGCCGGCCTTTTCGAAGACGAGCGTGACGGGAACCGTATCGCCTTCCTTGAAGGGCGTCTTCACGTCCATGAACATCAGGTGCAGGCCGCCGGCCTTGAGCTCCACCGTTTCGCCGGCCGGCAATGCCACGCCGTCGTCGAGCTTGCGCATCCGCATCACGTCGTTTTCCATCTTCATCTCGTGGATCTCGACACGCGCGGCCGCAGGGCTCTCGACAGCAACGAGCCGGTCTTCACCTGCCCCACCGTTCTTGATCGTCAGGAAGCCGCCGCCGACCTTGGCGCCCGGCAGCATGGCCTTCACCGAGCCACCGGAGATATCGAGATCGCCGACCTTCGCCGAGCCGCCGGCCGCAGCCATATGTCCGCCATGGCCGGCGTGCGGATCGGCGGCATCGGCCATCGTCACCGTTACGGTCGGTGCCGGGCTTTTCAGGTCATGTGCGTTCTGGCCCTCGGCAGCCACCTGGTCCCAGACGACCTTGCCTTCGGTGCCGCAAAGCTGCGTGGTCGGGAAGGCCAGCACAGTCTCCTTGTCGAAGCCCGAGACTTTACCGCGCACGACAAAGGTGTCGTAGTATTCGTTGGGAAGATTGCCGCCCTTCCACCGGATCTCCAGTGGGCCGGACGAGACCTTCTTGCCGTGATTGTCATAGGTCTTCTGGTAATCGCCCTTGATGATCTCGATTTCCCAGCCGGGCTTCGGCTGCGGTTGGGCGAAGACGAAGCCTTCCGGCAGCTTGATCTGTACTTCCGTCGTCGGCTTGCCGTCGCAGCCATGCGGAACCTGCAGCACCGCCTTGAAGGTGGTCTCCACCGGCGCCGTGTCTTTCTCGAAGGTGGCATGGGCGTGGGCGATGCCGCTTGCGGCAAGGGTAAGGCCGAGCGAAAGCGAAACGATCCTGGTCTTTGTCATGTCGTAATCTCCTGACCACGCGCCGGGCTTTGCCCGATGTCCGGTGGTCCAAGCCGCTTGAACGCGGCAAATTGTATTGGGATGCGAGAGGAGAATTACGAACGCGCCGGAGGCCCGCGCGAAGGCGGCAGCAACCGCAGATGCTGATGGGGTGTCGCGTATTCAGCGACAGCTGTCGAAACCTGCCACGCGCCCGTTTCGGCGCGAACGCTCTCGGTTGGCGGAGCCGGCAGCAGGATAGAGCCCGAAAGACGGCAGGCCTCGCAGACCGGGGCCATCGCCTGGCCCTTGCCGCTTTCGTGGTCGACGCCATCCATGCCGAAGCAGATTTCGGCGATCGTTCCGTCAGGCAATTGATAGGCGGAAATTTCAGCCGGGCTCAGGCTCTTGGCGCTGAGCGGCTTGTGGGCAAAGGTCAGGAAAACGAGCGCAAAGACGGCGATCAGCCGCACTGCTATCCCGAATTTTCCGTCGCGCCCTGTCATGGTTATCCCCGGTATCTGTCTTGGGTTATCCTCAACCGGAGAAGAATGCAAAGGCAGAATTGCCGCACCCTGCCCGGCTGCGTCTTTTGGTCATGCGACAAAAATGTGTTTCGGCGCGACACCGCCCCCTTGCCAAGCTCTGGCCTTCGCCGTTATCTGGAGACGATCTTGTTGGGAGAAGCCGGTTCACTCCGGTGCCGAAGGAGCAACCGCCCCGGAAACTCTCAGGCCAAAGGACCAGCAAGGTGCCGGTAGGACTCTGGAGAGAAGCGTTTTACGCTCGCCGAAGGGATAACAATCTCAGGCAAAGGGACAGAGGGGGCTCGAATCGACGGCGATTGACGCCGGAAGTGTGAGCCGGCGCGGGAGCGCCAGACCTGGAGGCCGGATTTGGAAAACAATCCTCATTTGAAACAGACGCCGCTGCATGCGCTGCACCTTTCGCTGGGCGCCCGCATGGTACCCTTTGCCGGTTACGACATGCCGGTGCAGTACCCCGATGGCGTGATGAAGGAACACCAGCACACCCGTGTTGCTGCCGGTCTCTTCGATGTATCGCATATGGGCCAGGTCATCGTTCGGCCGAAGTCCGGCAAGATCGAGGACGCGGCCCTGGCGCTCGAAAAGCTGGTGCCGGTCGATGTGCTCGGCCTTGCCGAGGGCCGCCAGCGTTATGGCCTCTTCACCAATGCCGAAGGCGGCATCCTCGACGACCTGATGATCACCAACCGCGGCGACCATCTCTTCCTCGTCGTCAACGCCGCCTGCAAGGACGCCGACTTCGAGCTCCTGAAGGCCGGTCTCTCCGATACCTGCGACGTGACGATGCTCGACGATCGCGCGCTGATCGCGCTTCAGGGCCCGCACGCCGAAGCCGTGCTCGGCGAACTCTGGGCTGATGTCTCCGCCATGCGCTTCATGGACGTCGCCGAAGCCGACCTGCATGACGTCACCTGCATCATTTCCCGCTCGGGCTATACCGGCGAAGACGGTTTCGAGATCTCCATTCCCGTTGCCTCCGCCGTCGATGTTACCCAACGCCTGCTCGAACATCCCGATGTGAAGCCGATCGGCCTTGGCGCCCGCGATTCGCTGCGCCTTGAAGCCGGTCTTTGTCTCTATGGCAACGACATCGACACCGCCACGACCCCGGTCGAAGGGGCGCTCGAATGGGCACTGCAGAAGGCGCGCCGCGCCGGTGGCGCCCGCGAAGGTGGTTTCCCCGGTGCCGATCGTATCCTCGGCCAGTTCGCCGCTGGCGCCTCGCGCCGCCGCGTCGGCCTGAAGCCCGAGGGACGCGCGCCGGTTCGCGGCGGCGCTAACCTCTTTGCCGATGCCGAGGGCAAGACCCCGGTCGGCCAGGTGACCTCGGGTGGCTTCGGCCCCTCGGTCGATGGCCCGGTCGCCATGGGCTATGTCGATGCCGGCCATATCGAGAACGGCACCACCCTTTTTGCGGAAGTGCGCGGCAAGTACCTGCCGGTGGCGGTCGCCGCCCTTCCCTTCGTCAAACAAACCTACAAACGCTGATCAGGAGAGAGCGCACATGTTGAAGTTCACTGAGGAACACGAGTGGCTGAAGATCGAAGCTGGTGTCGCAACCGTCGGCATCACCGAGCATGCCGCCGGCCAGCTCGGCGATCTCGTCTTCGTTGAACTGCCGGAAACCGGCTCGAACTTTGCCAAGGGCGATAGCGCCGCCACCGTCGAATCCGTCAAGGCAGCTTCCGACGTCTATTGTCCGCTTGACGGCGAAATCGTCGAAGTGAACCAGGCGATCGTCGACGACCCGTCGCTCGTCAACAGCGACCCGCAGGGTGCTGCCTGGTTCTTCAAGCTGAAGCTTGCCAACCCCAGCGATGCCGATGCCCTCCTCGAGGAAGCGGCCTACAAGGAGCTCGTCGCCTGATGAGCATGCCCAAGGATTTCACCTTTACGGACTACAAGCCGTATGACTTCGCCAATCGGCGTCATATCGGCCCGTCGCCGGCCGAAATGGACGAGATGCTGAAGGTCGTCGGTTACCCGACGCTCGATGCGCTGATCGATGACACCGTGCCGCCGTCGATCCGCCAGAAAACGCCGCTTGCCTGGGGCGCGCCGATGACCGAGCGCGAGGCGCTCGACAAGATGCGCGAAACGGCCAACCGCAACCAGAAGCTCGTGTCGCTGATCGGCCAGGGCTACTACGGCACGATCACGCCACCGGTCATCCAGCGCAACATCCTGGAAAACCCGGCCTGGTACACGGCCTATACGCCCTACCAGCCGGAAATCAGCCAGGGCCGCCTCGAAGCGCTGCTCAACTACCAGACCATGGTCTGCGACCTGACTGGCCTCGACGTTGCCAACGCGTCGCTTCTCGATGAAGCGACCGCAGCCGCTGAAGCGATGGCGATGGCCGAGCGCGTCTCGAAGTCGAAGGCCAAGTCCTTCTTCGTCGACGAAAACTGCCATCCGCAGACGATCGCGCTTCTGAAGACCCGCGCCGAGCCGCTCGGCTGGCAGATTGTCATCGGCAATCCCTTCGCCGATCTCGATCCGGTCGACGTCTTCGGCGCGATCTTCCAGTATCCGGGCACCTACGGCCATGTGAACGACTTCACCGGCCTGATTGCCCGCCTGCACCAGACTGGCGCTATCGCGACCGTTGCCGCCGATCCGCTGGCGCTGGCGCTTCTGAAGTCGCCTGGCGAAATGGGCGCCGATATCGCCATCGGCTGCACCCAGCGCTTCGGCGTTCCGGTCGGCTATGGGGGTCCGCATGCGGCCTATATGGCCGTCAAGGATGCACACAAGCGCTCGATGCCCGGCCGTCTCGTCGGCGTCTCGGTCGACGCGCGCGGCAACCGCGCCTACCGCCTGTCGCTGCAGACCCGCGAACAGCACATCCGCCGCGAAAAGGCGACGTCGAACATCTGCACCGCGCAGGTTCTGCTCGCCGTCATGGCCTCGATGTACGCCGTCTTCCATGGACCGAAGGGCATCAAGGCGATCGCCCAGAGCGTTCACCAGAAGACCGTTCGTCTCGCCATGGGTCTCGAAAAGCTCGGCTACACGGTCGAGCCCGATGTGTTTTTCGACACGATCACCGTCGAAGTCGGCAAGCTGCAGGGCATCATCCTCAAGACCGCGGTCGCCGAGGAAGTGAACCTGCGCAAGATCGGCGAGACCAAGATCGGCATCAGCCTCGACGAGCGCTCGCGCCCCGTCACGCTCGAAGCCGTCTGGCGCGCCTTCGGTGGCGACTTCAAGGTGGAAGAGTTCGAGCCGGGTTACCGCCTGCCGCAGCCGCTGCTGCGCACCAGCGAATACCTGATGCACCCGATCTTCCATATGAACCGCGCCGAAAGCGAGATGACGCGCTACATCCGCCGTCTGTCGGACCGCGACCTGGCGCTCGATCGGGCGATGATCCCGCTCGGCTCGTGCACGATGAAGCTGAACGCGACCGCCGAGATGCTGCCGATCACCTGGCCGGAATTCTCGGAGATCCATCCCTTCGTGCCGAAGGATCAGGCGGCTGGCTACCAGCACATGATCGAAGACCTGTCGGAGAAGCTCTGCGCCGTCACCGGCTATGACGCGATCTCCATGCAGCCGAACTCCGGTGCACAGGGCGAATATGCCGGTCTCCTGACGATCCGTGCATACCACCTTGCGCAGGGCAACGCCCATCGCGACGTCTGCCTGATCCCGACCTCGGCGCACGGCACCAACCCTGCGTCGGCCCAGATGGCCGGCATGAAGGTGGTCGTCATCAAGGTCAGCGAAAACGGCGACATCGACATGGAAGATTTCCGTGCGAAAGCCGAGCAGTATGCCGACAATCTCTCGTGCTGCATGATCACCTATCCTTCGACGCACGGCGTGTTCGAGGAGAATGTGCGTGAGGTCTGCGAGATCGTGCACAAGCACGGTGGCCAGGTCTACATGGACGGCGCCAACATGAACGCCATGGTCGGCCTTGCCCGCCCCGGCGACATCGGCTCCGACGTCAGCCATCTCAACCTGCACAAGACCTTCTGCATTCCGCACGGCGGCGGCGGTCCCGGCATGGGCCCGATCGGCGTCAAGGCGCATTTGGCGCCATACCTGCCCGGCCACCCGGAAACGGACGGCCAGGACGGCGCGGTTTCGGCGGCTCCCTTCGGTTCGGCCTCGATCCTGCCGATCTCCTGGAGCTACTGCCTGATGATGGGTGGCGAAGGCCTGACCCAGGCGACGAAGGTGGCGATCCTCAACGCCAACTACATTGCAGCAAGGCTCAAGGGCGCCTACGAGGTGCTCTACAAGTCGTCGAAGGGGCGTGTCGCGCATGAATGCATCATCGACACCCGCCCGCTGGTCGAAAGCGCCGGCGTGACCGTTGACGACGTCGCCAAGCGCCTGATCGACTGCGGTTTTCACGCCCCGACCATGAGCTGGCCGGTTGCCGGAACTCTGATGATCGAGCCGACCGAATCGGAAACCAAGGCCGAGATCGACCGATTCTGCGAGGCAATGCTTGCCATCCGCGAGGAAGCCCGTGCGATCGAGGAAGGTCGCATGGACAAGACCAATAACCCGCTGAAGAACGCTCCGCACACGGTCGAAGACCTGGTCGGCGAATGGGATCGCCCCTATTCGCGCGAGCAGGCCTGCTACCCGCCGGGCGCCTTCCGGGTCGACAAGTACTGGTCGCCGGTCAATCGTGTCGACAACGTCTTCGGTGACCGCAACCTCGTCTGCACCTGCCCGCCGCTCGAAAGCTACGCGGAAGCCGCAGAGTAACGACATCGACCGGCGGAGCAGCAATGCTCCGCCGGTTGTTTTCTCCGGCGCGGCTGCGCCCGGACGGATGCGCGCCTGTGCGCTCGACCCCATTCCCCAAAAAAACGTGGCGTGTATTACCGATCGCGTGAAGACAGCTGGCCTATCGGCGCGCGCTCATGCCCGGTGGCAGGATTGTGCTTTCGACCCAGAAGCGAATGAACGCCTCGGCGAAGCGACGATATTCGATGACCGAAGACGGCTTTGCCGCATAGGCATTGGCGCCGGCACCGTAGCAGTGAAGCACGTCGGCCGGATTGATCGAGGACGTCAGCACGATGATCGGGATGAGCGCAGTGGCACGGCTCTTGCGCACGCGCCTTAGGAGCTCGATCCCATCGCTGCCGGGCAGCTTGATATCCATCAGCATGTAGTCGAAGTGCCCGCTGGAGAGCTGTTCCACGGCCTCGTCCGCGTCGGTCACCAGGACGAGTTCGATCGATTTGTCGATCTGGGCAAAGGCGCGCATCACGAAACGCGCATCGTGCGCGTCGTCTTCCACCAAGAGCAATCGCTTTGGCGTCGAGGTCACCTTGTTCCGCCCTACTTCGCCTTCCTCAGCCACCTCGGAAGCAACACGATGAAACGTGCGCCTTCTCGGAAGCTCGTGTCAAGGCAGATCGAACCGCCATGGCTTTCGGCGATGCGTTTGGCGAGCGACAAGCCGATTCCCGTGCCGCCATAGACCGTTTCATCCTTGTGCAGCCGCTGGAACACTTCGAAGATGCGCGTCGCAAACCGCGGATCGATGCCGATGCCGTTGTCCTCTACGACCAGTTCCACCGTTTGGTGCAAAACGCTGCCGTGGATGCGGATGACCGGGGGGCGGTCGGCGTGCCGGTACTTGATCGCATTGCCGACGAGGTTCTGGACCAGGCGGCGCAGCAGCTCGGGATCCCCTTCCAGTTCCGGCAGTGGGCCTACCTCGAAGGTTGCGTTTGCGTCGTTTGCGTCACCGGCGAGAATCGTCAGCGTCTCCGAGACGACGTCGCTCAGCCGCACCTGGGTCCAGTCGGTGATGCGATGCGCGATCTGCGCATAGTCGAGCAGGCTGTCGACCACGCGGTTCATGCGCCGGACGCTGTCGCGCAGGTGCCGGGCATTTTCCGCAAGTTCGGTCTGATTGCCTGCCTTGAGGTCGTCTTCGATCATCTCGGAGAACATCGAGATGTGCCGAAGCGGCGCCTTGAGATCGTGGGAGACGGTGGCGGTGAACTGATCGAGCGCCTCGTTCTTGTGTTCCAGTTCCTGCCGTTGCCGCTCGAGCGCGAGCTCGGCGCGCTTCAGATCCGTGACATCGACACGCGCGACGACCGTGTTGCCATCCTTGGCCTTGATGTTCTCCACCCTCAGCCAGCGGTCGTCGGCATAGCGGTGGATCTTCGGCTTTCCGTCCGGATAGCGGAAATCGCGCAGACGCGAGGCGATCCATTCGTTGCCTTCGCGCGTGCCCGGCAAGGCGTCCGGGTAGTGACCGCCCTGGCGCGCCAAGAGCAGGATTTCCTCGGCGGTGATGCCGGGCTTGAGTGCCGGACCGGCAGGCCCGCAGATCGCCTGATAGGCCCTGTTATAGACGACCAGCCGTTCCTCCCTGTCGAAGATGGCAAAGCCTTCAGGCATTGCTTCGAGGGCCGCATTCAGCATCTCGGAAGCCTTCTGCCGTTCGCTCACCGCTTCGGTCAGGTCCGAAACGTCTCTGATGATACCGATAAGCGCCAGTTCTTCGCCTTGGTCGTTGATCAGGGGCGTGGTGCGCAGATGCCCGGAGAATGTCGAGCCGTCACGCCTGATATAAAGATAGTTCGAAGTCCGGGGGGCGGTTTCGTCCACGCGCGCCGCCCGGTTCTGCAGGCGCTTGGCATATTCCGCATCGGTCGCGTAGATCAGGCGCACGGATCTGTCGATGAACTCCGCGGACGGATAACCGAACTGGCGAAGTGCTGCATTGTTCGCGGAACGGATGATACGCTCGGCGTCGATGATGATCACGGGATCGGGAAACGTTTCGTAGAGCGCCTTGAAGACGAGATCTTCGTTCAACGCCGCCATGTCCCTCTCCCTATTCCATAGATGTGTATCTCAGCAGAAAAAAGGCCCGGCGAAAACCGGGCCGACCTATTCAATTGAAGGAATGGTAAAACTCAGTTGGCGCGCACTACGGCGTCACCCTGTGCCGCAAGTGCGGCCAGATCGGCCGGCTTCAGCTCGACCGATTCGCCACATCCGCAGGCGGATGTCTGGTTGGGATTGTGGAAGGTGAATCCGGAGCGCAGCGTCGTCACTTCGAAATCCATCTGCGTGCCGAGCAGATAGAGCACGGCTTCCGGCGCAATCCAGACCTTGGCGCCCTGATGCTCGATCAGGTCGTCCTTGGGGTTCGGCTCGGTCACGAGATCGACGGCATATTCCATGCCGGCGCAGCCACCCTTCTTGATGCCGACGCGAATGCCCTTGGCATCGGCGCCGGAATTCTCGACGATCGCGCGCACGCGGCCGGCAGCAGCATCGGTCAGGCTCATCACGGCAAAGCCCATGGGCTCATTCTCCTTGTCGTCACCGGGGTAAAGGCCCGGCGCCTTACAGAATCAAATGTAGTATCCGTGCCTTAACGGATCAATACGCGAGGCTCAGTACCACCCGACGGCGACCTGTGCTTCCTCGGACATCCGGTCCGGCGTCCACGGCGGATCGAAGGTCATTTTGACCTCCACACCCGAGACGCCCTCGACGGCGCCGACGGCGTTCTCGACCCAGCCCGGCATCTCGCCCGCCACCGGGCAGCCGGGTGCTGTCAGCGTCATGTCGATCTTGACCATGCGGTCGTCTTCGATGTCGATCTTGTAGATGAGACCGAGTTCGAAGATGTCGGCCGGGATTTCCGGGTCGTAGACGGTCTTCAGCGCCGCGATGATGTCGTCGCTGAGGCGCGCAATCTCTTCGGTTGGGATCGCCGAATGCACGATGCCCTCGCGGACGTCGACCTTTTCTTCCGTTGCATCAAGGCTCATGTCGGCCTCCTGGACTTTCTCTAGTGGTTCAGCAGATTGGGATAAATCCCTGAACTTTTTACAAATTTCTTAGGCGAAGAACTTTCGTGCATGCTCCAGCGCGTCGACCAGCGCATCGACCTCGGCCCGTGTGTTGTAGAGCCCGAAGGATGCACGGCATGTGGAGGTCACGCCGAAACGTTTCAAGAGCGGCTGGGCGCAATGGGTACCGGCGCGAACAGCGACACCGGCACGGTCGATTACCATCGACACATCGTGCGAATGAATGCCGGCAAGCTCGAAGGCGAAAATGCTACCCTTGTCGGGCGTGTTGCCGAAGACCCGCAGCGAATTGACCGACGAGAGGCGCTCGCGCGCATAGGCCGTCAGATCGGCTTCATGCGCCTGGATCGCTGCACGACCAAGCTTGTCCATGTAATCGAGCGCATAGCCAAGGCCGATTGCCTGCACGATCGGGGGCGTGCCGGCCTCGAAGCGGTGCGGCGGATCGTTGTAGGTAACATAATCCTCGGTCACCACCTCGATCATCTCACCGCCGCCGAGGAACGGTCGCATCTCCTTCAGCCGGTCCGTCTTGCCGTAGAGCACACCGACACCGGAGGGGCCGTAGAGCTTGTGGCCGGTCATCACGTACCAGTCGCAATCGATGTCCTGGACGTCGACTGGCATGTGCACGGCGCCCTGGCTGCCGTCGACGAGTACAGGGATGCCGCGCTCGCGGGCGATGCGGCAGATTTCCTTGACCGGAACAACGGTTCCGAGCGCATTCGACATATGGGTGATGGCGATGAGCTTGGTCTTGTCCGTCAGGCACTTGACGAAATCTTCGACGTGCAACGCGCCGTCGTCATCGACCGGGATCCAGACGAGCTTGGCGCCCTGGCGTTCGCGGATGAAATGCCAGGGAACGATGTTGGAGTGGTGCTCCATGATCGACAGCACGATCTCGTCGCCCTCGCCGAGCTTCGGCATGCCGTAGCCATAGGCGACCGTGTTGATCGCCTCGGTCGAAGACTTGGTGAAGATGACGTTGTCGACCGACGGGGCATTGAGGAAGCGGCGCACCTTTTCGCGTGCCGCCTCATAGGCTTCCGTCGCGGCATTCGACAGGAAATGCAGGCCGCGATGGACGTTGGCGTATTCGTTGGAATAGGCATGGGAGATCGCATCGATCACGACCTGTGGCTTCTGTGCCGATGCGCCGTTGTCGAGATAGACGAGCGGCTTGCCGTAGACGGTTTTCGACAGGATCGGAAAATCCTTGCGGATCGTTTCGACGTCGTAGGCGGGCACCGGTACAGAGTGTTCCATGTCTTCAATCCAATTTCGCCACGTCGCCGCGCGTCCCTGAGGACGCGCTAAGCGCACTGCAACATGTTGAAGTCCCGCGCAATTTTACCCCAAATCGACGCCGATTTAAGGAATTACGCAGACAGCCCGTCAGGCGTGCTTGTCGAGCCAGGTCGAGATGACCTCTTCCAGCGCCTCGACCAGCGCCTCGTCATCTTCCAGCTCTTCGACGATCTCGGCAACAAAGGCATTGACGAGCATGGCCCGAGCCTTGTTTTCCGGAACACCGCGCGCCATCAGGTAGAAGAGCTGCGTGTGGTCGATATCGGCAACCGTCGCACCGTGGCCGCACTGCACGTCGTCGGCGAAGATCTCCAGCTCAGGCTTCGCCGAGAGATCGGCGTCGTCGGATAGAAGCAGCGTGTTGCATGCCATCTTCGCGTCGGTCTTCTGCGCGTCCTTGGCAACCAGGATCTTGCCCTGGAACACGCCCTTGGCACGATCGAACACGACGTTGCGGATGATCTCCGTCGACGTGGTGTGCGGTACGTTGTGGCCGAGCGTGAAGGTCACGTCCGTGTGGCTCTCGCCGCCGAGCAGGTTGATGCCGCGCAGTTTGAAATCCGCACCCTCGCCGCTCGTCTTGCCATGGATCTCCTGGCGCACCAGCTTGCCGCCGGCGTTGATCACGAAGAGATGCAGCTTGGCATTCTTGCCGAGGTCGAAGCGGATCTGGCCGAGATGGGTATCGGCAGCGCCCTGCTGCTGCAGGATGATCCAGATGACATCGGCACCGTCGGCGAGCGTAATGTCGCTAACGGAGGAGACGAAGCTCTCGCCGTCTTTGGTCGACAGATGCCGCTCGATCACGGTTGCCTTGGCGTTGGCGCCGAACGTCACCGGGAAGCGCGTATGCGCCTGGCCGACACTCTGTACCAGCTGAATTTCCAGCGGATTTTCGACCGTTGCATCATCGCCGACGGCGATTTCGAGACCGCCGCGCACGAGACCGCCGTTGATGCGGCCGATCGCGTCGTCAAAGCCGAGCACAGCGAGGCCAGCCGTGGCCGAACCGTCGAGCAGGCTGTCGACATAGGAACGGACCGTCACGCCCTCGGGAAGGTTGCCCTTGACCTCGGCCTGGCCGTTTCGGACCGAAAACACCGTCGAGCCCGGAACCAGCGCGTCGACGCGATCGGCAAAAGCCGTCGGATCGGTAGCCGGCACCGCGCGCAGCAGCGTGCGCAGGTCGGTGTAGTGCCAGGATTCGACACGGCGGGTCGGCAGACCCGCAGTCCTCAGTTCGTGCACCAGCGTGTCGCGAACCGAAAGCACCGAACCGTCACCCGGCAGATCGCCGATCTGCGCGGTATAGGCGTCGACGAGCGCCGTCTCGGCCGCCGTCATCTTGATTGCCTGTTGCATATTCATTCGAACACTCCTTCAACAGGCTCTAAGCTGCGGCCTCGATGATATCCGCGTAGCCGTTGGCTTCGAGTTCGTGCGCCAGCGTCTTGTCGCCCGACTTGATCACCTGGCCCTTGTAGAGGACGTGCACCGTGTCGGGCACGATGTAGTCGAGCAGGCGCTGGTAGTGGGTGATGACGACGACGGCGCGATCCGGCGAACGCAGGGCGTTGACGCCGTCGGCGACGATCTTCAGCGCATCGATGTCGAGGCCGGAGTCGGTTTCGTCGAGCACGCAAAGCTTCGGCTGGAGCAGCGACATCTGCAGGATTTCGGCGCGCTTCTTCTCACCGCCGGAGAAGCCGACGTTGAGCGGGCGACGCAGCATTTCCGGTGCGATCTTCAGCTCGGCAGCGGCTTCCTTGACGCGGCGCATGAATTCCGGCGTCGTCAGCTCGTCTTCACCGCGATACTTGCGCTGTTCGTTCATCGCCACCTTCAGGAACTGCATGGTGGCAACGCCCGGGATTTCGACCGGGTACTGGAAGGCAAGGAAGATGCCCTTGGCCGCACGCTCGGACGCGTCGAGTTCCAGGATGCTTTCGCCGTTGTAGAGGATGTCGCCTTCGGTGACTTCGTAATCTTCGCGGCCCGACAGGATGTAGGAGAGCGTCGACTTGCCGGAGCCGTTCGGGCCCATGATGGCGGCAACTTCGCCGGCCTTCACGGTCAGGTTCAGGCCGCGGATGATCTCGGTGCCGTCTTCGGCGATGCGGGCGTGCAGGTTCTTGATTTCAAGCATTTCTATCGTCCTCTTGGGAAACGAACGTTCGTTCGCGCGCAAACTCTCGGTGCGCGCCATTCAATTTTCAGTCCAGGGCCTTAGCCCACCGAGCCTTCAAGCGAGATGCCGATCAGCTTCTGCGCTTCGACGGCGAATTCCATCGGCAGTTCCTGGATGACTTCCTTGACGAAGCCGTTGACGATCAGCGCGATCGCCGCTTCGGTCGGGATGCCGCGCTGCTGGCAGTAGAACAGCTGGTCCTCGGAAATCTTCGACGTCGTGGCTTCGTGCTCGAACTGTGCCGTCGAGTTCTTCGCCTCGATGTAAGGAACGGTATGCGCGCCGCACTTGTCGCCGATCAGCAGCGAATCGCACTGGGTGAAGTTGCGGGCATTCTCGGCCTTGCGGTGGGCCGAAACCTGGCCGCGATAGGTGTTTTCCGAGACGCCGGCAGCAATACCCTTGGAGACGATGCGGCTCGACGTGTTCTTGCCGAGGTGGATCATCTTGGTGCCACTGTCGATCTGCTGGTGACCGTTGGACACCGCGATCGAGTAGAACTCGCCGCGCGAACCGTCGCCGCGCAGGATGCAGGACGGATACTTCCAGGTAATCGCCGAACCGGTTTCGACCTGCGTCCAGGAGATCTTGGAGTTCTTGCCACGGCAATCGCCACGCTTGGTGACAAAGTTGTAGATGCCGCCCTTGCCTTCCTTGTCGCCCGGATACCAGTTCTGGACCGTCGAGTACTTGATCTCTGCGTCATCGAGCGCAACGAGTTCGACGACGGCGGCATGAAGCTGGTTCTCGTCGCGCTGCGGTGCGGTGCAGCCTTCGAGATAGGACACGTAGGCGCCCTCTTCGCAGATGATCAGCGTGCGCTCGAACTGGCCGGTGTTCTTCTCGTTGATACGGAAGTAGGTGGACAGTTCCATCGGGCAACGAACGCCCTTCGGCACGTAGACGAAGGAGCCGTCGGTGAAGACTGCGGAGTTCAGCGTCGCATAGTAGTTGTCGGTCGTCGGAACGACGGAACCGAGATACTTCTTGACGAGATCAGGGTGCTCGCGGATCGCCTCGGAGATCGACATGAAGATCACGCCGGCCTTCTTCAACTCTTCCTTGAAGGTGGTGACGACCGAGACGCTGTCGAAGACGGCGTCGACGGCGATCTTCGACTTCTGTACGCCGGCGAGGATTTCCTGTTCCTTCAGCGGAATGCCGAGCTTTTCGTAGACCTTGAGGATCTCGGGATCGACTTCGTCGAGCGACTTCGGGCCCGTCACGCCCTTGGGAGCGGCGTAATAGTAGATCTCGTTGAAGTCGATCTTCGGATAGCTGACGCGTGCCCAGGTCGGCTCGTCGAGCGTCAGCCAGCGGCGATAGGCCTCAAGACGCCATTCCAGCATCCATTCCGGCTCGTTTTTCTTCTCGGAGATGAAGCGAATGATGTCTTCCGAGAGACCCTTCGGGGCCTTCTCGACTTCGATGGTCGTCTCAAAACCGTATTTGTACTGGTCAACGTCGATCTGACGGACCTGATCAATGGTCTCCTGCACGGCAGGCATGTCGTTCTCCAATCTTGCCGGATCCAAGGTCCGGCAGCTTGTCAACACGATGCGCTTGGCACACCGCTTATGTAATGGCTAAAAGGCGCTTTTCACCCTGTTTGCCAAGCGGAAAATTGCTTTTCCGCAATTTCGTCCGGTCGTTCCGCTCAGGCTGCTTGCCCGGGCGCTCGTCTTCTTGCTGCTACCTTTGCAAAGACCGTGGCGCAACGGTCGATATCAGCCTGTGTCGTGCCCTCGCCGATCGAGATTCGAAGTGCGCCCTGGCGCGGATCGTAACCCATCGCCGTCAGCACGTGGCTCTGCCCGACCTTGCCGGAGGAGCAGGCGGAACCCGCCGACAACGCCACACCTTCGAGATCGAAGGCAATCTGCCCGGTCTCGGCCTTGAGGCCAGGAAGCGTGAAGAAGATCGTGTTGCCAACGCGCGAAACGTCGCGGCCGTGAATAACCACGTCGGTTGCCGCGGCCAGCATCTCGCCTTCGAGCTTGTCGCGCAACGCGGTGACCACGCCTATTCGTTGGCCGACATCTTCGCCGACCTTCCGGGCGGCTGCTGCAAAGCCGGCAATCGCCACCGGATTTTCAGTCCCGGAACGGTGCCCCTTTTCCTGTCCGCCGCCGCGGATCAGCGGTGCGGGCATCATAACCTCGCCGCGCGCCACCAGCGCGCCGGCGCCCTTCGGGCCGCCGATCTTGTGCGAGGAGACGATCAGGAAGTCGGCGCCGAGGTCTTCAATCGAAAGCGGCACGCGGCCGGCGGCCTGCACCGCGTCGACGACGAGAATGCCGCCATGGGCGCGAACGATCTCGGCGATCGCGGCGATCGGCTGGATGATGCCCGTCTCGTTGTTGACCAGCATGACGGCAACCATCGGCAAGCCGAGCTGGCGATCATGCGCGGATAACAGCTCCCTCAGCACCGGGAGATCGACGACGCCGTCTGAAATCACCGGGATTTCGCTGAGGGCTTCGCGCGGAAAGCGTCCGCCTTCGCGCACAGCCGGGTGCTCGATCGCCGAGGCATAGAGCCGGCCGATCTTCAGCGGCGTGCGGCCCATGCGGAAATCGGGCGTAAGCACCAGGTTGGCCGCTTCCGTGGCGCCGCTGGTAAAGATGACGCTGCCAGGCTTGGCGCCGCAGAGCACTGCCACGTCGCGACGGGCGTTTTCGATCAACGTGCGCAACGCGCGGCCCTCTCCGTGAACGGAAGAAGGGTTGCCAAGGAGGTCGAGCGCCGACAGGCAAGCCTCGCGCGCTTCGGGCAGAAGCGGCGCCGTGGCGTTCCAGTCCATATAGATGCGTGAACTCGACATGATTTCCTTCGCTAGATCAACAGGTCACAGGCCCGCAACCTCTGGCGATGCATTTTCCTTGAATTTTCCGCGCCGCTTGCCTTATGAGACGAAGCACAAGGCGGAATGCCCGCACAGAAGTTTTGAACGGTTCTAAACTAGGTTTTAGAAAAGCTGACTGCTTTCGTCAAGACTCATCGCGATCTGAACCCAAGATTCGAACCAGGAACACTCCCGGAGAGCCAATGCCCGAAATCATCTTCAACGGACCCGCCGGCCGCCTCGAAGGCCGTTATCAGCCTTCGAAGCAGAAGAGCGCGCCGATCGCCATCATCCTGCACCCGCACCCGCAGTTCGGCGGCACGATGAACAACCAGATCGTCTACCAGCTCTTCTATATGTTCCAGAAGCGCGGCTTCACCACGCTCCGGTTCAACTTCCGCGGCATCGGTCGCAGCCAGGGCGAATTCGACCACGGCGCCGGCGAGCTTTCGGATGCGGCATCGGCGCTCGACTGGGTGCAGAGCCTGCATCCGGATTCGAAGAGCTGCTGGGTTGCCGGCTATTCCTTCGGTGCCTGGATCGGTATGCAGCTCCTGATGCGCCGCCCGGAAATCGAAGGCTTCATGGCCGTCGCGCCACAGCCGAACATCTACGACTTCTCGTTCCTGGCGCCCTGCCCGTCTTCGGGCCTGATCATCAATGGTGATTCCGACAAGGTTGCGCCGGAAAAGGACGTCAACGGTCTCGTCGAGAAGCTGAAGGCGCAGAAGGGCATTCTCATCACCCACAAGACGGTGCCCGGCGCCAACCACTTCTTCAACGGCCAGGTCGAAGGCCTGATGACGGAATGCGAGGACTACCTCGACCGTCGCCTCAACGGCGAACTGACACCGGAGCCGGCCGCCAAGCGTATTCGCTGAAAACCCGGGCCACGTACAGGAGCGCCGCGTACCCCTTCGGGTGCGCGGCGTTTTTTATGGACAAATGCGCCCCATGGTCGTGCGCCCGAAGGCTGCAACAACTCTCACCCGATAGGATGAGTTTCAGCGCCGTGTGATCGGCGTATAGTGCAAGTCTAGGCTGTCTGGGTGGGGCAGAGCCGAGCAGCATTCACGGGAGGGAGCCATGTCGCAGGTGTCGAATGTGTCGGCGTGCGAGCCGAGGTGGCTAACCCTGCCCGCCACTCCGCAGCTTCCGGCTGGCGGACGTGAGGGTGTTGTCGAGCTCGCGGACGCCAGGATCTGGCACGCGGTGTATGGTTCGGGTGCTCCCGTCATTTTGCTACATGGCGGGCTCGGCAATTCCGACTATTGGGGGCTTCAGGTCACGGAGCTCGCCAAAACCTGTCAGGTCATCGTGATGGACAGCCGGGGTCACGGACGCAGCTCCCGAGGTGGTGGGAGCATGAGCTATGAACTCATGGCAGGCGATGTCATGGCACTGATGGCTCACCTGACGTTGCCAAAGGCGGTCATCATCGGCTGGAGCGACGGCGCGATTATCGGGCTCCTGCTGGCGATGCGGCATCCCGATCTCATAGCCGGTGTCTTTTCCTTCGGGGCAAACAGCAATCCATCCGGAACACACGATTTTACCATGAGCGTCGTCTTCAACGCCTATATCGCGCGAACGGGCGAAGAGTACGCCCTGCTGTCGTCGACGCCAGGGGGATTTAAGCGCTTCTTCGACGAGATGATGGCGATGTGGACTTCGCAGCCGAACATCACGGCCGGCGACCTTCAGAAAATCCGGGTCCCTGTCTGGGTGGTGGATGGCGACCATGAGGAAGCCATCAAACGGGACGACACGCTGTTCATCGCCGACAACATTCCGGGGGCCGGCCTGTTGATCCAGCCTGAGGTCAGCCATTTTTCGATACTGCAGAACCCGCACCAGTTCACCGAAGACATCCTCCGGTTTCTCCGAGAGAAATGCATCGCCTAGACGCCGGTCGTCTATGACCGCCCGATCCAGTGTGGAACGCTTGGGTTGACGACCGTGGTCGGTGCTTCGGCACATTCGACACGGTTGCGACCGTTGGCCTTGGCCGTATAGAGCGCCTCGTCGGCGCGCTGTATCACCGGATCGAGCGCCTCGCCGATGCCGACGGCCGTGACTCCGAAGCTCGCCGTCACCCTTGCTGCTTCCGGAAGTCCGCCGATCTGCTGGGACATGATCGCCGCACGCATGCCGTGGGCGACGACGCGCGCTTCCGACAGGTCCGTGCAGGGCAGAAACACCGCGAACTCTTCGCCGCCGAGACGGCCGGCGACGGCACGGTTGGGCATCACGTCCATCAGCACCCGGGCGAATCGGCGAATGACTTCGTCGCCCGTGAGGTGGCCATAGGTGTCGTTGACCAACTTGAAGCGATCGAGGTCGGCGAGAATGACTGTTCCCGGCGTCTGGGTGGTGCGGGCGTGCAGGAGCGGCATGACCCGTTCGATGAAGCCACGGCGATTGTAGAGGCCGGAGAGCAGGTCGATTTCCGAGCGCGCCTGCGCGTCGTCGACAATCTCCTTGACCATCGCGCCGAGCATGGCAAGGCCGGCGCCGACGATGAGGATCGCACCGAGCGCCTGCGAGATGAGCGCAAACGGGCTGGAAACATAGTCCTGGGCCGTTACGCCCGAGCCTGCGACGACCGCGGCATAGATCTTTACGAGGTAGTAGGCGGCCGAGAGCGCCAGCAGGCCGAACAACAGCCAGTCAAAGAAGGTGCGACGGCCGGAGCGAAGGACGACCGATGCCGTCCACGCCTGGATCACGACAAAGGGCGCCTGGTACGGGATCGCATGCTCCCAGGTGCCTCTCGGCAGGTCGTAGATCGCCAGGTCCAGGGAAACGCCGGCAACGAAGAAGGCGCCGAGCAACGGCACGCGCACCGGCACTTGATAGAAAAGGCCGAGGCCAAAACGCAGAAGACAGAAGCCGCCGAGCACGCAGGCAAAGGCGCTGACGGCAAAGAGCCGCGGGGTCGAGGAAAAGGGAACGATCGTTTCGCAGACGGCTGCAAGCGAGGCGACGGCAAATCCGGCAGCGCACCAGAGCGCCGCACGCCGCTGCCGGCTCTTTGCGGCAATGATGAGAAATGCGGCCGTGAAGATCTGCGCGATGATGAAATTCACGGCCAGCAGAGAAATCGCACCACCCATCGACGAACCCGAAACCCTCGTGCGGCACCAAGCCGCTCCTCGCCACCTCCAGTGGCAGCGGCTGAGATCCTAATTCGCTGTTGCGAAAATTTGATTAATCCGTTGGGATGACGGACTTATGGCGAAACGTGAGATCAACTTCAAGTTCTTGCCGCGCGCCGGCCGCCGCTGACCGGTTGCCGCACGCCCGTCGTTCCCGGATAGGTAAGCGGCAGGCCTCGCAAGGCGCGTACGGCGAGGTAGGCCCAGGCCTCGGCCTCCATCGAATCGCCGTTGAAGCCCACCGCCTCCGCCGCAAGCACTGTTGCGCCCTCTACTTCGGCAAGCGAAGCGAGGTCACGCATGATCACCGGATTGAGCCGGCCGCCGCCGCAGACGACATAGGTGACTGGCCGCTGTGGCAAGTGCCCCGCCGATTTGATGATCGCTGCCGCCGTGACATGGGCAAGCGTGCGTGCGCCGTCGGCAAGGCCGGCATCGCTTCCGGCCGGTGGTGCAAAATCGTTCCGGTCCAGCGAGCGGCGCGTGGCCGCGGTGAAGAAGGCATTGGTGAGATAGCGTTCGGCAAGCGCCGGCAGCACCGTTCCCTCGCAGGCGATCATGCCGCCCTGGTCGAAGGGAATGCCGGCATGCGCTTCGACCCACTGGTCGATCAGCGTGTTGCCGGGACCGCTGTCATAGGCAATGAGCGTCTCGCCTTCGCCAATGAAGGTCAGGTTGGAAATGCCGCCGATGTTGACGAAGACAACCGGTGCTGGAAGGCCGGCCGCGCCTCGCGCCAGTGCTGCGTGGTAGGCGGGGATCAGCGGCGCGCCCTGCCCTCCATGTTCCATGTCGTTGGCGCGCATGTCGTAGACGACATCGATGCCCGTTTCTCCGGCAAGGAGCGCGCCGTCGCCGATCTGCACCGTCAGGGCCTCGTCTGGGCGGTGCAGCACGGTCTGTCCGTGAAAGCCGAGCACGTCGATATCAGCCGCCGACAGGTTGTTCTGTTTGAGGAAGGTCTTGACCGCTTCTGCGTGTCGCAGCGTCAGGTCGCGCTCAAGCGCATCAAGGGCGCCCGGCCTTTGGTCGCGTTGCGTGATCGCCTTCGCTTCGACCAGTCCCTGCTTCAAACGATCCCGAAATTGCGCGTCGTAGGGAAAGCTGGCAGATGGTCCGCGCTCGACGACGGTCTCCCCGTCGGTTCGCAACAGGGCCACGTCGATGCCGTCCATGCTCGTGCCACTCATCAGGCCGATTGCGGTTCTTGTCTGTGTCATGCGGGTCAATATTTCCAGAATCACTTTTGAAGTGATTATGCGCAAAAACAGTGCTAAACGCCCGTTCGTTCAAAAACTCCCCCCGCAAGAGAGACAGATCATGTCCGGTTTCAAGTCCGATTTCCTTCACACCCTCAGCGAGCGTGGCTTCATCCACCAGATCTCCGACGAGACTGGCCTGGACGAACTGTTCCGGAAGGAAACCGTGACGGCCTATATCGGCTTCGACCCGACGGCGCCGAGCCTGCATGCCGGCGGCCTGATCCAGATCATGATGCTGCACTGGATGCAGGCGACCGGCCACCGGCCGATCTCGCTGATGGGCGGCGGCACCGGCATGGTCGGCGACCCGTCCTTCAAGGACGAGGCTCGCCAGCTGATGACGCCGGCGACGATCGACGCCAACATCGCCAGCATCAAGACGGTGTTCTCCAACTACCTCAGCTATGGCGAAGGCCCCAAGGACGCGTTGATGATCAACAACGCCGACTGGCTGCTCGGCATCAACTACCTCGAATTCCTGCGCGACGTCGGCCGTCATTTCTCGGTCAACCGCATGCTGTCCTTCGACAGCGTCAAGACGCGGCTTGATCGCGAGCAGTCGCTGTCCTTCCTCGAATTCAACTACATGATCCTGCAGGCCTACGACTTCGTCGAGCTGCACAAGCGCACCGGCTGCCGCCTGCAGATGGGCGGATCGGACCAGTGGGGCAACATCATCAACGGCATCGACCTCGGCCACCGCATGGGCACCGAGCAGCTCTATGCCCTGACCTCGCCGCTTCTGACCACCTCGTCGGGCGCAAAGATGGGCAAGTCGGTCAACGGCGCCATCTGGCTGAACCCGGACATGCTGTCGGCCTATGACTTCTGGCAGTACTGGCGCAACACCGAGGATGCGGACGTCACCCGCTTCCTGAAGCTCTACACGACCCTGCCTATGGCCGAGATCGATCGGCTCTCCGAGCTGGGCGGCTCTGAGATCAACGAGGTCAAGAAGATCCTGGCAACCGAGATCACCGCCATGCTGCACGGCCGACCGGCCGCCGAGCAGGCGGCGGAGACCGCTCGGAAGACTTTCGAGGAAGGCGCGCTCGCCGCCGACCTGCCCTCGGTCGAGATCCCGACTGCTGAGCTTGAAGCCGGCCTCGGCCTGCTGACGCTGATCGTACGCGCCGGTCTTGCCGCTTCCAACGGCGAGGCTCGTCGCCATGTCCAGGGCGGTGCCGTCAGGATCAACGACGAGGCCGTCAGCGACGAGCGTCGGATCATCGGCACCGGCGACGTGACCGCCGACAATGTCGTCAAGCTGTCGCTCGGCAAGAAGAAGCACATTCTGGTGCGCCCGGCCTGAACCGGAGCGCCACTCAAGAATTTGAAGGGCCGGCCCGACAGCGCCGCGCGTCTGTTAAGACGCGCAAAGGTCGCTGTAGAACTTTGAAGTGCTGCATGTTTTGTCCTTAAATCGGCGACGATTTAAGGACATGCAGTGCGTCGGCCTTCTTCATTGGAACTCGAAGATGCTGCGGAAGACGCCCGGCGCGATGATCGACAAAGGATTGATCGTCAGCTTCGGCTGGTTGAACGGGCCGTTGAGCTTGAAGGTGATGCCGAGCAGGCCGCGGTCGCGGCCGTTGCCGAGCAGTACGCCGATCAGCGGCAGTTCGCCGAAGATGCGGTTCAGCCCATAGGCCGGCATGAAAGTGCCAGTCATGTCCATGATGCCATTGTTGTCGCGCACCGTTCCCTGGAAGGTCGCGCCGACATCGGTGCCGCGCAGCACGCCGCCTTCGACGCGAATCGCGCCGCGATCGAGCGCCAGTTGCGCGAAGCCGCGTTCGAAGCGGGCCGAGCTGACGTCGATGTCACGGCGCACGGCCTGGTTCAGGCTTCGGCCGTCGGCACCGGTGGGCGTCGACACCATCGATTGCAGGCGCTGCTCGCCGACCAGCTGGAACTTTCGGATATCGACGCTGCCGCGCCAGGAGCGTCCGCCACGGTCACGCAGTTTGAGATTGAGCAGGCCGCCGCGCATGTTCTGGTAGATGTCGGCAAACCGCGCCAGCGCGCCGGCATCGCCCGTGGTCAGCTCTAGCGTGTTGTCGGCACCGGCCTTGGCGAGCCGGGCAACCAGCGCCTGACCGCTGCTCGTCACGGCCGAGAGGTTGACGTCCTCGATCTGACGTCCGCGCTCGCCGTAGACCAGATTGACGTTCGAGAGCGATTCGCCATTGAAACCGGTGACGCGATCGAGCTGGGCCCTGATGGCAATGTCGTCGCCACCACCCTGGTTCTGGTCGCTTCCGGTCTTCAATTGCGCCAGGATCGGCCTGATATCGGCTGCAGCGCCGCTGAGCGACGCCGTGTAGCCGCCCCTGGTGCGGTCGATGGAGACCTTGAAGTCGTCGCCCTGCGCCAGGCGGACATTATCGAGATCCGCCGAGAGCAGACCGCCATCGTCGATCTGCAGCTTGCCGCGCGCACCAAAGCCGTCGCCGGCAACCGTGAAATTGCTGATTGTTGCGATCTTGCCGTCCATCGAGGACGTGAACTGCGCCTCGGCCGGAATCCCGACGCCCTTGCTCCAGCCGATCCAGGGAAGCGAGAGCTGGGCTTTCGTGAGGTCGATCTCTGCCGTCTGCCGGCTCGCCTCGTCGATTGCAACGTCGATCGTGATCGGTCCGGAAACGATCCGAGAAAGCCCAGGTATCAGTTTCTGCCAGACACCCTGCTCCAGCGAGCCCGAAATCTCGCGCGAACGCTTGACGGTCGAACCGGAATCGACCGGTTCCGTCAGCGCGACCTTGACCTTCGCGCCTTCGATACGGGCATCCGCATCGAGGACCGCCTGCTGATTATCTACCCGAAATGTGCCGACCAGATCCTCTACGGCGCGCCCGAACATGGCCTTCTGGACCGTGACCTTGTCGAGCTGCATCTGTACCTGATAGAGCGGCTTCGGCGGCTTCTGATCCGAGATCAGGCCGAAACGGGCGCCCACGACGGCGGTCAGAGGACCGCTGAAATCTTCCGGCAGCAGCGGGGTCTTTTGCAGCGCCTGAATCGGCTTGTAGCTCACGAGCTCGGCGATCGCATCGGCATCGCCGCCAACCTCGATCTTCATCTCCGCCATCAGTGGTTTCGTGTAGACGTCGGGAAGGATGAAGTCGCCGCCGTTGAGCGCGACCGCGCGTCCAGACGGGAAGAAGGCGGTCCCCTTCTCGATCTCGGCTGTCATGCGCTGGCCGCTCAGCTTGAACTTGCCGGAGGTGTCGCGCAGCGGGGGTATCTCGCCGGTGATGTTGATGCGCGTGTCGTCGATATCGAAGTTGATATTGAGCTCCTGCTCGTTGAGCTTGAGCTCGCCTTCGTTGGAGGCGATCCGCCCCTCGGCGACCGATACTTCGATGCGGGCATTGGTGACCGTGCCGCCGAAGAGGTTGGCGATCGCCCAGCGCCGCGCGCCCTTGGCCAACCACCACGGCCACAATTGCTTGACGGCGGTCGCCTCCATGCGATCGCTGACCGAGGCGAAGCTGATCTGCGGTGATGTCTTGCCGAAGGCGACGGAAAGCGATCCGAACATCGAACCGAGCGGGGTCGACACGGCGAGCTGGTCGAAGATCAGTTGGCGCTTGTCCGACACAAACCGGCCATTTGCCTTGGCATCGAAGATCAGTGGCGCGTCGGCGACGTCTTCCGGGGCGGAGCTTGCGTTCTTGAGCAGGAGGTCGATGGCAAACCCCTTCTCCGTTGCGCCGGCAATCTTGTCGAGGTCGATAATCGCCCCGGTAAACGGAAAGGTCGAACGGCCGATCTTGACGGCCGACGGCAGAATTTCGACGGACGAGCGCTCGAAGTCATAGGCGACGTCCATTTGCGAGGCATTGAGCGTCGAGACGAGGTTGCCCGCGTGAAACTCGCCCTTGGACGTGCGCACTGTCACGCGCAGATCCGGTTTCGCATTGCCGGCGGCCCGCGTCGCCTTCAGCGACAGCCCGGCCGATGCGACGACGCCGAAGGGCGGCTCCGAGCCGACTTTACCGTGGTAGAAGAAAGGTGCGAGCGGCAGATTGGTGATCGACGCTTCGAAGCCGGTCATGTGCCCCTTGTCGCCAAGGGCGTCGGCGCTGAGATCGACGTCCACCCCGTCGACGGTGACGCTGCCCTTGACGCTCATCGAGCCGCCCGCGTCACGGTTGAACTCGAGCGCGTTGGCGACGACGGGCACGACGCGATCGCGGGAGCCGATGACGGAGAAGCTGAAATCCGACAGCGTGACCTTCTGGCTGCCGCGGCCGGCCGCCATCTGCGATATGCGGTCGACGTGGGAGAAGATTGCCTCCAGCGTATCGCCAACGTCGGCAATGCGGATCTTGGTGAGATCGAGCGGTTCGCCGCGCGGCAGCAACCCGGAATCGAAATCGCCGCCTTCCGCTTCGAGGTTGGAGACGGCGATGCGTCCGGTCATCAACGCCAGCGGGTCGAGCGCGATCGAGATCGCGCGGAGCTTGGCGACCGGCTGGCCTGAGGACGCTTCGCTGAGCGCCACTTCGCGGGCTCTGAGCGCAATCGCGCCGCCCGCGGTCATGCGCACCACAGTGCTGCCGACCTCTACGCGGTAGGCATCGCCGAGCGCTGCATTGAGTGCGGTGCGGGCGCGCGCGTTAAGCGTGCTGTCCATCACCCCGCTTTCGATGACGACAATGAGGATCGCCGCGATGGAAAGCGCGAGCAGCGATGTCAGCAGTGCGATCTTGGCACAGAAGCGCGCGGCTTTGTTCTTGCGCGGCGCGTGCACGATCATGGGTTCGTGCGCCTGCGCCGAAGGCAACGCATGCAACGCGACGATGTCTTTCTTGCGAAAGCCGACTTTTTCGCCGCGGATCTCACTCATCAGCGCGGGCGTCCTCCATACGATACGAGCTTCGTCGTCGCCCTCCGTCTCTGTCATTTCGGGGCGACCACTTCTCGCTTCTTGTAGACCACATGTCATCGTGCCGAGTCACCAAGGGACGCGGGACCATGCTGTGGAAAGCGACCACCTGCGATGGAATTCGCGCGCGCAGGCGACTGCAACGTTTCGTAGCGGCCCATGCCGTCCGAAACCTGTCGAATCTAGCACAAATGCGCTGGACGGCAGTCGACGATTTTCGCTATGCCCAACAGCGCCGCGTGCCTTGTGGCGCGCAAATGTCACTCGACTAGCTTGAGCACTGCACGTTTTGCCCTCTGGTCGGCAAAGACCAATGAAAACATGCAGTAGCGCCCGATTGTCTGCAAAACTTGGCGGAAGGAAGGTTTAATCATGGCAAGACCCGGTCCCGGAGATGTCGCTCCCGACTTCACCCTGCCGCGTGACGGCGGCGGTACGATTTCGCTCTCGGCCCTGCGCGGCCGCCCGGTTGTTCTGTTCTTCTATCCGAAGGACGATACGCAGGCCTGCACGCTTGAGGCGATCTCGTTTTCGGAACTTGCCGACGACTTCGCCGCAGCCGGCATAGCCCTGATCGGGCTTTCGCCCGACTCGGTGAAGAAGCACGACCGCTTCGCCAAGAAGCACAACCTGACGGTGCCGCTCGCTGCCGACGAGGAGAAGTCGGTCGTCGAAGCCTATGGCGTCTGGGTCGAGAAGATGATGTACGGGCGCAAGTACATGGGTGTCGAGCGCAGTACCTTCCTGATCGGCGCCGACGGTGTCGTCGTCAGAGTTTGGGAAAAGGTGAAGGTGGACGGCCACGCCCGCGAGGTCCTTGACGCCGCAAAGGCGATCTGAGGGCGCCGATGACGGAGTTGCCCGTGTTCCACAGCCTGCGGGGCGGTGCAGTCGAAGCGATCCGCGCCGCCGACCTCGAGGTCAAGACGGCGCTCGCGCAGGAAGCCGCCCGGCGCTGGCAGCGCCGCACGCTGTCGCTGCGCTCGCCGCTCGACCGGCCGGTGCCGGTGCGCCCAGGCCGACCGGACAAGCCGGTGCTGACGCCACCGACGCAGGTCAAGCGCCGGTCTCTCGGTTCGCTGAAGGGCCGAATCGCACTTCTGCACTCCATCGCCCATATCGAATTGAACGCCGTCGATCTCGCCCTTGATATCGTCGCCCGCTTTGCAACCGAGCCGGTGCCCAATTCCTTCTTCGACGGCTGGATGCGTGTCGCCTTCGAAGAGGCGAAGCACTTCCGCATGGTCCGCCAGCGCCTGAACGACCTCGGCGCCGACTATGGCGACCTGCCTGCCCATGACGGCCTCTGGCAGGCGGCGCACGATACGCGCAACGACCTGACGGCGCGGCTCGCCGTCGTGCCG
Organism: Ensifer sp. Root558; assembly: GCF_001427045.1. NCBI lineage: Bacteria > Pseudomonadati > Pseudomonadota > Alphaproteobacteria > Hyphomicrobiales > Rhizobiaceae > Ensifer > Ensifer sp. Root558. Next base: position 865,270 of record NZ_LMGC01000001.1, on the reverse strand, counting down.
CTCATTCTCGAAGCGCGCGGTCTCGACGTGACGCCAGCGCTTCAGGCCAAGATGCGCGAAACCGGCGACTTCGAGAGTGCGGCCGTGCTCGACGTCATCTACGAGGACGAGAAGGGCCACGTCGCCGTTGGCGCCAAATGGTTCCGCTTTCTCTGCGCCCGCGAGAAGAAGGACCCGGCAGCGACCTTCCAGCAGCTGGTGCGCGCCAATTTCCGCGGTCCCCTGAAGGCGCCGTTCAACGATATCGCCCGCGCCGAGGCCGGCCTGACGCCGTCGTTCTACCGCTCGATGACCGCTTCGACCAATCGATAGCGGACATCACCTTCCCGCAATCTTGCTTACCGATTGTTAACCCTAACAAAGTGTAATGATCCCCAGGTGATGCGAGGCAACGCGCACATGGCGGGAGAGAACGGGTGTCTGGACATCAGGCAAATCGTACCTTTGGAAAACGCAAGCAGAATCACGTCCTGATCCTGGCCAGCGGCGACAAGGTCCGGCACATGACCGTGCGCCCGTGGATGGCGGCGATCGCTGTCTCCTTTGCAGGCGTCTGCAGCATCGGCTATCTCGCGGCCACTTCCTATCTGGTTTTGCGCGACGACCTGATCGGCGGCACGATTGCCCGCCAGGCCCGCATGCAGCATGAATACGAGGATCGGATCACAGCGCTGCGGGCGCAGGTCGATCGGGTCACCAGCCGGCAACTGCTCGACCAGCAAGTGGTCGAGGAAAAGGTCGAGAAGCTGCTGCGCCAGCAGATGGCGCTGACCTCGCGCAACGGAAAGCTCGGCGCCCTGGTCGAAAGGGCCGAAAGTTCCGGCGTCACGACCGCAACCGATGCGCCTGCGGCCGTCGAGCCGCTTGCCTATGAAAAACGCGCCGATGCGAGCAGCAGCGGCAGTGTCAAGGCAATTGAGAAGCTGATGGGACTGAACGTTGCGCCGGTCAGTGCTGCAGCTGTCCCCGCCCTCGCCTATGCAGCACCCGATGCCGGCGAATCAAGTTCCGACCGCGCCGACCGGATTTTCTCAAAAGTGACGCTCTCGCTGAAGGATGTCGAGCGCGAGCAGATGACGCGGGTCCAGCGACTGACGGACGGTGCGGCGAAGACGTCGGATGCGATTCGTTCGATCGTCGGGCGCACCGGTGTCGACCTGCCCGTTGACGATGTCGCCGAGTTGATTCCGGCCAACGACATATCCGGCTCGGCCGAGACGGCGATCGGCGGCCCCTTCGTCGAGCCTGTGAACGATGACGATTTCGGCCGTTCGCTTGCCGCACTCGATACCGCACTCCTGGAGCTCGACCGCACGCGCGCCGAGGTCCGCAAGCTGCCCTTCGGCAACCCCTCGCCGGCCAGCGACATCACCAGCGATTTCGGCAACCGGCTTGATCCGTTTCTCGGGCGTCTGGCGCTGCATGCCGGCATCGACTTTCGCGCAACGGTCGGTACACGCATCCGCTCGGCCGCGCCTGGAACGGTGACCAATGCAGGGTTGACGGGCGGCTATGGAAACATGGTCGAGATCGACCACGGCAATGGTGTCGCGACGCGCTACGCCCACCTTTCCACCGTGCTGGTGAAAGCCGGCGACCGGGTGAAGGCTGGCGAAGTCATTGCCAAGTCCGGCAACACCGGGCGCTCCACCGGACCGCACCTACACTATGAAATCCGGCTGAACGGCAATGCCGTGGATCCCATGCGGTTTCTGGATGCGAGCACCAAGCTTGCGAGCTATATGAACTGACGCTGCCGCGCGGTTCCGCTTGACAAGAAATGCGACAGATTCGCCACTATTTACCTTTTACTGCTTCAACGTGCTGGATTTCTTGACTTTCGGCGGCGTTCAGCTTAAGAGCGCGGCCACGTGCTCGTGCGTTTTCCATCGATCGATCAGTGTTCTATTGAACCGGAACGGAAACAGATTTCCCTTTGACCAATTTTGCTGACCTTGGCCTGAGCCAAAAAGTTCTCTCCGCTGTCACCGATGCGGGCTACACAATCCCGACCCCGATCCAGACAGGCGCTATCCCGCCGGCGCTGCAGCGTCGTGATATTCTGGGCATCGCCCAGACGGGCACGGGCAAGACCGCTTCGTTCGTGCTGCCGATGCTGACGCTGCTCGAAAAGGGCCGCGCCCGCGCGCGCATGCCGCGTACGCTCATTCTGGAGCCGACGCGCGAACTCGCCGCACAGGTCGCAGAGAACTTCGACAAGTACGGCAAGAACCACAAACTAAACATCGCGCTTCTGATCGGCGGCGTGTCCTTCGACGAGCAGGACCGCAAGCTTGAGCGTGGCGCTGATGTGCTGATCTGCACGCCCGGCCGCCTGCTCGACCACTTCGAGCGCGGCAAGCTGCTGATGAGCGGCGTGGAAATCCTGGTCATCGACGAGGCCGACCGTATGCTCGACATGGGCTTCATTCCCGATATCGAGCGCATCGCCAAGCTGATCCCGTTCACGCGCCAGACGTTGTTCTTCTCGGCGACGATGCCGCCGGAAATCCAGAAGCTTGCCGACCGCTTCCTGCAGAACCCGGAGCGCGTCGAAGTCGCCCGCCCGGCTTCCACGGCTCAGACGGTGACGCAGCGCTTCGTTGCGGCGCATGCCAAGGATTACGAGAAGCGCGCGGTACTGCGTGATCTGATTCGCGCCCAGGACGAACTGAAGAACGCGATCATCTTCTGCAATCGCAAGAAGGATGTCGCCGACCTCTTCCGTTCGCTCGACCGCCACGGCTTCTCCGTCGGTGCGCTGCATGGCGACATGGACCAGCGGTCGCGCATGACGATGCTGGCCAACTTCAAGGACGGCAACATCAAGCTGCTCGTCGCCTCCGACGTTGCGGCCCGCGGCCTCGATATCCCTGATGTCAGCCACGTCTTCAACTTCGACGTTCCGATCCATGCGGAAGACTACGTCCACCGCATCGGCCGTACCGGCCGTGCCGGCCGCTCGGGCGCGTCCTTCACGCTGGTGACCAAGCGCGACACGAAATTCTCCGACGCCATCGAAAAGCTGATCGGCCAGAAGGTCGAATGGCTGAACGGCGACCTTTCCAATCTGCCTGAGCCGATGGAAAGCCACGATACCGGCCGCCGTGAACGCGGTCGTGATGGCCGCAAGGACCGGAAAAAAGATGGGGATCGCGGCTCCAAGGCCCGTTCCGATCATAAATCCGATACCGTGCGCGCCGATAGTGAGGCCGAAATTGAAACAGTCGTGGAAAGGGCGGAATCGGTGAAACCGGCACGCAGCGCAGAGAACAAGCAGGCACAGAACAACCGTGGCGATCGTCCGGTGCGTGCATCGAACCCTGCCAACGACGACAATCGCGACCGCCGCAACCGTCACCGCCGCGACTATGACGACGGCCCGACGCCCGTCGGCTTCGGCGACGAAATCCCTGCCTTCATGCTGATTGCCGGCAAGGCCTGATCCGAAAGGATGGGCCAGCCGGGCATCGATTTTCCGGGCTTCGGCTGCGGACTTGTCATCGTGCGCGATGGCAAGATTCTGCTCTACAGGCGCGTCAATGCGCCTGAGGCCGGGCATTGGAACATCGTCGGCGGCAAGGTAGATCACATGGAGCGTTCGCAGGCTGCGGCCTGCCGCGAGGCCGAAGAAGAATCCGGCCTCAAGATTGGCTCGACCGAATTCCTCTGCCTCAGCGAACAGGTGATCGACGCTGACCGCCAGCACTGGATCTCGATGATCTATGTGACCCGGGATTTCTCAGGTGAACCTCAACTCACCGAACCGGACAAGCTTTCCGAATTCGGCTGGTTTAGCCTCGACGCCCTGCCCCAACCGCTATCCCGCTTTACCGCCGATGCCGCCGATGCCTTGCGCAGGCATGAACAGGGCGTCGCCGCATAGCAGCCGCCCACCGGGGGCCGGTGTTCTTCGTACGTCCCTCGTTCTGTGCATTGCTGGTGCCGCTGTCGGCGGCGTTCCGCGGGCACCAACAGATCCGGCCGATGTCACTTAGGCGCGCCGATGGGAAACGTGGTGATCGTGTCAATATTTTCATCTGAGGCGCAGCTGCCGCGCATAGGCTGGACGGCCTACTTCCTGGAGCGTAGCGCCGCCTCATAGGCAAGCCGCACCCACCGCGCCATCTCGTCGGGATCGTCGAATGCGTCGTCCGGAATGCTCCAATAGGGCATCTTCACCGGCTTGCCCTTGCCGTCATAGGCCCATTGCCGCGAACCGGCCGCCTCCAGCGCCGGCGCTGTTTGCTCGTCGCCCTTCAGCAGAATTTCGCCATCGACCTCAAGGGCGAAGATCACACCCTGGCAATAAATGCCCTTGCCGCCGAACATCCGCTTGATGGTCACCGGCCCGAGGACCGCGAACATGTCTTCGATTGCGGCATTATCCACGCGTCTGTTCCTCCAAGATACCGCCGGCGGCGACGATCTGTTCCGGCGTGTCGAGATCGAGGCGCGCCGCCGCGCCGAGTTCGACATCGATGACCGGCAGCCCGCTCTTTTCGATAATGTGCCTTGCACCAACGTCTCCGACCAGTTGCTTGATCGCCGAAAATGTCTGTCGCGGCAGGATCACCGGATTGCCGCGCTGTCCGCCTGCGGTCGCGCGGATGATGGAGCGGCCACCTTCGGCGACGAAACGTTCGATGAGCCGGCGCAGATCGTCGCCGGTTATCCCGGGCATGTCTGCAAGCATCACCAGCATGCCCGGCGCCCGCGCCCCGACTGCCGAAAGCCCGGCCGTCAGCGAAGAGGCCATGCCCGAAATGTAGTCGGGGTTGGAAACGAACGTCACCGGCAGTCCTTGCAGCGCATAGCGGATATCGGCCTCGCGGTGGCCGGTCACGACGCTGACCTTGCCCGGAGCGGCCTTAAGCGCGGCTTCGACGCTGCGGCGCACGAGCGGCACGCCATCGAAAGTTGCGAGAAGTTTGTGCCCGCCGTCAGCGCCCATACGGCTGGCCCGGCCAGCGGCCAGAACGACGACTGAAACCGAGCCGGATGACAACTCCGTTGCATGTTCGCGTGGCTGCGGCCGGGTCGGGATCTCACTCAACAAGCCGCCGACGCCAAGGCCGGTAATATCGTCGAAACTCGGCCACTCGCCGGCAAGGATCCGGTCGAGGATCCAGTCGAAACCATTCTCGCGCGGGCTGCGGGCGCAGCCGGGTGCACCGATGACCGGCGTTTCGCCGACGCGGCCGAGAACGAGAAGATTACCGGGGTCAACAGGCATTCCCACATGATCGACCACGCCACCGGCCCGCCGGATCGCCGCCGGAATGACGTCTTCGGGATCGGCGACCGCCGAAGCGCCGAAGACGATCAGCAGGTCGTGCGTTGATCGCATTTCGGCGATCGCCGCCCCCACGGCGTCTTCCCTATGCGCGACGCGCCGTTCGGTGAAGAGTTCGCTTCCGGCCTGTCGCAGCCGCGCCGCGAGGATGGCATGGGTCTTGTCCATGACCTGGGATTTGAGGTTCGGCAACTCCGTTGCTATCAAGGCTGCGCGGCGCGGCGCGAACGGCTTGACCTCGAAGGCGCGATGGTCGCGCAGAAGCCTCTCCGCCTGCTCGACGAAGGCGCCGGCGACCGCAAGCGGGATGATCTTGATCGTTGCGACCATATCGCCGGGCTGCACCGGCATATGGTCGTCGAGACAGGCGAAGGTGATGGAGGGATCTAGGCGGTTCAAGCGATCGACAATTTCGCGGCTCGCAACGAAGAGGCCGGCGACCTCGGAATAGACGTTGACGCGGCCGGTCGCTGCCCGCGAAAACCGGAGATGATCGGGGGCCACGGCCGCGGCAATGCGCGTGGCCGCCTCGTCTTCCGGGAGGTCGCCGGCATCAAGGCGGGCGGCCACCACCTCCACGACACCTGAAGCGGTCAAAGCGACGATGTCGGCGGATGTGACCCGGTGCCCCTTCGGCAGCCTGGCATCACCGACCTTCACCGCATGTGCGAGCATCGCGCCCTCTGCTTCTGCGACCTTGATCGGGCCGAACCTCATGCTTCACTCCCTGCGGAAGCAACGTCACGCCGTCGCAGCGCCTCGATGATTTCGGCGAGGATCGCAACCGCGATTTCGGCAGGACTTGCCGCGCCGATATCGAGACCGATCGGTGCACGGATGCGGGCCATGTCAGCATCGGCGACACCCGCATGCCGCAGTCGTTCGATCCGTGTGGCATGTGTCTTGCGGCTGCCGAGTGCACCGACATAGAAACAACCGGCCGACAGTGCCGCCCGGATCGGTTCGTCGTCGATCTTCGGGTCATGCGTCACGGCTGCAAGTGCCGTGAAGCGGTCGAGCGGTCTGAGTTTCAGGGCGTCCTCCGGCCAATCGGCGATGAGGTCGACGCCGGCAAAACGTTCCGGCGTGGCAAAGGCCGTACGCGGATCGATGATGGTCATGTCGAAGCCGGCAACGGGCGCAAGCTGCGCCAGGGCCTGTGAAATATGCACCGCGCCGATGACGAGGATGCGCGGCGGCGGCAGGTAGACATTGAGGAAGAAGGAGCCCTGCCCGGTTTCGACGATCCCGGCTCGGCCGGACCGCAAGGCACGGGCAACGGCTTCGCGCCAGGGTTCTGGACAGTCGTCGCCTTCGAGGTAGACGCGGACACCACCGGTAAGATCGCTGACGGTGACGGCGGCGCGGCGGGCCGCGCGCGCAAGATTGAGTGTTTCCAGGATCGCCTGTTCCATCGTCAGCCGTTAACCCGTTCCACGAGGACCCGGATCCGGCCGCCGCAGGAAAGCCCGACGCGCCAGGCGGTCTCGTCCGCGACGCCGAAGTCGAGAACGCGCGAGGTGCCAGAGGCGATCACGTCGGCCGCTTCGGTGATGACCGCGCCCTCGACGCATCCTCCCGAAACAGAGCCCTGAAAATTGCCCTCACTATCGATCACCAGATGGCTGCCGACCGGCCGTGGCGCCGAGCCCCAGGTCTCGATCACCGTTGCGATCGCCACCCGGCGTCCTTCCTTCAGCCAGGCTTCGGCGATGTCGAGCGGATCGAGAACATTGACTGCCTGCCTCATGCCTGCCACCTCCCATGCGCGCCGGTCACCGTGGCCCGGCCAGGCTCTAGGAACCGCCGCGGGTCCGCCTGGCGGGAGCGCTGCCCGGACAGCGCCTTCACCAGTTCGCCAATCGATTCAAGATTGTGCACGGCCCGGAATTCGTCAACATGCGGCAGCATCGCCCGCACACCGCGCGCCCGCGCCTCGAAGCCGTCGAAGCGCAGCAGCGGGTTCAGCCAGATCAGCCGCCGACAGGATCGGTGCAGGCGGTCGATTTCGATTTCGAGATCGGCGACGTCATCGCGCTCCAGACCGTCGGTGATCAGAAGCACGATCGCGCCCTGCCCGAGCACGCGCCGCGACCAGCGCCGATTGAACTCATGCAAGGTCTCGCCGATGCGCGTGCCGCCGGACCAGTCCTTGACCGCAGCGACGCAGTCGTCGATCGCCGCATCGGGATCGCGATTGCGCAATTGGCGCGAGACATTGGTCAGCCGGGTTCCGAAGAGGAAGGTATGAACGCGCCGCCGTTCCTCGGTCAGCGCATACAGAAAGTGCAGAAAGATGCGGGTGTACTGGCTCATCGAGCCGGAGATGTCGGCGAGCACGACAAGCGGCGGATGAACGACGCGCCGCTCCCGAAACCTCGGAAGGATCAGTTCGCCGCCAAAGCGCATGGCGTCGCGCATGGTGGCGCGCGGGTCGATGCGGATCTGACGCTTCGAGGGGCGGAAGCGGCGCGTGACGACGCGGTCCATCGGTAGCGTCAATGCCGAAAGCGCGCGCTTGGCCTCGGCAAGCTCGGCAGCGCTCATCTGCGCGAAGTCGGCCCGGCGCAAAAGCTCGCGACCGGAGACCGTGAAACGTGCATCGACTTCGATCTCCGGCTCGTCGCGCGGCGGTCGATCGGCCTCGTGGCCAGAAAGCAGCGCGTCGCTGACGCGGGTCTCGCCTGCCCGGCGCTGCTGCCGTTCGCTCTCGCGTTCCGGCGCCAGCGGCGACATCATCGCGATCATTTTTTCGACGAGACCGCGCGACCGCCAGAACAAGCGAAACGCCTCGTCGAAGACCGGCTGATCTTCGTGACGTTTGACGAAGACGCATTGCAGCGCGGCGTAGAACGCGTCCCGTCCACCGATCCCGATCAGCGCCACCGCATCGATGGCGTCGGCGATGGCGCCTGGCCCGATCTTGATGCCGGCGCGCCGGAGCGCGCGCGCGAAGAAGACAATATTGTCGGCAAGCCGTCCGTCGCCTGCCGCGATTGGCGGGGGAACATCGTCCCTGTGCTGTTCCCGCGCCTCCGTCATCAGCTTGCCGCCAGCAATTCCGCCTTGACCTCGGAGAGCAGCTTTCGCCCCTCTGCCCCCTCTATCCTGGCGATGTCGTCCTGGTATTTGAGTAGGGTGCCAAGCGTGTCGGCGATCGTCTCTGGATCGAGCGCCAGCCGGTCGAGTTCCGTCAGCGCCGTTGCCCAGTCGATGGTTTCGGCAACGCCCGGGTTCTTGAAGAGGTCGATCGTGCGCAGCCGCTGCACATAGGCGATGACTTCCCGTGACAAGGTGGCATTGCAGCCGGGAACCTTGCGGCGAATGATCTCCAGTTCCTGCGCCGCCTTGGGATAATCGACCCAATGATAGAGGCAGCGGCGCTTCAGTGCGTCATGGATCTCGCGGGTGCGATTGGTGGTGATGATGACAACAGGCGGTTCGTCCGCCCGGATCGTACCAAGTTCCGGAATTGTCACCTGGAAATCGGACAAAACTTCCAGCAGGAACGCCTCGAAGGCTTCATCTGTCCGGTCGAGCTCGTCGATCAGGAAAACGGGCGCACGTCCCGAATTGGAGGAAATGGCCTGCAGAACCGGGCGGCGGATCAGGAAACGTTCGGAGAAGATGTCGCTTTCGACCCGCTTGCGGTCGACCTTGCCGGATGCTTCCGACAGGCGGATTTCGAGCATCTGCGCCGGATAGTTCCACTCGTAGACCGCCGAGGCGACGTCGAGACCTTCGTAGCATTGCAGCCGGATCAACGGCCGGTCGAGCGCCTTGGCCAGAACCTTGGCGATCTCCGTCTTGCCGACGCCGGCTTCGCCCTCAAGAAAAAGCGGGCGCTTCATCCGGAGTGCAAGAAACAGCACCGTCGCCAGCGCCGTGCCGGCGAGATAATCATGTGCCTCCAGCAGTGCCATCGTCTCTTCGATGGACTGTGGCAGGCCCGTTGCCGCCTGTGCCATGTCTCCTCCACCACGGCCCGAATCGATCGCTGGATGCTGGAAGGGGGCAAAATCCACCGGCCAACTCAACGACTTAGAGCGATCTTCTCATGTTGCGATGAGCAGTCGACCGCTGAGTAAAAAACTTATAGCGAGTGGTATCCGCGGTCCACATAAATGAGCGGCGGGCGGGACGGCCCGATCGCGACGTCGACAACCTCGCCAAATAGCACCAGATGCGTGGCGATCGTCTTCACCTCGACCAGACGGCAATCGAAAGCGGCGGTGGCATTGACGAGGATTGGCGCACCGGTCCTAAGCCGCGTCCACTGTCCGAGCGCAAAACGCAGATCCATGTCGAGCTGGTCGCGGCCGGAGAAGCCATGGGCAAGCGCCCGGTGCTCGTCGCCGAGCAGGTTGAGTGCAAAGCTGTCGCTGCGCGTGAAGATATCGTTGCGCGGATTGGCGCCGTTCAGGCAGACGAGAACCGTCGGCGGGCTATCGGAAACCGAGCAGGCCGCAGTCACAGTGACGCCGCGCCGCTCGCTGCCGTCAGCGGCGGTGATGATCTGCACGTGACCGGCCAGGCGGCTCATCGCGTCGCGATAACTGATAGGGTCCAGCCGGGTCTTCTCCAACACATCTTTCTCCGGGCGATGTCAGGCACATACATAGACGCTGGCGGAAAATATGAAACCCGCCGGAGGGAGAATCTTGCACATCTGCGACGTGGCCGTGACGCAGATTGAACCTTCTTCGCCAGGAGCGGCATCTTTTCCTTTGACGCCGGGAGGCACATCCTTAAAACATGCGGCAACGACCGTGCCTCGCGTCTGACGCGAGCGGCAACGGAACAGGAAGCTGTGGTGGCTCGCCGTAGGACTTTGCCCGGATCGGTTCGGTCGGGAAAGCTTGCGGCGGCGGAGTAAGTGAATGCGTCGATCCATTGTCAGCAGCCTTATCCTTGCCGGACTGGTACAGGCAACGCCGGCTTTGGCGGCCGGCATCAAGGTGGCGGTCGTGGCGCCTGTGGAAGGTCCGTTCGCGCCGCTCGGCAAGCAGATTGTCGACGGCGCCGGCTTCAAGGCCGGTGATCGCGGCAGCGAGATCGTCGTCATTCCCGAGACCTGCGATACCGCCGGCAGCGAGGCACTGACCAAAGCGCTGCTTGCCGCAGGTGCCGAGGCCGCAGTCGGCTTTCTCTGCACCGAAAGCCTGGATGCGGCGCTTCCGGCACTGACCGAGGCGGGCTTGCCGGCGATCACGCTCAGCGTGCGCTCCGATATCCTGATGGAAGACGCGCTCAAGAACAAATGGCCGCTCTTCCGCCTCGCACCGAGCGGCAATGCCGAGGCTACGGCGATCGTCGATGCCATCGTCAACCGCTGGAAGGACAAGCCCATCGCGCTCGTCGACGATGGCACGATCCACAGCCGGGAACTGGTCGAGGCCGTGCGCGCAGCACTCGCCGAAATCGGCATGACGCCGGTCTTCAGCGACACCTACCGGCCGGCGCAGGAGCAGCAGATCAACCTCGTGCGGCGCCTGGTGAAAAGCGGTGCAACCCACGTCTTCACCGGCGGCGACCGGCAGGATACCGCCGTGATCGCCCGCGATGCCATTGGCGAAGGCGCGAGCCTTACCTTGCTTGGCGGCGATGCCTTGAATGCGGCCGATCTCACTGTCCCGCTTGCCGATGGCGTGCTTGCGGTAACGCTGCCGGATGCGGCGCAGTCGCCGGAGGGCAAGCCCTTTGCCGACGAAATGCGCGCCGCCGGCATCGAGCCGGAAGGCTATGTGATGCCGGCTTTCGCCGTGATGGCTTTGCTGGAGGAAGCCAAGGACCGGGCAGCACAGGACGACAAGTCGCTGATCGAAGCGATCGCCGGCAAGGGGCCCTACCCGACCGTTCTCGGCCTCACCGCCTTCAACGCTGGGCACGAGCGCGCCGACAACCCCTACCGTTTGATGCAGTGGCAAGGCGGCCATTTCGCGCCCGCGGCCGCTGAAGGAGCCGCCCCATGATGCGTCCCGGACCGCTGAACCTGATCACCGATGTCAAAGGTCTGACGGTCGGCAACGCCGAGGACCATCGCCTGAAATCGGGCGTCACCGCGATCGTCTGCGACCCCCCCCCGACGGCTGCGGTCCAGGTCCTGGGCGGTGCGCCGGGAACCCGGGAGACCGACCTGCTCGATCCGCACAATACGGTACAGACGGTCGATGCGCTCGTTCTTTCCGGCGGTTCGGCCTTCGGGCTCGATGCCGCGTCCGGTGCTCAGGCGGCGCTCAGGGAAATGGGTCGCGGCTTCGCCGTCGGCCCACACCGGATACCGATCGTACCGACGGCGATCCTCTTCGACCTCATCAACGGTGGCGACAAGGATTGGGGCCGATTCCCGCCCTATCGCGAACTCGGCTTCGAGGCCGTCGGGCGGGCCGGCGCGACATTTTCGACCGGTTCGGCAGGCGCCGGCACAGGCGCGCTGACCGCGAGCCTGAAGGGCGGTCTCGGTTCGGCATCCACAGTTCTGCCGAACGGTATCACCATCGGCGCCCTCGTCGCCGTCAATGCGCTCGGATCCGCCACCGTCGGCGACACCGGGCATTTCTGGTCTGCGCCCTTCGAACTGGAGAGCGAGTTCGGCGGACTTGGCCTGCCCCACCCGATGCCGGCCGATGCGGCCGACATCCGCATCAAGTTCCGCGACCGCCAGGCCGCCGTGGCCAATACAACGATCGCGGTCATTGCGACGGATGCGGTGCTGACGAAGGCCGAAGCCAAGCGCCTGGCGATTGCCGCCCATGACGGCTTCGCCCGCGGGCTCTGGCCGGCGCACACGCCGCTCGACGGCGATCTGATCTTCGCGCTTGCGACCGGCGCCAGCGGCAAGACGCCGACAACAGAGGATTTCATCGATCTCGGCGCCGTTGCAGCCTCGACCATGGCGCGCGCGATCGCCCGCGGCGTCCACGACGCAACGCCGGCGGAAAACGATCTCATGCCCTGCTGGTCAGAGCGTAGCTGACGCAGCTTTGATCGCAGGCATGTTGTTTGCGGGGCTCGGCGGTGCTATTCCCGCGGAAAACACGCTGGAGTGCGCCATGACCCACCCTATCCGCATTGCCCCGTCGATCCTGGCGGCCGATTTCTCCAAGCTCGGCCAGGAGGTTCGCGATGTCGTCGATGCCGGCGCGGACTGGATCCATCTCGATGTCATGGACGGTCATTTCGTGCCGAACATCACCTTCGGCCCGGATGTCATCAAGTCTCTGCGTCGCTACACCGATGCGACGTTCGACTGCCACCTGATGATTTCGCCGGCCGACCCGTTCCTCGAAGCCTTCGCCAAGGCCGGCTGCGATATCCTGACGGTGCACGCGGAAGCCGGTCCGCACCTGCACCGCTCGCTGCAGACGGTCAGGTCGCTCGGCAAGAAGGCCGGCGTGTCGCTCAATCCGGCAACGCCAGAAAGCGCGATCGAATACGTGCTCGATCAGCTTGACCTGATCCTCGTCATGACCGTCAATCCGGGCTTCGGTGGGCAGAAGTTCATCGACGCCACCGCGGAAAAGATCCGCCGCATCAAGGCGATGATCGGCGATCGACCGATCGAGATCGAAGTCGACGGCGGTATTGCGCCTGAAACGGCAGCCATTGCCACCGGCGCCGGCGCCAATGTTCTCGTTGCCGGCTCGGCGATCTTCAAGGGCGGCTCGGTCGAGGCCTATCGCTCGGCGATCGAAGCGATCCGTGCGCCGGCCGAGAAGGCTTATCGATGACGACACGCGCGGCAATTTCCGGCCTTTGTTGCCTGGCCGCGGCCGCCGCTGCATCGCCGGCGCTTGCTGGCGACTATGCCGCGTTGCAGCCGATCGGCTTTTCCGCCGATGGCAATGTCTTTGCCTTCGAGGAATATGGCGTTCAGGACGGCTCCGGCTTTCCGTATTCGACCATCTATGTGATCGACACGCGCAATGACAGCTTCCTGCCGGGTGCACCGGTGCGCGCTGTCAGTCGCGAAGATGGCAGCCCGCTGTCGAAGGCGCGCCATGAAGCCCGCCGTCGGGCTGCGCCCCTGATCGATGCCTATCGCCTGGCCGATGCACCCGGGTTGCTCGCAGCCTTCAACCCGATCACGGAAACCAACGCCAAGCCGCACTCGCTGACCTACGATGCCTTTGCAGCCGATGAAGCGTTCCGCGAGACCTATACGGTAACGCTCGAGGAAAAGACCTTCGAGCCGGACGGCATCTGCAAAGACTTCCTGAAGGAAGCCAAGGGTTTCCGTCTGTCGATGACGATGAAGGCGGGCGCACCGGCAAGCGACGTGCTTCAGGACGACAGCCGCATACCGGAAAGCCGCCGTTGCCCCACCGGCTACCTGGTCGGCGGCGCCATCACCCACCGCAACGACGACGGTTCGGAAACCCATGTGATCATGGTGCTTGTGAAGTCGCTCGGCTTTGAAGGCACGACGGACGGGCGCTGGATCGCGGTCCCGACGCGGATCGCGAAATGAACGAAGCGGCCGCCAGCGTCGAAGCGAAAGCAGGGCGTGCGGCGGTCGGTGCCCGGAAGCGGACCCGCCTTGCCCGGTCCGTGCCGAGCGTTCCGTTGCTGCTCCTTGGCGCACCCTTGTGGAGCGCGTCAATGACGCTATCGGCGTGGTTTGCGCTGTGGCTGCGGGAACGGGACGTGACCTTTCATCTGGCCGAACTTCTTTGGGTTTTCGGGGCCGGCGCTTTGCTCGCCTGGCCGCCGGCGCTGTTTCTCGCCCGCTTCGCGGCGATCGGACGCGGCGTAGAAACGCGTTTCGCCGCCTATCTCTTCTTCCTTTCGCTCGGCACGATCGGGATGACGGCATTGCTCTTTGCGCTCGACTACCGCGAGTTCTATGCGCAGTGGCACGCCCCGATCGGAACCACGACCTGGCTCTTCCAGTTCGCCTTTACGACGCTGATCGCCTTCTACCAGTTTCTCGTCATGGGCCTTCGCCTCTATTTGCCGATCGGCGGTGTTATACTGCTCGCCGTCTGCCTGTGGCTGGCAAGCGATCGCCGTGCGCAACGGCGTTGAGCTTCGCGGCTATCTTTGCTAGAGGCACGACCATCCCTCCACTGACGACGAAAGCTTAAGCCCATGATCCCCCGTTACTCCCGACCGGAAATGGTGGCCATCTGGTCGCCGGAAACGAAATTCCGCATCTGGTTCGAGATCGAGGCCCACGCCTGCGATGCGCTTGCCGAAATCGGCGTGATCCCGAAGGATGCTGCGCGCACGATCTGGGAAAAAGGCGGCGCTGCCACTTTCGACGTCGCCCGCATCGACGAGATCGAGGCCGTCACCAAGCATGACGTCATTGCCTTCCTGACGCATCTCGCCGAATTCGTCGGCCCGGACAGCCGCTTCATCCACCAGGGCATGACCTCGTCCGACGTTCTGGATACCTGCTTCAACGTGCAGCTGGTCCGCGCGACCGACCTGCTGCTCGCCGACCTCGACAAGCTGCTCGAAGCGCTGAAACGCCGCGCTTTTGAACACAAGGAGACGGTGACGATCGGCCGTTCGCATGGCATCCATGCCGAGCCGACCACCTTCGGCGTCAAGCTGGCGCTCGCCTATGCCGAGTTCGACCGCTGCAAGCAGCGCCTGCTGGCCGCACGCGAAGAAGTCGCCACCTGCGCGATCTCCGGCGCCGTCGGCACTTTCGCCAACATCGACCCGCGCGTTGAAGAACACGTAGCCGAGGCGCTCGGGCTGAAGCCGGAACCGGTTTCGACCCAGGTCATCCCGCGCGACCGCCATGCCATGTACTTCGCCACCCTCGGCGTCATTGCCTCGTCGATCGAGCGCCTGGCGACGGAAGTTCGTCACCTGCAGCGCACCGAAGTGCTTGAAGCGGAGGAGTATTTCTCGCCGGGCCAGAAGGGCTCGTCGGCGATGCCGCACAAGCGGAACCCGGTTCTGACCGAAAACCTCACGGGTCTCGCCCGTATGGTTCGCGCCTTCTCGATCCCGGCCATGGAAAACGTTGCGCTTTGGCATGAGCGCGACATTTCGCACTCCTCGGTCGAGCGCATGATCGGCCCGGATGCAACGGTGACGCTCGACTTCGCGCTCGCTCGTCTGACCACCGTTATCGACAAGCTGCTCGTCTACCCCGAGAACATGATCAACAACATGAACAAGTTCCGTGGGCTCGTGCATTCGCAGCGCGTGCTGCTGGCGCTGACGCAGGCCGGCGTGTCGCGTGAGGACGCCTACCGCCTCGTGCAGCGCAACGCCATGAAGGTCTGGGAACAGGGCAAGGACTTCCTCGAAGAACTGCTCGCCGACGCGGAAGTTCGCGCGGCCCTTTCCGAGGAAGATATCCGCGAAAAGTTCGATCTCGGCTATCACACCAAGCACGTCGACACGATCTTCAAGCGCGTCTTCGGCTGAGGTTCTGCGCTGAGCGGACGGCCGTAGGCCTTTGGTTTTTGTTGCCATGCCCGCATTTGGAGCACATCGCTCAAATGCGGGCATTTGCGTTAGCAGGAAATTCACGCATTGCGTGCAAAGCTCAGGGCCTGTCAATCCAGGTTCTGAGGATCACATGGCCTACAAGGACAGTGTCGAGCGGGCGACGCAGCGCACGCAAACGAAAATTACAGGTACGGTGACCGTCAAGTCCGGCTCCAGCAGCGGCATCGTCAAGGACCTTTCTGCCGAGGGCATCTGCTTTCAGCTGCTCTTCGACATCGGCGCCAAGACGGGACAGGAAGTGACGATCAGAAGCGAGGAACTCGGCTTCCTGACCGGCATGGTGCGCTGGTATCGCGGCGACAAGATCGGCATCAAGCTCAACCTGTCGTCCAACACCGCGGCGCAGATCTCATCTTACTACAAGCATTTTCGCTAGGCCGAGATTTTCGGCAACACGCCACAAGCGCCGCAGGTCGATCGACATGCGGCGCTTTTTTATGAGCGGTTACATTCGCCTTCGGCTGTCGGCGATCAGTGTGAACGCGCGCGCGGACCGGGCTCCACCATCTTGCGATAGAGGTGCCAGGTGGCGTGTCCGAAGATCGGCATGATGACGGCGAGGCCGACGAAGACCGGGATCGAGCCGATAACCAGACCGGCGGCGATAATGAAGCCCCAGACGGCGACGGGCACCGGGTTGACGAGCGTTGCGCGAATGGAAGTCTCGACCGCCGATACGGCGCCGACGTCCCGATCGATCAGCAACGGAAACGACACGACGGATGTCGCCAGAACGATGACGGCGAAGACGAAGCCGACAGCGTTGCCGACGAGGATCAGGTTCCAGCCCTGGTCAGTGCCGATGATACCGTTCCAGAAGGCTGCAATCGAATCCGGCGGTTCCGCCCCGAAGATCTGCACATAGAGCGCCTGGGCGACGAGCAGCCAGATGATGAAGACAACGAACAGCATGGCGGCGACGGCCATGATCGACAGCAGCGCCGGAGAGCGGTGCAGGCGAAGGGCGTGCGGCCAGGAGTAGTCCATGCCGAGTTCTCGCCGTCGGCTGATTTCATAAAGCCCGATCGCAGCGACTGGGCCGATCAGAGCGAAGCCGGAGACAAGAGGATAAAGCAGCGGCAGCATGTTGGCGCCCGCGCTCCAGGTGATCAGAACGACACCCGCGATCGGGTAGATCAGGCAAAGAAAGACGTAGTGCGATGGTTTCTCGCGAAAATCGTCAAAGCCCAAGCGTAAGGCGTCGAATACATCCGCGACGCCAATCTTTTTTATTCCGGGATGGGCGACACTCGCGTCCGCTCCCGAAAGGACATGGAATGTTGTCATGGCTCACACTCCTCAACGAACCAGAGCGGCCACGGAACAAAGATGCGACGAACCAAGCCGCACCATCCGCGACCGTCCCTTCGATTATACAGAAAATGCGACCGCTGTCGCCTGCCGCCTCTCGCCACGTTAAGCGGCCTATTGGAGCGCGAACATCGGGCTCGTCGGGCAGGCTCCCATGGGTGGCTTCGAGGCCCTGAAGCACGGGTAATGCTGAAGGTCTTGACTTCCGCGCCTTTCAGCGCCACATCGCGGCCACCATGAAAGTATCCGACGCTCATATCCTCATCGTTCCAGGCTACACCAACTCCGGACCGGAGCACTGGCAGACCCGCTGGGAGCGCAAGATGTCGACCGCACGCCGCGTCGAGCAGGCGGAGTGGGCAAAGCCTGTCCGCGAGGATTGGGTGGCGCGCATGATCGAAGAGGTCAATGCGGCGGAAAAGCCTGTGGTCATCGTCGCCCATTCGCTTGGCGTCGCAACCGCCGTGCACGCCCTACCCCATTTCACCAAGCCGATCGCCGGCGCCTTCCTGGTGGCACCTCCTGATGTTGCCAACCCGGCGATCCGTCCGAAGCATCTGATGACCTTCGGTCCCTACCCGCGCGATCCGCTTCCCTTCCCGTCGCTGATGGTCGCCAGCCGCAACGATCCGTTCGGTTCCTACGAGCATGCGGACGACATCGCCAACGCCTGGGGTTCGCTGCTCGTCGATGCCGGAGAGTCCGGCCACATCAACACCGAGTCCGGCCACGGGCCGTGGCCGGAGGGAACGATGGTCTTCGCCCAGTTCTTGAGCCGGCTTAAACCCTGACGCGCCCGATCAACCTGTCGACGCCTTATTAATCCGACGTTCATTGTCCGCGGTCATCATCGCCGGCACGACGCGACTCGTCTCATGATGGTGCCGAGCGCTGTCGAACCTTGATCTGCGCCGGCATTGACCGGATCGTTCCGCTTGGTTGCTCGGCCGCAGATACTGGACATGGGAAGTGGCCGTAAACGAACGTCTCACCAAAGGTGCGCAAGGCGCACCGGCGCATCCGGATGCTCTGACGCAGGCCACCTTGGAACGGTTGCCGGCAGGCGCGGTCATTGTCGATGCGCACGGACGGATCCTGGCCGCTAACGTCCTTGCCGGCGAAGTGTTCGGCCGCACGCTTGTACAATTGCGACACGCCTTTCTGAATGACTTCGTGGCGGAAGAGGACCGGTCGCGCGTGCCGCCGCGCGCCACATCGACGGTCGCCGAGACGATCCATTTCCTTGGTCCCGACCGCTCCGTGCCGATGCTCGTTGCCTGTTCGCCGGTACGGTTCGCGGATGAAGCCGCCTCGCTGCTGCTGATGTTGCCGGCCGATGACTTCGTCAACGAGATCGCCGGATTGCGCAACGACGAGACCCGCTGGAAATATGCCCTGGACGGCGCGCTTGAGGGTGTCTGGGATCACGACTTCGAAACCGGAGACCTGTTTTACTCGGCCACCTGGAGGCGGCTTCGTGGCCTGTCCGAAGACGCCCAGGTGGATGGTACCCTTGAAAACTGGATCCAGAACGTTCACCCCGACGATCATGCGCATGTGCGCGCCGCGATCGAGCGGCAGGATTCCGGCGAGGCGATCTTCAACACTTTCGAGTATCGAGAGCGTCACGCCGACGGTCACTGGATCTGGATCGAAAGCCGCGGCGCCTCGGTTGCCTACTGGCCGGATGGCAGGCCGAGCCGCATCATCGGGACGGATACCGACATCACCGCCCGCAAGGAGGCCGAGGCCCGGCTCGAGGAGGTCTCCCGCCGACTGAGGCTGGCGCTCGGCGTCTCGAAGATCGGCGTGTTCGACTTCAATCTCGATGCACTGCGCGACGACTGGGACGAGCGCATGTTCGAGATTTATGGTCTCGACCTCGCCGACGGCGCACCAAGCTCTGAGACCTGGGAAAACTCCCTTCACCCCGACGATCGCGATGCCGTGGTCCTCAGAACCAACGAAGGCATCGCCTCGGGTAAACCCTACAGCAATGCTTTCCGTATTGTGCGCCCGGACGGTTCCGTCCGCCACATCCGCTCCAATGCCGCGACCTATGTCGATCATCTCGGAACTCGCAAGCTCATCGGCGCCAACTGGGACGTTACCGAGGACATCGCGCTGCAGGAAGAACTGCGCCAGGCGAAAGCATCGGCCGAAGGGCGCAACCGTGAACTCGAGCAGGCGCGGATCAGGATCGAGTACAACGCGCTGCACGATTACCTGACCGACTTGCCCAACCGTCGCTACCTGGATCAGATGCTGACGGAGAATGTCGCAGTCAACGCGATCCTGCATATCGATCTCGACCGCTTCAAGCAGATCAACGATACGCTCGGACACCAGGCCGGAGACGCGATGTTAACGCATGCGGCCGCGATCCTGCGTGCCCACGCCCGCCACGACGATTTTATCGCCCGCATCGGCGGCGACGAGTTCGTCATTCTCTGCCGCCGGAACCGCGACCTGCCGCAGCTGACCGAGCTTGCCGAGCGCATCGTCCATGCCTTCCGCCGCCCCATTCCCTATGACGGTCAGCTCTGCCGCCTGGGCGCAAGCATCGGCATCGCCTTCAAGGGGGGCGAAGACATCGACGCCAAACAGCTGCTGATGAATGCCGACATCGCCCTCTATCGGGCAAAGAGCGTCGGGCGCGATCGCGTCGAAGTGTTCTCCGAGCTCATTCAAACCCAGATCCTCAACGCCAAGCGCATCGGCGACGATATTCGCCAGGCGATCGAGGAAGGGCAGTTCACCGTCTATTACCAGCCGCAGTTCCATGCGCGCTCGCTGGAGATATCCGGCGTCGAGGCGTTGGTGCGGTGGAACCACCCGGAGCGCGGCATCCTCACCCCCTTCCATTTCCTGAAGGTGGCCGAAGAGATCAACGTCCTGCCGGCGATCGACAGGAAGGTGGTCGAGCTCGCCTATCGCGACTTTCAGTCCTGGCAAAAGGAAGGGCTCGCCGTTCCCAAGATCTCGGTCAACATGTCGTCGCCGCGGCTGCGCGACCCAGGATTGATCGCCGATCTGCGCGACATGCGGATCCCGCCGGGCATCCTTTCCTTCGAGCTGCTCGAGTCCATCTTCCTCGATGACCCGGAAGACGAAATCGCCGGGACCATTTCAGCTCTCGGCGACCTCGGCATCGAAATCGAGATTGACGATTTCGGCACCGGGCATGCCTCGATCATCGGCCTGCTCAACCTCAATCCGGCCCGGCTCAAGATCGACCGGGCGCTCGTTGGACCGATGACCGAAGGTGCCAAGCAGGCGAAGCTGGTGCGCGCGATCGTCGACATCGGCCACTCGCTCAACATCGCTGTCGTCGGCGAAGGCGTGGAGACCTGGGAGCACGCGGCGATGCTGCGGGACCTCGGCTGCGACGTGCTGCAGGGCTATGCGCTTGCGCGGCCGATGGATCGGCTGGAGCTGGAGCAGCGTTTGCGCCGCGGCTGGAAGCCGGTGTTCGGCGGTCCGGACAAATAAAAACCGCCCGGCCAGATGGACGGGCGGCGCTTCAATGAATGCGGCAACAGCCTTTCGGCTTACTTGCTCTGGAGCTGCTGGACGGCTTCGCCGAGCAGTTCGAGCATCCGCACGCGGATCTGCTCTTCGGTCTGGGCAACGCCTGCCGCGTCGAAATCCGCCTTGATCTTGCGAACGACGTCTTCATGGCCGGCTTCTTCGAAATCGGCAGCCACCACTTCGCTGGCATAGGCGTCGGCGTCGGCCTTGCCGAGCAGGCCGGCGGCCCACAGACCGAGCAGCTTGTTGCGACGCGCTTCAGCCTTGAACCTAAGCTCTTCGTCCATCGCAAACTTTGCTTCGAAGGCCTTTTCGCGATCCTGCATCGACGTCATCAATCAATCTCCCTGAGAATTCCATGTCTGAAATCAGTTTATCGCCATAAATCAAAACGCGGGTCAAACTGCAATGTGAACTTTTCCGGTTTGATGACTTTCATGTTACCCTTTGTGCGGTTCCTCAGATCGCATTTGATCAAGGATCAGGACATCGCCGCTTCGTGAGGCGGCAGCAACCTTGGCGCACTTTGAGAAGGCGCGCGGCGCCCCATGCAAATCAGGGGAACGGGCAGATACGCCGATTGTGAAATCGGTTCTTTTCGGCTATGGACCCCGAGAGATGTTCCACGCGCGTCCCGAGAGCGCCAACAACTACAGAGACAAATCCATGAATCGTCGCCGCCGTATCTACGAGGGCAAGGCCAAGATCCTCTATGAGGGTCCAGAGCCGGGCACGCTCATCCAGTTCTTCAAGGACGACGCGACCGCCTTCAACAAGAAAAAGCACGACGTCATTGACGGCAAGGGTGTGCTGAACAACCGGATTTCCGAGTACATCTTCACGCACCTCAACAAGATCGGCATCCCCACGCACTTCATCCGCCGCCTCAACATGCGCGAGCAGTTGATCAAGGAAGTCGAGATCATCCCGCTTGAGATCGTCGTGCGCAACGTCGCCGCCGGCTCGCTGGCCAAGCGTCTCGGCATCGAGGAAGGCACGGTCCTTCCCCGCTCGATCATCGAGTTCTACTACAAGGCCGATGCGCTCGAAGACCCGATGGTCTCCGAAGAGCACATCACCGCGTTTGGCTGGGCAAGCCCGCAGGAACTCGACGATATCATGGCGCTCGCCATCCGCATCAACGACTTCCTCTCGGGCCTGTTCCTCGGCGTCGGCATCCAGCTCGTCGATTTCAAGATCGAGTGCGGCCGGCTGTTCGAAGGCGACATGATGCGCATCGTGCTTGCCGACGAGATCTCGCCGGACAGCTGCCGTCTCTGGGACATCGAGACGCGCGAGAAGCTCGACAAGGATCGTTTCCGCCGCGACCTCGGCGGCCTCGTCGAGGCCTACCAGGAAGTCGCCCGCCGTCTCGGCATCATGAATGAGAACGAACCCGTGCGCGGCACCGGTCCGGTTCTCGTGAAGTAACTTCGGGGAAAATCAAAGTGATCAAGGCACGTGTAACCGTGACGCTGAAGAACGGCGTTCTCGATCCGCAGGGCAAGGCAATCGAAGGTGCGCTCGGCGCACTCGGCTTCGACGGCATCGGCCAGGTTCGCCAGGGCAAGGTCTTCGACCTGCAGATCGAATCCGCAGACAAGGCCAAGGCCGAGGAAGACCTCAAGGCCATGTGCGAAAAGCTGCTCGCCAACACGGTCATCGAGAACTACAGCATCTCCTTCGCCTGATCCTGCAGGCGACGGAATCGTTCCGCGTCTTCGGGCGCGGAACCAGACGTTACGAAATGCCGGAGCAGCCGCTGGTCCCCTCGGGAACGCCGCTGCCATAGTCGCAGCAGATGCCAGCTCTTCGGAGCGCGCCATCAAGATTGATCTCGCCGTATCGGAGACAGAGATATGAAGTCAGCCGTCGTCCAGCTTCCGGGCCTCAACCGCGACCGCGACATGATCGCGGCCCTCACCAAGATCTCCGGCAAGGCGCCTGTCACCGTCTGGCAGACCGAGACCGAGATTCCGGATGTCGACCTGATCGTCATTCCCGGCGGTTTCTCCTATGGCGACTACCTTCGCTGCGGCGCGATCGCTGCACGCATGCCGGTCATGCAGGCGATCAAGGCCAAGGCGGAAAAGGGCGTGAAGGTTCTCGGCGTCTGCAACGGCTTCCAGATCCTCGTCGAGGCCGGCCTCCTGCCCGGCGCGCTGATGCGCAATGCCTCGCTGAAATTCGTCTGCCGCGAGATCAAGCTCGAAGTTGTCAACGCCGACACCGACTTTACCCGCGCCTATTCCAAGGGCCAGGTCATCCGTTCGCCGGTCGCCCATCACGACGGCAACTACTTTGCCGATGCCGAGACGCTGAAGACGATCGAAGGCAATGGCCAGGTGGTCTTCCGTTACGCCGAAGGCACCAATCCGAACGGTTCGATGAACGATATCGCCGGCGTCATGAACGCTGCGGGCAACGTTCTCGGCATGATGCCGCATCCGGAAAACCTGATCGAAGCCGCCCATGGCGGTTCCGACGGCCGCGGCCTCTTCGCGTCTGCGCTCGAAGTAATCGCCGCTTAACCATCCGGCTGTAGAAGGCATCCGACCCATCCCCATTTGCGAGCGAGACCGTCGATGCCTTCATTTGCCCCTGCACGCCTGACCGGCCTTGCCTGCACGGCCTTCGGTCTAATGCTTCTGGCCTCGTGCCAATCGCCGAAGCCGCCGGCCCCGAGCCCGAACACGGCGGCGCTGCCGACCATGGAACGCGTGGCGCTCGGCGCCAACAGCTGCTGGTTCAAGTCGGGCGATGCGGAATTCAAGTCTTATCGCCTGGCGCCCGAGCTCAATTCCTTCTCCGGCCGTCCGCGCATCTTGATCGTGCCGCGCAAGTCGCCGGAGGCACGCCCCCTCGCCGTCGTTCAGGCCGAGGGCAATCCGGCCCGCCTGCAGGCCTTCGGGCCGCTGATGAGCGAGCCGACGGGAACGCGCATGGCCGCAGACATCAAGCGCTGGGCCGCTGGCGGACAGGGCTGCAAATAGCCCCAAGCTGAACTTGTCGAATTGATTAAAGGGCCGGTTGACCTCAAGGTTGCCGGCCCTTTTGCATTTCGGACAGTCGGTTCTATCCGATCGGTTAGCGCCAGAACGGGACAGTCGATTCCTGACGCGCGTCCTTTTCCGAAACGCCGATATCCTTGAGCTGCCACTCGCTCATCTCCTCGAGCGCCAACCGGCCGCGTCGCTTCGCCGCCAGCTCGCAATAGCGGGTCCAAAGCCGCTTCAGCAGACCCTCGCGTTCGTCCGAATAGTCGCCGCCCAGTAATGTGCCGGTGCAGCCCACGGACGTCGCTTCCGAGCGGGACAAACAAATTGTATCTATTGTACTCATTGACAACCCCAATGCAGCGATTGCTATCGTTGTCTTGGTGATAATTGACATATTTTCCGCTGTAATCTAAAGAATTGTCACTATGACAAATTGGCTCCCCGACATTCAGCAGGGTCACGGTCCGCTCTACGCACGGATCGCCGATCAAATCGAACTGGCAATTGGCAACGGGGCCTTGCCCGTCGGCGCCAAATTGCCACCGCAACGCAACCTCGCCTACGATATCGGGGTGACAATCGGCACGATCGGGCGCGCCTACAATATTGTCCGCGAGCGCGGGCTTGTGAGCGGCGAAGTCGGGCGCGGCACCTATGTGCTCGACCATCCCGAAAGCCGGCCGCCGGAGCAGGCGGACCCGCTGACGACGTCCCTTGCCGGCACCCGGCCCCTGGTCGCGCCCGTTGGCAAGCTCAGGTTCGACAGCACCGCCGCGCCGGATATCGGCCAGGGAACGGTGCTGAGCGAAGTGTTGAGCGAAATCAGTCACGAGCATCACGCCGATATTGCCAGCTACGCGCGGAACTTCCCGGATCACTGGTTCGAGGCAGGCTGCCAATGGCTGGCGCGCGGAGGGTTTCGTCCTAAGCCCGAAAACATCGTGCCGACGCTCGGTGCGCATGCGGCCGTCGTTGCCGTAATCGCGGCGGTGACGGCCCCAGGCGACCGCATCGCCTTCGAGACGCTCACCTATTCGCAGGTCAGCCGCAGCGCCGGCCTGATTGGTCGCCGCACGACGCTGGTCGAATCCGACGCCTTCGGCATGATCCCCGACGACTTCGAGCGCGTCTGCGCGCAGCAGCATCCGAAGCTCGCCTTCCTGATGCCGAGCGCGCAGAACCCGACAGTGGCCGTCATGCCGCTCGCCCGCCGCCAGGCGATCGCCGATATCGCCCGCAAATACGGCGTCTGGCTGGTGGAGGATGATCTCTACGGCGCTATGACCGGCGATCAAACGCCGCTGCTCGCCGAGCTTGCGCCCGAACGTACCTTCCTCGTCGGCGGTCTTTCAAAGTCCGTTGCCGCAGGCGTTCGCGGTGGCTGGGTCGCCTGCCCTCCGCATTTCGGCCAGCGCATCCGCATCGCCCACAAGATGGTCAGCGGCGGCCTGCCGTTCATCCTGGCGGAACTCTGCGCCCGGCTGGTGCTCTCCGGCTCGGCTGCAGCCTTGCGCAGCCAGGGCATTGAGGAGGTTCGCGCCCGCGAAGCAATGGCGCGCGAGGTCTTTGAGGGTATCGAGTTCGCGTCCCATCCCTGCATTCCGTTCCTCTGGATGAAGTTGCCTGACCCCTGGCTGTCAGGAACCTTCAAGCAGGCGGCTCTTCAGGAAGGCGTGCTCGTCGACGACGAGGACGAGTTCAAGGCCGGCCGTACCGATCGCGTCTTCCATCGGATCCGCATCGGCTTTTCCTCGCCACCGCAGCGCGCCGAGGTGAGAGCCGGATTCCAGACACTGAAGCGGCTGCTCGACAGCGGCCGAGCCGGCTACGACAGTTTCGAGTGACTATCGAAATCGACGGGGTGACTTTCGCGCAAGCTTCCGCATCATACTGTTTTAGCAGTCTTGCGTAGATGATTCGCCCTCAAGGATTTCGCATGCCGCTATCGCTTCGCCCGGTTCCGTCCCGCCTGATTGCATCCCTTCTTTTCGTCACGACCACCTCCGTCATCGCCGCGCCGGCGGCGGCTCAAGATGGTGTCTTTGACGAAATGCGCTTCGGCGTGACGACATCGATCGCCAGCGGCGGCAAGCAGGAAGACGGCGTGTTTCCCTCGTTCACGCTCTACTTCGATCCGTTCAATGCGGACGGCGCCGCGGATCTCGGCGAAAAGCTGCTGCGTCCACGCGTCTATACCGGTGCTGCCGTGGCCACGTCGTCGAACGGCGTCAACCAGGCCTATGCCGGCCTGAGCTGGACCTTCGACATGACGCAACGCCTCTTCGTGGAGTTCGGCGCGGGCGGCACGGTTCACGACGGCGATCTCGACGATCCCAACGGTTCCGGTCCGCAACTCGGCTGCCGCGTCCTCTTCCGCGAATACGCCGCCGCGGGCGTGCGCCTCGACGAACACTGGAACGTCTCGGCGACCGTTGAACATGCGTCGCATGCCAATCTCTGCGACGGTCCCAACAACGGCCTGACACGCGCAGGCCTCGCCCTCGGCTACAAGTTCTGACGCAGGCCTGCGCAGTCGCGCTCAACAAAGCTTCATACGGGCATCAACCGCTGTTGATCGCCCGTATTTTTCTGTCGCGCCCCGCCGCAGCATAGGTTAAAGAAGCCGCAAAGCGCCCCCTGTTTCTGTTGCGGTTCGCACGCGCCATATTCCTCATTAGTGGATTGCGCGCCGCCCGAAGGATTTGACGGTCGACGATGACGATTTCCAACACCCGCCCCATCACCCCGGACCTCATCGCATCGCACGGGCTGAAGCCTGACGAATACGAGCGCATCCTCGGCCTGATCGGGCGCGAGCCGACCTTCACCGAGCTCGGCATCTTCTCGGCCATGTGGAACGAGCACTGCTCCTACAAGTCTTCCAAGAAGTGGCTGCGCACGCTGCCGACCAAGGGGCCGCGCGTCATCCAGGGCCCGGGCGAAAACGCCGGCGTGGTCGATATCGATGACGGCGACTGCGTCGTCTTCAAGATGGAAAGCCACAACCACCCGTCCTATATCGAGCCCTACCAGGGCGCGGCAACGGGCGTCGGCGGCATCCTGCGCGACGTCTTCACCATGGGCGCCCGTCCCGTCGCAGCGATGAACGCGCTGCGCTTCGGTTCGCCCGACCACCCGAAGACCCGCCACCTCGTTTCCGGCGTCGTTGCCGGTGTCGGCGGCTACGGCAACTCCTTCGGCGTTCCGACCGTTGGCGGCGAAGTCGAGTTCGATGCCCGCTACAACGGCAACATTCTGGTCAACGCCTTTGCCGCCGGCCTCGCCAAGAGCGATGCCATCTTCTACTCCAAGGCCGAAGGCGTCGGCCTTCCCGTCGTTTATCTCGGTGCGAAGACCGGCCGCGACGGCGTCGGTGGCGCGACCATGGCGTCCGCCGAGTTCGACGAGTCGATCGAAGAGAAGCGCCCGACCGTTCAGGTCGGCGACCCCTTCACCGAAAAGTGCCTGCTCGAAGCCTGCCTCGAGCTGATGACGACCGGCGCCGTCATCGCCATCCAGGACATGGGTGCAGCCGGCCTCACCTGCTCGGCCGTCGAAATGGGCGCCAAGGGCGACCTCGGCATCGAGCTCGACCTCGACACCGTTCCGGTGCGCGAAGAGCGCATGACCGCCTATGAAATGATGCTGTCGGAAAGCCAGGAGCGCATGCTCATGGTGCTCGAGCCCGCCAAGGAAGAGGTCGCCAAAGCGATCTTCGTCAAGTGGGGCCTCGATTTCGCAATCGTCGGCAAGACGACCGACGACCTGCGCTTCCGTATCCTGCACCAGGGCGAAGAGGTTGCGAACCTGCCAATCAAGGAACTGGGCGACGAAGCGCCGGAATATGATCGTCCCTGGACCCCGGCCAAGACCGCGGCACCGCTCGCAACCAACGACATTCCGGCAGCCGACGTCGCCGACGCGCTCGTCAAGCTCGTCGGTTCGGCCAACAATTCGTCGCGCCGTTGGGTTTACGAGCAGTACGACACGCTGATCCAGGGCAACTCGCTGCAGCTGCCGGGCGGCGACGCCGGTGTCGTGCGCGTCGAAGGTCATGCCTCCAAGGCGCTTGCCTTCTCCTCCGACGTGACGCCGCGCTACGTCGAAGCCGATCCTTACGAAGGCGGCAAGCAGGCGGTCGCCGAATGCTGGCGCAACCTGACGGCAACCGGATCGCTGCCGCTGGCAGCCACCGACAACCTCAATTTCGGCAACCCGGAACGCCCTGAGATCATGAGCCAGCTGGTTCATGCCATCAAGGGCATCGGAGAAGCCTGCACCGCACTCGACTTCCCGATCGTGTCGGGCAACGTCTCGCTCTACAACGAGACAAACGGCCAGGCGATCCTGCCGACCCCGACCATCGGCGGTGTCGGCCTGATCAAGGACTGGTCGAAGATGGCGCGCATCCGCTTTGCCGCTGAAGGCGAAACGATCCTCGTCGCCGGCGCGCCGGCCGGTCTCGGCTCGCACATCGCCCAGTCGGTCTATATGCGCGACGTTCACGGCCGCACCGATGGCCCGGCGCCCCATGTCGATCTGGTGCATGAGCGCAAGGTTGGCGACTTCGTCCGCGGCCTGATCGTCGACGGTCTTGTAACCGCCGTGCACGATTGCTCGTCGGGCGGCCTGGCACTTGCCGTTGCCGAAATGGCGATGGCTTCGGGCATCGGCGCCTCGGTCGACGCTGTTGCCGGCCATGATCCGATCGCGACCTTCTACGGCGAAGACCAGGGTCGCTACGTCGTGACGGTTGCCGCCGGCGCGCTCGACGCGGTTGCCGCTCGTGCCAAGGCTGCCGGCGTCTCGCTCCCCATCATCGGCAAGACCGGCGGCGACGCCGTCAAGCTTGGCGACGCCAGGGCCGTCTCGGTTGCGGATCTCCGCGCCGCCCATGAAGGCTGGTTCCCGGACTTCATGCAGGGCGACCTCGCGCCTGAAAACTGAGAGATCGATGACGGGAGCCGCACTTTCTGCGGCTCCCGTCACCCCTGTTGCGTGCCTGCTTGCAGGCGCTGCCGAGGGCGATCATTTGATCGTGTCGGCGCTGGCAACTGCCCTCCCTCACCCAATTCAGCAATTGCGTTCCGCCCCTGAATCGTGGTTCCCTTGTTTCATGGACAACGTCGGCAGGCTGCTGACGTTGCAGAATAAAAAGGGAGTTGGCGTATCATGCCCATGACACCAGGCGACATCGAAGACATGATCAAGGCGGGGATTCCCGGAGCCAAGGTCACGATCCGCGATCTGGCCGGTGACGGCGACCACTATGCCGCCGAAGTCGTGGCCGAAGCGTTTCGTGGCAAAAGCCGCGTGCAGCAGCACCAGATGGTCTACAACGCACTGAAGGGCAATATGGGCGGCGTGCTACATGCCCTGGCACTTCAGACGAGCGCGCCGGAGTAAGCTGGCGTGGCTGACCTGATCAAGGAACTCGTCAGCGGCGTAGTTGACAGCGCGCTCAAGGAAATTCTGAGGAAGACCGGCGTCAAGCGCACGACCACCAAGCGGACGAAGCGCCGGACGCGGCCGGCGGCCTCTGGCGGCGGCATCCTCGCGGATATCCTTGAAGCCGCCATCCGCAAGCCGGCGAAGAAACAGGTCAGCCGGCGGAAAACCTCGGCGGCGCGCAGCAAGGCGCGGCGCCGCACGGCTTGAGTGGTATTAAAACCACATCTTGAGGCCCATCAATATTTGTTGCGATTGGGTGGTGAAAATCACCAATATGCATGCTATCTAAGACCCAATCGATATCCGGCCCTTGAAGCCGGCGCAGGAAGGAAGACAGGATGAGCGGAATTCACGAATTCATCGACAACGAAGTCAAGACGAACGATGTGGTGCTCTTCATGAAGGGTACGCCGCAGTTCCCGCAGTGTGGCTTCTCCGGTCAGGTGGTCCAGATTCTCGACTACATCGGCGTCGACTACAAGGGCATCAACGTGCTCGCCGACGCGGACCTGCGCCAGGGCATCAAGGACTATTCCAACTGGCCGACGATCCCGCAGCTCTACGTCAAGGGCGAATTCGTCGGCGGTTGCGACATCGTGCGTGAGATGTTCCAGGCCGGCGAACTTCAGTCCCACCTTTCGGAGCAGGGTATCGCCGTCAAGGGCGCTGTCGCCTGATCTAAGGACGCCTTGTCCCGATCCATCGGAGAAGGCGGGCAACCGCCTTTTTTGATTCGGACGTTCCGTCCGGATCTCGATTTTCGTTGTCTTCCCAAAGGCTTTGCGCGCTTGGTTCGCGCAATGACCGTTTGAATGTTTGTGAAAGCAGGCTTCCTTCCTGAAACGTTTCCGGCGTTCTGCAGCGAGGCCTGGGGCCGCATTTTCGGCCTGTCATGAAGCAGTCGCGATCGTTCGGCATAAGCAGCAGCGGTTCCCGCTCCGGCCTCGGCACGGAAATGACCCCGTCGCTGCCGATCGATGCTCCCGCCGCTTCCTGCAGGCCCGGTCCATGTGGTGCGGCTTCCCGGTCGCTCCCGCCTGACATCCCTGTGCCGACCGGCATTTAGCCAGCCGACATCCTTCTTTTTCCGGAGCGGTCCGGACCCAGACCTGTTTCGCTTGGCGCCCACCGCGCCGCTAGGACTTTTGAAATGACAAGCACGACCAACGACGATGCCCTGCCCGGCCTCACGAAATTCCAGTTCATCGCGCTGATGGCCACACTGATGGCGACGAACGCGATTTCGATCGACATCATGCTGCCGGGCCTCCAGGAAATCGGGGCCAGCCTGGGCGTGGCGTCGGAAAACGAGCGGCAATACATCATCACCGCCTACCTGCTCGGCATGGGCGTGGCGCAGCTGTTCTTCGGCCCACTGTCGGACCGGTTCGGGCGCAAGCCGCCGCTTCTGGCGGGCCTTGCCCTTTATGCCGTCTGTGCGGTGGCAATTGCCATGGTGCCGACCTTCGGCCTCATGCTCGCCCTTCGCTTCATGCAGGGCGCGGGTGCGGCTGCCACGCGCGTCATCACCATCTCGATCGTCCGCGACGTCTATGGCGGCCGGCAGATGGCCGAGGTGATGTCGCTGGTCATGATGGTGTTCATGATCGTGCCTGTGATCGCCCCGTCGATCGGCCAGCTCATCATCAGCTTTGCCGAGTGGCATATGATCTTTGTCATCGTCGCGCTTTATGCGGTGATGAACATCGCGATCGTGCTGTCGAAGCTCGGCGAAACGCTTGATCCGGCCCACCGCCGCGCCTTCACGCCTTCGGTAATCCTAAGCGGTTTCCGCATCGTGCTGACCAACCGGTTGTCGCTGCTTTATACGCTCGCGACCTCGGTTATCCTTGGCGCGCTCTTCGGCTTCATCAACTCGGCGCAGCAGGTGCTGGTCGGCGTCTACGATCTGGGCGTGTGGTTTCCGCTTGTCTTTGCGGCTTTCGCGAGTATGATGGCGGTCGCTTCCTTTACCAACTCCCGCCTCGTCCGCCGCTTCGGCATGCGGCCGTTGTCCCATGCGGCCCTCTGCGGCTTTACGCTCGCAAGCTTCATCTGGATGTCGGCCTCGCTCTATGCGCCGCTGCCCTTCCCGGCCTTCGTGGTCCTCTATTGCGCCACGATGTTCCAGTTCGGGCTGATCGCGCCAAACTTCAACGCCATGGCCATGGAGCCGCTCGGCCATGTCGCCGGCACGGCGTCCTCGGTTCTCGGCTTCATGCAGACGATCGGCGGGAGCGTGATCGGAGCCTTCATCGGCCAGTCCTTCGACGGAACGGCCACCCCGCTTGCCACCGGCTACTTCACCGTCGCGGCCATCGGCCTCGTCTTCGTGCTCATCGCCGAACGCGGCAAGCTGTTCAAACCGCACCATCAGCCGGCCGGCTGAGCTCTAAAGCGCCAACTGTCGCTGTCGCGCTCTAAACCGCCGACCAGCCTTTTCCAAAGATTGAATTTACGGGTTTTCCCAATGTCCACCATCACCAATCAATCCGAACATGTCGACGGGGTCTCGGGGGCCGAGCGCCTCAACATGGGCATCGTCGAATTCATCATCACCATCGCCGTCATGACGGCGAGCGTCGCCATCGCCATCGACAGCATGCTGCCGGCTCTGCCGGCAATCGGCCAGTCGCTGAACGTCGCCAACACCAACGACAGCCAGCTGGTGATCGGCGTCTTCTTCCTCGGCTTCGGCATCTCGCAGATCTTCTTCGGCAGCCTGTCCGATGCCTTCGGCCGCCGCAAGGTGCTGCTCGGCGGCCTCGCCTTCTTCACCGTGTCGATGTTTGCCGCCGCCCTCACCCAGAGCTTCGAGACGCTGCTGATCCTGCGCTTCATCCAGGGCATCGGTGCTGCGGCCATCCGCATCACCACCATGGCGATCGTGCGCGACTGCTTCGGCGGCCGCGAAATGGCGCGCGTCATGTCCTATGTGATGATCGTCTTCATGATCGTACCGATCGTCGCTCCGTCGATCGGCCAGCTCGTCATCCTCTATGCCAACTGGCACTGGATCTTCATCCTGATCGGCGTCATCGGCGCGATCCTCTTCGTCTGGGCCTTTTCCCGCATGAAGGAGTCCCTGCCGCGCGAAGAGCGCATGCCGCTCTCCGTCGGTGCGGTCGCGTCGGGTTTCAAGACCGTTCTCACCAACCGCATCACTTGCGGCTACATGATCGGCATGACGATGTTTACCGCCGTCATCTGCGCCTACATCGTCACGGTCCAGCAGATCTTCGGCGAGGTCTACGGCCTCGGTGACTGGCTGCCGATCGCCTTTGCAGGTACGGCCGGTGGCATTGCTGTCGCCAACTTCGCCAACGGCTTCTTCGTCCGCAGCTTCGGCATGCGCCGCATCTCGCATGTCTCGATGATCCTGTTTACGCTGATCTCGGTCGCGGGCTTCGTGATGTCGCTCTCCGGCACGCCGGCCTTCGTCGTCAGCTATCTGATGTTCTCGGTGCTCCTGATGTTCTTCGCGGTCATCGCGACGAACTTCACCGCGATCAGCCTGGAGCCGATGGGTCACCTTGCCGGCACCGCTACGGCGATCACCGGCTTCGTCTCGACGACCGGTGGCGCGCTCATCGGCGGCGCCGTCGGCCAGCTCTTCAACGGCACGCTGCAGCCGCTGTTCGGCGGCTTCGCCCTCTTCGGGGCCTTGACCATCCTGGCAACGCTCTGGGCCGAGAAGGGCAAGCTCTTTACCCATCCCGGCGACAAGGACGTCAGCATGGATCACGGTGGCGGCCATATGTAACCGGCCGCCGTAAGGCAAACAAAAAGCCCGCCCGGAGCAATCCGGGCGGGCTTTGTATTTTGGGCTGCTTCGAACGGCTTAGACCGTGAAGACCTCGCGGCGCAGCGTCTCCCAGCTCTCCTTGTCGGTGGCAAGCAGCAGGCCGCCATTGAGATGGGACGGCAGATAGGGCGAGCCGTCGAAGCGGGCGGCATAGGCGCCGGCTTCCTGCGAAATCAGCGTGCCAGCCAGGTGATCCCACGGCATCAGCTTCTGGTACATCAGGAAGTGGATGTGACCGCCGGCAAGCATGCGATATTCATGCGCGGCGCAGCGGTAGCTGGTGGCGATGCGAACCTTGGCCATGTTGGCCATGACTTCGCGGCGTGCTTCCTGCTTGTAAAAACCGGTCGAGGCACCGCCGACCATGGCCTCGAGCGGCACGCCTGCGGTGACCGACAGGCGCTCCTGCGATCCATTGGCGCGGCACATCCAGGCGCCGGAGCCCTTCTCGGCGATCACCCAGTCGTTGCCGAGCGGATCGTAGATGATGCCGGCAACCGTCTCGCCCTTGGCGACGACGCTTGCCATAACGCCGAAGAGCGGCACGCCGGCGGCGAAATTGAAGGTGCCGTCGATCGGGTCGACGACGACGGCGAGATCGGCATCGGCGAGCTTGTCGAGCAGCGCCGGGTCGGCCGCAACCGATTCTTCGCCGACGAAAAGTGCGCCCGGCGCGACGTCTTCGATGCGTGCCTTGATCAGCCGTTCGGCCGCCTCGTCGCCCTCGGTCACGAGGTCGATCGCTTCCGATTTCACCCTGACGTCGCCGGCTTCAAGATTGCGGAACCGCGGCAGGATCTCTTTCACCGCCGCTTCCTGCAGCAGATTGGCAAGGCCGGCAATGTCGACGGAATGGCTCATTCTTTGGGCTCCGGTGTGAGGGACTGGAAATCGAACAGCTTGGGATCGAGCAGGTGCGACGGGTTCACGTGGCCAAGCGCCCGCAGCATCGTGTCCTTGCGGCCCGGCATGCGTCGCTCGATATCGGCCAGCATCGCCTTCATCGCATTGCGCTCGAGGCCGTCCTGCGAGCCGCAGAGGTCGCACGGGATGATCGGAAACTCCATGGCCGCCGCGAACTTGGCGAGATCGTCCTCGGCCGCATAGGCGAGTGGCCGAAGCAGCATCAGGTCGCCCTCGTCGTTCAAGAGCTTTGCCGGCATCGAAGCCAGCCGGCCGCCGTGGAAGAAGTTCATGAAGAAGGTTTCGAGAATGTCCTCGCGGTGGTGGCCGAGCACCAGCGCGTCGCAGCCCTCTTCACGGGCGATGCGATAGAGGTTGCCGCGGCGCAGCCGCGAACAGAGCGAACAGTAGGTCGCCCCCGTCGGCACCTTTTCCTTCACGATCGAGTAGGTGTCGCGATACTCGATGCGATGCTTGACGCCGATCGATGCCAGGTATTCCGGCAGGATGTGCTTCGGGAAGTTCGGCTGGCCCTGGTCGAGGTTGCAGGCAATGAGCTCCACCGGCAGCAGCCCGCGCCATTGCAGATCCATGAGCAGCGCCAGCAGGCTGTAGCTGTCCTTGCCGCCGGAAAGGCCGATCAGCCAGCGCTTGGCGCCCTTCAGCATGCCGAAGTCGTCGAGCGCCTGGCGGGTCTGGCGAAGAAGGCGCTTGCGCAGCTTATTAAACGAGACGGAGGACGGCATGCGGCTGAACAGCGGATGCGCGCCGGCGTCGATTTCGGTCTCAAAAATGGTTTCGGCCTGGTCTTGCGACGCGTTGAGCGAAAGGTCCATGGCGGGGATCCTGTGCGGCAGGCAGGCGCAACCGGCGCCCGGCTAATCTTGGGCCAGCACTTGCCCGCTCCAGCCGTCAAGATCAAGGGAAATCGGCCGCACAGTGCAGATCGCCCTTGTCGGACGAGTTCAGGGACCGAAGACCGACCAGCCAGTGCGCGCCGCGAGCATTTCGAGCGCCAGCGATCCGAGCAGCGAATTGCCGTTTTCGTTGAGGCCAGGCGACCAGACGGCAACCGACGCCTTGCCAGGCGCCACCGCCAGAATGCCGCCGCCAACGCCGCTCTTTCCCGGCAGGCCGACGCGATAGGCAAAATCGCCCGAGCCGTCATAGTGGCCGCAGGTCAGCATCAGTGCGTTGATGCGCCGCGCCCGCTGGCGCGAGACGACGTTATGGCCGGTCAGCGGATTGCTGCCGCCGGCGGCCAGAAACAGCCCGGCTTTCGCAAGCTGGCTGCAGGTCATGGAAAGCGCGCAGTGATGGAAATAGACGCCGAGCACGTGGTCGACGGGGTGGTCGAGCTTGCCGAAGGAGCGCATGAAATTGGCAAGCGCGAAGTTCCGGTAACCGGTGGCCGTCTCCGAACGCGCGACCTCATGGTCGATGACGATCTGGTCGTCGTCGGCGAGATAGCGGACGAACTGTACGATCTCGCCGATCAGTTCCCGCGGCGTATGGCCGGCAAGGATCAAGTCGCTGATGGTGATGGCGCCGGCATTGATGAAGGGGTTGCGCGGCTTTCCGCCCTCTTGCTCGAGCTGGACGATCGAGTTGAAGGCGGAGCCTGAGGGCTCGCGGCCGACACGGTGCCAGATGTTCTCGCCGTGCTTGCCGAGGGCCAGCGTCAGCGTGAAGACCTTGGAGACGCTCTGGATCGAGAACGGCACCTCGGCATCGCCGACGCGATAGATCTGGCCGCCTGTGGTCACGATCGCCATGCCGAAATGCTTGGCGTCCACGCGCGCGAGCTGTGGAATGTAGTCGGCGACCTTGCCCTGGCCGAACCGGGGGCTCAGCTCCCGATGAATGTCGTCGATGATCGCCTGCAGATCCTGCGGCTTCTGCTCTTCGGGCATCGGGCTTCCCTCTTGGTCATCGCTTTCGGATCGAGGCGACGATAAGGCGCTTATTCGCTGGGGTCCGCGGTAGCGCGGATGCTGATCGGCACTGACAAAAAAGCCGCCCGTTTCCGGGCGGCTTTCGAAACGTCACAAGGCGAGAGCCTCGGATTAACGCGAATAGAATTCGACGACCAGGTGCGGTTCCATGACGACGGCGTAAGGCACGTCGGAGAGAACCGGTACGCGGACGAAGGTCGCGACCATCTTGTTGTGATCGGCTTCGATGTAGTCCGGAACGTCGCGTTCAGCGAGCGAAACCGATTCGAGAACGGTTACGAGCTGCTTGGACTTTTCCTTGACTTCGATGACGTCGCCCGGCTTGCAACGGTAGGAACCGATGTTGACGCGGACGCCGTTGACCTTGACGTGGCCGTGGTTGACGAACTGACGGGCAGCAAAGACCGTCGGAACGAACTTGGCGCGGTAGACGATCGCGTCGAGGCGCGATTCGAGCAGGCCGATCAGGTTTTCCGGGGTGTCACCCTTGCGGCGGTCAGCTTCGGCGAAGATCGCGCGGAACTGCTTCTCGCGGATGTCGCCGTAGTAGCCCTTGAGCTTCTGCTTGGCGCGCAGCTGTACACCGAAGTCCGAGAGCTTGGACTTGCGGCGCTGGCCGTGCTGGCCCGGGCCGTATTCGCGGCGGTTTACCGGGGACTTCGGACGGCCCCAGATGTTTTCGCCCATACGGCGGTCAATTTTGTACTTGGACGATTCGCGCTTGCTCATCGCATTTCCTTTCAAACAGTTACACCGGCCTGTTTCCAAACCGGATCAAGGAAACACGCCCTCCTCTGAACCCATTTTCGGGGCTCTGACAGGTTTCTCACGATCACGCAGACGGAGAAGCCACGGGACATGTCAAATGAAACACCGGACATTTCTGCCCGGCGTTGGGGCGGCTTTAGTGGGTCCGGCTCCTGTTGTCAAACGAAATCGTGACAAACAGCCGTTGATCAGGCCGGATCACTCGGTGGCGCTTGCTCCAACGAAATCAGCAGTTTCCTGAGGAGCGCCGCCAGCGCCGTGCGGTCTTGCTTGCTCAGCACCTCGAGGTAGCGCGACTCGCTCGCCATGTCGGCGCGAAAGGCGGTTTCCGCAAGGGCTATTCCCTTTTCCGTCAGCCCGACGACGCTGCTGCGGCCGTCGGACGCCGAGCGTTCCCGCTGGATCAATCCTGCCTTCTGCAGCCGGTCGAGCCGGTGCGTCAGTCCACCGGACGAAATCATCAGCAGCGTATAGAGATCCGTCGGCGTCAGCCGGTAAGGCGGGCCGGATCGCCGCAGCGTCGAGATCACGTCGAACTCGCCGCGGTCGATGCCGAAAGAGGCAAAGGTCTCCTCGATCGAGGGGCGCACCAGATTGGAAAGCCGGTAGGCGCGCCCGAGGATGGCCATAGGCTCGGTATTCAGGTCGGGCAGTTCGGCAGCCCACTGCGCTTGCAGACGGTCCACATGGTCCCTTCCCTCATTCTCATTCTGCATCGTTCACCTCGGCATCGGTCAATATATCTTGACGAGAAGATAGTTTCGGATAATATCTTCTCGTGAAGATAATTTATTCCCGTTGGGAAGCCAACCCGGACGACGATGGAGGCCAGCATGTTTCATGTCATTCCCCTTACAGAACAGAAGCAGAGCCCAAACCGCACGATCCTGTTTGAAGGTGGGCAATTCGGCACGCCGATCTCGCTGTTCCTGATGGATGCCGAGCCTGGCCAGGGGCCTGCCCTTCACGTTCATCCCTATCCGGAAACATGGATCGTGCACTCGGGCGAAGCGGAGTTCACCGTCGGAGAGCAGAAGATCATGGGTAAGGCCGGCGATATCATCGTCGTCGATCCGGAGACGCCGCACCGCTTCGTCAATACCGGCACCGGCCGCCTGCAGATGACCTGCATCCACGCGTCCGATCACGTCATCCAGGAATGGGTCTGACGCCACGACACCGTAACGCGCCAGCGCCGTCTGAGCGTGGTCGGAATAGCTGATGCCTTTACGCGAAAGGTCCAGGTTCACTCCGCCGCAGCGGCAGCCGCAGCCGTCACATCCGGCCCGTTGGCGTCGCCTGGAGCGGTCTCGCTGCCAAGGTCCGGGAACGCGACGATGCGCTTTCCGGCAAAATCCGCATGGATGACGATCAACCCATGCTCCTCGAAGTAGCCGAGCAGACGGCGGGCCCGCCTTGCGGAGTGCGTGCCATAGGCGCGCGCGATCATCGCGTCGGAAGGGCACGGCAGGCCGCGGACGGCCGCCTGCGCCATCATCAGGAACACGGCCTGCAAGTCCTCGGTAACGCGATCGGCAAGCTGCAAGGCCTGCGCCCAGGTTTCTGTTGCCGCCGTCTCCGCGTCGATGCCGGAGCGCGCGACGGCCATCTTGCGGCGGAAGGCGCTCAGCGACAGGGCTGCACCGGATGGCAGCCGGCGAATGCGGCATCGCACCAGAAAATCCTGGAACAGTTCTGCATCGGGGCGGAAGGCCGCTTCCGGATTGCTGAGGATTTCGACAAAGACGCTGTCGAGCAGGCTCTCTTTTTCCTCGGCGGAAAGTTCCGGCTGCGCCTGCCTTGCCTCGACCGGCGCGGCAGGCTCGGGCCGCGGGCGGGAGAGCTCGGCCAGGATGTCGGTCGTCGGGCGCGGCGGCGCAACGGCGCGGCGCATGATCGGCCGCGTCAGCTCCTCCGGATCCGGCGTGAAGATCAGATCCTCGACGTCCTGCGGCGCCTCGGGCAGCGGCATCAGCTTCGGGCTCGTCGAGCGCGCCGAGGTCTCGACCGCGCCGATCGTCACCTTGAGCGGCCGGCGCGACAGCGCCGGGCCAAGCGCGACGAAGGAACCGCGCTTGAGGTCGCGGAACATTTCCGCCGTGCGCCGGTCCATACCGAGCAGATCGGCGGCGCGCAGCATGTCGATGTCGAGGAAGGTACGGCCCATCAGGAAGTTCGAGGCTTCCGCCGCCACGTTCTTGGCGAGCTTTGCCAGGCGCTGCGTGGCGATCACTCCGGCAAGGCCGCGTTTACGGCCGCGGCACATCAGGTTGGTCATGGCGCCGAGCGAAATCTTGCGCACCTCTTCGGTGACGTCGCCGGCAACCGACGGCGCAAACATCTGCGCCTCGTCGACGACGACCAGCACCGGATACCAGAACTCGCGATCCGCATCGAACATGGCGTTCAGGAACACGCCGGCATTGCGCATCTGCTGCTCGATATCGAGACCTTCAAGCGAGAGCACGCAGGAAACACGATGCTGGCGAATGCGGTTGGCAATGCCGATCAGCTCGGCGTCGGTGCGTTCACCCTCGACCACGACATGGCCGAACTTGTCGGCGAGCGTGACGAAATCACCCTCAGGGTCGATGATGCACTGCTGCACCCAGGGCGCGGACTGTTCCAGCAGCCGGCGCAACAGATGTGACTTGCCCGAACCGGAATTGCCCTGCACCAAGAGACGGGTGGCCAGAAGCTCCTCGATATCGAGCGAGGCCGATGTCCCTTCGGACGTCGCTCCCATGTCGATGCCGACCTTCATTTCCACCTCGTCATGTTAAATCTTAC
The DNA here is from genome assembly GCF_001427045.1 of Ensifer sp. Root558. Lineage (NCBI taxonomy): Bacteria > Pseudomonadati > Pseudomonadota > Alphaproteobacteria > Hyphomicrobiales > Rhizobiaceae > Ensifer > Ensifer sp. Root558. Next base: position 825,985 of record NZ_LMGC01000001.1, on the reverse strand, counting down.
GCAGGTCCGGATGCGATACCGTTGCGCACTGTGCCTGAATACTCTTGATTGATTCGCGATCACGCGGAGACCGCCTATCGGGCGACACCTAGCACGGATTTCCCGGAAATCCTGCCGTCGGCGCACATAACCCACAGGGAATACGCTTAGGAAAGTCTCCTCGGAAAAGAACCGGATGTAGAATCTGGCGGTCACAATATAAAGTTGAATGTCGTACTTTTGCGAGAAGGCACGGACGCCCATATGCGATTTGGTCGAAGCGATTTGCCGGGGCAGGAATGCAGCACCACGAAACAGCGCAGCAGATGGAACTGAACAATCTCGATCGCCGTATGCGCGATGCTTACAAGGACACGCAACGGGTCGCCTCGAAAGACGACGCCGAACGCGCCAGCCGCATGCGCTTTCGCGCCGCCTGCGTGCTAGCTGTTCTGATCGGCCTGTTGCTGGCGATCTTCTTTTAAAGCACCGTGCCGGCCATAGGAACGCATGAACGGGGCACTACCCGATCGCTTCGGCATGCCCTGCTCGCTTTTCCCCGATGGCATCAAGTGCCACCGTCAGGCCAAAGCCCTGCATCAGCCGCCGCGTGGCGAAATCCGGTTTGCCGGAGGTGAAGATCGCCGGGTCCTGGCCGTTGAGCGGTTCGAAGCCGTTCGGTTGCGGCACGAGCGAACGCGCCCGTCTGGCAATCGCTTCGGCCGGATCCAGCCAGTCGACCGGCCAGGGTGCCAGCCTGCGGAAGACGTTCGCCATGAAGGGATAGTGGGTGCAGGCAAGCACGACGATATCGGTCTTCCTGCCGTCCATCTCGACGAAACACGGTGCGATCTCGGCTAGTACCGTTTCGTCGTCCAGTTTCTCGCCGCGGATATAGGCCTCCGCCATCTTGGCGAGGTTTTCGGAGCCGACGAGCCGCACATGGCATTGGCTGGCGAAGGACTGGATGAGATCGCGCGTATAGGCCCGCTTGACGGTACCCGGGGTCGCCAGCACCGAAACGAGGCCGGAGCGTGTGCGCTCTGCCGCCGGCTTGATCGCGGGCACCGTGCCGACAAAGGTCATCTGAGGAAAGGCCGCGCGCAGATCGGCGCCGACCAGCGTGAAGGCGGTGTTGCAGGCGATCACGCAAATTTCCGGATCATGCTCGGAAAGCAGCCGGCCGAAGAGCGCGATCACGCGCTCTTTCAGCGCCGCCTCTTCCCAGCCGCCATAGGGAAAGCCGGCATCGTCGGCGACATAGATGAAATGCCGCTCGGGCATCAGCACCCTCGCCTCTCGCAGCACGGTCAAGCCACCGATGCCGCTGTCGAAGACGAGGATGGGTTTCAGTTCACTCGCTGTCACCTTTGTCTCGCGCTTTCCTGCTGTGTTCGCCCGGAGCGCCGGAGCCGCGCGGGTTTTCCCGCGTGAACCGGTCGAGCGAAGAAATGACGCCGCGCAGCACCTGGATTTCGGATTCGGTAAAGGACGGCCTGGTCAGAACCGCGCGCAGGTTCTCGACCAATTTCGGCTTTTTGTCGGCGGAACGGAAGTAGTTGCGCGCCTCAAGCGCTTCCTCGACATGCTCGAACAGACCCTGCAGGTGTTCCTTGGTCGCCGGCCGCTGCGAGATCGCCTGGAACGAGGTCTGGTCCTCAGACTCCATGCCGGTCTTCAGCCATTCATAGGACATCAGAAGCACCGCCTGGGCGAGATTGAGCGAGGCGAAAGCGGGATTGACCGGAAAGGTCACGATCTCGTCGGCCAGAGCCACCTCTTCGTTGGTGAGGCCCGTGCGCTCGCGGCCGAACAGGATGCCGGTTTTCTCTCCGGTCTGGAAGCGCTGGCGGAGCGTGCGCGCCGCGACGATCGGCGAACGCACCGGCTTGTAGCCATCGCGGTCGCGGGCGGTCGTGGCATAGACGAAGTTGAGATCGGCGATCGCCTCTTCGACCGAACCATAGAGCTTGGCAGCGTCGATCACGTGGTCGGCACGGCTTGCGGCTGATCGTGCCTTTTCGCTCGGCCAGCCGTCGCGCGGATTGACGAGCCGAAGCTCCGCCAGGCCGAAATTCGCCATCGCGCGGGCGACCATACCGATGTTTTCGCCGAGCTGCGGATAGGCGAGAATGATCGCCGGTCCTTCCGCCAGAAGTTCGCGCTCGCTGTTCGTTCCTGCCATTTCCTTAGCCTTCGCCTTTCGTTCGGCGTTTCCCTTGCACAAATGCGGGCGAAATTAAAGTCCACTACAAATGAAGCCGGTTGAGAGACACCCCGATCATTTCCAGACCAAGCTCCGCATCGTCCTTCGAAATCGGAAGGTGGCGATCGACCGGCGCACCGATCCGGCCGACCTGGTAGAAATAGGCCGAGGCCTTGTCGCGCACCGTCTGGACGAGCGCGAGATTGGCGTCGATGTCCGCCTTGAAATCGGTTCCTTCCAGCGCCGCATCCGTGCCGACACGCCGCGCGAAAACCCGTGCCCAGTAGGTGCAGGCCATGAAGATCGCCAGCGCCTGGCGCACATGACCGGGACGCGTCACCAACTGCCAGGGAAGCCCGAGCGGCTTTGCGGCGGCGGCCAGGTCACGATAGGCGCGGTCGAGCGCCTGCGAGCGGGTAATGAGCACCAGACCCGATGCCCCGTCCCGCGCCGCCTGCAGCAGGCCCTTGAGTTCGTCGCACCAGGTTGCGACGGCGGCATCGAGCGTCGTGCGGGTGCGCGTCGGAAACACGACGAAGGCGACCGCCGCACCGGCGATCGAGCCGATCATGGTTTCCTCCAGGCGCAGTTGCAGCAGATGCGGGCTCAGCACGCCCATCAGGCTATAGACCAGCGACAGAACGACGGAGATGAAGAAGGTCATCGTCGCATAGGAGACGGCGAGGAAATAGAAGGCGAGAAAGACGCAAAGTGCGCTGAGCGGCAGCACCAGGTAGATATTGCCGGCTACCAGCGTGCCGACGATGATGCCGACAACAATGCCAAACAGGGTGCCGGCCGAGCGCTGCAGCGCCTTGACCGCCGTATCGCCGCGCGAGCGCGTGTTGGTGAAGACGAGAAACGCCGCAAGCACCGCCCAGAACCAACGTTCCCGCGACAGCATCAACCCGAACACCATGGCGATACCCGAAGCGAGCGTGATCTGGATCGCCGCCTTCAAGGCGGGATCGTTCAGCGACGGCCTCCAGCGGGCGGCAACGCCGCTCAAGTGCAGTGGCGGCTCTTCCAGATCGGCCGGCGTCAGCTTTGCAAGGCTTCGGGCGAGCCTTTGCCGGACGTTGCGCAGCCACAGCAGCGCCTTCACCGTTTCTTCGCGGCGCGGAGCGGCATCGCCGAGCCGCGCGATCTCCGCGTCGATCCGTTCGCCGTCGCGCGCCACCATCGCCTCCACCAGTGCCGGCGGCGGCATCGATTGGAAGCTGACGACCATCACGCTTTCGGCCGCAAGATGCAGGTCGAAGAGGTTGATGACGAGGTCGGAGGTCGTAAGGCCGGGCTGCGGTTCCGGCCGCCGGTTTTCCGTCGGAATGAAGCTTTCCGCCATCAGCACCGCTTCCTTCAGCCGCTCTTCGGCCGCATGCAGCTGACGACGATCGGCCGGTGACAGAACGGGCTTGCGGGCGATCTCCGCCAGTTGCAGCAGCATCTGGTCTACGCGACGCTGCACGCTTGCGGTGGCGCGCAGGAGGTCGCGATAGCGATCATCCGGCAACAGCCGCGTGCGGACGAGATGCGCGACGGTGGCCGAGACTGCCGCCCCGAAGAACAGGGCCGGCAACTGGTCGAGCGTTGGCCTCAGATAGGCGCCGGTGAAATAGGACATGAAGGCGAACATGCCGACGGCAAAACCTCGGGGGCCGAAGGAGCGGCCATAGACCGCGAGAAAGATGATCAGCAGGAAGACGACGTCGGAAACGTAGCGGTGATTCTCGAGAACCGACGCAAGCCCGACCATCGAAACGCCGACGAGGACCGCGATGATGCGGGTGAGCCGCTGGCCGGCAATGGTGCGATCGCGCACCGCCAGTCCCCCTTCGATCGACAGCGACGCCGCAAGCCCGAAGGCGGCCGGCGGCAGCGGTGCGACGAGGTAATGAAACGCCATCAGCAGCAGGATGGAAACGACGATGGTCGCGGTGATGCGCGAGGCCTGCCGCAGGCGGGAAAAGGCCGGATCGTTGGCAAGAAGCCAATCGCGCATACGGGAACGAAGTGCCATCGGAAGCCTTTGCCTGTCCCGCGGCCGCCTGTGGACGCGCGCCGCCTTCGCCGGTTCTTCCTGCATAGCGGCAGATGCGATCTTTGCAAGGCCGGCGCGACGAAAGCAGGCGTCGAAAAGCGGTGGCGAAGAGCCGTCCGAGGTCCGTCTCCACCTCCATCCAAAGTTTCAGCCAAGCATGCTTTGCCTTGTCGGTTCTGAGTGCTATAGGGCACAGGATTTTTCAGAGAGGAAGGGACATCGCTCCCGCTGTCCCGCATAAGCTACGAGGCATATTCATGGCAAAGATCAAGGTCGCCAATCCGGTCGTCGAACTCGACGGCGATGAGATGACCCGCATCATCTGGCAGTTCATCAAGGACAAGCTGATCCATCCCTACCTCGACGTCGATCTGGAATATTACGACCTCAGCGTCGAAAACCGCGATGCTACTGAAGACCAGGTAACGATCGACGCCGCCAACGCGATCAAGAAGCACGGCGTCGGCGTCAAGTGCGCCACGATCACGCCGGATGAAGCCCGCGTCGAGGAGTTCAAGCTGAAGAAGATGTGGAAGTCGCCGAACGGCACGATCCGCAACATCCTCGGCGGCGTCATCTTCCGCGAGCCGATCATCTGCAAGAACGTTCCGCGCCTGGTTCCGGGCTGGACCAAGCCGATCATCGTCGGCCGTCACGCCTTCGGCGACCAGTACCGCGCCACCGACTTCAAGTTCCCGGGCAAGGGCAAGCTGACGATGAAGTTCGTCGGTGAAGACGGCAAGGAAATCGAATACGACGTTTTCGACGCACCGTCGGCCGGCGTTGCCATGGGTATGTACAACCTGGACGATTCGATCACCGAATTCGCGCGCGCGTCGTTCAACTACGGTATCCAGCGCAAGGTTCCGGTGTACCTGTCGACCAAGAACACCATCCTCAAGGTCTATGACGGTCGCTTCAAGGACATCTTCCAGCAGGTGTTCGACGCCGAATTCGCCGAGAAGTTCAAGGAACTGAAGATCTGGTACGAACACCGCCTGATCGACGACATGGTCGCTTCGGCCCTGAAGTGGTCCGGCGGCTACGTCTGGGCGTGCAAGAACTACGACGGCGACGTGCAGTCGGACATCGTCGCCCAGGGCTTCGGCTCGCTCGGCCTGATGACTTCGGTTCTGATGACGCCGGATGGCAAGACGGTCGAAGCCGAAGCCGCGCACGGCACGGTTACCCGCCACTACCGCCAGCACCAGAAGGGCGAAGAAACCTCGACCAACTCGATCGCCTCGATCTTTGCCTGGACCCGTGGTCTCGCTCATCGCGCCAAGCTCGACGGCAACGCCGAACTCGCAAAGTTCTCCGAAACGCTTGAGAAGGTCTGCGTCGACACCGTCGAAGCCGGCTTCATGACCAAGGACCTGGCGCTCCTCATCGGTCCCGATCAGCCGTGGCTCTCGACCACCGGCTTCCTCGACAAGATCGACGAGAACCTGCAGAAGGCCATGGCTGCCTGATAGGCTCCAGTCGAAGAGACAACGAAACCCGGCCTCGCGCCGGGTTTCTTTTTTGGACCGATCAAAATTCCGGAACGCGGATCGGCGCCGGACTGCAGCCGGTACTCGCACGACTTCAAGGCGAGCGCGGCCATGCTACCGGCAGCGACTGCTAGAACATGTCGCGGCTGCTGCTGCGCGGATCGTCGCTGACGATATGTGGGTCGTAGATCCCGCCTCTCGCGCTCCGGCGCCATGGCCGGGCCGGATCGACGGGGTCCCTGCCGATATCCGCCACGACGATCGATGGTCCATCCCCGCTGCATCGGACCGCCCATTGCCCGTCGGGCGAAACAATCCCTGAAGGAGCCGTCAGGCCGGGCTGCGCGAGAACCGCAAAACTCGCCCAATAGCGATTGATCGAAGCATGCCCCTGCACCTCGGCGGCAAAGGCAATGTCGTTCGCCAGAGCGCCGCCGGAGGTCGAAAACAGCACGCAATCGACGTTCAGCTGTTCGTATTCGCCGAAAATCTCGGGAAAGTGGCACTCGATGCCGAGCGCGCAGCCGAAGCGGACGCCGTCGACCTCGAACGTCAAAGGGATCGTTCCGGGCGTGTACATGAACGAGACCTTGGTGTTCGACAGCATGCGCTCATCGTAGCGTGTCGCGACCGCCCCCTTATCCGAGATCACATAGAGGCTGTTGTGCGGGCGATGCGGTTCGGTGAGCTTGTGAACGGATCCAAGGACCGTCCATAGCCCGAGGTCCCGCGCCAACGTCCGTATGGCATCAAGCTCTTTGCGCAGAACCGTCCACTCGAAACGGCGCCAATCGGACGGGCCTATTTCGCGCGGACCGATCGTCGACATGATGCGCTTGTTCGGAAAGCACGTCGCGCCCTCGGGGAAATGCAGCACCCGCGCGCCGGCCCGATGCGCCTCCCGCATCAGGTGTCGGATCCCTTCGCCGGCATGGTGAAGTGCCGCCGCATCGCGGGGATCGTCGAAATAGCCGGATTGCGCCACGGCCAGGCGCAGCAATCTTGGTTGCGCCACCAAGTCTTCCGCCGAAGCCTGGCGAAGATGCATGAGTGCAGTTGTATAGGATTCGCCGGTCTTGGCGGCACGGGCGCGAACACGCCGTTTGAAATTTCGGTTTTCAGTCATCACAGGGCCTTTCGCGTCTCGGGCAAGTTCCCCAGCAACCGGACCCGAAACGGTGGGACCGAGATTGCGACCCGAGACTGAAGCCCCTTTGCCTCCGTGAAAGGATCGTGCTGGGGACGATCTTTGGAGGTTCGGCGCAGGCCACGCCGAACCAAAAGGTGCCGCTCGGACACTGATTCGTCAATTGCGGGTGTGTGCTCGGGTGTCTGTCACTTCAAAGGCAGATAGATCTCGCTCAAGAGTTCGGTCGGCGCAACTTCGCGGGGATTGTTGAGATATTTCTCGAACATCAGGCTGTCGCGGATATCGCGGCCGGACTGCGGCAGCCATGTGCCGTAGAGCCAATGGTAGGCCTTCGGCATATCCGCGTAAGGGCCTTTGTGGCGAAGCACCGCATAGCGGCCGCCGTCGAGATGCTGCGGGGTCAACGGCGCCTCCGCCGGCATCGGTCCGCGCGCGCTGACGCAGGCAAAGGAGCGCAGTTTTTCCGCCGGCACCAGTTCCGGATCGTCGAGGTAGATGCCGATCATCTCCATGTCCGGCCGGAACAATTGCCGTGAAAAGAGGGTGCCATAGAGCGTCTCGAACGCCTTGCCGATCTCCATATAGGAGCCGGTGTGGGCGACGCCGACGAGGTCGAAGGCTTCGACGTCCTTCAGGGTGACTTCATACATGTCTGGAATTCCTTCCGTTGAAGCGGTTTCAAAGGCGACATGGCTCCCTTCCTTGCGGTATCGCGCCGGCGGCAGCCCATAGGCGGCCTTGAAGGTGCGGTTGAAGGATTGCAGATTGGGATAGCCAGAGCGCTGCGCGATCGTTTCGACAGGAAGATCGGTCTGGGCGAGATCGGCCGCTGCCCGCTGCAGCCGCAGCCGCTTCACCGTTCCTGCCAGCGTCTCGCGGTGAACGGCCCGGTAGATCCGGTGCCAATGGTGCGGCGACAGACAGGCAATCTCGGAAAGGCGATCAAGGTCGAGATCGCCGTCGAGATGACCGTAGATATAGTCGCTGACCCGGTGCAGACGCCGTTCATAGGTCGCCCACGCTACCCGCTCTTCCATGTCCAACCTTTCGCGCTTTGCTCACGGATGGGTAGACCATAGCTCAATTTGACAAATCCTGCGGAGTTGCGGGCGTGCTTCGACTGAGATTTGTACGAGCCTTCCGCGATACAGGACCCCAGAACGGTGCCTTGGCCAGCAATCACGTTTCGGTTTGACCGTCCGAGGCGCCGAGGCTCTGTTCGTGTGGGCTGGTGATCCGGCGGGGTATGACACGCACGACCGGAGGGGGCTCGCGGGACCGCGAGCGTGAAGCTACACAAGCCCTGCCCGATGCAAACAAAAAGGGCGCCGCAACGGACGCCCCTTTTCCTATTCTGCTGCGGGTACCAATCAGCCGGCGAGTGCGACGGCCACCGCTGCGGGTACCAATCAGCCGGCGAGTGCGACGGCCACCGCTTCGATCGCTTCGGCCGCCTTGTCGCCATCCGGACCGCCGGCCTGGGCCATGTCGGGACGGCCGCCGCCGCCCTTTCCGCCGAGAGCGGCGGATGCGACGCGAACGAGGTCAACGGCGCTGAGCTTCGAGGTCAAGTCGTCGGTCACGGCAACGACCGCGCTTGCCTTGCCATCGCCGGAAACGCCGACGAAGGCAACGACGCCGGAGCCGAGGCTCTTCTTGCCGTCATCGGCCAGGCTCTTCAGATCCTTGGGCTCGACGCCCGAAACGACCTTGCCGAGGAAGCGAACGCCGGCGATTTCGCGGGCGGCATCGGCCGAACCCGCTTCGCCGCCACCACCGAGTGCCAGCTTCTTCTTGGCCTCAGTCAGCTCGCGTTCCAGCTTGCGGCGCTCGTCGAGCAGCGCCTCGACGCGGCCGAGCACGTCGCCCGGCTGAACCTTCAGCGTGTTGGCGAGCGTCTTCACGCGCTCGTCCTGCTCGTTCAGATAAGCGCGTGCCGCTTCACCGGTCAGCGCCTCGAGGCGACGAACGCCGGCGCCGACGGCGCTTTCCGAGACGACGCGCACCAGGCCGATGTCACCGGTGGCAGACACGTGCGTGCCGCCGCAGAGTTCGACGGAGTAAGCGCGGTTGGCCTTGGAGCCGTGGATGCCGCGGCCCATCGAGACGACGCGAACCTCGTCGCCGTACTTCTCGCCGAAGAGCGCCATCGCACCTTCGGCAATCGCATCATCGACGCTCATCAGACGCGTGGTCACCGGCGTGTTCTGGACGATGATCTCGTTGGCCATCTCTTCAACGACCTTCAGCTCCTCGGCCGTCATCGGCTTCGGATGAGAAACGTCGAAGCGCAGGCGTTCCGGCGCTACCAGAGAGCCCTTCTGGGCCACGTGGGTGCCGAGCACTTCGCGAAGCGCCTCATGCAGGAGGTGCGTTGCCGAATGGTTGGCGCGCAGGCGCGAGCGGCGGGCGTGATCGACGTCGAGCTGGGCGGCGTCGCCGGTCTTGACCGTGCCTTCGGCCACGGTCGCGAAGTGGACGAAGAGCCCCTCGCCGCGCTTCTGCGTGTCGGTGACGGTGAGCTTGCCGCTTTCCGTCGTGATCGTGCCGGTATCGCCCATCTGGCCGCCCGATTCGCCGTAGAACGGCGTCTGGTTGAGCACCACCTGGACGGTGTCGCCCTTGGCGGCGGTTGCTACGACAGCGCCATCGCGCACGATCGCCTGGATCACGCCCTCGGCGGTCTCGGTGTCATAGCCGAGGAAATCGGTCGCGCCGTGCTTTTCCTTGAGCTCGAACCAGATGGTTTCGGTCGCAGCTTCACCGGAACCGGCCCAGTTGGCGCGGGCTTCGGCCTTCTGGCGCTCCATGGCAACCGAGAAGGCGTCGGTATCGACGGTGATGCCCTTGGCGCGCAGCGCGTCCTGGGTCAGGTCGAGCGGGAAGCCGTAGGTGTCGTAGAGCTTGAAGGCGGTTTCACCGTTGAACTGGTCGCCTTCAGACAGATCGGCAGATGCGTCGGACAGCAGATTGAGACCGCGCTCCAGCGTCTTGCGGAAACGGGTTTCCTCAAGCTTCAGCGTCTCGGAGATCAGCGCTTCGGCGCGCACCAGTTCCGGATAGGCGCGGCCCATCTGGCCGACGAGTGCCGGCAAGAGCTTCCACATCAACGGATCCTGGGCGCCGAGCAGCTGGGCGTGACGCATCGCACGACGCATGATGCGGCGAAGCACGTAGCCGCGGCCTTCGTTCGACGGCAGCACGCCGTCGGCGATCAGGAAGGCGGACGAACGCAGGTGGTCGGCAATGACGCGATGGCTGGCGCGACGGTCGCCCTCAGCCTTGACGCCGGTCGCTTCTTCCGAAGCCGCGATCAGCGCGCGGAAGAGGTCGATGTCGTAGTTGTCGTGTTCGCCCTGGAGGACGGCTGCGAGACGCTCGAGGCCCATGCCGGTATCGATCGACGGACGCGGCAGGTTGACCCGCTCTTCCTTGGTGATCTGCTCGTACTGCATGAAGACGAGGTTCCAGATCTCGATGAAGCGGTCGCCGTCTTCGTCGGCCGAGCCCGGAGGTCCGCCCCAGATATGGTCGCCGTGGTCGTAGAAGATTTCCGAGCACGGGCCGCAGGGGCCGGTATCTCCCATGGCCCAGAAGTTGTCACTGGTCGGGATGCGGATGATGCGGTCGTCGGAGAAACCGGCGATCTTCTTCCAGAGATCGAAGGCCTCGTCGTCGGTGTGGTAAACCGTGACCAGCAGGCGCTTGGCGTCGAGGCCATACTCCTTGGTGATCAGGTTCCAGGCGAGCTCGATCGCGTTCTCCTTGAAGTAATCGCCGAAGGAGAAGTTGCCGAGCATTTCGAAGAAGGTGTGGTGACGCGCGGTGTAGCCGACATTGTCGAGGTCGTTGTGCTTGCCGCCGGCGCGAACGCACTTCTGCGCCGTAACGGCCGTCGAATAGGGACGCTGCTCCAGGCCGGTGAAGACGTTCTTGAACTGCACCATGCCGGCATTGGTGAACATCAATGTCGGGTCGTTGCGCGGCACCAACGGGCTCGACGACACGACCTCGTGACCGTTCCTGCGGAAATAGTCGAGAAAGGTCGACCGGATTTCATTCACGCCGCTCATCTTGCGTCCTATTCTTAAGCACCGATTCCGGCCCGCGTCCGGCCCATGCCGCGCCACTAAGCCATTGTCCCTAAACCCTGCGGCCACCCGTGGTGACCGCACCCTCCAACGCGCTGGGTCGCCGGAACCAAAGGCTTTTATCGCTCACATATCCGACTGTCCAGACGCCAGCAAAAAACCGGCCGCCCACGGGACGACCGGTTTTCTGGTAACCTCAGTGGACCGAGCGGCTTATGTTTCCGGCGGCTCGTCACCGTCGTCCGCTTCCGGACCGCCATTCTCGAGGAACCGATCAGCGATCAGGCCGGCGTTCTGGCGCAGCGCCGTCTCGATTTCGCGCGCGAGATCCGGATTGTCGCGCAGGAACGTCTTGGCGTTCTCGCGGCCCTGGCCGAGACGCTGGCTGTTGTAGGAGAACCAGGCGCCAGACTTTTCGACGATGCCGGCCTTGACGCCGAGGTCGACCAGTTCGCCGGTCTTCGATACGCCCTCGCCATACATGATGTCGAATTCGACCTGCTTGAAGGGAGGCGCCATCTTGTTCTTGACGACCTTGACGCGGGTCTGGTTGCCGACGACCTCTTCGCGCTCCTTGACCGAGCCGATGCGGCGGATGTCGAGGCGAACCGAGGCGTAGAACTTCAGCGCGTTGCCGCCGGTGGTGGTTTCCGGCGAACCGAACATGACGCCGATCTTCATGCGGATCTGGTTGATGAAGATGACCATGCAGTTCGACTTGGAGATCGACGCCGTCAGCTTGCGCAGCGCCTGGCTCATCAGGCGGGCCTGCATGCCCGGCAGGCTGTCGCCCATTTCGCCTTCGATTTCGGCGCGCGGCACAAGTGCGGCAACCGAGTCGACGACGAGAACGTCGATCGCGCCGGAGCGCACCAGTGTGTCGGTGATTTCCAGAGCCTGCTCGCCGGTGTCGGGCTGCGAGATCAAGAGGTTTTCGAGATCGACGCCGAGCTTGCGGGCATAAACCGGGTCAAGCGCGTGTTCAGCATCGACGAAGGCGCAGATGCCGCCCTTCTTCTGTGCTTCGGCGACGGTCTGCAGCGCCAGCGTCGTCTTACCCGAGCTTTCCGGGCCGTAAATTTCAACGATGCGGCCCTTCGGCAGGCCGCCAATGCCGAGCGCGATGTCGAGGCTGAGAGAGCCGGTCGAAACCGTCTCGATCTCAATGATGCTGTCCTTCCCACCGAGCTTCATGATCGATCCCTTACCGAACGAACGTTCGATCTGGGAAAGTGCCGCTTCAAGTGCCTTGCTTTTATCCACCGATTTGTCCTCTACGAGCCGCAAAGAGTTTTGTGCCATTTGGTCCACCTTTAGGTTATTGAAGCTACCGAGGCAATGAAGCCGCCGCAGGAGTTTTTGTACATGTTTTGTTCCGTATTTGCAAGAGCGCGACAACGCATTGAAAAACAATAGCTTTTCACGATACGTTCGATTCTTGTTCACGGAACGAAACCAGAGTTTTCGAATGTTGGCGCCAGCCCTTCGAACCTGCCCGGCAAGGCTCGGCCGATTCGCCTGCGCATGAGACTTTGAGCAGGTCGGGCGCGTGGCGCTTTGCGACGCGGCATTGCAGGATGCCAACAGATATTCGGCCGATAGGCCAAGCAGAGGAACATTCATGACGCAAGCTGACATCGCCGTTTTCGGTGGCGCGCATATCGACAGGCGCGGCCGTATATCGGGAACGACAGCGCCCGGATCGAGCAATCCGGGAAGCTGGTTCGAAGAAGCGGGCGGCGGTGGTTTCAATGCCGCGCGCAACCTGGCGCGGCTTGGCCACAGCGTGCGCATGATCAGCACCCGCGGCGGTGATGCGGCCGGCGAGATGGTGACCGCAGCCGCGGCCGCCGCTGGCGTCATCGACAGTCCCCTCACCTTTCTTGATCGCCAGACGCCGAGCTATACGGCGATCCTCGAAAACGACGGCAATCTGGTGATTGCGCTTGCCGACATGGAGCTCTACCGGCTGTTCTCGCCACGGCAGTTGCAGCGGCGGGCGCTCCGCGAGGTCATCGCCGCGAGCAAGCTGGTGCTGACCGATGCCAACCTGCCGGAAGAAACGATCGCCGCACTTGCCCAGTCGGCTGCCGGCAACGGCCGCCTCGTCGCCGGCATCGCTGTTTCGCCGGCCAAGGTCATCCGCTATCGGCCGTGCCTCTCGCATCTCTCGTTCCTGTTCATGAACGAATCCGAGGCGCGGGCGCTGGCCGGCAAGGAGGCGGCCGAGGCGGAAGAATGGCCGGCCCTGTTGCGCGGTCTGGGCATCAACGGAGGCGTCGTGACCCGGGGCGGCCGTACGGTCGTTGCCTTCGAGGGCGACAGCGCCTGTGTCGTCGTGCCGCCGGCCCTGCCCGCCCTTGCCGACGTCACCGGCGCTGGCGACGCGCTCGCCTCCGGCTTCCTTTCCGCCCGCCTTGCCGGCCGCGATATCGCCGATTGCCTGCGGCACGGCATCGCAGCCGCCGGTTTGACGTTGCGTTCTCCCTTGGCCGCATCCGAAGAGATGTCCGCGGCCAATCTCGAACAGGCGCTGGCCCTTGTGCCCGCGCCCCAAATGCTGTCATGACATTTGCCAGCAGAACTCCCAAGGAAAGACCATGACCAAACCCGCTTCCCCCTTCCTGCCGATGGAATATTCCGACGAGGTCGCAGCCGCCAAGGCGCGTGGCGCGCCGATCGTGGCGCTGGAATCGACCATCATCACCCATGGCATGCCCTACCCGGGCAACCTGAACATGGCCCGCAGCGTTGAAGCGATCATCCGCGAACAGGGTGCCGTGCCGGCGACCATCGCCGTCATTCATGGCGTACTGCATATCGGCCTTGACGATGCCAAGCTCGAAGAACTGGCCAAGACCCAGGGCGCGATGAAGGTCTCGCGCGCCGATCTCGCCTTCGCGATCGCCGAGCGCCGCACCGGCGCGACCACCGTCGCCGCGACGATGATCGCTGCTGCCCGCGCCGGCATCCGCGTCTTTGCGACCGGCGGCATCGGCGGCGTGCACCGTGGCGCGGAGCTCTCCTTTGACATCTCCGCCGACCTCGATGAACTCGCCCGCACCGGTGTCATCGTCGTCTGCGCCGGCGCGAAGGCGATCCTCGACATTCCGAAGACGCTCGAAGTGCTCGAGACCCGCGGCGTTCCGGTCGTCACCTATGACAGCGAAATCTTCCCGGCCTTCTGGTCACGCGACAGCGGCCTCAAGAGCCCGCTGATGCTGAACAGCCCGGCCGCGATCGCCAACTTCCAGACCATGCGCGAGCTGCTCGGCGTCGAAGGCGGCATGCTGGTCGCCAATCCGGTTCCGGAAGCTGCCGAGATCCCGCGCGAAGAGATGGAAATCTATATCGCCCGCGCGCTCGACAATGCCGAGAACGACGAGATCACCGGCAAGGCGGTCACGCCCTATCTGCTCAGCAACCTCTTCGAAATGACCGAGGGCCGCAGCCTCGAGACCAACATCGCGCTGGTCGAGAACAATGCCCGGCTTGCCGGCGAGATCGCCGTCGCGTTGAACGTGAAGTAATCCGGTAAGAAACGGCGAGAAATAGAGAAGCCCGGCCCGCAAGCGCCGGGCTTTTTACATTGGCGAAGGCTGACGATGCGTTGGAAGTTTGATCAAGCACCTGATGTTGCCTGCGTTACCTGCCGCTCGGTGCTCGCGGGGCACCCGGTTCTCGTCGCAACACATCATGAAGACGATCATTCATGGGCGTTTACAGATGGCGCACCGATCGACATGGCGAAAGTGCTGGTGGTCGCGATGGCGGAGGTCGTCGAGCGCCACACCGACCTTGACGAGATAGCCGATCTTCCTCCCGGCTGGTCGGCAACGCGCGCCTCGGCCAATGGGCCTTGGTCAAGGCAGCAGAACGACTAGGGGCGGAAGCCTAACGTACCCAGCGCCGACCCCGGTCGATATCCTCTGGCGTTCAACGGCTCTAGGAATCGAGCATTTCGCGCACGGATACCGCCAGCTGCTTCAGCGAGAACGGTTTCGGCAGGAAGCCGAACTTGGCATCCGCCGGCAGGTTGCGGGCAAAGGCGTCTTCGGCATAGCCCGAGACGAAGATGAACTTCAGGTCCGGGTACTTCTTGCGCAGTTCGGTCAGGAGCGTCGGTCCGTCCATTTCCGGCATCACCACGTCGGATACGACGATATCGACGGCGCCGTTGAGCTCGTCCATGATGTCGAGCGCCTCGACGCCGGAGCCCGCTTCGTAGACGGTGTAGCCGCGCGTTTCCAGCATGCGCTTGCCGCCGCGGCGAACAGCCTCCTCGTCCTCGACGAGCAGCACGACTGCCGAATCTCCGGTGAGATCGGTCGGCTCCTCGGTCTTGACCACGGGAGCCGCTATCGTCTGCACCACCGGCGCAGCAACGGTTCCGGTGCCTGCCTGCGCGGGCTCCTCGGGCGCAACCGGCACCTCGATATGGCGCGGCAAGAGGATGCGGAAGGTCGTGCCCTTGCCCACTTCCGATTCCGGATAGATGTAGCCGCCCGACTGCTTGACGATGCCATAGACCATCGACAGGCCGAGACCGGTGCCCTTGCCCACTTCCTTGGTCGTGAAAAACGGCTCGAAGATTTTGTCGAGGATTTCGGGCGCAATACCTGTTCCCTGGTCGGAAACTTCCACCATCACGAAGTCTTCCTCCGGCAGCTCACGGCGTCCGAAGGCCGAAACCTCCGCCGCCGGCAGATTGCGGGTGCGAAGTGTAATGATGCCGCCTTGGGGCATGGCGTCGCGGGCGTTGACCGCGAGGTTCAAAAGCACCTGTTCGAACTGGCCGAGATCGGTCCGGACCGGCCAGAGATCGCGACCATAGTCGACCTCGACCTTGACGTTCGTTCCGGTCATGCGGTCGACCAGCATGCGCAGGTCGCCGATCACGTCGGTCATGTTGAGCACCGTCGGCCGCATCGTCTGCTTGCGCGAGAAAGCAAGCAGCTGCCGCACGAGAACAGCGGCACGGTTGGCGTTGCGCTTGATCTCCATCAGGTCGGCGAAGCTCGGATCGGCCGGCCGGGCAGACAGAAGCAGGTGGTCGGAGGACAGCAGGATCGCCGTCAGCACGTTGTTGAAGTCGTGCGCGATGCCGCCGGCAAGCGTGCCCACGGCGTTCATCTTCTGCGTCTGCGCCATCTGGTTTTCGAGCGCTTTCTGCTCGGTAATCTCCAGCGCATAGATGATCGCCGCTTCCTCCGGCGCCTGATCGGTCTGGTCGATCACGGCATTGACGTAGAAGCGGAAATGGCGCTCGCCATCGGTCGGGTGCAGCGCGTCGATCGGCGCGATGTCGCCCTGCCGGTCCTTGGCGGCCGCCAGCGCGTCGTGCAGGCGAAGCTTCTCGGTTTCGTGCACCACGGCATCGATCAGCGCGCCGCGCTCGACGTCGTCCTGCGAGACGAGACTGGAAAACAGCTTCAGGAACGGCGCGTTGGTGCGCAGGATCCGGCCATTGCCGTCGACCGAGGCGATCGCCATCGGCGTATTGTTGAAGAAGCGGGTAAAGCGCATCGCTGCGCTCGACGCCGACTGGTCGCTGTCCTCGCCGCCCTCGCGCGACATGACGATGGTGCGGCTTTCGCCGGGCGCGCCGTCACGGGTCGAGGAGACACGGTGGATCATGCGCACCGGCAGGCTCTGGCCGTTCAACTTGCGCAGGTCGAGGTCGAGCATCTTGGTCTTCTTCAGACCCGGTTCGGCCTGCACCGCCTGGACGAGCGTCAGCCCCTCGCCGGCCACCAGATCGCCGATACTTATCGAGCCCGGCTGGAACTTGGTGAGATCGATGCCGAGCCAGTCGGCAAGCGTGGCGTTGATATAGAAGATCTCGCCCTTGCGGCCGGCGGAGAAGAAGCCGGCGGGTGCGTGATCAAGATAATCAATCGCGTTCTGCAATTCCTTGAAGAAGCGCTCCTGGTCATCGCGTTCGGCAGTGATGTCGGCGATCTGCCAGAGATAGAGCGGATTGCGCTCGCTGTCTTCGAGCGGCAGCACGCGTGCCTTCAGCCGGAACCAATGGGCGCCGGAGCCGGTGGCCGCACCGGTCGCAAGCGGCTTCAGCAGGCGGAATTCCTCATGCCCCTGCTTGCCCTCGTGCAGGCCGTTGGTCAGCCGGTAGATTGCTTCCGTCGCCTCGCGATTGCGCGACAGGATCGTTTCGAGCGATTGGATGCCGGCAGCGTTCCTCGCGCCCGTGAGCGCGCCATAGGCGGCGTTGGCGTAGATGATCCGGCCCTTCCGGTCCGTGACGATCGTGCCGTCCTCATGCGCATCGAGAAAGGCACGCGCCAGTTCGTCCGGGCGCGATTGCGGCATCACCTCGATGAAGCCGATGACCGAGGACACGAGAAAGAAGATGCCGACCATGGCGAGAACGCCGAGGATGCCGAGCACGATCTCATTTTCCATCTGGTTCCGGAAGATCACGAAGGCGATGGCCGAGACGGTGAGGACGATCGCGAGCAGCACGATCCGCAGCACGGTTCCGGGCCTGACGCCACGGTCAACAACCGGCATCTGGTAGTCGCCTGACTGCCGCAATTTCGTCATCGGGTCCTCTTACGCGGCCGGCGCCGCGCGCGGCGCGGCCCAGCCCTTCCGGCCGGCATCCGCTCAAACCGCCGGGCAAAATCGGCCATAGCCGACACGCCCTCGATCATTCGGACAAGAATCATCTTTAACAATCAGAGATAACAGCAAAAAGCACCTGTGCGGAAGCATTCGAGCCAATTCACAGGGAATGTCGGCGAAGTGCTTGTCCGAGCCCGAAAAAAGCCGTCAAATACTGCCACTCGAAAGGCAGAAGGAGTTCACCCTATGATGGAAACGATCATCGCCGACAACGGCAGCCGGTTCGTCGTCGCCGCTGCAGCGGTCGCGATTGGACTTTTGTGCCTCGTGGCTGTGCTCTGGATCATGCGCAACCGTCCTTCCTCGCCATTCATCCGTGGCGGCAAGAACCGCCAGCCGCGCCTGGCCGTGCTCGATGCTGCCGCTGTGGACACCCGGCGCCGTCTCGTGCTCGTGCGCCGCGACGATGTCGAGCACCTGATCATGATCGGCGGGCCGACGGATATCGTCATCGAAAGCCGGATCGTCGCCGGCGGCGACGAGCGCCCGGCCGTCAGCGAACGCTCTGCTGTCATCGAACGCAAGGTGACCGAACCAGTGGGTGAAAGCCGTCCGGCAGTCAGGGAACCCGTTCAGCAGCCCGCGCCGTCGATGCAGGCCGCACCCGTCGTCGCGACGCCAGTTCGCCCCATCACCCGGACAGAGGAACAGCCGGTCGCTCGCGTCGAGCCGGTGGCGCCCATGCGCGTTACGGCCGAACAGCGCCCGGTGGCAGCACCTGCCCTTGCTGCAGAGCAGCGCCCTCTCGCTCGCCCTGTCGCCCAGCCCGCACCCGAGAGCCCGTCTATCACCTCCGTCGCAGCACCCGCGGTCAACGTCGATGCAGCCATGAACCGCCCTGTGGCAATGGCGCAGACTGTACAGCCGCAACCCATTCAGATGCAGCCGGCCCAGCAGCTTCAGCGCCCCGCAGCGATCATCCAGTCGCAGCCTCAGCCCCAACCGCAGCCGGCTCCTGCGACCGCCCTTTCTGATTTCGAGCGCCTTCTCGACGCGGAGATCACCGGCGACCTGCAGCGCCTGGGTCCGGCAACATCGGTCACTCCGGAAAACCGTGCGCCGGCCCATTCCGGCCGTCAGGAGCCGACGCTTGGCGCGCCTGTCGCCGACGGCGGTCATAAGGAGCCGACAATCGAAGAAGAGATGAACCGCATGCTGGCCGACATTTCCGCCGGGCGGAAGCCCTGATTGCCGCATTGGCCTGGCGGCGACGTCAGGCATCGCGACGGCAGCGAGATACTTGTCTGAGCCCAGGCATCGAAGCGAAGAGCCGCTTCGATGCTTCGGAATAAATTCGGGACAACGGAAAAAGGCGCGGTTTGACCCGCGCCTTTTTTCAGACTGTTACGAAAGCCCGAAAGCTTATTCGTCCCGGTAGACCTTTTCCCGCCGCTCGTGGCGCTCCTGCGCCTCGATCGAGAGGGTCGCGATCGGACGGGCGTCCAGTCGCTTCAGGCCGATCGGCTCGCCTGTTTCTTCGCAGTAGCCGTAGGTACCTTCGTCGAGACGCTGCAACGCCGCATCGATCTTGGAGATCAGCTTGCGCTGGCGGTCCCTGGCTCTGAGCTCGATTGCCCGATCAGTTTCGGAAGAAGCCCTGTCTGCGAGATCCGGATGATTGGCGCTCTCCTCTGCCAAGTGATCCAGTGTCTCGCGTGCCTCGCGAAGGATGTCGTTTTTCCAAGCGTTCAACTTGGCCCGGAAGTACGCCCGGTGGTTGGCATTCATGAATTCATCGTCCTCGGAAAGGACGAAGGTACTAAGATCGATCTTCTCACTCAACGCGATTCTCCTGAAGAACATCTCATTGCGGCGGTGTATAGACCTATGGAAGCTGTGATTCAAGCCTCGCAACAGACACTCAACCGTATTTTAATGTTGCTAGCGCTTCAGGCTAACTGACGAATATTTCATCAAAATTACACATCGGATCTTGATTTCCAACTTGCGCCCACCGAAGCCGCCGCCTCTGCTCGCTGAAAAGTGACAATGACGTGTTTGCGCCATTTTACCGTCCATTAACGACCGCGGCAAAGCGCAGCACCGGCAGTCCCCGAAAAAATCACGGCGGCCAGCTTGATCTTTACGGTGCGTGCGGGGAAAGGTGACGGTCTGCCGGCCGACATGAAAGCCGGCAAAATTCTACCCTGTCGCTGCAACCGGCAGGCAACGCCGGAACCGATCGATGCAAGACAGCGCCCCCAAGGCTCTCCGCCTCTACCTCCTGCGGCACGCCCGTTCCGGCTGGGCCCTGCCGGGCCAACGCGATTTCGATCGGTCGCTGGACGAGGTCGGCTACATCGATGCGGAGCGGCTTGCCCAGACGGCCGCAGACCAGGGCATCCGCCCCGACCGCATCCTCTGTTCGACGGCGGTGCGCTGCCGCGAAACGGCCGAGCCGTTCTTCCGCACGGTCAGCGAAGAGCTGGATATCCGCTACATCGATGCGCTCTACTCCGGTCCGACGAGCATCTATCTCGACCTCATCGATGCGCACCGGCATGTAAACGCGCTGATGCTCGTCGGCCACAATCCGATGATCGAACAATTGCTCTGCAACCTGGTGGGCGACGAGGCCGCCCGCGAGGCGCTTCCCGATGGATATCCGCCGGCTGGCCTGGCCATTCTGGATCTGCCGTCTGACGCCACCTCCGCCCGCCTGGTATCGCTGCTGTTGCCGACGCCATGAAGGCGCACCGTAAGAAGAATTGACACGTGCGCGTTGCGGCGCCGCAATTAGTGCCTATATCGCGGAGGCAGCCCGCAGCCGATCGTCGTTCGGCGGGCTTGACGATGCGAACGACCCCGGGAAACACGCCGCAAGAAAGACCAAGACTTGGCGCCTAACCTGACCAGCTTCAAAGACGACGCGCTGATCGCGCTCGACAACCTCACCGACCGCGCCTCCGGCCTCGTCAATCCCTCGATCCGGCTCGGCGTCACCGGCCTGTCCCGTTCGGGAAAGACCGTCTTCATCTCGTCCCTGGTGCACAATCTGCTGAACGGCGGGCGCCTGCCGGTGTTCGAGGCGGTGCGTTCGGGCCGGGTCTCGAAGGTCAGGCTCGAGCCGCAGCCCGACGATGCCGTGCCGCGTTTCCAGTATGAAGATCATATCGCAGCCCTGGTGCGCGATCGCATCTGGCCAGACTCCACGCGCGCCATCTCGCAGCTGCGCATCACCCTTGAATATGAGAGCGCCAGCGGCTGGAACCGGCTGTTCTCGCCGGGCCGGCTGTCGCTCGACATCGTCGACTATCCCGGCGAATGGCTGCTCGACCTGCCCCTGCTCGCGCAGGACTTCCGCGAGTTCAGCAACAATTCGGTGGCGCGCGCCCGTGCACCTGGCCGTGCGAAGTTGTCGGCCGAATGGCTGACGCTTGCGTCGTCGGCTGGCTCGACGGCGACCGCCGACGAAAGCAGCGCCCGCCGGCTCGCCGAGAGCTTCACCGGCTATCTCAAGGCCTGCAAGGCGGACGAACGCTCGCCCTCGACCCTGCCGCCTGGACGTTTCCTGATGCCGGGCGACCTCGAAGGTTCGCCGGCGCTCACCTTTTCGCCGCTTCCGGACCTACCCGAGGGCCGCGCACCAAAGGGTTCGCTCTGGGCCATGATGGAGCGGCGCTACGAAGCCTATAAGAAACATGTCGTCAGCCCGTTCTTTCGCGAGCATTTCGCGCGCCTGGACCGGCAGATCGTGCTCGTCGATGCCCTGCAGGCGATCAACAACGGCCCGGAGGCGCTGCTCGATCTCGAGCAGGCGTTGGCCGACGTACTTGCCTGCTTCCGTCCGGGGACCAACAGCTGGCTCTCGTCCTTGCTGACGCGACGGATCGACAAGGTGCTGATCGCAGCAACCAAGGCGGATCACCTGCATCACGAAAGCCACGACCGGCTGGAGCGCATCGCCGCGCGCCTCGTCGATCGCGCCGCCGAAAGCATCGGATTGAGCGGCGCCGGCCTCGAGGTCATGGCGCTCGCATCGGTCCGGGCCACCCGCGAAGCGACCGTCAACCACGACGGCCATGCGCTGCCGGTCATCGTCGGCACCCCGATCGCCGGCGAGAAGATCAACGGCGAAATCTTCGATGGAGAAAGGAAAACAGCGATATTTCCCGGTGACTTGCCGGAAGATCCTGAAGTTCTTTTCAAGACGATGGAGACCCGGTCCGGCGCGACGACCTATCTCGAAAGCGCTCAACCGCTGCCGGAACTCAGCTTTGTTCGCTTCCGCCCGCCACATCTTGAGGAAACCGGCGGCGGCTTGAAACTGTCGGTGCCGCATATCCGCCTCGACCGGGCCATGCAATTCCTGTTCGGAGACCGGCTCGCATGAGTGACGACAGCAACGGTCGCAGCCGCCGTCCCGGCGCCTTTTCAGTTGGCGAAGACAAGCCCGCCGAGGCCCGTCCGCAGCTGCGCGCGCGGCGCGCGCCCGCAAGTTTCGACGACAATGTGGTGCTGACACCCGATGCGGAAGACCCTTTCCGTGAGACCACGCTTGCGGTGGAGGCCCTCGCCTTGCCCGAAGCAAGTCCTCGCAAGCGCCGCCTGTCAGTTGGCAAGATCGCGACCGGCGCACTCGGCATCATCCTGTCACTGGCTGCCGGCCTCTGGGTCGACCGCCTGCTTCGCGATCTCTTCGCGCGTGCCGATTGGCTCGGTTACGCCGCACTTGCCGTCGTCGCGATCGGACTGCTGGCGCTGCTGATCGTCGTTGGCCGCGAATTTTCGGGGCTAATGCAGCTCACGGCGATCCAGAAGCTGAAAGCGGAAACGGAAGCGGCGGCCGCTTCGGCCAGTGCGAAACCCGCGCGCGCGGCGCAGGCAAAGCTCGTCCATCTGCTGGCCAGCAATCCGCGGACGGCGCGCGGGCGCACACGGCTGAAGGAAAGCGAAGGCGAGATCATCGACGGTCCGCACGTGATCGAACTCACCGAGCGCGAGCTGCTCAGCCCACTCGACCGCGAGGCGCGGCGCCTCATTCTCGCGGCTTCCAAGCGCGTGTCGATCGTCACGGCGGTCAGCCCGCGGGCGCTCGTCGACCTCGGCTACGTCCTCTACGAATCTGCCCGCCTGATCCGCGCCATGGCCGAACTTTACGGCGGTCGCCCCGGCACGCTCGGTCTGCTGCGGCTGATGCGTGACGTCATCGCTCATCTGGCCGTCACCGGCTCGATCGCCGCCGGCGACAGCCTGATCCAGCAGGTGCTCGGCCACGGGCTGGCTTCGAAGCTCTCGGCGCGCCTGGGCGAAGGCGTCATCAATGGCCTGATGACCGCACGCATCGGCATCGCCGCGATGGACCTTTGCCGCCCGATGCCGTTTCGCGCGCTGAAGCGTCCCGGGATCGGTGATTTTCTCGCCGACCTCAGCCCCGGCGCCGGACGCGTGATTGGCGAAAGCGGCGAGAAATAGCGCGGTAGCAAAACTAGATCCCCGCATACCAGTCGTAGCCGAGATCTTCCCAATAGCCGCCGCGCCCTCGACCGAAGGGCGCGAGATCGGCAACGACTTCGATCGCCTTGATGTATTTCGCCATCTTGTAACCCAGCTGGCGTTCGACCCGGACGCGCAGTGGAGCACCGTTAGCGACCGGCAAAGCCGCGCCGTTCAGGCCATACGCGAGGATCGTTTGCGGGTGATGCGCATCGAGCATATCGATCGATTCGTAATAGGCGACCGAGCCGCCAAGGCCGAGCGGCATGCTGTCGAAGCAATGAAAGACCACGTAACGCGCCTCGGGCTTCACCCGGGCTTCATCGAGGACGCGAGTAAGGGCAACGCCGCTCCACTTGGCGATGCAGCTCCAGCCCTCGACACAGTCGTGTCGAGTGATCTGGGTGCGCGACGGCATGTTTCGCAGTTCTGCAAGCGTCAGGTGAAGCGGTCGCTCGACCAGGCCGGAAACACGAAGCCGGTATCCGGCAAAGGCGTCCTGCTTCAGCGCGAGATAGGTCGCATCACCCGGGTCGGTGGAGCCGTTCGGTCGTTGCCCCTGCCGGATCTCGCTCTCGGCAAATTCCGGCGCCAGCCGATCAGCCGGCACCAGCAGCCGCTGTGCTCGGTAAGTAATGCTGTTGGCGGATGCGAGAAAGTCGCGCACGCGACTGCCGTTGCCAACGAGGCCATCGAGCGCGTCGCACCCGGCAAGCGGCAACGACGAGGCCGTCGCCCCCGCCGCCGCCAGGAAGCGCCGGCGACTGAGGACGAACGCGCTCATGTCCTTCCTCCCCGGTCCACCGAACGCCTGATGCGATAACGCCCAGTAATCATCGACCGCATCTCGTTGATTGGACCAGCGGCAAAAACCATGGCGATGTGCACAGTGAAGAAGCCGACGAGCAGCAGCATCACGACGAAATGGATCGTGCGGGCCGTCTGCCTGCCGCCAAAGAGTTGAACCAGCCAGGGCCAGCCGGCGTCCATGCCCGGCGACATCGTCAGCCCTGTCGCGATCATGAGAGGAAAAAAGACCAGGAGAACAATGCCGTAGGAGAGTTTCTGCAAGCTGTTGTAACGCCCGTCATGTTCGAAGCGCAACCGCAGATGCGCGATGAAGGTCGCGGGCAAGGCGCGGATGTCGGCCAAAGCGGGAAGAATGTCCCGCCGCAGGTGACCGTTGATCGTGCTTGCGACCAGCCAGATGGAATAGACGACGGCAAACATCCAGGCGAAGAAGAAGTGCACGACGCGGCCGGTGGCGAGGTCCTGGTAGGACGGCAAGGTCAACCAGGCCGGAAAAGCCCGATAGGCCCGCTCCTGTTCCGGCCCGCTGACGCCCAGGACACCGGTGGTGTCAACGCTCAGCCCCAAGACTGTCGTCAGGCCGCGAACCTCGCCGCTTCGCTCGCGAACAGGTCCAATCGACAGGATGCTGTTGTCGAAGGCAAAACCCGACTGCTGCCCGACATAGAGTGCCGGGTGCGCGTTGAAGATCTGCAGGCCGCTGAGAAACAGAAAGAACAGCGCGCCGGCCCATCCCCAATGGGTAAGCCGGGTTGTCAGCCGGTGCCGCGATATCGCCAGGCTCTGCTGTGCGTTTGACGCGGTCGATTCGGAATCATGTCCTGCTATAACCATGGAAATCTCCCGTTTCCCATGGTTATACGTAGCGCGATTGGGGCAAGTTTCATGTCCCCGCACAATGCTCGCCGAAATCCGCCAACCCACTGTATTTCCTAAGCCAAAAATGCTGTGGTCAATCCGCTTTTCGGCCACAAAGAAGCCGCGCCGCGCACCGCGCAGAAACCGTCCGTTAACCATTTGCGCGCAAATGTGGCTTTCAGTTTCGGACGTTGACCCATCAAGGATCGTTTATGTTCTCGCGCCCTTCTTTGATCGCTCGCGGCGCTGCCGCCTTCGCGCTTGCAGCCACCGTCGGCCTTGCGACACCGGCTTTTTCCGGCGCCAAGGACAAGGTCTTTTTCGAGAAGGTCGCGGGCCAGTGGAAGGGCCCGGGCGAGATCGTCGCGGGCAAGTACAAGGGCACCAAGTTCACCTGCGATCTCTCGGGCGAACCGGTTGCTGGCGATGACACCGGCATCAAGCTCGACGGCTTCTGCCGCGTCGGCGTGTTCAAGCAGCCGATGTCGGCGCTGATCACACAGAAGGGCAACACCTATACCGGCAAGTTTCTCGACGGCGCCGAGGGCAAGGGCCTGGATATCATTTCCGGCAACGTCGCCAAGGACAAGGTCGTCGTCGGCATCAATCGCAAGAAGCTGAATGGCGCCATGATCGCCCGTCTGCAGGACGACCAGACGATGAACATCACCATTTCGGTCAAGGTCGAAGAAACGATGGTGCCGGTCATCGGCGTCAGCCTCAACCGCCAGATCGACGCGATCGCTGTCGGCTCCATCAAGTAACGTTCAACACCCGATTAAACGTCAAAGCCCCGGCATCGACCGGGGCTTTGTCGTCTGTGGATTACGTTGCGGTCCTGTTCAGGCGCCTGCGCGCCACCAGCTCACGTCACCATCCGCAACCTCGATGCCTGCGACGTCAGCCTGCTGCAGCCAGTCGCCGACCGGACGGCCGCCAACAGCCATGTCGGCGGCGAAATCGGCAAGCGGCATCAGTACGAAACCGCGCTCGGTCATCCTCGGATGCGGCAACTCCAGCCGCCCGCCCGCTTGCGCCACGCCCTCGAAGGTCAGCACATCGATGTCGAGCGTGCGCGGCCCCCAGCGCTCGTCGCGAACCCTCTTCATCGACCGTTCGATATCAAGGCAGGCGTCGAGCAGGGCTTCGGGCTCGAGCGTCGTGTCGACCTTGGCGCAGGCATTGTAGAACCAGGCCTGGTCCGTCTTGCCCCAGGGCGGCGTGCGATAAAGGCGCGAGACGGCCTTGATCACGCAGTCGTCGCGGGCATCGAGCAGGCGAAGCGCTTCGGCCATCGCCTTGCGGGGATCGCCGAGATTGCCGCCAAGCCCGAGTGTCGCTGCCCGCCAGCTCACCTCAGACGACATGCTCGACCGTCACTTCGACATAATCGAGCACACCCGGAACCGGCGCATTCGGCTTACGGATCGACACCTTGGCGCGCTTGATCTGCGGGAAGCGCACGCAGAGCGTCTTGGCCACTTCCAGCGCCAGCGCCTCGATCAGATAGCGGCGGCGGCCGGTGACGATGCGCTCGATCTCCTGGAAGGCGATGCCGTAATGCACGGTGTCTTCGATCGAGTCGTCGACCAGCGCCGTTCCCTGTTCGACTTCGAGCTCGGCATCGACGAAGAAGCGCTGACCAAGAAGCTCCTCCTCGTCGAAGACGCCGTGGCGCGCGAAGAAGGCGCAGTTCTTGAGGGTGATGATATAGGTCGCGCTCATGCTTCTCAGTCCCATCGGCTTTCTTGGATCGCCATGATTGCGCGGTCGAGCCGCTCAGCAGTCATGCGCGTGATTGGTAGTCACAGGTTCAGGCGGAATGCGGACGAGAAAATCTCACCTCGCTCTGGCGTGCAGCATAGCATCCGCCATCGCCAGTGCATCCTTGCTGTTTGCGACATCGTGTACGCGGAAAATTGAGGCGCCGGCAACGCGCAAAAGCGCCGTTGTCGCGGCCGTCGCCATGTCGCGATCGGCCGCCTCTCGGCCGCTGACCGCGCCGACGAAGCGCTTGCGCGACGTTCCGACCAGGAATGGCAGCTCGAAACGGTGCAACTCTGCGAAGCGCGCCATCAATTCCAGGTTCTCATCCGTGTCCTTGGCGAAGCCGAAGCCCGGATCGAGAATGATGCGATCCCGCTCCACGCCGGCAGCTGCCGCGATCTCGAGCGACCGGTCGAGAAAATGAAACTGATCGGCGATCACGTCTGCGAGTTTTTCACGGCCCCGGCCCGTATGCATGACGCAGATGCCAGCGCCGCTCTTGGCGGCGACAGTGGCAATGTCGGGTTCGCGCTGAAGGCCGTGCACATCGTTGACGATATGCGCGCCGGCGTCGACCGCAAGCTGGGCGGTCGAGGCTCTGTAAGTGTCGACGGAAATCAGCGCATCGGTATCACGGGCAAGCGCTGCGATGACAGGCAGGATCCGCGCCTGTTCTTCCTCGGCGCTGACGGGCGCCGCATCGGGGCGTGTGGATTCACCGCCGATATCGAGGATCAAGGCGCCCTCCTCCAGGCAGCGCATCCCTTGCGCCACCGCGGCAACGGCATCGATAAAACGGCCGCCATCGGAAAAAGAATCCGGGGTAACATTGACGATCGCCATCAAAACGCCACGCGGCCCCAGTTCGAGGCTGCGTCCATGCGCCAGCTTCCAGCTAAATTTCTGAAATGGATTGTAAGTCATTTTCCCTCACCATCCGCATACGGCCGGGAGCCATCGTTTTGCTGTTGCGCCGGCGCTGGCTATGCCCCAAGCTTGATCGAAGTTCAACCGAAGAGAACCACGCATTGATGTCCCGAGTACGCGTCCCGTTCAAAGTCGCCCTTCTTGCTCTCCTGGTTGCCGCCCCGCTTGGCACGGCCTCGGGCGAAACCGTGGTGAACAAGAGCTTCTCCTATTTTTCGATCGGCGGCCGGACTGCGGAAGAACTGGACAAGGCACTCTCGGCCAGCGGCCCGATGATGAAATCGACCGGCGCACGGCATCCGGGCGCGACCCGCATCAAGTTCGGCGGCTCGATCACCTATGTCAGCCGCAACGGACGCTGCGCCGTCGGCTCGGCCCGCGTCACTCTCAACACGCGCATCATTCTGCCCAAATGGAAGTATCGCCGCCAGGCCGGACGCGACCTCGCCCTCGTGTGGGACACACTGTCGAGCGACATCAAACGCCACGAGGAGCGCCACGCGGAAATCGCCCGCAATCACGCGCGGCGGATGGAGAAGATGTTCCTGGCGTTGAAGCCGCAGGACACGTGCGAAGAGATGCAGGAAAGCGTTGCCCGCGTCAGCGCAACCGCGATAGAGGCGCATGACAAGGATCAGGCTCGCTTCGACCGCACCGAAGCCGCCAACTTCGACAAGCGCATGATCCGTCTTCTGCAATACAGGCTGGAGACGCTGAAGAAAGCGCAACAGTAGATAGCAAAGCCGGAACCCAGAAGAAGAGCCTGACTATAGTCACGGCTCGGGCCATTTCAGCGGCAATACCCACAGTATTTTATTGGTGAAATATAACGATGGCTGCCGGCCGGCGACTCATCTATATTCAAACCAATGAGAGAGGGGCCGGGACAAAGACTAGCCCCACAAATTGAATAGGTTATGCGCGACGCGATTGCGGCGCGAAAAGCTTAGATGTTGCCTTTACTTTGAATTGCGCAACGTTGTTCACTTGAAAAGAAAAAGAAGAAATCGAACAGCGGAGCCGGAACGGGTTCTCCTGGCGTGTCTTGGTGCAGCAGATGTTCCCTCCCTCATCTGTATGCGATGCGCCCTCCTCGCCTCGCTTGTCCAACGACCGGCGAGGCGCTTTTTTTGTGCGGAGGCCTGAAGGAAGGGGCGTGGGACGCAGGCGTTAGGCCTGGCGCTCCGGCACGTGCACGACGAGACCGTCGAGCGCATCGCTCATCTTGATCTGACAGGAAAGCCGCGACGTCGGCCGGACGTCGTAGGCAAAGTCCAGCATGTCTTCTTCCATGGCTTCCGGAGCGCCGACGGTCTGAGCCCAGGCATCGTCGACATAGACATGACAGGTCGCACAGGCGCAGGCTCCGCCGCATTCCGCTTCGATGCCGGGAACCGAATTGCGAACGGCGTTTTCCATGACCGTCGAGCCGTTCTCGACATCAAGTTCGTGGCGCGCGCCATCAAAGGCAACGATCGTAAGTTTTGTCATGTCTCTTTCCGGAATGAACTGGTGGATTGGCCGGGCGCAAGGCCTGTTGAGAAAAGAACCCCGCGGGCGCAAATTCAGGGAAAGTTCTTCCAACAAATCGGCCGGCCAGTCAACAACGGCCGTCATTCTGTGCGTCGCCGCAGATCGCGCCGGTAGCAATGGCTGCCGGCACGGCGCCCTCTATGCGAGGCGCGGGCATCGTGCGACAGACAGGGGTCGGTTAGGCCCCCTGTCTGCTCGGGAGCCGCTAGCGGCAGAGCTTCAGAATGAAGAGCTCGGCTTCGAGCACGGCCGATGCGAGCTGGTCGCAGAGCGAGGCTTCGGCCGGATTGTGTTCGATCGCGCCGGCAACGCTTGCAACGTCGACGGCACCAACAGCAAGGGCTGCGCCCTTTAGCCGGTGGGCTGCCTGGGCACGGGGCGTGCCCTCGCCTTCGGCGATTTCCTTCAAGACCTGGCGCGCCTGGCGCGCAAAGAGTTGCAGCACTTCGATTTCGAGCGCCTTGTCACCCATCGTCTGGACGGCGAGGTGAGCAAAGTCGATCGGCTTTTTGCCTGACGCAGAAGAGTTTCCCGGACTATCCGGGGCTTCAAAGGCAATCCTGAGGGCCGCCATGAGCCAATTTCCCTATTGTTTGTTTGATGTTGGCCTGTTTCCGGCATCGCTTCATCGGGAGCGGTGCCGCCGCCCGCACTGTTCAGACTTCCATCTTCGGCGGGCTCCGGCACCTATTGGCTCAAATCCGGGCGCAATATAGGCAGTATTTTGGGAAAATGGTTAACGTCCGTTAAACTCTCTGATTTCCTTATCTTTTCCGGCTTTTAGACCTGCATTGCATTAAGATTTCATTAGGATTTTAATCAACCCCAAGCGCTCTTAATTGTAAGAACCCAGCTAATGTGTCACTACGATACGCTTAGGAACGGACCCGCGTACGAAAATGGCAACCGTTCCGGTGGATAAGCTCGACGCGTGGTCCCATTCGGCCACAAATGCGACTATCCGTCGAGGCAATGCAGTGGGTGATCAGTAGGGTATTGCGTAGATCCGATGCGCGTATCTTGCCGTCACCGCCCATGAGGAAGAGACCCTGCCCGCTAACGGGCCAGAGGCGCTTTCCGTTCTGGGCAAAAGGTAATGAGGCGTATCCCTATGGCGACGAAAAAGAGCAATGAGTCGATCGACGAAAAGGCGTTCCAGGCTCTGGAAGCTGCCCTGAAGATTGATTTCGACGAGCTTGCATCGAGCCCGAATGACAAGACTTCCTTGGATGATCCGGAGGAAAATGTGTCTCAGCCCACCAATCAGGCGGCGACGCCCGATCAGAATAAGAAAGCACGGCCCCAGCCGGAACAGTCCCGCGGGGCGCGTGCTGCAGAAGCGGCCAAGACGCTCGCTCCGGAACCTGCGCCCAAGTCCCCGTCCCTTTCCGCCGCCAACGACGATGGTCGCCGTTCGCCGGCTGCGATGCTGCGTGCGCTCGACGTGCGCTCCAATCGCGCCGCGATCCGCGTTGCTGCGCTGGTGTCCGTCATCTGGGCGGTTGCCGGCCTCGGTGTCGCCAACCTTCTTTACGGGCCGCAGATCTGGCAGATCCGTTCGCTGAGCGACCTTGCCGCCACCCCTGGCGCCGTCGGCGTCGCGATCGGCATCGTGCTGCCGATCATGCTCTTCTTCTCCTTTGCCATCATGATCGCCCGCGCGCAGGAACTGCGCAACGCAGCGCGCTCGATGGCGGAAGTCGCCCTGCGCCTTGCCGAGCCGGAAACGGCTGCTGCCGATCGCGTCATGACGGTCGGCCAGGCCGTCCGTCGCGAAGTCTCGGCGATGAACGAAGGCATCGAACGCACGATTGCCCGCGCCACCGAACTCGAAACGCTGGTTCATTCCGAGGTCAACGCGCTCGAACGCAGCTACAGCGAAAACGAACTGCGCGTGCGCACCCTGGTGCAGGAACTCGGGCTTGAGCGCGAAGCCATCATCGGCCATTCGGAGCGTATCCGTTCGGCCATCTCCGGTGCGCATGGCAAGCTGAAGGACGACCTGGAACAGGCGAGCGAAGACATCGCTTCGCGCATTGCAATTTCGGGCGAAGCCTTTGCCTCGCTGATCGACACCCGCGCGGCTGCCCTCAGCGAGAAATCGGACGGCGCCTTGCAGTCGATCGGCAGCATGCTGACGACCCGCACCGATGCGCTGCTTTCGGGCCTGACCGCTGCCGGCCTCGGTCTCAGCACTGAATTTGACACCCGGCTTGACCAGCTCAGCGACACGCTGACGAAGCGCGGCGAAGACCTGCTCAGCCAGTTCGAAACGCGCGCCTCCTCGCTTGACGCCAGCACCGAGAAGCTGAATGCGGCGCTCAACGAACGCGCCCGCCAGCTCAACGAAACACTGATCGCCCGCACCCGCGACCTCAACGAAAGCCTGAGCGTCGGCCAGCACGCCATCACCGGTGGCCTCGACCACGTGCTCGCCTCGCTCAACGCCACGCTCGACGAAAAGGGCGCGAGCTTCCGCCAGAGCCTGCGCTCCAGCGCCGACGACGCGATCATGGACCTCGACCTTCGCGGCGGCTTCTTTGAAGAGAAGCTGCAGACGACCGTCGGCCAGCTCGCAACCGCCTTCGACGAGCGGTTCCACGAGTTTGCCTCCGCCTTCGACAAGCGTGCGAGCCTGCTCGACACCAAGCTCATGGAAAGCCTGCACCGCATCAACGAGACCGTCTCCGGCGGTTCGGAAGCGATCGGCGGCGCACTCGACAGCAGCATCGAGAAGATCGGCTCGGCCCTTTCCGACCAGTCGCTGACGCTTGCGACCACGCTCGGCGCGACCCAGGACTTCATCGAAGAGACGATTGCGAGCCGTACCACGGAACTCGGCAACATGATCGGCGATGCGCACACCCGCATC
Source organism: Ensifer sp. Root558 (assembly GCF_001427045.1). Classification (NCBI taxonomy): domain Bacteria; kingdom Pseudomonadati; phylum Pseudomonadota; class Alphaproteobacteria; order Hyphomicrobiales; family Rhizobiaceae; genus Ensifer; species Ensifer sp. Root558. The sequence continues at coordinate 794,177 of NZ_LMGC01000001.1, read as the reverse complement.
GACAGCGTGCTCTCCGAAAAGACCAGCGGCCTCATGGGTGCCCTCACCCAGGCACAGGACCGCATCGAAAACGGCTTCGGCCAGCGTGCGGACGCACTTTCGAGCGCACTGACGACGAGCGAACAGCGCCTGACCGAAGGTCTCGACAGCCGTACCGCTGCCTTCGTCGACGGCCTGCAGGCCGCGCACGCCCGCATCGAGCAGACCCTGCACGGCTCGACCGACGAGATCACCAGCGCGATCGCTGCCAGCCAGCACCGCCTCGATAACACCCTGTCGGAACGCACGCTCGCGCTTTCGACGATCCTCTCCATGGGCGCAGACTCGATCGACACCGCCGTCAGCGGCACGGCCGACCGGCTGGAGCGCGTTCTTTCCGAACGCGGCGAAGCGATCTCCGACGCGCTCACCAACCAGACGACGGCGCTTGACGGCGTACTCGCCGAGCGCGCCGCCGCCATCACCTCGACGATGTCGTCGCGTGCCAACGAGATGGCCAATACGCTGAGCCGTCACGCCGAAGACGTGGCCGACAGCCTGACCTTCCGGGCAACCGCCGTCGCCGAAACCATGACCGACCGTGTCGGTGATATCGAGCAGAAGCTCTCCGAGAGCGTCAACACGATCGCAGAAAACCTCGGCGGCCGCGTCAGCCTGATCTCCGATACGCTCACCCAGACGAGTGCCCGCATCGCCGAGGATCTGAGCGGCCGTGTCAGCAAGATCTCCGATACGCTGACCGAGACCAGCGCGCACATCGCCGATGCGCTGACGGCGCGCACCACCGAAGCGACCGCGTCGCTTGCCGGAAAGGCAGCGGAAATCGAGGAGACGCTGAGCGGCCGCGCCGAGCACCTGCGCGATACGCTCTCGTCCACGCACGAGCAGATCCGCGTCACGCTCGACGACCGCATCAACGCCATCAACCTTGCCGTCGGCCAGGGCCGCGAGCAGCTCGAAGGCATGCTTGCCGATCAGTCGACCGCGATCGCCACGACGCTCGCCACCAGCGCCGGCATGCTGGAAATGTCGCTCGAAGAACGCCAGTCGGCACTCGCCGGCGCCATCGACCGCAGCGGCGAAGTGCTCGACAGCCGTATGCGCTCGACCACGGGCCATATTGCCGAGCGCCTGGCCGAAACCGCCAACCAGATCAGCCTGGCGGCCGACAGCCTCACCAACCGCGTTGACCTGTCGATCAACGGCCTCAACGATCGCCTTGACGATACCGGCATGCGCGTTGAAACCAGCCTCGGCGCACTCGAAGAGCGCATGCGCGAGAGCGCCGGCAACATCAGCTCGATCGTCGACGAAACCGGCATGCATCTCGAGACCCGCGTTGGCGTCCTCGAAGACCGTATTCGTGGCACCGTCGGCAATGTCGGCGCCGTGGTCGACGACACCGGCGCACGGATCGAGAGCAATCTCGGTGCCCTCGAAAACCGCATTCGCGGCAGCGTCACCAATGTCGGCTCCGTCGTTGATGATGCGGCGGCCCGTGTCGAAGGTGGCCTCAGCGCGCTCGAAGACCGTATCCGTGGCAGCGTCAGCGGCGTCAACGCGATCGTCGGCGAGACCGGTGCACTGATCGAAAACAGCCTCGGCGTCCTTCAGGACCGCATCCGCGGCAGCGTCAACGACGTCAACACCCTGGTCGACGATACCGGCCTGCGCCTGGAAGTCAGCCTCAGCTCGCTGGAAGATCGGGTCCGCGACAGCGTCGGCAGCGTCAACCAGATCGTCGACGGCGCCGGACAGCGGATCGCCGACAGCCTTGGTGACCGCGCTGGCGACATCGACCGCATGAGCGAAGTTGCGGCAACCCGGATCACCGGCGCCATCGAGTCCGGTGCGGAACGCATCGCCGAACGCCTCGGCACCATGGATCGTGCCCTCAACATCGGCCTAGATAACGTCAACCGCACGATCGAGGGCAAGGCGGCCGTTCTGGTCACCAGCCTGCGCGGCGCCGTTCACGAGGCAACGCAGGATATCGACGCTGAAGCCAATCGCCTGGAAGGCAAGACGTCCGACATCGTCGCCAATCTGCGCAGCGCAGTCGGCGGCGTGGCTGAGGACTTCGATGCCGAAGCCGTGCGCCTGGAAGACAAGGCAGCCGGTCTCGCAAACACGCTCCGCAGCGCCGTTGGCGATGTCGCGCAGGAACTCGACGCAGAAACGCTGCGCATGGAAGACAAGGCTGCCGGCCTCGTCAACACGCTTCGCAGCGCCGTTGGCGACGTCGCCCAGGAACTCGACGCAGAGGCACTGCGCATGGAAGACAAGGCCGCCGGCCTTGTGAACAGCCTGCGCGGCGCCATCAGCGGTGCAGCTCAGGAAATCGACGCGGAAGCTGTCCGCTCGGCCGGGCTGCTGTCGAAGGCAGGCGACGATTTCGCCTCCGCACTTGCCGCTCGCCAGGCAGACTTCGCCAACACGATCGACCAGACGGCAGCCGCCACCGCCGCGCGCCACGCCGAGCTTGCCAACTCGATCGAGCAGAAGGCGGCAGCGACCGCTGCACGTCATGCCGAGCTTGCCCGCTCGATCGCCGACGCGGCCGACACCGCAAGCGCACGGCTGGCCGCAACGCACAGCCAGATCGCCAACCACGCCGACAACATCCACCAGGGCCTCAGCAATACGGAGAAGGCGCTGGAAGCCCGTGGCGAAGCAATCCGCACCACGCTCGACGAGCGCACCCGCGAACTCAACTCGATGCTCGCCGGCCGCTCGATGGAGCTCTCGCGCCTGATCGACGAGCAGGCACGCCCTGTCATCGACCAGTATGCCGCCACCGGCCGCGAGGCAGCCGAGCGCATCGCTGCGGTGACACAGGAAAGCGCCGACCGCCTGCGTGCGGAAAACGCCGCCCTCGTCAACGCCATCGCCGAGCGCACGGGCGAGACGCTGAACGCGATCTCCTACCGCGCCGAAGAGACGGCAAAGGCGATGAAGATGGTCGAAAACCGTCTGCAGTCGACCGCCCTTGGCCTGATCGACCAGCTCGCCAACAACAATGCGGCCATTGCCACGGTCATCGACCAGGCGAGCAGCAACCTCGGCGAAATGGACCAGCGTCTGGAATCGACGATCGCCCGCGTGTCGGAATCGACCCGTCAGGCCTCCGACATGCTGTCGACCTCCACCCGCCTCATCGAAGGCAAGGTCGACAAGCTCTCCGATATCTCCGCCTCGACCCTGTCGCAGATCGGCGGCATTGTCGGCCGGTTCGAAGACCACTCGCGCGTTCTCGGCCAGGCCTCCGACCTGCTCGGCGCGGCCCAGTCGAACCTCGTCAGCACGCTCGAGGAACGCCAGGATGCGCTTCGCACCCTGTCGGTCGGCCTCGTCCAGCGCTCGGAAGAGATCGAACGCACGATGCGTGCGCTCGAAGGCTTCGTCGACGGCGCCTTCCAGCGGGCCGAAGAACGCTCGGGCCACGTTGCCGGAAACCTGCGCAGCGGCATCCAGCAGTCCTTCGCCGATGTCGGTCGCCTGCTGACGAGCGCCGAACAGCGCGCGGCGGAAGCTGCTGAATCGATGCGCAACACGCTCGCCCAGGCCGGTGACGAAGCCGGCGCCTCGGTCGAGCAGGTCTTCAGCCGTGCCGAAGAGCGTTCGCGCCAGATCGCCAACACGCTTCGCTCGGGCGTCGAGACCTCGTTTGCCGACGTCAACAAGACGCTCTCCTCCGTCGAAGGCCGTGCGCTCGGCGCATCGGAAGCCCTTCGCCAGGCGATCGCCAAGGTCGGTGAAGATGCCGGTGCCTCGATCGAGGGTGCCTTTGCCAATGCCGAGGAGCGCTCCAAGGAAGTCGCCTCGCGTCTGCGCGGCAGCGTTGCGGCCTCGGTGTCCGACATCGAGCGCATGCTTGCCGAAAGCGGCAAGAAGTCCGATGGCGTCGCAGACCAGCTGCGTGACGCCGTTCGCGTCGCAATCGACGAGGCGATCGGCCGCTTCAGCGGCGCGACTGACGAGATCCGTCGCTCGGCTGGCGAGATCCGCAAGGAACTCGACATGACCCGCGAAGAGCTGAAGCGCGGCGCCTTCGACCTGCCGGAAGAAGCCAAGGAAAATGCGGCCGTCATGCGCCGTGCCGTCGGCGAGCAGATCAAGGCGCTGCAGGAACTGTCCGACATCATCGGCAAGTCCTCGACGCAGCTCGAAGTGGCCCAGCCGCTGCGCCAGCAGCCGGCCGCCGCTCCGGTCGCCCGTCCGGTGCAGCAGCAGGCAGCCCCGCAGCCGCAACCGGTCGCACAGCCGCAGCCCCAGCCGGTGGCACAGCAGCCTGTAGCGCAGCAGCCCGTCATCGAGCAGCCGCGCCGTCAGGAACCGGCACCGGCGCTGCGCGGCAGCCTCGGTATCGAGCAGCCCGCCGTTCGCCAGCCGGCGCCGACGCAGGCTGTGAGCAACGAGGTCGCCGAAGGTGGTGGCTGGATGCGTGACCTGCTCCGTGCGGCGTCGCGCGAAGAAGCACCCTCGCCCGCGCCGCAGCGTCCGGCCGAGGCTCAGCCGACGGCACGGGCCGGCGACAGCCGCAACCCGCGCCACGTGGTTGAATCGCTGAACTCGCTTTCGGTCGATATCGCCCGCGCCATCGATCATGATGCGTCGGTCGATCTGTGGCGCCGCTACCAGCGCGGCGAGCGCGACGTCTTTACGCGTCGCCTCTACACGCTGAAGGGCCAGCAGACCTTCGACGAGATCAAGCGCAAGTACGACCGCGAGCCGGAATTCCGCACCGCTGTCGATCGCTACATCGCAGATTTCGAGAAGCTGCTCGCAGATGTCGCCCGCAACGACCCGGACAAGCGCATCACCCAGACCTACCTGACGTCGGATACCGGCAAGGTCTATACGATGCTCGCCCACGCCGCCGGTCGCTTCAGCTAAGCGAGCCCGGATAGAAACAATCAAAACGGCCCCGTCTTGCGACGGGGCCGTTTTCGTTTGCAGGGATATCAGAGAAGAAAAGCGACGGATCACTTCCGCTAAGATACTGGCGATCCCTTATGATGCAGAGCGCTCCTTAAGGCGCTCCCGGCACGCGTACGACCGGACTCTGCCCCTTGTCGCAAGTTCGAGCCACTACCCGCTAATCACGGCTGCGCGAAGGGGATTTGGGTTCGTAGGCGGGTGTCGTGAACAACGGGCTGTCGACATGCTTTAGCCGCGCCTGGCGACGCGTGCTGACTGGACCGGCTCAACGCAGTGGCGAACAGCCGCCGACATCGGCGGGCTTGACCCGGCCCGCCTGCAGATCCTTCAGGTAAGGCTTGTTCGGGTCCGGTCCGCCGAGCGCGCCGTCGTAGGTCGCACGGTCGATCTTGAGCATGCGGCCGCTTGCGGTGAAGCTCACCATCTCCTTCTTGTTGACATAGGCAGAAGCGACGTTCAGCCGGCAAAAGAACGTCTTCTCTCCGTTGCCGACCACCCAGCCCCAGGCGCCGGACTTGCCCCTGGAGAGCTTGCCGGTGGCGTAGCCTTGCTTGGTGAGCGTCGCGTAACTCTCGGCCTGTGCAATACCGGGAACAAAGGCAAGAGCTACCACGGCGACCACCGCCAGGCGTTTGAAAGAAATAGACATCGAGATTCACCCCTCTGAAGAAACAATAACGCAGCCTTCTAGGCGGGCGCCAACGGTCTATGCAACCATAACATGCAGTCGTCCTTAACGGCATCCGGACGGCCAGACACTCTGCCAGCCAGACAGGTGGAACGCAGGAATGAATGTTGACATCATCACGCTCTGCATCTGAAGTTCGTCCGATGGATAGGGAGCTGCCTTGCACGACACAGCCGATTGAAATCTGCGATTGGTCCTCCGATTGGGCGGAGCGGTTTGCCACCAAGGCGAAGACGATCCGCCAGGTTTTGGGCGATCATGCCTTGCGTATCGACCATATCGGCTCCACCGCAATCCGTGGTCTGGCTGCCAAGCCGATCATCGATGTTCAGATTTCCGTTGCCGATCTGGAGTCCCTCGACGTGCTGGCGGAAAAAATGGCGGCGATCGGCTACCTGTGGCGGCCGCAGAATACCGATCTGGCGAAACGCTACTTTCGTGAGCGCCCTGGCGACGAACGCACGCACATCCACGTGCGCCGAGCGGGAAGCTGGCAGGAACAATGGTCGCTGCTGTTTCGCGACTACATGCGCGCCCATGCCGAGGAACACGGCCCATACGTCGAGCTGAAGCGGGCATTGGCAAGCCGACATCGCCACGACCGGGCAGCCTATACCGAGGGCAAGTCGGAACACTTGTGGCAGGTCATTCGACGCGCGGATCGGTGGGCTGCGGCAAGCGGCTGGAGACCAGGTCCTTCCGATGCGTAGGCCGGTCTTCCGCTGCCCGGCACAGCCTTAATCCGAGATCGGTGCGGTGGCCAATGATCGGCCGAATACGGTAGCTGCTGTCTGCATCGCAAGCCTGTCCTGCGAGCGACTGGTGTTTAGCCGCCTGCCCTTCGCCAAAGGAATGCGTGAAGCATCGCGAACTTGCTGCAGGTCCGGCCAAATTCCTCGCCCAAGGTCAACGGTGTCGGGATGCACGGTGGCAAACGAAAAAGGCCCCGGACGAACCGGGGCCTTTTTCGTTGGGTCTTGGTCGTACCGGCCTGAGCCGGAGCCGATCAATGTTCCTTGTTGGCGTAGACCGACTTCTTGGTGAGGTACACCAGGCCGGTGAAGATCAGCAGGAACACCATGACCATGAAGCCGGTGCGCTTGCGCTCTTCGAGGTGCGGCTCGGCGGCCCACATCAGGAACGCCGAAACGTCCTTTGCGTACTGGTCGACCGTCTGCGGCGTGCCATCGTCATAGGTGACCTGGTCGGCGGAGATCGGCTGAGCCATCGCCAGCGCGGCAGCGTTGGCGAAGTACGGGTTGTAGTGCGTGCCTTCAGCCACTTCGACGCCCTGCGGCGGATCCTGGTAGCCGGTCAGCAGCGCGTGGATGTAGTCCGGGCCGCCTTCCTGGTAGGGCCAGAACATGTCGAAGATGAACTGCGGGAAGCCGCGCTCGATGCCGCGAGCCTTGGCGATCAGCGAGAAGTCCGGTGGAGCTGCACCGTTGTTCGATGCGGCAGCCGCTTCCTTGTTCGCGTAAGGCGACGGGAAGTGGTCGGAGGCGACAGCCTTGCGGGTGAACATCTCGCCGTCGGCGTTCGGGCCGTCCTGAACTTCGTAGTTCGCCGCAAAGGCCTTTACCTGGCCTTCCGAATAGCCCAGGCCTTCCAGCGTGCGGAAGGACACCAGGTTCATCGAGTGGCAGGCAGAACAGACTTCGGCGTAGACCTTCAGGCCGCGCTGAAGCTGACCCTTGTCGTAGTGACCGAAGGGACCGGCAAAGCTCCAGTCCTGCTGTTCCGGCTTGTGGATCGGATAGTGGGGCGTACCGCCGCCATGCTCCTCGCCGCCCTTCGCCTCTTCGGCAACAGCCGTACCGAGACCGAGACCAGCGACGACAGCGAGTGACAGAATGCCTGTAACAAGCTTTTTCATTGTTGTGGGTTCCTTATCAATCGCTGTTCTGATCAGGCGCGCGCGGCAGCCGGCTGCGCCTTGGCATTCTGCTTTTCCAGCACCGCTTCGGTGATGGAGTTCGGAATGCGCTTCGGCGTCTCGATCAGACCGAGGACCGGCAAGATGACGAGGAAGAAGCCGAAGTAGTACAGCGTGCCGATCTGCGACATCACGACGTACAGGCCTTCCGCCGGACGCGAGCCGAGCCAGCCGAGCAGGATGGCGTTGGCCACGAAGACCCAGAAGAACAGCTTGTACCACGGACGGTAGACGGCCGAGCGGACCTTGGACGTGTCGAGCCAGGGCAGGAAGAACAGGATGATGATCGAGCCGAACATCACCAGAACGCCGCCGAGCTTGGAGTCGATCGGGCCGACATTGAAGGTGATGGCGCGCAGCATCGCGTAGAACGGCAGGTAGTACCATTCCGGAACGATGTGAGCGGGCGTCTTCAGCGCGTCAGCCGGAATGTAGTTGTCCGGGTGGCCGAGGAAGTTCGGCTGGTAGAAGACGAACCAGGCATAGATGATCAGGAAGACGGAAACGCCGAGCGCATCCTTCAGCGTCGCATAGGGCGTGAAGGGCACGGTGTCGGTCTTGGACTTGACTTCAACGCCGGTCGGGTTGGTCTGACCCGTTACGTGCAGCGCCCAGATGTGCAGGACGACGACGCCGGCGATCATGAAGGGCAGCAGGTAGTGCAGCGAGAAGAAGCGGTTCAGCGTCGGCTGATCAACGGCGAAGCCGCCGAGCAGGAACTGCTGGATCCACTCACCCACCAGCGGGAAGGCGGTGAAGAAGCCGGTGATAACGGTCGCGCCCCAGAAGGACATCTGACCCCAGGGCAGAACGTAGCCCATGAAGCCGGTCGCCATCATCAGGAGGTAGATGACCACGCCGAGGATCCAGAGGATTTCGCGCGGAGCCTTGTACGAGCCGTAGTAGAGACCACGGGCGATGTGCAGGTAGACGGCGATGAAGAAGAAGGATGCGCCGTTGGCGTGCATGTAGCGCAGCAGCCATCCGTGATTGACGTCGCGCATGATCTTCTCGACCGAGTTAAAGGCGACGGTCGTTTCAGCGGCGTAGTGCATGGCCAGCACGATACCGGTCAGGATCTGTACGATCAGCATGACCGAGAGCATGGCACCGAAGGTGTAGGCGTAGTTCAGGTTCCGGGGAACCGGGTAGCTGATGAAGCTATCGTGAACGAGACGCGGCAACGGCAGACGGGAATCAACCCATTTCTCAATGCCAGTCGTCGGCGTGTAGGTTGAATGTTCAGCACTCATTATCAGTAGTCCCCTCAACCGATCTTGATAACTGTGTCGGATACGAACGAGAAGGTCGGCACGTGAAGGTTCTCCGGCGCCGGACCCTTACGGATGCGGCCGGCCGTATCGTAGTGCGAACCGTGGCAGGGACAGAACCAGCCACCGAAATCACCGGCCTGGCCAAGCGGCACGCAACCGAGATGGGTGCAGGAACCGATCATGACGATCCAGTTTTCCTTGCCTTCGCCGGCGGAACGATCGAGGTCGCTCGCGGAAGCGTCGGCCGGAAGGTTGGCGTTGCGCGCAACCTGGTCCTTAAGCTCGTCCAGCTTGACGGCCTTTGCCTCCTCGACTTCCTTCTCCGTACGGTTGCGGATGAAGATCGGCTTGCCGCGCCATTTCGCCGTCAGCGACATACCGGGCTGAAGGCTCGATACGTCAACCTCGATCGAGGCGAGCGCGAGCGTCGATGCGTCCGGACGCATCTGGTCGATGAACGGCCAGGCGACGGCACCAGCGCCGACGACGCCTGCCATACCGGTAGCCAGATAAAGGAAGTCGCGGCGAGTGGGCTCGCCCAAGGCCTCGCTTGAAGTGTCGTGTTCGCTCACGGCTAAACCATCCTCTCACGCAATATTGCGGAAACCGCATCCGCCCCCGGCGAAATTCCTGCCCCTTGCGGTTTGATCCAGGTCAAGGAACCACGCCCTATTCATAGTGCTGTCGCCCCATCGCCTTGCGGTTGCAAATGCGACATCGGCACAGAATCCGAAAAGAATCGGCGCGCGCACAGCACGCAGAATCCCCGTCAATCCGGCGCGTTCTATGCTTGATCGCAAATTATGTCCAGCCTTGACAAGGGCATGTGGGCAGATTGTCGCGGGGAAAAGCGCGGCCAATTGGCACAAGGACTTGACGGCCATCAGTTGGGCGGAATTTACGCCCGCCGGATGGGCTTGAAGGCGTCCGTAAAGCGCCCTACTCCGCCGCCTCTTCCCGGGCGAGAAATCCGCCGGACTGGCGTGACCAGAGCCCGGCGTAAAGCCCGCCGCGGGCGACAAGTTCGGCGTGCGTTCCCTGTTCGACGATCCGCCCCTTGTCCATCACCACCAGCCGGTCGAGCGCGGCGATCGTCGACAGCCGATGCGCGATCGCGAGCACCGTCTTGCCCTGCATCAGGCGGTCGAGATTGGACTGGATCGCCGCTTCGACTTCGGAATCGAGCGCCGAGGTCGCCTCGTCGAGCACGAGGATCGGCGCATCCTTCAGCATCACCCGGGCGATCGCGATGCGCTGCCGCTGTCCGCCCGAAAGCTTGACGCCGCGCTCGCCCACATGGGCGTCGAGCCCCTTGTGGCCGCGCTGGTCCTGAAGGTCGGCGATGAAGTCGTAGGCTTCGGCTTTCCGCGCCGCAGCGATCAGTTGCTCCTCGTTCGCGTCGGGACGGCCGAAGAGGATGTTGTCGCGGATCGAGCGATGCAGAAGTGAAGTATCCTGGCTGACCATGCCGACCTGGGCGCGCAGCGACTCTTGCCTGACGGACGCGATATCCTGGCCGTCGATCAGGATGCGCCCGCTTTCAAGATCGTAGAAGCGCAGCAGCAGGTTGACGAGCGTCGACTTGCCGGCGCCCGAGCGACCGACGATGCCCACCTTCTCGCCCGGGCGCACCACGAGCGAGAAATCGTCGATGACGCGGTCGCCCTTGCCGTAGTGGAAGCGGACGTGCTCGAAGCGGATTTCCGGCTTGCTCACGGCCAGTTCCGTCGCGTCGGGCCGATCGACGAGACCGATCGGCTGAGAGACCAGTTCGGCCGAGTTCTGGATCGTGCCGATGTTGCGCATGATCGAGTTGAACTGCGTCATCATGCGGCCAAGCAGCATGTTGAGCCGGAGCACCAGTGCCAGCGTGAAGGCGACCGCGCCGGAACTGATCGAGCCTGCGAGCCAGAGATGGATGGCGTAGACCGCGATCGCCGTGATCATCAGGCCGGAAAGCAGTGCCAGCGAGGCGCGCACGGCCGTCAAGAGCCGCGTGAACGGGATGACCGCGCGCTGGAACCGGTCGAAGCCGCCGCGGATATAGCGGTCGTTCTCCTCGTCGCGCCCGAAGAGCTTCAATGTCTGGATGTTGGAATAGGCATCGACCATGCGGCCGTTCAGCATCGACGCCATTTCGGCGGTATCGCGGGCGTGCTTGCGGATGCGTGGAACGAAAAAGCGCGCCAGCACCAGGAAGACGACGATCCAGAAGCCGACCATCGCGGCCAGACGCCAGTCGAGCTGCGCCACCAGCGCCATGGTGGACGCCGTGTAGATGACGATGAACCAGACGACCTGCAGCAGCGAGACGAGCAGGTCGCTCGTTGCTTGAGCGCCGGCCCAGACCTTGGTGACGATGCGGCCGGAAAAGTCGTTCTGAAAGAAGGTCAGCGACTGCCTGGCGACGTGCACGTAGGATTGCCAACGCACCAGGTTCAAAAAGCCTGTCGTGATCGCCTGTTCTTCGACGAGCGCCGCCAACGACACCGCGATGAAACGGAAGACCATGACTGTCAGGAGCATGAACAGAAGCTCCGGGCCATTGGCGGCGATCAACCCGCTCCAGCCAGCTTCCGGCTTCACGGTGTCGAGCAGATCGACGAGCCGCCCGACGAAGTAGAATAGACCCGCCTCCAGCATGGCGACGAGGCCGCCCAAGACGGCCATAGCGATGAACGGTCCCTTGGCCTGTCTGGCGTAGAACCAGGCAAACCCCCAGAGCGATTTCGGCGGCTGCAGGCGCTCGCGCGGTGCGAAGGGCTTGATCCAGTTCTCGAAGAGGCTGACGATGGCGCTGAGCATGGTTCCGATATAGGCGGTTCGGCAGGAACAGCAATCGGTTTCGACACAATTGCAGATTACAAATGCGTAACGTCTAACAAAGAGGCCCGCCGCTCTTTCGAACGGCGGGCCTCAGGTTGCTTACTCTGCGGCCTCTTCCTTCTCGACGTCGTCGGCGATGAAGCCGCCCGACTGGCGAGACCAGAGGTCAGCGTAGAGACCGCCATGGGCAACGAGCTCGGCATGCGAGCCGGTCTCGACGATGCGGCCGGCCTCGAGGATCACCAGCCGGTCCATCTCCGTCAGCGTCGACAGGCGGTGGGCGATCGCGATCACCGTCTTGCCGGCCATCAGCGCGAACAGGTTCTCCTGGATCGCCTGTTCGACTTCGGAATCGAGCGCCGAGGTCGCCTCGTCGAGGATCAGGATCGGCGCGTCCTTCAAGAACACGCGCGCGATCGCGATACGCTGGCGCTGGCCGCCGGAGAGCTTGACGCCGCGTTCCCCGACCTGCGCGTCCAGGCCCTTGCGGCCCTGGTTATCCTCGAGCCCCTGGACGAAGTCCCAGGCGTTCGCCTTCTTGGCCGCCGCAATGATCGCCTCGTCGTCCGCTTCCGGATGGCCATAGGCGATGTTGTCGCGAATGGAGCGGTGCAAGAGCGAGGTGTCTTGCGTCACGACGCCGATCTGCGAGCGCAGGCTGTCCTGCGTGACGGTGGAGATATCCTTGCCGTCGATCCGGATCGCACCGTCCTCCAGGTCGTAGAAGCGCAACAGCAGGTTCATCAGCGTCGTCTTGCCCGCACCCGAGCGACCGACGAGGCCGATCTTCTCACCCGGCTTGATATCGAGCGACAGGTGATCGATGACACCCTTGGCCTTGCCGTAGTGGAAGCGGATGTTGTCGAAGGCAATCGCCCCCTTGTCCGCTGTCAGCGTCTTGGCGTCCGGCTCGTCGACGATGTCGTGCGCCTTGGTCATCATGCCGATGCCGTCATAGACCGTGCCGATATTCTCGAACAGCGCCGAGACTTCCCACATGATCCACTGCGACATGCCGTTGATGCGCATCGCAAGGCCGACGGCGATCGCGATCGCGCCGACGGAGATCGCACTCGTCAGCCACAGATGGATGCCAAGCGCTGCGATCGCAAAGAGCGCGATACTGTTGTTGGCATAGACCAGCACGTGGAACAGCGTCACCTTGCGCATCTGGCGATGCACGGTGTCGAGGAAGCCGTCCATGCCGTCGCGCGCATAGCCTTCCTCGCGGCCGGCATGCGAGAACAGCTTGACCGTACCGATATTGGTGTAGCTGTCGACGATCCGGCCGGTCATCATCGAGCGCGCGTCCGCCTGCTCCTTGGAGATCTTCTGCAGCCGCGGCACAAAATAGCTGACGATGCAGATGTAGATCGCCAGCCAGATGCCGAGCGGGATCACCAGCCGCCAGTCGGCGGTGGCGACGACGGCGAGCATCGTGACGAAGTAGCTGACGACATAGACGAAGACGTCGAGGATCTTCATCACGGTTTCGCGCACGGCTAGTGACGTCTGCATGACTTTCGTTGCCACGCGTCCGGCGAACTCGTTGGCAAAGAAGGTCATGCTCTGGCGCAGCAGGTAGCGGTGCATCTGCCAGCGGGCGATCATCGGATAGTTGCCGAGCAGCACCTGATGCATGATCAGCGAATCGATCGCCACGAGGCCCGGCAGGCCGATGAGGACGAGCGCACCCATCCAGAACAGCCGTCCGCTTTCGGCGGCGAGGAAGCTCTCGCGGTCGGCGCTCGACAGCCAGTCCACCATGTTGCCGAGGAACTGGAACAGCGCCACTTCGCCAATGGCGATCAGCGCCGTACAGACGGACATGATGATGAGCCACGGCGCAGCCGGCTTGGAGTAGTGCCAGCAGAAGCCGAACAGAGTCTTCGGCGGAACCGTCGGCTCCTCCGGCGGATAGGGATTGAGGCGGGATTCAAACCAGCCAAACATAACATTGCTCCTTCAGAGTATTTTGAAGGAAAGCGGGATTTCGCCCCGCATTCTTATGATGAAAAAGTCAGTCCGGAAATGCAGCCCGCAAAGGGCTTCGTCTTCCGGAGTCCCGGAAGCGCGTCGATCTCGGTTAAAAGATAGGTCGCGGAACCGGTCAGGCCAAACGGTGGCCCACTACTCCAGGAAGGCGTGTCAACATCAATACATTCATGTTTGCCTCCGTCGGTTCGCGTTGAAGAGGTCCGATCTCTACCCTTATTCGCGCTCGCATGCCAGATTGTCGCAGGCACTTTCTTGCCCAATTTTTCATCGCTCCGACCGCTGTTGCCGTTTCGGCACAGATTAGCGCAGGCAATATGAGCGACCTCAAAAGCAAGCAGCGCCGGACGTTTCGCGGCGGAGAACAAGGATGATCGCTTCATCGGACACGCCTCCTGACCTTCAAAGTGTCGGCTTTCTCCTGCGGCGCCCCCGCGAGGGTGACGCAGACGTGCGCCTGAGGCTCGGCCGCCATCCGGATATCTACCGGATGTTCGGTGCGGGCAGGTCGTTTCCCGGCCTCTTCGGCCACGGTGAAGCGGACGCCTGGGTAACGCGCATCGCCGAACATCCGGCCGCCTGGATCATCGATCAGGACGGCCTCGTCGGCGAAGTGCGGCTCGACAACATCAACCGCGCCGATCGCCGCGCGAACTTCGCCATCGGCATTTTCGATCCGGATCGCCTTGGCAAGGGTCTTGGCACGGCGGTCATCAAGCGGGTATTGGCCTATGCCTTCGACGAACTTGCCCTTCATCGGGTCTCGCTGAGGGTCCTCGCCTTCAACGAGCGGGCGATTGCGGCCTATCTCAAGTCCGGTTTCTCGATCGAGGGCCGCGAACGCGAATCGGCGCTGATCGACGGTGAGTGGCACGACGACATCATGATGGGCATCCTGGCTGCGGATTTCGATACGCGGCGCAACGCCCCCGGAAACGAGTAACCTGACGTGAGCAATCTGCGCATCGCCCTCTACCAGCCCGATATTCCCGGCAATACCGGCACGATCCTGCGCATGGCCGCCTGTCTCGGGCTTTCGGTCGATGTGATCGAGCCGGCCGGCTTCGACCTCTCCGACCGAAACCTGAAGCGCGCCGGCATGGACTACATCGCGTCGGTGGCGCTCACTCGTCACGTCAACTGGGAGCGCTTCGAAGAGTGGCGCTCGGCGAGCGGACGTCGGCTGGTGCTCGCCTCCACCAAGGCTGCCCTGCCCTATACGCGCTATGATTTCCGCCCAGACGACATCCTGCTTTTCGGGCGGGAAAGCGCCGGCGTGCCCGATCACGTGCACGAGCGCGCCGATGGCCGCATCCTCATTCCGATGGCCGACGGCCAGCGCTCGCTGAACATCGCGATCTCCGCCGCGATGATTGCGGGCGAAGCGATCCGGCAGGTTTCGCCGATTTGATACCGTCTCCATAGCCGTCTCCTTGGCGGCAGGCCGAGCTCTTTGAGAGCCCGGCCGAGAGCCCTCGTTTCCAACGTTACGCCGCGACTTCGTTGTAAGGTTTGCTCTTGCGCGCCTGCTTCAGCACCCGCGCCCACCAGGTCAGGCGATCCATCATCAAAAACAGCGGCGCGCGGAGCTCCTCCGGTTTATAGAGGTTGCCGGCAGCATCGAACTTCGACCACGCCTTCGGGAAGGCCACGCCGTCGCGCAGTGTCACCGTGTGCAACTCTCCAAACACCTGGCGCAATTGCTCGACCGCGCGAATGCCGCCCGAGGCGCCGCCGTAAGAGACGAAGGCGACCGGCTTTGCGTGCCAGGGCTCGTAGACAGAGTCGATCAGTTCCTTCAGCGCCGCCGGGTAGCCGTGGTTGTATTCGGGTGTAACGACGATGAAGGCATCCGCCTCGGCGATCTTGCGCTCCAGCCATTCGCCCGGATTGACCGCCGCGCCAAGGCCGCGCGACGTTCTGAGCCGCGCCGGGTCGATGATCGTCAGGGAGAAGGTGTCGGAAGCCGATAGTTCCCGGATCAGCCAATTGGCGACTGTGTCGCAGAAGCGACCCTGCCGCGCGCTGCCATAGATCACGGCGAGGGTCATTTTCTCAGTCATGGGGATCAAGCTCCTGTTGTCTCAGTCATGGAGCCAATGCTATAAAACCTCAAGATTAGTTGAGGTCAATAGCCGTTATGACGATTGTGAAACAAAGCGAATTGCGCCGCGAACTGACCGTGGGCGAAGTGGCGGAGCGCAGCGGCGTCGCCGTCTCCACCCTGCATTTCTACGAGGCCAAGGGGCTGATCCGCAGCAACCGCACCCGCGGCAACCAGCGCCGCTATCCGCGCGGCGTGCTCAGGCGCGTCGCCGTCATCAAGGTGGCGCAGCGCACCGGCATTCCATTGTCGGAAATCCAGGACGCTTTGTCGGTTTTGCCGGACGATCGTCCGCTGACGGTCGAGGATTGGGGCAGATTGTCCGAAAACTGGCGCGAACAGCTGAACGAACGCATCGCCAGCCTGATGGCGTTGCGCGACCATCTGACGAGCTGCATCGGCTGCGGCTGCCTGTCGCTGCGCGAATGTCCTCTGCGCAATCCGCACGACGTGCTGTCGATGGAAGGCGCCGGCCCAAGGCTCATGGATGAAGACAGCCACCCTTGAGCGGCCGCCACGACCAAAGGTGCCTACGCATGGTCATTGTGCGGAAAAGAAGATGAAGTCAGAACTAAGAGGCCGAGTTGCGATAGTCCTTCCTCTTCTCGCTCTCATCCTGTTCTCATGGTTCTATTATCTTGACGATCGCGCATGCGCCGCAGGGGATCAGCAATGCGCCGTCAATACATTCCTGGCGCTTGCCCTGGGGACCGTGATACTCGGGCTGGTAGCCATCATTAATCTATTGATTCTTCTCGGAAAAACTCTGATTTATATTCAGGATCGAAATCGAGGTTGAGCGCTGTGCTACCTTGGCTCGCAGGGAATCTGGCGCGTTTGTTGACGTGACCGGTGATCTCAGAAAAAGCGGCAGGGGCGATGGATCAATCCGCGGTCGGCAGGCGGCGCATCGTAAACTCGATCTCGTCGCCCTCGAGCTGGCGCCAGCTTTCCACCTCGGTCCAGTAGGCGGCCTTCGGCCAGGTGTCGAACCATTCCCGCGCTTTTGCACGGGCAGCACTGCGGTCGAGCCGAAAGGTTTCCCGCACGAAAAGGCCGTCGCCTCGTGTCGGATTTTCCCGGCGATGCCGGGCGATCTGCCGCCGCAATCCATCGAGCGGCGGGCCTGCAGGTATTCTTGCCATGGGCTATACCTCTGGATTGTAAGATAGTGAGGCAAGCCTGCCTTTGCCAGAGCTTTGTGTAGGCGGGTTTCGCCGGGGCCAAGGACACGCCGCGACCGAGTGGCCGAAGCGCTGGACCGCCGTTGCCATCAGCGCCAAAGTGTGAACTGTGGCGACTTCAATCGAATCGGCGGCATCTCATCGGGAAATCCCGCCAACAGGACGTAATTTCATGGAACGACCGCAGCTACCCCAGGGGCTCCCCGCAGACATCGAAGATAAGAAGGCGGAGGCGCGTGCATGGTTCGAAGGGCTGCGCGACACCATCTGCGCCGCCTTCGAGGCGGTGGAGGATGAGCTGACCGGGCCGCTATCTGACCGCGCCCCCGGCCGCTTCGTTGCCAAGGACTGGAGCCGTGAGGATGGCAAGGGCGGCGGTGGCCGCATGTCGATGATGGAAGGCCGCGTCTTCGAAAAGGTCGGCGCGCACACCTCGACCGTCTACGGCGAGTTCTCGCCCGAATTCCGCAGCCAGATCCCGGGTGCAGCCGAAGATCCCCGTTTCTGGGCTTCGGGCATTTCGCTGATCGCCCATCCGGTCAATCCCAACGTGCCGGCCGTTCACATGAACACCCGCATGGTGGTGACGACCAGCAACTGGTTCGGCGGCGGCGCCGACCTCACTCCGGTGCTCGATCGCCGTCGCGTCATGACGGATCCCGACACGCAGCTCTTCCACCGCGCGATGGAGATCACTTGCGGGCGCCATGCGGTCGCCGACCATGCCAAGTTCAAGAAGTGGTGTGACGACTACTTCTTCCTGCCCCATCGCAACGAGGCGCGCGGAACCGGTGGCATCTTCTACGACTGGCTGCATTCCTCGGAAGAGCAAGGCGGCTGGGACGCCGATTTCGCCTTCACCCGTGATGTCGGCAAGGCGTTCGCCATCGTCTATCCGAAGATCGTGCGCACCAATTTCAATGCGCCCTGGACCGAAAACGACCGCGACGAACAGCTGGTGCGCCGCGGCCGCTATGTCGAGTTCAACCTGCTCTACGATCGCGGCACCATCTTCGGCCTGAAGACCGGCGGCAATGTCGAGTCGATCCTGTCGTCCCTGCCCCCGGTCGTGCGCTGGCCGTAAACTCAGCAGCTTAGACAGGCAGAGAGAAGCGCTCGCACCGCGCAGATGCGCTTCTTCTCCGGGACCGCGTCATAGCGCGATCGAGCCGATGAATGGCCCGCTGACCAATGCCGTCGCGGGCCGCTTCGGAATTCCTGACGTCACTTGCAGATCCGCACCTTCTTCCAGAAGACCTTACCGTCGGCGCCATAAGCCCGTTCGGTTTTGACGACGCAGCTCGGTTTGCAGCCGTAGCTATAGTTCGCGGCCTTCGCCGGCATGGCCAAGGCAAGTGCCATCGTCGTCGCCAGAGCCATGGCGAAGCAAGAACTGCGCATTTTGTATATCCCCGTGTAATCCGACCGCGACGGAGCCGCCCGTCGCCTGAAACGAGCCATCGCACGGATCAGTCCCACCCCGCTGTTTCGAATGAAACAGGCGAACAAAGCCCGCTATCAGGCGTTTCACCTTCGTCGAGCGAGGTGAAAACAATGATCTTCAAGAAACGGACATTTTACGGCGATGAACCGGAGCGGCAGGKGGCCGATCACCCGGCCGAACTGGAGCGCCGCGTCGCCCATCTCCTGGCTGTCACGCCCGGCCTCGATGCAGCCGATGTCACTGTTACCGCCAAAGGCAACACCATTGTGCTTGCCGGTTTCGTGGCGACCGAAGGCGAGGTTTTCCGCGCCGAAGAGGCGGCAAAACAGGTGCAAGGCGTCGCGGAAGTGATCAACCGGATCGAGACGGTCGCCGCAAGATAGAAGCGTTCTCGGTTCCTCAGATGGAGCCGAGCGTCCAGCTGACGATTTCTGCCGAAACATTGGCGAAGGCCTGATCCATGGCCTTGATGAAGGCCGTGTTGCCCGTGCCCCTGACCGCGGCCGTGGCGCGAAACGCCTTTTGCGCCAGCACCGTGCCGTTGCGATCGTTGAGGATCTTGGCGAAGATTTCGACATTGGCCGTGTCGGCGCCCTCGGTCGAAATCTCGAAGGCGCGGATTTCGGTGATGACCTGGTAGTCGATCGCCAGGCCCTGGCCGGGCTTGCCGACGCCGCCGATCTTGCCTGTGTCCTCGAAGGCCTGCACGAGCTTCGCCTGTACCAGCTTCGGCAGGCGGTCGCTCCACTGAGCCTTGGCGAGATATTGCAGTTCCGCGCCGGAGAGGCGGATGACGACCTGATCGCTGTCGAGTGCCTTCAGAGCCGTCGGCTCCGGCACGAGGATCTGCTTGCCGGTCGATGCGCGACCTTCGACGGCCGGCCTTGCCGAAAGACTGTAGGTGTCGTTGACCGCTTTGGTACCGCAGCCAGCAAGTCCTGCTGCCAGCATGATCATCAGGGCGGAGCGCCACGCTCCCGCTACTCGCACGCCCACCAGCCCTGGAAAACTCATACTGCCGTTACCTTTGTCCCACACAACTTCGGCGCATTCCCGATCGAAACACACCACCCGGCCCCACGCCGGCTGTGCCCACCGACTCAGCGTCGGGTGCGGCCATCATATTGCTTTACCGTCTCGCCGCCAAAGAGAAGGCGTTGCGGATCCTTGTCGAACGTCGAGATCGTGTTCTCGAGGCTCTGCACCGTGCGGCGCGTATCTGTGACGAGCGCCTCGACGTCGCGCAGCCCCGAATTCGAGAAGCGCTTGAGGTTCTCCGCAATCGGGCCGATCTGGGCGTTCAGGTTGTCCGCCATCTTGCGGAACGAGGCGAGCGTCGCGCGGGCGTCAGCCGAAAGCGACGGCGCGTCCGCATCGCCGAGGAAACCGTCGACCTTGACGAGAATGCTGTCGACCCGGTTGGCCGAAGCGTTCAACTTGCTTGCCAGCTGCGTGACGTCGGTGATCGTGCGGTCGATGTCCTGCTGGCGCGCCGTGATCTTGTCGGCGAACTGCGAGATGTTGGCCACCGTCTTGCGGGCGTCCGCCGTCGCCGCTGTGATGTCGTTGACGACGAGCTCCACCTTCTGCTTGTCGACCGAGGCGACCAGCGTATCGACCCGCTCCAGCGTCTTCTGGGCGTTCTTGCCGAATTGCTCGTAGGTTTCGACCGTGCGCCGGAAGGCAGCGATGGTTTCGGAAACGCCGCCCGACGCAGCCTTCAGGTCGGTGCTGATCTGCTCGACGTTCGAGACGATCTGATCGATCTTCTTCGGATCCACCGATTTCACCAGAGTTTCGGCAGATTCCAGAGTCGAATCGAGCTTCTTGGACGCAGCACTCACCGAACCGGAGAGTTCCGTCACGCTCTTCAGGAAGTCATCGATCGCGCCGGAATTGTTCGCGAGCGCATTCGAAAACGTCTCGGCATTGCCGATCGTCTTGGTCAGCGGACCGCGCACGTCAGTGACGAAGCCCTGGATGTCGGTGATGGCGCTGTTGGCGCGGTCCATAATCTGGTCGGCCGTCGCGAGCAGGCTGGTGACGCTCGACTGGTCCGCAAGGATACGCGCCTGCGTACCCTTCTCGATCGCAGTCTTCAGGATGTTTTCGTCGCCCTTGTGGCCACCGCTGAGTTCGATATAGGCCGCACCGGTCAGGCCTTGCACTTCCAGCGTCGCCTTGGTCGACTTGAGCACCGGCGCGTCGACCGAAACCTCGGTCAGCGCGATCGAATAACGCGGATCGTTGGCATCGATCGCGAGGTTGCGAACCGTGCCGACGGGAATGCCGTTGAAGCGCACCGGAGAGCCGACCGAAAGGCCGTTGGCCGACCCCGGAATGTTGACCACCAGCTCGATCATCTCGCCGCTACGGCCATACTGCGACATCCAGTAGACGAAGCCGAATGCGGCTGCGACCACGAACACCGTGAAGAAACCGACAATGGCGTAGTTCGCTTTCGTTTCCATTCGTACCGACTACCTTCGTGGCCGCTTCACCGGCTCTACCTCCGATCTCGACGCCTGGGCATCAAAATCGGCTTCTCAAGATTCATTGATCGTTCCGCACGATCGATCGTGCCCGCTTGCCACGGAAATAGGACTGCACCCACGAATCGTCGCAGGCCAGCATGTCTTCCACCGTGCCTTCGACCAGGACCTTCTTCTTGCCGAGAACCGCGATGCGGTCGCAGACCGAAAAGAGGCTGTCGAGGTCGTGAGTCACCATATACACGGTCAATCCCAGCGTGTCGCGCAGCTTGGCGATCAACTCGTCGAACTCCGCCGCCCCGATCGGATCGAGCCCCGAGGTCGGCTCGTCGAGGAAGACCAGGTCCGGATCGAGCGCCAGCGCGCGCGCAAGTGCGGCGCGCTTGATCATGCCGCCCGAAAGCTCCGACGGGTACTTTTCCGCCGCCTCCGGCGCAAGGCCGACCAGCTCGATCTTCACCCGCGCCAGCTCGTCCATGAGGCTCTGCGGCAGGTCGAGATATTCGCGCATGGGCACCTGGATGTTCTCGCGCACCGTCAGCGCCGAAAACAGCGCTCCGTGCTGGAAGAGAACGCCAAGACGCATGTCGAGCGCGATGCGTTCGCCCTCGGTGATGTTGTCGTAGTCCGCGCCGAGGATTTCGATCTTGCCGGACCGCTTCGCAAGCAACCTCAGAACCGTGCGCATCAGCACCGACTTGCCGGTGCCGGACGCTCCGACGAAGCCGAGGATTTCGCCGCGGTAGATCTCGAGGTTCAGCTTGTCGAGCACGATGTTGGAGCCGAAACCGACCGTCAGGTCGCGAACGGAAAGCACGGCCTCGCGCCCGTTCGCCTCGGTCGGCTGGTACCCCTCGTGACTCTTTTCGATTGGGTTCACGCTGTTCTCCGCATCAGAAATCAATGGCCGCGTAGAACATGGCGAAGAGCCCGTCGATCAGGATCACGACGAAGATCGACTTGACCACCGAAGACGTCACGTGGCGGCCGAGCGACTCCGCGCTGCCGCCAACCTTCAAGCCCTCGACGGCTGCCACGACCCCGATGATGAGCGCCATGAAAGGCGCCTTGATCATGCCGGCGGCGATCGACGAAAAATCGATGGCTTCCTGCAATCGGGCGAGGAAGGTTGGGATCGTGATGCCGGAATAGCCCCAGGCAACGAGCGCCGCACCGACGAGCGCCGCGAAGTTTGCGATGATCGTCAAGAGCGGCAGCGCGACGGTCAGCGCCACGAGGCGCGGAAATACGAGTACGCCGACCGGGCTCAGCCCCATCACCTTCAGCGCATCCACCTCTTCACGCATCTTCATCGAGCCGATTTCGGCGGTGATCGCGCTGCCGGAGCGGCCAGCGATCATGATCGCGGTCAGCAGCACCCCGATTTCACGGAGCTGCAGGATGCCGACGAGATCGACGACGAAGACCTCGGCGCCGAAATAGCGCAGCTGGAACGCGCCCTGCTGGGCGATGATGGCGCCGATCAGGAACGACATCAGCGTGATGATCGGTACGGCTTTCACGCCCATGCGGTCGATCTGGTGGACAATCGCCGCCGGCGAGACGCCGCTGTGCCGTCCAAGCTTAAGCTGGGCGCCGCGCACCGCGGACCCCAGGATGTACATCGCAGCGACGATATCTTCCCACGTCGCCGCCATGACCTCGCCGACCGGGGCGAAGATGCGCTGAAACAGCGGCAGCCGTTCGCCGTTCTTTTCCGGCGAACGCAGTTCAGCCGGCAGGGCGTCGATCAGCTCGACATAGCGCTGTCCGCCTTCGGCGAAATGAACGTTGTCGCGCGACGGGCCGACGACACGGGTCATGAAGCGGCGGATGATCCAGGCGCCTGCGGTATCCATCGCCGTCACGCCGGACAGATCGAACTGCGCGGCCCCGTCGCCCTTGCGCGCAAGGCCGTCGAGCTTTGCCGCCATCGCTTCGGCCGTCTCGTGCCGCCAGGTGCCGGTAAAGACATAGCTTCGCCCGCCGCCACTCTCGGACAGCGCGACATCGGCGGTCATCTTGCGGGCGGCTTGCGACACGTGTCTTCTGTTATCCCGATTTGCCTCTGCAAAACTCGTCCAATCTCGATAGATTTGAGGACAAGATTGTGCAGCAGACCTAAAGTGTTACCACGTCTGTTGCGCGTCCGACCGGAGGCAACGACTGTGTAAAGATTCGTAAATCCTTCCACCGTCATAACGGCTCGCACCTTTGCTGTCACCCGAACGTTGCGGCGCTATGACGCCGGGCCAACAGATTACCTGCCGGAGACGCTTTCATGTCACTTTCCCTCGATGCCACCGTGGAACATTTCCCGATTGCGGGCACGTTTACGATCTCGCGCGGCTCCAAGACGACGGCAAGCGTCGTCACTTGCCGCATCGGAGACGGTGTCCATACGGGCTCCGGCGAATGCGTTCCCTACGGCCGCTACGGCGAGACGATCGACACGGTGCTCGCCGAAATCGCCGCCATCCGCCACCACATCGAGGCCGGGCTCAGCCGCGCCGATCTGCAGCGCGCGATGAAGCCGGGTGCTGCCCGCAACGCCGTCGATTGCGCGCTGTGGGATCTGGAAGCAAAGCAGAAAAACAAGTCGGCCCATGTTCTTGCCGGCATTTCTTCACCGGAAGCATTGACCACGGCCTATACGCTTTCGCTTGCCGAGCCCGACGCGATGCGCGAGCAGGCCGCCAAATATGCCCACCGCGCGCTCCTCAAGGTCAAGGTCGGCACGTCGGATGATGCTGCCCGCATCCGTGCGGTGCGCGCCGGCGCACCGGAAAGCCGCATCATCCTCGACGCCAACGAGGGCTGGACGCCCGAAACGCTTGCCTATCACTTTGCGATCTGCGCCGAGGAACGGATCGACCTGATCGAGCAGCCGCTTCCCGCCGGCCGCGACGAGGCGTTGGCAACGATCGCCCGTCCCGTTCCGATCTGCGCTGATGAAAGCGTGCACGCGACCGGCGACCTCGCTGCTCTCGTCGGGCGTTACGACGCCGTCAACATCAAGCTCGACAAGACCGGCGGCCTGACCGAGGCACTGCGCATGCGCGATGAGGCGGTCTCGCTCGGGCTCAAGGTCATGGTCGGCTGCATGGTCGGCAGTTCGCTCGCGATGGCGCCGGCGATCCTGGTGGCGCAAGGCGCGGATTTCGTCGATCTCGACGGGCCGCTGCTGCTGGCGCAGGATCGCGAGCCCGGCCTGCGCTACGAGGCCTCGCTTGTCTTCCCGCCGGAGCCGCGCCTCTGGGGTTGAAGATACCAGGCGGTGACGGCAAAGCAGCAGCCGGCAAAGGCGACGACCGACATTGAATAGAAGCCGTTCACCCCGTACCAGGCGTAGAAATAGCCGGACAGGAACGTGAAGATCGCGGTGAAGATACCGGTATAGAAGAAGTAGAGCCCCTGCGCCGACGCTTCCTGTGATTCCACCACCCGCTCGACCAGCTTGTGCTGCATGCCGGTGTGCATGATCGCATAGGTGAAAGCGTGGAAGCACTGCAGGATGAAATAGCCGCTGAAGCCGATATCCATCGGGAAGATGATCCAGCGCACCACGGCGAGAAAGCAGCCGGACAGGATCATCACCCAGACGCTGAAACGGCGGCTGATCGCCTTGGCGAAGATGAACATCGTCACTTCCGCCGCGACGCCCGCGCTCCAGAGCAGGCCGATCTCGGTGCCGCTGTAGCCGATGTGCTGCCAATAGATCGCCGAGAAGGCAAAGAGCATCGCGTGGCTGGCGTTGACCAGCGTCACCCCGATCAGCAGCAACTGCAGGTCGAGCTGCCGCAGCGACTTCGGCGGCGGCTCCGTCAATGCCGTGATCGGTGACGGCCGCCGCGGCTTGCCGACTCGTGGCGCGGCATAGGCCATGATGATCGTCAGGCCGAAGCCGATCGCCATCGCCGGCAGCACCATGTCGCTGCCGAAGATGCCCACCATCCAGCCGCCGAGCATCGTCGCGCCGATGAAGGCGACCGAGCCCCAGAGCCGCATATGGGCGTAGTCGAAGCCCCAGCGCCGCACGCCTGAAAGCGCGATCGCCTCAACGATCGGCACATAGGGAGAATAGACGGCCGACTGCAGCGTATAGATCACGAGCACCGGCCAGAATTCGCGGAAATAGAACAGAACCACGGCCGTTGCGAGCGACAGGAAACCGGACCAGATCAGGACGATCGCCCGCTCGCCGAGCCTATCGGCAATGACGCCGGCGATCGGCGCCGTGATGACGCGCACGAACATCGGCAACGCCAGAACGACGCCGATCTCGAAGTCGCTCATCGACAGCGTGCTCAGCCACATCGGGAAATATGGCATCGCGAAGCCGTTGACGATCAGCGGCGCACAGAAGAGCAAAGCAATGCGAAGCGCAAAATGGCGCGGCGGAGGGCCCACATAGGCGGGCGCTTGGAAGGGAATCATCGTCTGACCTGATGGCTGTGCCCAATCTCTAGCACGAGCCGGGCGCCCCTCGCCATAACCTAGTTTTCGCGACAGGAATATCGCTGCGCCGCGAAGGTCAGGCCGCGCGCTGGGTCAGCAGTTGGGCGAGCAGTTTGTCCGCTTCGCCAGAGGCTTCGCCTTCGCTGGCGCCACCGCGCATCTGGTGCCAGGTGATCAGTTCCATCGTGCCGTCGTGGTGCTCGGCAATCGCCGTGCAGCTTTCCACCCAGTCGCCGGTGTTGATGTAGCGGATGTCGCCGATCTCCTCGATGACAGCATGGTGGATATGACCACAGATCACGCCCTGCGCATCGTGACGGCGCGCCTCCTCGGCGACCACCTTCTGGAACTCGCCGATGAAGTTGACGGCGTGCTTGACCTGGAGCTTCGCCCAGGACGAGAACGACCAATAGGGCATGCCGAGACGTCGGCGGACCGCAGCAAGCCCGATATTGATGGCGATCGCCGTGTCGTAGGCCCAATCGCCGAGATAGGCGAGCACGCGGGCGTTGCGCACGACGACGTCGAATTCGTCGCCGTGCAGCACGAGATATTTACGGCCGTCGGCCCCCTCGTGCATGTAGCGTTGCGCCACCTCGATGCCGCCGAAATGCACGCCCGGAAAGTCGCGCAGGAATTCATCGTGATTGCCGGGGATGTAAACGATGCGGGCGCCCTTGCGCGCCTTGCGCAGGAGCTTTTGCACCACGTCGTTGCAGTTCTGCGGCCAGTACCAGCTGCGCTTCAGCCGCCAGCCGTCGACGATGTCGCCGACCAGAACGATCGTCTCCGCTTCATGATGCCGCAGGAAGTCGAGCAGGTAGTCGGTCTTGGCGGCCTTCGAGCCGAGATGGACGTCCGAGATGAACAACGTCCTGAGCTTTCGTACGGAGTTGTCTTGCTGCGCCGCCATCATGCGAGCCTCGTCTTCAGGTTATGCTTTCTGCCTTCGTGAAACCAGACTCGTGTTTCAGGAAGATGACATCAACATTGCGTCACCGGTCCCCCCGCTGAAATCAGCACTGCAAAACTGTACCTCGCTTCGAATTCATGCCAAAAGGCACGACCACGAATGAGGAATGTGAGAGCATGAATACGGGCGACAAGACGAAATCCCATACCGGTCCGGCCAGCGGCGACATCGACCAGCAGGCCCTTTTCTTCCACCGTTACCCACGCCCGGGAAAGCTCGAAATCCAGCCCACCAAGCCGCTCGGCAACCAGCGCGACCTGGCGCTTGCCTATTCGCCAGGGGTTGCAGCCCCCTGCATCGCCATTCGTGACAATCCGGAAACAGCCGCCGATTACACAGCGCGCGCCAACCTGGTCGCGGTCATCTCCAACGGCACGGCCGTCCTCGGTCTCGGCAATATCGGTCCGCTGGCTTCCAAGCCCGTCATGGAGGGCAAGGCCGTCCTCTTCAAGAAATTTGCCGGCATCGACGTCTTCGACATCGAAATCGACGCGTCGAGCATCGAGCGCATGGTCGACGTAATCTCGGCGCTCGAGCCGACCTTCGGCGGCATCAACCTTGAAGACATCAAGGCGCCCGAATGTTTCGAGGTGGAGCGGCGCCTGCGTGAAAAGATGCAGATCCCGGTCTTCCACGACGACCAGCACGGAACTGCGATCATCGTCGCCGCCGCCATCCTCAACGGCCTCGAACTCGCCGGCAAGGACATCGCGACCGCCAAGATCGTCACCTCGGGCGCAGGTGCCGCCGCACTCGCCTGTCTCAACCTTCTCGTGACGCTCGGCGCCAAGCGCGAAAACATCTGGGTCCATGACCTCGAAGGCCTCGTCTACAAGGGCCGCGAGGTACTGATGGACGAATGGAAGTCCGTCTACGAGCAGGATAGCAGCAACCGCGTGCTTGCCGACAGCATCGGCGGCGCTGACGTCTTCCTCGGCCTTTCCGCCGCCGGCGTCCTGAAGCCGGAACTGCTGGCGCAGATGGCCGAAAAGCCGCTGATCATGGCGCTCGCCAATCCGACGCCGGAAATCATGCCGGAAGCCGCCCGCCAAGCCCGTCCGGACGCGATGATCTGCACCGGCCGCTCGGACTTCCCGAACCAGGTCAACAACGTTCTCTGCTTCCCGCATATCTTCCGCGGCGCGCTCGACTGCGGCGCAAGCACGATCAACGAAGAAATGAAGATGGCGGCCGTACGCGCCATCGCCGGTCTTGCCCGCGAAGAGCCTTCCGATGTTGCCGCCCGCGCCTATTCCGGCGAGACCCCGGTCTTCGGCCCGGACTACCTGATCCCCTCGCCGTTCGATCAGCGCCTTATCCTGCGTATCGCGCCGGCGGTTGCGAAGGCAGCCGAGGAAAGCGGCGTCGCCACCCGTCCGATCCAGGACTATGACGCCTATCTCGACAAGCTGAACCGCTTCGTCTTCCGCTCGGGCTTCATCATGAAGCCCGTCTTTGCCGCCGCCAAGAACGCCCAGAAGAACCGGGTTATCTTTGCCGAAGGCGAAGACGAACGCGTGCTGCGCGCCGCCCAGGTGTTGCTCGAAGAAGGCACGGCCCGCCCGATCCTGATCGGCCGTCCGCAGATCATCGAGACGCGCCTGCGTCGCTATGGCCTGCGCATCCGTCCGGATGTCGATTTCGAGGTGGTCAACCCCGAAGGCGATCCGCGCTACCGCGACTATGTCGAGGACTATTTTGCCCTCGTCGGCCGTCTCGGCGTCATCCCGGAAGCCGCCCGCACGATCGTGCGCACCAACACGACCGTCATCGGCGCGCTCTCGGTCAAGCGCGGCGAAGCCGATGCGTTGATCTGCGGCGTCGAAGGGCGCTACAGCAAGCACCTGCGCGACGTATCGCAGATCATCGGCAAGCGCGACGGCGTGCTCGATTTCTCGGCCTTGAGCCTGCTGATCTCGCAGCGCGGCGCAACTTTCTTCACCGACACCTATGTGAGCTACTGCCCGAGCGCCGAAGAGATCGCCCAGACGACGGTCATGGCGGCACAGGAAATCCGCCGCTTCGGCATCACCCCGCGCGCCGCCCTCGTCTCGCATTCGAACTTCGGTTCGCGTGATTCGGAGAGCGCCACCAAGATGCGCACGGCGCTGCAGCTCGTGCGGGAACTCGCGCCCGATCTCGAGGTCGACGGCGAAATGCACGGCGATGCGGCGATCTCGGAAGCGTTGCGCCAGCGCGTCATGCCGGACAGCAGCCTGTCGAGCGAAGCCAACCTGCTGGTCTTCCCCAATCTCGATGCCGCCAACATCACGCTCGGTGTCGTCAAGACCATGACCGACAGCCTGCATGTCGGCCCGATCCTGCTCGGCTCGGCGCTTCCCGCCCATATCCTGTCGCCGTCCGTCACCTCACGCGGCGTCGTCAACATGGCGGCTCTGGCGGTGGTCGAAGCCAGCCATCCGGGTTGAGATGGCAACGCGGAGATCGCCACCGGTCTTCGCTGCATTCGGGCGCCATGCCGGCGCCGGCAAAACCGTATCCGGATGTCGCGCCTGCTTCAGGCGCGGCATCGCTGGTTTTGCAGATCACCCGCGAATCAGCCCCTGTCACGCGGCCGATCGACGACTACAATCAAGGCGTGCACAATTGGTATTACACACCAATCGGGAAAGTTTGCGCTGGACAAAAGGTGAACCTCTAACCATGCTGGGGCCTCGGACGAGATTCGGTGTTGTGGCATGACTGAGCAGCAGGCTGTCCTCGACATGCTGGAAATCCTGGAATGTGGCGGCTGTGTCGAGCCCGCTCATTTCTTCACATTGATGCGTCGAACCTTCCGCATTGCCCATCTTCTCTATCTCGAAGCGGAGCCCTATGCGGACGAGCTCAAGGTTTGCCGGCTGCATCACACCTTCGGCGCCTACGCTGCCGAGATCTACCATGCCCGCAGCCTTCACCGGATCGATCCGATCCTGAAGCTGGCGCTTGGCGGCGTGCGGCCGGTGGAATGGACGATGGCACGGCATCGCTTCCCGGAATGCGAACCGTTGTTCCAGGCAGCCCAGGAAATCGGCATATCCACTGAGGGCGTCGCCTTGCCATTGCCCTCGCCCGCCGGGCGCATGGCGTTGCTCGCAATCAACGTCAACATGACAGCCGGCGAATGGACGACCTATCGCCGCCATCACCTGCGCGATTTCCAGCTGGCCGCCAATCTCTTCCATGCCGCCATGCTGGAGCACGGCGCCATGGCCGGCAGCATTTCGACCCGAGAGATGCGGTTGACCGGCCGCGAGACCGAGGTCCTGACCTGGGCCGCCGCCGGCAAGAGCTATTGGGAAATCGCCACGATCCTCGGCATTTCCGAGCGCACCGTGCGCTTCTTCATGACCAATGCGCGACGCAAGCTGAATGTCGTTTCCAACACTCAGGCTGTGGCACAGGCCGTACGACACGCTCTGATACCCTCCGTTTGACACCCGACAATACGCCTCCACCGAAACCCCTCGAAATCTAGTGGCAAATATCGCGCATTTGAACTGTCGCTAGCGACAGTTACGCAACCGCCGCGAGCCTGACAGCATCGCCCCATCCCCAAACTCGGATGGAGAAAACGATGATCAGGATCCTGAACGGAAAGACCCGCGCACAACACCCGGCGGCCGTCGACGACATGTTCCGGTTGCGCAAGCGCGTCTTCCACGACTTCCTGAAATGGGACGTGCAGACCGAAGGCGACTGGGAAATCGACAACTACGACCAGGCAAACCCGCTCTACGTCCTGTCCTATGCGCCCGATACCGGCCGGCTGCGCGGCGCGCTTCGCCTCCTGCCGACACTCGGCCCAAACATGCTGGACGATACCTTCCCGATCCTGCTTGGCGATAATCCGGAAATCCGCAGCGCTTCGGTCTGGGAATCCAGCCGCTTCTGCATCGAGCCCGAGATCTCGCAGGACCGCGCCTCGAACCAGGTGACGGTCGCGGCCGCCGAACTGATGTGCGGCGTCGGCGAGCTGGGCCTTGCTTCCGGCATCAGCCACATCGTCACGGTGACGGATGTGTTCCTGGAGCGCATGTTCCGGCGCATGGGATGCCCGGGCGAGCGTATCGCCGAACCGCATCGCATCGGCTCCGTTTTCGCGGTTGCCGTCGCCTGGGAAGTAACGCCGGATCTGCTCACGCGGATGAAGGCGGTCGCTGCCATCGAAGGTACCGTGCTCGAACGTCCGATGTCGCTGGAAACCGCCCGCGCCGCCTAAGCGCGTCAGTCGATCTGCGCTGTTAACGCAAACCGTCGCTTGTCGTTGCACGATCACCGACAAGCTCTATGATGGAGGCGAAACAGGAATGCCGCTGGCAGCCACCCGCAGAAGGTCGGCGCCGACCTGGCAACAGGAAGAGACTTTCGCCCGTGTTCACGCGCATGAAACACGTCGCTGCGGCCCTTGTGCCTCTGGTTCTGATCGGTGCCGGTCCGTCACTGGCATCGACGGCCTGCGACCGACTGAACGCGCGGCTCGCGCAACTGCCTGACTACGTCGCCAGCAATGCCGATGCGCGCGACTACGCAAGCGCGATCTCGCGGCAGAATATCGAGCTGCGGCGGGCAAAGAACGACCGCCGCCGCGCGGGTTGCGGTGGCGGCAACGCCATTGGCTTCGACGGCGGCGACCCCGACACCTGCTACGGCCTCAACAGCCTGATCGCCGAGATGGAAGACAATCTGCGCATGCTGAAGTCCGAGCGCGAGCAGATCGTCGCCGGCGGCAGCGACGACAGCCGGCGCCGCATCCTCGCCGCGCTGGAGATCAACGGTTGCTATGGTGACCGCGAGGAGTTCGCAAGCGTGGAACCGGACGTGCCGGAAAGCCACCGCAACATCGTTGCCGACCTGCCGCCGGAAGACGCCTACGGCCCGATGCTCGGCCGAGGCGAAGACGGCTACGCACCGCAGGAGCGCTACTATAGCGGCACGCTCAGAACCATGTGCGTGCGTACCTGCGACGGCGCCTTTTTCCCGGTTTCTTCAGATGCGACGCCGGCCGATTTCCCGCGCGACGAGCAGGCCTGTCGGGCGCGCTGTCCGGGGGCTGAGACCGAGCTCTATTTTCACGACCTCAACACGGAAGAGAGCGACAAGATGGTCTCGGCCGTGACCGGCCGTCCCTATACCGAAATGCCCAACGCCTTTGCCTATCGCACCCGCGCTGTCGGAAAACCCGGCCAGTGCGGCTGCCAGATACCGCAGACCGCCTCGACCACACCGAAGGCAAACGGAACGAAGATCGGTGACGACCAGTCGTCGATCATCGTCATCGAGACCAAGAAGCCGGAAGCGGCGAGCAATACCGCCAAGGCGCCGGCCGAAGAGCGGCCTTATGATCCGTCGAAGAACAAGGTTCGCGTCGTCGGCCCGACCTACCTGCCGCAGGAAGAAACCGCCATCGACCTCAAGCATCCGAAGGGACCGGCCTATCAGCCGGTCCAGAATTGATCGGACGAGGCCTTACGCCTTCTCCTTGCTGCGTCCCCATCCGTCTTCGAAAACCAGCTCGTCGAGCGGCAGGCGCTGGCGCCAGCCCTTCACAGCGAGTTCCGGCTGCTGATAGAGGCGATCGACATAGCCGAGGCAGAGCCAGGCAACGATCTCGATATGATCTGGGATGCCGAGAATCGCCTTGATCTCGGCCTCGTGGAAAATGCTCACCCAGCCGACGCCCACCCCTTCGGCCCGCGCAGCAAGCCAGAGGTTTTGCACGGCGCAGACGGTGGAATAGACGTCCATCTGCGGATTGTGGGTGCGCCCGAGTACGACGGCACCGCCGCGCGTGCGGTCGCAGGTGACACAGATGCTGAGCGGCGCCTTGCGGATGCCTTCCAGCTTCAGCGCACGGTACTTGGCCTGTTGTTCCGCCTCGAACATCAGCGCGGCCTCGTCATTGGCGCGGCGAAACGCATGCCAGACGCGCTCACGCGTTTCTTCCGCCCGCACCAGCACGAAGTTCCACGGCTGCATGAAGCCCACGGACGGGGCGCTGTGCGCAGCGGCCAGCAGGCGCCCGATCAGATCTTCCGGCAATGGCGCGGGCAGGAATTCATCGCGCACGTCGCGACGTGTCTCGATGGCACGGTAGACGGCCTCCCGCTCTGGCAACGAAAAGGCGCCGGCAGCCGCAAGGCCGCCCTTCGGTTCAGTCAGCATCGTTCGATCCCCAACAATGCGAAACCTCCCGCCGTCCACGCGGGGTTCGGTCTATCTCGCCAGGCCGGTCTTCTGACTTCGGTTCAACCGATCACCTCGCCTTCCCAGATCGATTGAAGATCCAGTGGCAAAACCTTGAATCAATTCAAGGCTCTCTTAGACGCGATCGTCCCCGTCACAGCGTTGGGCACGTTCCGGAATGACACCGGATTCCCGATTCTCCCGCTTTCGCGGGCACCTGACGACGGCACTAAGTGCACAGCCGTTTGAGAAAGACAAGCGGCGCCAACCCGGTCGAGACATGGCGCGCCACTTTCCGCCGGCTACTGTCGAGCTTAGTCGTTTGCCTCCGCCTCAAAGCGGAGCGACCGGATGCGGCGAGCCGTCATAGGCGCCCCAGACCGACTGATCGAAGCAAATCACCGATCCGGTCATCAGCCCGGACTCGGCCGACGACAGATAGGCGCAGGCCCGCGCCACTTCGGCCGGATCGACGAGCCGACCGAAAGGCTGGCCGGCCGCCGCCTTTTCAAGCCAATCGGCAGCCGCGCCATGAAACTCGCGCTGGATGCGGTCTTCGCCTTCGGACGCCATCCAGCCGATATTCAGGCCGTTGACGCGAATGCGGTTGCGAAGAAGCGCATAAGCCGTGTTTTTGGTCAGCGTTTCGAGGGCGCCTTTCGACGAACAATAGGCGGCAATGAACGGCTGGCCGGCCATCGCCGACATCGAGCCGATGTTGACGATCGTGCCCTCGGTCTTCTCCCGCCGCATGATCTTCACCGCCTCCTGCATCAGGAAGAACGGCGCGCGCACATTGATCGCGAACATGCGGTCGAAGAGTTCGGGCGTGGTGTCGAGGATCGTGCCACGGTCGGTGATAGCTGCGGCGTTGACCAGCGCATCGACCCGGCCGAATTCCGCGTCGCAAGCGGCGACCACCTTGCGGGCGTCCTCTACTTTTTCAAGATCGGCCTCGACATAGACGACTTTCGCGCCGCTTGCCTTGCCGATCTGCTCGGCCTTCGCCCGCCCCTTGGCGGCGTTGCGGCCGCAGATGACGATGCCTTCAGCGCCGCGCTCGGCGAAAAGGCCAGCAATCGTCGCGCCCAGTCCCTGCGTACCACCGGTGACGATGGCGATCTTGCCTTGCAATTGTCCACTCATCGAATTCCTCCCTTGGAAATGATCGTTTGAAACGGCTGCGGCTCCCGGCTGAAACACACCGGGAGCCTGTCAAATTGTAACTCGCTCGTCAGCTCAGCTTGCGCTTCGCCTGCGCCTCCAGCACCGAGAGAAACTCTTGTTCGCCCGTCCCCGCAGTGAGAGCCTCGCGCATCAACTGCGCCTGCGTCTTCGGCGCCAACCCGCCGAGTGGCGGATCCCGGTCGAGATTGGTGGGGAACGAATAGCCCTCGGCACAGGAGGAGATCGCGTTGGCCGCTTCCGCCTGCGTCAGCGTCCCGCCCGCCAGCAAGGCCCGCAAGGCCGGATAGAGCGTCGCGCTCATGGTCAGTCGGTCAACGGTTTCCATTGCGCGACCGAAGGCCGAAGACACCTGCAGCAGGTTGGCCACGCGGCGGATATCCCGGGAGCGGTTGGTGCCGGCGGCATGGAAGAGCGCCGGGTTGAAGAAGACAACGTCGCCCTTTTCGAGCGGAAGCTGCACATGGTGTGCGTCGAAATAGGCGCGGAATTCCGGCCGGTTGAGCGCCAGATAGCCCGGCACATAGGTTTGGCTATAGGGCAAGAACAGCGTCGGTCCGCTTTCGAGCGGCATGTCGCGATGGGCAACCGCCCCCTGCAGCGTCAGCACCGGTGAAAGCCTGTGCACATGCGCCGGATACTGCTCGATCACGGCCGCGGTCTGGAAGCCGAGGTGATAATCCCGGTGCGCCGATTGCGCCGCACCGCCAGGATTGACGCGATTGACCTGCGCCGTCATCTGGTAGTTCGGCCCGAGCCAAGCCTCGCTGACGAGCGCTATGACGGCATTGCCGTAATAGGAGGCGAAATTCTCCGGCGCGTTCAGGCAGTGCTTTTCCAGCGAGTTCCAGATGCGGTCATTGGCACCGGGTTTGGCGAAGTGATCGCCGCCGCCGCTGTTGCTTCGATGTTGCTCTTCGATGATGGCGTCAAAGACCCCGCTTGCGACGTCGATTGCTGTCGTATCGGCAAAGGCGCGCTTGAAGACCGCCACGCCAGGCCCGGTCGCCAGTACCTCGCAGATCTCCGCCAGAACAGAACGCCGCGCCTCGGCATCGCCGCACGCCGCAATCAGCGCGGCGCTGTCATATATCAGGATATTCTTTTCGCAGCCGGAAGCATGGGGGTAGTCGGACAGACTGGTTTGGCGTTCGACTTCCGCCCGGAACGCTTCGAGATCGCATGCCTCTTCGGTGAGCCAGACGCGGTCGATTCGCTGGCGCGCTTTGTTGTCGGTCTTCATCGCGTTTCCTCCTCTGGAACATCCTGATGAACACGACTATAGGCGGCGGCAAAACATGATATAGAGCAAGAATCCATCAAAAATCCATCAGGAGAGCAAGGCGATGGCCCATCCGTTTCTGGTCAAGGACATCGCCTTTCAGGCCGGGCTCAGCACCGCGACCGTCGATCGCGTGCTCAACGAGCGGCCGGGCGTGCGCCGCCAGACGGAGGCCCGGGTTCGCGCAGCCATCGAGGAATTGGAGAAGCAGCAGGCCGGCCTCGACATCCAGGGGCGCAAGTTTGCGATCGATATCGTCATGGAGTCGCCACAGCGCTTCACCGATGCGGTGCGTCGCGCCTTCGAGAGCGAGGCGATGACCTTCGCGCCCACCGTCTTTCGCTGCCGGTTCCACTTCGCCGAGACGATGCGCCCGCAGGAGATCGTGCAACTGCTCGACCGAATCCGGCTGCGCGGGACCGACGGCCTGGTGTTGAAGGCGCCGGACGTGCCCGAGATCGTCGCCGCAGTCGCCCGTTTCGAGATGGGCGGTACGCCCGTCGTGACGCTGGTAACCGACCTGCCCCATTCCCAGCGGACGGCCTATGCCGGCGCCGACAACCGGGCGGCGGGCGAAACGGCCGCCTACCTCCTCGGGGAGCGCTTTTCCGGCGCGCCGGCAACTGTGCTGGTGACCCTTTCGAGCGGCCGCTTTCGTGGTGAGGAGGAACGCGAGATCGGCTTTCGCCGGGTGTTGCGCGAGCGCTATCCGGCAATCCGGATCGTCGAGATCAGCGAAGGCCACGGCCGCGACAGCGAAACCGGCCGCCTGGCTCACGCGGCGCTCTCGGCCAATCCCGATATCAACGCGGCCTATTCGATCGGTGGCGGCAACCGCTCCGTCCTTGCAGCCTTCGAGCGCCTCGAACGTCACTGCGCGCTCTACATCGCCCATGATCTCGACGAGGACAATCTGGCGCTGTTGCGGGAACGGCGCATTCACTTCGTGCTGCATCACGACCTCAGGACCGATGCGCGCACCGCCTTTCGCACGATGATGCTGCGGCCCGGCGCCCAGGCGCCGGCAATCGGCCCGCAGCTTTCCGCCGTGGTGGTGATCACGCCCTACAATGTTCCGGAGTAACGCTGCTGACGATCAGCGGGTAACGTTCAGGCCGCCGACTGGCCGTCGTTCTTTTCGGCTGGCAACACCATGTCGTCCGCCGTCTCGAAGCGGTTGCGACCGCGCCGCTTGGCCAGATAGAGCGCTTCGTCCGCAGCCAGCAGCAACTGGCGTGCCGTCAGGCCATGCCGCGGCGCAAAGGCGATGCCGGCGCTGCCGCCGACAACGAGCATTTGGCCGTCGAAAGCGACCGGCGTCTGCGCGTCGGCGATCAGGCCGGCCGTCAGGCTGCGGGCGTCGGCCTCGCTGCAATCGCCGAGAATGACCGCGAATTCGTCACCCCCAAGCCGCGCGACCGTGCCCTTCGGGCCAGCCCGGTTGCGAAAGCGCTCGGCCATGGCCACCAGCACGGCATCGCCGGCGGCGTGGCCGTGGCGATCGTTGACCTCCTTGAATTCATCGAGGTCGGCATAGACGAGCGTGAACGGATGCGTCGATGCCCGCAACAGGGCTGCCGCCAGCATGTCGTCGAAGCCGCTGCGGTTCATCAGCCCCGTCAGGCGATCGTGCTTGGCAAGATGCCGGTTCAGCGCCTCGCTCTGCTGCAGAGCGGCAAAGAGCGTCGAGAACCGCAGCGCCACGAAGGCCATCAGCAGTGCTGCGACGATCGCCATGATAATGACGCTCGGCAACAGCTCCGCGCGGACGAACCCACCGGGCGATTTCGGCACCCAGGCGGCCACGAGACAGGACGAATCGGAGCAGCGCCCGACAGACGCATAGGCACTGCCTGCAGGCCGCTCGTTGAGCGGAACAAAGGCCAGCCCGCGAATACCCAGCCGTGCCGCGATCTCGCGCGTCATTTTCGGCGTGACCGGCCGAACGGCGACCATCAGCACCGGATCGCGCCGTCCCGCCGGAACCACCAATGTCTCGGGGATGACCGCCTGCACCACGGCAACGCTCATGCGCCCGCCGATCTCGCGCAGGTCCACCGCGTGGATGCCGGGCACGGCCGGCATCACGGACTGCGCATCCGGCGTCGTGACATCGAGATTGTAGGTGCCGTCGTTGTTCCTGAGCGCATTGTCGTAGCGGCGCTTGGCTTCGTCTACGAGATCGTCGACCTCGTCGAGCGGCACGCGGGCCACCTCTGCCGGAACCGATGCGCCGTCCTTGAGCGCCGTCGAGACGGTGCGGGCCGGATCCGTGAAGATGATCCAGGAGAAGCCGTAGTCTTCCCAAAGCCAGCCCGAAAGCTCGTCGGCGACGAAACTGTCGCTGACATGCCCCGTCGCCAGCTCCTCGTAGGTCTTGTCCCAGAAGGACACCTGCGCCTGGAACTGAACGACCGCATCCATCTGGTGGCGCAGCTCGTTTGCGACAAGCCGACGCTCGGCCGAAAGGCCGAAGCGATCGGCCTCCGTGACGGATCGGTCGAGGACATAGATGAGGCTTGCAATGATCAGGACCGCGACCAAGGTACAGGCGGCATGGATCGCCCAGACCGTCTTGTCCCGTTTTGCCTGCCGCAACGCCTTTTCCACCACGCCAGTCCCCCTCGTCCGTACCGGCCCTGCCGGGCATACTAGCACTTGTGGAGGTGCGATGCGCAACGATGGCAGCCGATACTGCCGGCACCCTAGCGACCAAAATCGAAGTTTGGCTTAAATAAGCTGGTGATAAAATACTTAACGATTTCAACCGACTGAATCGCCCGACAATCAGCGGTCGCAGCGGGGATCAGGAGAACGCGGGCGACTGCCCGCGCCTCCCTCTGCGTATCCTATTGCGGGGCGGCCGCCGAAGCGCGCAGCAAGGCGACGATCTCCGCATTGCCCTGCTCCAGGGCAAGATCGCGTATCGACGGGCCGGCGGCGCCATCGCGCACGCGTGCATTCGCGCCCCTTTCGAGAAGCAGCCGCACCGTTCCCGCCTGCCCGTTGATCACGGCAAAGGCAAGCGGTGTCATCCAGTCGTGCTGTGGCTCCGGCCTGCCGCGCCCGCGGAACGTGCCGAACGGCGTTTCGATCAGATCCGGCTGCCGGTCGAGGATGTCGGAGAGGCGCGCGGCCACGCCAAAGGACGCAGCTGCGAAGATGTCGAGCGGCTGATCCTTCAGGAAAGTGACCATCGCGTCCTTGCCGTTGTATTTGGCCCAGCCGATCGGCGGTGCATGATGGTAGGGGTCGCGGGCCAAGGGATCGGCGCCGTGATCGAGCAGGCGCCTCGCCATCGCGACATGCCCATGCAGCGCCGCCTCGTGCAACGGCGTGCGCGAGGTCATGCGGTTGACGTCGAAGCCGAGCGCGAGCATCAGCGCCACGGCGTCATGCCGGTCCTCACCCGCCGCCTCGTGCAGGATGGCGGGGTGTGCAGCCTGGGTTCGAGCGACAAGTGTCGGATCCCTATCGACAAGTTCCCTCGCCTCGTCGGCCTTCACTTCCCCAACGGCACGGGCCAGCCGGTCGACATCCTCCAGCGGTGCTTCGGTCGCGCCGCGCGACACGAGGTATTGTGCCAGTGCCGGATCGCCGCCGAGCTCCGCCCATTGATAGGGCGTGCGCCCCTTGATCGGGCGATTGACGTCGGCGCCGTGCGCAACAAGCAGCCGGACGCGATCGGACATGCGTTTTTCCAGTGCCCAGGCAAGCTGATAGTCGAAGACGCGTTCGCCATTTTCGACCAGGCCGCCATCGTTGCGCACCAGCCAGTTGTTGCGGTCGTCGGCATTGAGGCCATGGTCGAGAAGCAGCTGGAGGCAGGAATTGTCCGGTTCGAACATCCGGTTGTAGAGCGCCTGGCTGTCATTGACTCGGGCACCGGCATTAAGCAGCAGCCGCGCAAAGGCAAGGCAATCCGGGTGCGGTGGCTGCCGCTCCGGCCCCGCCTCGCCCTCGCCGAAGACGCCGGTCAAAGCCGTGAAACGATACTGGCCGTCGTCGAGCCAGTAAGCGTTCGGATCGGCCCCGCGCGCAATCAGGCGGGCGCCCGCCGGCAGCGACGAGCGGCCGGGAACGCGGGCATATGCGGCGTAGAGCAACGGCTCCCAGTCGAACGGACCGCCGCGCTTCTCTGCGAGTTTCGGGTCGCGATCGAGAAAGCGGTCGATCGCCGCGGCGTCGCCGAGCGCAGCGGCCACGTGAATGTTGTCCCCGGCAATCTCAGGATGGTCCTTGAGAAGGTCGAGTGCCTGAGCGAACCGCTCGGGATCGGCAGCGACGTCGCCGAAATAGGAGACTGTCGCCAGAGCGAGAAAGCGGTTTGCGACCTGTTCGGTCGACGGCGTGCCGGCCTCGGCTTTCTCCAGATGCCGCTTCAGCCGCGTCCAGCTGGCAAAGCCGAATTCGCGGGCAAGCACCAGCTGGGCATCCTGAAGGCCCATTGCGGTCGGTTCGGAGAAATAGGGAAGCGCCCGCTGTCTTGCACTGGCATCGCCAGCCTTGACGGCCTTCAAAAAGGC
The DNA here is from genome assembly GCF_001427045.1 of Ensifer sp. Root558. NCBI lineage: Bacteria > Pseudomonadati > Pseudomonadota > Alphaproteobacteria > Hyphomicrobiales > Rhizobiaceae > Ensifer > Ensifer sp. Root558. The sequence goes on along the minus strand of NZ_LMGC01000001.1, from coordinate 754,683 downwards.
CTTGGCCTGCTTGCGGATCGTATCGAGGGTAATATTCGCGGAAAGATCGCGCGTGATCATGAAAGACCTCCTTTCATTCACGTCCGGTATCCGCGCCCACAGACTGAAAAGAGGTGTGGCAACCAAGTTCAGTGAGACAGGTGGGCCTTGCCCTTCCCGCGGATCGGATGCGCCCTGCGAACGACCTCATCGCTAGCATGGCCTCGATATACTTGTCCAGCGCGGTCAGCTTTCCCGTTCGTAGCGGACGAAGGCGAAACGATCGCCCGTGGGCGCCCAGTTGGGAACGTTGATCGTCCCCTGCCCGCCGAAGAGCTCGAACAGGATGCGGGCATTGCCCCCGTCCAGGTCCATCAGCCTCAACCGGACATCGAGATCCCTCGGATGATCGAAGACGTCGCCGTCATAGGAAAGCACAAGCAGATGCTTACCGTCAGGCGACGGATGCGGAAACCAGTCGCCATAGGGGCTGTCGGTGATGCGCGTGACGTCGCTACCGTCCGGGCGGATCCGCCAGATCTGCATCTGGCCGGTACGGCTCGAGTTGAAATAGATCCATTCGCCGTCTGCCGACCAATCGGGCCCGTCGTTGCGGCCCTCCCCATGGGTGAGCCGCCGCTCCTCGCCGCCGTCGACGGAGATCGTATAGATGTCGAAGACCTGGTCGCGGATGCCGCAATAGGTCACCGTGTTCCCGTCGGGCGACCAGCCGTGCCAATAGGAAGGCAGGTTGCGGGTGACGAGCCGCGGCGTGCCGCCTTCGGCCGGCAGCAGGTAGATCGCCGATTTCCCGAACTCGGTCTTGTCGCTGATCGCGATCGTCGTGCCATCCGGGGAGAGGCCGTGGTCGTTGTTGCAGAGCGTCGCAAAACCGGTATCGATCTCCACCGGTTCGGAACCATCGAGGCCAAGCCGATAGAGCCTGCCGTCACCGTTGATGATCAGATGTGAGCCGTCCCGCGACCAGTTCGGTGCCTCGACCAGCCGGTCCGTCTGCCAGACAACCCGCGTTTCACCTGTTGCGATGTCATGGATTTCGACGGAACTGCGCATGCTCTTCTCTCCCGGACGAGGCCGCTATTTCTTGTCTTCACCCGCCGGCAGGGTCGCCAGAACCTTGGAACAGACCGATTGCATCAGAACGGAATTGCGTCGGTCCCGCCAGTCGGTGACCAGACCCCAGGCCAGCAGGAGCAGGATACAGATGAAGGCAACGCCGACGACGGTGAGGCTTCCGGTCGCAAGGCCATAGACCCCAAAGATCGCAGGCGTCGCGAAATAGCCGATCTGCGCCGATAGCTGCCGGCCGGCGGAAACGTCGCTTGCCGACCACAGTCGCAGGAGCCGGATTTCCTCGTCCGTAAAATCTGGACGGCCCTGTCGGCCGTCCGTCTCTTCGGAGAGGATATCCATCGCCTAGCCCCGGTCGCGGAAGCGGTTGGTGATCGGGTAGCGGCGGTCGCGTCCGAAGTTCTTCTTGGTGATCTTGACGCCCGGCGCCGATTGCCGGCGCTTGTATTCGGCGATGTAGAGCAGATGCTCGACCCGGTGTACGGTCACCTCGTCATGGCCGCGGGCGACGATCTCGTCCGTCCCCATTTCCTTTTCCACCAGGCATTCGAGAATGTCGTCGAGCACCGGATAGGGCGGCAGCGAATCCTGGTCCGTCTGGTTGGGACGAAGCTCGGCCGAAGGCGCCTTGTCGATAATGTTCTGCGGAATGACGATGCCGGAAGGACCAAGCGCGCCCGGAGGAACCGTGGTATTGCGCCAGCTCGAGATGGCATAGACCTGCATCTTGTAGAGGTCCTTGATCGGGTTGAAGCCGCCGTTCATGTCGCCATAGAGCGTGGCATAGCCGACCGACATCTCCGACTTGTTGCCCGTGGTCACAACCATCGAGCCGAACTTGTTGGAGATCGCCATCAGGATCGTGCCGCGGGTGCGGCTCTGCAGGTTCTCCTCGGTGATGCCTGATTCCGTGCCTTCGAACGTATCGGAGAGTGCGCTGAGGAACCCTTCGACCGGCTCGGAGATCGGCACGATGTCGTAACGGCAGCCGAGGGCCTCGGCGCATTCCTTGGCGTCCTTCAGCGATTCCTGCGAGGTGTAGCGGTAGGGCAGCATGACCGTGCGCACCCGCTCCTCGCCGAGCGCATCGACGGCGAGCGCTGCGCAAATGGCGGAATCGATACCGCCGGAGAGGCCAAGCACGACATTCTTGAAGCCGTTCTTGTTCACATAGTCGCGGAAGCCGAGCATGCAGGCGCGGTAATCCGCCTCCTCCCGCTCCGGCAGGCGCGACTTCAGGCCGTGCTCGCAATGCCAGCCGCTCTCGCCCTTCTTCCACTCCACGATCGAGATAGCCTCTTCGAACTGGCTCATCTGGAAGGCGAGCGACTTGTCGGTGTTGAAGGCGAAGCTGGCGCCGTCGAAGACCAATTCGTCCTGGCCGCCGAGCTGGTTGGCATAGATCATCGGCAGGCCGGTCTCGATCACCTGCTTCAGCACGACCTGATGGCGCACGTCGACCTTGCCGCGATAATAGGGCGAACCATTCGGCGACAGCAGGATTTCAGCACCGCTTTCGGCCAGCGTCTCGCAGACGCCGAGATCGCCCCAGATGTCCTCGCAGATCGGAATGCCGATGCGCACACCGCGGAAATTGACCGGTCCCGGCATCTCGCCCGGATCGAAGACGCGCTTCTCGTCGAACTCGCCATAGTTCGGCAGATCGACCTTGTCGCGGATCGCGATCACCTTGCCATCGTCGAGTACTGCCACGGCGTTATGTCGGCCGGTCTTCGACAGGCGCGGGAAGCCGATGATGACGCCCGGGCCGCCATCGGCCGTCTCGGCGGCCAGCTTTTCGACGGCCTGGAGGCAGGCCTTGAGAAAGGCCGGCTTCAGAACAAGGTCTTCCGGCGGATAGCCCGAAATGAACAGCTCCGTCAAAAGCAGGAGATCGGCGCCCTGTCGCGCCGCATCGGCGCGCGCCTCACGCGCCTTGGCCAGGTTTCCGGCGATGTCGCCCACGGTCGGATTGAGCTGGGCTACGGCGATACGAAGGAGCGAGGGGGCGTTTTTATGGGCGGTCATGAGCGGGCCTGTCGGTCTGTCCTGAACGATTGCATCTGACTTTCGCAATGTTCTTTAGCGCAATCTGCGGAAAAATACCCACAGCCAATCGCAGCCACGCGAAAAAAACCGAAAACTTCTGTTTTTCCCGGTCCTTATACTGGGCCGTTCGTGCGGCTTCACGCCACGAAAAGCCACCCTCCATTCCCGTTAAGAAACCATTCATCCCCTGTTCAAAATGACGGGCGTATGACAGTTACACGACGCATTTATGAAATTGGAGAATATGTTGGCCAGTATCGATTCCGCTGTCGCGCGAGGCTCACGTGTCTATGCCGATCGACCCGGCTTCGCCGCACGGCACGCCAAGACGCTCGCTTCCACGCGCAGCGCCCTGTTCTCCCTGTTCGTTGCAACTGCCCTTGTCTTCGCCGTTGAACTGATCGTCCGTCAGTCGCTGACCGATACCCTATCCTATGTCCTCGACCCGACGCGCCCGGCGCTGACGACCATCGGCATATTCTTTCTCATTCTGCTCGCTGTCGACGGTATTTTCGGCCGCGAGCACAAGTCCGCCGTGGTGATCGCGCCGCTGGCACTTCTGCCGGCCGTCATCTGCCAGCAGAAGCAGGTGTTCCTGTCCGATCCGCTCTATCCGACCGACTTCCTGTTCGGCCGCCAGATCATGGAGCTGATGCCCGTGCTGGTAAAGGACCGTCCGTGGACGGCGGTCGGCATCGCGGTCGGCCTGGTTGCCACCGTCGTCGCCATCGCCCTCCTGTTGCGCTTTGCCTGGCGGACCTTCCCGAAGCTGACGACCCGCGAGCGTGTCGCCCGCCTCGCCTTCGCGCTGCCGCTGCTCGTCGCCTTCTGGAACATCATGGATTACAACCAGTTCTCCTGGATCCGTGATCGCCTGAAGGTCATCCCGATCATGTGGGACCAGACCGAGAACTATAAGCACAACGGCTTTGCGCTCGCCTTTGCGATCAACCTGCCGATGGCCAATGTCAGCGCGCCCGCCGGCTACATGGCCGACGCGATCGACCGCATTCCGGTGAAGCCGCTTCCCGCCGGCACCTCGCACCGCGGCAAGCCCGACGTCATCGTGCTGATGAGCGAATCCTTCTGGGATCCGACCCGCCTGCCGAACGTCAAGCTGTCGCCCGATCCGATGCCGACGATCCGCGAAATGCAGTCGGGCAACGTCTTCTCGCCGGAGTTCGGCGGCATGACCGCCAATGTCGAGTTCGAGGCGCTGACCGGCTTCTCGAACGCGTTCCTGCCCTACGGCAGCATCCCGTACCAGCAGTACATCCGCAATCCGATCCCGTCGCTTGCCACCTTCTTCCGTGGCGAAGGTTACGTCTCGCGCGCCATCCATCCGTTCCAGAGCTGGTTCTGGAACCGCACCGCCGTCTACAAGGCATTCGGCTTCGACATGTTCAAGTCGGAAGAGAACATGCCGCCGATGCAGAAGCGCGGGATCTTCGCCTCGGACGACTCGCTGACCAACGAGATCATCCGCCAGGCCGACGCGATGGACGACCCGTTCTTCTTCTTCGCCGTCACACTCCAGGGCCATGGCCCCTATGAGGCCAACCGCTACGCCAACAACACCATCAAGGTCGAAGGCGACCTGCCCGAGGCCGACCGCCAGGTGCTTGCCACCTACGCGCAGGGCATCAAGGAGGCTGACGACAGCCTGAAGAAGCTGATGGACTGGGCCAAGAACCGCGATCGCGAAACGGTTATCGTGCTTTTTGGCGACCATCTGCCGCCGCTTAACACCGTCTATACCAGCACCGGTTTCATGAAGGGTGTGACGGCGGAGCGCAAAGGTTCGAAGGAGCAGATGAAGGCGCAGCATGAAACGCCGCTCGTCGTCTGGTCGAACAAGACTGGCCCGAAGAAGAACGTCGGCACCATCAGCCCGGCCTTCCTCTCCTACCAGATCCTCAAGCAGTCCGGTTACGAGCATCCCTACTACACCGGCTTCCTCGGCAAGGTGTATGACCAGTACCGCGTTGTCGACCGCTACATGCTGATCCGCAAGAATGGCAAGGAAGTCGCCGAGTGGTCGCGCCAGCCGAAGGTGCCGGCACTCCTGCGTGACTACCGCTTCCTGCAACACGACATGATGTTCGGCGACCGCTTCTCGACCGACCGGTTCTTCAAGTCACACGCTGATCTCTTCGCCAGCGTCGAAACCCACTGATCGAAGACCGGAGCGGCCAGCAACCGCTCCGGTCCTTGCGGCATTTTCGCGTACCGCCTGATTTCCTTGCGGCGCTGACGCGCTAGATTGTCTCCGGCCAACTCCGGAGATCGCCATGCCGCACTTCAATGACATATCGAAACAGCTTTTCGGCAAGCCGCTCAGCGAGCTCGGAGAGATCGAGCGCCGCATTCTTACCCATGCCCGGGACCGACGCACGCTCGCCACCGATTCACATGCCGCCTTCACGGCACGGCTCTCCTTCGGCGACAGGCTCGCAGACAACATCGCCCGCGTCGGCGGCTCCTGGAGCTTCATCATCGGCTTCTGCGGCTTTCTCGTCTTCTGGGTTTTGCTGAACACCATTCTGCTCGCCACCGGCGCCTTCGATCCCTACCCCTATATCTTCCTCAACCTGATGCTTTCGATGCTCGCCGCGCTGCAGGCGCCGGTCATCATGATGTCGCAGAACCGCCAGGCGGAGCGCGACCGCTTCGCTGCCTCGAAGGACTACGAAGTCAATCTCAAGTCGGAAGTCGAATTGATCGCACTGCATCACAAGGTCGACGACGTGTTGCTGCGCGAGATCTCCGAATTGCGCGCGGACCTGGCGACGCTCAACCGGCAGCTCGAACGCTATCGCACGCCCCCCGGACAGGAGTGACCGGACCCCGGCCGAACCGGGACGATGCGCTGACGATAGGCAAGCCGGCCCTCGCGCAGATTTCGGCGCCCGGACGCGGACGCGCGCAGCCGCCGCGACAGGGCGAAAACTAGCTCATTATCATAAATACTAATTCAACTGTGAATACACATTTTGCAACATTCGCGAAATGCATTGGGATTCAACAACTTATCGGAGTATGAAAAAATTAATATTTGAGGATCACGTTATGGGTGCAGGGACATTCGAGAAATACAGCAACGTGGGTACGCGGAGATGCTGCAATGTCCAACTTCAAGCGCCTGTTAGGCGGCCGGGACGGGGCCGCTGCGATCGAATTTGCAATAATAGCACCACTCTTCTTCATGTGCGTGCTGACCCTGATCGCCTATGGCGTCTATCTCAGTGCCGCCCATTCCATTCAGCAGATTGCTGCCGATGCCGCCCGCACAGCCATCGCCGGCCTCTCCCAAACCGAGCGTGAACGGCTCGCGACCGACTATATCCGTCGCACGACGATGGATCAGGCCTTCATCAAGTCGTCGCGCATGACCGTCACCGTCAGGGACGACGCCAACAACGCAAACCAGTTCACCGTCCGGATCAAATACGACGCCGGCGACCTGCCGATCTTCAACCTGTTCACATTCGCCATGCCGAGCGAACAGATCGAGCGCTTCGCAACCATCCGCATCGGAGGGGTCTGATATGCTGTGGAAACCCATGCGCTCCCTCGCCCGAGCCCGTAGCGGCAATATCGGTATCTCGGCCGCCCTGGCCATGCCGTTGGTGATCACGTCCATGGCCCTTGCGATCGACTACGGCTACCTGACCGTCCAGAAGCGTGAAATGCAGTCTTCGGTCGATCTCGCTGCGATCGCGGCAGCGGCCAACGTCTCCGCCGCCGAGAAGGCCGTGCTCAACCACTTCGCCAACAATGGCCTGAACTACGGCGTATCGACGCCGAACGGTTTGTTGACCATCGACGGCAAGACCCTGCCGCCCGGTGACATCAGCACCGCCAAGCTTGATGGCGTCGCGACCGTAGCGCGCGGGCGCTACGTCCCCGATCCGTCGGTCGATGCCGGCCAGCGCTTTATCAAGGACGCCACGCCCACGGACGCCGTGCAGGTGATGCTCGAAAGGAAGGGCGACATCTTCCTCGCCTCGATCTTCAGCGCCCCGCCGGACCTCAGCGTCTACGGCACGGCGGCGAGTTCGAAAATCGCGGCCTTCTCCGTCGGCTCCCGTCTTGCAAGCCTCAATGATGGGCTGCTCAACTCCATCCTCGGGCAGATGCTCGGAACGACGATCTCGCTCAAGATCATGGATTACCAGGCGTTCATCGACGCCGACATCGATATCCAGCCGTTCCTGAAGATCATTGCGACCAGGCTCAACCTGACGGCGGCGTCCTATGAAGACGTACTCAAGGCAAACCTGACGATGCCGCAGCTGCTTGCCTCCATGCGGCTCGTCCAGGGCCTGTCCGGAACGGTCACGGCCGCACTCAAGAGCATCGAGCTTTCGACCTCGAACGACAAGCGCACCTTCACCTTGGCGCAAATCCTCAACCTCGATCCGAAGAAGAGCCTGCAGGTCGACGCTGGCTCCGATTGGGCGATGCGCGTAAGCGCGCTGCAGATCGTGTCGGCGGCTGCAGCCATCGCCAATGGCGAAAACCAGATCGCCCTCAATGCCGTGGCCGGCCTTCCGGGGATCGCATCTGCCAAGGTCAAGCTTGCGATCGGCGAGCCGCCCGTCGAAACGCCAAGCCACCGCCTCGGCACGCCTGGCGCAGCAATACGCACCGCCCAGACCCGCCTTGCCGTCGAAGTCAACGTCGATGGCCTGGCCGCCCTTGCCGGCATTCGCATCCGACTGCCGATCTATGTCGAACTCGCCTATGCGGAAGCCAAGCTCGCCGACATCAGGTGCTATGGCGGCACGCCCGAAAATGCTTCGGTCAGCGTCGATGCCGTGCCCGGCATTGCCGAAATCGCCATCGGCGACGTCGATCCGGCGGTCCTGTCCAACTTCTCGTCAGACGCGCGGGTACAAAGAGCCAAACTCGTGGACGCCCTGGTGGTCAAGATCGATGCGCTGGCCCATGTCGAGGCGCAAAACCTCAAGCCGACGCGCCTGAGCTTCAGCCCGTCCGAGGTCGCGGCCCGGTCGATCAAGACGGTCTCGACCAAGGACATCCTGACCTCGACGACGCAAACGCTCCTCAACAATCTCGACCTGAACATACAGGTCCTGTTCCTGACGCTCGGCAGCCCGACCATCGTGCAGCAGGCATTGGCCCAAACGCTCGGAGCCGTCACCAAGCCGGTCGACGATCTGCTCTACAACCTTTTGCTGCTCGTCGGCGTACGGGTCGGCGAGGCCGATGTCCGCGTCACCGGCGTCAAGTGCCAGTCTCCGGTCCTCGTGCAGTAGACCCGTTCAAACGGGGCGTTCGACGGCCACCGTCAACGCCCCGTTGAACAAATTCGGTTGCTGACACGTTATGCACAAGGTAGCCCTAGTAAAAGGAATGCAGCTGAGCGCGGCTGGCCGGCGGGGCACCGAGAGTGCCCTTCACTTGGCGGGCCGCGCAAGCATTGGGGGTATGCGCAGCAGATGCATGTGATGGCAGAGCAGGAAGGCGCAGCGCGGGATGGCTCGCTCGCCTTCACCGCGGAAGGTTTTCTTTGTCATCCGGAGTTACGCAACGTGCTCCAGGCGAGCGCGCGCGATCTGATGGCGGCCTACGACATGTTTCCCCGCATCGCTCGCCTTGTCGCCTCCCACCAGAAATGGACGCTCAGCCAGGCCGTCTACGCCCTGCACCTCGAGCGTGAGCCCGGCAACCCCGAAACGGGAGTTACGACCGCCCGCCTTCTCAAGTTCATCCATGAGACCGGCGGCGCCAGCCGCAATACCGCCGCTGCCTTCATCGCCGAACTGCTGACCTACAAGCTTTTGCGCGACGCGGAGGGCGGCCGGGGTCGCAAGAAGATCCGTCCGCTAGAGCCGACCGAAATCAGCGAAGGCGCCATGCTGCGCTGGTTCATGAGCCAGATGGGAACGCTCGATCGCTTCGACGGCCAAGGCCGTGTCGCCCGCGTCGAAGCCGACCGCACGGTTTTCGAACGGGCTCAGCCGATCGCCGCCCGCCTGCTGCTTTCGGATCGCCGGTGGACCCAGCCGCCGGAAGGTGTCGCGGCTTTCGTCTGGACCGAGTGCGGTGGCCTCCTGCTCGACGATCTCATGGCGCGGCCGAAGAGCCTTGAGCCTGTGAATGGTAAAGTCTGGCTGGAGGCGAACCTCTCGGATCTCGCCACGCATTACATGATCTCGAACACCCATATCCGGCGCATCTTCACGCGGGCCCAGGATCTCGGCTTGCTTGGAAGAGCCGATGAGGGGCAGCGCGGCCTGTTCTGGTTGAGTGAGCGGCTGATCGAGGAATATTGCCAATGGCAGGCAGTTAAGCTTGCCGGCCTTGCCAACGGCTTCGAGCAGGCCGAGCGACAGGCGGCAAACCCGCCGGCCTGAACCTCAGACGCGGCCGGCTGCGAATTTCGGCAGGTCGTCCTTGATCTCGTAGAAATCGCCCTGATCTTCGCAGAAGATATGGTAGCCCGGCTTCAGCACCGTCGGCTTGTCAAAGGCGCCCGCGAGGATCGACGTGTAATCCGAACCGTCCGCCTTCCAGAACAGCGCTGACCCGCATTGCCGGCAAAAGCCCCGGCTGGCGCTGTCACTGGCCCTGTACCAGGTTACGTTTTCCGCGCCCTTCAGCTCGAAGTCCTGGTCCTGCACGTTGGTGGCGGCGTAATAGAGCCCGGTCTGCTTCCGGCATTGGCTGCAGTGGCAGAAGATCAGCTCGCGCAGCTCGCCGCGCGCTTTGAAGCGAATGGTGCCACAAAGGCAGCCCCCGTGATGAATGTCCTGCATTGCCCCTCCCCAAGTTCATGACCCCTCGATCCTGCCATGGAGCGTGCCGACGCAAGCCACAGCCCGCGCCGCGCCCTGCTCCAGACACGAAAATGCCGGGCCAGCTTCCAGAGCCGGCCCGGCATTGTCAAATTCAAAGCATCCAAGCGACGTTCAGAAAACCTGAACAATGCCAGAGATTTAGATCAGCCGTTGACGACCATCTTCTTCTCGTCGCGGCCGCCCTTCATGCGTTCGGCGAGCAGGAAGGCGAGTTCCAGCGCCTGGTCCGCGTTGAGGCGCGGATCGCAATGGGTGTGGTAACGGTCGGCGAGATCGTCGCCCGAAAGCGCACGCGCACCGCCGGTGCATTCCGTCACGTCGTTGCCGGTCATCTCGATATGGATGCCGCCCGGGTGCGAACCCTCGGCGCGGTGGATCTGGAAGAAGCTCTCCACTTCCGACAGGATCCGCTCGAACGGACGGGTCTTGTAGTTGTTGAGCGTGATCGTGTTGCCGTGCATCGGGTCGCAGGACCAGACCACCTTCTTGCCTTCGCGCTCGACCGCACGGATGAGGCGCGGCAGATGCTCGGCCACCTTGTCATGGCCGAAACGGCAGATGAGCGTCAGGCGGCCGGCTTCGTTGGCCGGGTTCAGAAGGTCGATCAGCTCCAGCAGGCCATCGGCCGTCAGCGACGGACCGCACTTGAGGCCGAGCGGGTTCTTGATGCCGCGGCAGTATTCGATATGCGCATGGTCAGGCTGGCGGGTACGGTCGCCGATCCAGATCATGTGGCCGGACGTGGCGTACCAGTCGCCCGAGGTCGAGTCGACGCGCGTCAACGCCTGCTCGTAGCCGAGCAGCAGCGCCTCGTGGCTGGTGAAGAAATCGGTCTCGCGCAGGCTCGGGTGGTTTTCCGAGGTGATGCCGATCGCCTTCATGAAGTCCATGGTCTCGGAGATGCGGTCCGCAAGCTTGCGGTAGCGTTCCGCCTGCGGGCTGTCCTTGACGAAGCCGAGCATCCACTGGTGCACGTTGTCGAGGTTGGCATAGCCGCCCATCGCAAACGCGCGCAGAAGGTTCAGCGTCGCAGCCGACTGGCGGTAAGCCATGATCTGGCGCTCCGGGTTCGGAATGCGCGCTTCCTCGGTGAACTCGATGCCGTTGATGATGTCGCCGCGGTAGGACGGAAGCGTCACGTCACCCTGCTTCTCGATACCCGAGGAGCGGGGCTTGGCGAACTGGCCGGCGATACGGCCGACCTTGACCACCGGCTGCTGTGCACCGAACGTCAGAACGACGGCCATCTGCAGGAAGGCGCGGAAAAAGTCGCGGATCGTGTCAGCGCCGTGCTCGGCAAAGCTCTCGGCGCAGTCGCCGCCCTGCAGCAGGAAGCCGCGGCCTTCGGCGACATTGGCGAGGGCACTCTTCAGACGACGGGCTTCGCCCGCAAACACCAGCGGCGGATACTTCGCGAGGCGCGCTTCGGTCGCCTCAAGCGCTGCCAGGTCCGGATATTCCGGCACCTGCTGGATGGGTTTCTGCCGCCAGCTGTTTGGAGTCCAAGTCTGTGCCATTTCGATCACCTGTTGTCTGCCGCGGATCCAACCGCGCGGGTCACGCCCTGACGGCCAATGGCGGCCGCCCGGTATTCTGAAATTTCACTCAACATCCGCTCGCCCTGCCCCGGTCACTTGGCCAAGCCTCGTGCCCGCCCAGCCGGAAACGCCGCGGAATGCGGGCTTATAGACGTTAAGGAAACGCTTGGAAAGCCATCCTACCAGAATTCATTGCTTTGCAGGGCGCCCGGGGCGCAACGATATTTCCGCGGAGCGCACGATCCCGAAAGTCCTGCTCCCTATATCGAAAGAACGCTGCGCAGTTTCAATGGGATAGTGGCATCCCTGATGCTACAGCCGCCGCCAAGATAGGCGACAGATTGTTCAGCGATCGTGCCCGGCGGCTTGCGGCCGGCAATGGCTGGCCCTCACGTCCCAGCGCGCGCGTGTGCGTTCGGTGAGTGGCGCATCGGAACGCGTCAAGCGCGCGTCCGATCTGCGCCGGTTAAGCAGAAAAGAGAAGGCCGGCAGCACCCAGTGCAGGCCACGCCACTCCGGTCCGTCGAGCGGATCATCCAAGCCGTTGCGTGACCCGCGGCGACGTTCACGCTGCAGAACCGTCCACATGACCGCCCAATGTTCAAACATGGTCTCGCCTCCTTTGCCTTGAGACAATCGGAGACCTAATGTCTTCGCCGGCAGCGTTGTAGGCGCACCGTTGAAAGACGTCTTTCATCCGCGAACGGAAGTCAGGGCGGACGACCCGCGCTACTACGAGACAATGACCGCCATGGAGTGCTTATGGCCGAGGCAGCCTGGGACGATTTGAAACTCTTTTATCACGTTGCGACCGAGGGTGGCTTGAGCGGGGCTGCCACGCGAACGGGGTTGAGCGCGCCGACCATCGGCCGCCGCATGCTCGCGCTCGAGCGAGCGACCGGCAGGGCACTCTTCATCCGCAGCCAGCAAGGCTACCGCCTCGCCCACGATGGCCAGATCCTGCTCGAACATGTCCGTGCCATGCGGAATGCCGCCGCAAATATCTCCGATTGGCACCGCGACGCCTTCGCGCTGCCGATCGTCTCAGTCGCAAGCGACGCCTGGGTCGCGGGCTTCGTGGCCGATCATTCAACCGACATCCGCGGCTCGGGCGACGGCTTTCGCTTTTGCTGCAAACATGCGCACCGCGGCCTCGACCTGACCTTCAGAGAGGCCGATGTGGCCGTCCTGTACGAACAGCCCCGCTCCGGCAACGTGGCAGTGCGCCGCTCGGTGAACATCGCCTATGCCGTCTATCGCGCCCGCAACATGCCGGAGCGCGAGGACTTTCCCTGGATATCGATTGGCACCGAAGTTGCCAGCTCGCCGGCTGAAAAATGGGTCTTTGAAAACCGCGAGCAGCAGATCCATACGTGGACCGACAGTGCCGCTCTTCTCGTGCGGCTGATCCGCAATGGCGCCGGCCGCGGCGTCCTGCCCGCCTTCGTCGGCGAAGGTGATCCATTCCTGAAGCGCGAAGGCGAATTGATCGAGGGCCTGACGCATCCGTTGTGGATCGCGGCAAACGACGACGACCGGCGCCGTCCGGAGGTCCGGACGGTCATCGATCGTCTCGCCGATCTTTTCAAACGCGAGGAGGCGCGGTTTGCAGGAGCTTCCGCCTGAGGCGGCTCAGACCCGCTCGCCCTTGCGGATGCGATAGGACGGCGAATACATCGTTACCAATTCTTCCGCCGCCGTCGGGTGCACCGCCATCGTCCGGTCGAAATCGTCCTTGGTGCAGCCGGCCTTCAGCGAAATGCCGAGCAGCTGCGCCATTTCGCCGGCGTCGTGACCGAGGATATGGGCGCCGAGCACCTTGCGGTCGGCGGCATTGACGATCAGTTTCATGATCATCTTTTCCTTGCGGCCCGAAAGCGTCGCCTTCATCGGCCTGAACTCGGCGCGGTAGACTTCGAGTTCGTCGAACCGGCGCGTCGCTTCCTCTTCGGTCAGGCCGACGGTACCGATTTCCGGCTGCGAGAAGACGGCAGTTGCGATCAAGTCGTGGTCCGGCGACACCGGATTGTTCTTGTACTCGGTCTCGATGAAGCACATCGCCTCATGGATCGCGACCGGCGTCAGCTGAACGCGGTCCGTCACATCGCCAAGCGCATAGATGCCGGGCGCGCTGGTGCGCGAGAAGGCGTCGACGATGATGGCGCCGCGCTCGTCCGTCTTGACGCCGGCGGCCTCCAGGCCGAGACCTCTGGTGTTCGGCACACGCCCGAGCGCCAGCATGACCTGGTCGGCGACGATGTCGCCGTGCTTCATCGTGTGCGCGACGCGCTTGCCGTCGGCGTCGAGCGCAACGGACTGGATGATGTCCTCGCAAAGGATGCGGATGCCCTTCTCCTCCATCGCGACGTGCAGCCCGCGGCGCAGGTCATGGTCGAACCGCGAGAGAATTTCCTTGCCGCGATAGATCAGCGTCGTCTCGACGCCGAGGCCGTGGAAGACATTGGCGAACTCGACGGCGATGTAGCCGCCGCCGGCGATCAGGATCGACTTCGGCAGTTCCGCAAGGTCGAAGGCTTCGTTGGAGGAAATGCAGTGCTCGTGGCCGGGCAGCGCGTCATGCGGGGTCGGATGACCTCCGACGGCAATGACGATGCGTTCGGCCGTTACCGTCTTGCCGCTGTCGAGCAGGCGAACCGTGTTCGGGCCGACGAGCTCGGCGCGCGTATGCAGGATTTCGGCGCCCGCATTGTTGAGGCCCTTCTGGTAGAGCCCTTCGAGCCGGGTGATTTCCTGCTCCTTGGCGGCGACCAGCTTCTTCCAGTCGAACGTGCTTTCGCCGACCGTCCAGCCGAAGCCCGCTGCATCTTCGAAGTGCTCGGAAAACTGCGACGCGTAGACATAAAGCTTCTTCGGAACGCAGCCGCGGATAACGCAGGTGCCGCCATAGCGAAACTCTTCCGCGATCGCGACCTTCTTGCCGAGGCTTGCTGCAAGGCGCCCGCTGCGCACGCCGCCCGAACCGCCGCCGATTACGAAAAGGTCATAGTCGAAAGCGGGCATGGGCAGTCTCCTGAAAGCAAGCGGGCCGAAATGGCGATCTGAAAAGCGCGCCGAACGATCCTGGGCCGACACGCAACCGGGCGCAGCCGATGGCCGCGTCGCAGGCACATATAGTGGAGCCTCCGGGCAAAAGAAAAGCCCGGATCGCTCCGGGCTCCTCGAAACGTGATGAAGGCGCTCGGCGCCGCAGCTTATTGTGCCGGCGCCTGAACTGCACCTTCGGCTGCTGCCGGCTGGGTGGAGCCGACCTTCTCGTCGAGCGACTTGGTCGCTTCCTGGGTCAGGTCGCGCGATACGCCCGATGCCCAGATGTCGGCGGCCTTCAGGAGTTCGCGGGACGCGATCGGGCCGTCGTTCAGGAGCTTCTTGCCGGCGGCGGAGTTGTAGAACTCGGTGATCGCGTTCAGCTCTTCGAGCGAAAAGGTCTTGGCGTAGATCGTCGCGGCTTCGTTCTCGAGATCGGCGCGGCGGGCGGCAAGGCTCAGCGCCTTATCGTCGACGGTCGCGGTGATCAGTTCCTGATGGTTCGGCGATGCCTGGATCAGCGTGTTCTTCAGGCGCTCGGCAAGGTTCGGCAGAATGTTGTCGAAGCTGTTGGTTACGCCGAGAGCAGCGATCGTCGCGCGCGCCGCCTTGATCTGGTCTTCGGAGACGTCCTGGGCCTTAACCGCCGGAACGGACGCAGACAGCAGAACCGCGGTGGCAGCGAAAGTGCGGACAAGACCTGCGAGTTTGTTCATTTTTACCCTTGCTCCTGTGTTTGTCGCATGCTGCCCGGGCGATTGCCGCCGCCAGGCCCGCATGTATGGAAACCTGTTGTCTTCACCGCTCCTGCCCCTGACGGGGCAGCGAAGCCGGCTCAGGACGCAGTCAGCGTGCGTGCCCCTTGCGGCCCGGCAATGATTGCCAGCGAAGCGATGCCGATGAAAAGCCCGTGCTCGACGACGCCGGGAATGGCATTCAGCTCC
Source organism: Ensifer sp. Root558 (assembly GCF_001427045.1). NCBI lineage: Bacteria > Pseudomonadati > Pseudomonadota > Alphaproteobacteria > Hyphomicrobiales > Rhizobiaceae > Ensifer > Ensifer sp. Root558. The sequence goes on along the minus strand of NZ_LMGC01000001.1, from coordinate 739,209 downwards.
CCGGCGAGCGCATCTGCATCAGGAATACGGCCAAAAGATGCATCGAGAATGAGGTGCCCGCCGTCCGTCAGAAAGGCGCCGTCATGGGACTGGCGGACAGTGATGTCGCCGGAAAGTCCGAGGCGCGAGGCAACCTTTTCGATCGCGATCCGGGTTGCCACCTGACCGAAAGGATTGACCTCGATCGGAAGCTTGAAGGCGCCGAGAACGTCGACCACTTTCGTCTCGTCGGCAATCACGATCATGCGCTTGGACGCAGCCGCAACGATCTTTTCGCGCAGCAGCGCGCCGCCGCCGCCCTTAATCAGACGCAGCTGACCATCGACCTCGTCGGCGCCGTCGATCGTCAGGTCCAGTTCGGGCAGCTCGTCGAGCGACTTCAGCGAAACACCGAGTTCGAGGCAGAGCCGCGCCGTGCGCTCCGAGGTGGGAACGCCTTCGATGCGAAAGCCCGCTGCAACCTTCTCGGCCAGGAGCCGCACAAACTCCTCGGCCGTGGAACCCGTGCCGATGCCGAGACGCATGCCGTCTTCGACATATTCCAGCGCCGCGGCCGCGGCTTTGATCTTCATTTCGCGGGCGTCCATGCGCCGGTCGCTCCCTTGTGATTCGCACGGGCAGCAGGCCGCAATCAGCGAACGGCCGCCCGTTTTTCCGCTGTGACACTTACACGCCCGACGACGCAAACAAAAGTCAAAATGAAATCGGCACTCAGGATTCCGTGTGCTTGCCGGCACCGCTTGCCATTGCAATCGCCGATGAGTTCGCCTACCCGATCAACAACGGTTTTCAGCGCCAAGAGGTTTTCTCCTTGTCTTCTCCCATTGTCGTCTTCGACCTCGACGGAACGCTCGTCGACACGGCCCCAGACCTGGTCGCCAGCCTCAACCATGCGGTTACCCAGGCCGGCGTCGAGCCGGTCACCTACGGCGACCTCACCCATCTCGTCGGCCACGGTGCCCGCGCCATGATCGAGCGCACCTTTGCGATGCGGCAAAAGCCGCTGGCCGAAGACATGCTGGAATGGCAGCTGAAGGAGTTCGTCGATTTCTACCACGGCTCGATGCCGGGCGATTCGCTGCCCTATCCGGGCCTGGTCGACGCGCTCGACCGCCTATCCGGCGCCGGCTTCAAGCTCGCGGTCTGCACCAACAAGCCGGAAAAGCTCGCCACGCGTCTGCTCGAACGGCTCGGCCTGATCGAGCGCTTCGCCGCGATATCGGGCGGCGATACCTTCGAAGTGCGCAAACCGGATGCTGCCCACCTGCTGCGCACGGTCTCCAATGCCGGGGGCCTGGCAACCCGCGCCGTGATGGTCGGCGACAGCCTCAACGACTTCCTCGTCGCCCGCAATGCTCAGGTGCCCTCGATCGCCGTTCCCTTCGGCTATTCCGATGTGCCGGTCGAAAGCCTCGACCCCACCGTTGTCATCAGCCACTTCGACGAACTGACCCCGGATCTGGTCTCGGGCCTGTTTTCCAAATAGAAGACAAGAAAAAGGCCGCTCGAAGCGGCCTTTTTCTTGCTTATCCTTCCGCCCGGCGTGCGCCGCGCGTCGCCTCGAAGGCCCGGTTCATATACATGTCGCGCTCATAGACGTCGTTGAAGTACTCGACCACGCCGTCCTTGTTCGGCCAAGCCGTGAAGTAGGCGACGTAGACGGGAACCTTCACCGGGACCTGCAGCGCCTTGTTGCGGCCGCCGGCGATCTCCTTGCCGACATCGTCGACGCTCGTGCCGAGCACGGCTGCCGCCATCAGGCGAGGATCGGCAAGCCGCACGCAGCCATGGCTGAGCGCGCGATTGTCACGCTTGAAGAAGCTCTTCGACGGCGTGTCGTGCATGTAGATCGCGTGACTGTTGGGGAACAGGATCTTCAACTCGCCAAGCGCATTGTCGCTGCTCGGCGGCTGACGCACGGCAACCGATGCGGTCGAGCCGTTCCAGTTGACCGATGCGGACGGGACCGGGCGACCGCCGACCTCGACCTGGTAGCCCATCCGGTCGAGATAGTTCGGGTCGCTCCTGAGCTTCGGCAGCATCTCGTTGACGATGATCGACTGCGGCACGCCCCAGTAGGGGTTGACCTCGACCGTCTGGATCTCGTCCTGGAAGAAGTAGGTCTGGTTCGCCTTGGACCCGACGACGACGCGCATGGAGAACTGCTCGGCGCCCTTGTCGGCGTAGGTGGCGGTAAAGGCCGGCTGGTTGATGAAGACGTAGCGGTCGCCGAGACCATCCGGCAGCCAGCGCGCCTGCTCCATGGCGATTTCGAGCTTGTTGATCTTGGAGGCGACCGTGTCGCCGCCCGTCAGGATGCGAAGCGACGCCTGGCCGACGACACCGTCGGCCTTGAGCCCGTGCTCCTGCTGAAAGGCCTCCACCACAGCAACCAGCTCCGGCGTGTATTCCGGCGTGCCCTGGTAGGCGGCAAGAACCGTGGCATGATCGGCCTTCAGCTTCTCCGAGCCCTTGAGGCGGATACCTGCGATGACGTTGGCGAGCTCGGGATTGCTCTGCCCCGGCTTCAGCAGCGTGCCGGGCGCGATTTCGACGCGCTGCTCGACGCTCTGCTCGGAGCGCAGCTTCACCAGTTCGGCAGAAAGAGCGGCAAATTGCGCGCTCTTCGGGTTCTGCTCATTGAGAAGCGCGGTCATGTCGCTGCTTGCCGACATCTTGTCGAGAAGCGGTAGCAGATCCACCGTCTTGCGCTTGAAGTCGTGATAGCCGGAGATCTTGTTCGGGTCGATGCGACCGCGCACCGTGTCCTGCACGTAGCTGAGCGTCGCTGCCGAAAGCGCGATCTCGAACTGCACGAGCTCTTTCTCGCGGGCGATCATGTCGCCGCGATCGAACGTATCGGAGGGCACGCTGACGGCATAATCCTGCGGATCGAGGCCGACCTTGGCGGCGTCGGCAAGAACGGCAACCGCCGCCTTCGCCTTGGCGTTGACGCCTTCGGCGCCAATCCAGATGTAATCCATGCGGGCGCCGTAATGGGCTTCGACCGCCTTTGCGACGTCACCCGAGGCGCGCACATTGATGCCGGGAAGGAACTGCCGCGCGTCAGCCAGCGGCATGCGCAGCACCGGCGGCAGCGCGTCGTTGCGCACGGAGCCGGTGACCAAGGGATCGAGCAGCTTGTCGGTTGCGATCCGACGCAGCGGCTCCGCCTTGTAGGTATAGTATTTCGGGCCGGTGATCTTCGGCAGCGGCTTGGCCGCCTGCTGCGGGTCAGCCATCGTGCCGACGCCGGGGAGCGGCTGGGTCGGTTGCACCTGCTGCGCCTCGGGCTTCTTTCTGCCTGCCCGAATGAAATCGCCGAACGTGAAGGCCGAAGCCGGCCGCGCGTCCATGGTCGCGATCGCACAGCCGCTCATGAGCGCCACGATCGCTGCCGTCTTAAGAACTCTCATATGAAACTACGTCCCCGTATCGCGTTGTCGCCGAATTCGGCTGAAGCCAGATTCTCGCCACGCCCTCGTGCGCTAAAAGTTATAGAAAAGGATGGTGAATGAAAAGGAAACGCGCCGATAACGATCGTCCTCGAACCTCCGTTTAGAATCTCCCCAACGCCTCATTTGCAGGACGTTCAGCGAGCGATAAAAATTTGATCCCACTGGATTTTATTTCGGTGCGCGCGTTGGCACGGGCGGCGGCCGGCGATCGGCGCTGGAAAAGAAGATGGCGTCTGTGACCGAAACATCACAACGCCGCCAAACGCCCGGCAAGGACCGAATCACGGTGACGCGACATGCACCCGCCACGCCCAAGGGGTTTCAAACGATTGTAGCATGGCCAGCCATGGACCGCCCCTTTACAAGCTCCAGCCGTCGGGGCAGAGAGAGGCCCGGCACCCTGGAGAGATCGGCCACACGGCCCCTCGCCCAGGCTTGATGAACCGCATGATCAAGGCAGGTATCACGATGACATCGACGCGCACGGAAACAGATACGTTCGGCCCCATCGAAGTGGCAAATGACCGCTATTGGGGCGCCCAGGCCCAGCGTTCGCTCGGCAACTTCAAGATCGGCTGGGAAAAACAGCCGGCCTCGATCGTCCGGGCGCTCGGCATCGTCAAGCAGGCGGCCGCCCGCACCAACCAGGCGCTCGGCCGGCTGGATTCGACCGTCGCCGACGCCATCGTCAAGGCTTCGCAGGAAGTGATCGACGGCAAGCTCAACGACCACTTCCCGCTCGTCGTCTGGCAGACCGGCTCCGGCACGCAGTCGAACATGAACGCCAACGAGGTGATCTCGAACCGAGCCATCGAACTGCTCGGCGGCGTCATGGGCTCGAAGAAGCCGGTGCATCCGAACGACCACGTCAATATGAGCCAGTCGTCGAACGACACCTATCCGACGGCCATGCACATCGCCTGCGCCGAGCGCGTCATCCATGACCTGCTGCCGGCGCTGAAGCACCTGCACAAGGCGCTCGAAGCCAAGGTCAAGGCGTTCGACCACATCATCAAGATCGGCCGCACCCACACCCAGGACGCAACGCCGCTGACGCTCGGCCAGGAGTTCTCCGGCTACGCGGCGCAGGTCGCCTCCTCGATCAAGCGCATCGAAATGACGCTGCCGGGCCTTTGCGAACTCGCCCAGGGCGGCACGGCCGTCGGTACCGGCCTCAATGCGCCTGTCGGCTTTGCCGAAAAGGTCGCTGAAGAGATCGCCAAGATCACCGGGATCGCGTTTACCTCGGCGCCGAACAAGTTCGAAGCGCTCGCCGCCCATGATTCCATGGTCTTCAGCCATGGCGCGATCAATGCGACAGCCGCCGCCCTCTTCAAGATCGCCAACGACATCCGCTTCCTCGGCTCCGGCCCGCGCTCGGGTCTTGGCGAACTGTCGCTGCCCGAAAACGAGCCTGGCTCGTCGATCATGCCCGGCAAGGTCAACCCGACCCAGTGCGAAGCCCTGACCCAGGTCTGCGTCCAGGTGTTCGGCAACCACGCCGCACTCACCTTCGCCGGCAGCCAGGGCCATTTCGAGCTCAACGTCTTCAACCCGCTGATGGCCTACAACTTCCTGCAGTCGGTACAGCTGCTGGCCGATGCGGCCGTATCCTTCACCGACAATTGCGTCGTCGGCATCGAGGCACGCGAAGACAACATCAAGGCGGCACTCGACCGCTCGCTGATGCTGGTGACGGCGCTTGCTCCGAAGATCGGCTACGACAACGCCGCCAAGATCGCCAAGACCGCCCACAAGAACGGCACGACGCTGCGCGAAGAAGCAGTCGGCGGCGGCTATGTGACGAACGAAGAGTTCGACGCGGTCGTTCGTCCGGAAACAATGATCAGCCCGGCCTGATCCATTTTGATACACCACGGCGCCTCCAAGGCGCCGTGGCTTTGATGTCGCGAACGCACTGTCGATCGGCAAAATCTGCCGTGATCGGTCATGATGCGGCGGCGCGACGGCGGCAAATATTAAGACTTCGCAAATCATTTGCCCCTAAAAATAATGACCGATAAGCAGCGTTTCATATTAGGGGGTTTGCAGATGCAAACGGCAAGCTCGGGCAAGGCTCAGACGCCCGATATCGCAGCGCAGGTAACCCATGCGATGCGCATGATGGGCGTGGCGCCCATCCCCCGCAACTACGAGCTCTATTACGAAGCCTATCTCGGCTCCAACCCGCAATTGTCGAAGGAGCTGGCAGCGCTCGGCAGCCGCGCGACCCAGGAAGAACTGGATGCAATCGGCGCGCAGTACTTCAGCCACATCCATCGCTCCACCGGCATCGAACGCGCCCACACCACGCTTGCGGCCAAGCTTGCCGAACTCGTCACCCTGTTGCGCGACGAGCAATATGCGCTCGAGAACTACAACAAGGTTCTCGACGAGGCCTATGTCAACATCGTCAGCAAGAGCGCGTCGAGCGCCGATATCCTGCGCCACGCAATCGGCATCCTGACCGACGCCACGGCCGAGACGATGAGCCAGGGCAAGGAACGCGTCGAGACTGTCGTGCAGAAGTCCTTCGAGATGGAGGTCATTCGGCAGGAACTCGACGAGTACAAGCGTATCGCCAACACCGACTCGCTGACGCGGCTCGCCAACCGCCGTGCCTTCGACGACAATCTGGCGGCCGTCTACAACAACGAGCACCTGCGAAACTTCACCGGCCTGCTCGTTGCCGACATCGACCATTTCAAGAAGGTCAACGACACCTTCGGCCATCCGGTCGGCGACAAGATCCTTGCGACCGTCGGCGGCGTGCTGCGCGCCAACCTGCGCCGCGAAGCCTTCGTCGCGCGCACCGGCGGTGAGGAGTTCGCCATCATCCTCGGCGACAGCAGCCAGGAAGAATGCCTCCAGATCGCCGACCGCATCCGCACTGTGCTGGCCGCAACGCCCTTCCGCAACTCCAAGACCGGCGTCAATTACGGCCCGATCACGCTGTCCGTCGGCGTCTGCATGGCGACGGCCGCCGAAGACCCGGTCGACCTCTACAACAAGGCCGACATCGCGCTCTACTCGGCCAAGAACGCCGGCCGCAACAAGACGGTTCTCTTCGAAGACGGCATGCGCAAGGAATCCGGCCGCAACTGGCTGATCTACCGCCGCTGAGACAGCAGCGCCTACCTGAAACGAAACCGACAACGGGCGCCTTCACGGGCGCCTTTTGCGTTTCATGGGCAACGAGCCCGCTTTCCGCTCAAATGCGTTACCGGCGGCAGGAATCGGCGCCTGCGGCGCGAGCGATTGCGATGATCTCCGGCCGGTACTCGAAGTGCATCGTGTCGAAGTGATACCAGCGGCCGCCCCAGATGAAGCCGTGTTTCTCGAAGGCTTGGACGATGTCCAGCGGATAGCGGTTGCGATAGCCGCCCCTGGCTTTTCCCGCCCAACGCCAATAGTCGGCAAAGCGCGTGTTGATATCGATGGCCGCACCGAAGCTGTGGACCGACAGCGTCGCAGCGCCGGCAATTGGCCGCCAGTTGAAGGTACCGGCACTCGGGCTGAGATAGCGCTTGAGTTCGGCTTGCCGCGAAAGGTCAGCAGCAACAGCCTTCAGCGCCGCCGCCATCCCGTGCTTCCTCGTCACTTGCAGCCATTCGCCGAACCAGTCCACGCTCACGAGATCCCGCCGGACGGCTGCAGCGCTGCCGCCATAGAGCCGTTTCAGCAGCGCTTCGCTGCGGATGCGCCCCGGGTCGAAATCGACCGCCGGTGGCGTCGCACAGGCGCCGAGCGGATAGATCTGCGACAGGCTGTCCTCGACGTCTCCTGCCGCGAGTTTCTCGGCATGGCTTTTCGCTCGGCCGTCGTCGATGATGATCGGCGGTCCGCCATCCCTGAGGACCAGGGCATTATTCTCGATGCGCTCGATGGCATCAGGGTAGCGGGCTGCCAGCAGCCTGAGCTTCTCCGACAGCAACGGCTCGGTGGCAGACGCCTTGCCGATTAGGAGAGCGAGCAGGAGTGCACCTGTCATAGCTTGCCGCAGCACCCTCGCCTCCAGCCTCTGTGCTTGGCCAATCGTGCCGATCAGCCGGGACGCAGCCTACCACATGGTCTTGGCGGCGCGCTCCGGCCATTCTCGGTCATAGGTGTCACGGTCGAAATCCGCCTTGGCGGCCTTCAGAAGCGTGCCAGGCGTCGGCAGCGATGCCGGATCGAGGAAGCGGTCTGGGTTCCAGAGCTGGGCGCGCATGACGGCGCGGGCGCATTGGAAATAGACCTCACCGATCGTCACGACGATAACGCTGCGCGGATGTTTGCCGTCGACCTCGAAGCTTTCCGTCAAGCCAGGATCGACACTGAGGACCGCCGTGCCGTTGATGCGCATCGTCGTGTTCGAGCCGGGGATCAGGAACATCAGCGCCACGCGCGGATCGCGCACGATATTGGCGAGCGAATCGACGCGGTTGTTGCCGCGCCAGTCCGGAATCAGCACCGTCCTGTCGTCGGCGATCCGCACGACGCAATCATCGTCCCCGCGCGGCGAGCAATCCAGGCCCTCCGGACCGACGGTCGCGAGCGCGCAGAAAGGCGATGCCTCGATCATCAGCCGGTATTCAGCCGTCAGCGTCTTGGTGACCTTGGCCACCGATGCTTCGCTGACGCCGCCATAGAGCGCGTTGAGTTCCTCGACCGAGGCGATGATCGACATACCGTCCCCCAATGCTGCCAGATTTCCCCGGGGAACGATCAGGGCGCTGATCTGCGCGCCGAATCCCGGGCCAGTGACCCTTCGGCCGATAGCATGACAGACTGATGACGAGGTCAACGAAAAATAGTCAGGCGACGGCTTTTTGATCTTCCGCGTGTATGAAGGCGTTGATCCGCGCAATCACCGGTGCGGCCGAAACAATGCGCCTGTGGCCAAAACCGTTTGCCCAGTGCATCTCGACATTCGGCCCGGCCGCCGCATAACGGCGCGCATGGTCGGCGGAGACTTCCTTGTCGTCTTCCGCATGGATGATGAGCGTCGGCACGGCACGCGCCTGGATCACGCGCGCGGCATCGAAATCATCAAGGCGCCGTCCGGACAGACGCTCGACCACGCCTTCGAAAGCCGCCTGCGCCTTTGGCGACAGGCGAAGGATTTTTCCGAACCCTTTGAAAAGCCAGGTCATCTCGCTCGGCGCGCCGATCAGCACCAGCTTTCTCGGCATATGGCTGTGCACGTCGCAGACGATGCCGCCGGCCGCACAGGCCAGGCTGCCGCCGCCGAAGGAATGGCCGACACAGACGTCGAAATTGCCGAAATGCCGCCAGGCCGCGTCGATCGCTCGAACCGCCGCCGGCATCGTCAGCGTGCGCCCCGGCGAAGCGCCGTGCCCTGGCCAATCGAGCGTCACCACCTCGGCGCCGCCCTTGACCAGGCCGTCGATCATCGCCGCCAGATAGTCGCTGCGCGATCCCCAGCCGTGCACGAGGAGAATGCGCTTGGTGTTGGCAGCCTCGCGCGGTGCGGCGAACTTGCGCGCCAGCACCCAGCCGCCGGCATAGGAGAGCGTCACCGGCTGCCCCCTGGCGATCACCGGGGCTGCAGCCGCAAGCGCCGCCCTTTCCTTGGCATTCTTCGGCCTTCTGCCGGGCGTGAGGGTGAACAGCCTGAAAGCGAGCCGCCCGGCCGCCTCGGGTGAAAACGCGTCGACGCCTTTCAGCGCGTTGCGGATGACCTTGATCGCAAAGGATGCCATAGTGGGAATCTCTAAAAATGTTCAATGCTGAACATAATTGTACAACGATGAACAAAAATCAAGTGACCACAGAACATCATTTTCCCTGGGACCACCCCCGCTTCCGCAGCTGGATCGCGGTTGCCCGTGCCTGCCAATTGATGCAGCAGACGGTAACCCGCGAGATCGCCCATCTCGATATCAAGCCCCCGCATCTCGACATCCTGATCAATCTCTACCGGTTCGACGGCATCTCGCAGCAGGAACTGGCACGCAAGCTGCTGGTCGGCCGCTCCAACATGAGCATGCTGCTGCCGCATCTGGAAAAACGCGGCCTGATCCTGCGTCGCGGTGACGAGAAGGACAAACGGGTGCTCAGGCTATCGCTGACGCCCGAGGGCCGCACGCTGACGGAGGCCGCGATGGAGATCCACACGGCGCTGATCGAAAGATTGCTCGACGATGAGTCGATCGATGACTGCTTGGTGGTCACCCGCTCCATGGAGCGGCTGATCGGCCTGCTCTTGCGGGAGGAAGGCGAATTGGCCTGAGGTGGGCGCCACGCGGGCGCCGCATGCATGAAACCACGCGAGAGCGCACGGCCGTCGTCAGCGCGGCTTCTCGGCCTTGTCCCGTGACATGCCCTTCTCCACGAGCTCCTGCTCGTAGCCGGCAAACAGCTCCGCACCCTTTTCGCCGAGTTCGCGCAGGTAGTTCCAGGTGAAGATGCCGGTGTCGTGGAAGTCGTCAAAGCCGATGCGCACCGCATAGTTGCCGGTCGGCTGCACCGAAATGATCTGCACGTTGCGCTTGCCGGGCACGGTCACCCGCTGACCGGGACCATGGCCCTGCACTTCGGCCGACGGCGAAAGCACCCGCAGCATCTCGGCCGAGAGATCGAAGGAGGCTCCGTCGTTGAACGTCACCACAAGCCGGTGGCGATCCTTCGACACTCGCAATTCCGTCGGCCAGACTTCGCTCATTTCGCTGCTTCCTTTCGCGTACGACAAACCGGATGCCGGCCATTCGCCGTAATCTGCGTCCCCCGATGCGGCATTGCTCTGAAGGACAACAATGCACTAGCGCAGAAATCGGCGCGCGAGAATTACCCGTCTCTTCCGATCAACACTTTGCGACAGTATGCGCCTTGACGCGACGATCTTCGACGACGACATTGAAGGGGCTGGGAGAAAGACGCTTGAACACAGCAACGATAGACAGATCTGGCGCTCTGCCGCTGGAGCAGAAGACAGCCCCGATGATCGACCCCTTCGGCCGGGCGATCACCTATCTGCGCGTGTCCGTTACCGACCGCTGCGATTTCCGCTGCACCTATTGCATGGCCGAGCACATGACCTTCCTGCCGAAGAAGGATCTGCTGACGCTCGAAGAATTGCAGCGTCTCTGTTCCGCCTTCATCGAGAAGGGTGTCCGCAAGCTCAGGCTCACCGGCGGCGAGCCGCTGGTGCGCAAGAACATCATGTTTCTGGTGCGCGAACTCGGTCGCGAGATCGAGGCCGGCCGGCTCGACGAGCTGACGCTGACGACCAACGGCTCGCAGCTTGCGAAATATGCCGCCGAGCTTGCAGACTGCGGCGTCAAGCGCATCAACGTCTCGCTCGACACGCTCGACCCGGCAAAGTTTCATCAGATCACCCGCTGGGGCGATCTCTCCAAGGTTCTGGAAGGCATCGACGCAGCCCAGGCCGCCGGCCTGAAGATCAAGATCAATGCCGTTGCGTTGAAAGGCTTCAACGACGCAGAGATTCCCGATCTCATGCGCTGGGCCCATGGCCGCGGCATGGACCTGACCTTGATCGAGACCATGCCGATGGGCGAGATCGAAGAAGACCGGACCGACCACTACATGCCGCTGTCGGAAATGCGCCGGCAACTGGAAGAGCAGTTCACCTTCTCGGAGATTCCCTATCGCACCGGCGGCCCTGCCCGTTACCTCGAGGTGGCGGAAACCGGCGGAAGGCTCGGCCTGATCACGCCGATGACGCATAATTTCTGCGAGAGCTGCAACCGCGTCCGTCTCACCTGCACCGGCACGCTCTATATGTGCCTCGGGCAGAACGACGCGGCCGACCTGCGCACAGCGCTGCGCGCTTCCGAAGACGATGCCTATCTCAGCCAGGTGATCGACGAGGCGATCGGCCGCAAGCCGAAGGGCCACGACTTCATCATCGACCGCGAGCACAACCGCCCGGCGGTTGCCCGCCACATGAGCGTCACCGGCGGCTGATCTTTCATCAGGATACCAATTTGGAAGAACAACCGGCAGGCGGCCCCTCAACCGCCTGCCGGCACCTTCTCCGCGCAGGTGGGGAGAAGGGAATGTGGGGCACATCTTCGTGTCCCCACGTATTCCGCGTGTAAGTGGATAGCGCCTGTATGGGCGCGCTTGACCGTCCGGCACGTTCCCTCGCCCCGCCTGCGGGGAGAGGTTTGGTCAGCGGGTGCCCAAGCCGCCCGCCCGGACACTCAAGCCGCGTAGCTTCGATGCCCCTGTCCGCGGGCGCCGATACCGTCCGTCCCGGTACGGAAGCGTTCGATCTTGTCGTTGAGCGCTTCCACCTGCCGGCGCAGGCCATGGATCTCGGCGGTGTTTTCCTCGACCATCGCGGCGTTCTGCTGGGTGATCATCTCGACCTGATGCACCGCCGAGTTCACCTCGTTGAGACCGGTGTACTGGTCGGCGGCCGAAGCCTCGATGTTGCTGACGAGGTCGTGGATCGTGCCTATGTGGCTGTTGATCACTGTCAGCGCGTCGCCGGTTTCCTGGACGAGAGCGACGCCGCTTCTCACCTGTGCCGAGCTTTCGGAAATCAGCCCCTTGATCTCGCGGGCAGCCCCGGCACAGCGCTGGGCGAGTTCGCGCACCTCCTGCGCCACCACCGCAAAGCCGCGGCCCGCCTCGCCTGCCCGCGCCGCCTCGACGCCGGCGTTGAGCGCAAGCAGGTTCGTTTGGAACGCGATCTCGTCGATGACGCCGATGATCGTGCTGATCTTCTCCGAGGAGCGGTTGATCTCGGCCATGGCATCGATCGCCTTGGCGACCACTTCGCCGGAATGCTTGGCGTAGGAGTTGGTTTCACCGACCGAAACCGTTGTCTTGCGGGCGCTTTCGGCCGTCGCGCGGACGATATCGGTCAATTGACGCAGGGCCCGCGAGCTTTCCTCGAGGGCTGCCGCCTGCTGCTCGGTCCGGCGCGCCAGATCGTCAGCCGACGCGGCGAGATTGCCGGTGCCGCCGGTGATCTCGCCGGTGACAACGCGCACGTCGGCAAGCGTCGCCCGCAGCGCCTCGACCGCATTGTTGTAGGTGCGGGCCATGATCACGTAATCGGCGGGCAGATCCTCGGACATGCCCTCTTCGAGATCGCCATCGGCAAGTGCTGCGAGCACGTCGGAGAGCGCGTTCAGCGCCTGCATCTGCTCGGCCTCGATGCGGGCGCGCTCAGCAGCCCGGCGCGTTTCCTCTTCTGCAGAAAGCGCGCGCGCGGCCTCGGCCTCACGACCAAGCCGGACATTCTCGACCGCATTGTCGCGGAAGACGGCAACCGAGCGCACCATGTCGCCGATCTCGTCGCCGCGGTTGCGGCCTTCGATGGCAACGTCGAGGTCACCATTGGCAAGCCGCGTCATCGTTTCGGTCACGCGCTTCAGCGGACCGCGCAGCGTCTCGACCAGCATCAGGCCACCGATGATGGCGAGCAGCGTGCCGGCGATCATCGCCACGATCGAAACGTCGGCCGAACGCTGGCTGTCGACCTTGCCGGCCTCCTGGGCGCTGCTGACGAAGCTTTCGAGCGTCGTGCTGGCGGCTGCGACCATCGTCGCCGCTTCGCTCTTTGCCGTTTGCCAGCGGCCGCCGACGTCGATCAATGCAGCGGTGTCCTTGTCGATGTTGTCGAGCGACGGGCCGAGCTTACCCGGAAGGTCGCGAAGGGCAGCGTTCTTGCCGCCGAGTTCGCCGAGCTTGGCTGAGGTTTCGCGAACCGCCAGGATGTCGGCCATGACCGGCTCGCGGCCGGCGGCATCGAGCTTGCGATGCAGTTCGCTGATGTGCAGCCGCGTGCTGTCGAGGCCCTTGAAGGTGTCGCCCATCAGCGCGATCAGGGTCTTCAGCTGCGAGATCTCGGCATCCATGCCGACGAAGCGCTTGGCGGCCGTGTCGGAATTCTTTGCGGCCTCCTTGGCAAAGTCCGCTTCGTATTTCGAGAACTTGCTGAGGATCGGCACCAGCGCGTTCTTCTTCGCCTCGTTGTCATCGCCGCCGGCAAGGGTCGCCTGCACCTTCGTTGCCTGATCCTTCAGTTCGGCAATCGGCGCCTGCACCTTTTCCGAGGCGATCTTTTCCGCCTCTTCGATCTGCTTCATGAGATGCGGCAGAAGCTTGTTCGCCTGGTCGATCTTGGCGTCGGGGTTGACGGCCATGGTTACCGGCAGGCGGAATTTCTTGATGCGCTCCGCAAGGCCCTGATAGGCGGCGGCATCGAACAGCAACGCCTTGGCAAAAGCTTCCTTCTCACCCGATTCCTTGCGGATGATGTCGATCTGCTTGTAGGCGCCATTGCCCTGTTCGGTCATGTCGGCAAGCGCCTTGTCGAGTGACGCTGTTACCTGGTCGCGCTCGAGCTTGGTCGCCCAGAGCTTGTCCGTCTGGCTGCGCATGGCTTGACCAAGCGTAAGCACCGAAGCGATTTCCGCCTTGTCCTCGGCACGGGTCAACAGGCCGTCGAGCGTCTTCACGCCGCTTTCCTGTTCGTCGATCTGGGCCGACAGTGCCGTGCGCGTCTCCTCGCTCGGCGCATCAGCAAAAGCCTGCAGCGCGCCGCGCAGCGCCTGGAAATCCGAGAGATTGTTGATGGTTTCCCGCGTCACGGTCATATGGCCGTTGAGCGTGCGGGCAGTGAAGAAGCCGATGAGACCAATGCCGGCGATAAGCGCCACGAGCGGAACCACGAAAAGCAGCACCTTGGTGACGATACGCAGCCGTTGCAGCAAGCGATCGATGAAAGACATTGCGCACCCCTGATTATTCTTATGGGAAGCAGGCCCGCGCGGCGGTTTTTCTTGGTGGAAACACCGATGGGCCATCGGCCGGAGGCTCTCCCAAGCCTCAAGCAAACGTCCCTGGAATGGCCACCCTGCAAGGTTTATTGCGGCGCCACCCCGCCGATCGCGTCATGCGAATGGATGCGGAATTGCCGCGACGATAGGCAGCGAAACTTAAGATTCCGCGAATAAGCTTATGTTCGAGCACACCGGCTTTACCGGCATGCGACAGTCTTTCCGGCAATGGTTCTCCCTCGAAGGCAATCCTTCTACTTGTCGGACAAGAAAAGTCGGAGCGGCATGCGATCCCGTTTGCACAACCCGGCAGCCAATGCTTAAACATTAGGCGATCCATTCACGGATTCGCCTCCCCATCCGCCGGCAGCGCAGGCCGCTTGCCCGGCGTCGCAGGACAGCCAGCATGCAAGCCTCCACCAATTTCCGCGGCATTCTTTTCATGTGCCTGGCGATGGTCACGTTCTCGTGCAACGACGCGCTCGTCAAATCCGTCACCGGCGCAATGAATGTGGGGCAGATCATCTTCGTGCGCGGTTTGCTGACGACGCTGATGGTCGTGCTCGCGGCCTGGCATTTTCGCGCCTTCCGGCCGATCGGAACGCTGATGCGGCCGGTGATCCTCTTGCGCATCGCCATGGAGGCGCTGGCCTCGGTCACCTATATCTCGGCCCTCGGCCAGATCCCGCTCGCCAACGCCTCGGCAATCATGCAGGCGCTTCCCCTGGCCGTCACGCTCGGCGCCGCGCTCTTCCTCGGCGAACCGGTCGGCTGGCGCCGCTGGACCGCGATCATCGCCGGCTTCATCGGCGTGCTGATCGTGCTCCGGCCGGGCCCCGAGGGCTTCACGCCGGCGGCGCTGACCGTGGTTGGGTGCGTCTTCGTCACCGCCACCCGCGACCTCTGTACCCGCCGCATCGGCCACGACGTGCCGGCGCTCTACATCACCGTATCGACTTCGCTCGTCACCACCCTCGTCGGCGCCTTGCTCATCCAGCCGATGGGCGGCTGGCAGCCGATGTCGACGACGACCATCAGCCATATCGCTGCGGCAAGCGTTCTGCTGATGCTCGGCTACCAGACGATCGTGCTGGCGATGCGGGCCGGCGACATTTCGGTGATCGCCCCCTTCCGCTACACCAGCCTGATCTGGTCGATTGCGATCGGCATCTTCTTCTTTGCCGAGGTGCCGGATCACTGGATGCTGGTCGGCGTCGCGATCATCATCGGTTCGGGTCTCTACACCTTCTATCGCGAGACGCTGCGCGGTCGCAAAGCCGTCGCCCAGCGCTCGCTGACCGGCCCACTGGAATAGGAGCCGACAATGCCCGGAAGCCGTCCCTCGCCCCTGATCAGCGCACCCCTGCCCGCCGTCGTGCTTGGCGGCGGATTGTCGCGCCGTATGGGCAGCCCGAAGTTCGGCCTTCAGCTGGGCGGCCAGACGATGTTGACGCGCATCGTCGTCCGGCTCCGGCCTCAGGTGACGAGCGTCGCCGTCAACCTCAACGTCGATCCGGCCGGCGCCATCGACAGAGGCGTGCTCGTCATCGCCGACACAGTCCCCGGTTTTCTCGGCCCGCTTGCCGGCGTGCTGACAGCCATGCGCCATGTCGCGGCGACCAATCCGGCAGCAAGCCACGTCGTCGTTGTTCCGACCGATACGCCGTTCTTTCCGGATGATCTCGTCACCCGAATGATTGCCGGCCTGACAGAGCACCAGCAGATTGCCGTTGCGGCATCCAACGGGCAGATGCATCCGTTGTTCGGGCTCTGGCCGGTCGCCCTTGCGGACGAGCTTGAGACCTTTCTGACAAGTGACCCGAAGCGCCGCGTCCGCGCCTTCATCGAACGCCACCCTTCGGTAACGGTCGATTTTCCGCTTATCGCGACGGCAGAAGGCGCATTCGATACGTTCTTCAACGTCAACACGCCCGAGGATCTGACCGACGCGGAGCAATGGTTGCGTTTCTTCGAGGATGACAAAACATGAGCGCCATGAAGATCTTCGGCATCGCCGGCTGGAAGAATTCGGGCAAGACCGGCCTGATGGTACGGCTCGTCACCGAGCTAACGCGGCGCGGCTACATCGTCTCCACCGTCAAGCACGCCCACCACGACTTCGATATCGACAAGGTCGGGGCCGACAGCTACCGTCACCGCGAGGCCGGCGCCCATGAGGTGACGATCGTCTCCGGCACGCGATTTGCCATCATGCACGAATTGCGCGGCGCCCCGGAGCCAAGCTTCAAGGAGATCCTGGCGCGGCTCGCGCCTTGCGATCTCGTCCTCATCGAAGGCTACAAGCGCGAACCGATCCCGAAGGTCGAGGCTCGTCGTCTGGAGTCAGCGAACCGCGAGCCGCTGGCGCCCACCGACCCCCACATCTGCGCAATCGCTGCCGATCATCCGGTAGAAGGCTCCGATCTGCCAGTGTTCGAGCTCGACGACACGGCGGCAATTGCCGATTTCGTCGAGAAGGTCACAGGGCTACAGCGCAAAGGCGTCTGAAATGCGCGAAGGCGCTGCAGGCTCAACGCTGTGAGGCACGGCGATACTCTTCAGGCAGCTTCGCCAGCAACTCCTGCGCTTTCTGCATCCCTTGCGCGGCCGCCTTGGCATACCACTCGGCCGCGGCTGAAAGATCCTGCTCCACCCCATCGCCTCTCGCATAGGCGATACCGAGAAAGAATTGGGCGTCCGCATTTCCTTGCTCCGCCGCCTTGCGGAACCACCTGACGGCAGCCGGAGCGTCAATCTCCACGCCGATGCCATTGAGATAGGCGATGGCGAGATTGAACTGCGCCAAGGCATAACCCTGGTCAGCCGAAAGCTTGTAGAGCCGCGCCGCCTCCTTCGCGTTCTTCTCGATACCTTGGCCATTCGCATACATGACCGCCAGGTTGAATTGCCCTTTGGGATCTCCGCGATCGGCAAGCATCAGGAACCAGCGGTGCGCCTCGGCGTAGTTTTCATCGACGCCGGCACCCGTCAGGTACATGGCGCCGACATTCATCTGCGCTTGCGGGTTTCCCTGTTCTGCCGCCTTCAGGAACAGCTCGAATGCCTGAGCCTCGTCCTTCTCGACACCGCGACCCAGCATGTAGAAGATTGCCAGATCCACCTGCGCCGAGACCATGCCCCGGTCCGCCGCCATCCGGCACCACTTCACCGCCTCCCGATCGTCGCGCCCGACGCCGAAGGCGCGCACGTAGATCGTGCAGAGGAGATTTTGTGCCTGCCCGTTTCCGGCATTCGCAGCAAGCCGCAGCCAGCGATCACCCTCCTTGGTATCGACCCGCCCCGCCTCGCTGTTGAAATAGAGCCTGCCGGCATTCACCTGCCCTTCGATGTTTCCCTGCTCGGCTGCTCGCACATACCAGTTGAGCGCCTCGGGAACGCTGCGTTCGACACCGGTGCCTCTCTCATACATAACGCCGAGATTGTACTGGGCGCGGGGTTCCCCGCCGATCGCGGCGCGCGACTCCCAGCGATAGGCCTCCGCGTCATTCCTCAGCGTACCGTTGCCCCGCAAATAGGCGACGGCAAGATTGTGCATGGCCGCAACCAGCCCCTGGTCCGCAGCCTTCCGATACCATTCGAAGGCCGCGGCCGGATCGCGCGTCGTTCCGCGCCCCTCCTGAAACATGTAGCCGAAATTGTATTGGGCCGCGGCATAGCCCTGCTCCGCTGCCAGCCGGTAGTAGGCAACGGCCTGCGCGTCATCCTTGGCGACACCCAATCCCTGTTCGTAGTGAACGCCGATATTGTACTGGGCGGCCGGCGTCTTCTGATCGGCTGAAAGCCGAAACCAGCGAAGCGCCTCGACATAGTTCTGCTTCACACCTTCGGCACCGTTGAAGTAGATCGAGCCGAGCAGGAACTGGGCTTTCGCGTTGCCCTTCGCTGCAGCCCTCCCGTACCAGCCGATGGCTTTCATGACATCGTGGGCAACACCTTCGCCGGTCTGGTAGCGCATGCCGAGATCGACCTCGGCCTCAACGTCACCGGCCTCGGCGCGCTCCAGCACCTGCTCGAATGGTGGCAGAGCCGTGCCTGCGCCATAGGCACGCGTAGGCAAGGAAGCCTCCACGAGCAGTGCGATAACGAGCCCGAAGACGACACGTTTCATCCCACCCCTCCAGAACCAGTCGCATAGGGAGAGAAGCCTAGGGGGAGGAACCGGCAACGGAAAACGGATTTCGACGGGCCGCTACTTTGCGTCGAGCAGCGGCCTCGTGGCCGACGAGACATGAACCGCCGCGGAGGGCGCGCCGCATTCACGGCCCACACTTGCGGCTTACGCCAACGGCCTCGGCGTGCGGATATTTTCCGGTATCAGCCGTTGCTGGCGGTCAGTTCGTCGCGCCGACGGTCATTTCGTCCGGAGTGTCGTTCAGTCGCACGAAGCTGTAGCCCTTCGCCTTGAGGTCGAGGATGCCGCGGGCAACGCCGGCGCCGGCGGAATGGGTCGGTTGGTTGATATGGGCGATGATGACGTCGCCGTCCTTGGCGGCGCGAATGCGCTTCTCCGCCATCGCCGCACCCAGCAGCGAGCCACCATCACCGTTCACCGAGTAGCCGGCGATGCGGTAGCCCATGGCGCGGATCTGGCTCATCGACGAATGGGTGTATTTGGCCGTCGCGCCGCGAAACCACTTCGGCGCCGGCAGGCCATGCGCCTTGATTGCGACAGCACCGCCATCGACTTCGGCGGCGACTGCCGCCTCGGAGCCGGCTGCCGCGATGCCATAGACGGAAATCTTCACGTCGATCGGCGGCACGTGCATGGCGCCGTGGTCCTCGATCTCGAATAGATCCGGATGCGCCTTCATCACCTCGACGACGAGGCCGTTGCGCTTCAGCCAGCGCGCGGTGACGAAGATCGTGGCGGGGATGCGGTTTTCGATCAGTGTGCCGAGGATGCGCATGTCGGTGGCGCCGCTGCAGGCGTCAAGCGTCAGCGCCACCCGCGGCGCTCCGCCCTTTCCCTCGGGATTGGCGGGCAGACGCAGATCCGGCTCGACGAGCCCGGGCGCGGCGATGGCCGAATGGGCGAGCGTGGTGGCGGCAACAAGCGCGAGAACGAAGGCTTTCATGGCAATCCGAGGAAGAAAAATCTGGGAAGGAATGTCAAACGACAGAAACCCGCCTTTTGCGAGGCGGGTTTCCTGCTCTTATCCGGGCAGTCCTGCCCGAAGCTTGATCCGCGCAGCGCCAATCATTTTGGCGCTGCGCGCGCCTTGTTAGCGCTGCGCGAAGCCCTGTTAGCGCTGTGCGACCGGGCGAACCAGCGGGGTCACACGGCGAATGGTGACGCGACGGTTCTGCTGTTCGGCGTCCTGGGTGCGAACCTTCAGGAAGCGCTCGCCATAGCCCTGGGTCGCCAGGTTTTCCGGCGGAATGCCGTAGACCTCGGTCAGCAGCGAGGCAACCGATTCGGCGCGCTTGTCGGAGAGCACCAGGTTTGAGCGGTCCGAGCCGACGGCATCGGTGTGGCCTTCGATGAAGAAGGTTTCACCCGGATCCTTGGCGAGGATCTTCTCCATCGCGGCTGCGACCTTGCGCATGGTCTTGGCCTGCGACATCGACACTTCGGCGCTGCCCGTCGGGAAGGTGATCGTGTCGAGGTCGACGCGGCGCACCTTGTCACGCAGGCGGGCGGAGTGGCGGACTTCGTCCATGGTGTAGACGCGCTCGACACGCTCGACCGGCGGCTCGGCCAGGAACTCGTAGTAGTCGCGATCCGGATCGTCGGAAACGTCGGCGATGTAGTCACGAACCGGGATGCGCAGGCGCATCGGCGGCAGTTCGTAGCCGACGTCGATGATCGCCGGACGCGGACCCTCGTCACGCTCGGGCGCATAGATCATCAGGTATTCGTTGCCGTCGCGGTCGACACGCGAGCGCTGCAGGATGTCGCCGTAACGGTTGTAGACGGTGACGATCCGGTAGCCGCCCGGACGCACGATGGTTTCGCGGGTACGACCGCGCGGAAGCTGATCGTAGTAAGTCTCTTCCGCATCGTAACGCAGGCGCGGACGGTCGTCGCCACGCACGAAGATCTGGTCGCCGACACCGAGGATCACCCGGTTGTCGACCTGCTCGACGATCTTTACCTCGGTGATGTTGTTGGTGATGTTGTTGACCGTCGTGTTGTTGTTGATCACCGTGTTGTTGATAACAGTGTTGTTGACGATGTTGGTCGTCTCCGGAACCACGAAGACCGGAGCCTCATCGACGCGCGTCCCCTTTTCGTTGAGGTTCGCTTCGATCTTCTGCGGTAGGTCGGCCGGCATCTCGGCAGCAATCGCAGCCTGCGCTGCGGCATCGTCGGCCGGCGGAGGGGCGTCCTCTTCCTTGGCGCGCAGTTCCTCACGCAGCTTCTGGCGCTCTTCGCGCGCCTGGTTGCCGCCGGCATTGTCGGCGTCCTTGTCGCTGTCGAGCACGGCAGCACCGTTTTCGACCGGCAGCACGACGGTTTCGTCGGTCGCGGCCGGATCATCGGCGATCTTCACCTTCTCTTCTTCCGTGCGGGTGTCGACCACTTCCGGAGCCGGCTGCTGCACCTGTGGCTGCTCGGCCGTTACCGGCTGCTCCGTGCCGGGCACGGGCTGACCTTCGCCGGTCTGCGGCTGCTCGGTACCCGGGACCGGCTGTCCCTCGCCCGTCTGTGGCTGTTCGGCACCAGGCACCGGCTGTCCCTCGCCCGTCTGCGGCTGTTCTGCACCAGGCACCGGCTGGCCCTCGCCAGTCTGCGGCTGCGGCTCGACGGCGGGAGCGGTTTCGCCACCAGCCTTCGGCTCTTCGGCAGCCTTCTGCTCTTCGGCAGCCTTCTGCTCGTCAGCAGCCTTCTGCTCGTCAGCGGCCTTCTGTTCGTCAGCAGCCTTCTGTTCGTCAGCGGCCTTCTGCTCTTCAGCGGCCTTCTGCTCGTCGGCGGCCTTCTGCTCTTCAGCGGCCTTCTGCTCTTCAGCGGCCTTCTGCTCTTCGGCGGCCTTCTGCTCTTCGGCAGCCTTCTGTTCGTCAGCGGCCTTCTGCTCGTCGGCGGCCTTCTGTTCCTCTGCAGCCTTCTGCTCTTCGGCCGCCTTCTGCTCTTCAGCAGCCTTGCGGGCAGCCTCTTCCTCAGCAGCCTTCTGCTGCTCGGCAGCCTGACGTGCCGCTTCTTCTTCAGCAGCCTTCTGCTGTTCGGCAGCTTGGCGTGCGGCTTCTTCTTCAGCAGCCTTCTGCTGTTCGGCAGCCTGGCGCGCAGCTTCTTCCTCAGCGGCCTTCTGCTGCTCGGCGGCCTGGCGCGCTGCCTCTTCTTCAGCGGCACGCTGCTGCTCGGCGGCCTGACGGGCAGCCTCTTCCTCAGCAGCACGCTGCTGCTCGGCAGCTTGGCGTGCAGCTTCTTCTTCAGCGGCGCGCTGCTGTTCGGCAGCCTGGCGCGCGGCTTCTTCTTCCGCCTGGCGCTGCTTCTGCAGCAGCAGTTCCTCGTCGGATTGGCCACCGCCCTCCTGTGCAACCTCGAATGGCTTCATCAGGCTGTCGGCCACCGCGGGCGGAACCGCCACGGACACCGACAGCACCGGCAGCGCGACGGTCGCGAACAGCTTGGATCGAATCGACATTTTGTCTTCCTTCCTCTTCCTGGGAGGTCCTGGCCCGCATCCTCTCGTCAACCTGTGACACGCTGAAGAAGAGAATGCGAACACGAATACTTACGGGGCCTTGACCCAAGGTTTCGGCTTTTTTGTGTTGGCCGCGAGACGCGCGGTCCAATGCAACGCCCAAACCGCGAACCGGTTCCTTGACAAGGGCTAGCGGAGGCAAGATTAACCGCCGCTGAACGCCCCGTTCATGTTTCTCCCGCGCGGAAAACCACAATCATCGGTCGAAACTTGATTCCCGTTGAGCGCCTTCGCTTTCCTGTTGATTTTTAGTGGAAAAGAGTACGAATATCGCCACAACCGGCGGCAGACGCCCCGGCTGAAATTGGCATCCGCGAAAAACAACAATGCCGGATGTCGACCAACAGAGAGGACTATCATGCGTATTTCCAAGCGGCTGGCAGCCGCCGCATCGGCTGCCGTTTTCGTGCTCATGGCAGGCTCGGCCATGGCCGACGGCGAAAAGGTCGTGATCGGCACGGAAGGCGCTTACCCGCCCTTCAACAACCTGGAAGCGGACGGCACGCTGACGGGCTTCGACATCGACATCGCCAAGGCGCTGTGCGTGGAAATGAAGGCCGAGTGCACTTTCGTGACGCAGGACTGGGACGGCATCATTCCGGCGCTCATCGCGAAGAAGTTCGACGCCATCATCGCGTCCATGTCGATCACCGCCGAGCGCAAGGAAAAGGTCGACTTCACCAACAAGTACTACAACACCCCGCCGGCAATCGTCGTGCCGAAGGATTCGCCGATCACCGAGGCAACCGCAGCCGCCCTTCAGGGCAAGGCGCTCGGCGCGCAAGGCTCGACCACCCATTCCAACTATGCCGAAGCGCATATGAAGGGTGCCGAAATCAAGCTTTATCCGACGGCTGATGAGTACAAGCTCGACATCGCCAACGGCCGTATCGATGCGGTCATCGACGACGTCGTCGTGCTCTCGGAATGGCTGAAGACCGCTGACGGCGCCTGCTGCAAGCTGCTCGGCACCTTGCCGATCGACCCTGTCATCAACGGCGACGGCGCCGGTATCGCGGTCCGCAAGGGCGACGATGCGCTGCGCGAGAAGTTCAACAAGGCGATCGAAGCGATCCGCGCCAACGGCAAGTACAAGGAAATCAACGAAAAGTACTTCCCATTCGACGTTTATGGCAGCTGATTGACGGTTTCCGGTGCGATTTCCTAGTGAATCATGCCGGAAAAACGTCGGTTGATGCGAAAATTGCAACGGCGGATGGCTTGCCCTTCCGCCGTTTTTGTTTGACAAGTGCCTAAAACAAAGCGCGATCGATACGCATAAAAACAGCGCAAAAGGGGAAATCTCTGACATGAGCGGGTTGTTTGCCGGCTTCTATTCCATCCTCTCCTGGATCGGATCGATCGTCGATCCATTCTGCGGCCCGGTCGGGGTCTTTACCTGGCTCGCACCTGGCACGCTTCTCGCCTGCGGTGACACCGGATGGGGCGACGATATCGCCCACGGCTTCGTCATTACCGCGAGCCTTGCCATCGCAACGCTGCCCGTCGGCCTGTTGATCGGCTTCTTCATCGCTCTGGGCAAGCAGTCCGAAGAGCGCACGGTTCGGCTCGCGTCGAACATTTACACGACGATCTTCCGCGGCCTGCCCGAACTGCTGACGCTCTTCATCGTCTATTACGGCTTGCAGATCCTCGTTCAACAACTGCTGGCATCGCTCGGCTACGACGGTCCGGTCGAGATCAATGCCTTCTTCGCCGGCATGATCGCACTCGGCGTCGTCTTCTCCGCCTATTGCTCGGAAGTGCTGCTGTCAGCCTTCAAGGCCATCCCGCATGGACAATACGAAGCCGGTGACGCCCTTGGCTTGCATCGCGGCCGCACCATGCGCCTCATCATCCTGCCGCAGCTCGTGCGCATCGCCCTGCCCGGTCTCGGCAATCTCTGGATGGCGCTGCTCAAGGATACTGCCCTCGTTTCGGTCGTCGGCCTGACCGACATCCTGCGCCAGACCGGCATTGCCGCCCGCGTGACCAAGCAGGCCTTCGAATTCTACGGTGTTGCCTGCGTGCTCTTCCTGATCCTCGCGATGATTTCCTCGATCGTCTTCTCCTACATTGAACGGCGAACCAAACGTGCGGAGATGGGCCGATGAGTGTCGTTGCAACGATGATCCCGCCGCAGGCGCCGCCGCCGGTTCCGCCGAAGCCCTACACGCTCACCCGCTTCGTCGGCAGCGTTGCGCTCGGCATCTGGCTGGCACTCGGCGTCGGTATCTTCCTGACCGTGGTCGGCGGCTGGGATCCGGACAAGTTTGCCAAATACGGCCCGCGCTTCATCAACGGCCTCGGCGTCACGTTGATGCTGGTCGGCCTTTCGATCGTCATGGGCGCCATCCTGTCGCTGCCGATCGCGTTTGCCCGCATGTCGATGAACAAGGTCCTGTCGTGGTTCGCCTACGGATACGTCTACTTCTTCCGCGGCACGCCGCTTCTGGCACAGCTCTTCCTCATCTACTACGGCCTCGGCAGCTTTCGCCCGCAGCTGGAAGCGGTCGGCCTGTGGTGGTTCTTCCGCGACGCGTGGAACTGCGCGATCTTCGCTTTCACGCTCAACACTGCGGCCTACCAGGCGGAAATCCTGCGCGGCGCGATCGAGAGCGTGCCGCGCGGCCAGCGCGAAGGCGCTGACGCGCTTGGCCTTCCCCAGCGCGTCGCCTTCTGGAAGATCATCCTGCCGCAGGCAATGATCGTGGCGCTGCGCCCCTACGGCAACGAGATCATCCTGATGATCAAGGGCTCGGCGATCGTCGCGATCGTCACCGTCTTCGATCTCATGGGCGAAACCCGCTATGCCTTCTCGCGTACCTTCGACTTCCAGATGTATATCTGGGCAGCCATTCTCTACCTCATCATGGTCGAGATCCTGCGCAACATCTGGAGCCTGCTGGAAGCGCGGCTGACCCGCCATCTGAAGCGATAGGGTTTCTACGTCGGTTTCGAACAAGCTTGGCAGCACTCCCTAAGAGAGGCTGCCAAGCTTTTGTTATTTCACGAGAAAGTTTCACTTCGGGACAAATATTAGCCCTTGATTAACAAATCAGGCGTTTCATCATAGGGACCAACCTTTGCGAGAAGTGAGGTCCACATGACGAACGAGATGGAACTTCAGCTCAAGGGCTACGGACTGACGACGGCGCAGATCCTCTATCACCTGCCCGACCATCCGGCCTTCCTGCAAACCTATATCTGGCAGCACTACGACATTGCGCCGGACTTCCCCGAAATGCGCAGCTTCCTGAAATTCTGGGAAGAGAAACTGGACGGGCCGCTGCATTCGGTGCGCTACGTGCACCGCAAGCTGATCTCGGCCACCGAATGGCGCGCACTGAAGGGCGAGCTCATTCTGCACTGAGAGCCGCCGACGGCGACCGCTCTCTGTCACCAGGAACCCTGGATCGGCGTGACGCCCGGCGCCCTCAGACATGCACCTCCCCATGCGCGAGTTCGCCTTCGCGCGGCTCCTTGTGCAGCGAGCCGTAGAGCACCAGCCCGTAAAACACGATGACACCAACAATCACCGGCCAGCCGGGCAAGGGACCGAGGGCCGCATTCTGGGCGACGTCCATCCAGGAGCGCACGTGGCCGAAGGGCTCGCCATTGGTGGAGATCTTCGGCGAGGAAATCTTCAGCGCCCAGGCAAGCAGCAGGATCAGGTACATCCAGCAGTAATTGCGCTGCAGCCGGCGGCAAAGCGCCTCGCGGTAGCTCATCAGGAAAGCGGGCTTGCGCAGGCTCTTGGCGATCGACGCCGCCCAATTGAGGTTCGGCGTGCCATCGGGCGCCAGGATCTGGGCGAAGTAGCCGCGCTCCAATTGCCGTACCCGGGCGCGATAGACGTCGAAGAAGCGATAGCGCCGGGCTTCGATCAGGAGCAAGAGCGTAATCAGCAGCATGGCGAAGAGCAGCACGCCATGATGCGACGACGGTGTGGACAGCGAGACCGAGAGCAGCGCCGCAACGACGGTGATTGCCCAGTTGGAGGTCCGGTCGATGCGGTCGCGCCAGCCGGCCATGCGCCCCATTTCGCCGCGATAATAGTGTACCACCGCGTTGATCTGCTCCTGCGACGTCTGCGGCAAGGGCGGGCCTTTCGGCTCCTTCGTTTCGGCGCTCAAGATCAGCGGCCCAAGCTCGGCGGACATCGGCATTCCTCCCGTCTTTTCTTATGCTTGCGATGATGACTCCTTTCCTGTCGCCGATAAATCCCGATGGCGCCGCATGGCGACGTTTTTCGTCCGGAAGGCCAAGGAAATCCTGCCACTGACCGCCAAAACGCCAGATCCACGCCCGCAAACCTTTCGCCGACGGCGATTGCCAAAAACCGGCTGCGGACGTAAGAAGCGCCCATGACCCAGAAAAGCACGAAAATCGACGAGGAAGCGCTGGCCGAGGCCTATAACCGCGCCCTCTCCCTGGAAAAGTCCGGCAAGTTCGATGCCGCGGCGCAAGCCTATGCCGAAGTGCTGGCGCTCGATCCGGAAGACCACGGCGGCGCTGCCGTGCGACTGGCTTCGATGGGACGCGGCGAAACGCCGGTGAAGGCGCCCGATGCCTATGTCGCCACGCTCTTCGACCAGCATGCCGAAGTCTTCGACAACGTGCTCGTCGACCAGCTCGGCTACTGCGTGCCGCTCCTCGTCCGCCAGCGCCTGCAGGCGCTTGAACTCGGGCCCTTCGACCGGGTGCTGGATCTCGGCTGTGGCACGGGCCTGACCGGCGGCGCGCTCCGCGACATGGCTGAAGACATCACCGGCGTCGACCTCTCCGAAAACATGGTCGAGATCGCCCACGAAAAAGACCTCTACGAGACGCTTTATGTTGCAGAGGCGGTCGACTTTCTCGACGACAATGACGACGAGCCCTTCGACCTGATCGTCGCCACCGACGTGCTTCCCTATATGGGCGCGCTCGAAGCGCTGTTTTTCGGCGCGGTCGACAACCTCGTCCCGGGCGGCCTGCTGATCTTCTCCAGCGAAACCCTGCCCGCAGAGACCTTCGCCGGCCGCAATTTCATGGTCGGCCCGCACCAGCGCTTTGCCCATGCCGAGAGCTACCTGCGCGACCGTCTCGCCGCCACCGGCTTCGAGATCGTCGAAGTCGGCGACATCACGGTGCGCCTGGAAGAAGGTGAGCCGATCGCCGGACATCTGGTGGTCGCACGCTTCAAGCCCTGATCGGGCCATGACAGCATCATGAGAAGGGAGC
Source organism: Ensifer sp. Root558 (assembly GCF_001427045.1). NCBI lineage: Bacteria > Pseudomonadati > Pseudomonadota > Alphaproteobacteria > Hyphomicrobiales > Rhizobiaceae > Ensifer > Ensifer sp. Root558. The sequence continues at coordinate 712,098 of NZ_LMGC01000001.1, read as the reverse complement.
ATCGCACGATGCTCCCTTCTCTCTTTTCCGCACCCGCGCCATCGGCTACACCAAGGCGAAAGCAATGGGAGTATTCGGAAAATGGCAAAGGTTGCATTCATCGGTCTCGGCGTCATGGGCTACCCCATGGCCGGTCACCTCAAGGTCCGCGGCGGTCACGAGCTGACGGTCTATAACCGCACCTTCGCCAAGGCCGAAAAGTGGGCGGCCGAGTTCGGTGGTCGCGCGGCGCGTACCCCGGCAGAGGCCGCCGATGGCGCCGATTTCGTCTTCTGCTGCGTCGGCAACGACGACGACCTGCGCTCTGTAACGACGGCCAAGGACGGCGCCTTCGAAAAGCTGGAGGCCAACGCCGTCTTCATCGACAACACCACGGCCTCCGCTGAGGTCGCCCGCGAACTCTACGAAGCGGCCAAGGCCCGCAATGCCCACTTCGTCGATGCCCCGGTCTCCGGCGGCCAGGCAGGCGCCGAAAACGGCGTTCTGACGGTGATGTGCGGCGGCGACGAAGCCGCCTTCGATCGCGCCAAGCCGGTCATTGAAGCCTTTGCCCGCATGGTCGGCCTGATGGGTCCGGCCGGTGCCGGCCAGATCACCAAGATGATCAACCAGATCTGCATTGCCGGCCTCGTCCAGGGGCTCGCCGAAGGCATCCACTTCGGCAAGAAGGCGGGTCTCGACATCGAGAAGGTCGTCGACGTCATCTCCAAGGGGGCAGCCGGCTCCTGGCAGATGGAAAACCGTCACAAGACGATGAATGCCGGCAAGTACGACTTCGGCTTCGCCGTCGACTGGATGCGCAAGGACCTCGACATCGTGCTCGCCGAAGCCCGCCGCAACGGCGCCAAGCTGCCGGTGACCGCGCTGGTCGACCAGTTCTACGGCGATGTGCAGGAAATGGGCGGCAACCGTTGGGATACGTCCTCGCTGCTCGCCCGCCTCGAAAAGTGAGCCTTAGCCCGTCCTCGACCGCGGGCGAGATCATCGCTCACCTGCGGTCTCTCGGCTCTGAAGACAATCTCGCCGGCATGGCGCGTTTCGGTATCGTCACCGACGCCGCCATCGGGCTTTCCAACGTCGAGCTTCACAAGATCACCCGGCTGGTGAAGACCGATCACCGCCGGGCGCTGGCGCTCTGGCAAACCGGCATTCGCGAGGCGCGCATCCTGGCCGCCTTCACCGCCGATCCGAAAGTACTGACGCTCGACGAGGCGCGCCTTTGGGCGGAAGATTGCAATTCCTGGGAAGTGGTCGATACCGTCGCCGACCTTTTTATTGCCGCGCGCTTCGAGCGCGAACTGATTCCGGAATTTGCCGCCGACGAACGGGAATTCGTCCGCCGCATCGCCTTTGCGATGATCGCGACGGCTGCGGTTCACCTGAAGAAAGAACCGGACGCAGCGCTTCTCGGCTGGCTGCCGTTGATCGAGCAGCATTCCGGCGACGAGCGCAACTTCGTGAAGAAAGCGGTCAACTGGGCGCTCCGGCAGATCGGCAAGCGCAACGCCGCCTGCCACGGCCCGGCCCTTGCGCTTGCGAAGCGACTGGCGGAAAGCTCGAACCGCGCCGCCCGCTGGACGGGCAAGGACGCGGTTCGCGAACTGTCGAACGACAAGATCCTGGCAAGGCTTGGCCTCGCCTGAGTCTGCTAGCTGAGGTCAGTCCTCGCTGGACTTCGCCTGGTCGATCATCATGTAGTCGAGCGGCAGCTCGGTCGTATACTTGATCTGCTCCATGGCGAAGACGGAGGAAACGTCGCGGATCTCGATCTTGGCGATCATGCGCTTGTAGAAGGCGTCATAAGCGGCGATGTCAGGCACGACGACACGCAGCAGATAGTCCACGTCGCCACTCATGCGGTAGAACTCGACGACTTCCGGAAATTCGGACACGACCTCGGAGAAGCGGCGCAACCACTCCATCGAATGGGAGTTCGTACGGATCGACACGAAGACCGTGACCTTGGTGTTGATCTTCACCGGATCGAGCAGCGCGACGCGGCGGCGGATGACGCCGTCCTCTTCCATCTTCTGGATACGCCGCCAGCACGGCGTGGTCGAAAGCCCGACCTTCTTGGCAAGGTCGGCAACGGCCAGCGTGGAATCCTCCTGCAGCAGGCGCAGGATTTTGCGGTCTAGGCGATCCATAAAAGTCCCTCTCGAATTATTTTTCCCTCTATAGCGCGAAATTGATGAAGATAAAGAAAATTGTTTCAGTTCGTGAGAACGAAAACACGTTCGCGCAAGAAGGGCAGTACGTCCGCTTCGAACCAGGGATTTCGCTTCAGCCAGCCGGTGTTGCGCCAGCTCGGATGCGGCAACGGCAGGATCGCCGGCACGGCGTTGCGCATCGCGTAGCGCCGCCAGTTCTTCACCGTCTCGGTCATCGATTTCGGACAGTCCGGGCCGATATGCCAGCGTTGCGCATAGTGGCCGATCGCCAGCACCAGCTCCACCTGCGGCATCTGCTCCATCACCCGGTGGCGCCAAAGCGGCGCGCATTCGCGCCGCGGAGGCAAGTCGCTGCCATGCGCGTCATAGCCCGGAAAGCAAAAACCCATCGGCACGATCGCGAATTTCTCCGGATCGTAGAAGCTCTCGCGATCGACAGCCAGCCATTGCCGCAGCCGATCGCCGGACGCATCGTTGAACGGCAGACCGCTGTCATGCACGCGCAGTCCGGGCGCCTGCCCGGCGATCAGGATGCGCGCCGCGGTGGAGATCACCGCCACCGGCCGCGGCTCGTGCGGCAGCCGGTCGGCCTCGCCACGCAGCGGGCTGTCGCGACAGATGCGACAGGCCGCAATTTCCGCCCGCAACCGTTCGAGGTGAGCAATGCGGTCGTCAGGCATCGGCGATACCGGAAAAAAGTGCGGTCAGGCGTTCGAGCAGCCAGCTGCGGATCGCCGCAAGCCAGCCATCGATGAGGTGCGGCCCCTCGTCGGGATGACCGTTCGTCCGGCGCCACTCCTGCGGTTTCACGAACTCGCCGGCCCAGAGCCCGCGCTGCTCCCGTTCTGCCCTTGCCTCCTCAGCCTCATAGCGCCCGTAGCTCACCGCATAGCCCGAAAGCACCATCTCGCGCCCGACATCGCGGTGGGCAGCATCGCAAACGCCGAGCTCGCGGCCGTATTTGTCCCGGCCGTGAAACCGACAGCGCACATCACCTGCCGAGACGAGCGCCCGCAATCTGTCGCGCGCCTCGCGGCCGCAGTCCCAGGCGACGCCGTCGCGCCTGCAGGTCTGGTCGAGCTCCGGCGCGTCGATACCCTCGATGCGGACGCGTTTACCGTCGATCCGCAGGCTGTCGCCGTCGCTCGCGATCGCCGCGCCCCGTGCCGAACCGGTCGCAGATCGCTCTCCGACGGGCAGCCTGTCGGCGACAAAGGCGCCGATCGCCAAGAGGATGAGAATGATCCATCCGCCGGCCATGCCGCCACGTCCGCCGGACGGCGCATGACCGCGGGACCTGCCGCGGCCCTTGGGAAACCGATATGTCGTCCGTCCGAATTTCACGCCTGCCCTAACCTCGATTGCCGCGGGACTGCCTCGCAGACCAGCGCGTCATAAACATGGTCGATTCCAAAAGATTAGAGAAGGAACCTCACACGCAGCGCGATCCATCACGACCTGAACACGGCTGCGCCACAATGGTTGTCGAATCCTTCACGCACCGCAGCAACTTCTTAAGGATTGCTCACTAGACTGCAACGCAATCGCAACCGTCGCATATGAGCATGAGTATCGCTGCCAGCACATCGACCGATAAGATTATCGTCGACAAATCGCGTAGCCATCGAAACAAGGCCGTTTCGAGGACGGTCCGCGCGACGCGTGAGCGGCTGCAGACAGGCTCGTCGGTGCCCTCGGGCTTCGAGCGCGAGATGCTCAATCTCTACATCGACAGTGCTCTGCATGGCGCGATCGCCATTCCGGTGCTTGTTACGCTGATTGCGGCGGTCGGCATCTATCTCTCCGGCAATCTCGGTTTCGTCCTCTGGGCGGTCATGACGCTCTCGGCCCATGCCGTCACGCTCTTCTTTGCGCGCAAGGCACGCCGGGAAGACATCAGCGCCGAGAAGGTTCCGGTCTGGCGCCGCCGCTTCCTGCTCGGCCAGGTGCTGATGGGCCTCTGCTGGGCGACCTTCGTCACACAGGATTGCGCGAGCTGCGGCAACGTGCGCTTCGGCTTCTTCGAGGGCACGGTGCTGCTGGTCGCGCTTGCTGCGACCGCCATGGGCACGTTCCTGCTGCGCAATGCGCTCCTTTACACTTTCGCCCCGGTCGTGGCAGCCCTCGCCTTTGCATCGCTCACGACCGGCGACGTGATCTATATGGGGCTCACCGGCGTCATCTCGCTGTCGCTGCTCTTTCTGGTGCTGATGACGGATCGCATGAACCGCGCAAGCGTGCACATCCTCTCCGTTCAATCGGAAAAGGACGACCTGATCGCGGAACTCGAAGTTGCAAAGTCGATGTCCGACGAAGCCCGCCGGCGTGCCGAAGAGGCAAACCTCGCCAAGTCGCGCTTCCTCGCATCCATGTCGCACGAGCTGCGCACGCCGCTGAACGCCATTCTCGGCTTCTCCGAGGTGATGTCGACAGAGGTTCTGGGCCCGCTCAGCAACCCGACCTACAAGGAATACACCAACGACATCCACCGCTCTGGCGAGCACCTGCTGAACCTCATCAACGAGATCCTCGACCTGTCGCGCATCGAGGCCGGCCGCTACGACCTCAACGAGGATTCGGTCAGCCTGGTCGATATTGCCGAGGATTGCATCGGCATGGTGCAACTGAAGGCCCGCGCCAAGAACATCACCATCCACCAGCAGTTCGAACACGGCATGCCCTCGGTCTGGATCGACGAAAAGTCGATGCGCCAGGTCATTCTCAATCTGCTGTCGAATGCCGTGAAGTTCACCAATACCGGCGGCGAAGTCACCTTCAAGGTCGGCTGGACCGCGGGCGGCGGCCAGTATCTCTCGATCAAGGACAACGGCCCCGGCATTCCCGAGGAAGAAATCCCGATCGTGCTCTCGGCCTTCGGCCAGGGCTCGATCGCCATCAAGAGTGCCGAACAGGGCACGGGCCTCGGCCTGCCGATCGTCCAGGCCATCCTCGCCAAGCACAATGGCGAATTCATCCTGCGCTCGAAGCTGCGCGAAGGTACAGAGGCGATCGCCATCCTGCCGGCGCGCCGCGTGCTCGAAAGCCTGCCGGCGATCGAGGATGTCGCAGCCCCGGTTCGCCGCCGCAAGAGCTTCGCCTGATCCATGCACATCGAAACGCAGCGCCTCAGGCTTCGGGCCTGGGAAGGACGCGATATCGCGCCTTTCGCTCTTGCCAATGCCGATCCCGAAGTCCGGCGCTACTATTATCCGGCCATTCTGACGCGCAACGAAACGGCAACGATGATTGCCGACTGCGCCCGCCATCTCGCCGATCGCGGATTCGGCTTCCTCGCCGTTGAACGCAAATCCGATGGTGCGCTGATCGGCGGTCTCGGCCTTTCTGAGGCTGGAGACGAAATCCCCGGCGGACCGCATGTCGAAATCGGCTGGATCCTTGCCCGCCCGTACTGGCGGCAAGGATACGCGCTGGAAGCGGCGAGCGCCTGCCTGGACCATGCATGGCGCACACTCGGCCTTGCCGAGGTTATCGGCTATACCTCGCGCATCAACCAGCCTTCGCAGGCGCTGATGGAAAGATTGGGCATGCGCTCGGATCCGGCTGATGATTTCGACGACGTCACGGTACCCGGGGGCAACCCGCTGCGTCCGCATGTGCTTTATCGGGTGAAGGCGCCGGCCCGCTAGCCGGTCAGTTCATGAAGCCGTCGAAGATCACGACATAGGCGGCATAGACACCGTTGGCGACAATCAGGCAGAGGCAGGCGAAGGAGCCGAGATCCTTGGCGTTCTTACCCATTTCCGAGATTTCGGGAGAAACGCGATCGACAATTTCCTCGATTGCCGTGTTGATCGCCTCGAAGGCCATCATCAGCAGGAACAGGATCGCCATCGCCACATATTGGAAGAAGGTTGCGCCGACGATGATGAAAGCGATCATCGCGGCGGCAAAGGCGATCAGCTCGTGGCGAAAGGCAGCCTCGCCGATCAGCCGCTTGGCGCCGCCGAGCGAATAGCTCGCAGCGGCAAAGAGATGCCGAATGCCGGTCTGCTTCTCGACAGGACCCGTCTGTCCAATGCGGTGCGTGGTGTTCTTGGCGTCCATTTCGTCTCGACAGGGCTTGAAACTGTGCTTGCTTCGACATCGTGATTGAGGCGAATGCAAGGCGGTCTCGGTTGCAGGCACCCAAGACTATAGCTAGGGCGCGCATTTGCGCTTTGGATAGGCGAGAAGGACGCATCCATCAAGGCCCGGCACGCGACAGCTTCGCGCCCGTGACAGGCCTTGGACAGAAACCGGCCGGCCTTCCTGCAAAGCCCGGCCGGAACTTCACTATTCCTTGTTGCTGACGCCGGCCTGGGCAAAGGTCGCCATGCCGCTGTGGCAAGCGGCCGCCGCCTTGACGATACCGGCGGCAAGGGCCGCGCCCGTGCCTTCGCCAAGCCGCATGCCGAGTGCCAGCAGCGGCGTCTTGCCGAGCTTCTCGATCGCGCGCAGATGCCCCGGTTCGCCCGAAACATGGCCGATCAGGCAATGGTCGAGGGCCGACGGGTTGGCCGCCTTCAGGATCGAAGCCGCAGCGGTCGCCACGTAGCCGTCGATGATGACAGGTACCTTCTGGACGCGGGCGGCCAGGATGGCGCCAGCCATGGCCGCGATCTCACGACCGCCGAGGCGACGCATCAGTTCGAGCGGATCGGACAGGTGATCGCGATGCAGCGCCACGGCCTTTTCGACCGCGGCGATCTTGCGCTTCAGCACCTCGCCCTCGGAGCCGGTACCCGGACCGACCCATTCTTCGGCCGTGCCACCATAAAGGCCGAGATTGATCGCGGCCGCGATCGTGGTGTTGCCGATGCCCATTTCGCCGATGCACAGAAGATCCGTGCCGCCGGCAATCGCCTCCATGCCAAAGGCCATGGTCGCGGCGCAATCGCGCTCGGACAGCGCGGCTTCCTCGGTGATATCACCGGTCGGGTATTCGAGTGCGAGGTCGAAGACCTTCAGCCCGAGGTCGTGGCTGACGCAGATCTGGTTGATCGCAGCGCCACCGGCGGCAAAATTCTCGACCATCTGTGCGGTGACGGATGACGGGAACGGGGTCACCCCCTGGCGGGTGACGCCGTGGTTGCCGGCAAAGATCGCCACCAGCGGCCGGTTGACCACCGGCGCCTTGCCCGTCCAGGCGGCGAGCCAGAAGGCGATTTCCTCGAGGCGGCCGAGCGCGCCCGGCGGCTTCGTCAGCTGGGCGTCCCGCTCCCGCGCGGCAACGAGGGCTGCCGCATCCGGGCCCGGCAGGTTGCGCAACAATTCGCGAAAATCATCAAACGGCAGGCCGCTGGCACTCATGGGAGGAATCCTTGCATCATCGTGAAGCTCTATCTACGCCCCTCATAGAGGGCGCCGAAAATTCGGGCAACGACATTTGCGCCAATCGGCGTCGCCGTCTCGATCCGCGAGCGGTCGCAGACGGCCTATGAAAGGTCTGGGAAAAGTGTGCGCGGCCCTCGCGGGTGCGCCCGCCCGGCTTGCGAGACTCGCCGCAGTCGGCGAGTTTGGCAGCGGCCGGGTCAATGGCCGCAACCTTGGAGGAGCCATGGGCTTCGTTGGCGATTTCTGTGACGATGTGGCGCGGTCGATCGGCTTTCTCAGCCGCATCCCGATGCCTGCGCGTCATTTCGAAGGTTATGACGGGCGCTTGAGCCGTGCCGTGCGCGCCTTCCCGTTCGCCGGCCTGGCGATCGCACTGCCATCGGCGGCCGTCGCCATGGCCCTCATGGCGCTGCAGGTGAGCTCGCTCTTTGCCGCCTTTGTCGTCGTCGCCATCCAGGCGCTTGTCACCGGCGCACTGCACGAAGACGGGCTTGGCGACACGGCCGATGGCTTTGGCGGCGGTCGCGACCGCGAAGCGGCGCTTGCGATCATGAAGGACAGCCGCATCGGCACCTATGCGGCCGTCGCCCTCATCCTCTCCTTCGGCCTGCGCGTCTCGGCGTTCGCCTCGATCCTGCCGCTCTTTTCGCCGCTGGGCGCCGCCATGGCGATCCTTGGCGCAGCGTGCCTCAGCCGCGCCGCCATGGTCTGGCACTGGTCGTCGCTTCCGCCGGCGCGCAGCAGCGGCGTCGCGGCCTCGGCTGGCGAGCCGGAACCGGCGGCCACGCGCTTCGCGCTTGCCTTCGGACTTCTTGTCGCAATGCTGCTCTTCTATCTCGCGCAGGTCCCGGCGCTCGGCGTCATCGCGGCGCTCGTCGCATTCCTTGCCACGGTCAAGGGCTTCGCTCGGCTGGCGATGCGCAAGATCGGCGGACAAACGGGCGACACGATCGGGGCGACGCAGCAACTGACCGAAATCGCCGTGCTCGGTGCCCTTGCGCTGACGGTTTGAAACATCGATATATCAAGGGAAAACTGAGCACGCCCATGGAATCTCCCTGCATTCTCGTCTGTTCGATCGATGACAAGACCGGCTACTGTTTCGGCTGCGGCCGTACCCGCGACGAAGTCGGACGCTGGACGCTCTATACCGATGCCGAACGCCGCGCGATCATGAGCGCGTTGCCTGCACGGCTTGAGACCGTCGAACGCAAGCCGCGGCGCGAAACCCGACGCACGCGCATGGCGAGGGAACGCGGCGAAGCATGACCCGTCTTGCCATCCTGCTCTCGATCCTGGCCATCGGCCTCATCCTGCTGATCATCAACCACGACACCGGCCGCACCATGGGGCTTGCCAATGACCAGTTCGGGCAACTGGTCTCGCTCGGCGCCATCGCCACGCTGATCGGCGCCGGCATCCTGCAGAGCCGCCACCGCTTCGGCGAAGGCCTGCGTCAGATCGCCATCTGGCTCTTCGTCGTTCTGGCGCTGGTCTCGGCCTATGTCTACCGCTTCGAGTTGGAGGGCTTCGGTAACCGCCTGCTCGCCGGCCTCATCCCCGGCCGCGCCACCATCATCACTGACAGCGAGGGACAGCAGGAAGTGGTGCTGCAGAAGATGCTGAACGGTCATTTCGAGACCACTGCGACGGTCGACGGCAAGGACATCAGCATGCTGGTCGATACCGGCGCCAGCAACATCGCGCTCACCTATGAAGATGCGGAAAAGATCGGCCTCGACCCGGCCAACCTCAACTTTATCGTCACGGTCATGACAGCCAATGGCCGGGCCCAGGCAGCCCCCGTGATGCTTCAGGAGATCTCGATCGGCCCGATCACCCGCCGCAACATCGGCGCAACGGTCGCAGCCAAGGGCAAGCTCGATCAGAGCCTGCTCGGCATGAGCTTCCTGTCGACGCTGGAGATGCTGCAGATGCGTACCGACGAGCTGCGTCTGCGCGACTGACCGGCATCGGCCCCGGCGCGCGGTCGTGCCACGCATAGAAGCAAGGGGAGCACGGCATGGATTTCATGCGACTGCTGAAGTCGATCGAGGAACTGCTCTATGAGCTCGTCTGCTGGCTGCTGTTTTATCCGCTCACCCTGTGGCGCACGCTGCGCCACCCGCAGGCGATGATGCGCTATGCCGACGTCGAGCTCGGCGACGACCTGCCGGAGCAGTACTCGGATGCGCTGAGCCCGCCGCTTTTTCTGCTGATCACGCTGCTCTTGGCGCATGGGCTGGAGCTCGGCCTCGTCAGCCGCGCAGTTCCCTGGGCGCCGACGTCGCTGCTTGCCTCCGACTCCAACCTGCTGATGTTTCGGGCTGTCGCCTTCAGTATTCTGCCTCTGCTGATGGCCGTGAAGCTCTTGCGCAACAAGGGTGCCAAGCTGACACGCGAGACGCTGCGTCCGCCCTTCTTCAGCCAGTGCTACGTCACGGCACCCTTCGCTTTTGCCATCAGCCTCGGTGGCCAATTGCTCTTGGCCGGGCACAACGCCTTCACCACCGTCGGCGCCGCCTTCGTGGTCGCTTCGATCGTCTGGTACATCGTTGCCGAAACGCGCTGGTTCATGGCCGACCTCGGGCTCTCCGCCGTGCGGTCGCTCCTCCACGTCGTGGTCACGATTCTTCAGGCGCTGCTCGCGATGGCCGTCGCCAGCACGATCATCGCCTATGCCAGCGGAGCCGTGCCGGCGCTAGTACCCTGACGACCGATGGAAGTCAGTTACGCAGGCGGTAGCCGGTGCGGAAGATCCAGGCGAGCACCGACATGCAGACAGTCAGGAAGGCAATGATGATCACCGCGCTGAAGATCGGGTTGACGTCCGACACCTCGAAGAAGCTCCAGCGGAAACCGCTGATGAGGTACAGCACCGGGTTGAAATGGCTGACGGCCTGCCAGAAGGGCGGCAGCATCTTCACCGAATAGAAGCTGCCGCCGAGGAAGACGAGCGGCGGGATCACCAGCATGGGGATCAGGTTCAGTTGCTCGAAATCCTTGGCCCAGATGCCGATGATGAAGCCGAACAGGCTGAAGGAAATCGCCGTCAGCACGAAGAAGAAGACCATGACGAAGGGATGAGCGATCGTCAGATCGACGAAGAGCGATGCCGTCAGGAGAATGATCGTGCCGATCATCATCCCCTTGGTCGCCGCGGCGCCGACATAGCCGAGCACGATCTCCACCATCGAGACCGGCGAGGAAAGCACCTCGTAGATCGTGCCGGTGAATTTCGGGAAATAGATGCCGAAGGACCCGTTGCCGATGCACTGGGTCAGAAGCGTCAGCATCATCAGGCCGGGCGTGATGAAGGCGCCATAGGAAACGCCGTCGATCTCCTGGATGCGGCCGCCGATCGCCGCGCCGAAGACGATGAAATAGAGCGACGTGGAGATAACGGGCGACACCACGCTCTGCAGAAGTGTGCGGCGTGTGCGGGCCATCTCGAAGAAATAAATCGATTTGATCGCTTCGATGTTCATCGCCCTGCCCCCACGATTTCGACGAAAATGTCTTCCAACGAGCTCTGTCGCGTGGAAATGTCCTTGAGCCTGATGCCGGCTTCGGCCAAGGCGGCGAGCAAGGTGGTGATCCCGGTCCGCTCGGCGCTGGTGTCATAATCGTAGATCAGACAATGGCCGTCGCCTTCGAGCGTCAGGTTGTAACCCGAGAGCACGTCAGGCACGCCGTCCAGCGGATGGGCGAGATCGACGCGCAACTGCTTGCGCCCGAGCTTCGACATCAGCGCCGCCTTGTCTTCGACCAGCAGGATCTCGCCGCCGTTGATGACGCCGATGCGGTCGGCGATTTCTTCCGCCTCTTCGATGTAGTGCGTCGTCAGGATGATCGTCACGCCCGAGGCGCGCAGCCGCTCGACCACGTCCCACATGCTCTTGCGCAGGTTGACGTCGACGCCGGCCGTCGGCTCGTCGAGGAAGAGGACCCGCGGCTCATGCGACAGCGCCTTGGCGATCAGCACGCGCCGCTTCATGCCGCCCGAAAGCTCGCGCAGCATGTTGTCCTTCTTGTCCCAGAGCGACAGGTCCTTCAGCACCTTTTCGATATGGGCGGGGTTCGGCTTCTTGCCGTGCAGCCCGCGGGAGAAGGTGACCGTGTTCCAGACGGTTTCGAAAGCGTCGGTGGTCAGCTCCTGCGGCACGAGCCCGATCATCGCGCGGGTCTCGCGGAAATCGCGCACCACGTCGTGCCCCCCGACCATCACCGTTCCGCCGCTCGGATTGACGATGCCGCAGATGATCGAGATCAGCGTCGTCTTGCCGGCGCCGTTCGGCCCGAGCAACGCCAGGATCTCGCCTTCCTCGATATCGAGGCTGACGCCCTTCAGCGCCTTGAAGCCGGAGGCATAAGTCTTCGACAGATTGGAAACGGAAACGATTGGCGCCATGAAAACTGATCCGGAAGGAGGGGCAGAGTCTTGAGGTCCCGCCCTATATGGGACAATTCATTCCGATTTGCAGCCGGCTGGAATGAAAAAACAAGATGACTGTGCGTCAACGAGGCTGAGACAGTCGCGTATCGGCGCCCGCTCCGGCCGATGTCTGCCTCGGGAGCTTGCGGTCAACCAGCCGGTCATGGACCAGCATACCGGCCAGCATTGCCACCACGAAGAGGACCGTTGCCGGCAAGCCAAGCGACAGCGAGGCGAGCGCCGGGCCCGGGCAAAGCCCGACCAACCCCCAGCCGACGCCGAAGATCGCCGAGCCGACGATCAGTCGCCGGTCGATGACCTGATTGTTGGGCAGATGAAAGGCCCCGTCGAACAGCGGATGTTTCAACCGGCGCGTCGCCAGAACTCCGAGCGCCGAAACGAAGACAGCGCCGCCGAGCACGACGGCAAGGCTTGGGTTCCAGTTGCCGGTTATGTCAAGAAAAGCCCGCACGCGGGCCGGATCGAGCATTCCCGACAGCGAAAGACCGAACCCGAATACGACGCCGGAGACGAGCGTCGCGGCAAGGCGGAGCAAGGCGCTGTTCATGCGAAGAAACCCGCAAGGAAGACCGTGACGATCGCCGCTCCCATGAAAGTGGCGACCGCGGCGATCGAGCGGCGCGACAGCCTTGCAAGCCCGACAACGCCATGACCGCTGGTGCAGCCCGAGCCCATGCGCGAACCGAAGCCCACCAGCAGGCCCCCAACCACGAGAAGCGGCCAGGAGGCCGTCACAGTCACCGACGGCCAGGCATCGAAAATGAGGCGGTACAACGCCGGTCCGGCAATCAGCCCCAGTACGAACAATGCGCCCGACGAAGCCTGTACGCCCTGCAGCAGCCGCCCTGCGATGCCACTGATGCCGGCCACCCGGCCATTGGCCACCATCAGGATCGCCGCCGACAGGCCAATCAACAGCCCGCCTACCAGCGCATTCCCGTATTCATTCATGCTTTTGAACCATCCCGACAGAAAATCTGATAGAGCGAGCCGACGAGGCGCGCCACCTTGTCGTGGCTGAGCCGATAGAAAACCTGCTTGGCCTGCCGACGGGTCGCGACAATGCCGGCATCCCGCAACACCGTCAATTGCTGTGAAAGCGTGGGCTGGCGAATGCCCAGCATTTCCTCGAGCGCCGCGACAGAATGCTCGCCTTCGAGCAGCGCGCTCACGATCAGCAACCTGTTGCGGTTGGCAAGTGTCCTGAGGATTTTAGAAACTTCGGCGGCATGCACAGCCATATCGCTGCGCATCCCCGGAAATTGCATGACCGTTCCCATTTCGTCCTCCTGTGGCGTCAAGGAGTGAGTAGGGCCGCCAATGATTGTAGCGGCCAACCAGACACTATCCAAGATTGTTATACGAAATAATATAATATCGTATTACTTATTACAAAACCAGACGAAACGGAGAGATCGGCACGGCCTCGCCAACCCGAGGTTTTCTCATATGCAGAAAAACATATAGAAAATTCAGTCTGTTACAATTGGATCCGAAAATGCCGGGAATCGCCATATTTGGGGCAACCGTTCGGAACGCGACCCGGACGAGTAAAACCTAAAGTATAATACTACTTATTTACGGAATCAGGTCGATTTGCAGATCTTCGCCGACAGCCGGCCAGGAACGCACTCGAACGAAAGCCGGCGCAGGATTTGCTCGGCCGACCACAGCAATTACGCCCAGTTGTCACGAAACCGTGACGCTCTTCGATCAGTTTGCAACGCGCGGGCCGCAACATCGCCCTTTGATTTGCGCTCGTGATTTGCAGGCCGGAGCCTCCCCCTTTTGCTCCGGTCGTTGGGCCGGCCTCCCCGCCGGCCTCTTTTTTTTGCCGGCTTCCGAGCTTCGATAGCCGGCATCTGGAAACCACAGGTGCCAACCGGCTGAACACCTAATCGCAGTGCCGATAACCGGTCTTGCGCGTCCTCAGGTCGAAGTGGAAATGGTCCTTGTGGAACGGGTCGCTGCCCGGGCCGAGTACGGTGTTGAAGTACTTGCAGCTGTCGGAACGCACGGCCTTCAGCAACGCCTTCTCGCGGAAGGCGAAGAAGCCCTTCTTGCGCACGTCGATTTCCTTGCCGTTCTTCAGCACGAACTTGCCGACATCGATGGCGTTGCCGCGCGCATGTTCCGACATCGGATTGCCGCGACGCGAATTCATCGTACGGCAGGAGTAGCCGCCAAGCGGTTTGATCGTCTTGATGCCGGACCAGTAGCGGTAGCGTGACGACGGGGCGAGTTCGTACTTCACCCACTTCGCGAAAGCCTCGGTCACCTCGCAATTGAGCTTGACCGCCGGCTTCACACCGATGCCGCCGGACAGCCCGCTGAGTTCGATCGGATAGTCGATGCCGCAGGACGGACCGTTGCTGATGCGCGGAATGTCGCGGAAGGTGACGCCGAGCTTTTTCAGGCGCTGGCGGCAAGCAATCTCGGAACCGGGCATCGCGCCGGTATATTCGGGCGTCGACATCGGATTGTTGGCGCGCGGCAGGAAGGCGACCTGCTGCGGCTCCTGCGTGCGCTGAAGGCGCTGCTGTTCCATGGCGCGGGCGCGCTGCGCCTGTTCGGCGGCCATCTTGTCCGGCGACAGCGGCGGCAGATCCGGGTCATAGCCAAGGTTCGCTTCGGCCGGCGCGGCGCTGTTTGCGCCGCCGAGTTGGCGCACATTCTCGTCACCAATGCCGCCGACCACCGGCTGGCTGGCATTGCCCTCGGCAATGTCGTTGCTCTGCTCCTCCGCAAGCCCCACCACCGGCTGCTCCACGCCGAGCATCGCATCCATGTTGACGCCCTCTTGGGGAATAGCGCTCGAGCCGGCGCTTGCCGGCTGCGCGCCCGTCGCCACCGCCTCGTCGCTATCGAGCATCGGAAGCGCGCGGCGCGTCTGCTGAGGCGCCGCGTGCTGCGGATTGGTCTGGAAGGTCGAACGCTGCGTGGCGGCCGGATAGGCGGCCACCTCCTGTGCCGGCACGGCATCGACAGGAACCGGCCCGATCGACCCGACCCGCGCCCCGCCATCGATGCGGCCGGGCGGCGAAAGCGCGTCATGGGTCGAGCAGGTGACGAGCGAAAACGAAAGAACGAGCGCCGTCAGCGGGCGATGGAGACGAGTAACATAGGCCATACCGAACTGCGCCTTCCTCCAGGCGGCCCGAAAAAGACCACCGTCATCGCCCCGCTGCCCCTGCCGCCGCCACCGCGTTCAATTGGCACGCAATGGTTGCTACAGCACCTGCAATTGCTGCCTTTTGCCTGTGTCGCAAACCGGGCACAGCGGACAAAAAGCCTGATTTGCCTGGCATTTTATTCAAATACGGTAAACGAAGGCTTGCGCGCCAACCGCTGGAAATGGGGTGTCCGCGCTGCGAATGGTCCATCCATACCGACAAAAAAAGAGCCCGCGTCCTCGTCGGACGCGGGCTCGCATGCTGAAGGCTTGATCGCTTAGGCCTTAGCGGCACTCGCCGCGATGGACGATCTGGAAACCGGCACCACCCGCCTCGCAGGCGTTGGAGAAGGTTTCGATGCGGCTGCCACGCTGGCCGCAGACCGGGGCATATTCGCGGGTGCAGAACTGGCCCTCGGATGGACGGTCGTCCTCCCTGCGGCATTCGCCGCGGCCGATCACCTGGAAGCCCTCGGAACGCGCCTGGCAGGCGTTCGAGAAGGTCTGCGTGCGGCGGCCGCGCTGGCCACACACCGGATTGTATTCCATCGTGCAGGCCTGCGGCTCGCGATCCGGCGGGCGATAGTCCGGACGGCACTCGCCGCGGTGGATGACGTTGAAGCCGTCGGCGCGCGCCTGGCAGGAGTTCGGGAAGCTGCGCATACGATTGCCGCGCTCGCCACAAACCGGCGCATATTCCATCGTGCAGGCCTGCGGGCGCGTGGGCCTCGGCCCCGGCCGCGGCTCGTCGACGACGACGGTACAGGCGGAAAGAAACCCGAGCGCCAGCATCATGAGCGCGATCGGCCGGGTCAGAAGTAGTTTGAGAAGTGCCATGGTGTCCCCTCTGGTGCAGCGGCCGGCAACCGGAGCGACGCCCCGTCGAACACCTCCCGCTTCTCGCGTATCTATCCCCGGCGGTGCTGAGGTCAAGACGGAGAATGTCTCCGTGCACGACAACCGGTGTGACGACGGCGGCACCTAAACGCGTATCCTTGCGACAGCATTGCGGCCGACCCCGAATGAAAAACCCGCGCGGCGTAGCGCGCGGGTCGCAATCGATAAACCTGTGGCGTCAGGCGGCGCGGCCGTAACCCGCGTGCGAGCCTGAAGGCTGCAGCCGGAACTTCGTCAGCAGCGACTTCAGCTCGCGGCTTTCGGCCGCCAGCGTCTGGCTCGCCGCCGTGGTTTCCTCCACCATCGCCGCGTTCTGCTGGGTCATCTGGTCCATGCTGTTGACGGCGACATTGACCTCCTGCAGCCCGGTCGCCTGCTCCCGCGCGGCCGTGGCGATCGAGGCCACCTGCTCGTTGACCCGGTTGACCTGCGCCTCGATCTCCGCGAGCGCCTCGCCTGTGGAGCGAACCAGATCGACGCCGGCGCCGACCTCGCGCACCGAGGCGCCGATCAGTTCCTTGATCTCCTTGGCGGCTCCGGCCGAACGCTGCGCCAACTCGCGCACTTCCTGTGCGACGACGGCAAAGCCGCGGCCCGCCTCGCCGGCGCGCGCTGCCTCGACCCCGGCGTTGAGCGCCAGCAGATTCGTTTGGAAGGCGATCTCGTCGATGACGCCGATGATCTGGCCGATGCGACCGGACGAGCTTTCGATCCGCCCCATGGCGTCGATGGCATTGCGCACGATGCCGCCGGACTTTGCGGCGCTGGTCCTGGTCCGGTCGACCATCTCACGCGCTTCGTTTGCCCGTTCGGAGGCATGGCGAACCGTCGAGGTGATTTCGTCCAATGCCGCGGCCGTCTCTTCAAGGGCGGCTGCCTGCTGCTCCGTCCGGCGGGAAAGATTGTTTGCCGCTTCGGAAATATCGCCGGCGCTGGCGGTGACGATCTCGGTCGAATGCGAGATCGAGCCGATGACATCACGAAGGGCTGCGACGGCCGTGTTGAAGTCGTCCCGCAGCTTGCCGTATTCCGGCGCGATATGGCTGATCTCGGCGGTGAGGTCGCCACTCGCCAGGAGTTCGAGCGCCGCACCAACGGTTTCCATCGTCTCGGCCTGCGCCTCAGCCGTCGCCCGCTGGCGCTGCTCGTTGCCGCGCCGCTCGGAACTCAGTCGCTCCTGCTGTTCTGCCTCACGCGAGCGCAACACCAGCCGTTCGCGCACCGAGTCACGCAGGACAACGAGGACCTTGGCCATCTGGCCGATCTCGTCGCCACGGTCGGTTTCCGGCACCTCCGAAGACAGATCTTCGTCGGCGATCGCCCGCATCGAGGCCTTCAGCTTTTCGACCGGCTTGACGACGCTGCGCACGATCGCCAGTGCCGCCATCAGGATGGCAAGAGCGGCGGCGGCAAGAATGCCGGCAACCTGCCAGGCGCGGTCGCGGAACATCGCCGCCAGGTCGTCGGCATAGACGCCGGTCCCGACCACCCAGCCCCAGGGCTTGAAGCCGGCAACGTGCGAATACTTCAGCACCGGCGCGTCGGCACCGGGCTTCGGCCAGTAATAGTCGACGAAACCCTGGCCGCTCTTTTCGACGGTCTTTACGAACTCTACGAAGAGCTGCTTGCCGTTGGGATCCTTGTTTTCGGTGAGGTCCTTGCCGTCGAGCTCCGGCTTGATCGGATGCATGATCATGGTCGGATGCATGTCGTTGACCCAGAAATAGCCGCTGCCCTGGTAGCGCATCGCCTTGATCGCTTCGAGCGCGCGCTTCTGCGCCTCCTCGCGCGGCAGCGTGCCGGCCACTTCCAGCTTGTGATAGGCGTCGAACACGGCGATCGCGTTCTCGTCCATCGCCGCAAGCATCGCCTTTCGTTCGCCGACGAGCTTTTCCTGCGCCTGGAACAGACCGAAGGTCAGCGCCGCCGCCATGGTCAAAAGCGCGAATGCCACCAGCGCGTAGAGACGCGCCGAAATCCTGAATTTCTTCATTGCCAATCCCCTGCCCCTCGGCGCTCCCCGCGCCGCCCCAAATCCTGGCGCCGCGGCATAGCCGGCAGGCACTCCCAGAGCCTGCAGGTTAGGATGAGGTCTTTGCAAAGCTCCTAACGAGGAACCCCTAAATTTGGCATTCCTCATTCACCCCCTTCGAAAGTATAACGAGCCGGCACCTCAAGGACGTTGCCGGCATTTGTGCGGCAGCGGGGTCTTCCCTCCACAAGTGCGCTCGGGTTACATCTTGTCTCCAACAGGGAGACAGGCTGCATGACCGAACAGACGAGACCGACCGGCGAACTCACCTTGCGCACGCTCGCCATGCCGGGCGATGCCAATGCGGCGGGCGACATCTTCGGCGGCTGGGTGATGGCGCAGATGGACCTGTCCTGCGGCATCCGCGCGGCAGAACGCGCCCGCGGCCGCGTCGTGACGGCGGCTGTCAAGGAAATGGCCTTCGCGCTGCCCGTCAAGATCGGCGACACGCTCTGCATCTATACGGACGTGCTCAAGGTTGGCCGCACCTCGATGACGCTCAAGGTCGAAGCCTGGGCGCAGCGTTATCTCTCGCATCTGATGGAAAAGGTGACGGACGCGATCTTCGTGATGGTCGCGCTCGACGAGAACGGCAAACCGAAGCCGGTGCCGGCGGAAGAATAGGAGCGCGGCGTATGGAGCCTGCCCATACCGACCCGGAGATCTTCTCGCATATCCGCGTCGTCATGGGCATGATCGTCAGCCTGAGCCTCGCTCGGCTCTTGAGCGGCATTGCACTCTTCGTCCAGCATCCCGGCAAGACGCGCGTCTACTGGATCCACCTCGGCTGGGTCCTGTTCATGTTCGTCTTCCTCGTGCACTTCTGGTGGTGGGAGTTCCACCTGCATTCGCTGGCGGTGATCGATGTCAGCGTCTACCTCTTCGTCGTCCTCTATTGCTGCGTCTTCTTCTTTCTCTGCGTCATGCTGTTTCCAACGACGCTCGACGACTACAGCGACTACGAACACTATTTCATGTCGCGCCGGGCCTGGTTCTTTGGTGCCCTGGCGCTTGCCTTTGCCGTCGATCTCGTCGACACCGCGTTGAAGGGAAAGGCCTATTTCGCGTCCTACGGCTTTGAGTACCCGGCGCGCAACACCGCCTACATCCTGCTCTGCATTGCCGCCGCCTGGACCCCGAACCGCCGTTTTCACGCGGTCTTCGTCGTCGCAGCCGTCGCCTACCAGCTCGTCTGGATGTACCGGGCTTTCGATCTTCTCGATTGAGACGCGGCAGGGCCGTCGTTGAGGATTTCCGTCCATTGGTCTTGATCCAGCGGCACGGCAGTGCTTTATCCGTTAGTCATATCTATATCTCGCATATGCAGGTCGGGGGACTGTTGCATCATGGAAATCTTTACCGCTGCCGGCCTGGCGGCGCTTCTTCAAGTCATCGTCATTGACCTCGTTCTCGCCGGCGACAACGCCGTCGTGATTGGTCTTGCCGCCGCTGGCCTGCCGACGGACCAACGCAAGAAGGTCATTCTCGTCGGCATCATCGCCGCCACGGTGCTGCGCATCGCGCTCGCCAGCGTCACGGTGCAACTGCTCGAAATCATCGGCCTGCTGCTCGCCGGCGGCATCCTGCTGCTTTGGGTCTGCTGGAAGATGTGGCGAGAAATTCGCGAACAGCAGGCAGCAAACGCTGCGGGCGAAAGCGGACAAGGCTCCGAGGCGCCCAGGAAAACCTTCATGCAGGCGGCCATCCAGATAGTCGTCGCCGACGTCTCGATGTCGCTCGACAACGTGCTCGCTGTTGCCGGCGCTGCCCGCGAACATCCGACGATCCTGGTAATCGGCCTTGCGCTTTCGATCGCCATGATGGGCATCGCCGCCGGCTTTATCGCCCGGCTGCTCAACCGCTATCACTGGATCGCCTATATCGGTCTCGTGATCATCCTCTATGTCGCGCTCGACATGATCTATCGCGGCGCAGTCGAGGTCTGGCCGCATCTGGCCCCGGCCGTGGCGGCGGTGATGTAGTTACCGCAACGCCGACGACAAACCGCTTTTCGCTGAAAAGGCAGGGTTTACGCCCTGCCTTTTTCTTTGTGTCCGTTGGGGGTGCGTCAGCCCTTGAAGATGAAGGAAGCACCGGCCGCGATCAGCGCGAAGCCGACCAGATGGTTCCAGCCGATCGACTCCTTCAGCCAGAAGACGGAGAAGGCTGCAAAGACGATCAGCGTGATCACCTCCTGCATCGTCTTCAACTGGGCCGCCGAATAGACCTGGTGGCCGATGCGGTTTGCCGGCACCGCCAGGCAATATTCGAAGAAGGCAATGCCCCAGCTGGCGACGATCGCCATGTAAAGCGGCGACGACGTGTACTTCAGGTGCCCGTACCAGGCAAAGGTCATGAAGACGTTGGAGATCAGGAGCAGAAGAACGGGCCAGAGATAGGCCGGAGAAAGGGTGAACGACATGAAGAACCTCGGCGTGCGAATCACGTTGAGACGATGCGCCGCCGCCCCGTAAGCGCGCAAGTGCCGCCGCTTCTCCGGCGTAAAGACCTGCCTTGGAAGGCACCGACCCACTATTTTTTTGATGTCTGACGCGGCGAATCGCCGTTTCGCATCAGCTATTTCGGCGATTAGCAATCCCTGCCCTAATATTTTACGGGTTTTGCCACAATTTTGCACCGGCGCATGGTGAATGAAGCTTTGCTGCCCGACGGGGCAGACAGGGGAATACCACACTTCGAAACGGCAGTTGCCGTGAAGCTGGCTCCGCGTTCTGCCGCGGTTCGCCGGCGTGCCTGATGCGGCGTTTTCAACGCCTGCACGCGCGCGTCCGCTGATATCTCCCCGCCCAACATTGGAAACCGTTGAGCAACCGGGTGCCATGCCGGCGATTGCCAGGCCGCCCCGACCGTTCGCACCAAGCAACTTGTCAAGGAGACCTGACCATGAAGGTCCTGGCGTTTCTTGCGGCTGCCTATGTCGCGCTACTGACACCTGATTTCGCCAATGCGGGCATGCTTGCCCAGGCGCAGCAATACAAGGGCCTGCACGAGGTCAAGAACAACAAGACCCTTCGTGCAGCGCTCGGCATCAACCCGGCCCGCACCCCCTGGTGCGGCCACTTCATGGGCATGGTCGCCCGCAAGGCCGGGCGCAGTCCGCCGCAGAGCTTCGGCATCGCCCGTTCCTGGCTGCGTTTTGGCGCGCCCGTGAAGCTCTCCTATGCCCGTCCCGGCGACGTCGTCGTCGTGCGCACCGGCCGCGGCTATCACGTCGGCATCCTGTCCATGCTGTCGAAATCGACGGCCCAGCTGATCGGCGGCAACCAGTCCGGCGGCGTCAGGGTCTCGCAGTTCGCACGCGGCCAGGTGGTCGCCATCAGACGGTAGCGCGGCCACAACCGCGCCCGAGCGAGCTTCTTTCAGCGCCGGCTTTCCGGAATGCTGGCTTGCGCCCTCAAGCGAGCTTCAGCCGCATGGCACAGCGCCGCTCTGCCGGCAGCCCGTGCGCCGCCTCGTTGGCAAGGATTTCGGCAAGACGCGGATCGAGTTCGCCCGCATCGAGCGTCACAAAGCCGAGCTTGCAATAGAAGTGCTCGTTCCAGGCAAGATCGCGGAACGTCGTCAGCGTGACGGCGGCGCGTGACGTCACGCGCGCATGCGCGATTGCCGCCAGCATCAGCGTGCGCCCAAGCCCCTGCCCCTGACGTTCCGCCTCGACGGCAAGCTGCCAGATGTGCATGGCATCGTCGGCAACCGTAGCGCAAAGAAAAGCGATCGGCCGATCGGAGGCGTCGACCATTACCACCGATAGTCCGGTGCGCAGGAATTCGCGATGAGCTTCTGCCGATTGCACGTCGTCATCGGCAATCCAGGCAAGCTCGGGGACGGTGCGGAACACCTCGCCCGAGGAGCGCTCGATGGCGGGCAGAAGAGAAAGGTCGCTTTCGCGTGTGGGTCGAATCAGCGGCATGATGGCGCCATCCTACCGCCGCACTGCGCCGCGTCGACCCCGCTGCGTGTTCCCTGGCTGACCACCACGCCGCTTAAAGCGGCAACGCCATCAACATCTCGTCGAAATAGGCATCGTCAACCCGCAGCGCGCGCTGTTCCAGGCCGTATTCGACAAATCCCGCCTTCCGGTAGAGGTTGAGGGCAGCAGCGTTCGACGAGACGACAGTCAGCAACAGCCGCTCCACCTTGCCCCGCGCTTCGGCGATAATCCCGTCGACGAGCAAACGCGATAGCCCGGTTCCTCGTGCCTCTGGCAAGACATACATGCCCCAGAGGGTCCCCTTGTGCTTTGCCTTTGTCGCCGTCTGGATCGCGAGGCCAGCAACACCCATGAGCTTTTCATCGCTATCGAAGGCGCCGAGGACGAAGCCGCTATCAAGCCGTTCCGCTGTGACCTCGATCGGCCGGCTGGCCTCATCCTCGTAAGATGAACCGAAGGCTTCAGGATGCTTCAGCAGGCCGTCTAGCCGAACTGCCCGATAGGCCTCGGCATCACTGGAGGTGAGCCGGCGAATGGAAAAAGGCGCCATCACTGTTGATCCCGAGCGCGATAGAGGTTGCCGGCCTGAACCAAGCGCGGCGGCATGAAGGCCGCGAACCTTGCACAATCGGCCGCTCCGCGGAAGCACCGGCGAGTACAATCTCGCGTAGAAGCCGCGTGGAGCATTTTTACGCTTTGAGCAGCGTCTTCAGGCCCGATCAGGGCGATTTACGCTTCTCGGACTTTCTAATTTAAGTTACGCTTAATTTCCTTCTGACCAGATGCCGCAGGAGGGGCCCGCCGCCTTGGAACGGAAGCTCGCCGTGATCCTTGCTGCCGATGTCGCTGGTTACAGTCGCCTTGTCGCGACCGACGAGGAAGGCACGCTTGCGACCCTGGCCACCTACTGCGAGACGATTTCCGGCCTTGCTGCGGAGCACGGGGGCCGCGTCTTCGGCGCGGCCGGCGACAGCTTGGTCGCGGAATTCCAGAGCGCCGTGCAGGCCGTGCGGGCGGCGGTCGCCATCCAGCGAACCCTTCAGCGCCGCAATGCCGACCTACCGCCAGAAAGGCGCATGGAGTTCCGCATCGGCCTCAATCTCGGCGACGTGGTTGTCAACGGCGGCAATCTGCTCGGCGACGGGGTCAATGTCGCCGCCCGGCTCCAGCAGGTGGCGCAGCCGAACGACATCTGCATTTCCGGCGCGCTCCACGACCAGATCGAAGGCAAGCTCGAGTTTCCGATGCAGCGCCTCGGCGAGCGCGCGCTGAAGAACATACCGCGTCCGGTCCTGGTCCACCGCGTCGAGTGGCGCGAGAACCCGGCGGGCGGCGACTTGCCCGGCATGCCGCTTTCCCTGCCCGACAAGCCATCGATTGCGGTGCTGCCCTTCGTCAACATGTCCGGCGATCCCGAGCAGGATTTCTTCGCCGACGGACTGACTGAGGACATCATCACCGCACTGTCGCTTTACCGCTGGTTCTTCGTCATCGCGCGCAACTCTTCCTTCGCCTACAAGGGCCGCGCCGTCGACGTCAAACAGATCGGCCGGGATCTCGGCGTGCGCTACATCGTCGAAGGCAGCGTGCGCCGGTCCGGCTCGCGGGTGCGCGTTACCGGCCAGCTGATCGAGGCCGAGACCGGCAACCACCTCTGGGCGCAGCGCTACGAGCGTGAATTCGCCGACCTCTTCGCCATTCAGGACGAAATCACCCAGCATGTGGTCGCGGCAATCGAGCCGGAGATCCTGATCGGCGAAAACCGGCGCGCGCAATTGCGGGGCACCGACAATCTCGGCGCCTATGAATGCCACATGCGCGGCACCCTGCTGCACAACGCGCAGGATTCCGCCGTGCATTTCGACGAGGCGATCGAATGGCAGCGCCGCGCCATCGCCCTCGATCCGGAATTCGGCCGCGCGCACATGATGCTCGCCCGCTCGCTGTTTGCCCGCTGCTTCTTCGGCTTCAGCAAGGACATCGACCGCGACAGCGCCGAGTTGCAGGCGGAGGCCGCGCGCGCTGTGGTGATCGACGATCACGACCCCTATTGTCACTATGTCATGTGTCTCGCCAACTTCGCGGCCCAGCGGCCGCACGCCGCGGTCGAGGAAGCGCAACAGGCGATCGACATCAACTCCAACTTCGCGCTCGCCCACATGGCGCTCGGCTGGGCGCGCATCTATATCGGCCGCTTCGCCGAGTCGCTGGACCCGCTGCACAAGGCGCTGCGGCTGAGCCCGCACGATCCGCTCACCTATCTCTTCCTCAACCGCATGGCGCTCGCCCACTACCATCTCGGCAACTACGACGAAGCCCTGCGCTGCGCCGAACGGGCGCTGCTCTTGCGCCGCACCTATTTCAACCTGGTGATGCTGATCACCTGTCTCGGCCAGCTCGACCGCATCGATGAGGCGCGCAAGCTTCTTCCGGAAGCGATCGCCAACGCACCGAGCGACGTGCCGCGCTACTGGCGCTTCTTTACCGCCTATGTCGATCCTGCCGACCACGCGCATTTCAACGACGGGCTCGTCAAGGCGGGCCTGCCCATGGTTCCGTAGGCCGCCATGACACGATCGCAACTGTTCGGGGTTCTGATCGGCATGACGGTGGTGGCGTTCTTCACCATTCTGCGCGCCCAAGATCCGCAGTTGCTGCGCCAGGCGCGCGACGTCACCTTCGACGAATACCAGCGCATTGCGCCGCGCCGCTTCGAGCCCATGCCGGTCAAGATTATCGACATCGACGAGGCGTCGCTGCGCGAGCTCGGCCAATGGCCCTGGCCGCGCGATCGGCTGGCGAAGCTGACCGACCGCTTGAGCGAGATGGGTGCGGCCGCGATCGCCTTCGACGTGCTCTTTGCCGAGCCGGACAGATTGTCGCCGCGCACGGTGGTGCGCGATGTCGGCGGCGTCGATCCGTCCTTCCTTGCCGCCCTGCCGGACAATGACGAGATCTTCGCCGAGGCGATCCGCGACAAGCCCGTGGTTCTCGGCTTCGGCCTGACCAACGAGGGCAGCTACCTGCCGCCGGTCAAGGCCGGCTTTGCCCTGACCGGCGAAAGCGCCAACGAAGCGCCGCCGCGCCTGCGGGCCGCGACGCCGCTCAGGCCGCAGCTCGAGGCCAATGCCGCCGGCCTCGGCCACATCAGCCTCAATCCCGGCTCGTCCTCGGCGGTGGTGCGCACCGCCCCGCTATTCCTGAGCGACGGCCAGCAGTTCTATCCGAGCCTGGCCATGGAGGCCCTGCGGGTGGCCCAGGGTGCTTCGACCTATGTCCTGGCGGCCGCACCAGACGTCGCCAACACGCTGACCGCCGTCAAGATCGGCGACTTCGTCGTACCGCTGATGTCGACCGGCGAGGTCTGGCTCTTTGTCACGCCGGACACGACGGAACGCTATATCTCGGCGCGCCGCATTCTCGCCGACGGCGAGCCTTCGCCGGATATCCGCGCCGGCATCGAAGGCAGCATCGTCTTTATCGGCACTTCGGCGGCCGGACTGCAGGATGTGCGCACCACCGCGCTCGGCCAGAACGTGCCCGGTGTTTCGATCCACGCGCAGATCGTCGAGCAGATCCTGTCGGGTCGCTATCTTTCGCGCCCGGATTGGGCGAACGGGCTCGAAATCCTCTCGATCGCGCTCGCCGGAACGTTGCTGGTGCTGCTCACCACCTTCGTCAGCCCCGTGGTCGCACTCGTCTGCGGCATGGCAGTGACGGCGCTGGCGCTCGTCGCCTCCTGGATCGCCTTCTACTATGGCGGACGGCTTTTCGATCCGCTGGCGCCGATCCTCGCCGCCTCGATCACCCATTTCGCGGCCACTGCCTACCGCTTCCTGGTGACCGATCGCGAACGCCGCGAGGTGCGGCAGGCCTTCGGCCGCTATCTCTCGCCGTCGCTGCTCTACCGCATCGAGCATACGCGCAATGCCCTCAGCCTCGGCGGCGACGATCGCGAGCTCACCGTGATGTTCGTCGACGTGCGCAGCTTCACCGAAATGAGCGAGCGCATGACGCCGACCGAGGTCGTCGCCTTTCTCAACACGCTGCTCGATGCGCTGAGCCGGCATGTGCTGGCCAACGAGGGCACGCTCGACAAGTTCATCGGCGATTCGATCATGGCCTTCTGGAATGCGCCGGTCGACGTCGCCAACCATCCGCAAAAGGCAGTGCGTGCAGCGCTTGGCATGCGCGAGACGCTGGCGCGGCTGAACGCCGACAATGCCTTCGGCTTCGGCGCCGATCAGGAAGTGCGCATCGGCATCGGCATCCATACCGGGCTTGCCTGCGTCGGCAACATGGGCGCCGAGACGCGGTTCAACTATTCCGCCGTCGGCGACACCGTGAACATCGCCGCGCGCATCGAAGCGGCCTGCAAGGACGTCAACATCGACATTCTGGTGTCCGAGGCGACCGCCCAGGCTCTGCCGGACCATGCCATGCTCGACGCCGGCTCCCTCGGGCTCAAGGGCAAGACGACGCGAACGCGGGTCTATGCCGTCGCCGGCGACGAAAACCTCGCTGCCTCGCCCGCCTTCGCGGATCTGCGCGGCCTGCACGATCGGCTGGTCGCCGCACTCGGCGCTCGGACGCAGACCAGCCGCAGCATCGTCAACGCCGCCAAGCTGAAGGCAGCGGCGCTGACGCCGGCACTCGCCGGTTTCTACGCCCGGATCGGCCGCCGCGCCGACCATTTCGCGCAGACCACCGACGAGAATACCAAGCGTCCTGCCGAATGATCTTGCCCACGGCAGCCGAAAGCCACCTCGCAGAGCACATGCGGAAACGACCGCAGCCTACTGATTTAGTGCAGTTTTCAAGAAACACGGCTCGCCAGAGGAAGGCGGCAAGGCGCACCGGCTCGGCTTTGAGATCAGGCGCGCGCCAGCAAAGCCTTCGCCGCCCCTTCAATCGTGGCTTGGGGCCTGATCCTGCGTCCCCTGATCCTGGCTCGGTTGATCGCCGCCACCGCCGTCTTGCGGTCCTGGGTCGCCGGGGTTGTTCGGCTGCGGCCCGGGATCACCCGGGTTTTGCGGCTGCGGCCCGGGATCACCCGGGTTTTGCGGCTGCGGGCCGGGATCGCCCGGGTTCTGGGGCTGCGGTCCGGGATCGCCGGGGTTCTCCGGCTGCGGGCCCGGATCCCGGGGCTTTTCTTCCGGCGGCGGCTTCTCTTCACGCGGCTTTTCTTCGACGCGAGCCGGTTGCTCTGGGATGGTACGGGTGGTGCCCTCGAACTGCGCCGCGCGCAGCCCGCAACCGCCGCCCACCCAGCCGATCGCTCCGGACAGGCGTTGACCTCCGGAGAGGAACGGCAGCGCCTGGGCATTGCCGAGGGATTTCAACGTCGTGCGGCTTACCCGTTTCGGTTCGGTGGCCCTCCGGCCAGGCTTGGCGACGACGCAATCGCAGCGCTGCGTCAGCTGCCGGCAGCCGCCTGGACCGCAGAAATCCGCCGCGCCGCTGAGCAGCACCACGGCGGTGGTGCCATCCGGGCCGACAAAGAAGTCGAA
The DNA here is from genome assembly GCF_001427045.1 of Ensifer sp. Root558. Classification (NCBI taxonomy): domain Bacteria; kingdom Pseudomonadati; phylum Pseudomonadota; class Alphaproteobacteria; order Hyphomicrobiales; family Rhizobiaceae; genus Ensifer; species Ensifer sp. Root558. The sequence goes on along the minus strand of NZ_LMGC01000001.1, from coordinate 684,574 downwards.
GGCGGTGCCGCGCACCCCGATGGTGCCGGCCGGCGTGACGATTTCATAGGCGGAATGGCCGGATTTGCCGCTGATCCAGCGGAACGTGCCCTTGGCGGCCATGATGGTCAGCTTCTTCACCGACTTCTTGTCGTCATAGACGAACTTGTCGATGACGACGGAAGACCCCCAGCCGACGGCAAGCTTGGTGCCGTCCTCGAAGACGAACTGCCCGAGCCCGGACTTCGATGTCGATATCCGTTCGTTCTTGTAGACAGGGTCTCTGACCGCAATCGCACCCCGCGCACCGTTGACCGCTGTCCGGATCTCCACCGCTGTCGCCCGAGCCCGGACTTCGATGTCGATATCCGTTCGTTCTTGTAGACAGGGTCTCTGACCGCAATCGCACCCCGCGCACCGTTGACCGCTGTCCGGATCTCCACTGCCTTGCCGACCGGTTCGGCGGCAAACAGGGACATCGGACCAAGGACCACGGCACAAAGCCCAAGTGCGGCACCACGCAAGCAGAACATGGCACCCTCCAAAGAACTATTGTTATCACGCGGCAGGCTTGGCTGTCTTCTCGCCCAATCGGGGTAACGCTGCGTCAGGCCCGCAACCGTAAGGGTTACAATGCGACAGGAATCCGACCCGCCTTGGTTGAAGCCCGCGATTCAAGGCGCAAACGGCGCCGGAATCGACTTCGGCAACCGGGGCGAAATGTTGCCCTTTTGTACTCCCTCGCCCCTTCACTTTCGGCCGGACTCTCTCCATATTCCCCGCCATGACCAAAGCTCCGAAGAATGCCCCGCCGAAGCCCTCCACCCCGTCCGGTTTCGAAGAAGCGCCGCAGGCGCCTTTGTCAGGCACGCCGCTTTCCGGCAATGTTTCCGACTGGGTGAAGCAGCTTGAGGCGGACGCGGAAGCCTCGGCCTTCGAAACCCAACGCCAGATCGCCTCCAAGGCCGGCAAGCACCGCAAGACGGTGGAGATCGCCGCCTCCAAGGCGGCGCGCAAGGCAGCGGGCGCCGATGACGAGGCGCAGCCGAAGAAGGCGGGCAAGAAAGGCAAGGTCGAGATCGTTGGCAGCAAGTCGGCGCGCGGCACCTCCATGGGCGGTTCGACCGACCCGAAGACCCGCGCCGCCGCCGGCCTCAATCCGGTGGCCGGCCTCGACGTCTCGCTGGAAGATGCCGCCAAGCTGACCTCCACCTCGGGCGTCACCGCCACCGTCGAGGCGCTTTCGGCGCTGATCGAGAGCGGCAACCCGCTGTTCAAGGACGGCAAGCTCTGGACGCCGCATCGCCCTGCCCGCCCACCGAAATCCGAGGGCGGCGTCGAAATCCGCATGGCGTCGGACTACCAGCCGGCCGGCGACCAGCCAACGGCGATCGCCGATCTGGTCGAGGGCCTGAACTCCGGCGAGCGCAGCCAGGTGCTGCTCGGCGTCACCGGCTCGGGCAAGACCTTCACCATGGCCAAGGTGATCGAGGCGACGCAGCGCCCCGCCGTGATCCTCGCGCCCAACAAGACGCTCGCCGCCCAGCTCTATTCCGAGTTCAAGAACTTCTTCCCGGACAACGCGGTCGAGTACTTCGTCTCCTACTACGACTATTACCAGCCGGAAGCCTACGTGCCGCGCTCGGACACGTTTATCGAGAAGGAATCCTCGATCAACGAACAGATCGACCGCATGCGCCACTCGGCCACCCGCTCGCTGCTGGAGCGCGACGACTGCATCATCGTCGCCTCGGTCTCCTGCATCTACGGTATCGGCTCGGTCGAGACCTACACCGCCATGACCTTCCAGATGAGCGTCGGCGACCGGCTCGACCAGCGCCAGCTTCTCGCCGACCTGGTGGCGCAGCAGTACAAGCGCCGCGACATGGACTTCCAGCGCGGCTCGTTTCGGGTGCGCGGGGATACGATCGAGATCTTCCCGGCCCACCTGGAGGATGCCGCCTGGCGCATCTCCATGTTCGGCGACGAGATCGACGCCATCACCGAGTTCGATCCGCTCACCGGCCAGAAGACCGGCGACCTGAAGTCGGTGAAAATCTACGCCAACTCGCACTATGTCACCCCGCGCCCGACGCTGAACGGCGCCATCAAGGCGATCAAGGAAGAGTTGGTGCATCGCCTCGCGGAACTCGAAAAAGGCGGCCGCCTGCTCGAAGCCCAGCGACTGGAGCAACGCACCCGCTACGACATCGAGATGCTCGAGGCGACAGGCTCCTGCGCCGGCATCGAGAACTATTCGCGTTACCTCACCGGCCGCAATCCCGGCGAGCCGCCGCCGACGCTGTTCGAATATATCCCCGACAATGCGCTGCTGTTCATCGACGAGAGCCACGTCTCCGTGAGCCAGATCGGCGGCATGTATCGAGGCGACTTCCGCCGCAAGGCGACGCTTGCCGAATACGGCTTCCGCCTGCCCTCCTGCATGGACAATCGCCCCTTGCGCTTCGAGGAATGGGACGCGATGCGCCCCGACACGATCGCCGTTTCGGCGACGCCCGGCAGCTGGGAGTTGGAGCAATCCGGCGGCGTCTTTGCCGAACAGGTCATCCGCCCGACCGGCCTGATCGATCCGCCGGTGGAAGTGCGCTCGGCGAAAACCCAGGTCGACGACGTGCTCGGCGAAATCCGCGAGACGGCCGCCGCCGGCTACCGCACGCTCGTTACCGTGCTCACCAAGCGCATGGCAGAAGACCTCACCGAATACCTGCACGAACAGGGCATTCGCGTGCGCTACATGCACTCCGACATCGACACGCTGGAGCGCATCGAGATCATCCGCGACCTGCGTCTCGGCGCATTCGACGTGCTCGTCGGCATCAACCTTCTGCGCGAAGGCCTCGACATCCCCGAATGCGGCTTCGTCGCCATTCTCGACGCCGACAAGGAAGGCTTCCTGCGCTCCGAGACCTCGCTGGTGCAGACCATCGGCCGCGCCGCCCGCAACGTCGACGGCAAGGTCATCCTCTATGCCGACCAGATCACCGGCTCCATGCAGCGCGCCATGGACGAAACCAGCCGCCGCCGCGAAAAGCAGATGGCCTATAACGAGGCCAACGGCATCACCCCGGAATCGGTGAAGGCGAAGATCTCCGACATCCTCGATAGCGTCTACGAGAAGGACCACGTCCGCGCCGACATTTCCGGCGTCGCCGGCAAGGGTTTCGCCGACGGCGGCCACCTCGTCGGCAACAACCTGCAGGCGCACCTCAACGCGCTGGAAAAACAGATGCGCGACGCCGCCGGCGACCTCGACTTCGAAAAGGCCGCGCGCCTGCGCGACGAGATCAAACGCCTCAAGGCCGCCGAACTCGCCGCGATGGACGACCCGATGGCGCGGGAAGAGGCACGGTCGCAGGAGGGTGGCAAGCGGTCCGGCTCCTCGACGTCATCTTCGGGCTCGACCCGAGGATCCAAATCCACCGACGACAAATCCCTATTTCAGAAGCCGTCCCTCGACGACATGGGCCCAGGCACGGACACGGAGACCCCACTGTTCCGCAAGCCCGACCTCGACGAAATGGGCCGCGACGTCGCGACACCCGCCGGCGCGGACAAATCGCTGTTCCGCCGGAACACGCTGGACGAAATGACCGTCGGCCGCACCGAAAAGCCAGTCATCGGCCACGTCCCGGAAAAACCGATCGTCACGCGGGCGAAACCGGGTGTCGGCTCCTATGAGGATCCGGTGGATCAGAAGCGGCAGAAGGGGCGGACGAAGGGCAAGACGGGGCGGCCGGGGCGGTGAGGTAGAACTTCGATGGAGTGGTTTGCATGACGAACGCTGAGCAAGCCGGATCAATCTCCGCGAACTGATCGATGGGGAAGCGCCGCTGCCGTTGTCGGCATGTTGTCAATCGGGCCAGTCTTCGCCGGCATTGTGATATCGCGTTTCATTGCAGGTGAACTGCCCGGCCACCACACGCTTACCGTCGCCGAACACCAAATCCTGTTTTATTTGATAATCTCGGCGCTAGGTTATGGCGCCTTCAAGACGATGCAGCTCAGCCTGTTGTTCGTTGTCGCTCACTTCGGCGGCCGGTGGAAGCTTTAGAAAAAGTTGATTGAGATGACGGTCGGCCGGGCACAATAGTCCGCGATCTTCAAAACTCTCGGAGAGCGCCCCGGCCAACTCCGACGTACTCGCGGTGGCGCAGGGAACCTTGGCCTTGCCGCCTCCCCCATTCCCCGCTACAACCACCCTCATGATCAAGACCGCGCTCATCGCTGCCAACTATTATGCGACGTCTCCATAGGGAGCGGCGCGTTTCGATCATGCCTTGAAACAAGCCGCCGTCAGGCGGCTTTGTTTTGTTCAGTGCTCCCTGGCGGCATAGCCATGGAGAGTACCGATGACCCATTCCGACAATCCAACCGATGCCTTTGAGCCGCGTTCCGCGATCACCTGGACGCTGGTTGAGCGCGGTTATGTCAACCAGGTGACCGATCTTGCGGGCGTCGACGGCGCCTTTGCGGCCGGCGTCGTGCCTGTCTATGCCGGTTTCGATGCGACGGCGGACAGTCTGCATGTCGGCCATCTCATGCCGATCATGGCGCTTCGGCGTCTGCAGCAGGCCGGCCACAAGCCGATCGTTCTGATTGGCGGCGGCACCACCCGGATCGGCGATCCCAGCTTCCGTTCGGCGGCACGGCCGATGCTGTCAGAAGACGAGATTGCGGCCAATGTCGCCGGCATCCGCAAAGTGTTCGAGCGGCTGCTGACCTTTGGCGACGGGCCGTCCGACGCGGTCATGGTCAACAATGCCGACTGGCTGGACCGGATGGCCTGGATCGACATGCTCCGGGACGTCGGCAAACATTTCTCTGTCAACCGCATGCTTTCCTTTGACAGCGTGAAAACGCGGCTGGAGCAACAGGAGAACCTGAGCTTCCTCGAATTCAACTACATGATCCTGCAGGCGGTCGATTTCCTCGAGCTGTTTCGCCGCACCGGTTGCCGGCTGCAGCTCGGTGGCGGCGACCAGTGGGGCAATATCGTCGGCGGCGTCGATCTCTTGCGCCGGATCGAGGGCGCGGAAGTCTTCGGCATGACCACGCCGCTCCTGACCACCGCCTCGGGCGTCAAGATGGGCAAGACAGCGGCCGGCGCGGTCTGGGTCAACGAAGACCGCCTGTCGCCCTACGACTACTGGCAGTTCTGGCGCAACGCCGAGGATGCCGACGTGGTGCGCTTCCTCAAACTCTTCACCGAACTGCCGATCGACGAGATCGAAAGGCTCGGTCGCGCCGAGGGTGCGGAACTGAATGCGGTGAAGGAGCGGCTTGCCAACGAGGCGACGGCACTGGTGCATGGGCGGCAAGCGGCCGATCATGCACAGCAGACGGCGCGGCAGGCTTTCGGGCAAGGCGAAGCCGCCGCGGGCTTGCCGACCGTCGAACTCGACGACGCCGAGCGCACTGCCGGCGTGATGCTGATCGACCTGCTCGTCCGGGCCGGGCTGGCGGCATCGAAGAGCGAAGCGCGGCGGGCGATCTCAGGGCGCGGCGTCCGCATCGACGGCGAGGTCGTCGAGGATGGCGACGGACTGCTGACCGTCGCCGGGCGCCCGCTGCGGCTCTCGCTCGGCAAGAAGCGCCATGTGGTGGTGAAGTAGCGGTTCTCCGCTACGACCACAGCCTCACCGCCCTCGACCCGGCGCTTGTTTTGGACCCTCCTCGCGCCACATCTGCGGCGCGGGGGATGCGTCGGCAAACCAAAGCGCCTGTGTGCGCTGGCTCGGCATCTCCTGCCGCGCCGACGCGCGGCAGCTGGATCTCTGTGACGCGCACAGAGATGAGGGTGGAGATGATGCAGCCGCAGAAATCGTGGCTTGGGCGTGACGACGGTAACCGGCGGCGCTCTTATGAAATCGGCTCGCAGCGAACCACCTTGGCCGAAGAAGTGCCGGGATTACCCGACCGCCCTCATTCCTGTGCCTGTCACAGGAGTCCAGCAGCGCCGCGTCTGCGGCGCGAAGGGCCTACTGCCAAAAAGTTTGCCGGAACGAGCCGCCGCAGTTTTCCGCCGTGCGGCCGCATTGGTACGGGATCCCTGTGACGAGCAGAGATGGACGGGGCTGCAGCCGCCAAGATCGCGGCTCCAACGGCCCGGACAACACATCGGGGCTGTGGCGGGCGGCATCGTGGCGCCAACGCCGCTCGAAAGTGAGCCCGCCCACGGCCACGCCGACGTCGCGGCGACCAGCCCACCGCAACCGCCCTCGCCTCGACCTGCCCTGCGTCGTCGCCAAACTCCTCGCCCCACTTGCAGAGCGCATCCGCCGCCACGTTCAGCGCGGCACCGCGTTTGGTCAACGAATAGACCACCTTTGGCGGCGTTTCCGGATAGGTGGTGCGGCTGACGAGGCCATCGGCTTCCAGTTCGCGCAGTTGCTGCGCCAGCATCTTCTCGCTGATGGCGGGCATCGCCTGACGCAGGCGGCCGAAGCGGCGCGCGGCCTTGCCGAGTTCGCAGAGAATATCGACCTTCCACTTGCCCTCGATCGCCCGCAGCGCGGTCATGAAACCGCAGTTTTCCATGGCATCCGTCACGTCATCCTCCCTTACGCCGGGGTAACCACTTACCCGCGCGTGCGTATTGCGACCCGATTGTCCCGTCTTACGTCTCAGCCGCGACGACAAATGCGTCGCCTCGAACAAGCGAAGCGGGATGCGCGTAGCGAGCGCCGATCCCGCACCAAGGATATGGAGACTGGATATGCAACCTGCAATCAGCGTTTTGGGAATGGGGCGGATGGGGTCGGCATTGGCGCATGCGCTGCTCAAGGCCGGGCACCCGACGACGGTGTGGAACCGTACGCCGGCAAAGGCCGCGCCGCTCGCCGCAGCCGGAGCCGAAGTGGCGGCCAGCGTACGCAACGCCGTCGCAGCCTCCGACATCGTCATCGTCAATGTCAGCGACTACCAGGCGACGCAGAGCCTGCTGCGCGACCCTGACGTCACTGGCACCCTCAAGGGCAAGCTGATCATCGAGCTGACCTCCGGCACGCCCGATGGCGCCCGCGAGGTGCAGGCTTGGGCCGGGCGGCATGGCATCCGCTACCTCGACGGTGCGATCCTGGCGACGCCCGATTTCATCGGCACCGAAGCGGGCACGCTGCTCATCTCCGGCCCGGCCGCGGCGTTTGAGGAAAGCCGCGCAGTGCTCGGCGCGCTCGCCGGCAATGTGCAGCATATCGGCGCTGATCCGGGCCTTGCCAACGCGCTCGACAGCGCGGTGCTCGCCCTGATGTGGGGCGCGCTGTTCGGCGCGCTGCAATCGATCGCCGTCTGCCGCGCCGAGGCGATCGATCTCGAAACGCTTGGCAAGCAATGGTCGGCGACGGCGCCTGTCATCGATGGCCTCGTCGCCGACCTGATCAAGCGCAGCGCCGCCGGGCGCTATGCGGCCGACGACAAGACGCTTTCCTCGGTCTCGCCGCACTATGGCGCCTTCCACCATCTGGTCGAGCTGATGGCCGCCCGCGGCATCGACCGGACGATCACCGACGGCTACGAGGCGATCTTCCGCCGTGCCATCGACGCCGGCCACCTGCACGACGATTTTGCATCGTTGTCGCTGTTCATGGGGCGTCCGTAACGCGTAGGTGACGGGGCGCGCGCCGTCCGCTGTGCCGCCCCGCGCCACAATCTTTCAGATTTGCGCTTTAAGCCTTTGATCCATCGCCGCGTTCTGCGCCTGCCGCGTCCTTGCTCCGCGTGCGGCGGTGCGCACTCACTTCGCGGCCTCCGCACCGCCCCCTTCGCCTGCCGGCTTGAGTACTCCGACCAAGGTCTTGCCGTCGGTGAAGTAAGGATCGCCGCCGCCGTTGCGACCCGATGTGGTGGCGCCGACGCCGGGGATCTCATAGGTCGATGCCACCTGCCCGGCCTTGTCGAGGTCGTCGATGACCAGATTGCGTTCGGCATCGAGATCGGGGCCGATGTGGTGGGTGATCTGGCCGGTATCGTGGCTGAGGCCGACGCCGCGGTCGAAGCTGGCCGAACCGAGCCAGAGCGGGCCGCTGCCCTCCACAGGCTTGGTCGTCTGCCAAAAGCGCACATGGTTGCGCTGGTCGGCGCTGTGGCCGACCGGCTTCTCGAAGGCCAGGTCCTGCTTGCGCCCCTCATAGAACAGCGGACTGACGGGCGCGTCGAGATCCGGCCGGTCGAGCACGACGCTGAGGCCGATATCGACCGAGGACCTGAGCGTCACCTTGTCGGCGGCGTCCCATCCGGCCGCGGCGAAGGCGCGGATGATCTGCTCCTTGGAGCCGACCAGCCCGACATTGATCGGGTCGCCGGGAATACCCTGCTCCGTGGACGTTACCATGGGATTGAGCGGAACCCTGCGCCTGGAATCACGGAAGACCCAGAGTTCCGGGACGAGAAAATAGCTGACCGCGAGATAGGCGGCGAGCATGGTCGCCAGCAGGAAAACGGCTGCACGCATGTGTGAGCGGCTCATGCCACTCTCCTTCGCTCCAGACGATGGCAGAGTCCCGGCTATCGGACACAGACGAAGACTATGGCACCGATGGAGGCGACTGCACAGCGGTGCCACAAAGGCGAACGTCGGTGATATCAACGCCGCCGATCGCGCCGGCCGACAGCCAGGTGTCCGGATCACGGGTGTCGTCGTCGTCCCGGCGTACTTACCACAGGCAAAGTCGAGACGGCGCCGCCTACTCCGCCGCGTGCGCCTTCACCTCCAGCGCCTCAAGCTCGTAGGAATACCCCTCCAGCATTTCATAGGCCTGCTCGATCGTCTTGATCTGCTCGTCGGTGCTCTTGATCGCCTCGGCGATCGAGCGCGAGCGGGCGCGCAGCATCGAGCCGAGCACGTCGGTCTCCGGCCGGCGGCCGAGGCGGTCGAGGTGCTTGCGCACGCGGGCCCGGTGGCGCTCGAGTTCGAGGATATGGAAGCGGCTCTTGACGATATCGTCCGAAAGCTTGCGCCGCATCGCGGCGACAGGATCGAAGCTGCCGGGCTCGCGCTCGTCGAGGATGAACTCGTTGACCAGCGTTTCCAGCATCATCAGGCCCTTGAGATCGCGCGCGTCGGCCAGCTGCGGATCGTAACCGGTGTCGTCATAGACCTTGCGGCGCACCGGATCCTTGAGCAGCTCATAGGCCACCTGCAGTCGCGCGAACTGTTCAGGATCGCCGCCGGAATCCGGATGCGCGGATTTCGCCGCCTTGCGATAGGCGTTGCGGATCGCCTGATTGTCGGCGTCGCGTTCCAGTCCAAGCAGTTCGTAAGGGTCGATCACGCTGTCCCTCTCCGTATGTCACTCTCGCCACCAGCAAGACCTGGCCGGCGCACTCTCACCAATTCAGCCCCGGCGATACTTCGCCCGCACGGCGATACTTCGTCCGTCCTCGCGGCCGCCCGTCTGCGCCACTGGCTACGCCATCGGCGGCCAAGACGGAACCAACCTTCAGTAAAACCTGCGCGTTATCCCGGGGATGCGCAAGTGTTATGGAGAGGTGCAAGCCTTCCCCCCGGCAGTCCGCCCCCAAAACGCAAACGCCCGTTGGCGGCGCGCACGTTCGGTCGCGGTCGGGACGAAATTGTGTCCGGAAACCGGCCGTCCCCGATTTTTCTCCCTGCCCGGAAAGCGACGGTCGAGAACGGGCCAAAGCCCTGCAAAGACAGAGGCTGGACGGCTTCCCGCGGCGCACAAGGCGCTTGCCTTTTTCTGCAAATCCTGTCACTTCTTGCCCCGTTCGGGCGATTTCTATCCCGGAGACTGGACTTTCAACTGCGCCCGGCCTTGTGTCGGGACCGCCGGCAGCGGCACCGTAGACGTCTTTTCCCCGATATCGTGACCACTCGACGCCTTTCCGCTTGCAAGCGGAAGACGAGATGCCCACATCCCCCAGGGGGCGCGGGCAACGCAAATTGACTGAAGGAAAAGGACTTCTTCCATGGCCACCAAGGGCATCGTAAAATTCTTCAACCAGGACAAGGGCTTCGGCTTCATCACGCCGGATGGCGGCGCGAAGGACGTGTTCGTACACATCTCCGCCGTTCAGGCCGCTGGCCTCGCTACGCTCAAGGACGGCCAGCAGGTCACCTTCGACACCGAGCCGGATCGCATGGGCAAGGGCCCGAAGGCCGTCAACATCCAGGCTGCCTAAGCCGGATCGTCCAGTCGGACATTCATTTGGAAACGGCGCTCCGCAAGGGGCGCCGTTTTCGTTTGGGGCTTGCGCTCGACCCGAGGAGAGGCGCTATCTTCTCCCGACGCAGCAAAGCCTGCGCCGAACGCGCGGCCCAATGAGCGCTCGGGCGAACTCGAGGACGACAAACCGAGAGGTCTGCGGCACTTACCCTCGAACGCCCCGCGGGCGCCCGCACACTCGGCGACCGCCTACTCCGCCGCCTGCTTCGCCGCCGTCGCCTCGAAGACCGCGTCGAAGGCCGCGTGGATTACGTCCGGCCCCGCGCCCTGGCGGGTCGCATCGGAGGACAGGATCTGGCGATAGCGTCGCGCACCCGCCCAGCCCTGGAACAGGCCGACCATGTGGCGGGTCACATGGATCAGCCGGCCGCCATTGGCGATATGCGCGGCGGCGTAATCGGCCATGGCGTCGCGGACCTCCGCCCAGAAATCAAGATCGAGACGATGGCCGCGCTCTGAGAAGGTGGCGCCGTCTTCGACGATTGGCTTGGCGCCAGTCAGCGGATGCGAGAAATGGCGATCGGCCGCTGTCAGCATGGCGCTGTCGTGATAGGCAGCGCGGCCGAGCATGACGCCGTCCAGATGCGGAAGCTGCTCACGCGCCTGATTCAGGGTCTGAAGACCGCCGTTGATACCGATGAAAAGATTGGGATTTTCCTGCTTCAGCCGATACACGAGGCCATAGTCGAGCGGCGGGACCTCGCGGTTCTCCTTGGGGCTCAGGCCCTGTAGCCAGGCTTTGCGGGCATGCACCCAGACGGCGTCCGTGCCGGCATCGATCACCTGCGCGACGAGCGTGCGCAACGCCACTTCCGGATCCTGGTCGTCCACCCCGATACGGCACTTGACCGTAACCGGGATTTTTACCGCCGCCTTCATCGCCGCCACGCAGGCGGCCACCGTTTGCGGCTCCTGCATCAGACAGGCGCCAAACGTGCCGGATTGCACCCGGTCCGACGGGCAGCCGACATTCATGTTGATCTCGTCATAGCCGAAGCCTTCGGCGATCCGTGCCGCCTCCGCCATCTTCGCCGGATCGTTACCGCCGAGCTGCAGCGCCACCGGATGCTCGGATACGTCAAAGCCGAGCAGCCTCTGCCTGTCCCCCCGCAGGATCGCCTCGGCGACGATCATTTCCGTATAGAGCAGCGCATGCTTCGATAGCTGCCGCGCGAAAAACCGATAGTGCCTGTCCGTCCAGTCGATCATGGGCGCAACGGCGAAGACCGGTGCGTTGAAATACGCCTTAGTGCGCGCAGCTTTTCCTGCGGTCTCAGTCATCTTTCGTGCGTCTCTTGTTCAATGGCCGCGGCAAGGGCAGCGCCGAAAATTCGCGCATGCCGCCAGCAGGCATTATCTAGTGTTGCCGGGCTTATATAACGCGACGCCGAAGAAAGCGAGCTTTAGACACCTACGGCAATGAGAGGCAACGAGGAGGCCTCAGCAACGCGACCCGTCACCCAAAGGGAACGGTCGTCCAGCGGTAGCGAATGCTGCGCAAGAGGAACGGCGGCAACGCCGCCACCTGCAGTGACAGTCGCTTGCACTCGCGCCAGAGCTTCTGATGTATCTTGAGCTTCAGCTTCACGCGAGCCGCTGCTCCGGCCGGCTTGCGGATCGTGCTTCCGTGCGCCGGGTCGGCGCTGTCGAGAAGCATGCCCTGGATGCAGACGGCCGGATAGAGCTGATGAATGCGGCAGTCGTCCGGCCGCGGCACCTCATCGTCGAACATGAAATGATCGACAGGGCATGGAAACGCCCCTTCCGAAAGCTCAAGCAGTCTTTTTGCATAGTCCCGAGAGATGACATAGCCGCCCGTGCCGACATGGCATCCCCGCAATGCATGGATCGTACGCCCGGCATCGGCGAGCACACGGGCACGGCTGAGAAACACCTTCTGCCGGAAAGTTTCGATCTTCAGCAGGCCCACTTCGGCCGGGATCCAATCCGATGACGACAGCGCCTGGGTTGCGCTCGGGGAAAAGAAGACATCGTCCTCGATCACCGCGCCATAGGCATCGCTCCCTTCCGCGATGATGGCCCAGCACTTCCGATGGCTCATGAAGCAGGCGATTTCAGCCTTGTTCATCCTCTTCCACTGCTTCGACACCGGCTGCATCGCCAACACGGCGTCATCGAGCTCTCGCCCGTCAACGGCAGCCACGCGCTCAAAATTCAGGCCGAAGGTGGAAAACTGGCTTCCGATGTGGATCAGTCGCTCAGGGGAACGGTCGAGATTGATCACCAGGCAGCGCATGGATACCCCTTGCTTCCTTCCATCTTGACGTGTGTGGGCCGAAAGCGCACGCCGCTTGGTCAGCCTATCGCGCCCGATCCAAGGAACTGCGAAAAAACGCTCCGAAATCAACGGCAGGGTAACCGAACGCATCATCGGGATTCGTACAACTGCGCGACGAGCTACCACGGATCGCACCGCGTCACAACGATCAGCGCTGTAGCGACAAGCGCCTGCGTTACAACAACTCCCCTGAACTCCTCGCGATACGGCACTAACGGGGCAACCAACAAGGTGCCGGCAACACGGCCTCCGCCGATAGCCTCCTGCCGACGGCGGCTCCGCGCCGGGCATGGTTTCCACTTTGTTAAGAAGAATCGCACATCTTGCCGCCTCGACTGGATCGTCATCGGAGCGAAACATGAGCTACGATTGGAGCGGCGAACGGCGCCGACGGACAATAGCGACCGTCATCGGCGCCGCATTTCTGCTGCTGGCGCTGGCGGCCACGGTCGCTGCCGCGGTTGGCACGAGCCTTTTTTGAGCGACAGGCGCTTTTTGCGCCTTCGTTTCACAAAGGACGAAACTCGCAATTGCCAACGGAAAGAAGGCAGATGATCAGCTCGCCTCAGCCCCGCCGCTACGCACAGCACGGGGTTGACGGCGACCGCGGACAGGACTAGGGCAGCGTTCCTGTATCGTTACCGGTCACAGGAATAAGGACAGACGGCATGAAACGCGCGATCGCGGCACTTCTCACGCTTCTCTTGGCCGGGTGCCAATCGATGGAGTTGGAGGCGCCTGAAATCGCGAAGCCCCGGCCGACCGCCCCGGCCGTTCCGACGCTTTCGGGCGATGCGCTCCAGGCCTTCCTCGTCGGCAAGACGCTGCGGTACAATCTCAACGGCGTCAACTCCACCTTCTTCCCCGACGGCCGCTACGGCTATCGCGACTACGAGGTGCGCGATGGCGGCAGCTACACGATCACCGGCGACGAGGTCTGCATCACCTTCGAGGATGGCGGCCGGCGCTGCGACCAGTATGCGCAGATCGGCTCCGACTATTACCGGATCGAGGAAGGCGGTCGCCGAACCAAGGTGGACCGCGTCGTCCCGGCGGCCTGACAATCCCGACGGCAACGGGCGTGCCCGTATAACCCCTCATTCCCGAGGGGTTCAATTCGCCGGCCTTCTGCCATAGTGCGCGCGGGAATGCGGCCTTGTGGGAGGGACGGGTGGCCCCATTGCGAGCGACACAATGCCTGGCGCTGTCGAAGGCCGACATGGAGCGGTTGCAGCGCGTCTTTGACGCGCTTTGCATCGAACAGGGCTGGGCGCGAGACGGTGAGCCTGCGCGGCGGCATGCCAGGATGCTGATCGACGACTATCTCGCAGGCAATACCAGCGAAGGACGCCTGCTTATTGCCGGTCGCGCCTTCGCCGAAAGCTTGCAGCGTGGCATCCCCAGATAACGCCAATCGCGGCACTCGCGCCAGGCGGAGCGGCCGCCGGCGGCAGCCTGTCCTGCCATAACCGAAAAGCTGCTTACAAAAGCGAACTCCTGCGCTACATTAGCAAGATCGACTGCCGACCTTCTCGAGAGGAGCCAGAGGCCGGCGGTCGCAAATGCCGATGTTCATTGAGATGATCTCGAGGAGGAGACGCATGCAATTAGTCTGGAAACAGCCGATCGAACTCGACTTCGTTAGCGGCGATTGCCGCACCGTCAAAGGCCCCTCAGACGCCCTCGCCTGCCTTGCAGACCATTGGCCTCGCCGCGGACCATTCTATGTGGCCGCCCGCAGTGCCTGCCGCGCCGCCATCGACGGCCGTCGCACCGCAGAAGAGGCCCGATCGCTGTTCATCTCGGCCGCCGAAGAAGCCGAGTTGCCTACGCACTAACCCGCCTACCGGCGCTGAACGAAAGGTGCCGCTGGAAGGCGGCGAGCGTTTGCCATCGGGCAAGCGACACGATGACTTTTTTGATTGAAAGCTTCGGCCTTTGACGGCCGCGGACGATTATTCAGGCTCCGGGCATTCGCCCAGCAAACGCATCATTTCAGCACATTACTGCCCAATCTCGGGTGATTTTTCCAGAAATGGCCCGATTTCTGTCGTGAAGCATTCATTTCTTTCTACTATATTCTGAGGTGCCTCACAAAAACCAATTTCGGAGCGCCTTAGTCCCATTAAGGGAATTCAAGAAAAACGATATACGGGAGAGAACATATGAGCGAGAGCAATCTCTATCGCATCGTTGAAGTCACCGTGAAGCGTGAAGGTGGCCGTCGTGATCTCGGCATCATGACCGTGCGCCAGGCCCTTGAGCTTCCCCAGGTCCCCAGCCTCGAATACAGCCATCCTGAACTCAACTCGCGTTCGGACGGTCGGTTCCTGACCCGAGACCAGCTTCAGGCCTACGCTCATTGCGCCTGACTTTGCCGATGATGGCATCCTTTCGGATGCCGTGATCGCGCGCGCCCTGGTGGGCGCGCCTTAATCAAAATCTTCGTCCCCAATCCTTGTTCTTAATTTTTCTGCGGATCGATTCCGATTCGCGGATTTATGCAGTAACGTCCGGATTCTCTCTTGCCTCGCCTCAACCGAAATCGGCCAACGGCGAACGCCCAACAAACGCGCGGTGCTCTTCCTGTCGGTTGCGACAGGCGGACGCCCAAGACCGGACGATCATGGAAACAATCATCCCCCCACCGCTTCCCGTGCTGCTGCCGATTTCCGGCAGCCTCGTCGGCTTTCCGGTTCGCCGGGTCTATTGCGTCGGCCGCAACTATGCCGCCCACGCGATCGAAATGGGCCACGACCCGGACCGCGAGCCGCCGTTCTTCTTCCAGAAGAACCCGGACAACCTGCTTGCAGCCGGTAGCGCCTTCCCCTACCCGCCCTTGACCAACGACGTTCATCACGAGGTCGAACTGGTCGTCGCGCTGAAGCGTGGCGGCAGCAACATCGCCGTCGAGGACGCGCTCGATTGCGTCTACGGCTATGCCGTCGGCATCGATTTCACCCGCCGCGACCTGCAGGCGGAGGCGAAGAAGGCTGGCAAGCCCTGGGCTGCAGCCAAGGCGTTCGAGCATTCCGCCCCGCTCTCGGCGATCGCATCTGCCGAAACGATCGGCCATCCGCTCAACGGCAATATCTGGCTGAAGGTCAACGGCGAACTCCGCCAGCAGGGCGATCTCGACCAGATGATCTGGAAAGTGCCGGAGATCATCGCCGAACTCTCCAAACTCTTCACGCTGGCCCCCGGCGACGTCATCATGACCGGCACGCCCTCGGGCGTCGGACCGGTCGCGCGCGGTGACGAGGTCACCTGCGGCGTCGATGGGGTTGCGGCGCTCGCCGTCAGCGTCGTCTAACCTGCTCACTTCCGGCAGGCGGCCCGCCGCCTGCCGACCGGCCCCGATCGGCCATGTTGCGAAAGGACAGAATGGATGCCGCTTTACGCCCTTGGATCACTTCGCCCACAGACGCCGCCGAAGGGCAGCTATTGGGTGGCCCCGGACGCCAATGTCATCGGCCAGATCGAGATCGGCGAAGAGGTCGGCATCTGGTTCGGCGTAACCCTGCGCGGCGACAACGAGCCCATCCGGCTCGGGGCGCGCACCAACATCCAGGAAAACGTCGTCATCCATGTCGATCCCGGTTTCCCGGTGACGATCGGCGAAGGCTGCACCATCGGGCACGGCGCCATCATCCATGGCTGCACCATCGGCGAAAACTCGCTGATCGGCATGGGCGCGACCGTGCTTAACGGCGCCAAGATCGGCCGCAACTGCCTGGTCGGCGCCAATGCGCTCGTCACCGAAGGCAAGGAATTTCCGGATAATTCGTTGATCGTCGGCGCGCCGGCCAAGGCGATCCGCACGCTGGATGATGCGGCGGTCGAAGGCTTGAAACGCTCGGCAGCGCATTACGTCAAGAACTGGCGGCGTTACGCCGCCGACCTCACCCGGCTGGACTGAGCGCCAAACACCTCAAGGTAAGCTTTCCACGGGCCCTGAAGGAGTTGCCCTTATGCGCAGCTCTGGCAATGGCCGCGGATCTCGATCGTCGTCTTCTCGGTCTTGAAGTTCTGCGCCCGCGTCAGCGTCGAAAGCCGCTGCTCGATCGCCTCGTCATGAAACTCGGTCACCTGGCCACAGCCTTCGCAGATGGTGAAGGCGGTGACGCCGTGATCGTGTTCGTGGTCATGCGGGCAAGAACAGGCGACGAAGGCATTCAGGCTTTCCAGCCGATGCACGAGGCCATATTCGAGCAGTTTGTCGAGTGCGCGGTAAACCTGCAGCGGGGCGCGGAAGCCGTGATCGCGCAGCTTGTCGAGAATGGTGTAGGCGCTCATCGGCCCTTCGGAGTGGCTGAGCGCATCCATCACCAACGTCTGGTTCTTGGTCAGTTGCGGCGTAGCCATTAGTGGTGCCCTCCAGGCGTGGAATGATGCGCCGCCTCGAGCGGGCGGCGGCCGATCGGTAGCAGACTCAGAACGAAAAGCCCAACCGCGGCAACAACGATAGACGGTCCCGACGGGGTATCCCAGTGAAGCGAGCCGAAAAGTCCGCCGGTGACGGCGAGCGCGCCGATGACCGATGCGAGTACCGCCATCACTTCCGGCGAGGTCGAGAAGCGCCGTGCCGTTGCCGCCGGGATGATCAGCAGCGAGGTGATGAGCAGAATGCCGACGATCTTCATGGCGATCGCAATCACCAGCGCCATCAAGAGCATGAAAAAGAGCCGCGTGCGTTCGGGCTTCAGCCCCTCGGCTTCCGCCAGTTCCGGATTGACGGTGGAGGCCAAGAGCGGCCGCCAGAGATAGACAATCGCGAATATGACGAGGATGCCGCCACCCCAGATGATGTCGATGTCGGACTCGGAGACCGCCAGAATGTCGCCGAAGAGGAAGCCGACGAGATCGATGCGCACCCAGGTCATGAAGGCAACGATGACGAGGCCGAAGGAAAGTGCTGAATGGGAGAGGATGCCGAGCAGCGCATCCGTCGACAGCGCCCCGCGCCGCTGCAGGAAGAGAAGCAGTACCGAGACCACGGCCGCGACGATGAAGACGCTGAGCATCAGGTTGAGCTCGAGCAGCAGCGACAGCGCCACGCCGAGCAGCGCCGAATGGGCCATGGTGTCGCCGAAATAGGCCATGCGCCGCCAGATGACGAAGCAGCCGAGCGGCCCGGCCATGACGGCAATGCCGATGCCGGCGATCAGCGCGCGCACGAAGAAATCGTCAAGCATCGCGCTTCTCCTTCACGTCATAGCCGTGCAGTCGCGAATGATGGCCGCAGCCGCAATCCTCGCCGTGATCGTGCACGTTTTCCTCGTCGTCGTGGTGATGGCCGTCACCGGGGTAGCAATGTTCGGTGATCGAACCGTCCGCATGCAGCACCCGGCCGTCGGGCAAATGGGTGTGGTCGTGGTGGTGACTGTAGACCGCAAGCGTATTGGCGGCCCGCCTGCCGAAAAGCTTCTGGTATTCCGGGCTCTGGCTGACCGCCTGCGGCGTGCCGCGGCAGCAGACATGGCCGTTGAGACAAACGACCGTATCGGTCTCGGCCATGACGATATGTAGGTCGTGCGAGATCAGGAGAATGCCGCAGCCTGTGCGGTTGCGGATCTGCTTGATCAGTTCGTAGAGCGCAATCTCGCCGCTGAAATCGACGCCCTGCACCGGCTCGTCGAGCACCAGCAGGTCCGGCTTGCGGGCAATCGCGCGGGCGAGCAGCGCGCGCTGGAACTCGCCGCCGGAGAGATGCTGCACCTCGGATTTCGCCAGATGCAGCACGCCGGTCGCCGACAGCGCCTCCTCGATCTCCCGCCCCTTCAAGGGGCCGGTCAGCGTCATCAGTCGCTCGACCGTCAAAGGCAGCGTCCAGTCGACGGCAAGCTTCTGCGGCACGTAGCCTACTTTCAGGCCCGGCTTGCGCTCGACATAGCCCTCGTCCGGTTTCAGCACTCCGATCGCCGTCTTCGCGGTCGTCGATTTGCCCGAGCCGTTCGGGCCGATCAGCGTGACGATCTCGCCCGGGCTGATCGAGAATTCGACGCCACGCACCAGCCAGCGACCGTTGCGGCGCACGCCGGCATTGCTGAGATTGACCAGTGGCAGCGCTTCTGGGGAACGGAAATTCAGCATGAAAAAATTCCGGATTGCATGGTTGCCACTGGCTATCGCACACGTTATAGCATAACGCAATTGATGTAATAACATTACATGACGACTTCAAGGCCGGCAACGGCCCGTTGGAGTAACAGTTTTGCATGCCCGAAGCGCGCTTGGCCGATGTGGCAGGCACGCCAATCAAGCCCGGAGAACCCGATGAAATCGACATCCGCCCTGCTCTTTGCCTCTACCATGCTTCTTGCGGCACCCGCCGCAGCGGACAGTCCCAATGTGGTGGTTTCGATCAAGCCGATCCACTCCCTTGTCGCCTCGATCATGCAGGGTGTGGGCGAGCCGTCGCTAATCGTCGAGGGCGCCGCCTCGCCGCACACCTACAACATGAAGCCTTCGAACGCCTCGGCCCTGCAGGCGGCAAAGGTGGTCTTCTGGGTCGGTCCCGGCCTCGAAGCCTTCCTCGACAAGCCGCTCGACGCCTTGAGCAGCGGCGCAAAGGTGGTGGAGCTCAGCGAAGCGCCCGGCATCGAGAAGCTGAAATTCCGCGAAGGCGGTGCATTCGAGGCGCATGACCACGGCGACGAAGGCCACAGTGAAGAAGGCCAGAGCGAGGAAGGCCACAAGCATGCCGAGGGCGAAGCGGGGCACGATCACGGCCATGACCACGATCACGGCCACGGCGATGCCGATCTGCACATGTGGCTCGATCCCATGAATGCCAAGGCGATGGCCGCCGAGATCGAAAAGACGCTCACTGAGGCCGATCCTGCCAATGCGGGCGCCTACAAGGCCAATCTGGACGCCCTGAACAAGCGCCTGGATGCGCTTGACGCCAAGCTCACGGAAACCGTGGCACCGGTGAAGGACAAGCCCTTCGTCGTCTTCCACGACGCCTACCAGTATTTCGAGCACCGCTATAAGGTTCGCGTCGCCGGCTCGATCACCGTCAGCCCTGAGGTCCTGCCTGGCGCGGATCGGGTGTCGCAGATCCATGCCAAGATCAAGGAACTCGGTGCCACCTGCGTCTTTGCCGAGCCGCAGTTCGAGCCGAAGCTGATCAATGTGGTGATCGAGGGAACGCCGGCGAAATCCGGTACGCTGGACCCGGAAGCCGGCACGCTGGAGGCCGGCCCGGATCTCTATTTCCAGATGATGGAAGGGATCGGCACCTCGCTGAAGACCTGCCTCGCCTCGGCAAGCTGACCCGTCCTCCCAAGGCGGTATCGGTGGGCGCTCGCCTGGCTCGGCTATACGGGCGCCCGCCCCTCTCTATCATTCTCGGGAATGGCCATCCTCGGCGAGATGGTGCGGAACCGGGCCGCCTGCTGGAACCTCGGGTCAAGGGGGATTGACGGAAAGACTAGCCACAGGCGACCGAGAGATTGGAACGACGACCTGCCGGCAAGTTGGGTTCAGCCCAGAGGTCCGGTGCCAAACTTCGCACTCGTATCAGGCGAGCAATCGCGCTCGCCTTTCTTTCCGGCATTATTCGTAACGATATAACATACAGGAACCAATCGATGGAAAAGCTCCCTGTCACCGTTCTCTCCGGCTTTCTTGGCGCCGGCAAGACGACACTGCTCAACCACGTGCTTTCGAACCGCGACGGGCTGCGCGTCGCCGTCATCGTCAACGACATGAGTGAGGTCAACATCGATGCGGCACTGGTGCGTGATGGCGGTGCCGGTCTGTCGCGCACGGAAGAGCAACTGGTGGAAATGACCAATGGCTGCATCTGTTGCACGCTGCGCGACGATCTCCTGAAGGAAGTCCGCAACCTCGCCGAACAGAACCGCTTCGACTATCTGCTGATCGAATCGAGCGGCATTTCCGAGCCCCTGCCCGTCGCCACCACCTTCGATTTTCGCGACGAGGACGGTGAAAGCCTGGCCGATGTCGCGCGGCTCGACACGATGGTGACGGTGGTCGATGCCGCGAACCTGCTGGCCGACTATTCCTCGCTCGATTTCCTCGCCGACCGTGGCGAAACGGCGGGCGAAGGCGATACACGCACCCTCGTCGACCTCCTGGTCGAGCAGATCGAGTTCGCCGACGTGGTGGTCTTGAACAAGGTCGGCACTGCGACGCCCGAGCAGGTGGATGCCGCGCGCAAGATCATCGTCGGGCTCAATCCCGATGCGCGGCTGATCGAGACCGATTTCGGCAAGGTGAACCTGCGCGAGGTGCTTGGAACCGGCCGCTTCGATCTCGCCAAGGCCGAAGAACATCCGCTCTGGTACAAGGAACTGCACGGCTTCAAGGATCATATCCCGGAGACCGAGGAATACGGCATCCGCTCCTTCGTCTATCGCGCTCGACGTCCGCTCGATCCCATGCGCTTCCAGGCCTTCCTCAACCGTTCCTGGCCGGGCGTGCTTCGCGCCAAGGGCTTCTTCTGGCTCGCCACCCGACCGCATTATGTCGGCGAGATCAGCCAGGCCGGCCCGCTTGTGCGGACCGGCAAGATGGGGCTGTGGTGGTCGGCCGTGCCTCAGGAGCAATGGCCGCGCGAACCAGGTTTCCTGAAGGCGGTCGGTCCCTACCTGGACCCGGTCTGGGGTGATCGTCGCCAGGAGATCGTCTTCATCGGCACCGACCCGATGGACGAGGCGGAGCTTCGTGCCGAACTCGATGCCTGCCTGATCGCCGACGAGCGCTTTCGTCCGGAACGTTGGCGCGATCTTGCCGACCCCTTCGCCAGCTGGTCGCCACGGGCCGCCTGATGGCAGACCCCGCGCGCGCACCGCGCCGACCACGCTTCACCTGCATGGCGCTCAACGCCGCCGGGCGGCCGGTGCCGATGTTCGATCCGTTTCTGGGAGATGAACCCGCAGATGAGGACGCGCCGGAAGCGGCAGGCGCTATCGAACTCCTGCTTTTTGGCGACCGGCAAAACCCATGCGCCGGTTACCGAAAAGGCGAAGGGGCGGCGTGAAAACGCCGCCCCTTCGCTGAACCCAGAGTGCCTTATCAGCGTGCTGCCGCCAGGCCGACAATGACGCCGGTGGCAAGGCTGATCAGCAGGAAGTCGTTGCCGGACCGTACCCATTGCTGGCCGCGCGGCGGCTGGCGAAGCTTGTAGTAACGGTAGTCGCGCACCTGCGCCATGTGGCGGCGCTCGGCCGGCGACAGGCGATGGCCGCGCGCCCAGCGCTCCTTCTTCTTGACGATCACCCGCTTTTCGATCGTGACGTGCTTGTCGACGTGACGATCCACGCGGCGGTCCATGTGACGATCGTAATCGCGATCGACGGGTCGACGCGAACGATCATAGTTCTGCGCCACCTCGAAGGATCCTGCCGGCTGGGCAAGGGCTGCGACCGGCGTAATCAGAACGGAGCTGGCGACGAGCGCGATCAGGAGACGTTTCATTCGGGTGTCCTTTCTTTGTCTGCACCCGAAAATTAGACCCCGCTTCCTGAACCGAATATGAAACTCTACATTACAAATGCGTAATGATATCCATCACTTATTCCATAATTCTAATGTTTACGGATCAACTTGCCGCAAGGCTGACGTAGCGGAAGCGGTCGAAATCGGCAGCCTTGCCCGCGCCTGAGGTGTCGAAGGCGAACATGCCGGCGAAGGCCCCGGTGAAGGATCCATGCTCGCCGCGGCCGCCCTCGTCGGAGACCACGCCCGCATCGAGAACCGGGCCGATCGGCTGCCAATCCACCGCTGCGTTCGCCCGCCAGAAGAACTGCAGGTCATTGTCGCGAACGTCCATGGCAAGGTCGATCGGACCATCGGGAATGGCGATGCCGCTGCCGACGGGGAACTGCAGCCGGCCGTGCGGAAAATCGCCGGGGCATGAGAGGATCGTCAGCGCCCGGCCCAACGTTTCGTGCCAGGTGATGCCGAGCGCATGGAACTTGTGGCGATTGTAGTAATGCGTCACACCTGCAACCTGTTGGTAGGTTACGGCCGTGAAATCGACCGTCGTCTCGGCGCGGAAGGAATGATGCTCCTGCCGCCGCGCGACCAGCGCCTGCTCGAACCAGCTGCCGATGCTCTCTCTGCCGAACAGCCTGAGGTGGCCCGGCCGCCATTCGAGCGAGAAGATCCGCTCCGGTTCCGGCGTACGCAGCCATTGGAACTCGACGGGCAATGCCTGGCCGTCGAAATGCGTTTCCGTAACCACCGGTGTCGCCACCTGCCCCGCCGGTCCCGGCGCCGGCACGAGCACCTCCGGCACCGGGCCGCCGTTTTCGAGATAGAGCCAGCCATCATCGCGCCAGACACATTTTTGCAGGGCCGTCTCGCGACCGAGCGTACAGCGGCGTCCGGGAGGCAGCGGTCGGCCGGTCAGATGCGTATGATAGGCCTGCCCATCTGGCGTCTCGACATATTGGCCGTGGCCCGCGCGCTGCAACGGCGCTTCGGGGTGGTCCTTCGACGTGATCAGATAGATATCCGGATGCATCTCATAGGGGCCGTAGATCGCGCGTGAGCGGGCCATGGTGACGGCGTGGTCGTAGCCGGTTCCGCCTTCCGCCGTCGTCAGATAATACCAGCCGTTTCGCTTGAACAGATGCGGCCCCTCGACGAGGCCGAGTGGTGAGCCGGCAAAGATGTTCTTCACGGGGCCGACGAGCCTGCGTGTCCGTTCGTCCCATTCCTGCAGCAGGATGCCGTCAAAGGCCGGATGTTTCGGCGAGCCGCCGAAGCTTTCGGTGCGGTGGTTCCACTGCATATTGAGGAACCACTTGCGGCCGTCGTCATCATGGAAGAGCGACGGGTCGAAGCCGGAGGAATTGACGTAGACCGGATCCGACCAGGTCGCCTCGATCGCCTCAGCCGTGACGATGTAGTTGTGCGCGTCCTTGAAGTTGCCGTCGAAGCGCTTGACGTCGGTGTACACCAGCCAGAACAGACCATCGTCATAGGAAAGACACGGCGCCCATACGCCGCAGCTATCCGGGTTGCCGCGCATGTCGAGCTGGCTTGCCCGCTCCAGCGGCCGGCGGACGAGTCGCCAGTTCACCAGATCCCGCGAATGGTGGATCTGCACACCCGGGTACCATTCGAAGGTGGAGGTCGCGATGTAGTAGTCGTCTCCGACACGGCAGATCGAAGGGTCCGGGTTGAAGCCCGGCAGAATGGGGTTTCGGATCATGGCAGTCATGGTTCAGGCGTCCTCCCTTGGCGGCGCCATCCGACCTCAAAAATCATACAAATTCAAGCCTGCAACGTTGCAGTAATTCGCGCGTCGTATCGCCTGTGCCCGGCTTTCCGCATCGATTCGCTTGGCGATGTGCACCTTAAGGCGGCTGACGATCGCCGTGCCTCGCCGTCTGCAACCGGATTGCACAAACAATGGGCAAAGCGCTGGATCACCCTATTCTACTTTAGTCGGAGGCGGCCGAACTACACGGGAAAATCGCACCTCAGACTTGAACGTGCGCTTGAAATCGGCACTCTGGCTATGCTTGGCACAAGAACCATAAAAGCCATCGCGGGGAGGAAATCGATGAGAGCTTTGCTCGGCTTTAGCCGACTTATAGACACGATCACGGAATTTATCGGAAAGAGCGTTTCATGGCTGATCCTGGCCGCTGTTCTCGTCAGCGCCGGCAACGCAGTGATCCGCAAGATCTTCAACATGTCGTCGAATGCCTGGCTCGAGGCGCAATGGTATCTATTCGGCGCCGCGTTCATGTTTGCGGCCGCCTATACCCTGAGCCAGAACGAGCACATCCGCATCGACGTGGTCTACGGTCAGTTCTCGCGCCGCGTGCAGCATTGGATCGACCTTCTTGGGCACCTCCTCTTCCTGATGCCCTTCGTGCTGCTCGTGCTCTATTACCTCTTCCCCTATGTGAAGATGTCCTACGTCTCGGGCGAGGTCTCATCATCCGCCGGCGGCCTGATCATCTGGCCGGCCAAGGCCATCCTGCTCTTCGGCTTCCTGCTGCTGGCCTTCCAGGGCGTGTCGGAGATCATCAAGAAAATCGCGATCATGACCGGAAACATGGAAGACCCGACACCCTATGTGCCGACCCATGCGCCGCTTGACGATGTCGTGTCTCCGGAGACCCGTCCATGATCGAATTCATTGCTGAAAACCTGGCGCCGATCATGTTCGCGTCACTGATCGTGTTCCTGCTTTTGGGATACCCGGTCGCCTTCTCGCTCGCCGCCAACGGCCTGCTGTTCTTCATCATCGGCGTCGAACTTGCGCCGCTGTCGGATTCGATCAACCTCTCCTGGCCCCTGCTCAACGCGCTGCCTGACCGGTTCTGGGGGGTGATGTCGAACGACACATTGCTTGCCATCCCCTTCTTTACCTTCATGGGGATTGTGCTCGAGAAATCGGGCATGGCGGAAGACCTGCTCGACACGATCGGCCAGCTCTTCGGCCCGATCCGCGGCGGTCTTGCCTATGCGGTCATCTTCGTCGGCGCGCTGCTTGCAGCCACGACAGGCGTCGTTGCCGCCTCGGTCATCGCCATGGGCCTGATCTCGCTGCCGATCATGTTGCGCTACGGCTATGACCGGAAAGTCGCCTCGGGCGTCATCGCGGCTTCCGGCACGCTCGCCCAGATCATCCCGCCGTCACTCGTGCTCATCGTTCTTGCCGACCAGCTCGGCCGTTCGGTCGGCGACATGTATGCCGGCGCGCTGATCCCGGGCCTGGTGCTGACCGGACTGTACATGGTCTACATCCTGATCATGACGATCCTGAAGCGTGACTCCATGCCGGCCCTGCCGCTGGAAGCCCGCACGCTGGGCTCCGGCGTTACCTCGCTGTTCATCGCGCTCGCGGTCGCAGCCGGCATTGCCTATGCCGCCCACGTCTATCTCTACCCGACCCAGGGCGAGAACGCCGACATCCTCGGCGGCACAGTGGGCGTTGCCTTCATCTATATCGTCGCCCTGCTCGACCGCGGCCTGAAGATCAATGCGATGTCGAGGCTTGCCCAGCAGGTCATCATCGTGCTGATCCCGCCGCTGGCGCTGATCTTCCTCGTCCTCGGCACCATCTTCCTCGGCATCGCAACGCCGACCGAAGGCGGCGCCATGGGTGCAGTCGGCGCGCTGATCATGGCGGCCGCCAAGGGTCGTCTCAATCTGGACGTCGTGCGCGGCGCACTGACGGCAACGACAAGGCTTTCCGCCTTTGTGCTGTTCATCCTGATCGGTGCGCGCGTCTTCTCGCTCACCTTCTACGGCGTCAACGGCCATATCTGGGTCGAGCACCTGCTGACGGCGATGCCGGGCGGCGAGACCGGTTTCCTGATTGCCGTCAACCTGCTCGTCTTCTTCCTGGCGTTCTTCCTCGATTTCTTCGAGCTCGCCTTCATCATCGTGCCGCTGCTTGCGCCCGCTGCCGACAAGCTTGGCATCGACCTCATCTGGTTCGGCGTGCTCCTCGGCATCAACATGCAGACGAGCTTCATGCACCCGCCCTTCGGCTTCGCGCTCTTTTACCTGCGCTCGGTCGCGGCCAAGGTGCCCTATCTCGACAAGATCACCGGCAAGTCGATCCAGCCCGTTACGACCGGCCAGATCTACTGGGGTGCCGTACCCTTCGTCGGTATCCAGATCGTGATGGTGGGCCTGACGATCATGTTCCCGCAGATGGTCATGCACTACAAGGGAACCGGAACGGGCGTCGATCCGAACACCATCAAGATCGAGGTGCCCGGCTTCGGCGCCGGCGGTGGCGGTCTCGGCCTGCCCGGCGGCCTGCAGCTTCCAGGTGGTAGCCCGCTCGACCAAAAGCCGGCCGATCAGGGTGGCGCCCAGCCGCAGACCGCTCCGTCGAACGACCTCAGCCAGCCTCCGTCGTTTGGCAGCCCGGGTGCCCAGCCACAGCCGGCCCCCTCAAACGACCTCAGCCAGCCGCCGTCGTTCAAGTAGGACCGCTGGCAGACAGAAAAGCAAAGGGCGGCCGATAAGCCGCCCTTTCCATTTCTACAATCGCTGAGACGACGACCGAACTCGTTCAATCCAGCCGCTTGGCCGGATTGTCGCGGTACCAGTCGACGATCATCGGCATCGCCTCCTCGAATGGACCGCCGACATAAACGTTGAGCAGCCCGATGCGCGCTTCGCTCTCGTTCTTGAAGTCATGCATCGTCCCGCGCGGGATGACGAACAGCGAGCCCTTCGGCTTCTGGTGCCAGATGTCGCCGACGAGCACGCTCGCCGTGCCCTCGATCACGTAGAAGATCTCGTCGTTGTCGTCGTGCTTGTGGGCGCCCGGTCCCTCGTGCCTGGCCTCGAGCCACCATTCCGAGACCGAAAATCGACCAGCGGTTTCAGCGCCATCGGCTTTGAAGACGGCCTGGATGGCGCCCATGTCGTAGCGGCGGCCCTCGTCGGGACCGAGCACGACCGATTGGCCTTCGCTTGGCATAGTTCTTCCTCCGTCCTGTTGAGGCAGCAACCCTACCACGAAATGCGTTCAGTACGGCGCGCAGCAATACGCCGTGCGCGCGGCAACGAAAAAGCCGCCCGCAACGGATATCGCGAACGGCTCGTTTCAATCGGCAATGAGGGAAAAGCTTAGAGCTTGCCGCCGCGCTGCTGGATCATCATGAAGGTGTCGTAATTGTATTCGGCGATCTGGGCGTTGAGGTAGTACTCGCCGCGGAAAGCCTTGATCGAGTCCCAGATCTTCTTGAAGGTCGGGTTCGAGGCTTCCATCTCCGCGTAGACCTCGTTGGCCTTGTCGAAGCAGGCTGACAGGATTTCGGCGCTGAACGGGCTGAGCTTGGCACCCGAAGCCACCAGGCGCTTGATCGCCGAGGGGTTCAGGTAATCGTACTTCTGCAGCATGTTCGCGTCAGTGGCGTGGCAGGCGGTGCGCAGCAGCGACTGGTAGTTCTTCGGCAAGCCTTCGAAGGCCGCCTTGTTGAACATGGCGTGGACCGTCGGACCACCTTCCCACCAGCCGGGATAGTAGTAGTAGGGCGCAACCTTGTAGAAGCCAAGCTTCTCGTCGTCATAGGGGCCGACCCATTCGGCAGCGTCGATGGTGCCCTTTTCCAGCGCCGGGTAGATGTCGCCGCCGGCGATCTGCTGCGGCACGACGCCGAGCTTCTCGACGACCTTGCCGGCGAAACCACCGATGCGCATCTTCAGGCCCTGCATGTCGGCAACCGTCTTGATTTCCTTGCGGAACCAGCCGCC
Source organism: Ensifer sp. Root558 (assembly GCF_001427045.1). Classification (NCBI taxonomy): domain Bacteria; kingdom Pseudomonadati; phylum Pseudomonadota; class Alphaproteobacteria; order Hyphomicrobiales; family Rhizobiaceae; genus Ensifer; species Ensifer sp. Root558. The sequence continues at coordinate 656,878 of NZ_LMGC01000001.1, read as the reverse complement.
CATCTGCACACCGGTGTTGCCGCCCGGGAAGCCGACGAGGCCTTGCGTGCCGAGGAACTCGTTGAAGAGGTCGATACCGCCGCCATGGTAGTGCCAGGCGTTCATCCCGCGCGCGTTGAGCGCGAAGGGAACGGCTGCACCGAGCGCCCAGGTTGGGTCCTTGCCCCAGTAATAGTATGCGACCGTGTGGCAGGCTTCGACCGTACCGGCAGCAGCCGCGTCAGCGGCCTGCAGGCCTGGAACGATTTCGCCGGCAGCGAAGACCTGGATCTGGAAAGCACCGTCGGTTGCCTCCGAGACGTATTTCGACAGCACTTCGCCGCCGCCATAGATCGTGTCGAGCGACTTCGGGAACGACGACGCCAGGCGCCAGTTCACCTTCGGGTTTGCCTGCGCGATGGCCGGTGTCGCAAGCGCGGCTGCACCTGCGGCCGCCAAGCCGCCGAGGCTTGCGTTTTTAATGAATGAACGGCGATCCATGGTTCCTCCCCTAGTTCTCGCCAAAGGGCGGGCGCAGCGCGCCTCTACCCATCAATCCACCCTGCCCCTTCCCGGACAAACGGTGGCTCTCCTCCTCGTTACCCGCCGAAAGCGACTGAGATCAGCAGCGCAACCGGCAGGCATTGTCGCACCTTACAGAAACACCGGACCATGTCCAGAAGCCGCTTTCCGGCGTTTATTCGACTTTTGTCTAATACGCCGGAAAGCGATGTCCTTTGCCTAAAATGCAGGCAAATCAATATTTTCGGTCGAAATCAGAGCTCGGCCGACTTGGCCCAGAGGTTGATGTCCGCCTCGCGCGCATAGAGATCGATCTCGGCCAGTTCGTCGGCCGTGAACGTGTCGTTTTCGAGCGCCTTGACGCAATCGACGATCTGCTCGGAGCGGCTGGCGCCGATCAGTGCCGAGGTGATCCGGCCGTTGCGCAGCACCCAGGCAAGCGCCATCTGCGCCAGCGTCTGGCCGCGCTTTTCGGCGATACCGTTCAGCTTGCGGATGTTGTCGATGATCTCGGGGCGGATGAAGTCCTTCTTCAGGAAGTGGTTCTGCGCCGCGCGGCTATCAGACGGGATGCCGCCAAGATACTTCGTCGTCAGCATGCCCTGGGCGAGCGGCGAGAAAACGATCGAGCCGATGCCGAGATCTTCGAGCGTATGGATCAGCCCATCGTCCTCGATCCAGCGGTTGAGCATGGAGTAGCTCGGCTGGTGGATGAGGCAAGGCGTGCCGAGATCCTTAAGGATCGCGGCGGCTTCGCGGGTGCGCTGCGAGTTGTAGGAGGAAATCCCCACATAGAGCGCCCGGCCCGAACGCACGATATGGTCGAGCGCACCGCAGGTTTCTTCGAGCGGCGTCTCAGGGTCGAAACGGTGCGAATAGAAGATGTCGACATAGTCGAGGCCCATGCGCTTCAGGCTCTGGTCGCAGGATGCGATCATGTATTTGCGGCTGCCCCATTCGCCGTAAGGGCCGGCCCACATGTCGTAGCCAGCCTTGGACGAGATGATCAGTTCGTCGCGCAAGTGCGCGAAGTCCGTGCGCATGATTTCGCCGAAGGCAGTCTCGGCCGAGCCCGGAGGCGGGCCGTAATTGTTGGCGAGGTCGAAATGGGTGATGCCCAGATCGAACGCCGTGCGGCACATGTCGACCTTGCGGTCATGCGGTGTGTCGCCACCGAAATTGTGCCAAAGCCCCAGCGAGATCGCCGGCAGCTTCAGGCCGGAACGGCCGAGACGGTTATATTTCATGGTGTCGTAGCGGTTTTCCGCCGGTAGCCAGGTCATCGCACAATCCTCCGCGATCGATCTCCGGATGGCGAACTCGTCCGCCACCCTCAAAAATGAAACGGTTTCCGTAGCGGTTGGCCGCTACGGAAACCTCAGTTCACAAAGGTCTAAACCTCTCCGGTGTCGCTATGAAGCGGCAGCGACGCGATTTCCCGACATTTCTTCTTCGGTCTCGCGCAAGAGTGCCCGAGCTTCCTCGATGCCGAGGGCGGCCGGCTGGGTGCAGGTGGTGGAGAGTTCGACGAAACGTCCCTCCTCGCCAGATTTCAGGATCGACACCATGACGTCGACGCCGTGCAGCGCGCGGTCGAGCGAGCAGCGGGCATCGCGGCCTTCGAGGATGGCGAGCGCCATGTCGGCAAGGCCGGCGGTGCGGTAATTCGCCATCGGCCCCTGCGGATGCTCCTGGTTGGCAACACCGAAAGGATGATCCCAGGGCTCCAGCGGCTCGATTTTCTTGTCGCGGCCGCTTGCTTCCACCGTGCCGCCGAAGAAGTTCGGGTCGGGCACGTAGAGCGAGCCTTCGGTGCCGTAAAGCTCCATGTTGGCATGGCGGTGCGACCAGACATCCCAGCTGGCCGACAGCGTGATCGTCGCGCCGTTCTCAAATTCGAGCAGCGCGTGGATGTTGGTGGGCGTCCTGACCGGGATCACCTCGCCCTTGCGCGGTTCGCTGGTGATCGTGCGGGTCGGGTTGGCCATGGTGGCGAGCGCCGCCACGCGCTTCACCGGACCGATCAGGTTGATCAGGTTGGCGATGTAGTAGGGACCGAGATCGAGGATCGGGCCGCCGCCGGGCAGGAAGAAGAAGTCCGGGTTCGGATGCCACATCTCCATGCCCGGGTTCATGACGTGGCAGGTGCCCGAGGTCACCCGGCCGATCTTGCCCGCGTCAACATAGCTACGGGCAAGCTGATGCGCGCCGCCGAGGAAGGTGTCCGGCGCGCAGCCGACGGAAAGGCCCTTCGCCTTGGCGATCGCCCTCAACTCCTCGCCCTGCTCCAGGGAGAGCACCAGCGGCTTTTCCGAATAGACGTGTTTGCCGGCTTCGAGGATTGCCTTGGAGACCGGATAGTGCGCGTCCGGAATGGTCAGGTTGACGACGATGTCGACATCGGGATTGGCGAGCAGCGCCTCGATGCTCTCAGCTTTAACGCCGTATTCGGCCGCCCGCGCCTCGGCTGCCGCCGGGTTGATGTCGGCGCAGGCGACAACCTTGATGCCCCGGAAAAGCGGGGCAAGCTTGAAGTAGGTGGTGGAGATGTTGCCGCATCCGATGATGCCGACGCCAAGTTCCTTGGTCATGGATAAACCTGCTTCTCAATAGGATTGGATGGAGGCGAGCGAACGCTTGGCGAAGCGCTTGAAATCACTCGGGTTGTCGTGCTCGGCGATGAAGTAGCGGGCCTTCGTGCCGGAAAGTGCCGCAAACAGGCCTTTCCAGTCGACCGTGCCCTCGCCGACATCGGCCCAGCCGTCCTCGTCCTTCTTCTCGCCTGTCGGCGCGATGTCCTTCACATGCACGGCGGTGATGCGGTCGCCATACTGCTTGATCCAGGCGATCGGATCGGCGCCGCCGCGGATGATCCAGGCGATATCGGCCTCCCAGGAGAGATCCGGTCCGCCCGCAAAGATCAGGTCCTGCGGAATACTGCCATCCGGAAGGGCCGCGAACTCGAAGTCGTGGTTGTGCCAGCCGAAGATCAGCCCGGCATCACGATAGGGCTTGCCGGCCTTCTGCAGCCGCTCGCCGAAGGCGCGCCAGCCGGCGGCATCGGTCGGGCGCTGGTCGGGCATCAGGTAGGGGCAATAGATCGCCTTGATGCCGAGCGCCTTGGCGATTTCGAGCACGCGGGCCGGATCGCTTTCGAGCATGTCCAGGCCAAAGTGCGCGGTCGGCATGGCGAGGCCATTGTCGTCGAGACCTTCCTTGAAGCTGGCGATCTCGGCGTCGCTGAGCGCTGCGTAAAGCGCGCCGTAACCTTCGACCTGGCTGTAGCCGGCGTCGCCGAGTGCTTTCAGCACATTGGCGAAAGGCGGGAAATTGCGAGCGCTATAAAGCTGGAAACTGACGTCCTTCATGAAATCCTCCTCGATTTCGTCCTGGGGGTCTTGGGATAGTGGGATCTTGGGGTTGTTGGGGTCTCGGTATCACCTGAGCCAGGTATCGTAGTCCGACACCAAGAGGTGGGCGGGGCCTGCGTCCTCCTCGATCGCCGAGAAGCGACCGACCGGCTCGCGGAAATAGTTGTCGGTGAGATCGTCGTTGACGGTCGATACTTCGCCCATCAGCACGTCGGCGCCCTCGGCCCAGAAGGCGTGCCAGTTGCCAGGGAGAAGCGTGACGCTTTCACCGGCCTTGAGCTTCAGCAGGTCGCCAGCTTTCAGCGTGCGCAGCCGTGCATCGGTCGCGACAACGACGTCGCTCTCCTCGTCAACCGAGCCGTCCGGTTTGGAATTGTACATCTGCAGCACCAGCGAACCGCCGCCACGGTTGATGATGTCCTCGGTCTTGACCGCGTGACGGTGCAGCGGGTTGACCTGGTCCTTGGCGGTGATCATCAGCTTCTCGGCGTAAACCATGCCCTGCCCGGTCTTCAGATTGGCGGCATTGCCGTTGCGCAGCGTGAAGAGCACCAGCCCGAACTCCTCGAAGCGGCCCTTGCCATAGTCGGTAATGTCCCAGCCGAGCCGGGCATCAAAGATCGTCGGACTGTCGGAAGCGACGCGCGCCTTCAGTTGCTCCGGCGACCAGTAGGCAAAGGGTGGCAGGGTGAAGCCGAAGCTCTTCATGAAGGCATCGCTCTCGGCGATGATGTCGTTGACGTGGCTGCGTTTCATGGCGGTCAACCCTTTCCCTGGCAGGATTCGAGATCGAAGGCGGAAAAGCGCGGCAGCTCACCTGCGTCAAACGGCACCTTCGGGGTAAAACGGATGACCTTCGTCTCGCCGGCCAAGAGGTCGAAGGCGTTGTCGGAATAGCGCCCGGCCACATCCGCCTCGATCATCACATGCAGCGCCAAGCCGCTCGCCTTGACCGTGACGTCGAAGGCGCCTTCGCCTGCGGGCGCGACATCGAGTGTCAGGCCGGACGGCTTGAGGTCGAGCGCCTTGTAGGTGCCGTTGACGTGGTGCCCCTCACCGCGCATGCCGTTCGATGCCTCGAACGACCAGAACAGCAGGTCGCCTTCCGGAATGTCGAAAGCCGCGATCGTCGCCAGCGTTGCCGCCCGGTCCGGGCTGCAGGTACCGGCGACCGCCGCGAGCGGCGTGCGCTGGCCATCGAGCGAAACCAGGAAGGTCTGCAGCTCGACGGTCACCGGCTCTGCCGTATCGTTGACCATCGAGAAGGCGATTTCCTTTCCATCTGCCGATGGGATCGCTGCGACCGAGACCGGCTGGAAGAAGCGACGGACCATGTAGTGCATCGCCTTCCAGCTGCCGCCATAGTCGAGGCTCGACCAGGAGGCGACTGGCCAGGTGTCGTTGAGCTGCCAGTAGAGCGTGCCCATGCAATGGGGCTTCAGCGAGCGCCAGTAGTCGACGGCCGTGCGGATCGCCAGCCCCTGCTGCACCTGGCTGAGATAGACGAAGGCCGGAAAATCCTTGGGGAAGCGGAAGTAGCGGAACATCGTGCCGGCGATGCGCTCGTTGCCGCCGACATTCTTCTGGTGGCTCTCGATCACGGGCGACGCGATATTGAGGTCCTTCTCGGCCGAAAACTGCCGGATGACCGGCATCGACGTATAGGACTGGAAGCCGAACTCCGAGCAGAAGCGCGGCCGCACGGTGCGGTAATTGTCGAAGGACTTGTTTTCGTGCCAGACCGACCAGTAGTGCATGTCGCCGGAACCATCGGCATGCCAGGCGTCGCCGAAGTCGAGATATCCCGACGCCGGGCTCGACGGCCACCAGATCGCTTCGGGCAGCGCCGCCTTCAGCGCCACCTCGATGGTGCGGTTCAGCCGGTCATAGGAGACGAGATAACGGTCGCGATCCTTGCGCGGCTCATCGAACCAGGTGAGCGCGCCGACGAGCTCGTTGTCGCCACACCAGACCGCGATCGACGGATGCGACGACAGGCGCTTGGCCTGGTAGTCCACCTCGGCTGCGACATTCTCCAGGAAATCCGGCGTCGAAGGATAGAGGTTGCAGGCGAACATGAAGTCCTGCCAGACCATGAGGCCCAGTCGGTCGCACAGATCGTAGAACCAGTCCGGCTCGTAGAAGCCGCCGCCCCAGACGCGGATCATGTTCATGTTGGCATCGACAGCCGAGGTCAAAAGGTCTTCGACGCCTTCGCGCGTCACCCGCGACGCCAGCGCATCGGCCGGGATCCAGTTGGCGCCCTTGCAGAAGATCTCGCGGCCGTTGACGCGGAAGGCGAAGCGGCTGCCGGCCTCGTCCTTGTCGGTCAGAAGCTCGACGGTGCGGAAACCGATCTGACGCGTCACCTGCTCCTGCGGCACCTCGACGGTCAGCCGCGACAGATGCTGCTCGCCGCTTCCAGCCGGCCACCAGCGCTTGGGCTCGCTCATGGTGAAGACATGGGTGATGCGGGTCTCGCCCTTGCCGACGGCGCAATCGAGCCGTTCGCGGTCCTCATCGAGCGAGAAGTGCACCGGCACAATGCCCGGCCCATCGGCAAAGAGCGTCAGCGTCACCACCAGATCGACGCTGCCATCCTCCAGCCAGACCTGCTTGCTCGTCACATGCTCGATGCGGGCGATCTCCAGCCGGCAAAGGGCGATCTCTCCGTAGACGCCGAGCGGCGCGATCGCGAGGTTCCAGTCCCAGCCGAAATGGCACTGGGGTTTGCGCAGCATATTGCCGTTGGCGATCGGTGAATTGCCAGGGTGATAGGGCACGTAGAAGGGCTGCTCCGCCTGCCGCCGCGCGCCTTCGGCAATCGAGGAATGCAACACGATGCGGATGCGGTTCTCGCCTGCAACCAGCGTCTTCGAGACATCCGGGCGATAGCGGCGGAAGCAATTCTCCGCTTCAAGCACCAGCTTGTCATTGACGAACACCGAGGCAACCGTGTCGAGGTATTCAAGGTCGAGATACCAGTAGCCGGCAATGTCGTCGGCACCGACCGTGACCGTGCGCTCGATCACCCAGTCCTTGTGCGCCACCCACTGCACGTCGTTCTCGTTGCGCCCCACATACGGGTCGTCGATCACGCCGGCCTTCAGCAGCGCCGAATGCACATCGCCCGGCAACTCCATTGCCAGCGCATGGCTATTGTCGACGGAAGAAAGTTGCCAATCCCCTGCGAGATCGAGACGAATGGCGGTGCGGGTGAAATCCTCAGAGAGCATGCGCATGGTTCCATAGATCGACCGGCCACGCCGGCACAGTCATTGCTGGGAGGTGCCGGGCAGCGGTGGCCGCCCCGCATCCCCTTATTTCAGAGTCGGTTCTCGCTTGTCGCATCGAAGATCGAGGCGACGCCCATGTCGAAGGAAAGCGTGACCGCCGTGCCCGGCGCGTAGCGCCGCTGGCCGGCGATACGAACCGACATCGACTGTCCGGCAAGCTTCAGCCACAGCAGATTGTCGGCGCCCATCGGCTCCTCGATATCGACGACCGCCCGGTGCGAGGCCGGCGCGCCACTTGCCGCTTCGTCGACGCGCACATGCTCGGGCCTCAAGCCCAGCACCACCTTCTGGCCATGCACGAAGGGCGCGCGCGACGGATAGGCCGACACGTCGAAATCGACGCCGTTGGCGTGGACGTAGGCGCGCTGGTCGCGCAGCTGCAGTTCGCCGCGAAAGAAGTTCATCGACGGCGAGCCGATGAAGCCGGCGACGAACAGGTTTTCCGGCGCGTTGTAGATCGTCATCGGATCGGCAAGCTGCTGGATCACGCCGCTCTTCATGACCGCGATGCGGTCGGCAAGCGTCAAGGCCTCGATCTGGTCATGGGTGACGTAGATCATCGTGTTCTTCAGCGACTGGTGCAGCCGCTTGATCTCGACGCGCAGTTCCGAGCGCAGCTTGGCGTCGAGGTTGGAGAGCGGCTCGTCGAACAGGAACACGTCGACATCGCGCACCAGCGCCCGGCCGATCGCCACACGCTGGCGCTGGCCGCCCGAGAGTTCCGAAGGCTTGCGCTTCAAGAGCGGCTGGATCTGCAGGATCTCGGCGGCGCGGCTGACGCGCTTGTCGATCTCTTCCTTCGGCACCTTGGCGACCTGCAGGCCGAAGGAGAGGTTCTTCTCCACCGACATCTGCGGATAGAGCGCGTAGGACTGGAACACCATGCCGATGCCGCGGTCCTTGGGCTCCTCCCAGGTGACGTTCTTGTTCTTGATGAAGATCTGCCCGTCGCTGACATCGAGCAGCCCGGCGATGCAGTTCAGCAAGGTCGATTTGCCGCAGCCGGACGAGCCGAGCAGCACCAGGAACTCGCCGTCCTTGATGTCGAGGTTGAGCGTGTCGAGCACAGTGACGGCACCGAAGCTCAACGACAGGTCTTTGACCGATACGCTGACGTTTTGCATGTTGTTACCCTTTCACTGCGCCGGCGGCGATGCCGCGGACAAAAAGCCGTCCGGAGACGAAGTAGACGAAGAGCGGAACCGCCCCGGTCAGGATCGTCGCCGCCATGTTGACGTTGTATTCCTTCACGCCCTGGACCGAATTGACGATGTTGTTGAGCTGAACCGTCATCGGGTAGTATTCCGGCCGGGTGAACACGACGCCGAACAGGAAGTCGTTCCAGATGCCGGTGACCTGCAGGATCATCGCCACGACGAAGATCGGCAGTGACATCGGCAGCATGATCTTGAAATAGATCGTCCAGAAGCCGGCGCCATCGACGCGCGCGGCCTTGAACAGTTCCTCCGGCAGGCCGGCGAAATAGTTGCGGAAGAGCAGCGTCAGGATCGGCATGCCGAAGATGGTGTGCACGAGGATGAGGCCGGTGAGCGTGCCGTAGATGCCCATTTCCCGCAGTACGATGACGATCGGATAGATCATCACCTGATAGGGAATGAAGGCGCCGACGATCAGGATGGTGAAGAACAGCTCCGCCCCCTTGAAGCGCCAGTTGGCGAGCGCATAACCGTTGACCGAGGCGATCGCGATCGAGACGATCGTCGAAGGAACGGTGATGCGCACCGAGTTCCAAAAGCCGCGCGAAAGGCCGTCGCAGTTGAGCCCCGTGCAGGCGCTCGCCCAGGCCTTTGCCCAAGGCTCGAAGGTGATTTCAACCGGCGGGGCAAAGATGTTGCCGAGCCGGATTTCCGGCATGCCCTTGAGCGAAGTCATGACCATCACGTAGAGCGGCAGCAGGTAGTACAGCGCCACGACAATCAGCGTGCCGTAGATCATGATGTTGCGGCCAGACAACGCCCGGCGGGGCTTGGCGCCGCGGGGGCCGGCGACGACCCGGTTTGTCTGCGCCTGCAGTGCGGCCTCTTCAGTCACCGAATTGAAAGCAACGATATCAGACACGCTTGCGCCCTCCCCCGAATTCCAGATAGGCCCAAGGCACGATGATGATGGCGACGGTGATGAGCATCATCGTCGAGGCGGCAAAGCCCTGACCGAGGTTCTGCGCCTGGAACATGTAGTCGTAGACATATTTTGCAGGCACTTCCGACGCGATGCCGGGACCGCCGCTCGTCTGCGCCACCACCAGGTCGTAAACCTTGACGATGCCGCTGGCGATGATCACCAGCGTGGTGATGAAGACGCCGCGCATCATCGGAATGACGACGAAGATGTAGGTCTTCCACATGGGTATGCCGTCGACGCGCGCGGCCTTCCAGATGTCCTCGTCGATGCCGCGAAGACCTGCGAGCATCAGGCACATGACGAGCCCGGTGCCCTGCCAGAGGGCTGCGATCAGGATGCCGTAGATAACGATGTCGGCATTATAGAGCGGGTCGAAGGTGAAGCTTTCCCAGCCGAGCGAGCGCACCACCGACTGGATGCCGAATTCCGGATTGAGCAGCCATTGCCAGACCAAGCCCGTCACGATGAAGGACAGGGCGAAGGGATAGAGCATGATGGTGCGGAAGGTATTTTCGAAGCGGATCTTCTGGTCCATCAATGCGGCCAGCACGAAGCCGATCAGCAGGCTGAAGATCAGCGAGAAGATGCCGTAGATTGCCAGATTCTGCACCGAAATCAGCCAGCGCGGCGCCGCCCAGAGGCGCTCGTACTGATCGAGGCCGACGAATGAGAGCCGCGGCAACAGCTTGGAATTGGTGAAGGAATAGACGACCGTCCAGATCGTGCCGCCGAGGAAGATCACCACGGCCGTCAGAATCATCGGGACGGAGGCAATCTTCGCGTTCAGGTTCCGCAGCCACTGGTTCGGTCGGCCCGAACCTTGTGTGTAACCCGCCATGTTTCGTTCCTCCGGAACTGCATTGGGTTTCGGACGATGGGCAGCCCCGCGCACTCAGCGCGCAGCGCTCTGCCACATCAGGGCGACAACCACTCCCATGGGGCCCGCAAACGCATCACGCGCGGACGACCGGCACATCCTGCCGAATGGGAGGCTTTGACCGGCCTCGTTTTCAAAGAGGCCGGCCAAGGCAGTTGCGGTTATTCCGCGTTCGCGATGATGTCGGCGAAGCGCTTCTGCGCGTCTTCCGGCGTGATCGACGGGTTGGCGAAGAATTCGGAGAACAGGTCTTCCTTCTGCTTCTGGCTGTCGGCCGAAAGCAGCTGGTCGGTACCCTGGATCACGTTGCCCTTGGCAAGAATGTCCAGCCCCTTCTTCATGCAGTCGTTGGCAGCCGCCAGATCGACGTCGCCGCGCACCGGCAGCGAACCCTTCTTGAGGTTGAAGGCGACCTGCGTCTTCGGATCGAGCAGCGTCGAGGCCAGCGCTTCCTGCGCCTTCGACTTTTCCTCGTCCTTCAGAAGCGGGAAGTAGAAGGCGTCGCCACCGGTCGAGATGATCTCGTTGACGCCGAGGCCCGGCAGGCAGGTGTAGTCGGTTCCGGCCTTCTGGCCGGCAAGCGCGAATTCACCCTGCGCCCAGTCGCCCATGATCTGGCCGCCGGCCTTGCCGGTGATGACCATATTGGTCGCCTGGTTCCAGTCCTGGACGTTGGAGCCCTTCGACATGCGGCGGGCATCGTCGGCAGCCTTGAAGACCTTGGCGATCTCGGGGCCTGCGGCCACTTCCTCGTCCTTGTCGCCGAACACCTTCTGGAAGGTGTCCTTGCCGGCGATCGCCACCATCAGCACGTCGAAGGCGCCGGCTGCCTGCCACGGCTGACCGCCGACGGCGAGCGGCACGATGCCTGCCTTTTCGAGCGCGGGCGCCGCGGCTACGAATTCATCCCAGTTCTTCGGAACCTCGACGCCGGCCGTCTTGAAGGCCGCATTCGACAGCCACAGCCACTGCCAGGAGTGGATGTTGACCGGGGCGCAATAGATCTTGCCGTCGATCGTGCAGGAATCGAGCAGGCTCACCGGCTTGATGATGTCCTTCCACTTCTCGCGGGTTGCGACATCGGTGAGATCACGCATCAGCCCGGCCTGAACCAGTTCCTCGGCCTGGCGACCATGGTTGAACTGCGTGGCGCCCATCGGGTCGCCACCGGTGATGCGGCTGATCATGATCGGACGGGCGGTGCCGCCAGAACCGGCGATCGCGCCGTCGACCCAGTGATTGCCCGTCGCATCGAAGGCCTTGGCGAGTTCCGCGACCGCGGCAGCTTCGCCGCCCGAGGTCCACCAATGGGTCACTTCAAGATCGACAGCGTTGGCTGCGCTGAGCGGCAGGGCCACGGCGGCTGAAAGCACGGCGGCCAAAGAACGTAAATTCATGAGTCTCCTCCCTCACTGTAACGTTACCGTAAAAAACTTAGTGCAATCGATTACAGGACGCAACACCCACCACAATCGATTTAAACAGAATCTTAAAAAACACCCATTGCGTGCATACGGCAGCCGCGTTCCAAAGCGCTTTGTGCGCAATGGCGGCACCCACGCGGCCAGCAGGAATCCCTTTCATCGCGCTGAAATACATATATTTTCCGCAACAATGGCGCACCGGCATCGGAGGCGCCATCTCGCAAGCGCAAAAAACATGCGCCAAAACTTCCGATTCAACCAGTCCGCTCCATCTTTCGCAGCGCAGCAACGAAAACGCTCGACATCGCAACTGTATCGTTACAGATTTGAAGCAATTTGATCCATCCAAAGCAGCATAGCCGCCACCGACTTTTCGTATATAACGCGATGACGTGACAGGGCGACGGCGCGGCGGATGGAACTGAACCGACGCGTTTCGCTGCCGGATGGGCAATCTGGCGGCGGGCGGCAAGAGAGTGGGCGGGTGACGGCAATGGACAACAAGACGAAAAACAGGCCGCAGAGACTGCCGGATGGAGCCCGTCCGACACTGAAGACGATCGCCTTCATGACCGGGCTCGGCATCACTACGGTTTCGCGGGCGTTGAAGGATGCGCCCGATATCGGTGCGGAAACCAAGGAGCGTGTGCGGCTCGTCGCCAAACAGATCGGCTACCAGCCGAACCGCGCCGGCGTGCGCCTGAGAACCGGCAAGACCAATGTCATCAGTCTCGTATTGACGCTGGAAGAAGAGATCATGGGCATCACCAGCCCGATGGTCGTCGGCATCACCGAGATCCTTGCCGGCACGCCCTACCACCTGGTCGTCACCCCCTATAGCGCCGTCAAGGACGCGCTGGCGCCGATCCGCTATATCCTCGACACGGGTGCCGCAGACGGCGTGATCATTTCGCGCACCGAGCCGCACGATCCGCGCGTGGCGCTGCTCACCGAACGCGGACTGCCCTTCGTCACGCACGGCCGCACCGAAATGGGGATCGTTCACCCCTATCACGACTTCGACAACGAGCGTTTCGCCTACGAGGCGGTACGCAAACTGGTGGCGCGCGGCCGGCGGAAGCTGGTGCTGCTCGAGCCGCCGCCGCACCTCACCTTCTATTCACACATGCGCGCCGGTTTCGAGCGTGGGCTTCGCGATTTCCAGGCGGATGCAGTCGGCTTCCACCAGACCAACATTGACCATTCGCTGGTCGAGATCCGCGACGCCTTCGAGCCCCTGATGCGCTCGGCGGACGCGCCCGACGGCATCGTTTCGGGCAGCGGCTCCGGTGCGATCGCTTTGATTGCCGGCCTGGAAATGGCCAAGAAGAAGCTCGGCGAAGACTGCGACATGGTCTCGAAGTCACCGAGCGACTTCCTGCGCTGGCTGCGCCCGGAAGTCATGACCATGTACGAGGACATCCGCGTGGCCGGTCGGGAACTGGCCAAGGCAGTCATCGGCCACATCGACGGCCAGCCGCCAGAAACGCTGCAGAGCCTCAGCCAGCCCGAGTTCCAGCCGCCGATCACGCGTGGCTTGCGCGCCTAGGAACGGCTGAAAACAGCCCTCAAGTCTTGCTTGTGACGCAGAAACCTGCGACAGGCCGGGGCAACAATTGGGCGCGACTGCGCCCCGCTCCTCCCTTCAGGCTACCGCAGACATGATCCGTATCGAAAACATCAGCAAGCAGCTCAGCCACCGCATCCTTTTCATCGAAGCCTCCGCCGCGCTTAACCGCGGTGAAAAGGTCGGCCTCGTCGGCCCGAACGGCGCCGGCAAGTCCTCGCTCTTTCGCATGATCACCGGCGAGGAAATACCGGACGAAGGCCAGGTCGCCGTCGATAAGGGCGTCACCATCGGCTACTTCAACCAGGACGTCGGCGAGATGTCCGGCAACAGCGCTGTTTCCGAAGTGATGAACGGCGCCGGACCGGTGAGCGAAGTCGCCGCCGAGCTGCGCGAGCTCGAAGCCGCCATGGTCGATCCGGATCGCCTCGACGAGATGGACGCGATCATCGAGCGCTACGGCGAGGTGCAGGCACGCTATGAAGAGCTTGACGGCTACGCGCTGGAAGGCCGCGCCCGCGAAGTGCTGGCGGGCCTGAGCTTTTCCCAGGAAATGATGGACGGTGACGTCGGCAAGCTCTCGGGCGGCTGGAAGATGCGCGTGGCGCTTGCCCGCATTCTCCTGATGCGGCCGGACGTGATGCTGCTCGACGAACCGAGCAACCACCTGGATCTCGAAAGCCTGATCTGGCTCGAAGACTTCCTCAAGAACTATGACGGCGCGCTGATGATGACCTCGCACGACCGCGAGTTCATGAACCGCATCATCACCAAGATCATCGAGATCGACGGCGGTCAGCTCAATGCCTACTCGGGCGACTACGGCTTCTACGAGCAGCAGCGCGCTCAGAACGAGAAGCAGCAGCAGGCGCAGTTCGAGCGCCAGCAGGCGATGCTCGCCAAGGAAATCAAGTTCATCGAGCGCTTCAAGGCGCGCGCCTCGCACGCCTCCCAGGTGCAGAGCCGGGTAAAGAAGCTCGAAAAGATCGACCGGGTCGAGCCGCCGAAGCGCCGCCAGACCGTCGCCTTCGAATTCCGCCCGGCGCCGCGTTCCGGCGAAGACGTCATCAACATCAAAGGCGTGCACAAGAAATACGGCAGCCGCAGCATCTATGAAGGTCTCGACTTCATGGTGCGCCGCCGCGAGCGCTGGTGCATCATGGGCATCAATGGTGCCGGCAAGTCGACGCTTCTGAAGCTCGTCGCCGGTTCCACCGAGCCGGACGAAGGCAATGTCGCGCTCGGCGCCAGCGTCAAGATGGGCTACTTCGCCCAGCACGCCATGGACGTGCTCGATGGCGACCGCACGGTGCTGCAGCAGCTCGAAGACACCTTCCCGCAGGCGGGCCAGGCGCCGCTGCGCGCGCTTGCCGGCTGCTTCGGCTTTTCCGGGGACGATGTCGAGAAGAAGTGCCGGGTGCTTTCCGGCGGCGAGAAGGCGCGCCTGGTGATGGCGATCATGCTGTTCGACCCGCCGAATTTGCTTGTTCTCGACGAACCGACCAACCACCTCGACCTCGACACCAAGGAAATGCTGATCAAGGCGCTCGCGGACTACGAAGGCACGATGCTGTTCGTTTCGCACGACCGCCACTTCCTCGCAGCCCTTTCCAACCGTGTGCTGGAGCTGACGCCCGAGGGCATCCATCAGTATGGCGGCGGTTACACGGAATATGTCGAGCGGACCGGCCAGGAAGCGCCGGGTCTTCGCAGCTGAAGCAAAGCAAGCTGGGCGTCGCGCGCCGGCGCCCAGCATTTCGCAGTCACCGCCTTCCTCGGCGGGACCGAGGACCTGCAAGCAGAACCCAAACGCATAACGCGACCCTGCTCTAAATCGGTACTGAAAAAACTAGGTTCTTGTGGCGCTGCCGTGGCAACGCCCACCGATCCTAACTTATCGCGCCGTGAAATCGATGGGACTTTGGTCCGACTCTTGCTGCCAAAGGTCTGAGTGTCATTGCCGCGCCATGCACCGGTCACATATTGCACGGGCTGGGGCGCCATCGCAGCAAACAAAAAAGCTGCCAATCACTTCAGACAGGTGATGTTCGGCATGACATCGAGAATTGCATGGAAAGACAGGCTGACTGACCGCGCGTGGGCCTTCCTGTCCAATCCCTTGACCATCGGCATCTATCTTGCGTTCGCCATGCTTTGCGCCTTCGTCGGCAGCGCAACGACCGGTGTCCCGGCCTATCTGCTTATGGCCATCGGCTTTCTGCTGGTGATCTTTGTCGATCCGCCAATGAGGCTGGGTAGGCTGCGGCAACGGCGCCGCAGCTCGTCACCGGCAAACACGGTTACGCCATTCCCGCGTCGAGCGGATGAGCGCGAAACGATGCGGGGTTCGCAGCGCCCTGGCGAACGCAGCCGAATCCGCGACGACCGCCACGCTTCTCGGCGCTAGCCGCGCCCGCCAGGGGTCTTTAGGACAACTGGCGTCACGCGGTGCACAAGCCTCAGCCCGCAACAATCGGCCCTTTCGGCCGCTTTCCGTCTGACGTACATTCCCATGAACGGACGCATGACGTCCACGGTGCAGCCAAGCCATCCAGCATGAGATGGCGATGAAAGCGCGTGGGCACGATGAAGACGAAACACTACGTGCTGCAAATCTTTCGCGCCGCCTTCACCGACAGGCTGGTGCTGATCATCGTTGTGCTGATGATTGCCTCGCTTTTCACCGTCCTGCCGATCAAGTCCTGTTCCAATCCCACCGCGTCAGGCGGCGGGGGAACCACAGAACGATCTGTACCCGTCTCGATGACAGGCTAGCACCCCGTCCACGCAAAACGAGGCCCAAACGAAAACGGGGCGACCCGAAGGCCGCCCCGCATTGATCTGATTACCCGAACGGTCAGGCGTTGAGGCCGCTGCCCCACGGGCCATGATGGCTGTCGGCACCGTCGACGCGGTCAAAGCCATGGGCGCCGAAGAAGTCGCGCTGCGCCTGGATGACATTGGCCGTGCCGCGGCCGCGGCGGTAGCTGTCGAAGTAGCCGAGTGCGGAAGCGAGTGCCGGAACCGGCAGACCGCCGAGTACTGCGGCCGAGACGACGCGGCGCAGTGCCCCGTCGGTGTCCTTCACCATGGCGGCAAAGGCCGGCGTCACGATCAGGTTGGCGGCGTCAGGCGCCTTGGTGAAGGCGGTGGTGATCTCGTCCAGGAACTGCGAACGGATGATGCAGCCGGCGCGCCAGATCTTGGCGATCGTCGGCATCGGCAGGTTCCAGTTGAACTCCTTGGACGCCGCCGACATCACGGCAAAGCCTTGCGCATAGGCGCCGATCTTGGCGGCAAGCAGCGCGCTTTCGAGATCCTTGATGAAGGCTGCCTTGTCGGCGACCTTGAACTCGCCGACTTGGGAAAGGCCAAGGATCTTTTCGGCCGCTTCGCGCTCGTCCTTCATCGAGGAGATGCTGCGGGCTGCAACCGCCGCCTCGATGCCGGTTGCCGGCACGCCCATGTTCTGCGCCTCGATCACCGACCACTTGCCGGTGCCCTTCTGGCCAGCCTTGTCGAGGATCAGGTCGACGATCGGCTTGCCGGTCAAAGGATCGGCAGCCTTCAGCACCTTCTCGGTGATCTCGATCAGGTAGGAGTTGAGGCGGCCCTTGTTCCAGGTGCCGAAGACTTCGCCAATCTCGCTCGCCGACATCTTCAAGCCGTCGCGCAGGATGCCGTAGATTTCGGCGATCATCTGCATGTCGGCATATTCGATGCCGTTGTGGATGGTCTTGACGAAGTGGCCGGCGCCGTTTTCGCCGAGCCAGGCGACGCAAGGCACGTTGTCATACTTGGCGGCGATCGAGGTCAGCACGGTCTCGACGCGCTTCCAGGACTCTTCCTTGCCGCCGACCATGATCGACGGACCGTGGCGCGCACCTTCCTCACCGCCGGAAACACCCATGCCGATGAAGGTAAGACCCGAATCCTTCAGCGCCTCGAAGCGGCGCATCGTGTCGCGGAAGTTGGCGTTGCCGGCATCGATCATGATGTCGCCCTTGGCGAGATACGGCTTCAGGATTTCCATCTGCTGGTCGACCGGCTCACCGGCCTTGATCATGATGATGATCGGGCGCGGCGGGCGGATGGCGGCGACAAACTCTTCAATGGTGTCGCAGGGCACGATCTGGCCCTGGAGGTCGCCGGCCTCCGCGTAGAATTTGTGCGTCGCTTCGACGGTGCGGTTGAACACCGCGATCTTGTTGCCTTTTTCAGCGATGTTGAGCGCCAGGTTCGAGCCCATGACGCCGAGACCGATTAGGCCGATTTCCGCCTGTGACACGTGATTGCCTCCATTGGACAGAAGTGCCGGGCGCGATCGGGATAAACGCGTCTGTGCCGGCCCTTCGAATTGAACTTCGCCCCCTCGCGCGGGGCTCTGTCGAAGGCCCAGGCGCGAGAAGCGACGGCGGAGGTTGTTTTGGCATTCAAATCGATTAAGGACAAGTGATTACTGACGAAATCACTTCTTTTCAGGCTTGCCATCGCCATCGTCGAGCACCCGCCAGGAGGCGCCTTCGAGGTCTTCGTATTGGCCGCTCTTCAGTGCCCAAAGGAAGGCGGCGAGGCCAATCCCACCGAGAAACAGCGCTATGGGAATGAGATAGATCAGCGTGTTCATGAGGCGCTCCCGACCGGCCGCAGCGTGACAGGTGCCTTCTGTTCGGCGACCTCCGTGACATTGCCGGTCGCCGCGCGCAGGCGCAAGGCGTTGGCAACGACGATCACCGACGAGGTCGACATGGCGACGGCCGCGATCAGCGGCGTGGCATAGCCGAGGATCGCGATCGGGACGGCGATGACGTTGTAGCCGATCGCCAGGGCAAAGTTCTGGCGGATCAGCCGCCCGGCCCGGCGCGACGTATCGATCGCCATCGGCACGGCGTTCAGCCCCTGGTGCAGGAAGACGAAGTCTGCCGCCTGGCGGCCAACATCGGCGGCCGTTGCCGGCGCCATCGAGACGTGCGCGGCGCGCAGCGCCGGCGCGTCGTTGATGCCGTCGCCGACCATCAGCACCCGGTGACCGCCCTCAGCGGCGGCCGCACATTCATCGACCTTGCCGCGCGGCGTCAGTTCCGCCTTGAAGCGCTCGATGCCGGCCCGCTTGGCGAGGGCGGAGACGACCGGCGCCCGGTCGCCCGAAAGAATGCCCGTCGAAAGACCGAGCCGTCCAAGTTCCTCGATGCTCTCGCGGGCGAACGGCCTGAGCCGGTCCTCGAAGCGGAAGCAGGCGAGTTCGCGGCCATCGAGCGACAGGATCACTTCCGACTGGCCGGTCGCCTCGCCGGCATCGCCGCAGGCAAAGGCGCGGCTGCCAAGCCGGTAGAGACCGGCTTGCGTCTGAGCTTCAATGCCGGCACCGGGGATTTCGCGGATGTCGCCATTGACGACGGGCGCGATCGCCGCCGCATCATGAATGGCCATCGCCAGCGGATGGCGCGAATGCACGGCGAGCCCCGCCGCCGTCGCGAGGATCGATGGCTGAATGTCCCCGCCATTGACGAGCCGCGGCTCGCCAACCGTGAGTGTTCCGGTCTTGTCGAGCAGCACCGTATCGATCTCGGCAAGCCGCTCCATCGCCGAGCCGTCCTTGACCATGACGCCGTTCTGGAAGAGCCGTCCGGCGGCAATCACCTGCACGACAGGTACCGCAAGCCCGAGTGCGCAGGGGCAGGTGATGATCAGCACCGCGACGGCGACCAGCATCGCATGATGGAAATCGCCGTTGACGAACATCCAGCCGATGAAGCTGACCAGAGCCAGCAAATGCACCGCCGGCGAATAATATTGTGCCGCGCGGTCGGCGATGCGGCGGTAGCGCGCCCTGCCCCCTTCGGCGGCTTCCATCAGCCCCATGATCTCGGCAAGCAGCGAGTCGCGTGCCGCCGCCATCGCCTCGATCGTCAGCGGTCCGGTGAGGTTGAGCGTACCCGCCTCGACGGCGTCGCCGACCTTGACCGGCGCCGGCGCGCTCTCCCCATTGACGATCGAGCGATCGAGATCGCTGGTGCCCATGAGGATGCGGCCATCAACGGGGATGCGCTCGCCGGCAGCGATCGCCAGTTTCTCGCCTGGCTTGATCTCGTCGACAGGGCGATACTCGCGTCCGCCGTCAGCATCCACCACCATGGCGCCGCGCGGCGAAAGCCTCGCCAGGCTGCTGATCGCCGAGCGGGCGCGCCCGCGCATCATGTGGTCGAGCGTGCGGCCGATCAGCAGGAAGAAGAGCAGCATCACCGTGCCGTCGAACCAGGCATGGGTGCCGTGAGTGATCGTCTCGTAGAGCGAGATCGAATAGGAGAGCGTTATCGCCAGCGCAATCGGCACGTCCATGTTGGTACGGCCGTGCTTCAGCGCGTTCCAGGCGGACGCATAGAAGAAGCGTCCGGCATAGATCAGCGTCGGGGCGGCAATCAGCGCCGAGATCCAGTGAAAGAGATCGCGGGTCGCCGCCTCCGCCCCCGACCACACCGAGACCGAAAGCAGCATGATGTTGGCCGAGGCAAAACCCGAGACGGCAACGGCGCGCACGAGCTTCTTCAGCGTCTGATCGCCGTCTTCCTCGCCCGGCGCGAAAAGATGGGTCTCGTAGCCGCGCGAACGGATGGCCCGCGCCAGTTCCCGCGGATCGGTACGGGCGCCATTTACCTCTTCCTTCCAGATGATCGACACGCGCCGGGACGAAAGGTTCACGCGCGCCCGGTCAACCTCCGGCCGTGTCTTCAAAGCGCCCTCGAGCGTAGTAATGCAGGCGCCGCAATGCACGCCGGGCACGCTCAAATCCGTCTGGCGCAGGCCGCCGCCGAGCGACCGGCTCATCAACCACAGCTCTTCCGTTGTCGGCAGTCCCTGCCCGGCCCTGTCGACCTCCAGAGCCATTTCGGTTCCGGGAGCACAGCAGCTCATTTCGCAGCTCCCGGCACCATGAAGCGGATGGCCTGGCGGTAGACGACGGTCTCGCCGGAGGTTGCGGTGATATCGGCGATCCACTGGCCGCGCTTCAGCGCGGTTGCGGCAACGAAGACGCCCTCGCCCTGATGCGCCATCTCGACCGTGACGTCCTCATGCTCCTCGACCGGGCGTTTCAGCACAGCCACCACCTTGTCGGCAGTCATCTCCGGGTTGCCCCGGCGCGTCAACGTGTAGCGCAGCGCCTCGTTTTCGACGCTGAGCTTGCCGTCGAGGCCATCGGCGACAAAGGCCTTCGCTTCCTTCACCTTGCCGTTGAACTGCTGGCTCGCGACATAGGTGTTTTGCACCACCAATCCGCTCCAGCTATGGCTGGCGTTCCAGGCCATGATCAGATTGACGGTGATGATCGTGCCGAAGAACAGCACCATGACGCCGAGCATGTGCCAGCCGGTGAAGGGCCGCGGTGCCTTTGCCTGTTTTGCCCCTGCCTGGTTTATCGTCATTTTGCGGCTCCCGGGCTGTTGAAGTTGGCCTTGTAGACATCGCGCTCATGGCTCGACGGATCCTCGACGATCAGGCTGAAACCGTCGTCCGCCTCGCCGAGCTTGTCCTTTGGCAGCGTCACGAACACCTTGACTGCCGTCACCTTGTCCGGATCGACGCCGAGGGCGAAGGTCCGGCCGTCGCCCGCCGCCTGGCCGGCGATGCGCATGGTCGCAGAGGGCATCCCGTCGATTGCGAGCGTGATCGTGCGTTGTTCGGGGATCATGTTCAAGAGCTTGACCATGTAGCCGTTGCGCACCGAACCATCGGATTCGACGACGAACTGCGGGTTGCGGTCGTGCAGCACGTTGAGTTCCAGCCGGTCGCGCGACAGGAGCGCATAGAGCAGACCGATACCGACCAGCGTCCAGACGCCGAGATAGACGAGCACACGGGGCCGGAAGACGATCTTCCAGTTGAAGTGGCGAACCTTGTCCGAAAATGCGCCGTCGGCGTTGCGCACCCGACCCGGATCGATCGCCGCCGTACCGCCATTGGTGGCCAGCGCCATGTTGGCGGCATAGTCGTTGAGCGTCGCATAGGAAATCAGCCCGCGTTCACGGCCGAGCTTGTCCATGACACCGTCGCAGGCATCGATGCAGAGCGCGCAGGTGATGCATTCGAGTTGCTGGCCGTCGCGAATGTCGATGCCCATCGGACAGACGACGACGCAGGCGTTGCAATCGACGCAATCGCCGACGGCCTCCCCGGCAGCGACGGCCTTTTTCTGGTGGCGCGAGCGCGGCTCGCCGCGCCAGTCGTTATAGGTCACGACCAGCGAGTTTTCGTCGAGCATTGCCGCCTGGATGCGCGGCCACGGGCACATATAGGTGCAGACCTGCTCGCGCATCAGTCCACCGAAGACATAGGTCGTCGCCGTGAGAATCGCGACGGTCATGTAGGCGACCATGGGCGCTTCCAGCGAAACGAAGCTTTTCAAAAGCGTCGGCGCATCGGCGAAATAAAAGATCCAGGCGCCGCCCGTGGCGATGCCGATCATGATCCAGATCGAGTGCTTCGACACCCGCTTGACGATCTTGTCGAACGTCCAGGGACCGGCATCGAGCTTCATGCGGGCATTGCGGTCGCCTTCGATATAGCGTTCGACCACCAGGAAGAGATCGACCCATACCGTCTGCGGACAGGTATAGCCGCACCAGGCGCGGCCGACGGCAGACGTCACCAGGAACAGGCCGAAGCCGGCCATGACGAGCAGGCCTGCGACGAAGAAGAACTCCTGCGGCCAGATCTCGATGAAGAAGAAATAGAAGCGCCGGGCGGCGATATCGACGAGCACAGCCTGGTCCGGCGCATGCTCGCCACGGTCCCAGCGGATCCAGGGCGTCAGGTAGTAGATGCCGAGGGTCACCAGCATCACCAGCCACTTGAAGCGGCGGAAGCTGCCTTCGGCACGCTTCGGGAAGATCTTCTTGCGCTTTTCGTAGAGCGGCTTGCGCACATGCGCCGCATTGACCGGTTCGGCCTCGTGACGTTCGACGGAGGCTGGATTTGCGGCGGATTGTGGGCTCATTTGTGGGAAATCCCCGGATATGTCATGTATTGCACCACGTTTTGCCTGATTTGGCGGCCGAAAACGTTGATCTGTGTCAAGTTTGCGGGCTAAAGCGCCAGCATGCGGCGAAAGGTCCAGGCGCTCGAAAGAGATGCCAGGCTCAAAAGTAGTAAACGGCCTTTCCCATTCGATCCGCACCGCGGTTCGCCACATCACCACACCTTGCAATACCAATGAGGAACCGCATGGACACGATCATCGGCTTTCTGAACACGATCTTTTGGGGCTACGTGCTGATCTACGGCCTGCTCGCCGTCGGCATCTACTTCACCCTGCGGCTCGGCTTTCCACAGATCGTGCATTTCGGCGAGATGTTCCGGGTCTTAAGCAGCGGCGGCTCGAAGGATGCGGCCGGTATCAGCCCGTTCCAGGCGCTGACCGTCAGCCTCGCCTCGCGCGTCGGCACCGGCAACCTCGCCGGCGTTGCCGTTGCGCTCTATCTCGGTGGTCCCGGTGCCACCTTCTGGATGTGGATGGTGGCGCTCGTCGGCATGGCGACGGCCTATGCGGAAAGCGCGCTGGCGCAGCTCTACAAGGTGCGCAACGAAAACGGTCAATATCGCGGCGGTCCCGCCTTCTACATCGCCCGCGGCCTCAACGCGCCCTGGGCGGCGACGATCTTCTCCGTCTGCCTGATCCTCTCCTTCGGCCTCGTCTTCAACGCCGTGCAGGCCAATTCCATCGCGGACGCCGTCCAGGGTGCGTTCGGTGTGCCCAAGATCGCCGTCGGTATCGCGGTTGCGACCATCTCCGGCATCGTCATCTTCGGCGGCATCCGCCAGATCGCCCGCGTCGCCGAAATCGTCGTGCCCTTCATGGCGATCGCCTATCTCCTGACCGCGATCTACGTGCTCGTCGTCAACGCGTCGATCGTGCCGAGCGTGCTGTGGACGATCATCTCCAGCGCCTTTGGCCTGCAGGAAGCGGCAGGCGGTGTCGCCGGCGGCGTCACGGCTGCGATGATGAACGGCGTCAAGCGTGGCTTGTTTTCCAACGAAGCCGGGATGGGCTCGGCCCCGAACATCGCGGCCGTCGCCACGCCCGTGCCGCATCACCCGGCATCGCAAGGCTTTGTGCAGTCGCTCGGCGTCTTCATCGATACGATCCTGATCTGCACCGCGACCTCGGTCATGATCCTGCTGTCGGGCACCTTGGAACCCGGTTCCGGCGTCACCGGAACGCAGCTGACGCAAGCGGCCATGAACGTGCATATCGGCTGGGGCGGCAGCTACTTCATCGCCGTCGCGATCTTCTTCTTCGCCTTCACCTCGATCATCGGCAACTATTCCTATGCGGAGAATGCGCTCACCTATCTCGGCGGCGCCAATCGCGTCGGCGTTCTGGTCATGCGCTGCGCCGTGCTCGTCATGGTCGTCTGGGGCGCGTCCGAAAGCATCACCACCGTGTTCGACGCGGCAGACGCCTCGATGGGGCTGATGGCAACGATCAACCTCATTGCCATCGTGCTCCTCTCCGGTACCATTGCCAAACTGACGAAGGACTATTTCGCCCAGCGCCGGCAGGGTCTCGACCCGGTGTTCCATGCGGCCGACTATCCGGAGCTGCAGGGCCAGATCGACGGCGAGATCTGGTCGCGCCAAGAGGCGGCCGGCACGGTCCGAAGCGTGGAGGACAAGGCATGGACGGCGCCCACGGGCCGCTGAGACAGACGGAGCCGGCTCCGGCAGAGCCGACACTGGCCAAGCGGCGCGGTATCTATCGAGAGTATGCCGCGCCCGGCGCACTCGTCGGCCATGTCGAATGCCTCTGGCGCCACCAATTGCCGGAGGGGACGGCCGCACCCATCGCGGTCGTGCCCGACGGCTGTGTCGATATCCTCTGGTCCAGGCACGGCCTGGCGGTTGCCGGGCCTGACCGGGTGGCCGCTTTCCCCGTCTTCGCGCCGGGCACCGACATCATCGGCCTGCGCTTCCGCCCGGGCATCGCGGCATCCTTCCTGCACACATCGCTTTCGCAGATCATCGGCGCGGTCGTTCCGCTCGACGCCTTCTGGGGTCCAGCCGCGCGCAAACTCGAAACCAGGATTGAGGACGCGCCCGATGCGGTCCACCGCGCCGAGATGCTCACGGAAGCGGTGCTTGAGCGCCTGCCGGCCGTCTCGCCGCCATCAGGCGATATCGCCGCCACCCTCGCCCATCTGCGGCAGAGCCATGGCTCGTCCGACAACAACCCCATCCGCGCCCTCGCTACCATCACCGGCACCAGTGAAAGGACGCTGAGGCGCCGCTGCCACGAGCATTTCGGCTACGGCGCCAAGACGCTCGACCGCATCCTGCGCCTGCAGCGCTTCCTCGGGGCTTGCCAAAGGGACCCCTCCGCCACGCTCGGCCTGCTTGCGCTCGATGCCGGCTATGCCGACCAGGCGCATCTGTCGCGCGAGGCCAGGCAGCTGACCTCGCTCTCACCCGCCGAAATCCGCCGCCAGCTCGTCGGTGACCGGCGGGCGGCCTGACTGGCCGTTTCGTTCAAGACCGGTCGGGCGACCCGTGCTACTCCGTCATGCAGGAGAACAAAGCATGTCAACACTTGAAGCAAAGATCGTTCACACCACCATCGACCGCGACTGGCGCGACGTCTATGCCTTCATGGCAAAGCCCGAGAACATGCCGCGCTGGGCGTCCGGCCTGTCGTCGGGCTTGACCCGCGAGGGTGATCACTGGCTGGCGCCGGGTCCGCTCGGTAATGCCCGCGTGCGCTTTGCGCCTGACAACGCCTTCGGCGTCACCGATCATCTCGTCACGCTGGAAGACGGCACAGAGGTCCACAATGCGCTGCGCGTCGTGCCGAACGGCGACGGCGCGGAGGTGATGTTCACGCTGCTGCGGCAGCCGGGCATGAGCGCCGAACAATTTGCCGGCGATGCCGGCTGGGTGGCGAAGGATCTCGCCACCTTGAAATCGATCATGGAATCCGGAGAAGACAGGTAGAAAAATGGGTAACAAGGGCAACGACAGCCGCATCGACTATGTCGAGTTCAATGTCTCCGACATCGCCGCCACCAAGGCCTTCTACGGCAGCGCCTTCGGCTGGACCTTCACCGACTACGGCCCGGAATATTGCGAATTCCAGGACGGCCGACTGACCGGCGGCTTTACCACCACCGGCCCCGTCGGCAGCGGCGGACCGCTGATCATCCTCTATGCCGACAAGCTCGAGGATATGCTCGCCCGCGTCGAAAAGGCCGGAGGCAGGATCGTCAAGCCGATCTTCACCTTCCCTGGCGGAAGGCGCTTTCATTTCGCCGACCCGGATGGTTACGAACTGGCGGTCTGGTCTGCGCAGTAAGCAGGCCCATGAAGGCGCGGCACTGAAACGACCCTTAGACACTGGCGAACGGCCGCTCCCCTCTCGTCCCTCATCTCTGTGCTCGTCACAGAGATCAAGCGGCCGTGCGTCTGCAGGGCAGAGATGCCAAATAAAAATGCCGGCACCCGCCCTTCTCGCGCCGCCGACGCGGCGCGACCGGATTTCTGTGACGAGCACAGAAATGAGGGAGATGTTGGTGAGGCCGTCACATTGGCTGACCAGCAGCTAGTCGGTCCATTGCAACCGCACCGATTCCCTGTGGACACGCGCTCCCGCTTTACGCCGGTTTAATCTCTACACGTCAGAATTGCGCGCGACGAACACGAGGGCGCGCAAGAGCATGGCCGACACGCATGATTTTCTGAAGAACTCGGTCATCATCGGCGCCCATCCCGATGACGAGTTGCTGTGGTTCACCTCGATCCTCCGAAAAGTCGACGAGGTGATCATCCTTTACCGCGATATCTGGTCGGAGCCGCAGATGGGCGACGCACGCGCCGCTGCGATCAAGGCCTACCCCCGCGGCAACGTGCGCTTTCTGGAAATGGAAGAAACCGGCTCCTTCGATTGCGCCGACTGGACGAACCCGAAGCCCGGTCCCTTCGGAATGGAGTTCGGCACCGAAGGCACACGCCGCGAAGCCAAGCGCATCGTCAAGAAATCGCTGTCGCAGATCATGCCCGGCAGCTTCCGCCACTCCACCCGGCCGATCGCCCAGGCTTACCGGGACAATTACGAAACGCTCTATCGCACGCTGCTGCCGCTCCTGAAGCCCGACATGAACGTCTTCACCCACAATCCCTGGGGCGAATACGGCCATGAGGATCACGTCCAGGTCTTCCGGGTGCTGGACCGGCTGCGCGACGAGATCGGCTTCAAGCTCTGGATGTCGAACTATTGCACCGAGCGCTCCATGCCGCTCGCCATGCAGTATTTCAGCCGCAGGCCGCAAGACTATATCCGTCTGCCCGCCGACAAGGGCTTCGCCGAGCAGGTGGCAAACATTTATCGCCAGCACGGCTGCTGGACCTGGCGCGACGACTGGATCTGGTTCGACGACGAATGCTTCATGGAAGCGCCGTCGAGCAAGCCGGAAAGCGGCGGTTTTCACCTCCTGCCGATGAACCTTTTCAACTTCGGCACGGTCGTGAGAAAGCCGGTCAACACCTCGCTGCTGCTCGGCACGGCGCTATCGAGCGTCGTGGTCGGCGCCACCATCGCCGCAGCCCTCGAATAAGAAGGCCCGGCGCCTGCTGCTTCGGGCGTCGCCGTCAGGCAAGCGCCGGTTCGGCGAAGTAAACCACCATCCGCAGATGCCGGTGCTCGTCCACAACCAACGTCTCGTGGCGGAAACGCAGGCGCCCGCTCCCGGCATCGATCAGGGACCCGATCCCGCGACGGACCTCGTCAATGCCAGGCGCTGCCCACCAGCGCCTGAAATCGGCCGACAGGTCCTTCAGGCTTTCGACCAGGGCCAGCATCGACGGATCATCCGGCGCCACGGCAAAATCGTATCGGAACTGGGCAAGCAGCTTCGGCGCGTCCTCGCGCCAGGCGGGCATGCGCCTCCGTATCTCGGGATCGGCAAACACCATTTGCAGGATATTGCCAAGCTCCGGCTGCCGGGCGCTAAAGCCGAACAGAGCGTCTGCCGCAGCGTTCCAGGCAACGACATCCCAGCGCAGGTTGATCACATGGGCCGGCCGGACCGTGAGCTCGTCCAGCAACGTCTGGATCAGCGGCGAAACGGTGACGCGATGATGTGCCTCCGGCGGTGGCGGCCGCTTGTGGGCAAGCAGGAACAGATGGCTGCATTCGGCGTCGTCGAGCTTCAGCGCTCGCGCCACATTCAGCAGGAACGCCTCCGACACTTTGATGTCGCGCCCTTGCTCGAACCACGTGTACCAGGTGAGCCCGACACCGGCGAGCGCTGCCACCTCCTCCCGCCTGAGGCCCGGGGTGCGCCGCCGCCCGGTGAAGGCAAGGCCGGCATCGGCCGGCGTCAGCTTCGCCCTGTGTCTCGTCAAAAACTCCGACAGCTCGTTCTTGCTTCGCTCAAGACTTCGTTCGTTCACGCTATTGCTCTCAGTAATAGGATAACTACTTAAATTGTAACAGGATGACTGTGCCCTGAAGATGTGGTCTCCGCAACCAGCCCAAGCGAAGACGGAGGCCACTTTTGACAATTCTCAGCGACCGACCATCCCACCTCACCGACCATGCCGATCCGGGTGAAACGCGCGCGGGCCTGCGAGAATGGGCCGGGCTCGCCCTGCTCGCGCTCCCCACCATCCTGCTCGGGCTCGACCTGACGCTGCTGCATCTCGCTTTGCCGGCGCTCGCGGCGGATCTGAAGCCCACCAGCACCCAGGCGCTCTGGATCGTCGACGCCTACGGCTTCATGATCGCGGGCTTTCTGATCATGATGGGAACGCTCGGCGATCGCATCGGTCGCCGCAAGCTCCTGATGCTGGGCGCGGCCGCCTTCGGCGTCGCCTCGGTGCTTTCGGCCTATTCCACCAGCGCCACCATGCTGATCAGTGCACGCGCGGCACTCGGCGTTGCCGGCGCAACGCTGATGCCGCCGACCCTGGCGCTGATCAGCAACATGTTCCTGAACCCGCACCAGCGCGCGCTTGCGATCGGCGTCTGGGCGACCATGTTCGCGCTCGGCATGGCCGCGGGGCCGATCGTCGGCGGCATCCTGCTCGAACGTTACTGGTGGGGGGCTGCCTTCCTCGTCGCACTGCCGATCGTCGGGCTGCTGCTCATCGTCGCGCCGTTTCTGCTGCCGGAATATCGTGCCCCGCAATCGGACCGCCTGGACATGGCCAGTGTGGCGCTGTCGCTGGCGGGGCTGCTGCCCATCGTCTACGGCATCAAGCAGATCGCCAAGGATGGCCTTGGGCTCGGCGCCACCCTCGGCCTGACCGTCGGCCTCGTCGCCACGCTCCTCTTCATCCGGCGACAACGCCGGCTTCGAAGCCCGCTGATCGACCTCGAGCTCTTCTCCGACCGCGCCTTCCGCACCGCGCTGTTGATCCTCCTGATCGGCCTGACGGCTGTCGGCGGCACGATGCTGC
The DNA here is from genome assembly GCF_001427045.1 of Ensifer sp. Root558. NCBI lineage: Bacteria > Pseudomonadati > Pseudomonadota > Alphaproteobacteria > Hyphomicrobiales > Rhizobiaceae > Ensifer > Ensifer sp. Root558. The sequence continues at coordinate 628,256 of NZ_LMGC01000001.1, read as the reverse complement.
TCATCACCCAGTATCTGCAGCTTGTCGTCGGGCTTTCTCCGCTGTCGGCGGGCCTGAGAATGGGCCCCTCGGCGCTCGCCATGCTTTTGGCCGGCATCACCGCACCGCTCATCGCCAGGCGCTTCGGCCCCGGCCCCGTGATCGCAGCGGCGCTGGCGCTCTCCGTGGTCGGCTACCTCCTGCTCGCCCAGCTCGGCCATACGCCATACGGGGTCGGGCTGGTAACCGCCGCATTTGCGCTCGTCTATCTCGGCCTTGGAACCATTGCCGCGCTTGGCACCGATCTCGTCGTCAGCGCAGCGCCCGCCGAAAAGGCCGGAACGGCCTCGGCCCTCTCCGAAGTGGTGCAGGAACTCGGCCTTGCCGTCGGCATCGCCACGCTCGGCAGCCTGACCACCGCCGTCTACCGCATCGAAATGGCCGGCCAGACGCTGATCCCCGGCGAGATCGGCGACAGGCTGTCGGACAGCCTCGCCGGCGCCGTATCCGTCGCGACCGAGCTACCGGCGGGCATGCTGGAGCAAGCCCAGGCCGCCTTCATGACCGGCTTCAACGCAGCCGCCGCCGTTTGCGCCGTCGCCATCGCGATCATGGCGACGCTTGCCGTGGTTTCGTTGCGAAGGCGTGTCGGCGAAAAGGCGAGATCTTGAGAGGACACGTCGGCCAATTCATTGACATCTTCCCTCAATGACGAAACGCTCCAGATGAAAAAGGCCGCGCCATTTGGCGCGGCCTTCTCGACTGGATGGATGAGAGCTGCCCCTCACTGTCCTGCCGGACATCTCTCCCCGCCTGGCGGGGAGAGAAACGCTGGGGCACCCGCCCGGCATCAAGCCTGAAAAGCCTGAGCGGTAGCCCACTCAAGAACGTGATGGGCGGCTCCATCGCCAACCTTACGTTTAACCTGGCGAGGCCAGCGCGGCTTACGCCCTTCTCCCCGCCCGGCGGGGAGAAGGGCCAGCAGGCGAATGAGGGGCGCCACCATCACCTACGGATGAGTGGCAGGTCCGCAAGCCCCTCGTTCCTCTTACTCGCCGCCACCCAGCGAATGCACGAAGATGGCGAGCTGCTTGACGGTGGTGTCGCCGAGGCGTGGTAGCCAGGCGGGCATGACGCCGTGCTTGGGCGCCTTCATCTGGGCGACGATCGCCTGTTCGCTCGAGCCGTTGAGCCACAGCGCATCGGCAAGGTTGGGCGCGCCGAACTCGCGGTTGCCCTTGGCGTCGGCACCGTGGCAGGAGGCGCAGTTTGCCTCAAACAGCGCCTTGCCCGGCTCTACCATGGAGGCATCCGACGGCGTGCCGGTGAGGCTGACGACATAGGCCGCCGTCTGCTTGATCTCTTCCGGCTGCAGGATTTCCGCGAAGGACGGCATTTCCGAGACGCGGGTGTCGTCGTCGCCGTTATAGCGGATGCCGTGGGCGATCGTCTGGTAGATCTCTTCGGGCTTCCCACCCCAGAGCCAGTCGTCGTCGTTCAGGTTCGGGAAGCCGGCAGAACCGGCCGCACCCGAGCCGTGGCACTGGGCGCAGTTGACCTTGAAGGCCGAGGCACCGCCGGAAACGGCGAAGTGCTGCAGCTGCGGATCGGCCATGATGTCGGCGAGCGAGCTCGACGCGATCTTCTCGATGTTGCCGGCCTGCGCTGCCTTGGCGCTGGCAAGCTCCGCACTCACCTCGGCGCGGCTCGAATAGCCGAGCACGCCCTTGGTGGCGTCGGTCAGAAGCGGCACGGCCGGATAGACGATCATGTAGCCGACCGCCCAGACGATGGTCGCGTAGAAGGTATAGACCCACCAGCGCGGCATCGGATTGTTAAGCTCGCGGATACCGTCCCATTCGTGGCCGGTGGTCTCGACGCCGCTGATTTCGTCGACGTGTTTGTCCGCCATTCTATTAATCCTCCTTCAGGGGGATGGCTGCGGCATCATCGGCGGCCTTCTTGGCGCCGGGCCGGAAGATGAAGGCGACGACGCCCAGGAAAAAGAGCGTCATGGCAAGGAGCGCCCAGCTATCGGCGAACTGGCGCATGGCCGTGTAGGTTTCCATGGTGCGGTCTCCTTAGCGATAGCCGGTGGTGTCGTCATAGGTGGAGAAGTCGACCAGCGTGCCGAGCATCTGCAGATAAGCGATGAGCGCGTCCATCTCCGTCAGCTTCTGCGGATCGCCGTCGAAGTCGCCGAGCTTGGCCTTCGGATAGCGGCCCTCGACGCCGGACGTGTCGGCGTTCGGATCTGCCTGCGCCTTGATGTCGGCAAGCGCGTTGTCGATCATCTCGTCCGTGTAGGGCACGCCGACCGCCTTGTTGGCCTTGAGGTTCGCGGCGATGTTGTTCACATCGAGCGGCGTCGCCTTGAGGAAGGCGTAGCTCGGCATCACCGATTCCGGCACCACCGAGCGCGGCTCGATCATGTGCTGCACGTGCCACTCGTTGGAGTAGCGGTCGCCGACGCGCGCCAGGTCCGGCCCAGTGCGCTTGGAGCCCCACTGGAACGGATGGTCGTACATGGATTCCGCCGCCAGCGAGTAGTGACCGTAGCGCTCCACTTCGTCGCGGAACGGGCGGATCATCTGGCTGTGACAGACATAGCAGCCTTCACGCACATAGATGTCGCGGCCGGCAAGCTCCAGCGGCGAATAGGGACGCATGCCCTCCACCTTCTCGATGGTGTTTTCGAGGTAGAAGAGCGGCGCGATTTCCACGATGCCGCCGACAGAGACGACGAGCAGCGAGCCGACGAGCAGCAGGGTCGCGTTGCGTTCGAGCGTCGCGTGTTTGTCGAGAATGGACATTCTCTATGCCCTCCTATTCCGCAGCCTTGAGCGCGGGCGTCGCACCGAAGATCGGGGCTTCATCGCGCACGCGGCCGAGGATGGTCATGGTTACGTTGAAGGCCATGAGCAGAGCTCCGGCGAGGAAGAGTGCGCCGCCAAGGGCACGCAGCACGTAGTAGGGAACCATGGCCGCGACCGATTCCGCGAAGGAATAGACGAGGAAGCCCTGGTCGTCGTACTCGCGCCACATCAGGCCCTGCTGGATGCCGGCAACCCACATGACCGCCGCGTAGACGACGATGCCGAGGGTGGCGAGCCAGAAGTGCCAGTTGACCATGCGCACGCTGTAGAGACGCTCGCGGTTCCACAGCTTCGGAACGAGATAGTAGATCGCGCCGAAGGTGATGAGGCCGTTCCAGCCGAGCGCGCCGGAATGCACGTGGCCGATGGTCCAGTCGGTGTAGTGGCTGAGCGAGTTGACCGTCTTGATCGACATCATCGGACCTTCGAAGGTCGCCATGCCGTAGAAGGCAACGGCCATGACCATCATGCGGATGATCGGGTCGGTACGGATCTTGTCCCAGGCGCCCGAAAGCGTCATCAGGCCGTTGATCATGCCGCCCCAGGAGGGCATCCAGAGCATGACCGAGAACACCATGCCGAGCGTCTGCGCCCAGTCGGGCAGCGCGGTGTAGTGGAGGTGGTGCGGACCCGCCCAGATGTACATGAAGATCAGCGACCAGAAGTGGATGATCGACAGGCGGTAGGAGTAAACAGGGCGATTGGCCTGCTTCGGAATGAAGTAATACATCATGCCGAGGAAGCCGGCCGTCAGGAAGAAGCCGACGGCATTATGCCCGTACCACCATTGCGTCAGCGCATCCTGCACCCCGGCAAAGGCCGAGTAGCTCTTGGAGCCGAGGAAGGAGACCGGAACCGCCAGGTTGTTGACGATGTGCAGCATCGCGATCGTGACGATGAAGGCGAGGTAGAACCAGTTGGCCACATAGATATGCGGCTCCTTGCGCGTCAGCAGCGTGCCGAGAAAGACGGCGAGATAGGCGACCCAGACGATCGTCAGCCACAGGTCCACATACCATTCCGGCTCCGCGTATTCCTTCGACTGGGTGATGCCCAGCAGATAGCCGGTGGCGGCCATGATGATGAAGAGCTGGTAGCCCCAGAACACGAACCAGCCGAGATTGCCGCCGAAGAGGCGGGCACGGCTGGTGCGCTGGACGATGTAGAAGGACGTTGCGATCAGCGCGTTGCCGCCGAAGGCGAAGATGACCGCCGAGGTGTGCAACGGCCGCATGCGGCCGAAGTTGAACCAGGGCTCGATGTTGAGGTCCGGGAAGGCAAGCTGGAGTGCAACCACGACACCGACGAGAAAGCCGACGACGCCCCAAAAGACGGTGGCGATCACGCCGTACTTGACCACCTCGTCAAAATACTCCGACTGGGGTGGCGGCGGTGACGCCCTGCCCGCGGAAGCCGGGCTGAACTCGATGCGGCGCATCAGGAGGATGGTGCCGGCAAGAAGCGTGAAGAACAGCACCCACATATGGGCTTCGAAGTGCCGGTCCTGGGCAAACCCGGCGCCGACAAGCGCCAGGAATGCACCGACCCCGAGCAGGATCATCTCGAATGTGTATTTCATGGTTGGGTCCCCAACTTTATCCGAACGCACGCGACAACACCCCGAAACGAGGGGTGTCACCGCAGCTTGCCCGAAAGTGTCAGAATCGGGGCAGCCCGGCCTTGATTCAGATCAAGGCTTTGTCACCTCGTTTGGATCATCCTCGGCAAACAATAGGGAGCGCCGTGGGAGCTGGCGTCTGAAGCCGATGAAAAAGACTTTTGAAGACGGACGAATCCGCAGCCGGCTGGACCCGGCCCCCCGGCGGGAGTCCGTGGCCGAGCCGTTTGCCTGGCTTGCCCGCGCCCACGAGGAGCAGCTTGCGCTCTGCAATTGCCTGGAGGAAATCGCCGACAGCCTGCCTGCGGAAATCGACCGGCAGAAATGCCTCTATGCCGCAAAGGTGCTGGAGCCGCTGATCCGCGAGATGCACTCGGGCGAAGAAAACCTCGTCTTCTCCTGGATCGAACGCACCTACCGCGGCGATCCGACGCTCGGCGCGACGCTGGAGCGGCTGAAATACGAACATTGCGAGGACGAGTGCTTCGCCGAGGAGCTGACCGAAATGCTGGAGCGCCTCGGCGCTGCCGACCAGACGGTCAATGCCGAGACCGCCGGCTACATGCTGCGCGGCTTCTTCACGAGCCTCAGGCGGCACGTCGGCTTCGAGCAGGAATGTCTGCGCAGCATCACCGCGCCGGTCGGGTGAACCGGCCTTCGCGGCAGGTGGACATGCAAGGCGGCCGTTACCCGGCCGCGCTCCCCTCATGCATTTTCGATTGATACCGCCGGAACCGGCGCCTCAGGCCGCGATCGCGCGGCGGCGGTCGGCATGTTCCTGGATCACTAGAATAGCGCCGATGAGCTTGCCGGTGCTCGACATGCACGGCGTCAGCCGGCAGCGCACGACGACCGTGCGCGCGTCCACCGTCTTGGCGAAGGTGTAGTCCACCACTTCGCCGGCGAAACACCGGTCGAGATAGGATTTCACCCGGAGCTCGAACCGCTGGATGCCGATGAACTCGACGATATGCCGGCCGATCAGGTCCATCGGGCGGCTTTCCAGATGCTCGGCATTGCGCGGATTGGTGTAAAGATAGCGGTAGTCGGGCGTGATCACCGCAAGCCGGTCCGGGAAGCTGTCGAGGATCGCCTCGTTGAGCAATCCTTCGTCCGCCCTGCCCTTGTTCGGCTGCGCCGGCAGGCGCTCCAGTTGCAGGTCGGCGAGGTTCTCCGCACCGGTCGCCGCGAAGTAGCGATTGATCAGCGATTGCAGCAACTGCGAATGGCGCAGCACGCAGGAAATGTCGTCGGCTTCGACGCGCAGAATGTCGATCAGGAACTGAAACTGAAGCCGGGCATCTTCGACGCTCACCGCCTTCTCGTCGTAGACGGATCTCAAGATCGGATCCAATTCGCGATCCAGAATGCTGATCAAATGCTCGTCTGCCGTACGAACGGCATACTGCAGCTGCGAATATTTGAACCAGAACAGCTCAATCAGTGCGTTCAATTCGAAACCCCAATTCCCCCACGGCAAAACCGCTTCGATGCACTTACAAAACAGGCGTAGATGCTCAGGACACTGATCTGGTTCTTGACGTTTCCCCCACCACTTCCGCGTAAAACCGCACTGCTCGGGTCATCCAAAGCGCTTGCAGGCATTTTCTCACGCGACAGGCATAAGTTTACACTCATTGCGATAGCGTTCAACAGCAGAAAGAAAAACTTAACGTTTACGCACGTTTTCGAGGGAAGATCGGCGCCGATGCCCCCGCGTACTTGGCAAAACGCAAAGCCCGGCACACGGGGTGCCGGGCTTGCAGGAAGATCAAGCCTGCTTGCGCAAGACGCAATCTGGCTGGGGTCGCGGGCGAAGGAGAATCAGTCTTTCAGGTAGCGCTTGATGTGCCAGCGGTCGTGATACCAGAGCCATTGGCCGGGATACTCCCTCACCCAGCTTTCCACCTTGTCGTTCAGAACCTGCGCCGTAGCGGTCACGTCGACGCTGCCGTCGGCCTTGCGTGGGATGGCGATCGCCGGTTCGATCTCCAGGCGGAAACGGCCACCCGGCAAGCGGATGCAGCGGGCCGGATAGACCTCGCAGTTGAACTGGCGGACGAGCTTGGCGAGCAGCGGGTTGGTCTGCACATCCTGGCCGAAGAACTTGGTCTTTAGACCCTTGCGGAATTTCTGGTCGACGAGAACCCCGACGCCCTGGCCGCGCTCCAGCTGGCGGGCGAGCGCAAAGGACGAGCCCGCATGCGACGGCACGAGCTTGCCCATGCGTTCTGCGCGGAAGTTGAAGACCTTCTCGGCCACGTATGGGTTGTTCGGCGGCCGGAACAGCACCGTCACGTCGAGCCCGAAGGCTGAGCCGGCGACCGGCAGCATTTCGAAATTGCCGCTATGCGCGGTAAAGACGATGAAGGGGCGCGGATTGTCGCGAAGCTCGAGGAACAAGGGAATGCCCGAGACTTCGATGCGCCCGGGCGTCGTGCGCTCCGGGTCGAAATCGAAGAGACGGTCGAGGAACACGTATTCGGCCGCCATGCGGCCCATGTTGCCCCAACTTTCGAGCGCGATCTGCTCGATCTCCGCTTCGCTCTTTTCCGGGAATGCATTGCGCAGGTTCGTCAGCGTCAGCTTCTGACGGCTGGTCTTCGGGCCGATGAACCGCAGGGCGCGATCCATGAAGTTGATCGCGCCGTCAGCGGGAAACATCTTCAGGATCGTCAGAAGCAGAAACACGAACTGCGCAATCAGCCACTGGCGGAAACGATCCGCCGCCAGCACCAGCCGTGTGATCAGCATGCGCACGTCGATCAATCCATCTTCAGGATGATCTTGCCGAAGATCTGGCGCGATTCCATGCGCTCCAGCGCGCGGTCGATCTCGTCGAGGCCGATTTCGGTGTCGATGACCGGATGTACGAGGCCGCGCGCCATCTTCTGCATGGCGTTCGCCATGTTTTCCATGCGGCAGCCGAAGGAGCCGAGCAGCTTCAGCTGCTGCTGGAACAGCATCATCAGGTTCATGTCGGTGGACACGCCCGAGGTCGAGCCGCAGGTGACCAAGCGGCCGCCGCGCTTCATGCAGAGCATCGAGCCCGCCCAGGTGTCCTTGCCGACGTGTTCGAACACGACGTCGACGCCCTTCTTCTTGGTAAGCTTGCGCACCACGCCCTCGAAGCGGTCGGTGCGGTAGTTGATGACGTGATCGGCGCCGAGCGCCTTGGCCTTCTCGATCTTGTCGTCGGAGCCGACGGTGGTGATCACGGTGCAGCCGATCTTCTTGGCAAGCTGGATCGCCGCCGAGCCGATGCCGGAACCGCCAGCATGCACGAGGATGGTTTCGCCGGGCTCAAGCTTGGCGTTGTCGAACAGCATGTGCTCGACGGTACCGAAGGTGACCGGAGCAAGGGCTGCAGCGACCGCGTCGACGCCCGGAGGTGCCGGTACCAGCAGGCGCGCCGGCAGGTTGATCTTTTCCTGCGCGAAGCCGTCGAGGTGGAAGCCGTGAACGCCGCCGACATGTTCGCAGAGGTTGTCGCGGCCTTCCTTGCACGGACGGCAGAGGCCGCAGGTGCGCGCGCCGTAGATCGAGACGAGCTGGCCCGGAAGCACGCTTGAAACACCGGGACCGATGCTGTCGACGACGCCTGCTGCCTCGGCGCCGATGACGAGCGGCATCTTGCGCTTGGCGAATGCCATGCCGCGCCAGCCCCAGACGTCGATATGGTTGAGCGCAACCGCCTTGACGCGCAACGTCACCTCGCCCGGGCCGGGTGCTTCCGGTTCCGGAATGTCGGTGATTTCGAGCTTGCGGTCATCGAGCAGTTGCAGGGCGCGCATGGTTCTTCCTTTAAATGTTCAGATCGACAGGCGGCATATACACGTCTTGTGGGCATGTCGCCATTCTACAGAGAGCGGCGCGTTAGCCCCCTCTGCCCTGCCGGGCATCTCCTCCACAAGGGGGGAGATTGGATGTGGCACCCCTTTGCCCTTCACGAAAAGCACCGAAATCGGGCCTTGTTATTGGAGCGATCGGCCGGCCGCGCGTCGATCTCCCCCTTGTTGGGGGAGATGGCCGGCAGGCCAGAGGGGGGTATTTCGTTTCACCAGGTCCGGCTCAAGCCGGCTCGGCCGTCATCACCAGGCTGGCGTTCTGGCCGCCGAAACCGAAGGAGTTCGACAGCACCGCAGACACCTGCTGGCTGCGTTTCACGTTCGGCACCACGTCGAGCACGATCGCCGGATCGGGGTTCTGGTAGTTGATCGTCGGCGGCAGCGTGCCCGTCAGCATCGTCAGAATCGAGAACACCGCCTCGACCGCGCCGGCGGCCGTCAGGGTGTGGCCGATCATCGACTTGTTCGACGAGACCGGGATCGACGGCAGATGCTCACCGAAGACGGCAGACATCGACAGATATTCCATCTTGTCGTTCTCGGGCGTCGAGGTGCCGTGCGCGTTGATGTAGCCGATGCCGCCTTCGTCGATGCCGGCGTCGGCAAGGGCCGCGCGGATCGTCGCAATCGCCGGGCCGCCGTCGGGCGACGAGCGCGTGCGGTGGAAGAGATCGGCCTTCTCGCCGCAGCCCTTCAGGATGCCGTAGACACGGGCGCCGCGGGCAACGGCAGATTCAAGCGATTCCAGGACCAGGGTCGCAGCGCCTTCGGCGATGACGAAGCCGTCCCGATCCTTTGTGAAGGGCTTGGAGGCCTTCTCCGGCGGATCGTTCTGGGTGGAGAGCGCGGAAAGCAGCGCAAAGCGGATGAGTGCTTCGGCGCTGACCGAACCATCGGTCGCTACCGTCAGCGCACGATCGGTGCGGCCCTGGCGGATCGCCTCGACGCCGAGCTGGATCGCGGTCGCGCCCGAGGCACAGGCCGTCGAGAGCGTCACCGGCAGGCCGCGCGTGCCGAAGCGATCGGCAAGGCGCTCGGAGATCGAGCCGAAGAGCACGGCCTCATGGAACACCGGATCGGCCTTCTGGCGCATCGCGGCGAGGAAACGGTTGTACGCATCGCCCGGCTGTTCGGAAGGCGGCGAGCGGTCGGCAAGCTCGAAGCGCGCGCTCCATTCAGGCTCGATCGGCGGGGCGGCCAGAAACAGCGGACCGTTGAAGTCGCCGGAAAGCCCCGCCTGCGCCAGCGCTTCCAGCGTCGTCTCGCGCGCCATGGCGTAGGAGCGCTCGACGGAGTTGGCCGCCGGCACCTCGATGAAATCGACCATGCCGGAGATGCGGGTGTTGAGACCCTCCGTCGGGAAACGGGTGATCTTGCGGATGCCGGAGACGCCGCCGGTCAGCGCCGACCAGTTGTCCTCGAGCCCCTGGCCGAGCGAGGTGATGACGCCCATGCCAGTGACGGCGACGATCGGACGACCGAGATGATCCTTGTAAGCGTTGCTCATCAATCGTTCCTCTTATTCGGCCGAAAGGACCGCGACGCCTTCGCCGCGTGAATGACCGACGGTGGTCACGACCGCCGACCGGGCAGCCGCCGTCATCGGCTTTTCGAAGCTGCCGTCGAAGGCCGGTACCTTGGCGCCGTGGCCGAGCGTGAGTGCAGCAAGCGCGAGGCCCGCCGGAAACTGCGCCTCGATGCTGTGCCCGACGATGCCGCCATAGGCACGCACCGGCGCGCCGGCCAGATTGGCCTGCAGGAACGCCTTTTCGCTGGCGACGAGATCATGAAAGCCTGACGTGCCGGAAAAGACCACGGTGCCTGCAGGGTCGAGCTTTTCGGCCGGTTTCGCAAGGTCCGCAAGGCGGGCTTCGAGCTTGCCGTCAGCGCGGCTGCCGCGGTCGCTGCCGATCGCGTCGATCGTCGCATAGATACGGGCGCCACGGGCTTCGGCGTACTCGCGTGATTCCAGCACCAGGAAGGCTCCGACCGACCCGGGGATCATGCCGCCGCCGTTGTCGCGGCTGCGCGACCAGATCGGGTGCCAGTCACCGGTCGCCTGGCCCTGGATCGCCTCGATCATCAGCATGATGTCCAGGCGCTCGGCCGAAAACGCGCCGCCGACGAGCGTATGCGTCGACTGGCCGGCCTTGATCCGGGCAAAGGCGGTTTCGATCGCCGAGATGCCGGCCGCTTCCTCGCCCATGAAGGTGCGCGACGAACCGGTGACCTTGTGCACGATCGAGATGTTGCCGGCGAGCAGGTTCGAAAGCTGGGCCAGGAACAGCGTCGGGCGCAGTTCGGTCGTCAGCTTTTCATTGAGGAGCTGTTCGCGGTCGTTGCGCTTCAGCGCCTCGTCGACGATCAGCGAATCGACGTTGATGTCACGCTCGCCGCCGCCGGCAGCGACGATCATGTCCATGCTGCCGCAGGCTTCGAGATTGTCCTTGAGACCGGCGTCATCGAGCGCCAGGCCCGCGGAAAAAACGCCGAGACGCTGCCAGTTTTCCATCTGCCGCTGGTCGCCACGCTTGGCGATCTGCTGCGACCAGTCGATCTCCGGCAGCGGGTGCACCGGATAGGGGCTGAACTTTTCGGTCTCGACGCGCACGGCCGGCGACGTGCCGGCGGTAAGCAGCGCCAGATGCGGCTCGACGCCGACGCCCTGGCTGGTGACGATACCGACGCCGGTAATGACAACGTCGTTTGCAGATTTGCTCATCTTACTTCTCCGAACCGGCTGCCGCCGAAAGCGCCGCCATCAGACCCACTTCTCCAGCCCGCTTGCGCACGATATCGCCGAGCGGAACCTGATCGAACGGCATCGTTCTCAGTTTCAGCTGGGCATCGCAGACCTTCTTGCCGCCAGAGGTGATCTTCGCCTTGGTGACGGCAAAGCCCGAACCTTCATGCTCGAGGAAAGCCTCGATCTCGAGTTCGGCCGAGGGCTCGACGAAGGTCCGCATCTTGGCGCCGTCGACCGACATCAGGAAGGGCATGGCGGCGAAATTGGTGGCGGCGAGCACCAGGAAACCGGAGGCCTGCGCCATGGTCTCGATCAGAAGCACGCCGGGCACCAGCGGGTAGCCTGGGAAATGGCCTTCGAACACCGGGCTCTTCTCCGGCACGACGGACCGCGCCGTCAGCCGGCCAGCCGAAAGATCGACCGTTTCGACACGGTCGATCATCTGGAAGTATTCAAGGAGCATTGAGGCTCACCCTGTTGGTTTCGGGCTCAAGTAAAAACGCCAATGCCGCCTGTCAAGCGCGGGGCGCGACGGGCGGCATTGGAAATCGAGTGGCAAGGCTCGGGCGAAAGCCCGATCAGCCCTTGGCAGCCCGCAGTTCGTCGATCTTGGCGCAGAGGTTCTTCAGAACGAAGTATTCTTCGGTCGAAACCTTGCCTTCGTTGACTTCCTGCGTCCACTGCTCGAGCGGAATCTTGATGCCGAATTCCTTGTCGATCGCAAACACGATGTCGAGGAAGTCCAGGCTGTCGATGCCGAGATCGTCGATCGTGTGGCTTTCCGGCGTAATCGTCTCGCGATCGATCTCGCTCGTTTCCGCGATAATGTCGGCAACCTTGTCGAATGTAGCTGTCACGCGCATACCTCTAATATTTTAAGTCGAGTCTCGGCGATCCTATAGGTAAATGCGCCGCAAAAGCCAATGGCCTTGATGGCAAAGGCTTTCGAATTGGAAAACGGTGTTGCGACAGAGCATGGGGTCAGACGGCCACCGAATGCCGGCCCCGGCCGTTGCCGAGATAGGCGTCGAAGGTGGCTGCAACCGAGCGGGCAAAGGGCCTGCCGCGTTCAGTCAGGCGGAAAACCCCGTTTTCGATCGTCGTCAGCCCATCCACGTCGCGCGCCCGAAACAGCCGTGCCTCCTCGATCACAGCCCCTGCCAGCCCGGGAAACGCTTCCTCAACCTCAGCAAAGGAGAAGGCAAAACGGCACATGACGTCGGCAATCACTTTTGCTCTCAAAGTGTCGTCCGGTGTGAAGCGATAACCGCGGACCGCAGCGAGCCCCGTGTTTTCAACATGGCGCAGATACTCACCGGTCGCCGGCATGTTCTGGACATAACCTTGACGAAACTGGCCGATCGCGGAGGCGCCAAGCCCGACGAGCGTTTCGGCGGCATCGTCGGTATAGCCCTGGAAATTGCGACGGAGACGCCCTTCCCGGCTGGCCCGCGCCAGGCTGTCGTCGGGCTTCGCGAAATGGTCGATGCCGATGGACTCGTAGCCGGCGGCAGCCAGCATTTCGGCCGCGCGGCTCATCTGCGCGAAGCGCTCGACGATGCCGGGCAGGCTTTCGTCCGGGATCATCTTCTGATGCGTCTTCATCCACGGCACATGGGCGTAGCCGAAGAGTGCGACGCGATCGGGGTCGAGCGAAAGCACTGCCTCCATGGTGCGCTCAAGCGACTGGAGGCTCTGATAGGGCAAACCATAGAGCACGTCGCAATTGACCGAATGCACGCCCCTTACCCGTGATGCCTCGATCGCGTCACGCGTCTGCTCGAAGGTCTGGATGCGGTTGATCGCCTTCTGCACGACGGGGTCGAAATCCTGGATGCCGAAGCTCGCCCGCGTCATACCGATCCCCGCCAGCGCATCATGGCGCGCTTCGTCGAGATCGTTCGGATCCATCTCGACGCTGATCTCGCAATCAGCCGCGAAGGTGAAGTGATCGGTAAAGGCGCGTTTCAGCGCGATCAGGTCGTCGGGCCTGACGAGCGTCGGCGAGCCGCCGCCGAAATGCAGGGCCGTTACCTTGGCTTCGCGGCTCACCCGCCCGCCGATCTCTGCAATCTCCCGATGCAGGCCCGTGAGGTAGGTTGCCACCGGATCATACCGCAGCGTCTGCTTGGTATGGCAAGCACAGAACCAACAGAGCCGGTCGCAATAGGGCACGTGAGCATAGAGCGAGATCGCCTCATCCGGACCGATCGCCCCGAGCCAGCTTTGATAGTCAACCGGCCCCACCGCTTCGGAAAAATGCGGCGCGGTCGGGTAGCTGGTGTAGCGTGGCACGGGGTTCGCATGCTTGAGGATTAGCGCGTCGTCCATCAGTCTCTCCGCTGTCATGAAAACGGCTTAGGACGGATCGGCAATGAGGCCTTTGATTTTGATCAAGTCGGCGAATTAACACGTTAAAATTGACAATGCTCAAGCCAGCATGAGACATTGTTTCGCGCTTTCGGAATTAGCACCTGTCAACTCTTGATTTAACGACCCGCATCCTCTTTGGTCATCCAGGGAGCAATGGAATGCAGGTAGAAAGAATTGCAGATCGTGAACGAACATCGCCGCAAGGATATCCATAATTCGGACGTTCCAGCCGTCTGCTCCGCCTGCGAGGCGCGCCATGGCGGCGTTTGCGGTACGCTCTCTCCGGATCAGCTTCTCGACCTCAGCCGTCACTCCACCCGCCGCAGCATCGAGCCCGGCCGCGAGGTCATCGGCCAGGGAGAAACCACCGACAGCTACGCAAATATCATCTCCGGCGTCGTCAAGCTCAGCAAGGTGCTGGCCGACGGCCGCCAGCAGATCGTCGGCCTGCAGTTCGCCCCTGATTTCATGGGCCGGCCCTTCACCCGCGAAAGCGCGCTGACGGCGGAAGCGGCTGTCGACACCGACATCTGTTGCTTCCCGCGCAACGTCATCGAGCGGCTGGTCTCCGAGGCTCCCGGGCTGGAACACCGGCTGCACGAGCAGGCGCTGAAGGAACTGGACGAAGCGCGCGACTGGATGCTCACCCTTGGCCGCAAGACCGCGCAGGAGAAGGTCGCAAGCTTCCTCTACATCATCGCAACTCACATCGACCCGGAAAACGGCACCTCGAACGTGTTCGACCTGCCGCTGTCGCGCGCCGACATCGCCGACTATCTCGGCCTGACCATCGAGACCGTCAGCCGCCAGATCACCAAGCTCCGCAAGGAGAATGTCATCCGCATCGAAAACAGCCGCCACGTCACCGTGCCGAGCCTCGACCGGCTGATGCATGTGGCAGGCATCGACTGACGGTCGCCAGCGGCTCTTAGCTGCCTCATCAAGTGCCCGACAGAATTGCCCTCTCCTCGGGTTTACCCCGAGGAAAGCCAAGCAGTCACGTTGAAGATGGGGACGCGCATTCTACCGTTCACTTCTTACGAAACGGTCGAAGATGAAGCGGAAACGGTGCCTCGGATCCCTTCTCCCCTTCAAAACAGAGAGAAGGTCCCGGCAGGGGGATGAGGGGCTGGCTAGGCAGGCGTCACCGCGTAATTACGATCCGCGTGTTCTTCAGCCCATGTTCCCGCGTCAGCGCAAAAAACTCCGCCGCGTTGTTTGGATGGAGCCGCACGCAGCCGTGCGATGCCGGGCGGCCGAGGCGTTTGATGTCGTAGGTGGCGTGGATGGCGTAGCCGCCGTTGAAGAACACGGCATATGGCATCGGCGCGTCGTCGTATTTGCGTGAACGGTGATTGCGAGAGAGCCATTTGGCGCTCCAGCTGCCGCGTGGCGTCACATAGCCCTTGCGCGCCGTCGACACCTTCCAGCGATACATGACGACGCCGTATTGCCGCACGGTCATCGTCTGCGACGACAGGCTGATATCGGCAATGAGATTGGCGGCGTTCGCGGGTTGAACGGCAAACTGCAGCAGAGCGGCAATCAGCGCAGTCAGAAAGCTTTTGCGCATGCTTCTCTCTCCGGGAAGACGAACACGTACCGGTGGAACCAAACGTTCCAGGAGAATAACTGATCGAATATGATACGATCTTAATACATATGGAAAGCAGAGTCTTAATGCGAAGGTCAACTTCCGCGATCAAATCATTGCGATTGCAAGAACAAACCCGGCCATGACCGTACAGGCGCCATAAAATACAGCAATACCGGCGTCGATGTCTTCGCTTGTTGCAACCGCTCGGCCCGGACCGTTGATCATAGGTTCGCTGACCTTGACGCCGCCATAGATCCGCGGACCGGCAAGCTGCAGATCGAGCGCGCCGGCCATGGCCGCTTCCGGCCAGCCGGAGTTCGGCGAGCGGTGCAGGCCATGGTCGCGAAGGGCCACGGTCAGCGCATCCTTGGCGGCGCTGGCGCCACGATGGATCAGCGCACCGGCTGAGATCAAAAGGATCGAGAGCCTCGCTGCCGGCAGGTTGGCGAGATCGTCGAGTCGGGCCGAGGCCCAGCCGAAGTGCAGATATTTCGGCGACTTGTGGCCGATCATCGAATCGGCGGTGTTCAGCATCTTGTAGGCAAGAAGCCCCGGCAGGCCGGCAACCGCGTACCAGAAGGCCGGCGCCACGACGCCGTCGGAGAAATTCTCGGCAAGGCTTTCGATCGCGGCACGGCAGACCGCCGGCTCGTCGAGCGTCTTTGGATCGCGACCAACGATCATCGACACGGCGGCACGCCCGCCTTCCAGCCCGCCCTGTCGCAAGCCCCCGGCCACGCGACGCACGTGATCGGCGAGGCTCTTCTGTGCCAGGAAGACCGCGACCAGAACCGCCTCGAGCAGAAAGCCGAGCGGTCCGAGGACGGCGAACAGGCGATGCAGCAGATGGCCGAACCAGGCGCTGATGCCAAGCAACAAAAGGATCGCGACGACGCCACGAAATTTGCGCGCGCTATCCTCGAGGTCCTCCCGGTTCAGCCGCGCGTCGAAAAAGCCGATGGCCTTGCCGAAAAACACGACCGGATGCGGCACGCGCGCCCAGAGCCAGTCCGGATCGCCGACAACGCGGTCGATCACCAGCGCCAGCGCGAGAATGAGCAGGATCGTCTCCGACACCTCAGAGCTCCATGCGGGCAAGCGCGTCCGCCAGCCGTCGGTCACCAGCCGCGTCAGGCGCAAGACCGACCCTGAGCCAGGTCGGGGCATAGTCGAACTTGCGCGTGAGAATATGGGCCTCGCAGAGCCGCTCCTGCAGCAGAGCTGCCCTGGGATGCTCGACCAGCACGAATAGCCCCGTGCCGCCGATACGGTTGAGCCCTGCCCCATCGAGAGCCGCATCGAGGCCGGCGCGACGCTCGAGGATGCCCGCCGCGATCGCCTTCGTATCGCCCTGCATCAGCGCTTTCGAGATCGTCAACGCCGGGCCGGAGACAGCCCAGGGACCGAGCCAATCGGCAAAGGATGCAAGCACTGGCTCGGTCGCAACGACGAAGCCGAGGCGCAGGCCCGCAAGGCCGAAGAACTTGCCGAAGGAGCGGAAGACGATGAGGTTGCCTTGCCCTGACGCGTGACCAGCGACACTCAGTTGCGGCTCAAGATCGCCGAAGGCCTCATCGACCAGCAGCAGTCCGCCGCTCGCCTTCTGCCTTGCGGCGATCGCCAGAAGCTCCGCCGGCGCCAAGGCGCGGCCGGTCGGGTTGTTGGGGTTGACGACGATGACAAGCCCATGTTCGGCCGTGAGCGCGTCGGCATCCGCGACGCGATCGACAGCAAAGCCGGCCGCTTCAAGCACGCGGGCATACTCGCCATAGGTCGGCCCGAAAATCGCGACGTGCCTGTTGGCCGGAGCAAGACGTGGCAGGAGCTGGATCACCGACTGGGTGCCCGGCACCGGCAAAGGCAGCACGCCGTTGGTGCGGTAGTAGTCGGCGGCGGCGCTCCGCGCATCATCTACCGTCTGCCGATCCGGCAGCCGGTGCCAGGCGCGCTCAGGGACCGCGGGCAAGGCGACGGGGCATGGATTGATGCCGGTCGACAGATCGAGCCAGTCTTCAGGCCGGCCGCCATAGCGCGCTGCGGCCTCGGTGATGCCGCCACCATGAACGATCGGTGCGCTCATGCAGCACCTGCGACGTCGATCAGATGCATGAAGGAACCGGCGACAGGGCCGCGCCGGAGGCCCGCCTGGCCGAGATCCTCGCCGGCGGCGTCGCTGACCGCAAACAGCCGATCGGCCGCCCCTTCGGCGACGATGGTCGCATAGTGGAATTCGTGCGCCGTCATGGGTCCATCGAAGAAGGCGTTGTCGACAGGCACGACGCGGCGATAGCCGAGGTGCCGCCTGCGCTCGGCAAAACTGGTTACGAGCGGCAGCAGGCCGAGCATGTCGTAGCGTGTGCCATCGGCAGCGACAAGCCCTTCGCCGAGCACCATATAGCCGCCGCACTCGCCGAAGATGCGGGCGCCGCGTTCCGCCGCGGAATGCATGCCGGAACGGAATCGGGCGGCGGCGCTCAGCTGCCCCGCATGCAGCTCCGGATAACCCCCCGGAAGATAGACGGCATCGGCTGCCGCATCCGGCCCCTCGTCGGCGAGCGGCGAGAAGAAGGAAATCTCCGCGCCGCCTTGCCGCCAGCCGTAAAGCAGGTGCTCGTAGCAGAAGGCAAAGGCGATATCGCGCGCGACCGCGATGCGCTGACCGAGCGGCCGCAAACGCTCGGCATCGGCCGCCGCGGGCACCTGCGGGAAAATCGTCGCGATCAGGCGGATGGCGTCGAGATCGCAGGCAGCCTCGACCCGCGCGGCCGCCGCCTCGATGAAGCCCTCAAGCGCTGAGTGTTCGCCCGCCTGCACGAGCCCGAGATGGCGCTCCGGCAGTTGCAATGCGCTGTCCTGCCGGAGCACGCCGAAGACAGGCATGCGCACCTTGCCGAGCGCATCGCGCAGCATCATTTCATGCCGATCGCTGCCGACCTTGTTGAGGATGACGCCAACCACCCGGATATCGTCGCGATGATCCGCATAGCCGCGCACGAGGGCGGCAACCGACTGGGACATGCGGGCGCAATCGACCACCAGAATGACCGCAAGGTTCAGCGTCGCGGCGAGGTCCGCTGGCGTTCCCGAGCCGTCGGCAGCACCGTCATGCAGTCCCATCATCGCCTCGACGATCAATGTGCGCCCGCCGGAGGCCACATGCGACGCATTGGCAAGCAGCAGTTCCGGGCGCATCGCCCAGGGGTCGTAGTTGAAGCAGGGCTCGCCGGTCGCTGCCGCGTGGAAAGCGGGATCGATATAGTCCGGCCCCGCCTTGCCGGGCGCGATCGCCACGCCGCGCCTCTTCAGGGCGCGCATCAGCCCGAGCGTCACCGTCGTCTTGCCGGAGCCGGACGCGGGTGCGGCAATCAGCAATCCGCTCATGCCGGGTTCCTGAGAATGCGATTGGCGAACGGGTCGGCGGCAAGCTTGCGCCCGTCCAGCGCGCCGATCCAGTCGAGCGCTGCGCGCAGCCGCACCACCTCGCCGACGACGACGATCGCCGGCGGCTCCAGCCCTGCCGCCGCAACATCGGCCTCTGCACGCGCAAGCGTCGTTTCCAGCACCGCCTGCTGCGGCGTCGCGGCGTTGCAGACGAAGGCGACCGGTTCGTCCGGCGAGCGGCCGCCGGCAATGAGGTTGGCGGTGATCGCGCCGATATGTTTCATCGCCATGTACATGACGATGACAGGCGAGCCGCTGGCGATGCCCTGCCAGTTGATGCGATCCGGCACCAGGCCGGAGGAATCATGGCCAGTCAGGAAAGTGACCGCGTGGTTGACCTCGCGATGGGTCACGGGAATGCCGGCATAGGCAAGCCCGCCGATACCGGCGGTGATGCCGGGCACGATTCGGAACGGCACCTGGTGTTCGACCAGCGTCAGCGCCTCCTCGCCACCGCGACCGAAGACGAAGGGATCGCCGCCTTTGAGGCGCAGCACCCGGTTGCCGGCGCGCGCGAGTTCGACGAGGCGAAGCGAGATGTCGCGCTGCTTCGGCGACGGCTTGCCGCCACGCTTGCCCGCAAACTCCAGCACGGCGCCCGGCCGCGCGAGCTTCAGGCAATCCTCGTTGACCAGCGCATCATGCACGATCACATCCGCCTGGCGCAGCGCATTGGCCGCATGCAGCGTCAACAGGCCGGGATCGCCGGGGCCGGCGCCGACCAGCCAGACCGAACCTTTTTCGAGCGCCGGCAATCCGGCAAAGAGGTCGTCGATCATGCGTGCTGTCCCACCTGTATTTCGGCGCCACCCAACGGCACGCCTGACGCGCTCTCTAAAGAACCGGATTCCACTTGAGAGAAACCCCGGGCAAAAGATTGATTCAATTCAACAACATAAGAATGCATCAGACAGCCTCCGCCGCCTGGATGCGCTTTTCGGCGCGCAAGGTCGCCGGCCCGGCAAGTGCGGCCGTCGCATGGGCGGAGACGATCTTCTGCACAATCAGCACGGCTTCGCGACCGGCGCCGACGAGCGCTGCACCCTCGGCAACGCCATGACAACCCGTGTAGGCAAAGACGATCTCGGACGGGTTGGCGAGCCGGGAAGCTTCGGCTTCGAGCGTGGCGGCATCGTAGAACGCGGCCGGAACCGCGAAATGCTGAGCGGCCGCCAGGATCGCCGGCTCCTCGGCGCGAGCATCGAGCGAGGCGACCAGCCGCAGATCGCCGGGCGCAACACCGGCATCGGCAAGCGCACGCTCGGCAAGGGCGATCACCTCTTCGGCCGGCGTGCGACGCTCGCAGCCGAGCCCGAGCACCAGCCCGGCTCCTGCTTTCGTCGTCTGTGCAGAGTGTTGGCCCGATGGCATCGGCGGCCGGCTCCCTTCGTTGTTCTCCTTAACGAAGCGCCGGCTGGGACGATCCGTCCCGGCCGATCTGGACAGCACCGGCTGATGGCCCCCTGACTGGGTCGGCCGCACCGGACGCTCTTTCAGTCCGCCAAAGCGGACGCCGTCGCATATCCTTCATTTTTACCGGAGCGCGGAAGGCCGGTCAAACCGGATTGCGCCATCGCCATGTCGCGTTTGAGGAAGATCGTCATCCGCCTACCGTATCGCAAGGACAGCCCTTCTTCGGCACCATGCGGGCGAGAGCGCCTCCATCCAGAAAGACAGCGAGCTGGAACAAGGCTTTGAATCTTTGTCGGTTTTTCAATTTCGACACCTGCATGGACAGCAACACCGCGACAGAAGGCTTTGCAAATCGCGCCGGGCTCTGACACAAGGCGGAAAATCCCGCCTGACAGCTCTCCTCTCGAGTCCCCGCCGTGCAAGATCTCGCCTTCCACCTGCTCGCCTTCCTGTTCGTCGCCGCCTTCATCGCAGGCTTCATCGATTCGATCGCCGGCGGCGGTGGCATGATCACCATTCCGGCCATGCTCATTGCGGGCATCCCGCCCTTGCAGACGCTCGGCACCAACAAGCTGCAGGGATTGTTCGGCTCCGGCTCGGCCACGCTGTCCTATGCCCGGCGCGGCCACGTGAACCTGAAAGAGCAGCTGCCGATGGCGCTGATGTCGGCCGCCGGCGCCGTGCTCGGCGCCCTGCTCGCAACCATCGTTCCCGGCGACGTGCTGAAGGCGATCCTGCCCTTTCTGCTGATCGCCATTGCGCTTTATTTCGGCCTGAAGCCGAACATGGGCGACGTCGACCAGCACAGCCGCGTCACCCCCTTCGTCTTCACGCTGACACTGGTGCCGCTAATCGGCTTTTATGACGGCGTCTTCGGCCCCGGCACCGGCTCGTTCTTCATGCTCGGCTTCGTTACCCTCGCCGGCTTCGGCGTGTTGAAGGCGACGGCGCACACGAAGTTCCTCAACTTTGGCTCCAACGTCGGCGCCTTCGGCGTCTTCCTCTTCTTCGGCGCCGTTCTCTGGAAGGTCGGCCTGTTGATGGGCCTCGGCCAGTTCCTCGGCGCCCAGGTCGGCTCGCGCTATGCCATGGCCAAGGGCGCCAAGATCATCAAGCCGCTGCTCGTCATCGTCTCGATCGCGCTCGCGATCCGGCTGCTCGCAGATCCGACGCATCCCTTGCGGATCTGGCTGGGGCATTGAGGCGCGGCGCGGTCGGCAAATTCTGCGCTGTCCTAACGGCCGCAACCGCGCAGCCTGTGAGGCGTGGCTGGGCCACACCGGCGGGCAAAACCGCAAATGCATGTCCGTTCTGCGATCTTGGATGACCGGTTGACCGGGTCGACATGGCGCAGACATGCTTGCCGATAAACGGCGGCACTCTCATTCCGGCGCTAATGCACGGGCCTTTGCGAGAAGGGTCTCGTCGCCGTCGCCCAAGACCTCCAGCAAGCGTTTCATCTCGGCGCCGAACACTTTCCAGAAATTCGGATCGCCGGCTTTGATCGCTATCGCATTGTCGATCAGGTCGGCGAGCTTGACGGTTTTCGCCGCGGCGGGCGCCGATGCGAGGTGCTGGCGATCCAGTTCCTTGCGCACCTGTCGGTTGCCGTGGAACGGAGTGGATATGTCGGTGAGCCACGCAACCAGTGTTGCGACCTTGGGGCCGAACGCTTCCTTGATCTCCAGCAGCGTCGCGTCGGTATCTTCGACCGTATCGTGAAGCAGCGCTGCGGCGATCATTTCGGGCGTATGGGGCACGCTTCGAACAATCTCCGCCACCGCAATCGGATGAACGATATAGGGCCGACCGTCATACTTACGCTTCTGTTCGCCGTGTGCTCGGGTTGCAAACTGGAGCGCGCTGTTCTCGAGATCGATCATTATTTTGCGTTCAACGCCGGCTTCCATCACCTAAACCCAATCCCAAGCTTTCAGAACGAACCAGGCGACCCGTGATTTCTATCGCGTCAGGCGTCGCTTCGAGCGACGCACGCTTGCCTGCCCGCGCGAAGGTCGCGGGCGGTCAACGCCTGACAGTTATGCCAAGATCAGGCGCACCGGATTTCGACCAGCACGAGCACTGCTCTCCGACCGGACCTGCGCCATAGCTGCATTCGCTCTCCCGCGTCTTGCAAATCCGTGGACGGCGCGCTTCGGCGAGCGCCTTGGCCTTGGCTTCATCCGCAGCCCTTTGCTTGCGCGTCGTTTTAGTTTTCGGTTTCGCCTTCTGGGTGGTCGTCGTTTCTTGAGCTCGTGACGCCCCGCTCTTCACGGTTTGCGCCTGCCCCGCCACACCTGATGACAAGAACAGCAAGACCGATGCGACACCAACCGCAGCTCTGAGAGTATTCTTCAAGGTTCACCCGTATTTAGCCTGTCGACGGTCTAACATGGGTGCGGCCTCCTGCCTATGCAATCGCTCGACGGAAGGAGCAGCCGTCAAGAGACGAATTTTGCCGACCTTCCGACACGGCGGGGGCGACGATGACAGCCTCCAACGCTTGGCAATAAGATCCGGTAACCACGACGAAAGTCGGACAGGTCCGACGCTTGAACCTCTAGTTACTAGAGATTGCAAGGTGATCAGAATGCTTCGCCGGGTAGACGCTCATATGGGCCGCCTACCCGTCGTGCGCTCCTGTCTTGTCAGCTCGCTCCAGAGGTTTCCATGTCCACCACCCTTCCCACCATCCTGATGCTCGTCGTGGGATTGTCCACGCTCGCGCTGGCGATCCTCCGCCGCGTGCAATCCGGCCGCTCGCCGGTCGTGCTAACCTATGGCGACGATGCGGAAGGGTTTGCGGGCAGGCTTTTCCGCCTGATCGTCGCAGCGCTGGTGATCCACCTGCTGGCGGTCGCCATGCTCCCGGCCTCCGTCGATGCTGCCCTCGGCCGGATCCCGGCGCTCGACACGCCCATCCTTCACGCCGTCGGCCTGGCGCTGATGACGCTCGGCGGCGGGCTGACGATGCTGTCGCAATGGGCGATGCGTCATTCCTGGAAGATCGGCATCCCTGAAAAGCAGGACGCGCCGCTTGTGACCTCAGGCCTCTATGCCTTCTCGCGCAACCCGATCTATGTCGGCATGGTGACCGCGCTGATCGGCACGGTGATGGCGGTGCCCAACGTCATCTCGGTGGCGCTGGCGCTCTCCGCCTGGATCTCGATTTCCTACCAGATCCGCATGGAGGAAACCCACCTCGCCAAGGTCTTCGGCGACGCCTACGGTGCCTATTGCAGGCGTGTCCGCCGGTGGGTCTGAAGCAGGGCTCACCCTCAGGCTGCGACGCTTCCAGCGTCTGCCGAACTGCGCGACGTGGCCCGACGGATCAGGAAGGCGCTCGCTCCAATTGCCTTCAATCTGCATGCCGTCCTCCCGCTCGTCACAACCACTGCATGTGTCGGGATTACGGATTGATTGAGGCGAGCATTCAGTGAACAGGCACCAGAGCAGGCGCGCTCAAAACACCGCCAGCAACAGCGCCCCGGCGGCAATGAAGGCGACGCCGAGCCAGTTCATCAGGTTGAGCTTTTCACCGAGGAAGAGCACGCCGAAGATCGCGACCATGACGATCGAGAGCTTGTCGAGCGGCGCCACGCGGGCGGCGTCGCCGAGCTTCAGCGCGCGGAAATAGGCAAGCCAGGAAGCGCCAGTCGCAAGCCCTGACAGCGCCAGGAACAGCCAGGTGCGGCCCGGGATTTCCGATGGCTTCTGCCACTGCCCTGTCGCCGCCACGATGGCGGCGATCACGCAGAGGATGACGACGGTGCGGATCAGCGTTGCGAAGTCGGAGTTGATCTGCGCAACCCCGACCTTGGCAAACACCGCCGTGAGCGCAGCGAAGGCGGCCGAAAGCAGCGCCCAGAACTGCCAGCTCTGGCTCATCAGAACTCCACGCCCTGCTGCGCCTTGATGCCGGAACGGAACGGATGCTTGATCAGCTCCATCTCAGTGACGAGATCGGCGACTTCGATCAGGTCTTCTTTCGCGTTGCGGCCGGTGAGCACCACATGCGTCATGTGCGGCTTTTCTTCCTTCAGGAAGCGCACCACTTCGGCGACGTCGATGTAGTCGTAGCGCAGAGCAATGTTGATCTCGTCGAGCAGCACCATCGAGTTGCGCTCGTCACGGATCAGTTCCTTCGCCTTCTCCCAGGCCTTTTCAGCCATCGCAACATCGCGGGCGCGATCCTGCGTTTCCCAGGTGAAGCCCTCGCCGAGCGTGTAGAACTGGCAGACATCGCCGAAATGCTTCTCGATCAACTCGCGCTCGCCGGTTGCCATCGCACCCTTGATGAACTGCACGACGGCGCAGGGCATGCCGTGGGCGATATGGCGGAAGATCATGCCGAAGCCGGCGGTCGACTTGCCCTTGCCTTTGCCGGTGTTGACGATGATCAGACCCTTCTCGTCGGTCTTCGTCGCCATGATCTTTTCGCGTGCTGCCTTCTTCTTCGCCATCTTCATGGCGTGGCGGGCATCGTCCTTCTCGGCCGGGGCTTCGCCGCCTACTGTCGTCTCGTCGCTCATGATCACTCCCTCAGTTCTCAAGTTCGGGATGGGCAGACGCCCTCGTCCCGCTTCGGTTCCTTTTCGCACTTCACTGAGCAGCGAAACGGAACCAGGTCTTTGTTTCCAAGCAATTCCGGACGGATAACCGCCAGCCCGGAACCGCTCTATTCATTGCCGGCACGAAGCCGGGTTGCTGCCGTGCCGATGCCGGCAAGTTCAAACCGCGCCGAATTCGAGCGCGGCGTCCAGAGATTGCGGTCGATTGCTTCAAGCAGGCGTTCGGCAAGCTCGGCAAAGGCGGCCGGGTTCTTGTCGCGCATGAAGTCAGCCACGCGCTCGTCGACAATGAACGCCTGATAAGCGGCCTCGAAATGATGGTCGCGCACCGCACCCGTGGTCGCGGCAAAGGCGAACATGTAGTCGACCGTGGCAGCGATCTCGAAGGCGCCCTTGTATCCGTGGCGCATGACGCCATCGATCCACTTGGGATTGACGACGCGGGCCCGGACCACGCGGCCGATCTCTTCTTCGAGCGACCGGATCACAGGCTTTTCCGGACGGGAATGGTCGTTGTGGTAGATCGCCGGACGGTGACCGCCGAGCTGTTCGGCGGCAGCGCTCATGCCGCCTTCGAACTGGTAGTAGTCGTCGCTGTCGAGCAGATCGTGCTCGCGGTTGTCCTGGTTCTGCACCACCGCCTCTATCGTGCGCAGGCGCTCCTCGAAAAGATCGCGCTCGGCCTTGCCCTCCTCGCCGGCGCCATAGGCATAGGCGCCCCAGGTAAGATAGGCCTCGGCGAGATCTGCTTTGGTTTCCCAGCCCTTCTCGTCGATCAGCGCCTGCAGGCCGGCGCCATAGGCACCGGGCTTTGCGCCAAAGACGCGGTAGGAGGCGCGACGCGCGGCCTCGGCGGCTTCCACGCCTTCGGCCTCCAGCCGCCGGCTTTCCGCCCGCATGCGTGCGGCGATCATGTTGTCGGCATCGTCTTCCTCCAGCGCGCCGACGGCGCGGATCGCCTTGTCGAAGAGCGCGATCTGGTCCGGGAAGGCATCGCGGAAGAAGCCGGAAATGCGCAAGGTCACGTCGACGCGTGGGCGGCCGAGGACTGCGAGCGGCACGATCTCGTAGCCCATCACCCGGCGAGAGACCATGTCCCAGGTGGGCTTGGCGCCGATCAGCGCCAGGGCCTGGGCGATGTCGTCGCCGCCGGTGCGCATGTTCGCCGTGCCCCAGGCGGTCAGGCCAAAGGAGGACGGCCATTCGCCATGGTCCTGCAGGTAGCGGCGGATCAGAAGCTCGGCCGATTTCTTGCCAAGCTCGTAAGCCGCCGGCGTCGGCACGGCGCGGCTGTCGACCGAGTAGAAATTGCGCCCCGTCGGCAACACATCCGGCCGGCCGCGCGTCGGCGCGCCCGATGGACCGGGGGCGACGAAGCGGCCGCTGAGACCGGTGAGGAAGCCGGTCATCTCGGCGGCACCCGAGTTTGAAATCGACGGCTTCAGGCGCGTTTCGATTTCGCCGAGCACGGCGCGGGTGTTGGCCCAGTGGTCCGGGCAAGCCAGTTCACCCGACACGAGATTTGCGGCAAGCAACTCGATGCGCTCGACCGTATCGCCGGCGGTGCGCCAGGGGGCGTCCGAGAGGTCAGCGAGGATGGACGGTTTCGGGCCTGTCCAGGTGTCGGACATGACGCAGTCGAGCGGGTCGAAGGGTTGGGCGTCGCGTGCGGGGTTGCCCCCCGCCGAGGTGGGAATAGCAAACCCACGCAGCCCCGCATCCGCTGCGATCGCCCGCTGCAGGCTCTGGTCGCCGCCCTCGCCGAGACCTCGGGGCACGCGCGCCAGCGCTACGGTGAGGTCCGTCAACAACCGCCCTTCCGGCGCAACGCCGAAGATGTGCAGGCCGTCGCGGATCTGCATTTCCTTGAGGTCGCAGAGATAGGCGTCGAGCTTTTCCAGCGCCTTGTCGTCGCTGTCGCCCCTGTCGATGCCTGCGTCGCTGTCGAGGCCGATGTCGCGCACGAGATCGAGGATCTGGCGGCTGAGCAGCCTGAGGCGGCGCGGATCACCGCCGGCGGCGTCGTAATATTCGTCGACGAGCGCTTCCAGATCCTTGAGCGGGCCGTAGGATTCGGCGCGCGTCAAGGGCGGGGTCAGGTGGTCGATGATGACGGCGCTGGTGCGGCGCTTGGCCTGCGTACCTTCGCCCGGATCGTTGACGATGAAGGGATAGATGTGCGGCAGCGGCCCGAAGATCGCTTCGGGATAGCAGGTTTCCGACAGCGCCAGCGCCTTGCCCGGCAGCCATTCGAGATTGCCGTGCTTGCCCATGTGGACGATCGCCTGCGCTCCGAACTGCTGGCGCAGGAAGGCGTAGAAGGCGAGATAGCCATGCGGCGGCACGAGGTCCGGGGAATGGTAGCTTTCCTTCGGATCGATGTTGTAGCCGCGCGCCGGTTGGATGCCGACGATCACCTCGCCGAAGCGGGCGAGCGGCAGCGCGAAGGCGCCATCGAGGAAAAAGGGATCGGCCTCCGGCACGCCCCAGCGACCGGCAACTTCATCCTTTATCTGTTTCGGAAGCGAATCGAAGAACGTTTTGTAATCGTTCAGCGAAATACGCTCGCGGATTTCACGGTCATGGCTCGCCGCATTGGTCGGCCCGGCCATCAGAAAGCGGATCAGCGCGTCGCCATCGGCGGGAACCTCACCGACCGCATAGCCTTCCCGCGCCATGGCGCTAAGCACCTCGACGGTACCGGCCGGCGTGTCGAGCCCGACACCGTTGCCGAGGCGACCGTCGCGGTTCGGATAGTTGGCCATGACGATGGCAATACGGCGCTCGGCGGGCTCTGCCCGGCGCAGCTTCGCCCAGTTGACGGCAAGATCAGCGGCAAAGCGCACCCGGCCTTCGAGCGGCTCATGGCCGACGATATTGGCCTCCACCTTGGCGTCATAGATCGACGCCGCCTTGAAGGAGACGGCGCGCGCAAGGATGCGGCCATCGACTTCGGGGAGTGCCACGTTCATGGCGAGGTCGCGCGCCATCAGCCCCTGCGGCGACGTTTCCCATTGCGCCCGCGACGAGCCGGAGAAAATCACCTGCAGCACCGGCGCACCGGTCGATTCCAGCACCGTCGGCTGACGGTCGGCACCGGGCGACGAGACCGCAAAGCCAGTGGCGTTCATCACCACGTCGGGTGCGGCCTCGGAAAAAATCGCCTGCAGCGTGCCGACGGAAACGGCATCCTTGAGGCTTGAGACAAACACCGGCAGTGCCCGCACACCTTCAGCCTCCAGCGCATCGATCAGCGCCTCCACAGGCCGTGTCTCGCCACTCTGCACGAGCGCGCGGTAAAAGCAGATCCCGACCGTCGGGGGTTCGAATCCCTCCCTCGCTACCATCCGTCCCTGAACAAGGGACTGCCATTCGCTGACGCCGATCACACCAGCACCCGGCCACCAGATGCCGGCCTTCAACAGGGGCTTTGCCGGCTGCGGCTTCTCCGCACCTGTGACCAGTGCGGCCGCATAGTCGAGAAACAGCCCGGCATTGTCCGAGCCGCCTTCGGTGAAGTAAGCCCAAAGGCGCTGGCGGTCGTCGGCTGCGACGGTGGAGAAAGGCTCCAGCCCCGGATCCGGCTTGTCGTCACCCGGCAGAACCGCGATCTCGAAACGATGGGTGACGGCAGCCGCATGCAGGGCTTCCAGCAGATAACGGAAATAGCTGGCGCCACCGAGCGGCCGGACGACGATCAGCTTGGCGTGACGCGCCGTGCGCTCGACGTAAGTGTCGACCGACATCGGGTGCATCAGGCTCATCAGGCTGGCGATGCGCAGGCTCAAGCCTCCGTCGCGTCGGCCGTGAGCCGCGGCGATCGAGGAGAGCTCGGTGTCGGCGGCCGATAGGAAAAGGATATCGGCCGGCGTTTGCCCAAGGTCGATCGCCTCGTTGCCGTCGGCGATCGTTCCTTTCTGGGCGAGAAGCAGATGCATTCGTCTTGTCCGTTGGGGCAATTCCGAACGAAAACGCTAAAAGCGTTCTCCATCCGGAACTGCATCATTTCAATGCGTTAGATCATTTCATTCAAAGAACGATCTACACGAGCGCGGTGATCGCGGCGCGCACCGCCGCCTCGTCCATGTCGTGCAGGCCGATGACGACGAGGCGCGTACCGCGCTTTTCGCCAGCGCCCCAGGCGCGGTCGTAATATTGGTCGATGCGGGCGCCGACCGCCTGGATCAGGAGGCGCATCGGCTTGCCGGGCACGTCTGCAAAACCCTTGAGGCGCAGAACGTCGTGCTCCGCGATTACGCCCTTCAGGCGATCGATGAAGGCGGCCGGATCGGCGATCGAACCGAGCTCGACGACGAAGCTGTCGAACTCGTCGTGATCGTGCTCCTCACCTGCCTCGTGCTCCATCTCGTGATGCGACTTGCGGTTGGCGATATCGCTTTCCGTGCCGACACCGAGGCCAAGCAGGATGGCAGCGGCGACTTCGCCGTTTTTCGCCTCGATCATCGTGGGCTTGCGGCTGGTGCGCGAAGACACCTCGTCGCGCACGGCCTTGAGGCCGGAGGCATCGATCAGATCGGTCTTGTTGAGAACGATGAGATCGGCAGCCGTCAGTTGATCCTCGAACAGCTCCTCGATCGGGCTTTCGTGATCGAGATTGTCGTCCTCGACGCGCAGCGCATCGACCTTGTCGTGGTCGTCGGCAAAGCGGCCAGCGGCAACGGCGGCGCTGTCGACCACGGTGACGACGCCATCGACGGTCACTTCGCTGCGGATATCCGGCCAGTTGAAAGCGGCGATCAGCGGCTGCGGCAGGGCAAGGCCCGAGGTTTCGATGATGATGTGGTCAGGACGGTTTTCACGCTCGAGCAGCTTCGTCATGGTCGGGATGAAATCGTCAGCCACGGTGCAGCAGATGCAGCCATTGGTGAGCTCGATGATGTCGTCCTCGGTGCAGGCCTCGGCACCGCAGCCCTTCAAGACATCGCCGTCGACGCCAAGATCGCCGAACTCGTTGATGATCAGCGCGATGCGCTTGCCGTCGGCGTTCTGCAGCAGGTTGCGGATCATCGTCGTCTTGCCGGCGCCGAGGAAGCCGGTGATGACGGTCGCCGGGATCTTGCCCTGGTTGGCTCTCGCAGTGGTCATGGATCAACCCTTCATTTTCAGCGGCAAACCGGCCGCGACAAAGTAAACTTCAGCGGATTTCTCCGCAACGATCTGGTGAAGCCGGCCGGCATGGTCGCGAAACTCGCGGGCCATGCGGTTCTCGGGCACGATGCCGAGGCCGACCTCATTGGAAACAAAGACGAGGCGCGCCCGCGCCTCGGGCAGATACGCAACAAGGGCGGCGAACTCCGCCGTCATGTCGCGCTCTTCCAGCATGAGATTGGTGACCCATAGCGTCAGGCAGTCGATCAGGACCACATGGCTGGGATCATCGATGCGTCTGAGGATGCCGACGAGATCGAGCGGCTCCTCATGCGTCGTCCAGCCCTCGCCGCGGCGCGTCCGGTGATGGTCGATGCGCTCGCGCATTTCGTCGTCCCAGGCGCGGCCCGTGGCGACATAATGCATGGTGAAGCCGGACGCTTCGACGAGCCTCTCGGAAAAGCTGGACTTGCCGGAACGGGCGCCGCCAAGGACCAGCACGGGCCCGGCGCTGAGACTGCTCATCGTGGCTGCCTCAACATTCCCAAATCAGCCGTCGGTGGCAAAAGCCATCGGACGCGCCACGGGCGCGTTCTTGAAAACATCTGCGAGCCAAAACAACCTCCGTGATGGCGTTGGAGACAAAAGTCCCCTCGGGCGGAATGCCCATGCCGGATGGCAGGTCTCCTGGCTCACGGCGTCACGGGCCGAACATCGCCTCGCCCTTAAACGGCAAGGTTCCGATGTCAGGGCCCGAGCGGCCCGCCTCACCTTCCCGGCGTCTTTCCGGTGCCACAGCGAACCTTTGCGCGTCGTCTCCGACGCATGGGCGCTGTGAGGGACATCGTGAAAGGCGGACGATTCGTAGAAGAAGAGGCGTCCAAACCCGGCTGATCACGATGCCACGCCAGTGGCTTTTCCGGCTTGATCCCCGACCTGCCCCGATTGCCCATGCAACCGGCCGACAGCCCGGCACCAATCCCGATGGCGAACCCTGACCGTTCTACAGTCGCGGGGTCGGCTGCGATAAGGATGCCCGATTTGGGTCCATCCGTCACATTCCCAATTATTCCCCCAGATCGCCACGACAAGGGGGAACCATCCAACACCTGATGATTAGGAAGCGGGCAGCCCAAAGTCAATCGACGCATGCGACGCCTCCCCGGCCGAGTTGCGCCACGCGACGATTTGTCGGGCGTCAGGCACGACGGCAGTGTGAACGGAACCGATGTCGAAACCTAGTGCTATGGATAGCAAACTGCTGCTAACACCTGTGCCAAAGTGCCGAGGGCGAATCTCGCCAAAAAAAGTGCCGAGGGCGAATCTCGCCAGAAAGGGAACCTTTCGAGTGGATACCGACCTGCGCCGCGTCGTCCTCATCGTCTCCCTGTTGAACCTTGGCTATTTCGGGGTCGAACTCCTTGTCGCGCTTTCGATCGGCTCGGTGTCCCTCATGGCCGACAGCGTCGACTTCCTCGAAGACGCCTCCGTCAACATGCTGATTTTCTTTGCTCTGGCCTGGACGGCGCGAACCCGCGCGCGGGTCGGCATGGCGATGGCGTTCATTCTACTGGTACCGGCGCTGGCCTTCCTTTGGACGGCCTGGGCGAAGTTCATGGATCCGGTCCCGCCAGAGCCCTTTGCCCTGTCCCTGACCGGACTTGGGGCGCTGGTGGTCAACCTCTTCTGCGCCTATCTGCTCGTCGCCTACCGTCACACGAGCGGCAGCCTCACGCGGGCAGCATTTCTCTCGGCCCGCAACGATGCCTTCGCCAATGTGGCCATCATCGCCGCGGGTCTGGCGACAGCCTATCTGTGGCAGTCGGCCTGGCCGGACCTGATCGTCGGCCTGGGGATTGCCCTGATGAACCTGGATGCCGCGCGGGAAGTCTGGGAAGCCGCAAGCGAGGAGCACGATGTCGCAGCGTAGTTCCGTCGGATAAGCTCGTTGCTCCTGTTGGGCCCGACGTACCGGACCTGCTGGCTGACCGTTGCCGCGTCCCTAGTGCCTGAGCAACTCGTCCAGCCAGCGACGATCGAGCACAGCCTCCAGTTCGTTCGCGACATCGTCGAGCGCCGCATCGACCGATTGGCGGTAGTTGTTGGCGCCGCCTTCGATGCCGAAACTCTTGAGCAGCGCGCCGCGATAGGCGTCGCTGGTGAAGAGCCCATGCAGGTAGGTGCCCATCACGCGGCCATCGGCCGAAAGGGCGCCGTCGGCGCGATTGTCGATGCGCACCGACGGCCGGCCACAGTCCGCACCTTGCGTCTTGCCAAGATGGATTTCGTAGCCTTCGAGCACCACATCATGCTCCAGCGACCAGGCGCGGCTGTTGCGCACCGTCTTTTCCGGCGCCATCTCGGTCTCGACCTCGAGCAGCCCGAGGCCCTCGACCGCACGTTCGCCGCCCTCGATGCCGAGCGGATCGGTGACGCGCCGGCCGAGCATCTGGTAGCCGCCGCAGATGCCGATGACCCGGCCGCCCCGGCGCACATGACGTTCGAGGTCACGGTCCCACCCTTGCGCACGGAAATCGATGAGGTCGCCGATGGTCGATTTCGACCCGGGAATGACGACGAGGCCAGCGTCGACCGGAATGGGACTGCCAGGCCGCACGAAGACGAGATCAATCTCCGGTTCGGCGGCGAGCGGATCGAGGTCGTCGAAATTGGCGATGCGCGACAGTACCGGGACGGCAACCTTCAGCGCCCGCCCCTCGCCGCGCGTCAGCTTCTCCAGCACGACGGAATCTTCCGCCGGCAGGCGTGCCGCCGCCTTCAGCCACGGCACGACGCCGAAGCAGGGCCAGCCGGTGTAGCGGTTGACGGCAGCAATGCCGTCGTCGAACAGCGTGACGTCGCCGCGGAACTTGTTGATGAGATAGCCGGTCACCATGCGCCGGTCTTCCTCGGGCAGGATCGCATGCGTGCCGACCAGCGAGGCGATCACCCCCCCGCGGTCGATGTCGCCGACCAGCACGACCGGCACATTGGCCCGTGTCGCAAAGCCCATATTGGCGATGTCGCCGGGCCTGAGGTTGATTTCGGCCGGCGAGCCGGCGCCTTCGACCACCACGAGATCGGCACCGGCCGATATTTGTTCGAAACTCTCCATGACGGCGCCCAGCAGCTTGGGCTTGAGCGCCTGATATTCCCGCCCCCTGGCCTGCCCGGCGACCTTGCCCTGAACGACGATCTGGCTGCCCACGTCCGACTGCGGCTTCAGGAGCACCGGGTTCATGTGCACCGACGACGGCACGCGCGCGGCCAGCGCCTGCAGCCATTGCGCGCGGCCGATCTCGCCGCCGTCGTCGGAAACGGCGGCGTTGTTCGACATGTTCTGCGGCTTGAACGGCCGGACCTTCAGGCCCTGATTGGCGGCAAGCCGGCAGAGCCCCGCCACCAATACCGATTTTCCGACATCCGAGCCGGTTCCCTGCAACATGATCCTGCGTGTCATGCGGCCATCGGTAACACTGAAACGGGCAGCGGCAAAGGTCTGTTTCGACACGATTTCGCCGCAATTGACAAAGCCCTTTCACGCATTGTTTCGCGCTTTCGCAAGGCTTGTCGAAAATGTCGCGGCCGATAGCCAGAATGCGACATGGCGTGGCGAGTTTGGCATTCAATTTTTTGCAGCGCACACCTATATCAGCGGCATAGCAACACGCCCCGGAGGATAGGCCTCCGGCCTCTCAAGGTTCATGTCCATGCTGTATATTTTCAGCAAGCCCAATTTCGTTCAGATCGCCTGGAACTCGAAGGTTCCGTCCAGCCAGTCGCGCGTACGCAACCTCGTCGTCGACGCGCCCTTCGGCCCGCTCGGCGTCATCCGCACGTCGAACGTCGGCTAACGCCAGCGATCGGGGCGGAAGCCCCTTCGAGCTCTCCTCCCAGAGCCTCCTCCACCGCCCCTTCGGGGCGGTTTTTTTTATGTCCGGCATTGGCCCTGAAATGCGAAGGCCGCATCAACCTCTTCAAGAGGGATGCGGCCGCCAAAAAACGCCTGGTCACTTCGGAAAAACACACCGAAGGTTCGCTCAAAGTCCGGGACGCACAAACCTGATCCGGACCGGCGGCAGTCCCCCGCCGCGAGAAGAACAATTAGCTGGACATCGTTACCGGATGGTTATTGAGGATTTAACCAAAGATGAATTCCGGACTTTTTTGTAAATTTTTCGCGACATGCGCGCCATTTGGCGTGACGCAATCACGACAGGAAACGTCAGGATCTCGACAGGGTTCTGAGGTCCGTGGCGCCCAGCGCCATTTTTTGCGGCAAGAATTGTCGCTATTGCTTAAATTCGGGGTCTCTCACGCACAAAATACGCGCTTCGGCGATGTCGCAGACAGAACGCACGAGACCCCGTCCTTCCCGGTCAACCGATTGAAGAGGTTGATTTCTCAGCGAGAAACCTTAGGCTTGGTTTGCGGTATAAGAGGAGATTGGCTGGCGACAGGGTTCCGCGGCCAGGGCTGAATACGAACTCCCGCACCGTCCGCAGCAAGGGTGAACCTTGGCTTGTTTGATGCCGAACCCCCGGCTGCATCGTTGTTTCGGGTGACGGAGGATGTCGCGTCCGCCGTGGATTCCCGTTTGGATCTTGGCTGCAAAATAAGACTGGGAGGTCTTGCAACATGAAGAAACTCCTCGCTTCCACCATTCTCGCCGCTGGCCTCTATGCGATGGCGGGTTCCGCGCAGGCCGCGGAATGCGGTGAAGTCAGCATTGCCGAAATGAACTGGGCTTCTGCCGGCGTCGCCGCCCAGGTGGACAAGTTCATTCTGGAGAACGGCTACGGCTGCACGGTGACGCTGGTCACCGGCGACACCATGCCGACCTTCGCTTCCATGAATGAAAAGGCGCAGCCCGACATGGCGCCGGAACTCTGGGTCAACGCCGTGCGCACGCCGCTCGACGCTGCGATCAAGGAAGGCCGTCTCATCGAAGCCGCCAAGATCCTGAGCGAAGGCGGCGTCGAAGGATGGTGGATCCCGAAATTCCTCGCCGACGCGCACCCGGACATCAAGACGGTGCAGGACGCGCTGAAGCACCCGGAACTCTTCCCGGCACCGGAAGACTCGTCGAAGGCCGCCGTTCACAATTGCCCGTCCGGCTGGAACTGCCAGGTCTCGACCGCCAATCTCTATCGCGCGCTGAACGCGGAGAAGGACGGCTTCCTGCTGGTTGATACCGGCTCGGCTGCCGGCCTCGACGGCTCGATCGCCAACGCGTTCGAAAAGAAGACCGGCTGGCTCGGCTACTACTGGGCACCGACCGCCATCCTCGGCAAATACGAGATGACCCGCCTCTCCTTCGGCGTCGATCACGACAAGGCCGATTGGGACGCCTGCACCGCCGTGCCGGATTGCCCGAGCCCGAAAGTCAATTCCTACCCGGTTTCCGACGTTTACACCGTCGTGACCAAGTCCTTCGCCGACAAGGCGAGCGTCGCCATGGACTACGTCAAGGCGCGCAAGTGGGACAATGGCACCGTCAACAAGGTTCTCGCCTGGATGGACCAGAACCAGGGCACCAACGAGGACGGCGCCAAGCACTTCCTCGCCGAGTTCCCGGATATGTGGACACAGTGGGTGAGCCCGGAAGTGGCCGAAAAGGTCAAGGCAGCGCTCTGACCGAAAATGACGGCAGGCGGACCGTGGAATCGGCCGCCTGCCCGTTCCGGTTTTAATGCCGGGACAGGGAACGATGGGGCGTCCTTGCGGGTTTCGTTGAACGTTCATCGTCTCAGAGGCGGCGAACCGGGAGCCTTCGCGTCGCTATCAGGTAAGCGGGCGACACATTTCGCTGCCACAGTTTAAGTGCCGGGACCCAAAGAGGTCACCCAAGTGTGCGCCGTCATCGAGCCTTTCGATGCCGAGACGCGGCCGGCTTAAAAAAAACTTCCGGCCAAGAAGGGGAAACAAATGGCCTCCATCTGCAGTGTCTTGCCAGCGTTACTCTGCAAGTTCCCTGCCATTGACGAGAGCACGATCCGGCTCGCCCGCAAGGCTGTCGATGATAGCTTCAAGGGCTTCGTGCGATCCTATGGTAACGCCATCGACACGGTGGTCCAGCCGCTTCAATGGTTCCTGAACTACCTCGAAAGCCTGTTCGTCGGCTCCCCCTGGATCGTGATCCTGGCGGCGATGACCGCGATCGTCTATTTCGGCAGCCGCAACATCAACGTCACCATCGGCACCGCGCTGTCGATGATCGCCATCGGTCTTGTCGGGCTTTGGAATGACACCATGGTCACGCTCGCCATGGTCACCGTCTGCACACTGATCTCCATCCTCATCGGCATTCCGATCGGTATCCTGATGGCGCGCTCGGACCGGGTGCAGTCCTTCGTCAATCCGATCCTCGACGTCATGCAGACGATGCCGAGCTTCGTCTACCTGATCCCGGTCGTCATGATCTTCGGCATCGGCAAGGTGCCGGGGCTGATCGCCGTCGTCATCTACGCGGTGCCGCCGATGATCAGGCTCACCAATCTCGGCATCCGCCTCGTCGACAAGGAAGTGCTGGAAGCGGCCGACGCCTTCGGCTCCTCGACCTGGCAGAAGCTGAAGAACGTGCAGATGCCGCTGGCGTTGCCGACCATCATGGCCGGCATCAACCAGACGATCATGATGTCGCTGGCGATGGTCGTCGTCGCATCGATGATCGGCGTCGGCGGCCTCGGCAAGAACGTGCTGCAGGCGATCGCCAACCAGTTCTTCACCGTCGGCTTCCTCAACGGCTTTGCCCTTGTCGGTATCGCCATCATTTTCGACCGTACCAGCCAGGCCTTCGGCAAGCGGCTGCAAAAGCACTCGGAGGTTATCCATGGCTAGTCACGCGATCGAGGTGAAGAACCTCTACAAGATCTTCGGCCCCCGCGGCGTCGACTTCGTCGATGCAGTCAAGAAAGGCATGGGCAAGGCCGAGCTCAACGAGCAGCACGGCCACGTGCTCGGCCTGCAGGACATCAACATTTCCATGCCCGCCGGCAGCGTCATGGTGGTCATGGGTCTCTCTGGCTCCGGCAAGTCGACGCTGATCCGCCACATCAACCGGCTGATCGACCCGACCGCCGGCGAAGTGCTCTATGACGGCGTCGACGTCTGCAAGATGAACGACAACGATCTGCGCGAATTCCGCCGCCACAAGACGGCGATGGTGTTCCAGAAGTTCGCGCTGCTGCCGCACCGCACCGTGCTCGACAACACGGTCTACGGTCTCGAAATTCAGGGTGTGGAACGCAAGGAGAGCGAGAAGCGCGCCCGCGGCTGGATCGAGCGCGTCGGTCTCAAGGGCTTCGAGAACCACTATCCGAACCAGCTGTCGGGCGGCATGCAGCAGCGCGTCGGTCTCGCCCGCGCGCTGACCAACGATGCCGACATTCTCTTGATGGACGAAGCCTATTCGGCGCTCGACCCGCTGATCCGCGTCGACATGCAGACGGTGCTTCTCGACCTGCAGAAGGAACTGAAGAAGACCGTCGTCTTCATCACCCACGACCTCGACGAGGCGCTGCGCCTCGGCGACAAGATCGCGATCCTGCGCGATGGCCGCGTGGTGCAGCAGGGTACCGGCCAGGAAATCGTGCTGTCGCCGGCCGACGACTACATCACCGCCTTCGTCAAGGAAGTGAACCGCGGCCGGGTGATCAATGTCGAGACCATCATGCGGCCGATCTCCGGCAATGCCGAAGGCGTGGCGCTTGCAACCGGCACGGTACTGGAATCGGCGGCGCGCACGATGACCGCCGCCCGTGTGGGAACCGCCCACGTGGTCGATGAAAACGGCCGCCCGATCGGCGCCCTCGACCTTTCGACGGTCATCGCCGCGATGGTCACGCCGGTCAGCCACGAGGATCGCGCTGCGGCTTGAGACAAGCGATGATTGGGGCAGCGACCGACGCGGCCCCTCATCCGCCTACCGGCACCTTCTCCCCGCCCGCGGGGAGAAGGTATTTGCGGCGATGCCACGCTCCCAATCTCTGACAGGCCTGCCCGGCGGTCAGTGCCCGACGACATCCTATCGTTTTCCCGACCTCATTATGGCCGCCTCTGGCGGCGGCCAAGCAACGGACGGCGAACGTCAGCCCTCGTCCCCTCGCCCCGCCTGCGGGGAGAGGGTTAGGGTGAGGGGCAAACCTCAGAAAGTGGTCGGAGAGATCAGTTCGTGGTGGTCGTCGCCGCTGAAGCAGCCGGTTCAGTGACGCTGGCAGCGCTTGCGTCTTCCTTCGGCGGCAGGAACTTGTCGAGCAGCGCGATCATGTCGTCGTCGCGCGACTGCGCCGTCTTGCCACCCATGACGACGGCGACGAGGCGGGTGTCGCCGCGCTTGGCCGAGGTCACGAGATTGTAGCCGGAGGCGTCGGTGTAGCCGGTCTTGATGCCGTCGACGCCTTCGTAGCGCTTCATCACGCCGTTGTGGCCGCGCAGCTTCATGCCGCGAAACTCGATCGTCTTGTTGGCGAAGAGCTGGAATTCCTGCGGAAAGTCGCGCATCAGCGCGAGGCCGAGCGTCGCCATGTCGCGCGCCGTGGTTACCTGGGCCGGGTCCGGCAGGCCGTTGGCGTTCTTGAACACGGTGCTGGTCATGCCGAGTGTCCTCGCCTTGCGGGTCATCATCTGGCCAAAGGCGGTCTCGTTGCCGGCGAGCGTCTCACCGATAACGACGGCTGCGTCATTGGCCGAAAGCACGACCATGCCCATGACCGCTTCGCGCACGGTGATCTGGCGACCGGCGCCGACGGCAAGCTTGAACGGCTCCAGGCTGTTGGCGTGCTCGGAAACCGTCAGCTTCTGGTCCCATTGCAGGGTGCCGCTGCGCAGCGCTTCGAAGGCGAGATAGATCGTCATCATCTTCGTCAGCGACGCCGGGAAGTTCAGCTCGTCGGCATTGTCGGCCTCCAGGATCGAGCCGGTGTCGGCGTTGACGACAAAATGAGCCTGCCCGGCGGCGGCAAAGGATGCGCTGCCAAGCAGCAGGCTGACGGAGACCGCCGCGGACGCGACCATACGGATAAGGGACTGCATATCGTGTTTTCTCGTTTCAACGCTATCGAACGACCTCGGAACGAAAATCGAGATCGAATTATGGAAGACGGACCGCGAAATACGGCAAGGGCCGCGATTTCCACACGGCCAATATACCCTAGCCTTTTAAGGGCATGGCGACCGGGCGGCAAGCACCTGCGGCAATCGGCGCGCAAATATCGGGACCGGTAATGCCGCGCCTGCCGATCCCGCCCGGGCGGCCCGTCCACCGTTTCACCGAGGTTTAACCTGATTGCGCCAAGGTGCGGATCTCCCAAGGCCGGCCCTGTCCGAACGGCAGGACCGCCCGGGGTCATGATCACCGATGCCGAACAGCGTCCCAGTCATTCGTTTTTTAAGCCGCCATGCACCCGAACACAGCCACGGCAGACACCTCCACCGCGCGCCAGCGCGTGCCGGAGGCGTTCGATGCCGGGCTGGCGGAACTCGTCAATGGCCTTGCCGCGCTGCTTTCGGGCCTTGGTCTGTTCCTCATCGTCTTCACGCTGATCCCGTTTCAGGGCGCGGTGACGACGGATCCGAACGCGGCGAACGAAGGCAACATCATCAACCAGGTCGGCTACCTGGTGCTCGGCGCGGTCTATCTCTTCGCCATGCTGCTCACCGTCGACCGGCGGGTGCTCGCCCGCCTCGTCTCTCCGGCCTGGATCGCGATCTTCGCCATCGCCTACCTCTCCTGCCTGCAGTCCTATGACCCGGCCGCCTCCGCCCGCGGCCTGACGCTGAGCCTCGTCGCCATGATCATGGTGGCGGGCGTGCTGGTGCTGCCGAAGAGCGAGAAGGACTTCGTCAACGCCGGCGCCAATGCGATCCTACTTCTGATCCTGATCGACTACGCCGCTCTCTTCGTGGCACCCGACCGCGCCATCCATTCGGCCTTCGGCGACGAGCCCTGGCATGCCGGTTTCTGGCGCGGCCACCTCCTGCACAAGAACGTCTCGGCGCCGGTCTTTTCCATCCTCTGCATGTTCGGCATTTATTGCCTGCGCGCCGGCGCGCCGCTTCGCGGCTGGGCGATCACGCTGCTGGCGGCCAATTTCGTGCTGCACACGGGATCGAAGACGACGATCGGATTCCTGCCGATCGCGATCGGCCTCGTCTTTGCCGGCCGCGCGGTGCGCAGCCCCGGGCTGATGATCCTTGCCCATCTCGCCATGTCAGTGCTGGTCTTCGGCCTGACGCTCGGTACCATCTATTCCGACACGCTGCTTTCGATCACCAAGGGGCTGATCGACGATGCGACCTTCACGGGCCGCGACGACATCTGGAAATTCGCGAGCGCCAGCATCGCCGAGCGCCCCTGGCTCGGCCAGGGCTATGCGAGTTTCTGGCTGTCGCCCGTGATCATGGGCATGGAGGCGAATTTCGAGGCGAGCTGGGACGTGCGCGGCATCGTCACCGGCCACAACAGCTATCTCGACGCGGTGCTGATGTTCGGCCTGCCCGGCGGCATCCTCATGACCACCCTGCTTTTCGTCAAACCGCTCTTCGACTACGCACGGGCCTATCGCCGACCGCAGGGCCGCATCTTCGCCGATTTCTGCGTCATGGTGGTGATCTTCATGACCTACAACGCCATGCTCGAAAGCTTCTTCCTCAATCGCGCCGATCCGATGTGGCTGCTGACGGCACTTGCCGTCTTCGGCCTTGGGCTCGCCGGCCGCATGAGCATGCGCGCCGAACCGGAAGCCTCCCGTCGCTGAACGCTTGCCAAGACATAAAGATATCTTTATATCTTGTTGCAATCTATTCTAGCCGGGAAAAACCGATGACCGCAGCCTCCAATGCCCTCTCCGCTCTCATCGCCGAAAAAGGCGTTCTTCTCGCCGACGGCGCCACCGGCACATCGCTCTTCGCCATGGGCCTCGAAGCAGGCGAAGCGCCGGAACTCTGGAACGAAACGAAGCCGGAGAACATCACCAAGCTGCACCAGGATTTCGTCGACGCCGGCGCCGACATCATCCTCACCAACACCTTTGGCGGCACCCGTCACCGGCTGAAACTGCACCAGGCCGACGACCGCGTGCATGCGCTGAACAAGCGCGCCGCCGAGATCGCCCGTGCGGTTGCCGACAAGGCATCGCGCAAGGTCATCACCGCCGGCTCCGTCGGCCCGACCGGCGAACTGCTGATCCCCCTTGGCGCACTTTCCTATGAAGATGCAGTTACCGCCTTCGTCGAGCAGATCGAGGGGCTGAAGGCGGGCGGCGCCGAAGTCGCCTGGATCGAGACCATGTCCTCGCCGGACGAGATCCGTGCGGCCGCCGAAGCGGCCGCCAAGGTCGGCCTTCCCTACGTCTATACCGGCTCGTTCGATACCGCCGGCAAGACGATGATGGGGCTGCACCCGAAGGATATCCATGGCGTTGCCACCGAGTTCGGCGACGGCCCGGTCGCCGTTGGCGCCAATTGCGGCGTAGGTGCTTCCGACATTCTCTCCTCGCTGCTCGACATGACGGAGGCAGCACCCGAGGCAACGGTGATCGTCAAGGGCAATTGCGGCATCCCGGAATTCCGCGGCTCGGAGATTCACTATTCCGGCACGCCGCCGCTGATGGCCGAATATGTGCGCCTTGCGGCCGATGCCGGCGCCAAGATCATCGGCGGCTGCTGCGGCACCACCTGCGACCACCTCGCCGCCATGCGCGTCGCACTCGACGAACATGTGCGCCGCGAACGCCCGACGCTCGACCTGATCATCGAAAAGATCGGCCCGCTGCGCAACAAGACCGCCAACGAAACGGCGGCCGCGCCTGCCCGCGAGCGCCGCAGCCGCCGCGCCTGATCAAGCCAGGCAAGGCAAATCGACAAGCAAACGCCCCGGCATCGAAAGATCCGGGGCGTTTTCGTTTATGCGTCGATGTGGCGGCTGTCTTAAAGCGCGGCGTTGTCGAAGGCCTTGGCGTCCGTCGCCCGCTCAGCCACGGGCCTGCCCTTCGCCGCCTCGATGAAAGCTCGGTAGAAATCGAAGGCGCGTCCCATCTGGCGGGACCCTTCCTTGGAGAAGTGCCCGAAGTCCTCGAAGAGCGCGACGCCCTTGTCCTCGATCTTGCAGCTGTCGTCGTCGCAGAGATAGTCCATGAAGCTGACGACGGGATACTCGTCGGCGATATCCGCAACCACGTTCAGGACATCGCGGTCATATTCGCGAACGGTCTTTAGCACCGGCTCGCAGTGCCGGTCCGGCAGGCCGAGCAGACGCGCTCTTGCAACGCAGAGCCCGGTATCGCGGCCATCATGCGGCGTCGGCGCGACGAAGACGGGTTCGAAGCCGTTCGAGCGCAGCCAGGCAAAGGTTGCCCGCAGGCCGTCGATGAGAAGCTTCGTCTCGGTCGTCACCTCGCTGCGGCCATCGACCAGCACCTTCTCCTCCTTCAGGTACTGGCTGAGCTGCGAGGACAGAACGACGTAGCGGATCGACCGGTTGGCAAGCAGGAAACGGCGGACCTCTTCGTTGTAGCGGGCGCAATCGTCGGACCAGTCGCGACCGAGCCGCGGCATGATCGGCGACAGGTTCAAAAACGGCCCGCAATTATTCTTGGCAAGCTGCA
Source organism: Ensifer sp. Root558 (assembly GCF_001427045.1). Lineage (NCBI taxonomy): Bacteria > Pseudomonadati > Pseudomonadota > Alphaproteobacteria > Hyphomicrobiales > Rhizobiaceae > Ensifer > Ensifer sp. Root558. The sequence goes on along the minus strand of NZ_LMGC01000001.1, from coordinate 586,080 downwards.
CCAGTCGCACGTCCGGCTTCGACGCGATAATGCCGTCGACGAGGTGCCGGGCGAAGGAATCCCCCCAGACCGCGACCTCGGGTTTCGGGTTAGAGGCGCAGCGCAGGTCGGCGACGGCATCGCATTTCTTGCCGAGGCCGACGCTCGGCTCCGAAAGCTGCGCAAGCTCGCGGTTCCGGGCGGCGAGACCGTCCGAACCGTCGAGCGTGAAGCCGAATGCGATCGCCGCCGATCCGGCAGCGAGCGTGGCGCCAAACACCGCGCGACGGCTGAAGCGGCCCGGCTTGCGAAAGGGCTGCTCGACGAGACGCCAACTGAGATAGGCGAGTACGAAGCAGAGCGCGATCAGGAGCGCGTAGCCTTCGGCCGGAATGTCCTCGATCGACCGCAAGCGCGCGAAGGCAAAGACCGGCTGATGCCAGAGGTAGAGGCTGTAGCTGATGAGCCCGATCGCGACCAGCGGCTTCAGCGACAGCAGCCGGCCGACGACGGTATCGCTGCGACCGAAGGCGAGAACCAGCGCCGTGCCCAGCACCACCGGCACGGTCGTCCAGCCGGGATAGAAGGCCGATTCCACCACGAACAAATAACTCGCGACGATCGCCAGCAGACCGAGGGCTGACAGAAGCTCGCGGCTGCCTTTCGAAAGATCGAGCTTTTCGACGCCGACGAGCGCAAGCAGCGCACCGACGCCGAGTTCCCAGAACCGGCTTGGCAGCAGGTAGAAATTCGCGGCTGGGTCCAGGTTCGCAAAGACCTGGGTCGCCGCAAAACTCAGGAGCACGAGCGCCGCCACCACCCTCAACAGGGTTGCCCGCGAGAAGCGGTGAAGCAGCAAAAGCAGCAGCGGGAAGACCAGATAGAACTGTTCTTCGACCGCCAGCGACCAGGTGTGCAGCAGCGGCAGCAGCGCCGTGCTCGGCGCGAAATAGCCGGTCTGGTCCCAGAAGAAGAAGTTCGAGGCGAACAGGTTCACCGAATAGAGGCTCTTGCCGAAGCTGTTGAGCTCCTCCGGCAGCATCCACATCAGCGCGAAGGGAATAGAGACGGCGCAGACCAGGAGCAGCGCCGGTGCGAGCCGACGGGCACGCCGCTCGTAGAAGTGCACGATGCTGAAGTTCCCGTCGCTGATCTCGCGGTGGATGATCGCGGTGATGAGGTAGCCGCTGATGACGAAGAAGACATCGACGCCGGCAAAGCCGCCAGAGACAAGGCCGAAACCGGCATGGAACAGGAGGACCGGGACGACGGCAAGCGCGCGCAGTCCATCGATTTCGGGTCTATATTGCATCAGCAGAGGAAACACTCGGTGGCGGGGGCCGCTCGTTAACACAATCTTGACAATGGAACCATTGTCGCGCGGTCCGTATCCACATGCGTGCGTTCCAAGGCTCCCGGGGCATACGCCCGGGAGCGGGACCTGCGGGTAACTAGCAGGCCGAAGATGGCGACACTGGGGCTATCGCCGAATATGCCGGCGCCAGGCATCGAGCCCGACCTCGATATCCTTGCGGCCGAAACCGACGCGGAAGCGATCGGTGGCGACCGGCAGCAGATCGGATACAAAGAGGCTCGACGGCAAGAGCAGCACGCCAGCCTCCTCCACCAGCCCCCGGCAATGGCTCTCGACGCCATCGGCACCGAGATAGCGGGCAAAGCCGACGCAGCCCCCGTCAGGTGCCCGCCACTCATAGAGATCCGGGAATTCCGCAAAGAAGGCGCCGAGCCTCTCGAGATTGGCGGCAACGAGCGCCCGGTTGCGATCGAGGATAACGGCACGCCCCTTGAGCGCGATTGTCGCCAGCACTTCCGACGGCCGCGAATTGCAGATCGACAGATAGTGCTTCATCTTCTCCATGCGTTCGAGAAGCGCATGGTCGCGGCAGGCGATCCAGCCGATCCTCAGGCCCGGCAGGCCATAGGCCTTGGACATGACATTCAGCGAGATTCCACGGTCAAAAAGTTCGGCCGCCTGCGGCAGGCGCAGCGAGGCGTCACGCTCCAGCCCGCGATAGACCTCGTCGCTGAAGAGATGAATGCCGCGCTCCGCGCAGAGCTTGGCGAGCGCCGCGAAGGCTTCCTGGTCGGCAATGGCGCCGGTCGGATTGTTGGGGAAATTCACACAGATCAGCTTCGTGTTGGGTTTCAACGCCGCGCGCACGTCGGCGATATCCAGCCGCCAATTGTTTTCGGGGCGAAGCGGCACGCCGGTCACCGCGCCGGCGATCGTCACCGGCAGGGTCTCCATCGACTGGTAGTTCGGCACCGTCACGATCGCGTGGTCGGCCGGCCCGAGCAGCGCCAGCATGGCGCAATAAAGCCCCTCCTCCGCGCCGGCAAAGCAGAGGATATCGGCAGCCGTCAGCCCTTCATAGGTCGCAGCGATCGCTGCCCTCAGCGCCGGTGCGCCATAGGTCTCGGTATAGCCGAGCGTGATGTTGTCCCAGGCGGCGCGGTCCTCCGCGTCGGCAAGCGCCAGAAGATCGCTCATGCTGGTCGTCTGGCTGTCGCTTGCGGTCATATGGTGGCGGGCGCTGAACTCCCAGCGGGAGAAATGGGTTTCGAGCCGGAAATCGGGCAAGGTCGTCATGGATATTTCCTCCTCTCGCGGCTGAGGCGCACGCGAACGGTTATGGGTCAGGCAAATCCGAAGAGCCGCGAAGCGGTCTCTGTCCGAAATATTGCGCGCAGCAATCAGGGCGCCTCGCCGCGGGCCGCAGCGAGATAGTTGTAGATCGACGCGCGCGAGGCGCCGATGAGGCTGGCAAGGTGATCGACCGCGTTGCGCGTCTGGAAGAGACCGCGTTCGTCGAGCGCTGCCACCAGCGCCACGCGATCGCCGCGCTTGAGCGCCGAGAGCGCCAGCCCCCGCTCCTTCAGCCAGCCATGCAGGGTCGCGTTGATCTCCTCGCGCCAGTCGCGCGAAAACAGCGCCTGCGGCTTCGGCTGCTCGGCGCCGGCGAAAGCCGAGAGCAGCTTCACCGCCTGATCGATCATCGACATGTCGAGATTGATGCAAAGCAGGCCGACCGCGTCGCCCGTCCCGTCGCGCAGAACGGCTGAGATCGACTTGAAGCGCCGGCCATCCGCACCGGTCTTCTCATAGGGCCCGAGCACCGCTTCAGTGCTGCCGAGGGCTGAAAATTCCTCTTCGATCAGCGAATCTTCGCCGACCGCGCGACCGGAGAAACAGTTCCAGATCCCCGCGATCGTACCGGTTCGGAGATCATGCAGCACAACCTCCCCATGCGGATAAAGAAGCGCGCTGATCGCAGCCGCCGTCGGCGCGTGCGTTGCAAGGATCGAGGTGAAGGCGGGTGCTATGGTCATGGCTCGCATATGCCCATAGTTGGATTAATTGTCAATATTGGACTATATGTTCAATATCTGCATATTCGCCACCGCTTGCGCACCCGTGACCGCTGGCCTATCCCCGATGAAAGAGAGATTCGCTGCTTTGCAGCGGTTCAACGTGCCACACCGCGCCTTTGCGTCCCGCAGAACGCACCGCGCGGCCGCAGACGGGAGACAGTGACATGAACGCCGGCCCAGCCTCCTTTCCCGACCGGGACACGGTCGCCGAAAAATTCGGGAGTTTCAGCGAAGCCGACCAGTCCTTCCTGCGCCTGCTGATGGAAAACCCCGAGCAGGACGAGCGCCTGATGGACGGCCTCTACCGCCACCTCGACATCGCCTCGGAGGCGAAGTTCCTGAATTCGCTGAAACTCGAAAAGCTCGGCCAGTGGCTCGGCAGCCATGCACCGGCGCGGCTGCAAATGCGCCTGATGGAAGCCGGCCGCTCCAGCCAGCATGCGGCCTACCAGGCGTTCAAGGCGGGCCTGTCGAAGGCGGGTGGGCTGGAACGCGCCTTTCCGAAGGCTTGAGGCGACAGGGGATCGACGCTCGCGCGTGACGGGTGCCCCCTCACTGTCCTGCCGGACATCTCTCCCCGCAGGCGGGGAGAGAGCCGCTAGGCGCACCCTCCGGTGCCAGGCCTCAACGTCAGCGACAATCTCAGCCTTCACGATGGGCGAAACGGTTGCCACTTGTTCGCCTCTCCCCGTCATAACGGGGAGAGGTGCCGGCAGGCGGATGAGGGGCAAACCCTGACCACGCGCGGATGAGGGGCATCCTCACCGCGTAGATGAGGGGCACCCCCTCACCGCGCGGATGAGGGCTGCCCCCCGTCGACATCACTTGCCGGAACCGCCGAGCCCCTTGGAGAGCCGCACCAGATTGACGAATTCGCTGCGATAGCCGAACGGATCGGCGCCCTTGGCGGCTGCGGCGAGATCGATGACTGCGTCATAGGAATAGTCGCCGAGCGCCGTCACGCCTGCAAGCTTCTGCCCGAAGGCCGCCACTGCCACCGAGAAGCGCACGTCATTGGACGCCTCGGCGAGCGACGGCACCGCATTCGACTCGGTCACCGGCGTGGTGATCAACTCGCTCTTGTCGCCGTCCGGCTTCTTGTAGCGGATCTTCAGGAAGGCAAGTTCGCCGCTGTTCGGGCTTGCCTCTGCCACCGACTTTTCCGCCTCTGCATAGCGCAGGTCGTCGTTGAGCACCGCCGGGCTGCCCTTCGGCGTCACCTCGTAGATCGCCGTCACGCTGTGACCGGAACCGATGTCGCCGGCGTCCACCTTGTCGTTGTTGAAGTCCTCGCGCTTCAAGGCGCGTGTCTCGTAGCCGATCAGCCGGTATTCGGCGATCGCGGCCGGATTGAACTCCACCTGCAGCTTGACGTCCTTGGCGATCGGGAAGAGCGAGGACCCCGCCTCCTCCACCAGCGTCTTCTGCGCCTCGGCCAGAGTATCGATATAGGCGGCCGTGCCGTTGCCGTTCTGGGCGATCGTCTGCATCAGCGCGTCGTTATAATTGCCGCGGCCGAAGCCGAGCACGGAGAGGAAGATGCCGCTCTTGCGCTTCTCCTCGATCAGCCGCTTCAGGTCCTCGTCGCTCGACGGGCCGACATTGAAGTCACCATCCGTCGCCAGCATGATGCGGTTGACCCCGCCCTTGACGAAGGCCTTCTCGGCAAGCCCGTAGGCCGCGTCGATCCCTTCCGCACCGGCGGTCGAGCCGCCGGGCTGCAAGGTGTCAATCGCCTGGAGGATCTTCGCCTTGTCCTTGACCGATGTCGGCTCCAGTACTGTTCCGGCGTTGCCGGCATAGGTGACGATCGAGACCGTATCCTCGGGCTTCAGCTTCTCGACCAGCAGCCGGAAAGCGCCTTTCAAGAGCGGCAGCTTGTCGGGCTCGTCCATCGAGCCCGATACGTCGATCAGGAAGACGAGGTTCGCCTTCGGCGCTTCCGCCGGCACGACGTCGTAACCCTTGATCGCCACATGCATCAGCCGCGTGCCACCATTCCACGGCGTCGGCGTCAGCGTCACCGTCGCCTTGAAGGGTTCGGCAGCGCTTGCCGGCCTCGGCCAGTCATAGGGAAAGTAGTTGACCATCTCCTCGACCCGCACGGCGTCGCGCTCGGGCATCTGCCCTTCCATCAACGAACGGCGCACGAAAGCATAGGATGCCGTGTCGACGTCGACCGAGAAGGTCGAGACCGGATCGGTCGCAACGCTCTTCACCGGATTGCTGTCGGCCTTGCCGAAGCGCTCGCGGTTTTCCACGGGTGCCGGCTGCATCTCATCCTGAATCGTGGGCGCTGGCAGGTATGTCATCTGCGGCTGCGCACCGCCGACGGCCGAGAGCGGAGCGACGCTGTCGCGCGCAACACTGTTGGCCATCGCATCGGCCTGCGCGGCAGGAGCCGCAGCCTCGCTCTCGGCCTCTACGGTCGCGGGCACCTCCACGGTTTTCGCTTCCTGCTGGCGCGCGCGTTCGTCGGCGGCCGCCTTCCTGGCGGCGACCTGGGGCTCCGGCTTTTGCCGCGCCTCTTCCTTGGTGAGTTCACCCTTCAGCGCAACCTCCTGCGCCCGCTCGCCGAAGGGCGCACCGTCGCGCGTGAGTTCAAACGTCAGGAAAGCGGCGGCGGGCACGACGAAAAGGGTTGCCAGTGCCGATCCTGCAAGCAGTTTCCGGTTCATGATGGGGCTCCATATCCGGTTGAAGATGGAGCTTTGACGAACCGGCCGAACCGATCCTTGGGTGGCATTCGAATTTTCTTGCGGCTCGTCGAAGGCCTGCATGGCCAAGGCGAGCGCACGGGCGCGCGCTTCCGCAGAAGCCTTCGGCGGGTTCATCCGGCCAAGCTTTTCGAAATCGTCGCTCATGGTCACACTGCCTCCTTGCCGAGCAATGTCTTCAGGCGCTTGCGCGCTTCATGCACATGCCAGGATATGGTTGCCTCCGAACAGCCAAGCACGTCGGCGGCCGCCGCATGGCTCAAGCCTTCGGCATAAACGAGCAGCACCGCATCGCACTGCTTTTCCGGCAGTTCCCGGACCGCGGCCCAGAGCGCCTCGCGCTGCTCTTCGTCGGGATCCTGAGGGGGCGCTGCCGTCGCCTGCTCGCTGGCATAGGCCTGCAGGCGGCTGTTATCGCGTACCTGCCGCCGCCTATGGTCGCGCGCGGCGTTCAACGTCAGCGTATAGAGCCAGGTGCGAAACCGGCTGGTGCCGCGAAAGCCGCGAATGGCGGCACCCAGCCTCAGGCAGACATCCTGGGCGATGTCCTCTGCGTCAGAGACGTTTCCGGACCATCGCCAGGCGACCGCATGGACAAAATCATAGTGTCGCTCGACCAGCTGGCCAAAAGCCTGTCGGTCTCCATCCACCGCCTTTTCGACGAGTTCAGCGTCCAAATCCGTGCCCGCCCTCACCTCATTTGAACCTTAGACGTTGCAGGCTGCCCGTTCCTTGGGTGGGCGGCACATTTTTTTCGGGGGAGGAGGAAAAGTGTGCGGTTTTCCGCCCGAATCCCGCGCCCAAGGAAAGTCAGCGTGGAAATTTTCCGACGACGGCGATGATCGGCCCCATCGGAAACAGCCGATCGTGGCGGTTGATATCAGGCGCATAGACGCTCGAAATCGTGCCGTCGAGGAAGAGCGCATTGGGGCAATCCAATGTATCGCGAAACAGCGTCGCGAAATCGTGGAACCGCACCGGCCGCTTCGAGACGACGAAAACCACCTCGCCCTCGGCCGTCACGCCGACGCCGTTGCGGGTCTTGTAACTGGTGCTGTCGGGCAGGAAGCGCGGATGCAGCTTGCCGTCGATGACCAGCATCGGCCCGGATTGCGTGGCAAATCGCGGCGTGAGCCTGGCGTCGCGATAGGCGTCCGCCGCCATTACCCCCGCTTTGCCGTCGTCGACATAAAACACCCCGTTCGGCAAAAGGTGGAAATTGCCCCAGCCGGAATTGGTGTTGAGCGGCGCCTGCTCGCGCCCCTCCTCGATATGCAGGCCGACCGGCGACAGATCGTCGTGATACATGCCGCCGTTCATGGCGAAGCTCATGTATTCTTCGCGATGGCGCAGTTCGAGCGACAGCGCCCGGAAGGAGCGGAAGGGCACGCCCGCCTGGTCCTTGTTGTAGAGGCGGATATCGGTTGTCGCCGGATCGAAGCTGCAGGCGACATAGTCCTGGCCAAGATGGCTGACATCGCGGCAGGCGGCGAGCGCAGGCCCGGCAAGACCGGCCGAAAGAACGGCACCGACGAGAAAGGGTTTTGGAAAAAGCGGCATGGCGAAAGGTCCAATCGAATCAGCCGCCAAGCATGCCTGAGATTGCGGCTTATTCTGGCGCGGGCACAGGCGAAATTATACGCTTGGCGACTAGCCGCCGACGATCGCCGCCATGGTGGTGACGAGACCGGCGATGCCGGCGAGACTTGCAAGGCCGAAGATCGCGCAAAGGCAGGCAAAGCCGCCGACGCCTGCAAGCAGATAGGATTTGGGATCGCGGTTCAGCACATCCTGCGACAGCGACAAAAGCAGCCGCTTCTCTCTGAGCGTCGTTGCCACCTTCACCGCATGGCGCCTCGCTTCTTTCTGGACCTCGCCGTAATTGTTGCCGATCGCCCAGAACGTGAGGAACAGGCCGAGCGCGCTGACGGTCAGCGCAAATTTTCTGAGGATGTCGATGGCATCGGGCAGAAGATCGCCGGTGAGAACCGAGCGGTCCACCAGCGCATCGAAGCCGGCAATGCAGGCGGTGATGACGGCCGCATGGCCGGCGCCGATCGCCAGCAGGCGCTTGAAAGCGTCCCCCAAAACCTGGCTGTTGGCCGCGTGAATACTGTCAAGCCGAGATATCTGCGCTTGCACGTCCTCGCGCGACAGGTGCGGAGGATAGTTGCTCACGGATACGACTGGGCTACCTCTCATACGATGGACTCCAACGCCACGCCGTCCAGATCGTTATAAATTCGATAATATTACCTTTCCACGACACCTCCAATTTTAGTCATTTTGGAGATTTGCACCATCTTTGCGCGCCAGAGTGGAGACCGGCGCTCACACTTCAAGCGCAGACATATGGAAGCGCAACTGCTCGGGCGGGTAGCGATATTGGCTCCCGACGGGACAGGCAGCGCGCGACAGACAGCCATTCGCAAGGCAGCCCGCCCTGCCCGCGTCCGTGCGCAGGTGGCCGCGACAACGCCCGACATCGAAGCGTTCCCCTGCAAGCGCCGACGCCGGACAGCCCGAGATGCACGGCTTTTCGAGACAGTGGTCGCAAGGGTGGCTGGCGCTCGCTTCACCTGTCTCGCCAAGCGGGATACCGAAAGCAAGTGCGCCGCGGTAACCGTGCCACAGGCCGAAACGCGAATGGATGAGAATGCCCAGCGGCGACGGTTTCAGGCCTTCGGCCCTCATCGCCCACTGCTGGAACGGCTGCCACGGGGGATCCGACGGAAAGAAGGCGGTCGCCCCCTGCTCGCCGGCGACCGGATTGATGACGGCCTTCGACCAATTGTCGAGCGGATCGGCGCCGCCGCCATCCGACCGGGCTTGCCGCCACGCGCTGAACGGCTGCCACAGCGAACCGCCGATATTGCCAATCAGCACCACGCTTGCCGCCAGGCGGCCATCGACGAGCAGCGGTGCGACCTCACCGGAGGCGAAATTCACGGTTCCGCGCAAAAAAAGACCGTGCGGCGCCAGCGCCGCACGGATCGTTTCGATTGTCTTGTCCGCTGTCGCGGAGGGCGCCGTCATTTCGGTTTCGGCCCCTGGTGTTCGTAATGCGGGCGCCAGACCTCCTTCTGGATCATGTCGGCCACCTGCGCCGCGCCGCCTTGCTCCCTGGCTCGCTCGGGACCCTTTCAGGTGAAAGCGTCCGGCATCGAGTCCTTGCGGCTGGCGATGAACGCCTTCAGCTTTTCGTCGATCTCGGGATCGAGGTAAGGCGCCTCGTAATGCTCCAGCCAACTGCGGCAAAGCGCATTGGCGCGCTGCTCGATGCGCTTTTCGCCTTCCACCTCCCACTGTTCGAAGGAATTGTTGTCGGCAAGCGGCGAACGGTAGAAGGCCGTCTGGAAGTTGGCCTGGGTGTGGGCGCAGCCGAGATAGTGGCTGCCCGGGCCGACTTCGCGGATCGCGTCGAGCGCCTGGGCGTTTTCCGAGAGGTCAACGCCTTCGGCCATCTTCTGCATCATGCCGAGCTGGTCCTGGTCGATCATGAACTTCTCGTAGGACGAGATCAGACCGCCTTCGAGCCAGCCTGCCGCATGCAGCACGAAATTGGTGCCGGCAAGAAGCGTCATGTTCAGCGTATTGGCCGATTCGTGCGCTGCCTGGGCGTCCGGAACCTTGGAGCCGCAGAGCGAGCCGCCGGTGCGGAAGGGAAGCTTCAGGCGACGGGCGAGCTGGGCGGCACCGTAGGAGACCAGCGACGGCTCCGGCGTACCGAAGGTCGGCGCGCCCGACTGCATCGAGATCGAGGCGGCGAAGGTGCCGAACAGCACCGGCGCGCCCTTGCGGATCAGCTGGGTGAAGGAGGCGCCGGCGAGAACTTCGGCGAGAATCTGCGTCAGCGTGCCGGCAACCGTCACCGGGCTCATGGCGCCCGACAGGATGAAGGGCGAGAGCACGCAGGCCTGGTTATGGCGCGCATAGACCTTCAGCGCCCCCACCATCGTCTCGTCGAAGACCATCGGCGAGTTGGCGTTGATGAGGTTCAGCGTAACGCAGTTGTTTTCGACGAAGTCGTCGCCGAAGACGATCTTCGCCATGGCGATCGTGTCTTCCGCCCGCTCCGGCGCCGTCACCGAGCCCATGAAGGGTTTGTCGGAATATTTGATATGGCTGTAGACCATATCGAGGTGGCGCTTGTTGACGGGGATGTCGACCGGCTCGCAGACCGTGCCGCCGGACGAGTGCATCGACGGCGCCATATAGGCGAGCTTCACGAAGTTGCGGAAATCCTCGATCGTCGCATAGCGGCGGTTGCCTTCCAGATCGCGCACGAAGGGCGGGCCGTAGACCGGCGCGAAGATCGTCGCCTTGCCGCCGACCTGGGCGCTGCGCTCCGGGTTGCGGGCATGCCAGGTGAATTCGGAGGGTGCCGTTTTCAGAAGCTCGCGGCAGAGACCCTTGGGGAAATGCACGCGCTGGCCGCGCACGTCGGCGCCGGCCTGCTTCCAGAGTTCGAGCGCCTCGGCGTCGTCACGGAACTCGATGCCGATTTCCTCGAGGATCGTATCGGCATTGCGCTCGATCAGCTGCAGGCCTTCCTCGTCGAGCACCTCGTATTCGCGAATCTTGCGCTGGATATAGGGCAAAGACGGCCCCGGGCCGCCGCCGGTGCGCGATGCGCGCCTTGCTGCTGCTCCCCGTCCCTCGCCGCGTGCGCGGCGACCGCCGCCTCCAACCGCGCCCTGATCTGTCACGTCGCTCATTCGCTTTTCCTCTCCCGCGCATCACTTTTTGCGCCTTCAAGCATCATTTGACCTTAATGCTACCAAGCATCGGGGGCCTTGCGGGTCTCAATGCGCCAAGGCATGGCGCAACTCGAACACTGCCGAGCGGCGACAAGGGGGCGCAAAAACCGCGTGGCGCGAATATATTGTTTTTGTTAAGAATATACAGGCGGCAAAAGAAGCCGCCCTCCCGTCGCTTTTTGTCATATGCGACGTCGCTTTCGAAAACAGATTTTTAGACATCGACCGCTATGGATTGATGGACGCGTCCGAAAATTTCGCGCGACCGTGCCAGGAACCGAGGAACCCCAATATGGCAGACGATGAAATCATTCTCGAGGACCTTTCCGACGAAGAACTCGTGCAGCAGATGCACGACGACCTCTATGACGGCCTGAAGGAGGAAATCGAGGACGGGACCAACATCCTGCTCAAGCGCGGCTGGACGCCTTACGACGTCCTGACCCAGGCGCTGGTCGAAGGCATGCGCATCGTCGGCATCGACTTCCGCGATGGCATCCTGTTCGTGCCGGAAGTGCTGCTCTCGGCCAACGCCATGAAGGCCGGCATGACCATCCTGCGCCCGCTTCTCGCCGAAACCGGCGCGCCGAAGCTCGGCAAGATGGTGATCGGCACCGTCAAGGGCGACATTCACGACATCGGCAAGAACCTCGTCGGCATGATGATGGAAGGTGCGGGCTTCGACGTCGTCGACCTCGGCATCAACAACCCGGTCGAAAACTATCTCGAAGCGATCGAGCGCGAGCAGCCGGATATTCTCGGCATGTCCGCGCTTCTGACCACCACCATGCCCTACATGAAGGTCGTCATCGACACGCTCAAGGAAAAGGGCCTGCGCGACGACTACGTCGTTCTCGTCGGCGGTGCGCCGCTGAACGAGGAATTCGGCAAGGCCGTCGGTGCCGATGCCTATTGCCGCGATGCGGCGATTGCGGTCGAAACCGCCAAGGACTTCATGAAGCGCAAGCACAACCGCCTGGCCGGCTGAGCTTTGGACAGTCCGAAATGACAAAGCCGGCCGCGTGGGTGAAATCCGCGGCCGGCTTTCCTATGTCTGGCGAGCGTGCCTGGCAGGTTTGCCGGGTTAGTTGACGGAGTTTGCCACCTTCTTGCCGGCCGACTGTGTCGCGTTGACCGTGTTTGCGGTATCCTGTCCGATCCCGCGGATGGTGTTGCCGCAGGCGGTAAGCGTCGAAAGGGCGACGAGAACGGCGCCGACGGTTGCAAGGGTCTTTACTGTCATGGTCAGGGTCCTTCCCGCTGATAGCCACATGGAATCAAGATGGAAAAAGTATCGCCCGCAATAGAACGTGCACAACCGGAAAAAGTTCACGTGATCGGTTGCGGCGCCATCGCCCGCGAAATCCTGGCGATCTGCGAGGCGAACGGGCTTGGCCATATCGACCTCAACTGTCTGCCCGCCATCTGGCACAACACGCCCGACAAGATCACCCCGGGAATTCGCGACGCCATTGCCAAGGCCCGCGCCGAAGGCTTCGAGCGCATCTTCGTCGCCTATGCCGACTGCGGCACCGGCGGCCAGCTCGACCGACTTCTGGAGGAGGAAAAGGTCGAGCGTATCCCCGGTCCGCACTGTTACTCCTTCTTTGCCGGCAACGATGATTTCGCCCGCCGTTGGGACGACGACCTCACCGCCTTCTTCCTCACCGACTTTCTCGCCCGCCAGTTCGAGGCCTTCGTCATCGAACCGCTCGGCCTCAACCGGCACCCGGAGCTCCGGGACATGTATTTCGGCCACTACCGCAAGCTCGTCTATCTCTCGCAGCAGGAGGATGAAGGCTTGCAGGAGAAGGCGAGGAAGGCCGCCGAGCGGCTCGGGCTCGAATACGAATATCGCTTTACCGGTTACGGCGATCTGACGGGGTCGCTGCTGACGGCGTGAATTAGCGACATCATCAAGCTGAAATCGCAGACCCGAAACAGAGACTTTACGTCGAATCCAATATAGGGTACCCCCCTATATAATATTGGAGGCATCGACATGGGCAATCACGACCGCGACCATCATCACCACCACGGACACCACGGGCATTCGCATGACGACGCGCGCGTGCTCGCGGCCAGCCATGATCACGTCTTCCTCGGCGGCAATCACGAGCGCAACGAGCGGCGGACCTGGATTGTCATCGCGGTGACCGCAACGATGATGGTGATCGAGATCGCAGCAGGTCAGATCTTCGGCTCGATGGCGCTGGTTGCCGATGGCTGGCACATGTCGACCCATGCGGCCGCGATGCTGATCGCAGCGCTTGCCTATCTCTATGCACGCAAGCATTCGAACAATCGCCGCTTTACCTTCGGCACGGGAAAGCTCGGGGACCTCGCCGGCTTTTCGAGCGCCATCGTGCTGGCCCTGATCGCGCTTCTGATCGGCTGGGAGAGCCTGCGCCGCCTCCACGCTCCGGTGACGATCGATTTCAGCGAGGCGATCCTCGTCGCTGTTGCCGGCCTCATCGTCAATCTCGTCTGCGCCTGGCTCTTGAAGGACGATCACGGCCATCATCACCACGATCATCACCGCCACCACCATGGGCACCATGGTGGGCAGGATCGTAACCTGCGCGCCGCCTATCTACACGTGCTTGCCGACGCGCTGACCTCGGTCCTCGCCATCGTCGCCCTTGGTCTCGGCGCAATCTATGGCTGGCTGTGGCTCGATCCCGCCATGGGCATCGTCGGCGCACTTGTCATTGCGCGCTGGTCCTTCGGCCTCATTCGCGATACAGGCGCGACATTGCTCGACTATATCCCCGATGGCGAAGACCTGCCGGACGAGATCGGCGAGATCGTCGCCAGGGAAGACGCCGAGATCGTCGATCTGCACGTCTGGCAACTCGGGCCCGGCCACCACGGTGCAATCGTCTCGCTCGTCGCCGACAACCCGCGGGCACCGTCCTATTATCGCGAAAAGCTTGCCGCCATTCACGATTTGTCGCATGTGACCGTGGAGGTGGAACCACGGGCCGCATAGCGGCGGCGCCCGAAACCGGAGTTTCCGATGACCCATACCATCCGCGAGAAGCAGAAGCTCATCAACAGGGTACGGCGCCTGCGCGGCCAGATGGAGGCGGTCGAGCGGATGCTGGAGGAGGAGAAGGGCTGCGCCGAGGTCATGCAGGTGATCGCCGGCATACGCGGCGCGGTCAACGGGCTGATGGCGGAAGTGGTCGAAGACCATATCCACATGCATGTCGCCGCAGCCGAGCTGTCGCAGAAGGACCGGGAGGAAGCGGCGGCCGAACTGGTGGATGTGGTGCGCGCCTACCTGAAATAGCGTCGCTGCCGCGCACTTTGCCAAGGTCACCGTTGCCGCCGAGAACCATGCTGTGCTCGGCGATGGCGACCGGTCATGCTTTCTGCCAGCTCACAGATTGACCGCGAAGTCCTGCCGGCCGCACGCTTCCGGCGGCAACTGATCGTCGGTGATCACGTTCCGTCAGAGGCCGACGATCCGGCTTCCGCCCGGGCCCCCTCATTGCCAGCAGGTCCCCTCCTTCGCCGTCTGAACTCTCAATTTGAAACCATGTTCGCGCCAGCCCGTTTAGCTGGCGTGACTCATCCCTGACGCTTCCTCAGCCGCCTGACAATTGGCCGTCTTTGCGCCAAGCACGGAGCCAGAACGCGGGAGCGTCCCATGACCAAGAATTTTACGCACGACAAAAAGAGACTGCTTCATGGCTGGGATGCGGTCTACGATCTCGAAGAATTCATTCTGGCCTATCACTTGGCACCGCTGGCAGCGCGCGACATCTTCGCAAAAGTCGGCCCGCGCAGGCTCGATCTGGCGCATGCGACGGATGCGCAAAGCACAGCGACGGGCGACGGGCGACGAAGCGAAACGCGCGCTCGGCCAAAACAACCTCCCGGTGCTTGAGTGAAGTTCGTTGCGCTGGCGCGACAACGCGTGCAGGGTGCTTTATCGACGGCGATTGAAGCGGGCGCCGTCGCCTACGGGCCTTCGTGCCTGGGCCCCAACCAAAGGAGGACGCAATGTCTTCCAGCAATCCAGAACATTATCTTCACTCCGACGACCTCAGCCTTCTGGTCGAGGTACTCGCCGCTGCCGGCTACTACGGAACGACCACGACGGCAGACCCGGGCGGACGGCTTGCCGCCACGCGCTTCCTGATTGCGGCACTTGAAAGCGGCGTCGACAGCCACGCCACTCCGGAGGCGGCGCTGGCCGAGCCGGGCACTGCCGCGGAGTTTCCGAGGGCCCCTTCCCGTCCGGCGCCTTATGAGCAATTCAGACAGGCTGCAGTTGATCGAAAGACCGGCAGCGTGCCCCGCTGAGCCACCATCGTGGGTTTCCAGCCCACCCATCTAACCCCTATCTTCCGGCGGCCGGGGCGGAAGCTGGATCGTGCCCCTGCGTATGCGGTCTTTGAGATTGAGAATATCGAGAAGATCATCCGCTTCGTCGCGCGGCAAGTTGGACATCAGATAACCGTCAACAACAACCGGTTGCCCGGTGAAGACATCGACAACCGCCCAAACATTGTTGGCTTCGACCTTGAGACCGTACCTTAGTGTTGTCATCAGCCCAGTCCGTAATCGGGGTTTACCGCCTGCCCTTGCTCAGCCACATGCGGCATGGCGGGGCGATCGCTCGCATTGCCCTGAGGTGGCCTGAAGGCCCAGACAAGAAAAACCGACAGGGCGACCAGAAACAGTGAGAAGACCAAACGGGAGGACATCGCGCCTCTCCTTCATCGAATGAGGCCATCGCGGCTGGGGGGTGTCACGCGGCTGGGGAAAGAAAGCGCGCAATAACCTTCTGCAGGGTCTCGGCAGCCGCTCGGTTCAGCGCGACCTCGATCTGGCCGTCGTCGCATTCCAGGCAGAGAGTGCCGATCAGCGGCGCCTTGTGCAGGGTGATGATTTCGCTCTGGTAGAGTTTGTTCGGCTCGGACATGACAGTCTCCAGTTCCAAGCGACGAGCTTAACACATCCTCGATCGGCACGTGGCTTTTATCACGCGAGCAGCGAGGAACTCGGGAGAAACACCGGCGTCGCGCCAAAAACACTTTAAATCTGCGCCGGCCGACACACGCGCCTCAATTGAAACTCAATCGACGCGCAATAGTATATCCAAGTAAATTTGGCCGATGTGGCTTTCGCGGTATCAGAATTTCTAACCGCACCTATTCTCCTAAATTTTCGAACGACACGCAAGCTTCGGATCCAGTGCTTGGTCCATGCTTCGCCTCGAAGCACATCGCGCATTGTAACGTCTGTTCGTTCCCCGAACCTTGGTTGATCGGTCGATAACCGGCTCATCGCAGCCGACCGACCGTGCCTGCCCACACCTAAAAGGACTGAGACCACTATGAACGCTTTATCTTTTACGAAACGCATCATCCGCGGCCCCCGCGACCAGTCGCCGGTTCACCGCTTCCAGGTCGGCCAGCTTGTTCGCTCGAAGGGAGCGCTGACCAGAGAGTCGACCATCGGGGACACCTACCGCATAACCGCCACGCTCCCCATCCGCGACAATGCGCTCCAGTACCGCATACGCAGCAGCGACGAATGCCATGAGCGCGTGACCGATGAAGGCAATCTCGAACTGATTCGTCCCGCCGATGAGCGAATGGCCCTGGCCGAACGGGCCTTCAAGTCCAGACACGCCCTTTAGATCCAAACCATCTTCCTAACAGATCAGCTGCAGGAGGCGATCATGAAGTACCACATACCGGCTCAGATCTATCTATTCGACTACCGCGGCCTGCTTGCCTGGATCGCCCTTTCGCTGGCGGTCGCCGTCGTCGTGACCACGATCCTTTTCGGGCGGATCCTGTGACGGCCCGTCTCTGGCCGGCCTGGCTTACCGCCAAAAGGATTACGACCATGCCGCTGACCTTTCCGAACCCATGCCGAAGCTTCGATGAAGCGCGCAAGGCCGTACGTTTCCTTGGCCACGATGGCATGTTCGAAGTGCCCTTCTACGTTGAGGCGGCCGCCCTCTCCCGTGGCGCGCCCACCCGGACGACCGAAGCAGCCTGCTTGCTGGCCTTCGATGCCGCGCGCAACGCAATCCACGAGGCCGCGACGGCAGCCTATGCCAAGGGGCGCCGGACGATCTATGTCCTCACCGCCGATGACTTTCGCTAGGTCCCGGGCCAAAACGCAGCACCCGTTCGACTAACACCCCTTGGCCTAGCAGGGGTCTCCGCCTTATGCGCAACGCGCCCCGCAGCGGCCGAAAGGGCGTGGCAATCTCAACCGCACTGTTGAAATGCGTCCTGCTCTCCTGTGGGCGACGCCATGGCGAGCGCTTGTCGCCGGCGCCTTTGCTATTATTATTCCGCCAATTCCAAACCCGTACCCGTGCATGCCACACCCGGCAGTTTCACGGACCTTCTGAAATCACCAGGCGACAGAACTTTCATGAAACTTGGATTCATCGGCACCGGCGCACTCTCCTCGGCGATCGTCACCGGCCTCAAGACGCTTCCCGGCGAGATCACCACCGTCGTCCTTTCGCCGCGCAACGAAGAGATCGCTGCGGGCCTTGCCGCCCGCTTTCCTGACGTGACTGTCGCTGCCGACAATCAGGCGGTGCTCGACGCCTCAGACACGGTCATGCTCGGCGTCCGCCCGCAGATCGCCCGCGACGTGCTGCCGACCCTGCGCTTTCGCCCGGATCACCACGTCGTCAGCCTGATTGCGACCTTCTCCTGCGCCGAGATCGCCGCCATGGTCGGCCAAGTGAAGCGCGTGACCAAGGCCTTGCCGATGCCGATGATCGCGATCCGCCAGGGCCCGACGATCATCTTCCCGCCGGATCCGGATATGGCGGCGTTTTTCGGCCGGCTCGGCACGGCGATCGAAGTAACAAGCGAGAGCGAATTCGATGCGCTAAGTGTGGCGACCGCCACCTATGCCAGCTACTTCAAGTACCTGGAAACGATCCATAGCTGGCTAAAGGACAATGGCGTCGACGAAGCCAAGGGCCGCGCCTATATCGCCAGCCTGTTTGGTGCGCTCGGCCAGGCGCCGGAAACGACCCCGGACGCGAGCTTCGCCCATCTGGCGCAGGACTACGCGACACGCGGCGGCATCAATGAGCAGGTGCTGCGGGAGTTGACGGAGCACGGCACCTTCGAAAAATTCAGGGAAAGTCTCGGCGGCATCCACCGGCGGATTACCGCAGCGTCGTGAGCCACTGGCGCAACGGAAAAGCCCCTCATCCGGCCTGCCGGCCACCTTTCTCCCCGCAAGCGGGGCGGAGGAAATTCGCGGCACCCACTCCGCCAACAATAAACACCACGATTTCCGCCTCGCTGCGGCTCCGCTCGGCGAAACTAAGATCGGGCCACGTCCCCTCTCCCCGCCTGCGTGGAGAGGGTTAGGGTGAGGGGCAATCCGGTTTGCAAGAACTCCGGCTAGCCTCGTCCACCGATGCTGACCGAAGCGCAGCGGCTTACGTGAGCGCTCGCTCCGACAACGAAAAATAAGCTCTTCCTAATCCCTATATCTGCGCTACCCTGCGTTACATCTCAGTGCGCGACTGCTGCGTCTTGGGACGGGAGGCGCCAGTGAAAATCCTCGACTATCTGCCCTACGCCATCGGCTGCGCCGCCGGGCTGCTGCTGTCGCTGGTCGTCGGCGCGGTCTGCAGCCTCTCGGATGACGTGAAGATGGTCGAATCCGTCGCCCTCGTCGTGCTCGGTGGCGGTGTCGCCGAATGGTACTGGAACCAGTTAAGCCGGCGGTAACGGGCAAGCCTTCATAACTCGGCCCTGTTCATCCGCGGGGCCGCCATGACCGACATCGCCAGCCAAAATCAAGCCGCAGGCGGACGCCCCGGCCGCGTCGTCGTGGTGACCGCGGGCGGCGAGAACCCCTGGATCATGATCAACGCGTTCTCCGCGCATTTCGCCGACGTTGCAGTCGTCGAGGAGCAGCCGGAATCGAAGGGCCTGTTCCTGCGCCGCCGCGCACGCAAGCTCGGCTGGCTGACGGCGCTGGGGCAGCTTGCGACCATGATCGCCTCGCGCTTCGGCAAGCGTTTTACCCGCAAGCGCGCGGACGAGATCTTCGCGACCTACAAAGTCTCGGGAAAACCCGATCCGTCGATCCCGGTCAAATCCATCGCCTCCATCAACGACACGGACGCCATCGCCCAAGTGCGCGCGCTCAAACCCGATGTCGTCTTCCTCATCAGCTGCCGCATGCTGAAGGCCGAAACGCTGGCCGCCTTCCCCTGCCCGGTCCTCAACTTCCACGCCGGCATCAACCCGGCCTATCGCGGCCTGATGGGCGGTTACTGGGCGCAGGTCAACAACGACCTCGAAAACTTCGGAGCGACCGTGCATCTGGTCGATGCGGGCGTCGATACCGGCGGCGTGCTCTACCAGTCGCGCCAGAAGCCTGCCCCTCACGATACGATGCACACCTATCCGCTGCTGCAGACGGCGGCTTCCACGGACATTGCGATTGCCGCCGTCGGCGATGCGCTCGCCGGAAAGCTGCAGGTCATCGATGTCGCAGGCCCGTCACGGCAATGGTATCATCCGCCGATCTGGACCTGGATATGGAACGGCCTGAAGCGCGGCATCTGGTAGGCTGACAAGCCGCCCTTACCTCCTTCCGACATCGGCTAAAAGCCTGAAACTGCGGGTAATCCTTGCCGATGGTTCCTGGCTGCAAGAAGCGCCTCAACTGCGACTTGCGCATCACCGCCAAGACGTCTGATATGGCATCCGCGCCAGCGTCGTTTTTGGACATATCCGACGTCGTGGCGAGATGAGCCCGGACGCCGGTACATGCGCATTGTCGCAGAACGAGGAGAACAACACCCCATGGCAGATCGCATTATCGTCTACTGGCGCGACATTCCGGCCCAGGTCATCATCAAGAAGGGCCGTACGACGGCGAAGCGCGAGCTGTCTCTGCGCTTCACCGAAGCGATCGACATGTGCGCCATGCGCACCGGTGCGGCTGAAACCGACGACTACCTCGCCGAATGGCGCAAGGCCGATCCGGTGCCGGTCTCCGACAATCTGGAAACGGAAGCCGACCAGGCCGCCGCCGAGCTCGAAGCCGCCTATGACCGCGAACGCCTCGTCGCCCTCGTCAAAGCCGGAGGCCGCGACAATGGCTGACGCCAAACCGCCGAGCGAGCCGAAGGTGATGAAGGGCAACGCCGCCCCGGCCGCCAAGGCCGCAACCGGCGCGTTTACGCCGTCTGGCGTTTCGCCGAGCCGCCGCTCGCGCCACAAATATACGGTCCGCCTCTGGGCGGTCCGCAACTCCCGCTTCCTCGAATGGTTCTACCACCGCTTCGCCGATCTGTTCCTGCTGCTTCACCCGCTGTGGAACGCCATCGGTTATGGCCGGGTCGAGCGTCCGGTGACCTTCGTCGAGCGCCACGTGAAAGGCTTCCTCTTCGACTGTCGCATGTGCGGCCAGTGCGCGCTGTCGTCGACGGGCATGTCCTGCCCGATGAACTGTCCGAAGCAGCTACGCAACGGCCCCTGCGGCGGCGTGCGCGCCAACGGCAATTGCGAGGTCGAGCCGGACATGCCCTGCGTCTGGGTGCAGGCCTGGAAGGGCTCGCAGAACATGGAGAAGGGCAACGCCATCATGAACGTGCAGAAGCCGGTCAACCAGTCGCTGCGCGAAACCTCGTCCTGGCTGCGCGTGACGGCGGAAGCCGCAGCGCGCCGTGAAGCGGCATCCAAGGAAGGCCAGGCATGAGCCCCGACATCAATCCCTTCGATCCCGGCGCGCCGCTCGAGCCCCTGCCCGGCCATTCCTCCCGCGGCCGTCTTGAGCGGGTTTTGCGCCGCGGCGAGTTCGCCGTCACCGCCGAACTCAACCCGCCTGACAGCGCAAACCCGCAGGATGTCTACGAGCGCGCCGCGATCTTCGACGGCTGGGTCGACGGCATCAACGCGGTCGATGCCTCCGGCGCCAACTGCCACATGTCCTCGGTCGGCATCTGCGCGCTTTTGACCCGCATGGGCTACGCCCCGATTATGCAGATCGCCTGCCGCGACAAGAACCGCATCGCCATCCAGGGCGACGTGCTCGGCGCCTCTGCCATGGGCGTTCAGAACATCATGTGCCTGACCGGCGACGGCGTGCAGGCCGGCGACCAGCCAGGCGCCAAGCCCGTCTTCGACCTCGACTGCATGTCGCTGCTCGAAACCGTCCGCATCATGCGCGACAACTCGAAGTTCCTCTCGGGCCGCAAGCTGACGACACCACCGCAGGTATTCCTCGGCGCTGCGATCAACCCCTTTGCGCCGCCCTATGATTTCCGCCCCTATCGTCTCGCCAAGAAGATCGAGGCCGGCGCCCAGTTCGTGCAGAGCCAGTACTGCTTCGACGTGCCGATGTTCCGCGAATACATGAAGAAGGTGCGCGACCTCGGTCTGCACGAGAAGTGCTATATCCTTGTCGGCGTCGGGCCGATGGCATCGGCCAAGACCGCCCGCTGGATCCGCTCCAACGTGCCGGGCATCCATATTCCGGACAGCGTGATTACCCGCCTTGAGGGCGCGCAGGACCAGAAGAAGGAAGGCAAGCAGCTCTGCATCGACATCATCAACGAGGTGAAGGAGATCGAAGGCGTCTCCGGCATTCACGTCATGGCCTACCGCCAGGAAGAATATGTCGCAGAAATCGTGCATGAATCGGGCGTCCTGAAGGGCCGCCGCCCCTGGAAGCACGAGACGCTGCCGGAGGATGCGATGGTTGCCGAGCGCCTGGAGCACATTCGCGAGGGCAAGGAAGAGAACCAGCAACAGATGGCCGAAGCCGCGGCCCATCACCCGCACTGACCGCAGACAAAACTGGCGCCGGCCACAAGGCGCCTATCATCGACTTCACGGGCGTGATTACATAGACGCCAAATGACAAAGGACCCTGCATGACCCGGACCATCGTCGCTTCCGCCACCCGCGAGATCATCATCGGCTTCGACCAGCCGTTCTGCGTCATCGGCGAACGCATCAACCCGACCGGCCGCAAGAAGCTGGCCGCCGAAATGATCGAGGGCAACTTCGACACCGTCATCAAGGATGCGCTGGAACAGGTCGCCGCCGGGGCGACGATGCTCGACGTCAACGCCGGCGTGACCGCCGTCAATCCGAACGAGACCGAGCCGCCGCTCTTGGTCAAGACACTCGAAATCGTCCAGGGCCTCGTCGACGTGCCGCTGTCGATCGACAGTTCGGTGACGGCCGCGATCGAGGCGGCACTGCGCGTCGCCAAGGGCCGCCCGCTGGTCAACTCCGTGACCGGCGAAGAGGAAAAGCTCGAAGCGATCCTGCCGCTCTGCAAGAAGTATGACGTTCCGGTCGTTGCCATCTCCAACGACGAAACCGGCATTTCCGAAGATCCGGATGTGCGTTTTGCCGTCGCCAAGAAGATCGTCGAGCGCGCCGCCGACTTCGGCATCAAGCCGCACGACATCGTCGTCGACCCGCTGGTCATGCCGATCGGCGCCATGGGCACCGCCGGCCAGCAGGTCTTCGCACTTCTGCGGCGTCTGCGCGAAGAGTTGAAGGTCAACACCACCTGCGGCCTGTCCAACATCTCCTTCGGCCTGCCGCACCGCCACGGCATCAATGCCGGCTTCATTCCGATGGTCATCGGCGCCGGCATGACGTCGGCAATCATGAACCCCTGCCGCCCGCAGGAAATGGAAGCCGTGCGTGCGGCAAACGTGCTGAACGGCACCGACCCGAACTGCACCCACTGGATCAAGACCTACCGCGACCACAAGCCGGCCGAAGGTGGCCATGTGGTTGCGGCAGCACCAGTGGCAGCCGCCGGTGGCGGACGTCGCGGTGGCCGCGCGGCCCGCACGGGTGGTGCGGCTGCCAGCGAGTAGTTCCTGGATCGGCGCTGATGCGCTCGAGGGAGAAGGACGATGAGAAGCCAGTTGCGCCTCCTTGCCGTCGTTCTCCCTCTGGTCGTTATCGCCAGGTACACACTGTTTGACGATGCGGCCGAGTTTCAGCGGTTCTACGCCGCGCTCCGCACCTATGGTGCGCCCGTGATCATCGTGACGGCTGCCGTACTTGGAACAATAATGATCGCCACCGTCACCAGGAAGGTCTATCTCGGTCCGCAGGAGCAGGTGATCAAGGCTTGCCTCTGGGGCAGCTCGGCCGTGCTGGCCGCGACTCTTGCCTATACATTCGCAGTCGTAAAACTTGCCGGGGCGCCGTAGCAACGCACGTCGGTTCATCCATCCGCCAACGCAAAGTGGAGATCACCATGACACGCAGCCTACGCCTGGATGCCGCCACCCTCTGGTTCGAGGCCCCCTTCGTCATCGCCGTCCGACTGCAGGAGATGCAGATGGCGGCGCTCACCGGCAAGACCCAGGACGTGACCGAGCTTCATCGCATGGTCTCCGAGAAGATCGCCGCCACGGCCGAAAGCGTCATGGCCGTGAACATGGCCATCTGGAAGGCCGCCTTCGACAACACCTTGCGCCTGATGACCGGCGGCACGGCGTCTGGCCACGGAACGGCGATTGCGTCCGCAGCCCTCAGGCCCTATGGCAAGCGCGTGCGCAGCAACGCCCGGCGGCTGTCGCGCAAGTAAGCCTGACGCGCCGCCGTGCCCCACACCTAACTGTTTGAAACAGAAGCTTCCATGTCGGGATTGGACAACTATCGGGCGCCGTTCCGGTGCAGTCTGAAACCGTTTACCCGTGCTTCGCTTGACCCATTGAAGCGGACCTGACGAAAGACCACAGAGCATGCGCATTGAAGGTACCTCCGAGATCGAGACCAACATGACCGAAGCCGCGCAAAAGGACCCTCTCGTGCTGTTCATGCCTTCGGGCAAGCGCGGCCGCTTCCCGGTCGGCACGCCGGTTCTCGATGCGGCGCGCAAGCTCGGCGTCTATGTCGAAAGCGTGTGCGGCGGGCGCGCCACCTGCGGACGCTGTCAGATCGTGGTGCAAGAAGGCAACTTCGCCAAGCACAAGATCGTCTCGTCCAACGACCACATTTCTGAAAAGGGCGCCAAGGAAGATCGCTACGAGAAGATCCGCGGCCTGCCCGACGGCCGCCGCCTCTCCTGTTCCGCCCAGATCCTCGGCGATCTCGTCATCGACGTGCCGCAGGATACCGTCATCAACGCCCAGGTCGTGCGCAAGGCCGCAACCGACCGGGTGATCGAGCGCAATGCCGCCGTTCAGCTCTGCTATGTCGAGGTGGACGAGCCCGACATGCACAAGCCGCTCGGCGATCTCGACCGGCTGAAGGTGATGCTGGAGAAGGACTGGGGCTGGAAGGATCTGCTGATTGCGCCGCACCTGATCCCGCAGGTGCAAGGCATCCTGCGCAAGGGCAACTGGGCCGTCACCGCCGCCATCCACCGCGACATGGATAGTTCGCGCCCCTTCATCGTCGGCCTGTGGCCGGGCCTCAAGAACGAGGCCTACGGCGTTGCCTGCGACATCGGCTCGACGACGATCGCCATGCATCTCGTGTCGCTGCTCTCGGGTCGTATCGCCGCCTCGTCCGGCGCCTCCAACCCGCAGATCCGCTTCGGCGAAGACCTGATGAGCCGCGTCTCCTATGTGATGATGAATCCTGATGGCCGCGAGGCGATGACCAAGGCCGTGCGCGAGGCGGTCAATGGTCTCATCGGCAAGGTCTGCGCCGAGGGTGAAGTCGACCGCCACGACATTCTCGACATGGTCTTCGTCGCGAACCCGATCATGCACCACCTCTTCCTCGGCATCGACCCGACGGAACTCGGCCAGGCGCCGTTCGCGCTCGCCGTGTCAGGCGCGCTGCAATATTGGGCGCATGAGATCGATATCGACGTCAATCGCGGCGCGCGCCTCTACATGCTGCCCTGCATCGCCGGCCATGTGGGCGCCGATGCGGCGGGCGCAACCCTCGCCGAAGGGCCCTATCGCCAGGACAAGATGATGCTGCTCGTCGATGTCGGCACCAATGCCGAAATCGTGCTCGGCAACAAGGACCGCGTCGTCGCCGCTTCCTCGCCCACGGGCCCGGCCTTCGAAGGTGCGGAAATTTCGTCGGGCCAGCGCGCCGCCCCCGGCGCGATCGAGCGCGTGCGCATCGATCCCGTAACGCTGGAGCCGCGCTTCCGCGTCATCGGCGTCGAAAAGTGGTCTGACGAGGAAGGCTTTGCCGAGGCGGCCGCATCAGTCGGCGTCACCGGCATCTGCGGCTCGGCGATCATCGAGATCGTCGCCGAGATGTATCTTTCCGGCATCATCTCCGAGGACGGTGTCGTCGATGGTGCCATGGCGGCAAAAAGCCCGCGCATCATCCCGAACGGCCGCACCTTCTCCTACCTCCTGCACGAGGGTGAGCAGCGCATCACCGTGACGCAGAACGACATCCGCGCCATCCAGCTCGCCAAGGCAGCGCTCTATGCCGGCATCAAGCTGCTCATGGAAAAGCAGGGCGTCGACCACGTCGACACCATCCGCTTTGCCGGCGCCTTCGGCTCCTTCATCGATCCCAAGTATGCGATGGTGCTGGGCCTCATCCCGGACTGCGATCTCGACGACGTAAAGGCCGTCGGCAACGCCGCCGGTACCGGCGCGCTGATGGCGCTCTTGAACCGCGGCCACCGCCGCGAGATCGAGCAAACTGTCAGCAAAATCGAGAAGATAGAGACGGCGCTTGAATCAAAATTTCAGGAGCATTTCGTCAACGCCATGGCGATGCCGAACAAGGTCGACAGCTTCCCGAAGCTTTCGACCGTGGTCACCTTGCCGGAGCGCAAGGTGAGTAGCGATGACGGTGAAGGCGGCGGACGGCGGAGGAGGAGGAGCCGGGAGTAGTCCGGTAACCATTCCGAGCTCTCACAAGTCTCTGCCGTGTCGAAATACGACAACCGCCGTATGTCTTCGTTCTCACAGCAGGTCTACGCCGAGGTTGGCGCGCTTTTGCGCGTGCTTTGCACCAAGGAGAGACCAATGAAAATCATCATCGCAGTCGCGGCATCGCTTGCATTTGCCGGCTCCGCCTTCGCAGTGAGTTCGCTGGGGGCCGCTGAAAATCAGCCGGCTGCCAAAGCCATTGAAGCAATCGAGTTGGCGGGCGGTAGCGGGAAACCCAACACGACGCCAGGCACGGGCAGGTCCAACCTCACGCGCGGCAAAACCTCGTACTTTGGTTGACGCAAACGAAGGGCGGCACCAGCCGCCCTCTCGCCATGAACGTGGCGGCCGACCGCACAGGCGAAAGTCCTCGTTTGGTCGCGCATCGGGCTATTATGCTGTTTGGTGAATGTGGACACCGGAGATTTCAGCTTGCCTTAATTCCGGCGGCGGGCGACGGTCTGATGAAACCTATTCCTTAAACTGGCATCCAGAACCCATGAACGACAAAATTCTCGATACCCTGACCGGCATGTACTTCACCGTCGACGATCCCGATGGCACCTATGGCACCGGTCAGATCATCCGGCTTGCCGCCGAGGGGATCTACTTCATTCGCTACGACGGCAACGAGGTGGAATTGCCGATGGAGCTCGTTTCGATCGGCGAAATGCTGCAGACCACCGAAGAAGACTACAAGCTCTGGCGGTTCTTCGACACGACCGAGGAACGGGACAAGTGGATCGAGTGGCTGGACGCCCCCTCGAAGCCGCGCGTCGTCTCGCTGGTGCGGCCGACGCCTGCTCCGACGAAATAGGGCATCGTTGGAAGGTGACCGGGGCGGCTTTGCCGCGCCGGATTGGGCTTGGCGCGGTGGCTGCCGCGCCTCCCTCAAGGCTGGATCGAGGAAGGCTTTTCCTTAAGCCGTTCCATGAACCGACCATAGTCCGGCCGGAACAGGGCATAGGCGGTGGCTGCGGCATCGAACCAGTTTCTGGTCCCGACTTCAGCGGCCACCGGAAGCCTCCTTCTCCTGACGATGGGGGCGGCCTTCAGGCGGCTCGCGAACCCTTCCCGCTCCAGCGCCGCCCCGAGCGCCTGTAGCACCGCAAGAACCGGATATCCGATTTCCAGCTCGAGGCACCGGATCGCCAGGAATGTCATCTGCCGGTGCGGCTCCAGAGTTGTCAGGAGGGCGACGCCCTTTTTCGTCAGCCGCAGGCCGGTCTTCCTGCCGTCGTCGGGGCCGCGCCGGGCAAGGAGCCCGCCCTTCAGCATCAGGCTGACCGTCTGGCTGATCGCGCCCTGGGTGAGACTGCTGTTGCTGGTGATCTCGGTGACGGTCTCGGCGCCGGCGGCAAGCGCGCGCAACAGGGGCGTATAGCGCGGCCTGTAGTCGATCTTCAGGGTTTCAGATCGCTCGGCGGCACCCCGATCGACGCGTTCGCCGACATATCGCAGGAGTTCGCCGAGGTGCCGAGGTCTGGCACTGGCAAACACCCAGGGGCTCTCCCTCACCGAAATGGCCTAACCCATTTGGATCATGACGAAATCAGCGAATGATCCTATAGGCCTAGACGGCCGTTCACCGCCCTTTGTGTTATGCTTTAAGGGAGGGAGTAGATCCATGGCACCCACACGATCCGATGTTTCCGAACGCGTAAAGGCGATCCTCGTCGAGCTGCTCGGCGTGAAGGCTTCCGAAGTGAAAGACGATGCCGAGATCGAAGAGGATCTGGGCGCCGACTCGCTCGAAGTGTCTCAATTGGCGATGTTGGTGGAGGAAGAGTTCGAGATCTATCTGACCGACGACTCTGTCGAAAAGCTCGTCACGGTCGGCGACCTGATCGACTTTGTGCTCGCGTCGAAAACGCTGAAGTGATCATCCGGCAATAAAAAAGGCCGGGGCGAAACCGCACCGACCTTCCTCATCATCGCTCTTACACCAGTGCCAGTACATCCGTGGTCAAAAGTCTAAAGCGACGCGACAGTTGCGAGCGGCGAACACATTCAGCGCTCATAAGCAAATGTCGACAGATGGGCTTATACGAAGCGATTGTGTTCGAAAGATGTCCACACGCGCTGCGCGTCGCTATTAAATAAACAGCCCTGCCAACCGCTGCCGCCCGGCCGACCAGAAACAGGTGGACCGCATCCGCTCCGAACTCGGCATGGTGTTTCAGAGCTTCAATCTCTGGTAAGAAGTGGACGAAGGTGACGATCGCCACCGAAGGTGCCTTTCCGCCCTATAACCTGACCAAGGCGGACGGCACGCTCGACGGCTACGAGATCGAGCTCAGCAAGATCCTCTGCGACCACATGAAGGTCGAATGCACCGTCATCGCGCAGTCCTTCGATGGCATGATCCCAGCGCTCAACGCCGGCAAGTTCGACGCGATCATGGCCGGCATGTCGGCCACCGAGAAGCGCAAGGAAGTCATCGACTTCTCGATGTCCTACGGCAGCACCGGCCAGGCCTTCGCGACGCTGAAGGGCGGTGATCTCGAAACCCTGCCGATGAAGGGCGAGCTCTTCTCGCTTGCCTCAAACGAGGCCGGCGCGCGCAAGGCGGTCGACGAGCTGAAGCCGCTGATCGAAGGCAAGACCATCGGCGTCCAGACCGCCTCGATCGCGGCGCGCTTCATCGACGAATATCTGAAGGACGTCGTCGAGGTGCGCGAATACAAGACGACCGAGCAGCACGATCTCGATCTCGTCGCCGGCCGCGTCGATTTCGTCATGGCGTCCATGGGCTACCTGAAGACGACCGTCGAAAAGCCCGCCAACAGCGACATGGTCATCACCGGCCCCCGCTTCCAGGGTGGCTTCCTCGGCGCCGGCAGCTCCGTTGGCCTGCGCAAGAGCGACCCCGAATTGAAGGCGCTGTTCGACGACGCAATTGCCGCTGCCAAGGCCGATGGTACCATCAAGCGCCTGTCGGAGAAGTGGTTCGGCTTCGACCTGACGCCGCAGTAATCCGGGTCGGTTCGCCCTCTCAACCAAAGCACCGCGCGTTCCGTCGAACGCGCGGTGTTTTCTGTGTTTGGAATGCCCCGCGCTTCCTCGCGCGCTTGCGATGATGCAGCGAAGCAGCGTCGACTTGCCGGAGCCGGAGGATCCGAGGATGGAAATCACCTCACCCTCGCGCGCGTCGAGCGACACGCCTTTCAGCACCTCGACCGGGCCGAAACTCTTGTGAAGGTCGTGCACGCGGATCGCGACCGGTGCGGTGACGGCGGCGGACATGTTCAATGGGCTTCTCCCTTGAGTTCGGCGGAGATCGGCAATGGCGCGCGCAGCTGCGGGTTAAACCGGTGTTCGGCAAACGCAACGAGCCGGGTCAGCGCGAAGTTGATGGCGAGATAGATGAGACCGGCGACGACGAAGACCTCGATCACCCGGTAGCTCTCCGAGATCAGCTTGGCGGCGACGCCGGTGATTTCCATCAGCGTGATGATCGAGGCGAGCGAGGTCGCCTTGACCATGGAGATCATCTCGTTGCCGTAACCGGGCAATGCCTGGCGCAGCGCCTGCGGCATGACGATGCGCCGAAAGATCATGACGCGCCCCATGCCGCAGGCCCGCGCTGCCTCGACCTGGCCGTGCGGAACCGAAAGGAGGCCGCCGCGGATGATTTCGCTCGCATAGGCGGCCGTGTTCAGCATCAGCGCCAGCACGGCGCACCAGTAGGGTTCGCGCAGAAGCGGCCAGAAGATGCTGTGGCGAACGGCGGGAAACTGGCTGAGGCCGTAATAGATCAGGAAGATCTGCACGAGCAGCGGCGTTCCGCGAAACAGGAACACGTAAGTGCGGGCAAAGAGATCGAGCGCAAGAATGCCCGACAGACGGGAGAGCGCCAGCCCAAGAGCCAGCACCGAACCAAGCGCGATCGATGTCGCGGCAAGCTCCAGCGTCAGCGGCAGCGCCGTCGCCAAGCTCCAGAAGGTTTCGAGGGCAAATTTGATATCCATCAGCCCCTCCTGACGCCGCGCGAGAACCGGCGCTCGGTAACCTGAAGAACCAGGCCCGACACGGTCGAAATCGCGAGATAGATCATGGCTGCAATGAAGAAGAAGTCGAAGGGACGGCTGGTCGATCCGGCGCCGATCTGAGCCTGACGCAAGAGTTCGACGACACCCGTGACCGAGACCAGTGCTGACTCCTTCAACACCACCTGCCAGACATTGCCGAGACCGGGCAGCGCATAACGCAGCGTCAAGGGTGCAATGATGCGGCGAGACTTGAGGAGCCGGCCCATGCCGCAGGCGGTTGCCGCCTCCAACTCGCCCGGATGCACGGCGCGGAAGGCGCCGCGATAGACCTCGGTCTGCTGGGCGCCTGAGGTGATGCCGACCGCAAGCGCACCGGCGATGAAGCCGGGGAAGCTGACGAAACCCTCCGCACCGAACAATTGGCCGACGGCCGTCACCACGGCGCTGCCGCCGAAATAGAAGAGATAGATGACCAGGAGGTCGGGAATGCCGCGAAGGACCGTCGTGTAGGCCTCGGCGCAGCCACGGACGACCGGGCCGCCGGAGATCTTCGCCCAGGCGCCGAAGGTGCCGATGAGGCCGCCGATCGCAAAACCGGCAATCGCGATCAGGATCGTCATCCAGGCGCCGGCGGCAAGCGCCGGGCCCCAGCCGTCCGGCCCGAAGCTGATGATGTCGAGGAAACCGGGCTCAGTCATCGCAGCGCCTCCCTTCGCTTGTCGATCGATGACTTAACCATGGCTCACCCCGGGGATCGGCGGGTCGACATCGTCAGGAATGGGATTGACGAAGGGCGTGCCCTCGAGCCTTACGGCATGGTCGGCCTTGGCGGCGGCAATGAGCGCGGGATCGAGGATCAGCTCCACCGCCGTGCTCGCCATCACCTTGGCCGCGTGCTCCATGCCCTTGTGGGCGGCCGGCAGCTTGCCTTGCGCCACCAGCTGCCAGGAATGGCCGGGCGTGCCGATCGCGTAGGTCGCGCCGCGCATCTGCACGGTCGGCACCACCCAGCTCACCGTTCCGACATCGGTGGAGCCGACAAGCGTGCCGGCGCCGTTTTCCGGCGGAAAGATCGTGTCGCAGAGCGAAACGCCCCGTCGCAGCTTGAGCCCGAAACGCTCGAAGGCAGAGGCGATATCCTCGCCGGTAAAGGTCTCCTGGAACTTTGCCGCCGTCCGCCGATCGTCCTCGTCGAACTGCGGCGGTCCCAGATGCTCAAGCTGGCGGTGCATCAGCGCTTCGAGCGGGG
Source organism: Ensifer sp. Root558 (assembly GCF_001427045.1). NCBI lineage: Bacteria > Pseudomonadati > Pseudomonadota > Alphaproteobacteria > Hyphomicrobiales > Rhizobiaceae > Ensifer > Ensifer sp. Root558. Next base: position 555,133 of record NZ_LMGC01000001.1, on the reverse strand, counting down.
TGTTTCCGACGAGGTTGGCGTCGCCGCTGACGATCTCGTCCGTGACCGTGGTGCCGGTCATCAGCGCCGCGCCCTTGGCAACGCTGCGGACACGTTCCACGAGATCGAGCAGTTCCGGCAGGCTGCGGGCGCGCACGAGATAGCGCGCCTTGGCGCGGGCCTGCACCACGTTCGGCGCGTTGCCGCCGGTGTCCGTCACCGCATAGTGGATGCGCGCCGACGATGGCATGTGTTCGCGAAGATAGTTGACGCCGACATTCATCAGTTCGAGCGCATCGAGCGCGCTGCGGCCGAGATGGGGGGCAGCCGATGCATGCGACGCCCGGCCGCTGAAGCGGAAGTCGAGCTCGTTGCAGGCAAGCGAAATGGGGTTGTTGACGCCGGCAAAGGGTGCGGGGTGCCAGGAAATCGCGATATCTACATCGTCGAACACGCCAGCGCGCACCATGAAGCCCTTGGACGAGCCGCCCTCTTCCGCCGGGCACCCGTAATAGCGCACCCGCCCCTTGATGCCGCTGGCCGCGAGGTAATCCTTGACGGCGGTCGCCGCCATCATCGCGCCGGCGCCGAGCAGATTGTGGCCGCAGCCATGGCCATTGCCGCCGTCGACCAGAGGCCGTTCCTCGGCAATGCCGGCCTCCTGGCTGAGGCCCGGCAGCGCATCGAACTCGCCGAGAATGGCAATGACCGGTCCGCCCTCGCCCGCCTCGCCCATGACCGCCGTCGGCATGCCGGCGATGCCGCGCGACACACGGAAACCTTCGGCCTCCAGCAGCGCGGCGTGTTCGGCCGACGAGGAAAACTCCTCGTAATTGGTTTCCGGCGTATCCCAGACCCGGTCGCTGAGCACGAAGAACCGTTCGCGCTTGGCTTCGAGGAGGTCCCAGACGGCATCGGCATTTTTCATCGTTTCTTGACTTCCGCAACAATAGTAACCAGAATTGGCGCCAATTTATGATAACATTTTTGGATACACAAGAGGGTCCTGAAACATTTCGAGCGATGTGCACAACGGCGAGAGGCAGGCAGGCAACGCCGCTCTCCCGCATTGAATTGTTCACGACAGCATCATAGTTTCTCCAAAAATGGAGCCAATTCCGCTGCGGCGGGCGACGCGAGGCACGCGCCGGGGACTTGGGACATGCACCAGCAACGTGCGTCAGAGGCCGGTGACAGGCGGAAAGAGAGTGTAAGGCAGGAATGAGCGACGATCTGACGGAAATGCTGGCGCCCGAGGAAAAGCCCGAGGACAAGAAGGACGTTACCGACCTCCTGCTGCACGACATCCTGACCGGGACCCTGCCGGCCGGCGCCTGGCTGAAGCAGATCGACCTGGAGCGCCGCTACGACTGCACGCGGCCGGAGGTGCGCCGGGCGCTCGACCGGCTGTCGCAGCGCAGGCTGGTGCAGCACAATCCCAACCGCGGCTACCAGGTCTATGAACTCGACGACCAGCGCACGCAGGAAATCAGCGATATCCGCGTGATTCTCGAAACCGGCGTCGCCGACCGCATGGTTGCCAATGCAACGCCCGCCACCATCGCCGAACTGCGGCAACTCGCCCGGCAGTTCGACGAGATGTCGTTTCGCGGCTCCATCATGGAGCACTATGACGCCAACCTCGCCTTCCACCGCGCGCTTCTCATGCTCTCGGGCAATTCCGAACTCGTCGACGTCGTTGCCGAAATCCGCCAGCGCACCGTATCGGCCCCGGTATCGCAATGGCGCACCCGCGCCCGCATCGAGCAATCGGCCCGCGAGCACCACCTGATGGTCGACGCGCTGGAAGCCCGGGATCTGCCCGAACTGAAACGGCTGATCGAAATCCACATCCGCCAGGCACCGATCAAGGTGTGAGCGAACCCTCGTCGCTCAAGGGCGAAAGTTATCCGCCAAAGAGGATCGTCACCGCCACCAGAACCGCGCCGATCGCAGCCATCGCAAAGGCCATCGGCCAGGGGCTTCGGCCCATGTAGCGGCCGAGGCGCGCGCCGATGACGAAGAGCATGACGAGCGCAATGGCGTTGGAGGCGCGCATGGCGAGCGCGACATTGTCCGTCAGCAGGAAGGGAATGCTTGGCGGCAACGTCGAGGCGACGACCAGCAGGAAGATCGCGACGGCTGCCTTAAGGTCGTGCGCAGTCACCACCCTGTGCCTGGGATCGGCGGAAAGGGCCCTCACCCGGACAAGCAGCGCTTCCGTTTCCTTGGGCGAAGAGACGCGGCGCACATCGTCCGGCAGGCTTTCGAGAAACAGTTCGCGGGCGCGATCGAGCCGCTCAGACCTGAGCCTGTCGAGAAAACCGCGCCGTCGCACGCGCTCCACCACCGTCGTCAGCACATACATGACGCCGTCGACGATGCCCCAGGCGATGTTGCAGCCGAGGGCGGCGACGAGCACGGCATTGACACCGCCCTCGCCGGCCGTGACCGTGCTCATGGTTCCCGTGAAGGACAGCGCCATCAAGAGGCCGAAGATGATCTCCGACAGGCGGTCGATCGGATCGAGAACGCGCGACCGTTCGCTCATGGCCGGGCACTCGACGAAAGTGGCCAGGACGACAGGAAGGCGGTGGGCAGCGACCGGGAAGAGCGCAACCGCGATATCTCCCCTTACTGGACCTGCAGATCGGCGAACGCGTCGCGCACATGGTCGGCGACCGCCAGTACAGGCGCCGGCGCATCGCTGATCACCTGCAGGCCGATATTGTAGTGGCCGAGATCCGGCAGGCCGTCGCGCTCGCCGAGTTGCACCATTTCCCCCTGGACGAGGTAACGCGGCAGCGGCGCGATCGCGAGACCGGCAAGCACGGCGGCGCGCTGCCCGGTGGTATAGGCGCTGAGGAACGCAATGCGGAACTTGCGGCCGGCGCGCGCGAGTTTCTCTACCGCATCCGCCCGCCAGACGCAGCCGTCCTCCCACATCGACACCGGCAGCGGATCCTTCAGATGCGCGCTGCCGCACTTTGCGCCGGCCCAGACCAGCTTTTCCTGCATCAGAATTTCGCCATTGCGGGGCGTTCCCTCGGTCAGGCTGTTGAAGATGGCGATATCGAGCCGGTGCTCGTCCACCTTCTTGCGCATGGCGTTGCTCATGCCGATCGACACATCGACCGTGACGTTCGGATAGGATTCGGCGAAACGCTTCAGCACCTCGGGCAGGATGCGCTCGCCAACGTCCTCAGGCGCGCCGACGCGCACGACGCCGTTCATATCCGGCAAGAGAAAGCGGGAAACCGTTTCGTTGTTGAGCGACAGCAGGCGGCGGGCAAAGCCGAGCAGCAACTCGCCCTTCGGCGTCAAGGTGACCGAGCGGGCGTCTCGCAGGAACAGCGTACAGCCGAGCATCTCTTCGAGCTTCTTGATCTGCATCGAGACAGCCGACGGCGTGCGGTAGACGGTTTCGGCGGCGGTGGTGAAGTTGCCGGTCTCGGCAATCGCGATGAAAGTCTTCAGCACGTCCATTTCGAGAAGCGGAAGCGCATGGCGCATCAGCATGTTCATGGCGTCAACCTCATTCAAAAAAACTGAAAGATAGCTTCACTTCATTTCGTTTGATTGAACATCAGCAATGGCCGATAGTCAAGCTCAAGGACGACGCAGGAAGGAGAAACGCATGTCCACCGCAGCCCTTGTTATCGCCGCTTCGAAGAGTTCCCTCCGTAACAGCCGCCTGCCGCAGGCAGTGGTAAAAAAAGAGCATAGCAGGAGCAACGACATGGTCCTCAACGCCCTCAATCAAATGATCGCCGTCCTCGACGGTGTTGCAAGGCAACGACGCGAAAAACAGATCGCGCGGAATCGGGTGGAAGCCCGGCGCGAACTCGCCAAACTGCCACAGAGAGTCCGTGACGACGTGATGTTTGCGGACCCGCTAATCAATCACCATGTTTGATGAAAGGCATCAAACATATTCGTTGGAATGATAAGTCAGGTTAGGCCATAAATACCATCATGGTCGCGACCGGCTGAGACACTCAGAAGGAGCCATGAAATGTCCAACACTCAGTTTTCATCGGCCTCGGAACGGGCATCCTCCCACTCGTCCCTTCCGGGTCTCTTCAATCTGCAGGTTCGTGCCTGGGCAGTATGGAAGCGTTATCGCCAGGAACGGGCCCTCGAGAACCTGTCCTATGACACGCTGAAGGACATCGGCTTCCCGTCGGTGGACGATGCGGTGCATAAGACCGAACAATGAATGACGGCGTGATCTGTCCCTTCTGAGGGCGTCACGATCCGGATGAATCGAAGGGCATCGCCGACAAGGCGGTGCCCTTTTCCTTTGCGTTCGAACGTGTCGTCGCGCAATCCGAAACGCAATGCGGCCTAGGTCAGCAACTCTGCGAGAAGCGACGGCCGACTGAGGAAACAGCCGGCGACAAGCCCCACGAACCCGAGCGCCAACGACCCCACGATGCCGTGGCCCAACCATCCGGCGTGGGCACCGATGGCGGTTGTCGCGACGATGACCGAAACAGTCCACAGGGCCTTCAGCAGCGAAACGGCGCGCCTCAGAGCTGTTGGCTGATTCTGCCCCACGCAAAGTACCCTTCCAAAGAGACCGCCGCATCGCATGTAATGTCGAAAGCACGCGCCGCCAATGGTGTGTGATCATCGGCCGATTTGGCTCGCACCTCTACTCGCAGTGCCGTTAATCAGGCTAGCGATCGATCCCACGAGGTCCACTTGTCTTTTACCGACACCCGCACCAGCCGTGTGAAGCGTCGCAATCGGCAAACACAACCCTGGAGAGCGCTTTGCGAATGTTGCGTATCTCTGGCAGTTCTTGTCCGATAGCGTCAACAGCGCTGTAAAAACTGCCGCTTTCCTTACAAAAGCCTGAAAGCGGGGCCGAGCCGCCTTTCACCGCGCGATGTCGCAATGCGAAATCTCTTTGCGGTCGCTGCTATCCATGCGAATGTCGCAAACAGACAAGCCGAAGAGTATCTTCCAAGCGACGAATATACCGCATCGCCAAGCATGGGAAGCCTCATGAACAAGCCACTGACCAAAAAGCGTTCTCTCGTCTTCTTCCTGGTGCCGAACTTTTCCATGCTGCCCTTTTCGGCGGCGATCGAAACGCTCCGCATCGCCAACCGCATGCTCGGCTACGAGGCCTATTCCTGGCGCCTCGCATCGTCCGACGGCGAAAAGGTCCTGTCGTCGAGCGGTATCGCGCTCGAGGTCAACTCGTCGCTTGCAGACGAGCGCAAGTTTCTCGGCGGCGAAAACCGCCCCTCGATGGTGCTGGTCTGTTCCGGCATCTATGTCGAGGACTTCAACAACAAGTCGGTCAATGCCTGGCTGCGCGAGGTCTACAATCGCGGCGTCGCCGTCGGCAGCCTCTGTACCGGCGCCCATGTGCTGGCGTCGGCCGGTCTTCTGACCGGCAAGCGCTGCGCCATCCACTGGGAAAACCTGCCGGGCTTTTCCGAAAGCTTCCCGCAGGTCGACGTCTATGCCGACCTCTACGAAATCGACAGCAACATCTACACCTGCGCCGGCGGCACCGCCTCGCTCGACATGATGCTGAACCTGATCGACCAGGATTTCGGCGAGAGCCTCGTCAACCGCGTCTGCGAACAGGCGCTGACCGATCGCGTGCGCGGGCCCCATGACCGCCAGCGCCTGCCGCTGCGCGCCCGTCTCGGCGTGCAGAACGCCAAGGTGCTGTCCATCATCGAACTGATGGAGGCAAACCTCGCCGAGCCGCTTTCGCTGCTCGAAATCGCCGAGGGCGCCGATCTCTCCCGCCGCCAGATCGAGCGCCTCTTCCGCCAGGAAATGGGCCGCTCGCCTGCACGCTACTATCTCGAAATCCGCCTCGATCGCGCAAGGCACCTCTTGATCCAGTCGTCGATGCCGGTGGTCGAAGTGGCCGTAGCCTGCGGCTTCGTCTCCGCCTCGCACTTCTCCAAGTGTTATCGCGAACTCTACAACCGCTCGCCGCAGCAGGAGCGCGCCGACCGCAAGCTGACGCTGCAGATGGCGCGATAAGCGGCAGATCAGATGGATCAGACAAGGGCGGAGCTTCTCCGCCCTTTTTCGTTGGTGACACTTTCCGCTTGTGCCGTCCTGGCGCTTGCACGCGCCGCTGTTTTGGATTGAATGGTCGGCGTTTCAGGAGAGCGAGGAGCACGCCAAACGATGGCCCCCGTGGAGATCAATCCCGCCAAGGTTCATGAATTCAAGGACTTCCAGAGCTTTTACGACTGGCTCGCCACCCACCACCAGAGCGAAACCGAAGTGTGGATCAAGACCCACAAGGTCAGCTCCGGCCTCGCCTCGGTCACGCCCAAGGAGGCGATCGACGCGGTGCTCTGCTGGGGTTGGATCGACGGCGTGCGCAAGGGGCACGACGACAGGAGTTTCCTCCAGCGCTATTCGCCGCGCGGCAAGAAGAGCATCTGGAGCCAGATCAATGTCGACAATGTCTCGCGCCTGATTGCCGAGGGCCGTATGACCGAGCACGGGCTCAAACAGGTCGATGCCGCCAAGGCCGACGGCCGCTGGGACCGCGCCTATGCCAGCGGCAAGGACATGCAGATCCCCGACGACCTGCAGGCGGCGATCGACGCTGAGCCCGAAGCCCGCGAAATGCTTGGCAAGCTCAGCGCACAGAACCGCTTCGCGCTCGCCTTCCGCACCCACAACATGAAGACCGAAGCCGGGCGCAAAAAGAAGATCGAGACCTTCGTCGAGATGCTGAAGCGCGGCGAAACGATCTATCCGCAGAAGAGCAAGTAAAGCGATTGAGGGGCACGACCGAAAGGTCGGCCCGAGACCGATCCGGCACCGGCAAGGCTCGACGCCCGACGGCCGGGGGCCCAAAGCTGTTTGCACGCTCAATCTTGGCAATATCCGGCTTGATCATGCCCGGCATCGCCACCGTCACGCGCTTGGCACGTGCAGGGGCGAAAAATGAACGCCGAAGGCGACACTCGTTCTGTCGGACGCACACAAACGTCGCCTTAGCCCTTTGACTTACAGCCCGGCGTCACTGACCGGCGCGGCCGAAGCGCGCGGCACCACCTCCGACGAAGCGTAGGACCGGCGGACCAAAGCGGTTGTCACCCTCCTCGCTCGCGAGGTAGCCCAACATGACGAGGCCCAAGAGCGGCCCGACGACCGGGACGAACAGCGCAAGGTTCCACCACCCGGAACGGCCATGGTCGTGCCAGCGCTCGGTGTTGACCGTGAAGCCGAAATAGAAACTCGCGGCGATGATGAGGATGACAAGCATATGCATAAGGCTGAAGCCCGCGGCATAATTGTCGACGCCCGAAAGCGCCAACAACGCCCCGCCGGCGAACATCGCGGCTATCGCCGCAATGCAGATAACGATCTGCGCCAACCACCAGGCCTGACGTCCGATACGGCCATCAACACTCGTAAACATCTGTAAATTCACGTCGTCTCCCCCCAACAGCCAGTGCGCTTCCAAGTGCCCCCGCGCCGGCCAGCCTTGTCATCCGATAAAAGGTTCCCTCATAAACGGGTAGATGTCTTCGCGCCAAAAAGCGCCCCATGGTTGCACAGGCAGGCGGCCTTGTGCCTGGCATCTCGAGCGTCGCTGGAGGCGGGGCATGGCCCGCCTGCCGCTTCCATAACTTGCGGGTCCTGCACCCACGAGACAACCGGCTTCTAGCCGTGAAACGCCCGCTCCAGTTCGGCGATATCGAGCTTGATCATACCGAGCATCGCCTCCGTGACGCGCTTGGCGCGCGCACGGTCGGAATGGGCGACCATGTCGCCGAGCACCCTTGGCACGATCTGCCAGCACAACCCCCAGCGGTCGCGGATCCAGCCGCATTGTTCGATCTGTCCACCGTTTTCGCTGATCGCGTTCCAAATCCGGTCGATCTCCTCCTGGGTATCGCACTGGATCATGATCGAGAAGGAATGGTTGAACGGATCGAGGGGCCCGGCTTCGAGCGCCAGGAATTCCTGGTTGCCGAGCGTGAACTCGATGGTCGTCACGCTGCCGGGCGGTCCGCTCGGGCTTTCCGCCGGCAAGGTGGTGACGCGGATGATTGCCGAATTGGGAACGAGCGAAACATAGAAGTCGACGGCCTGGCGCGCCTCCTTCGCAAACCAGAGATTTGAAACGACATTGGTCATGATTTGGTCCTCCTCGTGCCGCCTGATCATGGGCGGTAACCGAAGGACGATCGACTTCGTTCCAAGCCGACAGGTGACGGATCATTATTTCCGAGGGTGGGCCTGCCGGTCTGGCCCGGCAGTTTACGAGGCCAGCGCGTCGAGCAGCGCCAACTCGGAAATCACCCGGTTCCGGCCGGCATGCTTGGCCATGTAGAGAAACTGGTCGGCGGCATGCAGGTAGTTCTCGAAGGCCTCCGAGGTCTCGATCGTGGCAAGCCCGATCGAGACGGTAATCGTCAGCTCCTCGTCGTCGGCGACGATGCGGGATTTTGCGAGTTCCAGGCGCAGCGCGTCGCAAAAGGCGAAGGCGCGCCGCACGTCGCAGCCGTTGAAGAGGATGCCGAACTCCTCGCCGCCGAGGCGGGCGAGCAGATGGTCCTCGCCAACGAGCACGGAGAGGCGCTTGGCCACATGCTTCAGCACGATGTCGCCGATCTCGTGGCCATAGGTGTCGTTGAGGCGCTTGAAATGATCGATATCAAGCACGGCGATCGCCGTCGGCTCGCCGCGCCTGAGGCACTGCTCGACCAGCCGCGGCCCCGCCACGAAGAAGTGTCGGCGGTTGTAGAGGTCGGTGAGGTAGTCGCTGGCCGCCTGCCGCTGCAGCGTCTGCAGCCGCTTCTGCACGCCGGCCGCCTGCGCAATGCGCCCATTGAACTCCGCTTCGAGGAAGGGCTTCTGAATGAAATCCGTACCGCCCGCTTCGAGGAAACGGGCGCCGGCACGCCGGTCGCCGCTGTCGGAGAGACCGATGACCGGCACCGCACCGTCGCCCCGCCGCCGTTCCACCTCGGCAAGCAGCGCTGCGCCGGACATGTCGGAGAGATCAAGGTCGGTGACGACGAGATCGACGGCCTCGCCGCTGTCGAGCACCTGCAGCGCATCGGCGGCAGATGCGACCTCGCAGACGGAAATCCGCTTGCGCCTCAAGATGCCGGCCAGTTCGCTGCGCGAGGCGGCATCGGAATCAGCAAGCAACACCGTCGTCTTGCCGTTGGTCAGCGCCCGATCAACGGCGCCAATCAAGAGATTGATCGATTCCGGCTGGTGCTTGATGACACAATCGAGCGCGCCGCGCCTGAGGATTTCCTCGCGCGTATGGTCGTTGAAGGCCGCGGTGAAGACGACGGCCGGCACCTGGTTGTCGAGGATGAATTCGAGCGCCTCGCAATTGGGCGCATCCGGCAGGTTGAGATCGAGAACGGCGAGCGAGAAGCTCTCCGGCGCCTGCTCCAGCGCTTCCTTCAGCGCCGCCAGCGAGTTGCAATGGGTAACGCGAATGCCGTGGACGGACTCAAGCCCGTACTTCAGCGCCGTCGCAAACATCCGGGAATCTTCGACAACCAGCATGCGCTTGTCACTGTGCTTCTGCACAGAATTCACCCGGCCTGGCGTGCGGCGCAATCTCACGTCCCTGCAACCCCTCTCGAGCCACAGGCGTGCTTCCCTCAAGGGGTGACGCTGGCTCCCGAAATCTTCAACCCGGCCACTTGCCGCGCCTGGCCTTTCGGCCGGCGTGATCCGTGTGACCGGGTTCCCCGCTCCTGCTGCGGCGGATTGAAGACCGTTCGGATTGCAATTTCGTTAATACGGCAACCTGTGCGCGGCGTTTTTGGTGCACCCACCCAATAATTCTTAGGGGTTTTTACCCATCCTGCTTTGATGGTTAAGCAGGAACCCTAACTTTTTCACTGAGTGTGCGGATCTTGGTCAGCGTATCCAGGTTCTGGTTGACGCGGCAGTAGAATTCCTCGTTGACGAAGGGACGAACGACGAAGTCGTTGCCGCCGGCCTTGAGGAAGCGCGCCGACAGAAGGCGGTTGGTCGACGACGAAACACCGATGATGCGCAGCTGGTGCGGCCCGTAGGAACTGCGAATGCGCCGCGTCAGCTCGAAGCCGTCGATATCAGGCATGTTGTAGTCGGTGATGACGAGGCCGATGTCCGGATTGTTCTTGAGGAGCTCCAGCGCCATCGCGCCGTTTTCGGCCGAGCTGGTGCGGAAGTTGTAGCGCTTGAGCTGCGTCGTCAGCAGCGCGCGTGCGGTCGGACTGTCGTCGACGATCAGCACATGGTGCTTGTGGTTGGTGAGGAACCGGCAGACCGATTCTGCCAGCATGTCGACGGCAAAGACGCTGTCCTTGATGACGTAGTCGACGATCTCCTTGGCCAGAATCTTCTCGCGCGTCGATTCCTGGAACGAGCCGGTGAAGACGACCGTCGGCACGCTCATCTCGATCAGGTAGTTGAGCGCCTCGCCGTTTTCCGCCCCCGGCAGGTTGATGTTGGAGATGGCGAGCGAGGCCGGGAATGTCGCGTTTTCGACGGCGAACTGCAGATCGTCATAGTCACGGCAGACGATGACATCGATGTCGAACAGCTCTTTCAGCCGCTTCGAGACCATCGAGGAAAAGAGGTTGGAGTCCTCGGCAAGCACGATGCGGTGCTCGGCAAGGGATTCGCCGGAATAATACATTCCGGAAACGCCAAAAAATGACATTGAACGCCTATGTGAAAGAGTGTCCCCCTACAGCTCCGCGCGTTCTTCATGCCCGCCTAGTCGCTGTAACTTGCAGGCGCCATGCTAGAGGAGAAAGGCTTTCTTCGGTGTTAATAAGCGGCCGGCGAATTAACGAGACCGGCGTGCCGGCTTGAGACGTCCGGCCGCCGTGACGCCGGCTTTTCTCATGCCTCCGGGGCTCGGCCACGCCGCGTCTCGGCGGTCCGGCGGATGACCTCGGCGATCTCCGGATTGCTGCTCGACAGCATCTGGAAATCCTCCGAATAGAGCGACAGCAAAGAGACTTCTGTGGCAGCCGTGACGGTCGCAGAGCGCGGCTCACCCGATATCAGCGCCATCTCGCCGAAGAAGCTGCCGGGGCCGAGCTCGACCGGCGTCGGTGACGGCGTTGCAATCGTCACGCGCCCCTCGACGATGAAGTACATCTGGTCGCCCGGCTCGCCCTTGCGGCAGATGATGCTACCTGCCGGCACCGCCCGCGGCCGCAATGCCCTGACGATCTCGACGAAGGCGGCCGAGCCGAGCTTTTCGAACAGCGGCACCGCCGCGACCAGCTGCCAGTTGCGCACGAAATCCTGGCGGCGCACTTCTTCGAAAAACCCGGTGGCGAGAATGCCAGCCCAGAGCGCAAAGATGCCGATACCGCTCATCATCACCAGACCGGCAAGCACCCGGCCGGCCAGCGTCTGCGGGATCTCGTCGCCATAGCCGGTGGTCGACAGCGTCACCACCGCCCACCACATGGCCTGCGGAATGCTGCCAAACTTGTCCGGCTGGATGTCGCGCTCGATCAGATAGGCGACCAGCGATGCGCCGAAGAGCACGATGCCGAAGAGCGAGGTGACGCCGACGAGATTGGGCGCGGCGCGCGCCACCACCCGGCCGAGCAGCCGGAAGAAGGTGGAATGGCGCAAGGGCTTCAAGAGCCAGACTCCGCAATAAAGGCTCTGGTCGCGCGGATCGGCGAACAGGAAGGCGGCCAGCGGAACGACGACGGCCACCATATCAATGACGAGATGCGGCATCAGCGCGCGACGATCCGCCGTGGGCCAGGCGGCGAGCGTATCGGCCAGCTGCAGCACATAGAAAAGCCAGAGGCCGCCAAGCACCAGCTCCAGCGAGAGCCGCGCCGTCGCGCCGATATTGCGCGTGGTCAGCGCCGCGACGGCGGCAAGGCCGAGCGCTGCCAGCAGTCCGTTGAGCGGCGTGGAAATTCGTAAGGAAGGCCGTGCCGACATTCACTCCCCCAGCGTCCGCTCGCCGACGACGCCTCGGCCGGACGGGGGCGGCAACGCTTTGATCTAAAGCACAATTCACTGCATGAATCGATGCTCATTTAAGGGGATTCGAATTTGTAGCGAAACAGGCCTAGTAGCGGGTGTCGGACGGCTCCTCGTCGCCTGTGCGTTCGCGATCTTCCTGGTACTGCGCGGCACCCTCCACTGGCCGCAGCCAAGGCTCCCGGCGCTTGACCCAGAGTTCGTAGCTCGGCTTCAGCGTCGTCGGCGCCTGGGACAGGATGCCGAGCTTGACCTCCGCCTCGCGCGCGTCGACTGAAAAGACACGCGAGCCGCAATGCGAACAGAAGCACCGGCCCTGGAAATCCGAAATTTCGCCCGAATATTCAAACTGTTCCGCGGGCCAGATGCCATAGAAGGTGAAGGCGGATCCGCTCTCCTTGCGGCAGTCCATGCAATGGCAGATGCCGACCCGGATCGGTTCGCCGCGCACCGAGAGCGCGACCCGACCGCAAAGGCATTTTCCCGATAGCGCCGTCATGTTCCTACCCCCTGTCCCAACCGTGATGCCAGACCAGGGAAACGACGTGGTCGGTTGTTCGGTTCCCACGCTTGTTGCCGGCATCAAGATGCGCTCTGAGATCGCCTGAACCCGACTGTCTTGGCGGAACCTTTCGCGGTTTGACGCCTTCTGCCGGTATGCCAAACGGAGGTACGAACCATGGCACATGCCGACGAACAGGAGATTATCGACCTCGAACAGGAATTCTGGCGAACCATTCTGGAGAAGGACACCGAGGCATCCGTGGCCATGCTGCCCGAACGCTCGATTGTCGTCGGCGCGCAAGGCGCAGCGGTGCTCACGCCGGACGACTATCGCAGAATGGCAGAACAGGCCGAGCGTTCCTGGAAGCTCAAGTCGTTCCGCCTCGACGACGTCAGCGTGGTCTTTCCGCGCGAGGACGTCGCCGTCATCGCCTATACGGTGACGGAAGAGATGGATGTGGACGGGCAGCCTTTGACACTGAAAGCCGCCGACGCCACCACCTGGATACGCGAGAACAGCGGTTGGCAGGCCTGTCTGCACACGGAGTCCGTGCTTGGCGATCCCTTCGGTCGCGACCGCAAGGTAGCCTGAGGAGTGCTGGCGAGGTAGAGCGTAGCGAATGACGGGAAGGCGGTCGGCCGCTTTCCCCTCGACCAATCCTCACCGATAAACCGTCTGCCCCGGCGCCCGTTTTCGGTGTAGGATGCCGGCATGAGTGAAGCCCAGCCTCTGTTCGATATGCTGCGCCAGACCGTGCAGCCTGAAATCGCCGGCGTATTGGAGCGATTTGTCCGGGAAGCGCCGGACCGCAAACTCGGCCGCATCAACGCACTCGCCTTTGCCGCCGAGCACGGGCTCGACGAGGAGAAGGCGATCGCCGCCTTCCTGCATGCTTCCCGCCTCGGGCTTTTCGAGCTTTCCTGGAATGTGCTTTGCCCCGGCTGCGGCGGCGTACTCGATGCCAACACCTCGCTGAAGACCGTGCAGAGCGACACCTATACCTGCTCTCTCTGCGCCGCCGGCTATGAGCCGACGCTGGACGAGATGGTGGAGGTGACCTTCACCGTGAACCCGCGCATACGCCACATCGAGGCCCACAGCCCGCATGAACTGACGCCGCTCGAATATTTCCGGCAGATCTACTGGGGCTCCGGCATTGAGTTGCCCGAGGAGGGCTACGAGGCCCAGGTCGACGATTTCATGATCGAGGCACTGGAATTGCCGCCCGGCGAAAAGGCGGTGATCTCGCTGCAGATGCCGGCGGAATTCATCATCATCTTCGAGCCGGTGACCCATGCTGCGCAGTTCATCGACGTCAAGGGCGAGCCGACCAAGGAGCGGCGCACGCTGTCGCTCGTCTTCGACCGCGGCCATCGCCACGACGAAGCGCTGACCATGCAACCCGGTCCCTTGCGCATCCAGGTGGAAAACCACACGGATGTCCGCACCCTGCCCTCGGTCTGCATCGCCAACGACGCGCTGCACGATATCCTCGGCCGCCGCCGGCCGTTCCTGACCGCCAAGCGGCTGCTCTCCAACCAGACCTTCCGCGACATCTACCGCACCGACACGATCGACGTAGACCAGCGGCTGAAGATCACCAGCCTCACCTTTCTCTTCTCCGACCTGCGCGGCTCGACCGAGCTCTACGAGCGGGTCGGCGACCTCGCCGCCTTCGATCTGGTGAAGACCCATTTTAGTGTCGTCAACGAGATCGTCGCGGCGGAGGCCGGCGCGGTGGTCAAGACGATCGGCGACGCCGTCATGGCCACCTTCCCGACGCCGGACCGGGCGGTTGCGGCCGCCATGCGCATGCGAGACGCCATGCGACAGCTGAACGAGGACCGCGGCTCGGAAGACCTGCTGCTGAAAATCGGCATCCACGAGGGACCGTGCATCGCCGTCAGCCTCAACGAGCGGCAGGACTATTTCGGCCAGACGGTCAACATCGCCTCTCGGGTCCAACACCTCGCCAGCTCGCGCGAAATCTTTGCGACCGGTTCGGTGCTCGACGATCCTCGCGCCTCGAGCCTGCTCAGCGATCGCGGCCTCAACCCGCAATCGCACAATGTCGCGCTCAGAGGCATCACGAACGAGATCAGCATTTTCTCGATCCCGTGAGGCTGGCCGGGAACGGAACGCCCATATCCCGCGAGCGGCGATCAGCGTTCGGGCAAGCCGGCTTGCCGTAGCGCCTCGGCCATCTGATGCTGCCACTGCGGTATCCTCTGAAACCAGGGCAGTGCCCGATACCGCTCGATCGTGAACCCCGGCTCTGCTGCCAGCAGCTTCTGCGCCGCCCATCGGGCGGTCTCCATGTCCCCGGTCATCGCCGACCAGGCCGCGAGGTGGCGATAGGACCAGGTCACGTCAGGATAGTTGTTGACGACGTCCTGGGCGATCGCGATGGCTTCGGAGAGAGCCCCTTGCATGGCCATGGAAAAAGCCATCCCCAGTTTCATGTTGAATGCGAGCGGGTCTCTCGGGCTCAGCGTCATCCCACGCCGGAACCGCTCCGTTGCGCGTGCGGGATCGTCCGTGAAGATCGCGATCCAGCCGAGCCGAGCCCATGCCCAGGCATTGTTCGGATCAAGCGCCAGCGCCTTTTCGATAAAGGTGGCGGCGCGATCCTGATCGCCGCAGATGCTCATTGCCGCGCCAGCCGCAGTCAAAGCGGTCGGATCGTCGCTGATCGAGCCTGCACCTTCGATCGCTGAACGCGCCTGATCCAGTTCCTGCTCCGGCCGGTCGGTCCATAGGTAGGAGGCGCTCGAGGCATGGCACCACGCCAGAAGCGCATGCGCGCGGCCGTAGCCGGGATCGACCAGGATCGCCTGCCGAAGCAGTTCGATCGCCTGGTTGTTGCTATCCCTGCGGCGCCCCCATAGATTGGGGAAGGCGCGCATGACGAAATCATAGGCGCGCAGACTGGCCGGCGGCTTGCGCTTGGCAAGCTCGATCTCGGCATCGCGGATGGCCGGATGAATGGCGCCTGCCACCTGCGCGGCGATCCGATCCTGGAACTCGAAAATATCCTCGATTGCGCCCTCGTAGCGATCCGACCAGGATTGGGTCCGCGTCTCGGCGTCGACCAGTTGCACGGAAATGCGCAGCCGGTCGCCACCGCGGCGCACGGTGCCTTCAACCACATAGGTGACACCGAGCTCCCTGCCGACGTCACGCACGTCGACGAAGCGCCCCTTGTAGGTGAAGGCGGACTGGCGCGCGATGACGAAGAAATCCCGGACGCGCGAGAGCGCTGCAGTGATCTCCTCCACGACACCGTCGACGAAGTACTCGTCGCCTGGACCGCTCAGATTGTCGAAGGGCATGACGACGAGCGACGGCTGGTCCTTGCTGCGACCGGCCAGCGGCGCCCCGTTGAGGACGCCACCTCCGACAGCGATCTCGTCTTGCCATTCGACCCGGAAAACCAGAATGGGCCGGGGGATGTTCTTCAGGTTCCGCTCTCCGAGGCTGGTCAGCGCGAAGGGCACCTTGCCGTCGAGATGTTCGCGCACCGCCCCGGAAATACAGATGCCCGACGGGACGGCGATCTCCTGCAGGCGCGCGGCGATATTGACTCCGTCGCCAAGCAGATCGTCTCCCGACACGACGATGTCGCCGAGATTGACACCGATGCGAAACTGCAGGTGACGTTCGGGGGGCAGTTCCTGCGCATCGAGAAGACCGCGCTGGATTTCCACCGCGCAGCGGACGGCCTGAACAGCGCTTGGAAACTCGGCGACGAGACCATCGCCGGCACTGCCGAAGATGCGGCCGCCATGGTCATCCACCAATTCGGCAATCCGCCCCCGGCAAAGGTCGAGCGCGCGAAGCGTGTTCTCTTCGTCGAGCGCTGCGAGGCGACTGAAGCCGGCGACATCGGCCGCAAGGATGGCTGCGAGCTTTCGATCCACAACGGTGACCGCTCCTGCGGCGGAGGATTTCGTTGTGTTTAATATGCGCGAATTTTCGAATATTCACAGATACCTGTGGCAAGCGAGAGCGGATCAAGACCGCAGCCGGTCAAGAAGGGCCCCCGGCAGCCGTGCCGCGTAACAGCTTGTCTGCTGCGACCTGTCGGCCGCCTAGACCACGGGCGGTATCAAGGTCAACACGTCGCCATCATCCGGAATGAGCAGCCTGGGCAAGGCGATGCCGTGGGCGCTGGCGGCGGCGCGGAGATCACCTCGGCTGACCGTCGCATGGTCGAGCGCCTCCATGTGCGTTGCAACCACGATGCTCTTCTTGGAGGCCTCGCAGACCGCGATCGTCTGCGCCGCATCCATCACGATCAGGGCGCCGTCCCAGCGTGCGCCGCAGGAATGGGTGACGATCACATCCGGCTTCGTATCGTGGATGGTCTTTTCGATGGCCGGATAGAGCACCGTGTCGCCGGCCCAGTAAACCGTCGGCTCGCCCTTGGCCTCAAGGCTGAAACCCATGACCGGCCCCATGTCCTGAACGACAGGACCAAGGCCGTGGCTGCCGTCACGTCGGGTGAGCTTCAGGCCCTGCCACTGCGCCTTGCCGAGAAGGGGCGTGACGTCGCGAAAACCAGCGCCACGGATCGCCTCCTCGTCGCCCGGCTGGCAGAAGATCGGCAGCCCCTTCGGCAAGCGATGCTTGGCGGTGTCGTCGAAGTGGTCCTCGTGCAGATGCGAGATAATGACGAGTTCGACCCCGGCAAGAATGGTATCGGTGTCGAACGGCAGCCCGACCAGCGGATTGGGCGCCCGCCCCGCAAAGGACGGCAGGCTGTCCTTCGGCCCGAGAAAGGGATCGATCAGCACCGTGTGACCGGCATAGTCGAGCTTGAGTGTCGCATTGCGGATAAGCTGGAGCTTCATGGGGTGTCCTCCCTTGCCGGAACCGGCCTTGACCATCGCGGCGATCCTTGCGCATGCGGCAGCGAAATCAAGCCCTGAAATGACGCGCGAGGGTTGAGAAACGCCGCCGCCCTTCACGCCAACCCCGTTCGATGGCGCCAGCATGCGCTGTCCGCTTTACCGCCAGCCGCAATCCCACGGCTGGCCCCTTGCGGTGCGATGACAGGCAAAGGCCCGGCCGCAGGAATGGGTGGCGGAAATCGTCATGCGGCCCCGGCCCGAGCCGCGGGCAAACATCTGCCGGAACGCGACATCGGCATTTGCGGGGCAATTGGCAAAGCTCTTTTTCTGCAGTTCGGCCGGTGGGCTGATCGCGCGGGTGCCGGTGTTTTTCTGCGGTGCCTTGATCGTGCCTTGCGTCTCGCCTGGTTGCGGTAGCTTCGCCTCGCGCCGGATCGTGACGCAGCGCCCGTCCTTCGCCTCTTCGTTACGGCCGCAAGCAAGCGGGCAGATCCGCACCTTCTCCGACTTCAGGCGACCGAGCACGTCGCTGGAGGGTTCGAGCGTCGCAAGGTCGACCTTTGCGAACTTGCCGAAAGCTTCGAGCGCCTTGCGACTGCCGGCACCCCAGACGCCATCCTCGCTGCCGGCGCGACAGCCCAGCCGGTTGAGCTCAACCTGTACGGAACGGGCCAATGTCGTGTCGTCGGCATTGGGCGCGGCCAGCGCCGGATCGATGGCCGCCACGGCCTGGCCACCCGATCCGCCGGGCACGCCTTCGGATGTAGGCACTGAAGCCCGCTCGATGATCTTGATCTTTGCCTTGGCGAGCGATGCGAACGCACCGTCGGGATATTGCTGCAGATAGGCGTCGAAGAGGTCGCGGTCGGTCGCATCCTTGATCGTTTCCCAATAGGCAAGCTCGGCGGCCTCACCCGTCGCGGGCGCCTCGGCCGGCGCCGGCTTGCCGTCAACGGCGGGCTTCAGCACCACTTCGCCGGTCAGCGAGGAATTGTCCCAGGGCACCTGCTTGCCGCCGGTTGCCGCCAGCACGTCGCGGCGCACGTCGATCAGTTCGCGGGTGATGTCGCGCCCCGGCTGGCCGAGATGTTTCAAGAGCGCCGATGTGAACGGCGAATTGCGCCCCGATCCGTCGAGGGCAACATTGCCGGGCTGGGTGGAGAAAGCGATCAGCGTGCCGATGCCGGTGCCGACCTTGGCCAGGCCGCGGCCGACCGAGGCGGAGCGCGTGCCCATCGAGCGGGCGAGATTGACCGCTAGCGGATTGTCGCGGCAGGCGTCGAGCAGGATGATATTGACCCGCGTACTGCGCTCCATCGCCGACAGGATCAGGTTCATCGGCACTGCCTCGAATTCGAGATCGACAGAGGAAGCGAGCGTGGCATCGACGGGGGCGAGATAGTTTTCGCCGTTCACCTGCAGGCCGTGGCCGGCATAGAAGAACAGCGCGAGGTCGGCGCCGTCGAGCCGGCCGACGAAGTCCCGCACCGCCCGGCGCACACCCGAGAGGTCGAGATCAGCGCCGGTCACCACCTCGAAGCCCAGCCCTTCGAGCTTTGCCGCCATGTCGCGCGCGTCATTGCCGGGATTGGGCAAGGTGGCCACATGCTGATAGGCGGAATTGCCGATGACCAGCGCCACACGCTTTTCGGCCAGCGCCTCCGATGCGAAAAGCACCAGCAGAACGGACAGGGCGATGCGAAGGAATGGCATGGCTCCCCCCGGCAATGCGCGGATGATCGCGACCACGCGCGTCACCCCAACGCCCAAGCGTGCTACCGGCAATGCAGCCTGTCAATGCAAGGAGAGTGTCCGGCAGGCCCGACGCGGGCTTGCCCGCCCGAACGAATGAGAGCTTCGGCGCCCTCGCCCATCCCTTGGGATTAGGCTTCGAGCGAAGAGAGCACCGCGACCGTTACTAAAGGGGCTGCCGGCGCCATCAGCGACGGCACCTGCCGACCTATCGAGCGAATGGAGTGCCGCCCGACAGCGGCGCGCCTGCCGCACCGCCGTCGCGGAATGAAAGGTTACTTGACGACGACGTTGCCGTTGACGATCTCGACGTTCTCGTCGCCCTGCAGGCCGATGCGGTCACCGCTCGGCGCGGTGACGAAACAGCCGCTGGGGCAGATCATTTCGGTCGCTCCGGATGCGATCGCCACTTCCACACGGCTTTCACCCTCGACGACGATCAGAACGGCGGTCTCGCTGTCCTTGTTCGTGACAGTCGCGGCACTGGCAGCACCGGCCATCGGCGCGCCTGCCATCAGCAAACCGGAAAGCAAAGCAATCACAAATTTCTTCATCGCCCATCGACGCCAGACGCGCCGCCCTCTTGCCGAGCCGGCCGCCCCGTCGGTTACGCGACGCTGCGCCGGCCACCTCTTCAGCCGATGACCAGCGTAGTCGGTCACCAGAAGAATTGCATGCTTTTTATGGCAGGCCGGCTGAATAGTGGCTGAACGGTCCGTTTATCAGCGGTTTGGGTTTGCCCGGCGGCTGGCGCTCCGGCGGCTGCTTGCCCCCTCCACTTCGCGCTCCTCATCGAGCGGCGCCGCAGCGGCAGTTTTCTTGTCCGAAGCGGCAGACTTGGCTGCGGCCCTTTCCTCGGCGGAGGTGGCGCCCTTCGGCTCGCCGACCTCTTCCGGGTGGTGGCTTTCGATGCCGGTCTGGTCCTCGACCGGCACGTCCTCGATCTTGACCGGGAACGGCGCACCGATGCCCTCGTCGCGGAAGCGTTCGTAGATCGAGACACGCAGGTCGTTGCGCACGCCGCCGCCGGTCAGGACGTCGGCCACGTAGATGCGCAATTCGAAGGTCATGCGGTCATCGCCAAAGGCGGTGAAGCCGACGCTCGGCGACGGGTTCTTCAAGACCATGGGATGGGCGGCCGCGATCTCGGCGAGCAGCTCCATGATCCGGCGCGGCTCGCTGGCATAGGTGACGGTGATGGCGATTTCGGAGCGGCCGAGCTTGTTGCGGTGCGTCCAGTTGCCGACCGAGGCGTTGATGAGCAGCGAGTTCGGCATCATGATCGACTGGTGCTGGAAGGTCTCGATCTCGGTCGCGCGGACAGAGATGCGCTTGACGAAACCTTCGGTCGTGCCGCTGACGATCCAATCCCCCACTTTGAACGGGCGCTCGACGAGCAGGATGAGCCCCGAAACGAAGTTCGAGACGATGTTCTGCAGGCCGAAACCGACACCGAGCGAGAGAGCACCGGCAACGAGCGCGAGGTTGGAGAGGTCGATGCCGGCCGCCGACAGGCCGATCAGCCCCGCAAGCCCGACGCCGGTATAGCCGATGCCGGTGCGGATCGAGTTGCGCACGCCCGCATCGACCCGGCTGCGTGCCATGATGTTGCCGTCGATCCAGCGCTGCACGAAACGGGTGACGGCGTAGCCGAGCGCGAAGAACAGGATGCCGGCGAGGATGCCAACCAGCGAAATCGTGATCGAGCCGATCTTGATCTCGGTCACCATCCGGTAGGCCCAGGACTCGATGTCGGCGACCTGGAAGCCCCACTGCAAGAGGATCAGCGGGATGAAGAACATCACGACCAGCGCGTAGATGCTGAGGCCCGCGGCAAGGCCGATCTGGTCGAGCGCCACCTGTTCGAGATTATAGCGCCGCTCGAGATAACGCCCGGCGGCGGTCTCCGCAAAGGCGCCCTGCTTGGCAACCGCCCGGCCGGTGAGGATGCCGATATACATCGTGACAAGGATCGCGCCCGTAATGATGATCTGCGTGGCGATGAAGCGGGCAAGACCGACATAGCCCGACACAGCGGCAATGATGAGCAAGGCGCCGGTCGCGAGCAGCGCGAAAGACACCACCCGCGGCCAGGCGCGGCCATGGGCGTCGAAGGATTCATCCTTCCTGAGCGTCGGCTTGATCCAGGCCGAAGCCATGATGATCAGGCCGATGACGATGGAGGCAATGTAGCTCTTGACGACGGTCAGGACGACAGGCGAACCGAGCGCCTCGCTGACGCCGCCGAAGAGGTAGTCGAGGCCGTTGACCAGCGCCATGGCGAAGATCGCGATCATCAGCATCCGCGCGCCGCGATCGGAAACCCGGACGAGCCGCCAGCGCGAATCGCGCGGCGACAACACGGCCTGAGCGAGCCTCGTCACGAAGAAGACGACGACGGCGACCCCGAGCGTGATTGCAATGATCGGTGCGATATCGGAACGCAGCACGTTGAAGCCGCGCAGGAACAGGAAGCTCGAGACCGCGAAGGCTGCCGACGCGATGGTCGGGATCAGTGTCGACCAGAATGCGACGGAGAGCCGCCGGAAGTAGCTCGGCTCCTCATCGGTAATGTCATGCTCGATCAGCGGGCGAAAGAGCCTGCGGCTGCCGGAAAGGAACACGAGCGCCGCCAGCAGCGACAGGAATAGCGCCGTCAGGAGCGGCACGCGCTTGTAGTTCCAGGCAAAGCTCAGCCAGCTCCCGACGCTGCGCGACAGCACCCGGGTCTCGTCCGCCGTCGCCGTCAGCGCGTCGTCGAACATTCCGGTCGACACTTCGGTATTCTTCAGGAGCGTATTGGAAAACAGCGCGCGCCTTGTCGCGGTAATGGCGTTGGACAGCTTCGTCGCCTGCACCGACAGGCCTTCGGCCTCGCCGGTCAGCGCGTTGATCGCGCCGCGCTCGGCCATCAGCCGCTTGCGCTCGGCGGTCACGATGTCGGCTTCCGGCGGCTGTCCCTCGGCCGGCGGATCGCCAAGTTCGGTCAACCGCGCCTTGATCTCGTCGAGGCGCGGGCGGGTCGAGACCGAGACGCCGATGATCTGCTTGGCGAGCGCATCTACCTGCACCTTCAGTTCGGCAAGCGCTATGTCGTCGTCCTTGGCCTTCGCGACCTGGTCCGTCAGCCTATTCAGTTCCACGCCGGCCTTGGCAAGCTGCTCCGCCGTCTGGTTTTCGGCCGGCGGCGTCGCCTCGGCCTGAGCGGCATCCTGCGCCGGGGCCGGCGTGCCCTGTGCCGGTTGGGTTGCGGTTGCCGCCGGTGCGGCGGAATCCGGCGTCGTGCCGGCAGCAGCTGGCTGAGCGCCCTCCTCGGTCACCGGCTTGCCAGCCGGCTGAGAGGGGGTCTGGGTCGATTGCGCTGGCTGCGCGGACGGCCCCGACTTCTGACCCGGCTGGGCTCCATTCTGCGCGGTCGCCTGTGTCGGCTGCGCCGCCTTCTGGGCCATGACCGGGCCGCCCACGGCAAGCGCCAGCAGGCAGACGAGAATGGCGGGCAGTTTTCCGACAGAACGCAATTTCATGATCCTTGCAGATTGAGACCGTGGTCCGGAATCGCTCCGGCCGTCTTCACGTTTCGATGTGAATACGAAAGACGGCGGAAAGATGCAAAGAACGGCGATAAATCCCCGTCAGCGCCCGCTTTCCCGTTAAAAACCGGCGCCGGGCTGCGCCAGATAGGCAAGTTCGGCCTCCGTCGACGGCCGCGCCAGGAAGGCGTTGCGATGCGGGAAACGACCGAACTGCTCGATCACCTCGCGGTGCCGTATGGCATAGTCGAGATAATCGGCATCGCCGAGCTCGGTAAAGAGCTTCACCGACATGGTCTGGTCGGTAAGGTTTTCCGAATGCTCGAAGGGCAGATAGACGAAGGCGCGCCATTCCGGCTTGATCGCCATGTCGGCACCGGCGCCAACGGCGAGCTTGGCCTCGTGCAGTGCCAGGCAATCGGTGGCAAAGGCGAGCGGCGTGCCGCGAAACATGTTGCGCGGCATCTGGTCCAAAAGCACGATCGCCGCCAGCCGGTTTTCCGGGCTCGCGCGCCAGATCTCGTCGACACCACGCGCCAGCGCCAGGTGCGACGCCTGGAAGCGGCGGATACAGGCCTGGTCGAGTTCGTGGCTCGTCCCGAACCAGTCGTCATAGGTGAGTTCGCCAAACCAGAAATTCAGAACGTCCTGCGGCGTGCAGATGTCAGCTTCGTTCGCCATATGCTCCTCATGCGGGCCAATCGCCGATCCCTCGGCTGCGCTAACACATAGGCCGGAACCGGCCCTTGTCCATAACGTGTTCCTACCCGCCTTACGCGCGTCGCTTCAGGATGGCAATGAAGGCGATGCCGCCGACGAGCCCGGTGACGACGCCGATCGGCATGTCCTCCGGCGCCATGATGACGCGGGCGGCCAGATCCGCAAGGATGAGCGTCAGCGCCCCGAAGAAGGCCGAGAGCGGAATGACCCGCACGTTGTCGCTGCCGGCCAGAAGCCGCACGAAATGCGGCACCATCAGCCCGACGAAACCGATCGCGCCGGAAAAGGCGACCATCACCCCGGTCAAAAGTGCGGTGACGACGAACAGCGTCAGCCGGAAGCGGCGCACGGGAATGCCGAGCGTCATCGCGGTTTCGTCGCCCATGGCGAGCGCATTGATTTCGCGCGCCCGGATCATCAGCCAGCCGAGGGACGCGAAAAGCACCACGCCGGGATAGACGAGCTGCGACCATTGCGCCAGGCCAAGACCGCCGAGCATCCAGAAGATGACCGTATGGGTCGCCCTCGGGTCCCCAAGGAAAATCATGAGGTTGCCGACGGATGTCAAGACGAAGGCGACCGCGACGCCGGCCAGCACGAGACGGTCGGCGCTGCTCCCGAGCACGCGGGAGACGAAGGCGACGAGCACGGTTGCGAGCAGCGCGCCGGCAAAGGCAAAGAGCGGCACCGTGGCAAGACCGAGGATCATGCCGGTGTGCAGCAGCGCCACGATCGCGCCGAGCGCGCCGCCGGAGGAAACGCCGAGCAGATGCGGATCGGCAAGTGGATTGCGCGTGACCGCCTGCAGCACGGCGCCAGTCAGCCCCAGCCCGGCGCCGACGAGGCCCGCCAGCATGACGCGCGGCAGGCGCACGTCCCAGACGATGCTCTCGCGCCCCGCCGACCAGAAAGCCTCGACGCTGCCCAGAGAAATCTTGCTGGCGATGATCGACCAGACGGTCGCAACCGGGATCGGCGCCGAGCCGAGCGATACGCCGGCCGTGACGGTCAAGGCCAGCAGCAAAAGCGCCGCCATGAGACCGGCACCCGCCTTCAGCGCCCGTGCCGGCGCTAGGCGTGAAACGGCGACGGGACCAGGCGACGCATCCTCAGCCAGCATCGCTTACAGGCCCTCGCCCTGAAAGGCCTTGGCAAGCCTGGCAATGGCGTCGATGTTGCGCGGGCCTGGCGTCGCTTCGACATAATCGAGCACGACGAAGCGATCGTTCTTGACGGCATCGACATTCTTGAAGGCCGCATTGTTCTTCATGAAGGCGATCTTGTCCTCGGCCTTCACCTCGCCGTAGTTGACGATGACCACCACTTCCGGGTTGCGCTCGATCACCGGTTCCCAGGAGATTTCCACCCAGCTCTTTTCCACGTCGTCCATGATGTTGGCGCCGCCGGCGGCCTCGATCATCGCCGTCGGAATGCCGAAGCGACCGGAAGTAAACGGCTTCTCCTCGCCGGAATCATAGACGAAGACCCGCGTCGGGTTAGCCTTGCCGGCGTTCGCCTTGGTGATCTCGGCAAGCTGGCGGCGATAGCCGTCAACCAGCGTCTCGGCGCGATCCTCGACGCCGAAGATGCGGCCGAGATTGAGAAGATCGACGAACATGTCGTTCATATCAGGCTTCTGCTTGGCCATCACGTGGATGCAGGATTCGGTCAGCTCGTAGACGCCGATCTTGAAGGGCGCCAATGTCTCGGGCGTGACCTCGCCGCCGACCTTCATGCCGTAGTTCCAGCCGGCAAAGAGGAAATCGGCATCGGCGTTGAGCAGCACTTCCTTGGTCGGATATTTCTCCGAAAGCTCCGGCAGTTCCTTGACGCCTTCGCGCAGCTTCTCGTCCAGCGTCTTCCAGCCGGAAACGCCGGTATAGCCGACCATGCGGTCCTGGAGCCTCAGCGCCAGCATCATCTCCACCAGGTTGACGTCGTTGGCGATCGCCCGCTTCGGCGCCGCGTCGAAGGTCACCTCGCGGTTGCAGCTCTTGACGGTGACCGGATAGGCGAGCGCCGGCGTGGCGGCGGCAAGCACGAAAAGAAGGGAAAATGGGGCAATATTGATCTTCATGAAATCGATCCCTGTCGAGGAAGTGAAAAGGAAAAGCGGGCGCCGCCGGCAGCGGCATTGTGAACGGTGGCGGTGACGCCGAAGGCGGCCGAAAGCTCGCTGGGGCTGAGCACCTCTTCGGGCGGGCCGAAGGCCGTCAACCGCCCGGCGGTCAAGATCGCGACATCTGTCGCAAACTCGGCGGCGAGGTTGATGTCGTGCAGCGTCGAGACGATTGTCAGTTTCAGCGTTTGCAAGAGCTCGAGGATTTCGAGCTGGTGGCGGATGTCGAGATGGTTCGTCGGCTCGTCGAGGATGATGATGCGCGGTTCCTGTGCCAGCGCGCGGGCGATCAGCACCCGCTGCTTCTCACCGCCCGAAAGCGTCGAGAACTGGCGACCGGCAAGATGGGCGAGATCGAGATGCGCGAGCGCGTGCTGCACCCGCTCGCGGTCGAAATCGTTCCAGCCGCTCAAGCCCTCCCGCCGGGGAATGCGTCCCATCATCACGACGTCGCGCACGCTGAAGGGAAAATCGCCGGGCATCTCCTGCAAGACGACGGCGATTGTCCTTGCCGCCTCGCGGGCCGAGATCGACCAGAGATCGACGCCATCGACCGAAACACGGCCGGCATTCGGCTGCACCGCCCGGTAGAGGCAGCGCAGAAGCGAGGTCTTGCCGGCGCCATTCGGCCCGAGGATCGCAAGCCGGCTGCCGGCCGCGATCGCAAAGCCGATGTCGTTGACCAGCGTCAGGCCCGAACGCGGCCCCCAGCGAAGGCCCTCGACCGTGAGGGCTGCACCCGTTGCGTTGCAGCTCATGGGTTCGTTCCTCTGCGCGACCTCATTGGAAGTGCCCGCCGAGATCTTCGGAGACGAGCATCGCCGCGGGAATGCGGGCAAGCGTCTTGCCTTTCAGCCCGCGCGGCCGTTCCGCCGCCCGCGTCATGCCATCGCCACGCTCGGCATAGGTTGTGGCAAAGCGCACGAGATCGTCGATGTCCTCTTCCGGCGAGACGTCGCCGAAGAGATAGGTCGCCTTCCCCGTCGCCTGGAAGGCGATGGTGCAGGGCCGCGTGCAGGCCGCCATGCAGACCGTTCCGGCGATCGAGAAATCGCGATCGAGCGGTGCGCCGAGCGCTGCGATGCTCAGGTTGAGCCGCTTGATCAGCTCGGCACCGGGCACGCATGGGCCGCCGGTGAAGCGGCAATCGGTGCAGACCGTTATCTTGTGCTGTCGGAAATTCGGCTCAGCCATTCCTGCCCTCCGCCGGACTGACGGCAAGAGATGGCGAAACGGCAAGAGGACGGAAAACCGTCGTATGAAAGCCAGTTCTTTTCCATCGGAACACCCCGTCCGTTGTGGTTGATCGGTTCGATGGCAGGTCTCCTGGCTCGCGGGTCGTGGCGCATCCACGTCTTCCCGGTCTTCGACCAGTGACATGGTGTGAATGCGCTTTCCGCTCACAGTTGCGGGGGCAGCCACGGTCTCGGCCCCATCAGGGTCGTCCGTTCCGTGTTCCCTTTTCAGCCGCTTCCGCATTGTCGCGGACGCAGCACCATCAACGCCTTCCTCGCATGAATCGGCGGATGAGACAACCGCACGACACAGGCGGGAGGGATCTATCAACATGCGGCGTTTCGTCATGCGAGATTTGTTATAAAATAACATTACGTAGCGCAAGTCGAAAATTGGGCGCCGGACACAATCCGACGCCCGCGATAGCGACCACGCTAAAAGACGTGCCGTGCTACCTCAGAACTCCGGCGGCAAGAGTTCGGCCGTCAGCGTCACCGCGACAGAGGCGTTGCCCGGCAGGTTGCGCACGCCGCAGACGGAGCGAACATGGCCAGCCCTTTCGCCAAAGGCGGCCGCCAGAAGCTCGGAAGCACCGTCGAGTACCTTCGGGTGCTCCAGGAAATCCTCAGTGCAGGCGACATGTCCCTCCAGCCGGACGATCTGGCGAATACGCTCGAAACGGCCGAGATGCTCATGGATCTGCGCCAGCGCGTTGAGCACTGCCAACTCTGCGGCCTTGCGCCCCTCGTCGATGGTCACATCGCGCCCGAGCAGCCCCGTATGCACGAAGCGCCCGTCCAGCAATGGCCCCTGCATCGAAACATGAAGCATCTCACCCGCCTCGATCACCGCGCGATAGGCGCCGAGCGGCCTCGGCGGCGTCGGGAGCTGAACGCCAAGTGCGCCGAGCCTTCGGATAACCTCGTCCATCATTGCTTCCCCTCCTCGTCACCTTACGAACCGGCCGCCTTGCGGAGACGACACCGCTTTTTTCTCAAGCCCACGAAATTCTGCCGCCCCTATCGCAAGCAGCAAGACGCGCCGTTCCGTGCCCAGCAACTTTTCCAAGCATAACCAAGAGAAAACGCCTCATGCCTCACGTTGGGAGATAACGTTACGAATTACAACACCAGAGTTGAAGTGCCATCGCGATCCGGGCCAGTGCCGCGGTCTTGCGATCGAATGCGACCGACACATCGCGGCGGCCTCGATCCCCAACCCCAAGTAAAAACGCTGAAATGTAACATACGTTACGCTCACGTAACCCTATGCCCGTTGAGAATTTCGACAACCGAAGCGACAATTGCCGGGATTAAGATTGGGCATCGACAAGCCTCGGAAACAAGCTCAACTTAGCCGCGCAGATCCCGAAATGAAGTGACGGCAACTCAACTTTCAGAAGGGAATAGCATCAGTGAATCCCATTGATTTCTTCGTCGACACGCTTCGGACCTATCCGCCTGTCGCCGTCTTCCTCGCCCTCGGCATCGGCTTCCTCATCGGTCCGATCAAGGTCGCGGGGTTCAACCTTGGAAATGTCACCGCCACGCTGCTTGCGGGCGTTCTCATCGGACAGCTGGGTATCCAGGTTTCCGGCGACCTGAAATCCACCCTGTTTTTGATTTTCCTCTTCGCCGTCGGCTACGGCGTCGGGCCGCAATTCGTGCGGGGCTTGAGCACCGATGGACCGAAACAGATCGCCTTTGCGCTCTCCGTGCTGGTGCTGTGCCTCGTCGTTCCCTATCTCTGCGCGCTGATTGCCGGGCTGCCGCTCGGCTATGGCGCCGGCATGTATGCCGGCTCGCAGACGATCTCGGCTGCAATCGGGGTTGCGACCGACCAGATCAATTCGCTCGGGCTGACGCCGGAGCAGGCCAAGACCTTTGCCGACCAGATCCCGATCGCCTATGCGGTGACCTATATCTGGGGCACGATCGGCTCGGCGATCATCCTCGCCCAGCTCGGTCCCAAGCTTCTTGGCATCGACCTTCCGGCGGCCTGCCGCGAATACGAGGCCAAGCTCGGCGGTGGCAGCGAAAGCAGCGAGCCCGGCATTACGCGCGCCTATCACGACTTCGGCCTCCGGGCCTATCGCGTCGACGCGGCAAGCGGGCTCACCGGAAAACCGGTCAAGGACATCCTTCCCGGGATCCGCGTCTTCGTCGAGCGCCTGCGGCGCGGCGACCAGATCATCGAGGCCGATGGCAACACCGTGCTGCAGCCGGGCGACGTCGTCGCCTTTTCGGGCCGGCGTTCGCTGCTCGTCGAAAACCTCGACAACAAGCTGCTCGAGGTCGAGGACAAGGAGCTGCTCAACGCGGAAGCCGAAGTCCTCGATGTCTACGTGACCAGCAAGGCGCTCGCCGGCAAGACGCTGGCGGAAGTCAGCACCATGGATTGGGCGCGCGGCGTCTATGCTCGCAAGATCATCCGCTCGCTGGTTGAGATCCCGGTGCTGCCCGGGACGACGGTCGAGCGCGGCGACATCGTCACCATCGGTGGCGCGAAACGCCATGTCGAAGCGGCGATCAAGGCGCTCGGCTTTGCCGACCGGCCTGTCGAGACGACCGACATCGCCTTTCTCGGCTGGGGGCTTTTCATCGGCGCGATGATCGGTGCGCTGACGATCACGATCGGCGGCATCCCGATCGGCCTTTCGACCTCCGGCGGCGCGCTTCTGGCGGGCCTCGTGCTCGGCTGGCTGCGCACCACCTACCCCGCCTTCGGCCGCATCCCGTCACCGGCGCTGTGGCTGATGAACACGCTCGGCCTCAACATCTTCATCGCCGTCGTCGGGATCGGCGCCGGCCCGGGCTTTGTCGCAGGCCTGCAGGAGGTCGGCATTTCGCTGTTCATCTGGGGCGTGGTCGCCACATCGATCCCGATGATCGCCTCGGTGCTCCTCGGCCACTATGTCTTCAAGTTCCACCCGGCGATCCTGTTTGGCGCCTGCGCCGGTGTGCGAACGACGACGGCAGCGCTCGGCATGATCCAGGAGGCGGCCAAGAGCAAGGTGCCGGCGCTCGGCTACGGCATGCCCTACGCCATCGGAAACACGCTGCTGACCATCTTCGGCCTCGTCATCGTCATCATGCTCGCCTGAGGCGAACGGGCGAAGCCGACCATCGTTCAAAATGCATAGATCACAGGGAGTGTGGACCATGTTGGACAGAAATTTCTACGACAGCCTTTCCGATCTCAGCCCGTTCGAAATCAAGGACGAACTGATCAAGCTCGCCAAGTCGAGCTCACAGAAATCCGCCAAGGCTTTCCTCAATGCCGGCCGCGGCAACCCGAACTGGACGGCGACACGCGCTCGCGAAGCCTTCTTCCTGCTCGGCCAGTTTGCGCTGACGGAAGCCAAGCGCGCCTATTACGACCCGAAGGCCGGTGTGGCCGGCATGCCGCCGAAGGACGGCGCCCACGCGCGGTTCGAAAAGTGGACGAAGAAGCTGCTGCAAAACACGGCCGACTGGGACGAAGAGGATGAAGGCATCCCGCCGGCAAAGACGCTTTCCGACGCCGTCAACTACGCCATCACCACCTTCCGCTTCGATGCGGACGCCTTCGTGCACGAGCTCACGGACTCGATCATCGGCGACAACTATCCGGTTCCCGATCGGGCGCTGCACCACAACGAGATCATCACCCACGAATACCTGATGTGGGCGATGTGCGCCGGCCACCGACCGAAGGCAAAGTTCGACCTTTACCCGGTCGAAGGCGGCACCGCCGCCATGTGCTACATCTTCAAGGCACTGAAGAACGCCCGCCTGCTTAACGCCGGCGACACGATCGCGCTCGGAACGCCGATCTTCACGCCCTATCTCGAAATGCCGGAGCTGGAGGACTACGATCTCAAGACCATCAACGTCAGCGCCGAGCAGGAGGACCGGTTCCAGTTCACCGACGAAGACATCAAGGCGCTGGAGAACCCCAAGGTGAAGGCGTTGTTCCTGGTCAACCCTGGCAACCCGTCCGCAGTGGCGATGGATCCGGATTCGATCAAGCGCCTTGTCGACCTCGTCAACAAGAAGCGCCCCGACCTGATCGTGCTGACGGACGACGTCTACGGCACCTTCGTTCCGGGCTTCCAGTCGCTGCTTGGGCATCTGCCGCGCAACACGATCGGCGTCTACTCCTATTCGAAGTACTTCGGCTGCACCGGCTGGCGCCTCGGCGTCATTGCCGTCGCCGAGGACAACATCTTCGACGAGAAGATCAAGGCCCATGGCGAACCGATCCAGAAGCTCCTCGAAAAACGCTACAAGGCGATGACGCCGAAGCCGCGCGAGGTGAAGTTCATCGACCGCATCGTCGCCGACAGCCGCGACGTGGCGCTGAACCACACCGCCGGCCTGTCGCTGCCCCAGCAGGTGATGATGACGCTCTTCGGCCTGGTCGAGCTGATGGACGTCGAGAAGGCTTACCAGAAGGCCTGCATCGCCATCTGCACCAAGCGCTTCTGGAACCTGATCGAGGGCATGGGGGTCGAGTCCAATCCGGGCATCTATTTCGACCACTATTACGGCATCATCGACTTCGAGTTCTGGCTGCGCAAATATGTCGGCGAGGATGTCGTCACCTGGGTGAAGGACAACATCCACCCGCTCGACATTCCCTTCCGGCTTGCCGAGGACCACGGCATCGTGCTGCTCAACGGCTCGGGTTTCGATGCGCCGAGCTGGTCGGCACGCGTCTCCTTCGCCAACCTCAATGACGAAGCCTATTCGCAGATCGGCCGCGCCGTGCGCTCGGTGGCGCGCGGTTACGTCCAGACCTACCAGGCCGCCAAAGGCCTGAAGATCAGCTAGCCGATCGGGCGGCCGGCAGCCATGCCGGCCGCCCTTCCCCAACGCCTGGCCAGTGTTTCCCTCGGCCGACAAGCATCCCCGCATCTCCGGCTGGCGACTTTCTTTCCGCCGGCTCAGCGACCAGCGCATCATCCAGCTGAAGCGGCTTTCTTCGGCTTGGCACCGGGAGGAACCGCCGCGTGATCGACCACCTGTTCAGCATCCTGCGGGCGCATCCGGAGCTTGCCCTGTTCCTCGCGCTCGGCATCGGCTACGCGGTCGGCAAGATCACCATCTTCGGCGTCACCATCGGCGCCGTCACCGGCTGCCTGCTGGCGGGCGTGCTGATCGGCCAGACCGGTGCTGTGCTCTCCAACGACGTCAAGCAGGCGTTCTTCCTGCTCTTCCTCTTTGCTATCGGCTACCGCACCGGCCCGCAATTCTTCCAGAGCCTCAACGCCGACGCGCTGCCGCAGATCGCCGTCACCGTCACGCTCTGCGTCGTCGCGCTTGCCGTTGCGATCGTGCTCTCGATGCTCTTCGGCTTCGATCTTGGAACGGCAGCCGGGGTGCTCGCCGGCGGCGCGACGGAATCGGCGACCGTCGGCGTGGCGATCGACACCTTCCGCAAGACGGCACCGACGCCGGAAGCGGCGAGCCAGTTCGAATCCGCCGTGGCGACCGGCTTTGCCGTCGCCTATCTCGTCGGTGTCGTGACCGCCATCCTCGTCCAGTCGCAACTGGCGCCGCGGATGTTTGGCCGCAGCCTCAAGGAGGCCTGCGCCGAGCTAGAAGCCGAACTGAAGATCGCGCCGCAGACGAGCGGCGACACCGCACGGCGCGAAATCGAGGCGCGCGCCTTCGTCATCGCCGACGCCCTCGTGGGGCTGACGGTCGCGGAAGCCGAAGCGCGCGTTCCCGAAAACCAGAAGGCCTATATCGAGCAGATCCGCCGGGGCGAGGAGATCATCACCCCAACGCCCAAGGAGCGCCTGCAGGCTGGAGACATCATCGCCGTTGCCGGTCTTCGCGGCTTCCTCGTCGAATATTCCAGTCGGATCGGCACCGAGATCGACGACCGCACGCTGCTCGATATCCCGGTTGAAGTGCTCGATATCGTGGTGACGAACAAGGAGGTTGCGGGAAAACGCCTGTGGCAGCTGAGGCAGCAGCCGGAAGCGCGCTCGGTGTTCCTGCGCGGCATCCTGCGCGCCGGCCAGCCGATCCCGATCTTTCCTGGCCTCACCGTCCGCCGTGGCGACGTGATGTCGATTGCCGGCGCCAGACGCCATGTCGAGGAGGTGGCGAAGCTGCTCGGCTATGCCGACCGTGAGACCACCGCAACCGACATGGTCTTTGTCGGCGTCTTCATCTTCCTCGGCGGCCTCATCGGCATCCCTGCCCTGAAACTCGGCGCGCTCGAAATCGGCCTCGGCGTCGCCGTCGGCGTGCTGATCGCTGGCCTTTGCGCCGGCTGGCTGCGCTCGGTCCGGCGCACCTTCGGTTTCGTGCCGGAGGCAACCCTCTGGTTCTTCGACAGCGTCGGGCTGTGCGCCTTCATCGCCTGCGTCGGAATCTCGGCCGGCCCGAGCTTTGTCGCCGGCCTCGTCCAGTCCGGCCCGGCGCTGGTCATCGCCAGTCTGCTGATCTGCCTGATCTCGCATCTGGCCGCACTTGCGCTCGGCCGCTGGGTCTTCGGCATGAACGAAGGCGTGCTCGCCGGCACCTGCTGTGGGGCAGGAACCTCAGCCCCGGCGCTTGCCGCCGTGCAGGAGGCGGCCGGAAGCAAGGTCCCGACACTCGGCTACGGTCTCGGCTACGCGATCGGCAACGTGCTGCTGGCGCTCTGGGGCGCCGTGCTCGTCACCGTTCTGGCGTAGCGCAGCGAGGCTCCGCTCGGTGTCGAACTGCGAGAAGGTGCGGTTGCGAGGGGGCCAGCCGACCGGACAACCCCGCCGCGGCGCGCCCTCTCGTTACGACACAAGAACGCGCGGCCCACAGCGGCAGCGCCCGCAAATTGTTTCGAACGCGCCCGTCCGACTGACGACCTCCAGGGGCTAGACGCCTTCCAGAAAGTGCGCTTTCTGCGCCGGATAATAGTCTGAAAATGACGGCAAAGCCTTGCCGGCGCGCGCGGCGACCAGCATATCGAGGTAATATTCCCAGCCCGGCCCGACGTCGCCTGCGAGTTTCGGGTCGCTCAGATGTTGAACCAGGCGCAGCTCCGTCGTGTCGCCCGTCTGCGTAAACGTCAACGCGATGCGCCACTCGCCGGCGTCATCCTTCATCACCACGACCAGGCGGTGCGGCGCGGCGCACTCCTCGATCAGGACATCCGTCCATGGCTGGCTTTTCTCATGGAGCAGTTGCAGCCGCACGGTCTTGCCGGGCCCCGCTACGCCTTCCCAGCGGCCGAACCAGAGCGCGGTGCTCTCGGACTTTGTCACGCTCGTCCAGACGTCGGCGACGGGTGCATGAAACGTGCGCGTCAGGATCAGGTCATTGCCACTGACGTGGCCGGTGGGCTTGGGGCTCATGCCATCTTCTCCCTGTTGTCGCTCACGGATAGGCAAATCTGTGGCGGGCGCTACCGCGCGTCTACCTGTACACGGTAGCGGCTATTTATGCGAGCATCCCTGCCGGCGAGGCGCCACTCGCACCACACCTAGCGCAGCGGCCACACCAGCATCAGTGTCGGGATGCTGACGATCACGATCACCACCGACAGCGGAAGGCCGAGGCGCGGATAGTCGCTGAACTTGTAGCCGCCCGGCCCCATGACCAGCGTGTTGCACTGGTGGCCGATGGGCGTGAGGAAATCGCAGCCGGCGCCGATGGCAACTGCCATCAGGAAGGCTTCCGGCTTGTAGCCGAGCGCGCCGGCGAAACTCGCGGCGATCGGCGCCATAACGAGCACGGTGGCGGCATTGTTGAGGAACGGCGTCACCGCCATGGCGGCAAGCAGGATGATCGTCAGCGCGCCGGCCGGCGGCAGGCCTGCGGCAACCGTGCCGAGCCAGGCCGCAATGACATCGGTGCCCCCGGTCGTGCGCAAGGAATCGCTCACCGGGATCAGCGCCGCCAGCATCACCAGGATCGGCCCATCGACCGAGCGATAAAAATCGCGCAAGGGGATGATGCGGAAGACGACCATGGCGAGGGCCGCCGCGAAAAAGGCGATCGGCACCGGCACAAGTCCAACTGCCGTTGAGCCCATCGCGGCCGCCAGAACCAGAAGCGGCAGCGGTGCCTTTCGCGTCGTGCCAAGCAGGATCTCGCGCTGCGCCAGCGGCAGGCAGCCGAACTCCTGCAGGAAGAGCGTCAGTTCGCGCCGCGCGCCCTGCAGCACAATGATGTCGCCTGCCCTCAAGCGAATGCTGCCGAGCCGCTGCTTCAGCCTCTCGCCCTGGCGGCTGACGGCGAGCAGGTTGATGTTGTGGGTGTTGAACAGCGCCAGGCGCTGTGCCGACATGCCCTCGAGCGGCGAACCGCTGCCGACGACAGCTTCGATCGCCTCGATCTCGTCCCCGGCCTTTTCCCGCCCATGCGGCGCGCGGTCGCCGGCAATCTTCAGCTTGCCTTGCGAGACGATGCGATCGAGCGCTCCCGGACCGCCTTCAAAAATCAGGATGTCCTCGGCTTCGAGGGTAACGTCGGGAAGCGGCGCCAGATGCAGGCCGCGGCGAAAGATGGCGATGACGACGGCGCCGCCGTCGCCCAGTTTCACCAGATTGCTGAGCGCCTTGCCGATCGCCGGCGAACCGGCGGCAACAACCGCCTCGGACGTATAATCGGTGATCTCGATCGCCGAATGGACGGAGACCTGGCTGCTGGAGCGCTGCGGCACCAGCTTGTAGGCAAAGAGCAGGAAGATGCAGCCGACCAGCGCCAGCGTCGCGCCGACGGGCGTGAAGTCGAACATCGTGAAGCTCTCGCCGGTCAGCTCCTGGCGCACCCGTGAGACGACGATGTTCGGCGACGTGCCGACCTGGGTCATCAGCCCACCGATCAACGAGCCGAAGGCCATCGGCATCGGGAAGACCGAAGGCTGGACATTCGACCGCCGGGCAAACTGGAAGGCGACCGGCAGCATGATTGCCAGCGCCCCGATGTTCTTGATGAAGGCGGAAAGCACTGTCACCGTGATGACCAGCAGTGCGAGCTGGGCCCGGACCGACGAGATGTTCGGCAGGAACCGCTGGATGGCGGCGTCGACGATCCCCGAGCGCGCCACCCCGGCGCTGACGATCAGGGCGCTGCCGACGATGATGACGATGTCGTCGCTGAAACCATCGAAGGCATGATCGTAAGGCACGATGCCGACGGCGACCGCCAGCATCAGCGCCGAACAGGCGATCACGTCGTATCGAAACCGCCCCCAGATAAAGAAGACCATCATGGCGCCGATGACGAGAAACGCGAGAGACTGTTCGGCGGTCATGCAATATCCGGGTTCAGCAAAGAGACTGGGCGGGACGGAACGTGCGGCCGACACAAGCCGAAACGCGCAATCCGCGCAGAAGTTCACACAAGACGTAACCCATGTTTCGGCAAATCGGAATTCATCTCAGCGACAAATCTGGGCATGAGTGCGAAGCGCATGGACCGCCGGCCGCGCCCGGCGGCGAGGCGACAGCCCCTGCCGCCCGCTACTCGATGGTCCCGAATACGGCCGTCTTCAGCGTATCGATCGCCTCGCCCCGCTTCTTGCCCTTCATCAGAAATCTAACCATCCGCCAGGCGTCTCGCCCGCGCAGCGCAATGGTTATCTCGGCGGTGGCGTCCGGTTCCTTGAGCGACTTCATCGCCAGGCGCCCCTTGGCCGTTGATCATAACCGGCGTCCAGTCCGCGCTCGCCTCGTATCCCGCCCTCGCCTGCAGTTCGGCGAGCACCTCGGCATATGGCCGTTCGTTCATTGTTGCCGGGACCTGCTCGTGCCCGCCGCTTGCTTGGTCCGCGCTGATCGCGAAGAGCATGTTGTCGCGCGCGGGATCCTCGACGTGCCAGGCGGCCTCGAACGTCGTCTGCCAGCTTATCACCGGTTTGACGAAGGTCTGCATCGGGGGCGGCGGGCCACCAAGGCAGCCGGTATGTAAAGCAGCAGCATGTCGAAAATGCGCGCCAGAAAACGGGGCCATGGCCGGGCAAGCGGATATCCGGGCACTGGCGGCGGCACGTCGGCGGACGGTCCGGGTCCTGGCGTCGCGCGGCGGAGGCCGCTTTGATTTAGGCCATGTCGCAGGCCGGGATCCGCTCCCCGTGTCCCTGCCGCCAAACCAGCAGGTGAAAGCTCGTCCCGCGCGATCATCACCAGCAAAATGTTGTCGCTCACGGGCCCGTGTCGCTCGACCCGATCACATAGTGCCACGCTGCCATTTCGCCCCCAAAGGCGCGTCCAAAAAAGCTCGGAACGCACCCGAACGCTGGGTTGCGCACAAGCCCGCCGCAACTGTCGCGATCAGGCATTCCACAACTGGGACAAGCCGTGAACATTTGCAAGCATTGCTTGCCGGAATCCGCATGACAGAACTTGGAAATTTCCGTTTAAGCGCTACACTTTAGAAGAGAGTGCTGGACCGCACCGGCAACGATCGTCCAAGGCGTTTCCGCCTGACGCTTGACGCCGTGTGGGCCAGGCTCAGCCATTCTGAGGATCGCCGACATGAAACACGCTTTTGCCGCCCTCTCCGTCGTGCTGCTGCTCAGTGGCTGCACGGCGACCACCGGCCCCGACATCAGCTACGGTTACTCGCCGAACATGCAACCGATTCCTGGCAGCATCACCTATGGCGGGCAACCGCGCACCAAGCTGAAGAAGGCACCCGTCGGCAGCATCGTCCCGCACCAGTTCATCGATTCCTACGGCCGCAAGGTCTACGAGACCTATATCATCGAGCCTGACCGTTCGTTGCGCCTCACCAGTCGCCGTTGGGCGCCGGACTTCCTCGGCTTCGACGACTGAACGAGATCACCTCACAGATCAGGCATCGCCGCTGAACTGCGCGTGCACCCAATCGCGAAGCACGCGGGTCGCTGGCCGGTCCGCCATGCGCGGACTGTAGACCAGGTCGTATCGGTCGCTTTCCAGCGTCAGGTCGAACGGCTGGACGAGAATGCCGGAGGCAAGCTCCTCGGCGACCAGCGTGAGGCTCAAGAGGGCAATTCCCTGCCCGGCGATGGCCGACTGCACGGCATGGATCTCGTCGGTAAAGGAAAGCCCCGCGCCGGCCTCGACATCGGTGGCGCCAGCCCGTTCCAGCCATTGCCGCCAGACCGGCGCGCGCGCATCGTGGCGGCGCAGCGTGCCCCAATCGTAGTGGATGAGCGTCGCGTGCTTGAGGTCCGCGGCACTGGCCGGCGCCAGTCGCGGCACGCAAACCGGGGCGAAACGATCGGCGAACAGCGGTTCGGTGACGAGGCCCGGATAATCACCGCCGCCAAGGCGGATCGCAGCATCCGCATCCACCTCCAGATCGACCATCCGGTGGGAGGCGTCCAGCCTCAGCGTCCACTCGGGATAGGCTTCGCGGAAGGAACCGGCAAGCGGCGCCAGGCGCTTGGCGACGAAGGCGACGGTGGACGTCAACCGCGCCACCTTGCTCGCCTCCTGCCGGCGCATGTCGGCGATCGCCTGCTCGAAACGGTCGAGGCCATCACGCAGCACCGGAAAGAGCACCTGTCCCGCAGTGGTCAGCCGGACCTGCCGCGTCCCTCGTTCGAAGAGCTTGGTCTCCAGCATCTCCTCCAGCTGGCGGATCTGGTGGCTGACGGCAGTGGCCGAGACGTTCAGTTCCTCGGCCGCCAGCTTGAAGCTCATCCGCCGGGCGGCCGCTTCAAAGACCCTGAGTGCGCCGAGCGGCGGCAACTTCCTCATGATTTCCTCAATGGATGAACTCAGCTCATCTGTCGGCTGAGAAATCACTCTTTGTCAGCCGCCGAATGGCCCAGCATATTGAGATCAACAGTGAAGGCAACAGCGCCAAGCTGAGAAAATCTAAAGCATGAAAGGACATCTTATGTCTCTCGAACAGGTCGTCACCCAGCCGGATCCCTACGCGCCCTTCCTGCTTTCCCAGGCGATCAAGGCCAATGGCTTCGTCTTCGTCTCCGGTCAGGCGGCAATCGGCGACGACGGCAAGCTCGTCGGCGTCGGTGACTTCGACCGCCAGGCCGAACAGGCGTTCCGCAATCTCGAGCGGGCGCTCAAGGCGGCGGACTCTGGGTTAGACAAGATCGTCAAGGTCACGATCTTCCTGCGCTCCATGGAGAATTTCGCCAAGATCATCGAGCTGCGCCGCACGTGGTTTTCCGCCCCCTATCCCGCCGACAGCATCATCGAGGTCTCCTCGCTCTATTCGCCAGACGCGCTGATCGAGATCGAAGCGATCGCGCTCGATGGAGGCAAGTGACATGAACGCACCGTTTGGCATCGCGTCCCCCGCCTTCACCGGCACCCGTCTCAAGGGGCTTGATTTCGCCAATCGCCTGTCCGTGGCGCCGATGACCCGCATCAGCGCCACGGCGGCCGGCGCGCCCGGCGAGCGCATGCAGCACTATTACCAGCGCTTCGCCCGCGGCGGCTTCAGCCTGATCACGACCGAGGGCATCTACACCGACAAGGCCTATTCCCAAACCTACAAGGACCAGCCGGGCCTGACCGATCGGGAACAGGCTCTCGCCTGGCGACCGATCGTCGAGGCCGTTCATGCGGAAGGCGGGCGCATCTTCGCGCAGCTCATGCATGGCGGCGCGCTGGCGCAGGGTAACCCGCACAGGCCCGAGACGGTAGGCCCCTCCGCCGTCCGGCCGAAGGGCAGCCAGTTGACCGGTTATCACGGCGACGGCCCCTATGCCCTGCCGCGCGAGATCAGCGATGCCGAAATCGCCGAGGCGATCGAAGGCTTCGCCTGTGCCGCCCGGCTTGCAATCGAGGTTGCCGGTTTCGACGGCATCGAGATCCACGGCGCCAACGGCTATCTGCTCGATCAGTTCTTCACGGACTTTTCGAACCGGCGGGCGGATCGCTGGGGTGGAGATATCGTTGAGCGGCTCGGCCTGTCACTCGAAGTGCTGAAGGCAGTGCGCGTGGCGATCGGCCCCGACGTCCCGTTGGGGCTGCGGCTCTCCCAGAGTAAGGTCAACGACTTCAGGCACAAATGGGCAGAACGCGAACAAGGTGCAGCCCGCGTGTTCGAGGCGCTCGCCGAAAGCCCGGCAGACTTCGTGCACGTGACCGAGTTCGAAGCCTGGAAGCCGGCCTTCGAGGGCGGCGACGCCTCGCTCGTTTCCCTCGCCCGCCGCCACGCGCCGCGCCTGTTCATCATCGCCAACGGCAGCCTGCACGATCTTGACCGCGCCGAGGAGGTGATGGAAGCCGGTGCCGACATGATCGCGCTTGGCCGCGGCGCGCTCGTCAATCCCGACTGGCCACAGCTCACCGCGAAACGCACCGCTCTGCGTCCGTTCGACCTGCCGTTCCTTGCGCCGATCAGCGATATCAAGGACAGCGAACTGGCTCTCTGAATGCAGAGAAACGGGCGCGCCCCGCAGGAGGCGCGCCCGTCAACTGTCCTAGTGATTGCCGGCTCCAGGCGGTCACCCCGCCGCCACGAAGCGATAGGCCGCCCCGTTGCGCTCCGCCCGCCCGATCCCCGGATAGGCCCAATGATAGCCAAGCAGCGCCAGCCGCTCCGACGCGGCCCGGTCGATCAGGGCCTTGCGGTTCTTCAAGGCCAGCTCCGCATCCGTGTCGAAGCCGAAATGCCAGTCGGGGTGCTCAAAGAAGACGATGTTGCTGGTGACCGCATCGCCCGTGATCACCAAGCCCTCATGTCCGGCGCCGTCACCGCCGGAAAGCTGAAGCGAGATATGACCGGGTGTGTGGCCCCGCGTGTCGAGCACCTGCATGCCGCTGACGATTTCGTCGCCGGGCTTCACCAGGGTCAGCCGGTCCTTGACCGCAAAGAGATCGCGCTGCGCACCCTTGGCAAAGCCATGAAGCACCTGCGGCATGGTCTTTTCGAAGTTGGGATCGGTCCAGAACCGCCATTCCCCCTCCGAAACGAAGTACTGCGCATTCGGAAAGGCGAGCGTGCCGTCGGCGCCAACGGTGCCGCCCGCATGGTCAGGATGGGCATGCGTCAGCACCACCTTCGTCACCGCACTCGGGTCGATGCCGGCCGCAAGCAGATTGGCGTGAAGCTTGCCGGCGCTCTCCTGGAAACGTGTGCCCGAGCCGTCGTCGACCACGATCAGATCGTCGCCAGTGCGAATGACCGGAATATTGGTGTGAAACGGCGCCTTTTCGGGAGTGCCGCCAAGCCGGCGCATGATCTCCGGCCGCTCTTCCGCCGTTGCATCCGGCAGCACGATGCTGACCGGCAGCATGATGAAGCCGTCGCTGACGACGGAAATATCGAAGCCGCCATGCCGGAAACGTTTGATATCTGCGGCATAGGCACCTTTCGGCAGCAGGGCGGAGGCTGCAAGCGCACTGGTGCCTGCAAGGAATTCACGACGGCCGGGGCCGGAGACGTCGGTGGGATTGTGGGAAGAGGTCATGGCTCTGATCCTTGGCTGAAGCGTTTGACATAGGGTGCCGGCGCCACCTGTGAGGTGGCACCGGCGAACAACCATCAGGCCTTGGCGAAGGCGAGCAGGTCGGCGTTGAGCTGGTCCTTGTGGGTGTCGGTGATGCCGTGCGGTGCGCCGGCATAGACCTTGAGCTCCGCATGCGGCACCAGCGTCTTCGAGGCCCGTGCAGCCGCATCGATCGGCACGATCTGGTCGTCGTCGCCATGGATGATCAGCGTCGGCACGTCGAACTTCTTCAGGTCCTCGGTAAAGTCGGTCTGCGAGAAGGCGACGATCGAGTCATAGGTGTTCTTGTGTCCCCCCATCATGCCCTGCAGCCAGAAGCTGTCGATCATGCCCTGAGAGGCGACCGCGCCCGGGCGGTTGAAGCCGAAGAACGGACCGGACGCGATGTCGCGGTAGAGCTTCGAGCGATCCTTCAGGCTTGCCGCCTGCAGGCCATCGAAGACTTCCTTCGGCAGGCCGCCGGGGTTCTTGTCGGTCTTGACCATCAGCGGCGGCACGGCCGAGATCAAACCGGCCCTGGCGATCCGGCTGGTGCCGTGGCGGCCGATATAGCGGCTGATCTCACCGCCGCCAGTCGAAAACCCGGCAAGGAAGATCCCCTTCAGATCGAGCGCGTTGATCAGATCCGCGAGGTCGTCGGCATAGTGGTCCATGTCGTTGCCGTCCCAGGGCTGCGACGAGCGGCCGTGGCCGCGGCGGTCATGGGTGACGACGCGGAAGCCGTTGGCGGCAAGGTGGAAGGCCTGCGCTTCCCAGCTGTCTGACGACAGCGGCCAGCCGTGGCTGAGCACGACGACCGGGCCATCCTTCGGACCCCAGTCCTTGTAATAGATCTCGACGCCATCGCGGGTGATGATGCCAGACGACAGCGGCCAGCCGTGGCTGAGCACGACGACCGGGCCATCCTTCGGACCCCAGTCCTTGTAATAGATCTCGACGCCATCGCGGGTGATGATGCGGCTGCCCATGGTGTTTGCTCCCTTAGTGCCGGACGCGCCGGCGGTTGTTGCGGTGTTGGATGCGGCCTTGGCCGGCGTGTTCATGGCATTGACCGCGGCTACCGTCGCGGCAGCGCCAAAGGCGGCCGAGAGAACCGTGCGGCGGGAGATGCCGTTGGAAACGCTTGCGGAAACTGCTTTTGCCTGTGTCATTGTCCTCACCTCTTTGATCTCTGTTGCTCGGGCTTCCATTCGGCGGAAGCGATGGTTGAATTGATAAATCGGTGGGCCTAACCTCTCGACCGGCAAAGCTGACAACGATGGGGGCAGAAGTGACAAAACGACCCGAAAACGAGCCGGCGGAGATCGGCATCGTCGTCTATCCCCGCGCCCTGATGTCGGCGATCCATGGGCTGACCGACATGTTCCAGGTGGCGAGCATGCAGTCGGTGGAGCAAAGCGGCAGAGACGCGCCGCAAATCCGCATCAGCCACTGGAAACTTCAGGAAGATGGCTCGGTGTCGAAATCGCGCGACACCCACGAAGGCCCCTCCTCGGGCCTTGTGGCCCTGATCCTGCCGCCGACGCTCTCCGATCTGCCGGTCGGCGATCGCATCGGTGCCCTGCCCGCCTTCGTGCGCGAACAGCATCAACGCGGCGCGA
Source organism: Ensifer sp. Root558 (assembly GCF_001427045.1). Lineage (NCBI taxonomy): Bacteria > Pseudomonadati > Pseudomonadota > Alphaproteobacteria > Hyphomicrobiales > Rhizobiaceae > Ensifer > Ensifer sp. Root558. The sequence goes on along the minus strand of NZ_LMGC01000001.1, from coordinate 512,459 downwards.
CGATCTGCTCCGTCTGCGGCGGCGCCTATCTGCTGGCAGAGTCCGGCCTCGCCACCGGTCGCACCATCACCACCCATTGGTCGCATCAGGACCTGATCTCCAACCGCTACAGCGACATCCGCGTCGACACCGACAGGCTGCTGATCGACGAAGGCGACATCATCACCGCCGGCGGCATGATGGCCTGGATCGACCTCGGCCTGAAACTCGTCGACCGGTTCCTCGGAACCGACGTCATGCTGGCAACCGCACGCTACATGATCATCGACCCCGGCGCGCGCGAGCAGAGCTATTACAGCGTCTTCGCCCCGAAGCTCGATCACGGCGACACGATCATCCTGAAGATCCAGCACTGGCTGCACGGCGCCAACACCAAGGGCGTGACGCTGCAGATGATGGCCGACCGCGCCGGTCTCGGCGACCGCACCTTCCTGCGCCGTTTCCAGAAGGCGACCGGCTTCAACCCGACCGAATATTGCCAGCGGCTACGGATCGCCAAATCCCGCGATCTGCTGGAGCGCTCACATCTCTCGATCGAGCAGGTTGCCTGGCAAAGCGGCTATGACGACACCAACGCCTATCGCAAGATCTTCCGCAAGATCCTGGGTCTCTCACCGAAGGAGTATCGCCTTCGCTTCTCGGTTTCGGAGAGCGTCCGCACTTTGGGCGCTCCGGCAAATCCGATACCGGCCGTGTGATCATCGACGGGCGAAACCCTTTAGAGCACCAAACGCAAAAAGCGCCGCGCACCCTTTCGGGTGCGCGGCGCTTTGATTAAAAGACGTAGGTCAAGCAGCCCTGAGCGCTAGGCTCTTCCGGCAATCACGAACACGATCCGCCGGATCGCTTCGGCAAAACTGACACCGAGAGCCATCGCAGCAATTCCCGTCACTCCTAGTGCGCCAATACCCATGAGCTTCCACCGCCTGACGTCATCGGTCACCGGCTTCATATCGGAGATTTCGGCACCGATAGCGGAAGCCGACGCTTCCAGTTCGTTGACCCGCTCAGCGAGTTCATCCATGCGCCGGTGAACGCTGGCTTGACTGGCGGCAGATTTATCCTCCGCCCGCCTCGCGCCATCCTCGATCCGATGAATGGACTCCTGCAGGCCGCGCATGCCGGCAACCAGTTCTCCCAACTGGCGATGAACAACGATATCGATTTCAGCCAGCGACATGATGGCCTCCCCCGTGCTTCGCGCATTCGGCCTTCGTCCAGATATCCGCGGCACAAAGGCCGACGACCGTGCGATCGATCCGGCGCTGATCCGCTGGCGATGCTCCGCGCGCGCCGACAAGATCAGTTCCGACCACGGCGCGCAGCCCGGGAGCACTGGCCGGACGCGAAGTCCCACACCCTGCCAGCATCAAGGCAGGAATCGTAATCAAGGCGCTTCCCACGAGCGCGGCTATGAGCGTCATTGTTCTGCCTTTCGATGGCATTGGCGTAGGATCGTGCGCCGTCTGCGCGGATTTCATGAATGAGCCAGACGAGACCCGAGACGATGAGGCCGGCGATGAGAAGCTTCGGCCAGGCAAACATCATTTCGCCCAACCAAGGCGTCGCGCCAGCACGTACCAGCACTCCGAGAGAATGCCCGCACCAAGGCCGATACCCACCTCCATCAGCATCTGCACGTCGGGATCATCGGCAAGCACCAGCCCCGCCTCCGGCGCCAGCAGCCCTTTAGCCACGAGCAGCCCCGCGCCGTAGCGCAGCAGGATACGGATGACGACAGCACTCATTTCGTCCACCGCGCAAGAAACCCGGCAACCGCCTCAATGAGACGGCGCAGGCGATTGAATTTGGCCCCGTGCGAAGCGTTGACGCTTTCCATGTCGGGCGCCCTTTCGACCGAGCCTGGCCGCAGCACGACAACAACGGAGGGATCGGCCGAAGCGCTCTCGCGACCATATCCGGCCGCACGCAGCGCCGCCTCGAAGGCGCGGCCGTAGGCCTCGATCTTCGGCCCGTTCTGCCTGATATCGCCGTTGATAATCGCGCGTGAGGCGGCATAACGATAGCCGGTCGCCGCCGCCGAACGGCTATCGTCCGTGTCGAAATCAGTCAGTCGCTTGCCCGTGAAAAGCCCGTGCACCATGCCGTCGAAAAGAATGCGAATGGCCGTCGCCGGATCACAGGCACGATCCGGCATCTCCACCAGACCAAACTTGCCATAGTTCGCGCGACCGGTAATTTGCGCCAGCCCTCGCCCGCGAAAGACCCACCCGTCGTCGTCTTCGACATTGCCAAGCCGCCCGCCATAGACCCGGTTCGCAAGCTTGCGCGGATTGCCCGCGTAGGGTTCCGCGCTAGCAAGCGTCGGAAATCGCGCCGGCCATACTTGCATGAGCCGCCTTGCCGAGTAGTTCAGATTCTCCTCGACCGGCCGCATTGTGCCGCCGGTTTCGTGATGGACCTCGGCGAGAATTGCGGCCAGATGGCAGAGGCCTACCGCACGCCGGCGCCCCTCCAGGACGACCGCGTCCAGGCTTTCAAACTGCTTTGCAGAATAGGACTTGAATACACCCGACGCGGGATCGCGCAGGGCCGCGTAAAACGCTGCTCTGTTCATGGATTCACCTTTTGGAGATTTTCCGGTTAAAGCGCGGCGGCCGCCACCCACAGGGCATCGATCTGGGTGTCAGAAAGACCAAGCGCCGTACCAACCGTCCCGATCAGCGGGTGCAACCGGTTGAACGTGGTTGCATACTCCCACTCGATCTGAGCCTTGTCCTGATCCGAGCCAACGGGCATCCCCGCGATCGCTGCGGTCACGGTCGACGGCGAGATGTCGGCATTCACCAGTCCCAGGCGGAATTGGCGGGCGGTCAGACTGGGCATCCGCTGCCGCAATTCGTCTTCCGTCGGCGGATCGGGGGGGATGTATGGCTCGATCTGGAAGCCGGGATTATCGAGCAACCACTGGCGGATCAGGGGATTGACGCCGACGGTGTCATCCGGACGACTGCAGTAGTCGGTGTCGTAGGACGCGCCGAGATAATCCGTGATGTTGCAACGGATGTTGTAGACGTCAGCCTCTTGAGTAGCTCGAACGGCATAAACCATATTAAGTGACATCGATGTCATTATGCCGTCCTCACGAAGCAATAGGTCCATGCACCCGACCCGGGCGAATCGTAGCCGCCTCGAGCACGCCAAGTTCCAGCAAGTTGCGCCCCAGCCCCGCCAAAGGCGTAGCCGTAACTGGAACTAAGATAAATCGCATGGGCGGAATTCCTCTCTTTGATGTCCCCATTACCCGTTTCGACCAGGATGGTATGTCCGATTGGGAAATTGGTTTCATCGCGGTTTGAGCCGGTGTAGATGCCGGCCTTACCGTTCACGACGTTGCCGAGATAGTCCCCCCACATTGGCATGTACATATTGCCGTCCGACTGGATAAAGAAGCCACCGCCCCAGTATAGACGATCGCCGACGGAGCCGTTGACGCCGAGCTTGTTGCCTCCATAGCCGAACTGTATCCAACCGTTGGCCAAGTTGGTCTGACCGCGAACGGAGAGTGTGTCTGCTTGGTTGATGTCACCGAGCCACACATCGTCGCCGACCTTGATGGCTTGGCCATCACCATTCGCGGTTGCTATAAACCGAGGGGCATATACGTTGCTCGGGAACGTAGCTTCACTGATCCCGCTCCAAGAAAGCAGCGTCGGTGCATTTGATACGAAACGGTCGCTGGACCGTTGAATATACAAGCCGCCGTCGTTCACCCCAATCATACGATAGCTGTGACCGTTGTTGTTGGTGAGCAGTTGGATTTCGCCGGATGATCCGTTGCCTCCAAGTCGTGCGATGTGGCCAGACCACGAATAAAGACCAGTTTCGTGCCAACTCGCCAGCTGCTGAAACACACCGGAAGTGTTCCACACGCCGATCTGCATCGCAGCGTTCGCTTGGCTCGAAACGATCGTGCCGCGAGTTACCGACGCTGCCGACTGGAATGCAAGCACTCTATCGCTGTTGGACAAGATGTACATTGCGCCGCCGCCCCCCCCGAAGCAACGAAATTGAGTGCCGACACGTTGCTTGAAAACGTCGCGCCTACGCCGATGATGCCACCAGTGAAGTAATGTCCACCATCCGCCTCTGGATGTCCTCGGGCGTCGGCTTGGTGAAGTAGAGGTCAGGCGATTTCAGCCCCGCCGCCTCCACGGTCTTGGCAATGCCGTTGTAGAGGTTGTCGGGCGAGACGTAAGGGTTGTCCGGCCCGAGCGTCGTCAGCAGCTTTTCCTGCAATTGCTGGATCATCTGGATCATCAGCATGTCGCGCTCGCGGGTGCCCGCACCGAGCCCGGTGTTGACGGTCGCATCCATGCCGGCGTTCCAGTGGCGCGGGTCGAAGGTCACCCATTTGCCGCGCAGACGCACCGCCCGCGGCCGGTCCTGATGCTTGATGGTAAGCCCGAGCACCCCCTTGAACACCCGCCTCAGCCCCTGCGCAAAGGTGCGCACCATCAGTTCCGTCTGGCCGATGCCCGCCTGTTCGACGAGTGCGGTCGCCTTCGCCGTCATGTTCTGCAGCGCATCCGGCGCCATGCCGCTCGACGCATCGGAAATCCCGGTCCGGTCAGTCGCCTCCTGGTCGAGATAGCCGAGCATGGAGAAGGATTCGCGCGCCACGAACGGCACCGCCGTATAGCCGACGGCGCCGCGCACATCGACGCCCTGGCCGACGCGGATCGGCTGGCCGAATTTTGGGTTCAGCACCGACTCCGGGTTCTGGATCATCCCTTCCTGCACAATCGGCTGCTGGTTGTTCTGCCAGTAGAGATTGTCGAGCGTCTGGCGCAGGAGCACGGTCTTCACCCGCTGGATCTCCGCCATGTCGTCGGTGATCGCATTGCCCTCGCGCTGGTGCGGCCGCCGCTCGGTGATGAGATCGGCAAAAGGCACCTCGTCCCATTCCGCATCCTCAAGCAGGTTGTCGGCCCCGGTGCCGCCGGCAAAGATCAGGCGGCGCAGCTCCGCAATGCCGTCATCGTCCGCATCCACCTTCACATAGAGCTCGTAGTAGTCGACCTCCTGCAGCGCCTTTGCCGTCTCCTCGCCATCGCCGAAGATGCCACGCCTTCGGGCAAATTCCTCGTCCTCGCCGTCGGTATTGCCGGCAAGGGCAAAGCCTTCGACGAGATCACGGTCATAGCCCATGGCGATCAGATCGGAGCGGCGCATCCGCCGCTTGATCCCGGCAATCGGGCTGTCGTCGATCGCGATCGCGTCCGGATGAACGAGGAATTCTTCGAGCGGCACGGCGGCCAGCCTTGTCGCCCCGCGCTCCGCCGTGCGGCGGATCTTCACGGCAAAGACCGGCTGCTCGACAGATCCCGTCGGCAGCTCGATCCGCTCGACCGATTGCGCCTGTTCCAGCACCTCCACCGTGTCGTCGGCAATGAGCTGCACCAGGGCTGCCTCGTCGAGCCCGCTATGGGTCGAAACCTCGACGCTTTTTCTCTTCTCGTACCACCAGCGGATCACCCCGTTGCCGAGCTTCAGCGCGTCGTGCGCGGCATCCTGCACCGCGTCGTAGCCGTCGCTTTCGGGAAAGACGATGTAGTTGATATAGTCGGTCGCCTGCTCGGCGCCGGCCTCGTCGCCCTGGTTGACCGGCTGGTATTCCACCACCTTGTCATTGCCGAGCACGGTGCGGATGAGCGAAGGCAGCACCTTCTTCACCGCCGCCCGCACATCGCGCGAAACCACCTTGGAGCGGTTTGCTTCCGCCGGCACGTCGGCCATCACGCCGTCGTAATATTCCATCGCCCTGATACGCGCCGCGGAAAGCTGGTCGCGATAATCCTCGCAATCCCTGACGAGCTGGCCCACGAGCTCCGTCAGTTCCGGTTTCGTCATCGCTGCCATCTGGAGAACCTTCCGATCGGTAAAGGCCCAGGCGGCATGAATGGCCTGCCCGGGCACAGCGTTCCGTCAATCGGCTCATAACGACCGAAAGAGCGTCATCACGTTGTTTTGCTTGTGAAATCAGGTGATCCGGATCGTGCCGATCTTGTAGCGCACGCCTTCGTCGGCCGTTATCACGACCGCGCTGTCACCGAGGATCGTCTTGTAGTTCTGATCCTGAGAGTTCGGATCGAAGACGCTGATGTAGTGGTTGCTGTGGTATTCGTTCGTGGCGCCGCCGCCGGCAAGGCTCACCAAACGGTGCCCGTTCGCCTCGAACTGCGGATTGGCGAGCGTATCCGAAACGCAGTAGCAGAAGCCGGGCGTCTGCAGGCCAGTGTAGCCGAACAGAACCCATTTCTGTGTGGGCACGTGGTAGCGGATGCTCTGCGCCATGCGGCCGTTCTGGTCATACATGGTGTAGGGGTTGTAGCCCGCCACCTTGAAGAAGATTTTCGGCTGCTGCGGCGCGATGTTGCCCTGGTAGTACTGGTGGTTCACCGTCTCCCACTGGTTGGCGTTGTTGTAGAACTGCCAGCCGACCGACGCGTCGAGGTTCGATGTTCGGATGATGGTGAAGCCGTTGTCGAGCAGCGTGGTGTTGCCCGGCAGATTGCGGACCTCGATGAAGGCATAATAGTAGTTGCCCTCTTGCACGATGTTCGACGGATGCAGGAAGCCATAGGCCGTGTCGATAGACTGGTAGGACCACGGCTCCGGGATCAGCACGCAGCGCACATTGTGATGGTTCTGGCCGAAATCCCCGGGATTGGGGACTGTCCAGGCCTGACCGTCATTGGTAGAGCGCACATAGCCGATGCCGTTGACCCAGCGGGTATTGAAGCCGTGGGCGTGGGAATTGAAGCCTTTGACCCCGCCGATCGTCGTCGACGATTGATAGAATTCGTGGTGGGTCAGGCCGACGACCAGAGAGCCGCGCGCGAACGGTGACACGATCCAGTGGCGGTTGGCATAGTGCCCTTCAACGGTGTCGCGCGGCGAGTTCCAGTGCCGGCCGGCATTCCAGTTGGTCCAGGTGTGGCCGTTGTGCCAATCGGAGAGGACGTTGTAGCGATACCCTTCGGAATGGCCGGTGATGAAGGTCGGCGTTCCATTGGCGTCGCGCCACGGATGCAAGGGACCGTCCACCCACAGGCCATAGGGCGTGTTACCGCCAACGTAGCCGTGCCACTGGTTCGTGCTGAAATCCATGCATGTCGTGTTTCCAGATGTGGTGACAACGCTGGTAACCATGACGACTCCTACTGTTGATATTGAAGGCAACGGGCCCCGTTCCACGGTCGTGGAAGCAGGCTCCTGGAAGGTCTGATCGATTTTCGTTCGCCGGCCCGCGGTTCGGGCCTCGAGGCCGCGACGGGCCTCGTTGGCGTTAGGTTTCACCACCGCGGCTAGAGAACCTTCCGATCGGTAAAGGCCCAGGCGGCGTTATCCGCCTTCACCCGGGCAAAGCGTTTCATCATCAGCGCGTAGCGGCTGGCCGAAATCACGTCGTCGCGTTCCTTGACGATCCGGCCGTCCTTGCGGTGGTAGAGCCTGAACTCCTCGAACCAGTCGCCACAGGTCGAAAACACCTTGAAGCGACCGGTCTGCATGCGCTGCAGCATGTCGGAGACCCCCGCCTCGACACCGTTGGTGCCGTCGTCGAAGGTCGCGCGCTCGGGCAGCATCACGAGCCCCTGCCCGCGATATTGCGCCGCAAGCTGCTCGCCCGAGCCCTTGTCGTGCTGCAGCCCGTCGTGCGGCCAGGCCCAGGGCAGCCAGGGTCCCCAGGGTTTCAGGCTTGCGGCATGGATGATCGGCGTCGCCTCGCGCTCGCGGTAGCAGCGGGTCACGTAAAAGACATCCGCATCGCGGTCCCAGGCGCAGAGCGCTGCGGCAAAGGGGTGATCCCAGCCGAAATCGAGCCCGCCGATCTGCACCCAGTGCCTGGGAACCTCGAATGGCTCGACCCGGATCTGCTCTTCCGTCACCGGGAAGATTCTTCCCGACCCGAGCGTCGGCACCCCCTTGGTGCGCGCTTCCTTCTCATGCGCGGGGTAGCTGGCGATGATCTTCGCGCGCTCCTGCGGCGTATAATGTTCGGCATCGTCGATCGTCATCGTCACCACGGTCCGGTCGTCTGATGGTTCCAGCAGATAGCGGCTGACGACCGAGCTCATGCCTTTCAGCGGCGTAAACGTCACGGCGACCGAGCCACCGGTCGCATTGGTGCGGGTGATGCCTTCGAAATAGACGTCTTCCGGCGGCTCCTCGTCGAACCAGAGATAGTCCACGGTGTTGGCCTGCCATTTCGCCCGGCCCTGCTCGTAAGCCTTCAAGAGCAGCGTCGAGGTGCCGCCCGAAGTGTGCCGCACGGTCACGCTGTCGAGCGCGCCGGAAGCGCTCGATCGTCGTGTCCAGCCGACAAGCGCCGCTTTCGGCAGATAGCCGGTGCCCCAGTCCTCCTCGCTCATTGGCGGGCCGACGAGCAGCCGCTGCACGCCATCGCGTGTCAGCTCGTGCGATTCCGAGCCGCCGATCATCGTGATCGGCCGGTCGAACCGTCGGCCCGCCCACCAAGAGGGATAGTCGCCTGTCAGATGCATCGCCGCTTCCGCGGCGCCGGCAAGCGTCTTGCCGAGCTGGTTACCGGCCATGAACAGCCGCTCGCGAAAGCTGGCCCCCGCCGCATGAAACTCGGTCTGTTTCGCATAGGGACGGTAATAGGCGAGCCTATTGGTTTTCTGCCGCCGCCCGATCTCCATCGTCAGTTCCATCCGCTCCCGAAGCAGCAAGGAAAGGCCTGATGGTCTGGTCGAGCTTGCGGATCCGCTCGAGGAGTTGTTCATCCGTCATCTCGCCCATCTGGTTTGGATTGATGGTCACGTCCTTCGGCATCAGCGCCGCTATCGTCTTCAGGAAGTCGTTTGGGTTCTTCTCGATCAGCGCGTGGATCGCGGCCGCCCCTCGGCTCTCCCAGGCCGAAAGCATGTCTTCGAGAAAGAGTTCGCCGAGCTTGGTGCGGACCGCCTTGCGCGTGCGCGTCCGGGGGACGGCCCCATCCCCTCCGGCGCGCGGCAGAAAGCGCCCGGTCTTCGGGTCCTTTGCGGGTTTCACTGTCATGGGATTTGCTCCGGGGCACGAGGCGATTGCTCCTCCTGCGCACGTTGGATCGGCCGCCGCTTGACCAAAAGTTGCATTCTGCCATCAAAGCCGACCGGTAGCGGCGGGATTTGGAGGCGATCGCAGGTGATCCGGCGTTTGTGGACGAAACTGCTTGGCATGTTCGCGAGGCCGGCTCCGGCCCTGGCCGAAGTCGACGAGCCGACATCTCCGAAGGTCTCGGCGCCCAAGCTGGGAACGCCAATGCCTGCGGGAGGCACCATCGTGTCGCCGCGGCTGTTCAAGCTAGCAAGCGTGACAGCCGATCACAGAAAAATGCGTGTGTCACGCCGGATGTCACGCTTGCAACCTTGACTTCAGGTTGCATTCGGTCATCAATACCGCTCACCGGGTTGCCCCACATCGGGTGCTTCTGGCGCAATGCATCGCAAGCGCTCCTGCTCTACCGGCAGTGGCCAGGGAAAAGTCGAATTAGTTCAAGATTTTAAGCAGTTTTTCAGCCTAGCAGTCCAGCCGCGGGAACCATGCAATGAATGCAACAGGTGCCAGATGATCCGCAACACGTTCAGCAAGTTGAAGACCATTTTCACCCCGCGGCCGTCCGCAACGAATATCTCGCCCAGGTTGCTTGAACTGGCGACGTCAGGAAATGTCGATGCCCAGGCGAAACTCGCCGAAATCTATTTCAACGATGGCGGCGCGGAACACTATGCCGCCTCGCTTCATTGGAACCGCCAGGCCGCCCGCCAGGGTCATCCGGCTGCCCAGGCCCGCCTCGTGACCATCTATCAGAGAGGCCTCGGCGTCGAGCGCGATCCGAAGGAAGCCTCGCGCTGGCTGCGCAGCATCGGGCAGCCCCGCCCGCGACATGAGACCGGCGCCTCCGTCACCGGCAAGATCGCCAAGCAGGAAGCCTAAGGCTTTTCGCGTAAAAGTGGGCAGCGGTATTGCCGCAACGACATGCATAAAAACAAGATCTTAAAGCCTGTCGCGTGAGCCCTTTCCACGCGACCAGCTTTAGGGCTTTCGCACCAGAACATGCGGCGATCTTGCGACAGCAGCATGCGGGCGCCGAAGACGTGAAGCCCAAGTTCGGATCCGAAAAATCGCGAAGCGCCGTGACGCCGTAGCGGCCGTCGTCACCCGCGTCTCAGCGGTCGCAGCCGGCGCCGGCGCGGATTTGACTTTTTTGGATATCGGCATCAGCGCCCAGGCAAGGCCGCGCCAATCCGCCGGAATCAAAAAGGCCGCTTCAATGACGAAACGGCCAGCCTGTAATATCCTTAGCCCGCTTCCGGTCGCTTGGCAAGCCCCTTTGCCAAAATTTGTTTCCGTTTTGTTCGTTTTTTCCTTTACCCCCGCCCCGCCTCTTTGCCAGCCCATGTGCGCGATCGGTGGTACAATCGCGAGCGCCATGCAAGGCCGCTGGCGCCATGTCTCCTTCCTCAACGGATCCGGGGCCGGCGGCGGCATGGTTGATCCGTTTCGATGCGGAAGCGGTTGATGCCGCTCCCACGACCACGGGAGATACCCATGACACGACAATACCTGATCGCCGCTCTTTGCGCGGCGCTTCTTGCGGCTGCCGGCTGCACCACCGACCAGGCGAGCCGCACCAGCACTCCTGCTCCGAGCCCCAGTTACCAGGGCATGCAAGGCGTCCAGGGCATGAGTCAGGGCGGCGGCGGTGCTGGCGGTTATTGAGGTCGCTGATGCTTCGTAGACGGCGAAGCTGGCGGGGCTCGACGTTGTCCAGATCGCCCGCCCGCAGTGTCGCTCCCGTGCAAAGCCTCGGCCGAACGCACCGCGCACCGAAGCCAATCGGATTGAACATCTTGGGCCGACATGCGTTGAGTAACCATGACGCGCATTCTCGCTGCCGCGCCATTTGTTTGCGCGCATTCTGTGTTAAGCTTCCCCTTGGGAGGAAAATGCCATGGAGAATTTCTTCGCACTCGCCGCCATCGTCGTCGGCTCCGCAATCCTGGGGCTCGCGCTCGCCTACGGGTTTCGTCGCAAGGACGCGCACCGCCCTCCCGAACATGACGACGCCCGGTTGAAGTTCTAGAAGACGTTGAAGTTCTAGAAGACCGGGCTTTTCCGACCTCGCCGGTCCGCGGCCGCTCCGCTTGTCTGCCTCTTCGCGGGGTTGCCGCAATGAGCGATTCCTAGCAGACGCCTCCCCTGCAAACGCGCGACGCGGCAGAGTTCGCCCCGATATCATCGACAGGATGTCTGGCTCGATAGCGCGTGCTTGGGATGCCGATTGCATCGCGGACCAAGACTTGGAAAACGACAGGAGCCGGATGCGATGTCCCCCAATCCGCACGGCCACGCCCCGTCATTGATCCACCTTCAATCTTGAGATCTTGAACGTCCAGACCGGAACCTTTTCCGCTCGCCTCGGCTTATTCCTGGCAAACCGCCAGCAAGGAGATGCGACGATGAACAAGGCAAACCCGAAATCCCGCGACCGAGAGACACCGGAAGACGTGCCCCCGTCTGGCGAAACACGCGCAGTGCCGATCGGTAAGATCCCGCCGCTCCCCGTCGACCAGCTTCCCGCGGGAGACCATCCGACGCCGGTCGATCAGGGTCGCGTGTCGCCCGTTCCGAGCCGCGACGAAGCCAATGTCGATCCGGACGATGCACTGCCTGACGACCGCGAAGAGAAAATCCTCGAGGATGATCCGGGGCGCGAGAAAACCCGCTTCGACGAGGAGATGCCGCGCAGCAGTCGATAGAGGCTGCGTTCCCACCCATGCCGGGCCGCGTTCCCTCAGCGCATGTGAATGCCAGAAAACAAAAAAGAGGCCCGCCGGTCAGCGACCGGCGGCCTCCTTAAAACACGCTCGCCTCAGAAGTAGGGCGAATAGCACTGCTGGCGCGGGCCACCATAGGGTTGGAACGAGTTGTCCCAGGCGCGGTAGGAGCGATAGCGCGCATAGCACCAGTCGGCATGGCGCGGGTTGACGCCGGTCTCGTAGCGACGCGCTGGCGGAGCGGCGATCGCGCCACCGATGATGACTCCGGTGCCGAAGGCCGCCAGCGGATACCACCAGCCGTCATTGTGGCGGCGATAGCCGTAGCGCTCGTAGCGATAGCCGCGGTGGCCGTTATAGTAGCCATAGCGGTAGCCGCCGTCCCAACCCGGACGCGGACGATAGCCGCCATGCCAGCCTGGCCGCGGGCGGTAACCGCCATCCCAGCCGGGGCGCGGGCGATAGCCGCCGTGCCAGCCCGGCGGACGCCGGCGATGGTGACCGCCGTTCCATTCCCGGTGCTGCACCAGTTGAACGTCGCTCTTCTGCACCCGCTCGATGGCAACAGCCGGCAGGGCGTTTGCCGGCGTGATGCCCGAAAGAGCCGTTATCGCCGCAAGCACGACGATGCCAATCTTCTTCATTTCATCACCTGTCCGTTTGTAACAGGTGCGAGTTTTGGCCGGGGCGACGTGAACCCACAATGAATGCGACAATCCTAATATGGACCGCAACTCATAGGTAGCATCGCAATACTCCAGGGTGACACTGCCGCCCGGCAAGCCCGCCATCCCCGGCGATGGCCTGCCATACCCGGGTTGCCCCTGTCATCCCCTCAGGTGCGCGCGCCCGCCTTGCCGCGCAGCTTCAGCGCATGGGCGATCAGCGTCTCCACCACCTGGCCGTAGGCGATGCCGTCGGCTGCCAGCGCCTTGGCATACATGCTGATATTGGTGAAGCCGGGAATGGTGTTGATTTCGTTGATCATGAGGCTTCCATCGGCGCGCAGGAAGAAGTCCACCCGCGCCATCCCCGCGCAGTCAAGCGCCCGGAATGCCCGCGCGGCCATGTCCTTGGCCTCTGCGATCACCTCCTCGGAGAGTTTGGCGGGCGCCTCGACGACTGCGCCGCCGGCATCGACATATTTGGCGTCGTAGCTGTAGAAGCCGTGGCTCGCAGCCGGAATGATTTCGCCCGGTCGCGAGACGGTGAGCTGTCCCTTCGCATCCTCCAGCACCGAGCACTCGATCTCGCGGGCCTGGACGAACTCCTCGATCAGCACCTTGTCGTCGTGCCGGAACGCCTCGTTAAGCGCCGCCTGAAGCGCGTCCAGACTGTCGACGCGGCTGACGCCGACGGAAGATCCCTGCCGCGCCGGCTTGACGAAAACCGGCAGTCCCAGGCTTTCGAGGATGGTCTCGCTTGAATAGGCGTCGCCCGCATGAAGGCCGATCGCCCGCGCAACGGCAATGCCTTCGGCGACCAGCAGGCGCTTGGCGAGCGCCTTGTCCATGGCGACCGCCGAAGCCGCGACACCGCAGCCGACATAGGCGACATCGGCAGTTTCCGCATAGCCTTGCACCGTCCCGTCTTCGCCGAAGGGACCATGCAGAACCGGAAAGATCAGGTCGATCGCCGGCAGCAACCCTTGGCGGCCGTCGGCCGCGATGGTGACCGCCCGCCCCCGTCCGCCGGGGATCAGCGCCACCTGCGTTCCCGACACGGGGATCGCCTTCGGCAGTTCCCCGTCTTCGAGATCGACCAGCATCCAGCGGCCATCCCTGGCGATCCCGATCGGCACGATCTCGTAGCGCGTCCGATCGAGCGCCGCGACGGCGTTGCGCGCCGACATCAGCGAAACCTCATGCTCCGCCGACCGGCCACCGAACAGCACGGCAATGCGCAACTTACCTGTCATGATCCTTTTCCCTCCAGAATCGTGGTGCATCGTGCGCAACCAAGCGAGCGAAGATGGCAAGAAAAGGTCGAGAGACGCGGCATCAGCGCGGGAGGAATATTTTCCTTAAGGGCAGCCTTGCCGCTTGAATTCCGCCGAACGAAATACAATTGATGCGCGAACACTGGTTTGAAGGAGAAGCTGCCGATGGCCGAAGTCCTCGTATTCCACCATGCCCAGGGGCTGACACCCGGCGTGCACGCTTTTGCCGACGACCTGCGCGCGGCCGGGCACGTCGTCCACCTGCCCGATCTCTTCGAAGGACGTACATTTGCGAGCATCGAGGAGGGCGTTGCCCATATCGAGGCGGTCGGCTTTGAAGAGATGCGCGAGCGCGGCGTGCGCCTCGCCGATGCCCTCCCCGAAAACCTCGTCTATGCCGGCTTCTCCTTCGGTGTCCTGCCGGCTCAGAAACTCGCCCAGACCCGCCCCGGCGCCCGCGGCGCCCTGCTCTTTTACTCCTGCATCCCGATCAGTGGCCAGTGGTCCTTCGGCCCCTGGCCGGCAGGCGTACCCGTTCAAATCCACGGCATGGACAACGACCCGATCTTCGTCGGCGAAGGCGATATCGACGCCGCCCGCGAGATCGTCGAGAAGGCAGAGGACGCCGAACTGTTCCTCTATCCGGGCGACCAGCACTACTTCGCCGACAGCTCGCTGCCCTCCTATGACGCGGCGGCAACTGCGCTGGCGATGAAACGGGTACTTGCCTTCCTCGAGCGGATCTGACCGGCGCCTCGAAAGCCCGACGGTCGAGCGGCGCTGCCGTGATCAGACAGCGCCGCTTCTCATTTTCCGGTTCAGTTGCCGGTCGGCATCGGCAGACTGAAGCCTTCCTTGCCGAGCTCATCGCGCAGCCACTGGAACTGCTGATACTTCGAGATTTCGATCGGACCGGTATAGGTCCCGCTTTGAAGCTTGCGCGGTGGATATTTGACGTAGGTCATCATCAATTGCTTGATGGAGTCGCTGATGGTCACCATCGTCCAGGTGCGCTCGGTGTAGTTGTTCATGAAGATGTCGTAGCGCTCCTGCGGGTCCTGCCAGAGGTCGAAGATCTGCGGCACCGTCGCCACATATTTGTTCGGACCCTTCCAGCCCTGATTGCTGTCGACGGCAAGGCCGCCGGTCGCCTGTCCATTGTCGCCACGCAGGTTGAACACCGCCTTGTAATTGCCGACGCGGGCAGCGCCGGGAGACAGTTCGTTCTCGGTGAAATAGAACCATGAGTTCCGTTCCGACTTGCCGGTTCCAAGCAGGACCGGCGACATGTCGAAGCTGTCGAAGATGATCGGCTGGCCCTCGCGGTCCTTGTCCGGCAGAGCGACACCGGCAACCGAAGCAAATGTCGCCATCAGGTCGAGGCCGCCGACGATGTCATGGTTCTTGGAGCCGGCCTTGATCTTGCCCGGCCAGACGGCGATGGCGGGAACGCGGTTGCCACCCTCGCGCACCGTGCCCTTGGTGCCACGAAACGGCGTATAGCCGGCGTCGGGATAGACATCCTGCCAGGCGCCATTGTCCGTC
Organism: Ensifer sp. Root558; assembly: GCF_001427045.1. Lineage (NCBI taxonomy): Bacteria > Pseudomonadati > Pseudomonadota > Alphaproteobacteria > Hyphomicrobiales > Rhizobiaceae > Ensifer > Ensifer sp. Root558. The sequence continues at coordinate 497,168 of NZ_LMGC01000001.1, read as the reverse complement.
GTGTAGAAGACCAGCGTATTCTTGTCGAGGCCGGTCTCGCGCAGCTTGTCCATGATGCGGCCGATGCGGGTGTCCAGCTCCACGATGCTGTCGGCATATTTCGACTTCGACAGCGATTTATGCTCGAACTCGGGCGCCGGCATGTTCGGCTGGTGCACCTTCATGAAGTTGACGTCGATGAAGAACGGCTTGTCGGATTTCGCCGCGTCGTCGAGAAACTCGATGGCCGCCTTTTCGACGTAGCTGTCGAAATAGGGGATGCCGACGACCCCTGCCGCGCCATTGACCGTGGGCGTGTCGATATACTGGCCGTTGATCTTGAAGTCCTCGACCGCCGTTTCGCCGGCCTTACCGGAGAGCGCGCCCTTGGTGACCTTCTGGAACATGGCCCTGAGCTTGGGGTCCATATCCGGGAACCAGGTCGGGTCGGCGTAGGTGTAGGCGTTGAGGTGGTAAAGGCCGCAATACTTCATGACGTCGAAGCCATGGGCGTTCGGCAAGGCATAGTCCGCCTCGCCCAAATGCCATTTGCCGGTGAAATAGGTCTGGTACCCGCCGAGCTTCAAGACGGAGGCGAGCGTCCATTCGGCCGCCGGAAGACCGCCGCCTTCCCCCTGGAATGCAACCGTCGTCATGCCGCTGCGGTTGGGAATACGCCCGGTGATCATGGCGGCGCGACCCGGCGTGCAACTCGGCTGGGCATAGAAATCATAAAACAGCATGCCCTGTTCGGCCAGCTTGTCGATGTTGGGTGTCGGCATGCCTCGTCCTTCACCGCCGCCATAGGGGCCGAGGTCTCCGTAGCCGGTGTCATCGGAAACGATCAGAAGGATGTTGGGTTTTGGTGTTGCTTGCTGCGCACGCGCCGGGGTTGACAGGCCAGCGACAATGCTCAGCCCTGCCACGCACGACGCCAGAAGTTTCATCGGAAAAGTCCTCGACACGCAGCGGGACGAAGTTGAATGATCAGATGCCTTTATCATTGTCAGGTTCCTTCCTGCGATGAGCCATCGCGCGAAAAACTGATCTGGGAAGAAGCACGTCTCCATTGAGGTTCGACGCGCAAAGCCATGCCTGAATTTTCAAACAAATTTCGGCTGCCAAAACGGCAACTCACGACCGATTGCGAAAGGCCGTTGCCGTCTGCGCGGGCATGCTGCTCCTTTCGCGCGGGCAATCAAGTACGTAACTGTAACGAACGCCATAAACGTGGGCGCTCAACCGGTGGCGCAGTGACCGCATCGGGCCGAAATCGACCGGAAACGAGCCTCCCTTGAGCCGCGACCTCATTATTGGATTTGCCTTGCAGAAAGATCCAGGCACTGGAAATCTGATACAAATACGCAATACTGAAGAAATCCGAGGTGACCGCAAATCATTCTCGAACTTTCAAATAATATTGCTGCAAGAATTGAAATTGTTTTGGAGTAACCGTGCTGATCTACTCGGACGAAAATCTTGAAGTCATCCATCGACCGGGTTCATCCCCCTATCTGCTGGTGACCTTCAACGAGATGGAGATCCAGGCAAACGGCAGCCGCTACTGGGGCCAGCGCTTTTGCGAGAAGGCCGACATCTCAGCCCTCGGCTTCATCAGTAGGCGGCCCAACTGGTTTCCGGCGGCAAGCGTGGTCAAGGCGGTCGAAGCCGCAGCACCCATTCTGAATGCAGCTCCCGAGCGCATTCTGTACGGCCATTCGCAGGGTGGTTATGCGGCGCTTCGCTATCGCCGGCGCTTCAATGCCACCACGGCCATCGCCTTTTGCCCGCAGGTCTCGATCGACCCGAAATCCGTCCCCTACGACAATCGCTTCCTCCGGCATTTTTCGCCCGATCTGCACGCCAATATGGGCATTTCGGCCGATCAGGCCGCCGGCCGCGCCTTCATTTTTTATGATCCCTTCCACGCGATAGATCGCCGCCACGCCGAGCGCATCGCAGCACTTCAGGCCGAAACGCATCTCGTGCGCGTTCACATGACCGGCCACGGCACCGTCCGTGTCTTTACCGGCACCGAGCGTGCCCTTTCGCTGATCGCCGCCTGCAGAACCCATGACGTTTCGCGCCTACGGGGTCTTGCCCGCGCCGCCCGGGTCGATGCGCCCATGCGTCCCTATCAGGTCGCCGTCGCCGCCATGGCCCGGCATCCCGCCTGGTCCGACGCGCTCGACGCCCGCTTCGGCGACCGTTTTGCGCCAACGGAGCGGGTCAACTTCCTTTATCACCGCGCCAATCGCCACATCCGCGACGGCGATCTCGTCACCGCACGCAATATGCTGGCGAAGGCTCTCGCCCTCCTGCCCGGCGATCCCGCCCTCACGCACCGGCTGAAGGAACTCGACGCTCGCATCCTGCGCGAACGGAAGGTTGCGAGGAGCCTCGTAGGGTAGGATAGGCGATGTTATTCGGCCGGCTGCGCGTTGCTTAGCTTTCCTCGTGGGGCGGAGCGCGTCGGAGATAGACCTCATCGACGGCTGCCAGGAGAGAGCTTTCGGTTGAGGTAGACAAATTGAACTCGAACATAAGAAACCGGGCAAGATGTTCGGCGCAGCTTCCCTCCCGCGGTATCTGGTGCTCCGCGCAGGTCGCCTCGAACACACACCGCAGCAGCTCGATTTCCGCGACGCTCATCAAGACATTTCCATTCGCGTCAGACACGGGCGTTTACCTCGTCTTCTTCAGGCCCGCTGTGGTGCGTTGAGAAGCACAGCGGAGGCCAAATTGCTGGTCGAGGCCGGCCATAGTCCAGGAGCCGATATACAACCGCGCTCCCGTCCAGGACCCGTCACGTTCCACACGCCTGCCATATTGATCGAGTTCGCCCGTGTTGCCGGTTGCCCCACCGTTTCGCAGCCAAAGCGTAAGGCCAATCTGATGTGTGCGATGGAGCGGTTTCATCGGCGTCTATCTCCTTGTCTTGACGCAGATCAGTTGCTCTACAAAAGCCGGTGGCGCTCCTGCGTATCCCGGCTGCGCTTCAATATGCCGGAGCTGTCATGACGTTCCTGCGGCCTTTCGCGTGCCTTTTGACTGGCCGGCTTTGCGACTGTCAGCACAAGACCAACGTGACGGATTTCAGGTTTAACCCGGAATAGTCGCTTCAATGTTTCGACATAGCGCATGGCATTCCTCAGTGGCTGCGGGTCATTCCCCAGTCGATCGGTTCCAGATTGCTTTCAGCGCTGACCCGCTCCTGTCCGAGTTCATCGTTGCGAATTCGATATTGAGGGGCGTTGTCGCGTAGCGGCATCTTTGCGGTGATGCGATAGGTTTCGGCGGTTCTCGGTGAGAGGTTATGACGGTCTCGCAGGCGAACGGACAGCCCGACGGGATAGCGATGTTGGGACATGGTTTTATCCTCACTGTCCGGGCGCATCTGATATCTCGGCGCCGCTGAGCGCGACCAAACGCGCCAACTCGTCGGGTTCGATTTGTATCAACCGCATTCGGTAGTGGTTCTCGACTGTCGCGGGCAACTTGATGAAGGTGGCAACACGGCGGTAGGCGAGCCAGGAAAGCCCTTCGATCGGCACCTCGTCGTCATCGATTTCGTAGGCGCCGGCGACGATCGTCTCATCGACGCCCGGCAATCTGAACGGTCGGTCGAAATGGATTGTCCGGTGAATCGTTCGGTCGAACATGACATCTCCTCCCGATACCGGCAGTCGCCGGCACGCGATCTCGTTTGATACCGCTGCGTGCGGCAGCGCTACGACGCGGCGATCTAAGGGGGAAATGGCGGGTCGAGGTTCTGACGCCGCGAGAAGCCAAGCAGGCTTAAATCGATTTAATCAGGGTGCGCGTCAATTGAGGTCTATTCAAGGCCAAGATGAGGCAGACCCTTCGTGGCCTGGATACCCGGGCGCAGTCGGCTGGCGACCGCTGACGAAGCAATCGGCCGCATCAATGACCCGAAAGTCTGGCATGCGGTCAACGAAAAAGCCCGGGGCGAAATCGCACCGACCTTCCTCATCATCGCTCTTACACCAGTGCCAGTACATTCGTGGTCAAAAGTCTAAAGCGACACGGCAATTGCGAGCGGCGAAACGTTCAGCGCTCACCTGCATGATGTTTTCCTACGAACCGGAGGTGGCCGCCACGACCGAGGGAAGAGCCTTCCGCGGATAATCGTTACCGTGCCTGAGAGACCGCCGCGCGCCCCATCCACACGGCTCCGGTCGCGTCCGCCCGCCCCTCAGGCCGGTTCGAGCGTCGCGTGTTCAGCCGAACATGCGACGCTCGTCGCGGTGCGCAGCCGCGCTGACGCGAAGGCATTCGAACCCGCCATCGCGGCAAGCGGCGCGGCGAAGCGCGAGCCGGCTTGAAACCGCGCCACTGGCAGCGGCCGATCCGCGCCGCTCGCTTTCACGCCCCTTCCTTCTCCCGCGAAAGCCCCAGCTGCCAGTGCAGCTCCATCAGCCCGCGCTTCAGCCAGGCGAGCTGCGGTTCCGGCATGGTGCGTAGCATCTCGTAGTCCATGATGCAGACGTTGAAGACAGTGGTCTTCACCTGCGGCCCGTCCGGCAGTTTCAAGAGCACGCCTTCCAGCTCCATCATCCGGTTCGCCGCCTGGCGGGCGCCGCGGGCGCGCTCGGCGCTCGTCTCGCCGGCAAAACCCTTCACGTCGAACAGCGATTGGGCCCGCACGCTCGGGAAAGGAATGCCGGTGAGGCTGTAGTAACGCGCCATCTGCCGGCTGTATTCGTCGCCCGCCTCGCGCTCATGCGCCGTCAGCTTGCCGTCGAGGAACATGCGACCGAGCGTGTAGCCGGCAAAGGGGCTGGCAACATCGGCGTCGCGTCGGCCGGAAAAATGCATGCGCCGGCGCGCGTCCAGCGCCACGGAGCAGACCTCGCGCTCGCTTTCGCCATGCTTGATCTGCCCGCCCGGATAGCGCGCCACATTGGCCTTGCGCGGCCTGCCCGCCCGGCTGGCGCGCTTGATGCGGATGCGCTCTGCCTTGGATTTCATGGTCTCTTCTCCTTTTGCAATCTGCATGTGCCCTCGCCCGCTGCATGTGTCTGCGGCCGCGGGCGGGACTGAAATTCGTCGGAAAATCAAAATGCCGGCGCGCCGATCCCGTCGGCACCGGCATTCGCGGGCAAGCGGCCCGGCTGCTGGGTCCGTCCGCGCCGCCGCGCATTGCCGGGCTCGCGCTTGTTGACGGCGTGCAGCACCGAGGTGTGGTCGCGCCGAAAGATCCGCCCGAGCGCCGGCAGCGATAGATCCGGACGCTCGTCGTAAACAGCGGTCATGCAGCGGTGCCGCGGCTCGACCAGCCGTCGCTCGCGGCCAACCCCGATGATGTCCTCGAAGCTGATCCCAGGATAGGCGCCAAGCACCTCCTCGATGATCGCCCGCACCGGCCGGCGGTTGAACAGATCGCTGTTTGCCGCGGCCGTGGCACCGCAGATCAGCCGCGCCTGCGAGAGGATGCGCGCCTCGGCATCGGCGAGCGCCAGTTCCAACTCCTGGATCCGGCTCGCCTGCGCCCGCACCTGAACGGCGACGATGCCGACGAGATCGTCGAGCGTCGCCGGTTTTGCAGCCGCGCTCCCCGCTTCGTCCCCCGAGAGCATCCTTTCCGCCGACCCTTCCGCTGCGCGGCCCGGTGCCTGTCCTGTCGTCAATTCAGTGCCTTCAGACCGCATGGAAAGCCTCCCTCGAAACGGCTGGATTGAGATTTGCACGCTCGACGCCGGACACGAGCCAGTCGCGAAACGCATTCCGCGCCGCCGGATTTTGCGGGGCCGTATCATCCGGCTGCCTATCAGCTGCGCTTTCGGTCGGGACGTTCGCGCCTTGCGCCCGCCCGTCGGAGGAAACTGCATCCCGCCCGGCCTTCGCTGCCGCATGCGCCTGACGGAAGCTTTCGACCATCGCCCGCACCCGGCTGCGGCTTGCCGGCGATCGCCGATCGCGCGGCGTCAGCGCCGCAACCATCTCGCGTTTGCGGGCAAGATCCGCCCTGAGACCCAGCGCCTCCGCCTTGGCGAGCGCTGCCAGCACCGGCGGCTTGGGTATCGTGCCGAGAAGCACGTTGGGATTGGCGGCATAGTCGCCGCGGATCAGTTTCTGCGTCGCCGCCGAAAGCCCCGAGGCCGGCACGCCCGAAAGCGCGTAGTGGTAGACCGCAATGATCTTCCTCGGCTCGATCGTCGGGGGCATGGTCATGCCGGCCGTCTGCATCGCATCGAGGCTGCGCAGCACCGCCGCCTCGTTGACGCAAGCCAGCCGCTCAGTGAGCGCGGTAATCTCCCGGCCCAAGGTCGAAAGCCGGGCCTCCGCCGGCGAAATCATCATCTCTGAATAGGTCATTGTTCTCGTTTCCGTTCAGTTGGTTTTCGATTGTCTGCCTGCATTCCCGCTGATGGCGGGCAAAGGCGGTCTCGTGTGGCGGCGCTTGGGGGTGATGGCCGCGACGGGCCTGTCCGCCACCGCGCAACCCGCGGCCGCCGGCATTGCGCATCCAGTTTCGCCAGGTGGCGGCCCAGTCGAGCTTGGTCGCATCGCGTCCGGATTTGGCGCGCCAGTAGTCGCGGAACTTGTCGAACTCGACGCCGGCCTCGGCCCGGCCGAAGCCGAGGCCGGCGGCAAAGTCCCAGTCGGGCTCGAAATCTTCAGGCAGCCGCATCGCCCGGCCGCTCCCGTTGCGCCGCGAGCCTGCCGCATCCGGAACGGCTGCAGCCGGAACCGGCCGGTCGGCGTCCCCACCCGGATTCGGGTCGGGAGAGTTAGTTTCTTTAGGGGGTGTGGGGGAGCTTTCTTTATCAGAGAGGGCACCGTCGGCCGTCACCGTGACATCGCGTGACGTCACGCGGGCCCGACGGCGCTGCTGCCTTTCGCGGTCGCCCGCCCGGCGGCGCTCGATCTCGGATACGTGCCCCGCCTCGGCAGCGCGCACGGCAGAAAGGATTATCTCGGGCGACGCGCCCGATTGAACCAGGGCTTCGACGATTGCGGTAATGCGCATGCGCTCAAGCCCTCGCCGGCCGGGGGAAAGGAGAACGCACCACCTGGCGGGAGAAGACGCCCGCCACCCGGCTTGGACGACGAAGCCCGGCCTTGGAACCGACGTCCCCGGTCGCCAGCCGCCCCGGAGTTTCGCGCGTCGGCAAAACCCCGCGCCCTCCCGGCGCCTTCCCTGTCAAATCATTGTCAGCCATGCAGCTTCCCATGCCTTCCCCTTTGGCCGTGCCCATTGGCACGGCCATTCGTCGCGCCTGCCGCGCGCCCGCTTCCGATTGTTCTTCCCGTCACCGGCCAGTCGCCTCGCCGCCCACCGTCAGGCAAGCAGCCGGTCGCCTTCGCCGTCCCCTCCCGGTGTCAGGGGGGCCACGCCTCCGCCGAAGGAGGCACTGCAACGGCCGAAACCCGTGACCTTGGCGCCGCCGGCACGCACTGGCTGCGCGCCGGCTGCTCTCCACCGACGTGGCGCACGTCACCGACCACGGACCGTCATCGGCCCGCGTGGCAACCATGCGCCGGCGCGCCGGCATCGATTGGAAAAGCGAGAGGTCGCCGGGGAGGAAACGACGGCCTCTCGCCTGGACCACCGCACAAGATGCGGCGATCGATGCTGAATGCGCCCCCTGGTCGGCATCGGCTGAGACGGATCGATCATCCGCATCCAGTCCGCTTGCTGGCCCACTGGGCGCCGTGACGGTTGCTGCAGCGGTTTCTGCCGCTCATTTCCGTTGACATCCTATTCATAGTAGGATTTCTTATTGCCATCAAGAGGAAAAATCCTATTGGACGACGGAAACGGAATCTGGGATGCCAGTGCCATGGACGAATTGCGCCACCTCATCCGGGAAGCAGTCGACGCGAAGAAGACGACCTACAAGGATCTGTCGATCGCGATCGGGAAGAACCATGCCTATATCCAGCAGTTCGTGGAGCGGGAGACGCCGCGGGAACTGCGCGAGCGCGACGCCCGCGCGATCGTCGAGCTGATCCAGGGGGCTGCCGCCGCCGGCGAAGCCGCGCCCAGACGCGCGCCGGGTTTTGCGCCGCAGATCGTGCCCGGCGAGCAGCTCGTCGGCCATCGCGACCTGCCGATCTTTGCGGCCGCGCAAGGCGGCGACGGCCATGTGATCGTCACCTTCGATGCGGTCGAATATGTCAAGCGCCCGTCCGTGCTCGAGGGCGTCAAGGGCGCCTACGGTATCTACCTCACCGGCAGCTCGATGATCCCGGCCTATGAGCCGGGCGACATGGCGCTCGTCCACCCGCACCTGCCACCTACCCGCGACAAGGACGTGGTGCTCTACCACGTTCCCCCCGCCAACGATGCCGAGGCAATCATCAAGCGGCTCGTCTCGTTCAACGACCGCGAATGGACGCTGAGGCAATACAACCCCTTCCTGGAGTTCACCGAAAGCCGGGTCGAATGGTCCTTCTGCCACCGTGTCGTCGGCAAATACAGCGCGCGGTAAGCGGGGCGAGCACCACAAACAATCACAGGATTTTAAAGAGATTGAGCGGCAATCCGGTCGGGATCGCCGAGCAGCCGCCGCTTAGGTACGCCGCAATTTTTCAGCCCGCTCGTCGCGCTTTAAGTCTTTGATTTCTCGCCCATCGCCGCCGCAAACAGCACAAATAAGCGAGTTGCCTTAGTCGGAACACCGATCGACCAAGGCCTGAAAAGCAGCGTCAACCGCTGTCCGAGGGCTGGTTGCGACCACCCAGATCGGATCGGCCGCAGCGACGACCCTATCACCGGAACCACCAAGGTCAGCCGCCCGAACCGCCTCGAAAATGGCGCAGGCGCGCTTGCTCCTGCGATTGTACGCAAGCTCGAACATGGCCTCCGGAGGCCCGGCAGGATCGGCAAACACCTGCACGACATAGGCCCGAAATCCGCGCCTGTCGTCGCAAAAATTGATCTGTCGCAGGAGAACGGGGCTCAACTCGGCCTCGTCAACCGGAATGGGCGAAGACCAATATTGACCGGTAGACGGCTCGCCGCTTGCACGACTGTCGACGGACATCATTTCACGCCTCCCAACGTTGCGCGACGACATTACCACGGCGCACCCGGCTCGTAACCAATGAACATTGAGTGGCGCCCAAGCGGTGAGCGCCTTCTCGACCGCTCACGGATGTGACCGTTACGGGCCACCCCTGCCCGGCGACAGCCGTCACGCCGCCATCGCCTCCTCGATCTCCGTGGGCAGGTCGCCGATCGTAAAGAGCACCCTGGCATCCTCGAACTCACCGGTCGCCAGGTCGCCCGAGCGGCTGAAGGCAATCACCCCCACCTTGGTCGCCGCGAGCCTTTCGGCCAGCCGCTGGGCATGCTCGGGTCCGGTCGCCTGCACCGGATCGTCGGCGAGAAATGCGCCGCGGCTCCCCAGTGTGAAGCTCTGAACGACGAAGTAGGTGATCATCCCATGCTCCTTTTCCGCCACCTGGAATGGCGGCCCCACAGTGGCGCAATCACGCGAACAAAACAAGAACAAACAGGGCGTCATCGACAACTTGAACAAGGCAATTCCTGCCGGCAGTGTTTTTCCTATTGACTGGCAGATAGGATTTTTCCTATATCTACATCAGAAACACAGCCGGAGGGGCCGACAGGGAACCCGCGAAGGGTGTTCCAGTGCGCACCTCGAACAGACGAGGTGAACGATGTCGGATGCGATCTCCGTGGACGCCGCAACGGCGATGAGCGCAGCACCCTTTCTAAAGCGCCGAGAAATCATTCTCGCCATGATGACGCTCGGTGCCGGCACCTTCTGCAACGAGACCGACACGACGGGCACCACCTACCGAACCGCAGCCGACTGGCTCGATGTGCATGACGGCGAGCATGTGGAGCGGCTAATCCGCTTCGATCTCGACGCGCTTCACGGCGAAGATGTTACCGAGACCGTCGCCGATGCCTGGCTGAACGGTTTCGAGCAGAGCCCCGAGCAGGAACACAGACTGCCCGCTTTCGTGCGAACGTCGCAGGCATGGGAACGCTGGTGCGCCGATTTCAGCGCGCAGTGCGCGCCTTTCGGCCAAACCGCCCACGGCACCCTCAACCACCGCCAGCAGTTCGGAACCAGCCTGCGATGACCGTCACGCTCGACAGATCCGCCCTCTTTGCAGCCATCGAAGCCTTCTGGGAAACCGAAGGCGGCAACGATCGCGGCATCGAGGCGGCGATTTCGGCTTACCTGCAGCGCCAGGGGCTCACCACCTTCGACGGCATGGCGACGCGCAAACGCGCCACGCTCGCCGCCACCACCGCCCGGCCCGCCTGACCTTCGCCTGCCCGGACGCCCCCACACGCCCAATATTGGCAATCTCCAATCATTTGCGAACATGCTAATAGACAGCAAAGGCATCGCGGAGGAGACAGTCCATGCCAAGGCTTGCGCAACTCTATTTCAAGACCGCAATCATCTTTCTGATCATCGGCCTCTGCATGGGCCTGCACATGGCGATCAGCCAGGACCATGCAGCAACGCCGGCCCATGCCCATACGAACCTGCTCGGCTGGGTGACGATGGCGATCTTCGGCATCTATTACGCGCTCAACCCGGCCAAGGCCGAGCGGCGGCTCGCGCTGATCCAGTATTATGTCTACACGTCAGGCGTCGCGGTGCTCGTGCCCTCGCTCTATCTGATGACGACAGGCAGGCCCGAGATCGAGCCCATCGTTGCCGCCGCGTCGATCGTCGCCTTCCTCGGCGTGCTGCTATTTGCCGTGGTGATCTTCAGCAGCGCTGAAAGTCCCGCGCGCGCCAGCACCGCCCCATCGCGGTAGGTAGGCCGCTGCAGCCCGGGGCACCTCGTATCGCGTCACTTCGATGTCGATTTCAGCACGCGATGGGTCGCATCGTCCAGCGCATGGCCGGTTTCGACACCGTCCTGCCGAAAGCCGCGCGCCGTGTTGGCGCAAGCCGAAAGCACAAGCACCGCCAGGCACAGGAACGTCAGCATCGCCTTTGACATGATCGTCTCCGTCTTTTCCCCAATCGGAAATGAAGCTCCGACCGGCAAAGTCAATCGATAGCCTTGAAAACCGACCCGTGAAGCGACCACAGGGGCGCGCCTGCCCGCCCGTGCGCGGGCCACTTTATTTTGGCAACCGTACCAGAATCAGCGAATCCGGCCTTTCCCGCTCCGGCGGATGCACGTTAGCTTCCGTACCGCGCAGTACGTTCTTTCTGGACTGCGCTTCCCCGCACCCCGAGCCATTTTGGGTGCCTGCTTGCCCCGCCCTCGTGCGGGGCTCTTTCTTTCTAGGGGCCCTGCGATTGAAGGATACCCGCAGAAACTGTAGCAGCCGGGCGCACTCCACGTGTGCGAGCCACTCGACACAGCGATTTTCGCTCCCCATATCCGTGCGATCGTATGGATTGCCACGCCTGTGCTTTTGATTTAGTCCGGGTTCATATTGTTTATGACAAATGTCGGAATGAGCATGACGGATATCGCGTATCCCTTCAAGAATCGATCCGATGCCGAGTCGATCACGGATCGAAGCTTGTTTGATCGCATCGCGACCTGGTACGAGACGACCAAGGTCGAGCGGCGCGAGCGCAGGATGAACCACGCGGTCGATCTGCGCTGCGTCAGCCCCCAAGGGCAGACGTCGCTCTATCCCGATGACCTGCCGCTGATCTTCCTGACCCGCAACGACGCCAAGCTCATGCCGGGCTTCCTCGCCCATTACCGGTCACTCGGGATCACCCGCTTCATCTGCGTCGACGATGCCTCGACCGACGGCACCCGCGAATATCTGCTCTGTCAGCCGGATGTCGACCTGTGGGCATCCTCGGTCCGCTACAAGGATGCGCGGCGCGGACGCGCCTGGAGAGAGTCGCTGTTCGCACTGTATGGTGGCGAACGCTGGTACGTGAACGTCGATTCCGACGAATTCCTGATCTATGACGATTGCGAAAACCGCACGCTCTGGTCGGTCATCCACGCGCTCGAGGGCCTGAAGATCTCGCGCCTCCCGGCACCGATGCTGGACATGTATCCGGTCGATCTCGGGGCCGCCGACATCGACCAGTTGCAGACCAGTGCCCCCTGGGAAGTCGCCGATCATTTCGACAGCCGCGGCTACACGCTGACGACGACGAAGCGGGCGATCACCATCAAGGGCGGCGCTCGCCACCGCGAGTTCGACTCGGACCTGGAAATGATCAAGTACCCGCTGATCTATTGGGACGAAGACTGTCGCTTCGGCCCTAGCATCCACCAGCCGCTCCCCTATCAGCGCAATTTCTCGTCTATTCTTGGCACGCTGCTGCACTTCAAGTTCTTTGCCGACTACCAGAAGGTCATCAACGACGCGGTGGCCGATGGGCAATATTTCGACGGCTCGGCGGCCTACGCCAAGATGACGGATGCACTCTCCAGCACTGGCGCCCTGCAGCTCTTTTCCGAGTCTTCGATGAAGTTCGACGGATCGAAGCAATTGCTGCGGCTCGGCTTCATTACCGCGGTCCCGAAGGCTCCCGACGAAGGCACCCGCTAAGGCGGGTTTGTCGGTTCGCGCTTTCGCTTAGCCGGCTGTCGATGGGGAAAACCACCCGGCTCATGTTTACACTTCAGGGACAGCCGCACACGTCGGGGCGGTCACAGCCGCCCCACGCCACGTTTGGCATGTGTTTTTCAACCGACCCGCGAACCGGCCCGTTGATAATTCGACCAACCGCTCCATTTACAGCTTCAAGGCACTTAACCTGAGGAGAAGCCTTGATGAATCGAAACACCATCATCGGTATCGTGGTTGTGGTCGTGCTCATTGTACTTGCTGTGATGTTCCTGAAACCGGGGGCGAACCAGCAGGCAACCGAGACAGCGCCGACAACGACGACGACACAGCCGGCAACGACCGAGCAGCCAGCAACGACCCAGCAGCCCGCAACGACAGACCAGTCGGCGACGCCGCCAGCAACAACCACGCAGCCGGCCACGACGCAGCCCGCGACGACCCCGTAAACGCCCGCGAGCACCCGGCGCCAAAAACGCAATCACCCACGGGCGTCGCCCGTGGGTGATCCTTCATCGGAATTTTAAAGGCGAAGCGGCGACGGACGTCGCCCAAGCCGCGGGCGGGCCCGCGCTATTTCCTCACCACGGCCTGGATATTGGAAGGCATCATCGAATCGATCTTGTGATCGTCGGTGTATTTCCACGTCGTATCGTACTGCTGGGTAATGAAGACGTCGAAGAACCGGGCCGAGCGCGCCATGAGTTCGATGAACGGGCGCGCCAGCGGAAACACGTCGCACTGCAGCAGAATGCGCTGCATCAGAATGCCGATCGTTTCGAACGGCATGCTCGAGCCACGCAGGTCCTCGATCTCGCTCCAGTCCTTGAACAGCATCTTGAAGGAGAAGGGCGTGAAGTGGAAATAGTTCTCGGGCCCCTCGTGGAAGGAGAACACCGCCGAGGCGGAGATGATCAGCTTGCCGTTCGGCTTCAGGATGCGGCGCATGTCGTCGATCAGCCGCTGCGGATCGGGAACATGTTCGAGCAGGCCGGTGCAGAGCACGATGTCGTAGCTTTCGCTCTCGATGGCATCGAGATGGTAATGCGTGTCGACGACGAGATCGGCCTTCTTGCGATCGGACTTCGAGACCAGGAACGAGTTCGGGAAAAACTCAGTATAGTCAACGTCTTCGGTGTGAACGATGATCGTGCGCTTGTTCGAAGCATTTTCCTGGCATAGCCGGACCAGGTTCTTCGTCGAAAGCTTGCCCCCGAAGTAGTTCTTTCGCGAGAGCTTTTGCCAGCGCGTGCGTTTCGCCCGCTGTTCCTTGCCGCTAAGTTCCGGGGAAGTCATTTCCGTCATGGATTACCCGCCTTTGTTTTGTGGCGCTGGCATATCTTATCGGCGGTAAGCATTGCAAGCGCCATGACTGTCAGTACTGGATTGGCGTAGCCGTAGGAGGTGAAGACCGACGCGCCTGCCGCGTAGAGGTTGTCGACCCCGTGCACCCGGCCATCGCGATCGATGACGGACATGTCGGCCGAGCGGCCCATACGCGTCGTGCCCATGAAATGGGAATGGATGCCGGTGATGTCCCAGGGCTTGCCTGCCGGCGGCAGCGTCGAGATCAGCTTGCCGATATTGTGGCGCAGCAGCAGCCCGGAAAGCTCGTCCAGAAATTCGCGGATCGACGCCTGGTCATCTTCTGTCAGCGACCAGCGCACGACGCCCTTCGGCAGCCCATGGGGATCGCGCGCCTCGCTCAACTCGACCCTGTGCTCGGCATTGGGATGTTGGTCGAAGAAGCCGCGCACCACGAGGATCGAGCCGCCCGGCCCGAGCAACCCCATCTTGCCGATGACGTTGAAGGCGACCTGGCCGACAACCGCCAGAGCCGAGGTCAGGCGACGACGCAAGGTCGATTGCGGGCGATCGCCGCCCTCGCCGGCAGCCACCACGTGCTGCGCATGTTCGAGGAGCTTGAGCCCGATTGATTCAAAGCGCGGCGAAAACTGGACATAATGGTTCAGCTGCTCTCTCTTCTGACCCTTGCGCACGCCGACACCGAAGCGCAGCGAGCTGCTGCCGCTCTTGTGATCGCTGAACAGCGGCCCTGCCGTCTTCACCGTCTTGAACAGGTGAATGCGCCCGACATTCGCCTTCGGATGGGTGGAAAAGAAGCGGCCGATATTGTCGTTTACCAAAAACCCGCCTTGGCGGCTGTTCAGCATGATGCGCGGGTTTTCGAGCCCCCCCGCGCAAAGCACGAATTCCGGGGCGGAAAGCTCCACGGTTCGCCCCTCGCCGATCGCCGCCCGCACCGCACCGACGCGATCGCCGGCGGCGGTCGGGATCACCTGCAGCACGCGGCAATTATAGACGATGGTGAGATCAGGGTTCTTGCCCGCAAGCGCCTTCAGATAATCCTGACCGTTGAAGGCCGGACGGCTCCACTGGAACCGCTTGACCGAGACGGCCGGGTCGGAGACAAAATCCCGCCAAGGCGCCGAGCCGCCGTCATAGGCTGGCACCTGGTCGATGGCGCCGATCGGCTTCAGCTGCAGGAGTTCGATCGCCTGCTGGTAATATCCATCGAGTTCAGCGCGCTCCAGCGGCCAGTCGTTGCCGGACGTCAGGTCGACATCTTCCAGCGGCGCGACACGCCCGGACCAAAGATTGGTCGCGCCGCCGATCTGGAATGAAAGCCCGAACGGCTCCTGGTTGGCGATCTCGAAGAAGGGCGAGCTGTCGGAGTTGACGAGGTTGTCGCCGGTTTCAAGCAACGTGACCTTCAAGCCCTCCGCCAAGAGCCGCGTCGCCATGGCGCAGGCCGCAGCCCCCGACCCAACAATCAGCACATCGGAACCGATCGCCTGCAGGGCCTCGTCGCTGCACGCACGCGCGTCAATAATATTCCTGGTGTCCGTCATCGCTACTGCACTTCCACCCGCGGTTTCAAATGCCGGATGTCCCGACCTCGTCACCGTCATAGCTAATTGAGCAAACCGGGCAAGCGCGCTCGTCGATATAATCAGGGAAAACCGGCCCGGGTAGCAGACGGGAGGCGGCGTTCACACGCCAGAATAGAAGGTTTGTGATCAGGACATGAGTGACGTTTTCGATACCCAGCCTTCGCGCAACCAGTGCTATGAATGAGCCCTTGCCCCCACGGAGCCCCGAATGCGCGTCGTCTTCCTCTCTTCGCTGCTCTTTCTTTCATCCTGCATACCGCACATCCCGGAGGACGTTCTCGACGCCGGCTGGTGCAGGGAGATGGCGGCAGCAAGGGCGAAGGCGACAGGCAAAGGGCGGGAAAACCTTGCCGCGGCGATGATCAAGCATGACTGCGCGGCCAAGCTCGCCGCGCCAGTCCCCCAGTGAGCCGATTGCCCTCTGAGCCGTTGTTCATCGGCCACCGGTTGCTGCGGGAAAAGAGGCCCGCTTGACGCGGGCCTCAGTTGTGTCTCGTCACCGGATAGCCGACCGGCATCTGCCAGAGCGAGATGTCGGCGATCTCCGGCTTCTTCACGCCCTCTCCCGTCTCTGCGCCGATATCGCGCAGCATACGGTCGGAGAGGTGGCTGAGCTGGTTGAGCGTCCGCTGACGCCTCCAGGCAGCAAGCAGGAAAGCGCCGACCGTGCGGCGGAAGCCGAACGTTCGAAAAAGGTCGTCCATGATCGCCGGCAAGGCGCCAGCGGTGGTCAGTTGCAATTCGCGCATGATTTTTCCCGCCGCGCAAAGCGGTCGGGTCCTCTAGATTATGGATGCGCGCGGACACGGAACTACGTTCCGGAAGCCGGTCACATCAAGTCAAAATGGAAGATACGAAAAGGCGGAACTCAGGACGCAATTATGCGCCGAAGTAATACACAGGATTACGGCACACTCGTCGTGACGGGTGAACCATTCCACCAGAGGCGCGCATCTGAACAAAATTGATATTCATCGTATGCCTCCTCTAGTTTGAGCTCCGATTTGGGGAAAATTACACAGGATTACTTTGTCGGCAAGAGGACAATCTGCAGACGCAGGATTGAAGATGCGCCTGTTGCATGACGGCAACACCAGCAATGCGGCGGGCTTTGTGAGCCTTTCGACCACCCCTGGTTCGGGCGTGACCGTCATCAACGGAAACGATCCCAATTGCACCGTCAATTGAACGGAGCCTGCTGATCTCGAAAACATAGGGGCGGCCGACGCCGAACGGTGCCGGCGGCACAACCGGCCGAGGGTCGGTCGCGCCGGCCGCGACGCCTTGTGGCCCGCACTTGAGGATCGGTGATCCAGCCCTTATGGAACAGACATCAATTCGGCTCAGACCAGACGGATGTTTCCATGAATTTCGACGTTCAGGACCTCAACGGCGCCTGCCACTAAACGGTTCGCTTCAATGTTCGGCTGAAGAATGGCCTCCATACGGCCCGCCGCTGCACCTGCTCATACTGCCAGCTGAAGGGCGCGGTTGCCGTCTCGGCGGCCAAAGACGGCGTGACTGTGCTTTCGGGCGGCGAGGCGCTGACCAAGTATCAGTTCAACACAAATGCAGCAGAACACTTCTTTTGCTCGAAATGCGGCATCTACACCTTTCACAAGCCGCGCTCCAACCCCGATTTCTACGGCGTCAACGCAGCCTGTCTGGAGGGCGTGAGCCCCTTTGATTTTGAAGATTTGCCGGTCAACGACGGCATCAATCATCCGATGGACACCAAGGGCTCAACCGGCCCCCGGCTCGCCGGAACCCTGCGATATTTTCCGGCCAAGTGATTCACGAGCCCTGCAAGACACGGCGCGACGGCGGCCCGGCCGTCGCGCGTGCTTGGCGACTGATCGCCGGAAGACCGATCATGCTGGCCCAGCCCTGTCTTTGCGATCCTCATCCGCCGCCCGTCCCACGGGTCAGCGGAATGCGCGCCACCCACTGGGGTCGCAACATCGAAACGGTAGATTTTGCAACGGAAACGGGCCGTGACTTCTGCCCAGAAGCCCGGACACATGCGATCGACGTAAATATAGGAATTGTAATCTAATCAGCGCTTTAGGAGAAGTTTTGGTGGGTGATCACGGGCTCGAACCGTGGACCCGCTGATTAAGAGTCAGCTGCTCTACCAACTGAGCTAATCACCCATCCGTGGCGTCGCTTTAGCGCACGACCTCATCACACTCAAGAGGGTATTTGCATCTCGCAATGATAAACTCACAGCCGTTTCCGCCGGAGCGGTCAGAAACGGCTAGATTCTTGCCTTCAATCATCCCCGTCGTCAGCGCACGTCGATGAAGTTGCCCCTGAGGTCGAAGCGGCAGTTGAAGAAGGTGACGCCGCGGCCGCCATCGTAGTTGCCCTGCACCCAATAGTAGCGGCCGCTTCGGAAGGCCATATTGACGGTGATCCGGTTGGGACGCACGCCGAAGGCGGCAGACGCTTCGCCCTGGCAGAAGCGCGGCATCATTCTTGCGTCGACACGATCCGGCTGCTGCGTGTCGTCGTATTGCGGCGGGCGTTCCGGGCGTGGCCGTGTGTTGCCGCCGGCAGACGTGACACGGCAGACGCCGTTGCCGGCGCCCCGGCGCGTATAGCTGATTGAAGGCGAACCATCGCGGTTGACGCTGATCGAGATCGTGGTTCGTCCCTGGCTCGCCTCGTAATAATCGCTGCTGAACCGCTTCAGACGGGCCTGGCTGCCATTGATGAAGACGGGACCGCCCTGATCGGCGTGGACCTCGATACGGCCGGGGCAGGTGGCGTTGAAGAACGGCACTTCGGCCTTCGCCTCGGTGGCGAAGCCGGCAAGGATACCGACGAGCATTCCTGTGGCGATCGTGCTGCGCATGGGGATACCTCTCCAATCATCGCTCGTTTCGTGTGCCCGCTTCACTGCAGTATGCCGAGCATGCGCCTCGCGTCAAACGGGTCTTTCGTCGCGTTTCCCCTGTGGCCTGTACCCGAAGGGAGGCGCGAGGGGTGGCCGGAACGCGCCCGGTTGATAGCGGGCGAGTTCTCCACAGGGGGTGCTCTAGCCCCACGAGATTTTTCAAAAGATTTTCACAAAGGCGCTGGACAACCAAACCGAACGCCTTTATACGCCCCCTCACGACAGCAGCGGGACACACCGCAGCGGTCGCGGATGGGTGATTAGCTCAGTTGGTAGAGCAGCTGACTCTTAATCAGCGGGTCCACGGTTCGAGCCCGTGATCACCCACCAAAACTTCTCTTAAGACGCTGATTAAGCTGAATTTCCCAAGTCTTATGCCGACGCCTCAGACGTAGAGTTCGCCGGCCGCAATCTTCACCGCATGGCCGCCGATGCGGGCGTTGCTGATTTCGCCGCCCGAGATGTCGAGATGCAGATGGATGAAGGACGGCCGTCCCATTTCCACGCCCTGCTCGACCAGCACCGGATGATGGCCGTCGACGAACTGGTCGAAATAGTGGATCGCGCCGGAAAGGGCGGCAACGGCCGAGCCGGTTGCCGGATCCTCCAGATTGCCGGCACCAGGGCCGAACTTGCGGGCGTGAAAGCGCGCCGTGTGGTTCACGCCGCCGCGACAATAGACGTAAGCCGCGGCCAGCCGTCCCTCGGCCATCGGCGTCAGTTGCTCCCAGCGCAGCGAATCGAACTCGATCGACGAAGCCGCCGCCACATCATGCACCGGCACCATGACGAAGGGTGCGCCCGCGCTCCAGAACGACGGCACGTGATTCTCGAAACCGATCTGCGAGAGTTTCAGGCTTAGCGCATCGGCGATCGCCTGCCGGTCGAAGCGTGCGTCGAGCCTGACCGATTTTCGCGGCAGGTCGAATTCGGCAAAGCTCGCCTGCCCGGGCTTGAGCCGCACGGCGCAGCGCACCGGCCCAACCTTCTCCTCCAGCACCTGCACGAGGTCGAAGCCTTCCTCGGTCGCGCCACGCTGGGCCTCGGCGATCGCAATTGCCGCACCGACGGTCGGATGGCCGGCAAAGGGCAGTTCCTGGGCAGGCGTGAAGATCCGGAGCTTCGCCGTGTGCGCCGCACCGCCGGGCCTGCGGATAAACACCGTCTCCGACAGGTTGAATTCCTGCGCGATCGCCTGCATCGCTTCATCGTCGAGCCAGTCGGCACCGAAGACCACGGCCAGCGGATTGCCTTCCAGTCGCCTGTCGGTGAAGACGTCGTAGATCGCGTAGCTGAGCGCCATTCATGTCCCCTTGCGAATATGCGCGAACTTTGCAGCGTCGGGACGCGGGCGGCAAGGCTTAAAAGCGCCGGTACACAGCTCGGCGCGGATCACGTTTTCTTTAGCTCCGGCTCCGGCAGCACGCTTCGCCGCTCACGCGGCCAAAAACCCTCCCAGCCGTAACCGGCGCGCATCCGCCGCCGCGCGGCCGCGTGGCGACCCCCGCTAAAACGCACAAATACAAGGAGATGCGACGTCCCGTTGATTCGAAATCAGAGCGGTTTCTCGCGCCGAAACAGCCAGTCGAGGATCGGCGGTATGAAGGGTGGATAGTTGTGCGCCACGGGATCCGGGCCGAAAACCGCGATCGCCTCGTCAATCTCCGGCTCCGGGTCCGCGGCAATGTGCTCCGCCACGCGCGCAACCAGCGCTGCCGCCTTCTCCGGATAGCGATAGACGCGGATGAGCGTCACGGCGCGGCCCATATGCAGCAGGTGATAGCCGGGCTCCACCGTCGCGAGCGAAAGGTCTATGCCGGTTTCTTCCATCGCCTCGCGGCGGATATTGCCGTCGATGTCGCAGCCGCCATCGACGATATCCTCGGGCTCGAGCGAACCGGAGGGGCTGTAGACCCGGCCCGGATTGGCCGTGTGCCCGCCCATGCGCACGAGGATCAGCGCACCGTCGGAAGAAAGGATCGCCGGCATGGCAAAGAGATGAAAGGCACTCTTTGCTCGCGTCTTCCGCCACCAGAGAAAGGTCGAATAGGGCACCACATGCCCCTCGCCCCGCAGCCGGCCGTCCGCGATGCGAAGCGCCCTGAGCAACACCATCCGCCCGTCGAAGAGGTGCGGGTTGGCGGTAATCTCCCGTTGCCAGTTTTCCTGCGCGCGCTCCACCTGCTCCTGATGAAACGGATGCGCCGCGCCGGTGACGCGGACATCCACCGCATCGATCGGGATGATGACGCCTTCATCCGGCCAGGCGTCCGTGTTGCTTTCAAGCGCGCTCATGCTCACACATCCAGGGTGATGGCCACGGGGCAATGGTCGGACGCCTTCGGCCGGTCCCAGCCGGTGCGCGGATAGCGCTCCACCTCCAGATCAGGCGGAAAGATCGTGCGGAACGGCTGGCCGCCGCGAATGACCTCGGGCACCTGGTGCGCGTTGCGCTTGGCAAGCGCCGGCGAAAGCCAGATATAGTCGAGCTGGCAGAGATGCCGCTCCTGCGGCCCGCGGCTGTGGAACAGCGTCCAGCGATCCATCACCGGACGGCGCAGCATCGGGTTCTCGACAAAGC
The DNA here is from genome assembly GCF_001427045.1 of Ensifer sp. Root558. Taxonomy (NCBI): domain Bacteria; kingdom Pseudomonadati; phylum Pseudomonadota; class Alphaproteobacteria; order Hyphomicrobiales; family Rhizobiaceae; genus Ensifer; species Ensifer sp. Root558. Next base: position 476,274 of record NZ_LMGC01000001.1, on the reverse strand, counting down.
CGTCGCGGGTGAAGACGTCAAGCGAACTCGTCTCCTCCTCATGCGGCACGAACTGGTAGCCGGTGCGCCGGTCGCCGAGGATGTTCACCTTCTCCTGGTAATCGTTCATGTCGCCGCAGATCGCGAACATCTTGTCGGCCGTCTTCCCGCGGCCGAAGCGGCTTTCGATGATGTGGCGCACGGCCGAGGCTTCGGCCACGCGCAGCGGCATCGTCGCCTGCCGGCCGTCGAGCCCTTCGCGCGCCGGCCCCATCGACTTGAAATGCACCACGTAGAGCGTCAGCGGCCGCCCGCCGATCCTTAAGTCCAGCTCCAGGCAGTCGCGCTTGAAGATCCGGTCGGCCGGCCGGTTGGTAAGCGCTATTCTGTCGTTGAAGAGGTCGAGGTCCTCATAGGTCAGCCCCGCATGGCTCTTCACGTCGAGGCATTCGATCGGCTGGCCGTCGCGCGTCTCCTCGCGCATCAGCACGGCGACGTCGATCCCGCGCGAATCATTGCCCTCTATCAGGTACTTCTGGCGATAGCCGTTGCCGACCATGCGAAAAAGGTAGTTGTATTCGAAGGCCTGCAGCGAGGCCATGTTGTCGGCTTCCTGCAGGCAGAGGATATCGGCATCGCAATCGGCGATCGCCAGCGCCGACATCTGCCGCGTATCGTCCGTATGCGCAATCGTGCGCGCCTCCTCCAGCCGCTGGTACTCGGCTTCCGTCTTCACGTCGAAGAGCCGGAGCACGCGGTCCTGTTTCAGCTGGTTGCGAAAGCCGGAAAAATCGAAGCGGCTCAAAAGGTTTTCGATGTTGAAGGTGGCAAGGCGAAGCGACATTTATCAATTCCGTGGCATGAAATGCGGGGAGCTTAAGCAATTCCAGGAAAAGTGTGAAACGGTTTTCCGTTCGGAATTGCGTCATCTCAAAAAGCAATTCCAGGAAAAGTGTGAAACGGTTTTCCGTCCGGAATCGCGCCATCTCAAAAAGCAATTCCAGGAAAAGTGCGAAGCGGTTTTCCGTCCGGAATCGCGCCATCTCAAAAAGCAATTCCAGGAAAAGTGTGAAACGGTTTTCCGTTCGGAATTGCGCCATCTCAAAAAGCAATTCCAGGAAAAGTGCGAAGCGCTTGTCCGTCCGGAATCCATTGAAAACCCGTACACCCCGGCGGCCTTCAGCTTCGAGCGCGACCTATCGCGTGGGACCGCCGCCGCAAATATGATCCATGTCATCCAGAACACGAACCAATGTGCTCATATGGCATTATCGCGTTGTCTCTTGCACTTGTTGGAGGATGGGGTTGAACACGGAAATCGAAATCAAGCTCGAGCTTCTCCCTGAAGATCTCGATCGCTTCGCCGCATCCGGGCTTCTGGGTGAGCCGGCGCGCGTCGAAAGCCAGCGGTCGGTCTATTTCGATACGCGCGCCCGCGACCTGTTCCAGTCGGGTTTCACGCTGCGCATCCGCACGGTCGGTTCTGCCCGCACCCAGACGATCAAGGCGACGGGAGCGAGCGCCTCGGTTTTCGCCCGGCCGGAATGGGAGCAGCCGCTGGACAGCGACGAGCCGGTGGTCGACCACACCACGCCGCTTGCCGCCCAGTTCGACCTCGAGCCAGGCGATCTGCAGGCGCATTTTGCCGTCGATGTCGAGCGCACCACCTGGAAAGTGAAACAGGATGGCGCCGACGTCGAGGTCGTGCTCGACCGCGGCCTGATCACCGCGGGCACCCGCCAGACCGCGATCGGCGAGATCGAACTTGAGCTCAAGGACGGCGCGCCCGAGGCGCTCTTCACGCTCGCCCGCCGTATCGAGGCGATCGTTCCCATCCGCTTCGGCGTCATGTCCAAGGCGGAGCGCGGCTTCCGTCTCATCGATGCCGAGCAGATGGTCTTCAAGGCCGAGCCGGTCGAACTCGACCGCGAGATGCGGGTGGCAAAGAGCTTCCGCACGGTCGCCCTTGCCTGTCTTCGCCACCACCGCCTGAACGAAGACGTGCTGCGCGTGCGCCAGAACCCGGAGGCCCTGCACCAGGCTCGCGTTGCCCTTCGGCGCCTGCGATCGGCCTTCTCGCTCTACAGGGATTTGCTTCAGGACGACGAAAGTACGCGCCTGAAAGGCGAGCTGAAGTGGCTGGCGGGCGTCTTCGGCAAGGCCCGCGACGTCGACGTTCTCCTGGCCCGCGCATCCCAGCCGGAACTTGTCGAGTGGCTGAAGACGGCCCGCGCCGCCCGCTATCGGGAGGTGTTCGCGGCGCTCGATGACGGTCGCGGCCGCGCCCTCATGCTCGATCTCCACCAGTGGCTGCACTGCGGCGCCTATCTTTCATCGCCGCCCGCCGAACTTCACGATCGGCCCGTGACCGATTTTGCCGAGGCCGTGCTCGACCGCGAGCGCCGGAAGCTGAAGAAGCACGGCCGCGCGCTCGCCAAGATCAACGACGAGGAGCGGCACGAGGCCCGCAAGGACGCCAAGAAGCTGCGCTATGCCGCCGAATTCTTTGCGACACTGTTCGACGACAAGCGTGGCGCCAGGCGCCACAAGCGCTTCACGGCCGCAATGGCCGCACTGCAGGATGAACTCGGCACGCTCAACGATCTGGTTTCGGCGCCGAATGTGCTCGGCGAGATCGGCCTCGAAGATCACCCGGACGCCGGAACGCTCGTCGTTCAGGCCAACAAGGACAAGCTCATCGACCGCGCGCAGGCTGCGCTCGACGACGTGATCGACGTCAAGCGCTTCTGGCGTTGAGCAAGCCGGGCAAACCGACGTCGGTTTATCCCGGCACCTTGGCCCCCCTCATGCCGCAACCGTGATCTTCGGCGGCTGCCAGGTGCCGTCGAGGATCGCGTCCTTGCCCCAATAGGCGCGAATGTAGAGCGAGAAGATTCCGTGCGGCGCCGGCAGCCAGTTGCTGTCCTTTTCCCCGCCGGGGCGCTCGGCGCTCACGTAGAGCGTCAGCGAGCCGTCCGCATTGCGCTTCAGCCTGTCGCTCTTGGTGCCCAGCGAATAGCGCTTGAAGTCGTTGGTGTGGAAGAGGTGCTTGTCGTCATAAAGGGTCAGCGACCAGAAGCCGTTGACCGGCGGTTCCTGGCCGGGCGCAAAGGTGATCTCGTAGAGTTTCACGCCGGTCAGCTGGTCGCCGGCGCCGTCGAAGTCGGTATAGAAATACTGCGTCTCGCTCGGCCGGTTGTTGAACATGTTCGACTTGGCGGTGCCGGTCCGGTTGAAGTAGTCGATCCCCCATTGCGCATTGTTGACCGAGCGGTTCCAGCCATTGCCGGCCGGCAGCCCGTTGCGCTGCCATTCCAAGAAGGGGTGGATGACCTTGTTCTCGGTCTCGATCGCGGTGTCGACGAGCATGCCCCGAAGCTCGGGATCCCGCTCGGCCGCGTCGAGCAACAGGCGGAACTGGGCAAAAAGCGCCTCCTCCCCCGGCAGCGGATCGACCGCGGCGATGGCGTCGCCGAACTGGTCGAAGAACGTCTCCGGCGTCACCCATTTGGTTTCGGCGTCGGTCGCGCCGCCGTTTAAGGGCGGAGCCGGAATGTCGGTCAGCTTTGCCCATTCGATCGTCTTCGCCTCGCCGGTAAACTCTTTCAGCGGATAGAAAACCACCTGGTTGATCAGCGGCTGGACCGCCTGGTTGTCGTCGCTCACGTCGGTCTGGAAGATGCGGGGAATGGCGCTCGCAAGCGATGTCGGGGAGCGGATGATGTCGGTGATGCCGGCGGGCTTCAGCCCGTCCCAGTCGGGGCCGACAAGAAGATAGAAGCCGGGCCGCGTGCCATAGGGCTTGCCGAGCTGGCCGAACTGATCGGTGCGGGCATCGTAGAGCGAATAGAGCCAGAAGCGGTCGCCGAAGTCGGGCACCTGCGCGACGACGGGCTCATCGTCGAGCTCGAAGAAACCGAGGCCATAGACGACGTCCTGGTTGGGGCATGTGACGAAGGTTTCCGACGGCTCGATATAGTCGTGCAGCATGCCCACCTGGCCGCGCGGGGCCACCGGCGAAAGGCCACCGAGCAGACCCGCATAAGGCGCCTGGGTGACCTTGGCCCTGCGGTTCAGCATGTTGACGATCGGCCAGCCCCAGATATAGGCCATCTGCCCGATCGTACGGGCATAGCCTGGATGCATGGCAACGCCGGTCACCGGCAGCGTCGGCGCTCCCGGCCCGAGCGCTTGCTGCGCCTCGGCGGGCGTGGCCGAGGTAACGACCGAGGCGGCGGTCAAAGCCGCCGGAACGGCCGCGCCGGCACCGATCGCGGCAAGCGAGGCTGCTCCGATCCCGCCTTTCATCATGTCGCGTCGAGTGATTTCAAGATTGCTGCCGGATGTTTTCATCATCGTCTCCAGGCGTCCTGATCAATCAGCTTTCGAAAGGCACCCGCACAGGCGCCCCGTTTTTGGCACACCGTCCATCTCGCCCGGCTTCGTCCTCGCGCCGGAAAACCGGCCTTTCGCCCTCACCCGTGACGGTTCAGGACACGGATCGCTCGCAAGAATGGTTCTCTGTTTTTTTTCCTCAACTGCGGCATTTCAATGCCCAGCAGCACGGATCCGCACAGGGCCATCGGACACCGCGCGTGAGGACCGCTATCCTGCCGAAACAAGCCGTTCGGCGAAAGTACGTAACTGTTAAAATACGATGCAAACGATCACGTAAAGCAGGGCGATCTTCCTTTCACCGATCGCCCCGCCTTGAGGAACCGTCGCAGGCTCAGCGGCGGCCGTCCTGCGCCGCCATCGCCCTTTCGATCCTCAGCGCCAGGTCATCACTCACCGGCACCATCGGTAGGCGCATCTCCGGGCTGTCGATCAGCCCCGCGCGCCACAGCCAGTGCTTGATCGGTCCGGGGCTCGGCTCGGCAAAGAGCAGCCGCGGCAGGTCGGCAAGGCGCTGCCAGGCGGAAAGCGCCCCCGCCTGGTCGCCGGCAAGCAGCCTGTTGCGAACATCGGCGAAGGCTGCCGTCTGCACATGGGCGGACGCCGTGATCCCGCCTTCGGCCCCTTGCGTCAGCGCCGTGTAGAACAACGGGTCCTCGCCGGTCAGTACGGCGAAATCGCGCGGCTTGTGGCGCAGCAGATCGAAGGATTGCGTCGCATCCGCCGAACAATCCTTGACGCCGACGATGTTTCTCCGTTCCGCCAGTTGCAGCATCGTCTCGTTGCCGAGGTTGACGCCCGTCCGGTAGGGAATGTTGTAGATCAGGATCGGCCGGTCCGTGGCATCAGCAAGGGCCGAGAAATGCGCAAACAGCCCCCGCTGCGACGGCCGCGTGTAATAGGGGCAGGCAATCAGATAGCCATCGACGCCCCAAGCGGCCATCCGCTCCAGCGCCTTCACCGACTTCCGCGTATCGCTGCCGGAAAGCCCGAAATAGACCGGAATGCGCCGGCCGGATCCAGCCAGGGCCTGATTGGTGATCGCAACCACCCGCTCGCACTCCGCCTCGTCGAGCGCCATGCCCTCGCCCGTGGTCGCGCCGAGAATGAAGCCATCGATCGGCTCGGCCGCATAGTGGACGACCAGCCGGCGGAGTGAGCGCTCGTCCAGTTCACCATGGCGAAAGGGCGTGATCAGCGGCAGCCAGAGGCCGCCAAGGCCCGGCGATTGCGTTGAAGCTGTGCTTTCCATGAAATTCCATCTCCTTGAAAAAACCGGAGACGGAGAGCGCAAGCGAAAACCCCGTCCGAACCGGCGGGGTCGATCTGATCCTTGTGCTTGCTATGCTCTGCGCGCAACGACCGACAGCCCCGGGTGCGGGGCTTTTTTCACAGTCGTCAGTTTGGCGAGGCGGCAGGTCATGAGCGCGAAGGTCGAACAGTCCGGCTGCATTGTCAAGGAGGACCCGCTCCTAGCGACGACGTGCCTGCGCTCCCCGATCGTCGCAGCAACGCCTCGATCTTGCAATTTTCAGTTGTTTACAGTTACTTGACCGCATCAAATCCAATCTTGCAGCAGGCCTGGCGAAGGCTGCTGAAGATTGCATGACGCCGTGCGCGGCACGCGCTTCGACAGGCTGATACAGCGCTCGCCGGCAATCCAATCCGCTTAGCCCAAACTTGAGCTTCCGCTCAGTCCGGACATGCGCTTGCGCTCAGTCCGGACATTCCGCGCCGGTATCCACCCAGGCTGTGATCAGCGCGGCGAACTCCGGTTGCGAACCGGGCGGCGCACTGCGGCCCTCACCCGGATGCCAGGCCCAGCCGACCAGGTGATCCTCGCCCATGTGCTTGCTGAGATCGGCATGGGAGCGGTTGCCGTTACGCTCGGTGTCCTTCACCTGTTCGCAGATCTCGCGAACGGTGAGGCCCTGCCAGGCCATGCTTTCGGGCGCCAGCTGCCAATGGGCGTTGCCGGGGATGGATTTCAGCCGGCTGCCGACGATCGCCCGGTTCTCCGCGCCGTGGCAGGTGCTGCAGGCAAGGCCGGCCGGCCCCATCGAACTGTCGGCGGCGATCATCAGTGGCACATGCGGGTGCATGTCCTCGCCCTGCGTCGGGCTGCGCGTTGCCGGGTGACAGTTGATGCAGCGCGGATGGGTGAGCACCCGGCTTGCCTCGGCAAAGATCGCCTTCGAGCGCTGGCGCGCGTCGGTGATCGAGGCAAAGTCGGCCGCGCCTTTCAAGGCGCCGCCGCTGGCGGTTTCGGCAAAACCGTTGACCGGCTCGAAAGTGGCGATGAGACCTGCGGCCACGAGCGCGGATGCAAGCGAGAGAGCAAGAGCGGGCCTGTTCATGGTCACACCCTCCTCAGGTCGCCCTGGTCGATCGGCAGGGTTCTGAGCCGCTTGCCGGTCGCCATGAAGATCGCGTTCAGAAGCGCCGGCGCCACGCCGGGCGTGCCCACCTCGCCGATGCCGCCGGGCGCCTCGGCGCTCGGCACGATATGCACCTCGATCGGCGGCGTCTCGTGAATGCGCAGGACAGGCGCATCGTCGAAATTCCCTTCGACCACCGCGCCGTTTTCGACGGTGATGCGCCCGTAAAGTGCCGCACTCAGGCCGTAGACGACGCCGCTCTGGATCTGCGCTTCGACCGTGTCCGGGTTGATCACCTGGCCGCAATCGACCGCGCAGACGATACGCTCGGTCTTGAACCTGCCGTTCCCGTCGAGGCTGACTTCGGCGACCATCGCCGCGAAGCTGCCGAAATCCTCGGCAACCGCGATACCCCGCCCCCTGCCCTTGGCAAGCGGGGTCGACCAGCCGGCCTTCTCGGCTGCAAGGTCGAGCGCGCCGAGCAGCCGCGGCTTGTGCTGCAGCAGCCGCCGCCGGTATTCGAGCGGATCGATGCCCGCCAGTTCCGCCAGTTCGTCGATTCCGCATTCGACCGGGGGAATGTTGCGGGTGGCGCCGACACCACGCCAGTTACCGGTGAGCATGCCATCCGGCGCCTCCTGGCGGGCAAAATCGGTCTGCCTGTTTTCGATCGCATAGGGCGTTTCGGCCCCCGCCATCTGGTCGAGGTCGACACCGTCCTTGGTAAAGCCCGGGAACCAGCGCGCCATGACCGACGGGCCGATGACCCGGTGCCGCCAGGAGACCGGCATGCCGTCGGCCCCGAGCGTCGCCGTCACCTTGCTGTAGTTGAGGTAACGATAGCAGTCGTGACGGATGTCCTCCTCCCGGCTCCAGGTCACTTTCACCGGGCCCTTCACCTGCTTGGCGATCTTCGTCGCGAGGATCACGCCGTCGACATCGAGCCTGCGGCCAAAGCCGCCGCCGAGCAAGTGGTTGTGCACCACCACCTTTTCGACCGGCAGGCCGGTAACGTCGGCCGCCGCCTGCCGTGCCCGGCTCATGATCTGCGTCCCCACCCAGACCTCGCAGCCATCGGGGCGCACATGCACGGTGCAATTCATCGGCTCCATGGCGGAATGGGTCAGGATCGGCATGCGGTAGACGAATTCGTGCACCGGCCCATGCTCGGCCTCGGCCTTGGCGACATCGCCTTCGCTGACATGCGGCAGGGCCTTGCCGTCGATCGCCGCATCCATGAGGTGCTCGAGTTCGGCTTGCGAAACCGAGGCGCTCGGCCCCGGATCCCATTCGATCGAAAGGGCCGCGAGCCCCTTCCGCGCAGCGCCGGTATTGTTGGCGACGACCGCGACGGCCTCCTCGATGCGGACCACCTGGCTGACGCCCTTGATCGCCATGGCCGGGGCCTCGTCGACTGAGCGCAGCTTGCCGTTGAAGTGCGGACAGATCGCGATCGCCGCATAGGAGACGCCATCCGGGCGGGCATCGATGCCGAATTTCGCCGTGCCGTTCACCTTCTCCGGGCTGTCGAGACGATGCATCGGCTTGCCGATCACCCGGTAGCTGGACGCCGGCTTCAGCGGCACCTCCTGCGGCGCGACTTCAGAGGCCGCAGCCGCAATCAGGCTGCCATAGGCGGCGCGCCGGCTGCCGGCGGTCTCGACCACATGTCCCGCCTCGGCCTTGCAGGCGTCCGGCGAAACGCCCCAGTCGCGCGCCGCAGCGCCGATGAGCATGATGCGGGCCGCCGCACCCGCCTTGCGCATCTGCTCGTAGACACCGCGGATCGCAAAGGAACCGCCGGTGATCTGGTCGCCCAGCAGCGGATTGGCATATTGCTTGGGGTCGGCCGGCGCATGTTCCAGCACCACCTGGTCGAGCCCGACCTCCAGCTCTTCGGCAAGCATCATCGCGACCGCCGTATAGATGCCCTGCCCCATTTCCACCGAGGGCATGACGAAGGTGATCTTGCCTTCCTGGGGAATGCGGATGAAGGCGTTCGGCGAAAAGGGCTCGCCCGCTGCGACGGCCGCCTGCGGCCTGAAGCCGATCACCAGCCCCGCGCCGGTCAGCGATGCGCCGATCAGAAGCTGGCGGCGCGATAAGGAAAGGTTCGTTCTGTCGAAGATGGACATGGCATCACCCCCGCGCCGCAAGCTTGATGGCTGCACGAATGCGCGGATAGGTGCCGCATCGACAGATGTTTCCGGCCATGACCGCATCGATGTCGTCGTCGGTCGGCGTGGGATTGGCGGCAATGAGCGCGGTCGCCGACATGATCTGCCCGGATTGACAGTAGCCGCACTGCACCACGTCGATGTCGATCCACGCCTGCTGCACCCGTTTGCCCTCTGGCGTGTCGCCGATGGCCTCGATCGTGGTGATCGGTTTCTCCGCCGCCTCTGACACCGGCATCACGCAGGAGCGCGCCGCCTGCCCGTCGACATGGACCGTGCAGGCGCCGCACATGGCGATGCCGCAGCCGAATTTGGTTCCGGTAAGCCCTATCGTGTCGCGCAGGACCCAGAGCAGAGGGATATCGCCGTCCACATCGACGGCATAGCTCTTTCCATTGACCGTGAGGTTGTAAGGCATGCGACCATCGGCCCCTCAGGGCCGCTCCCCTGTACATGCGAAGGCGCGAAAATACCAACAAGGCGGACGATCGGCCAAATTACATTCTTGTGAGGTCCCGTCGGGAAAATCCCTCCGCCGCCGCCGCCGGACGCCATGCGTAGAGGAACGAGCGCTGCTGAAACGAAATCGGGATGCGCCGCGGCTGGTGACCAGCTCAGGCACATCCCGGTGATATCAATAGGTTTTTTTAAGCCGAAATCAGAGGAGATTGGTCTCGACGTCGATGTTGCCGCGCACTGCCTTGGAGTAAGGGCAGATATCATGGGCGGCGTGGATGATGTCGTGCGCAACGTCGCGGTCGAGACCATCCAGGCGAACGTTCAGGCGGGCACGCAGGAAATAGGAGCCGTCGTTGACGTTGAGATCGATCTCGGTATCGACCTGCGGCCCGGCCGGGAGCTTCACCTTGCGCTGCAGCGCTGCGAGCTCGATCGCGCCCAGGTAACAGGCCGACCAGGCGGCGCCGAACAGGTTTTCCGCGGCCGGATGCGGCTGGGTGAGCTTGAGTTCCAAAGTGCCGTCTTGGCTGATGGTGCCGCCGTCGCGGCCGCTGGTGTTGTGGGTCTTGCCGGTGAAAAGAAGCTTCTCGGTCATGTCATTTCCTCTCTGTTTGATTTTTTATCGGATCCGATTTAATCGGATGCGATGTTTATAGATGAAGCGTGAAGTACCGTCAACACCATTGCGATTTAATCGGATACGATTTATATTAAGTGCAGACAACGAAAAGGAAAAAAGATTCCCATGTCCACGTCCAAGACTGCCAAGGACCCTGGCACTGCATCGGCCAAGGGCGGCAAGAAGCTTTCGAACTTCCTGTGCTTTGCGATCTACTCGGCAAATCTTGCCTTCGGCCGCGCCTATAAGCCCCTGCTCGACAAGCTGGGCCTCACCTATACCCAATACGTGACCCTCGTGGCGCTGTCGGAAGAGGACGACCAGACGGTGAGCACGCTTGGTGAAAAGCTCTTTCTGGAATCGAACACGCTGACGCCGATCCTGAAGAAGCTCGAGGCTGACGGTTACCTTCAGCGTCGCCGCGATCCCGCAGACGAACGCCAGGTGCGGCTGACGCTGACGCCGGCCGGCCAGGCGGTGGTGGATGCCGAGCCGGGTGCTGCGCTGACCGACGTGATCGGCCTCGGTGACGACTTTGAGACGGTGCAGCGGTCGGTGGCAAAGCTGCGCGACAACCTGCTAGGCGCTGGTCAGCCCGGAAACCGGAAATAGTGAAGGTCGCTGAAACGCCCGCCTGCCGCTGCCGCGATTATCGCTCGCGCAAAGGCCGGCACGGCGATTGGAGCGGCCAGCATCACGCGCAAGGGCGGCTCTCCGCCGCCCTTGCCGCTTGGCCGGATCAGGCACTCAAGCGCTCACGCGGCACCATCATTTCCGCCGCTTTGGCGTAACCGCCGTCCATGCCGTCGAGAAAATGCAAGTGCGCATCCGGTCGCGCCGACGGCACAAGGCAGGTCATCAGCGCGTGGCTCTGCCGGTGCAGCCCGAAGATCACCTCGCCGCGCGCCTTGGCGGCCGCAAGGATCGCCTCGATGCGGTCGATCTGCTCCGTCGTGCAATCCACCGTCAGGCGCAGGCCGTCGTCATATTTGCGAAAATCGGAACTGGCGGCCACTCCCGCCCAGCGCTCGGGCGCAACCCGCACCCGCGCGTCCTTCGGCACACCCATTTCCTCAGGCAGAGGATGCGACTGCCGCGGCCCTTGATCGAAGACAGCGATCACCGCGCGCGCCACGGCGGCAAAGCGCTCGGGCGTCACGTCGTCGGCGGGTTCGGCCAGCAGCGACAGGATCTGCCCCTGCCGGCTTGGAAACGGCCGCCATTCGCAGGCAAGGCCGGTCAGATCCGGTTCGGCTCCATGGCTTTCCGGCGAAAGCAGGTAACGCCCCTCTTTCAACTGCCGCTCCGCCCACTTAAGCCCACCGCCGGCAAACATCGCATAGGTCGCGTTTTCCGATGCGGCATAGCGGGCGATGCGCACATCCTGGCCATGGTCCCTGATATCCCGGACCGTCAGCAGGCCGACGCGCAAATCGAGACCAAACCGGTCCCTTGCGAAGGCGGCGAGCTGCCGCAGCGCCGAAGCTGCCATTGCCGCGCCACCGGGCGCCAGCGCAAAGGCCGCGCCATCGCCGCGAAACACGAAGGGAAAATCGAAATCGCCGCGCGCATTGCCGATGGCGGCAATCGCCGAAGCGCCGACATAGTTGACGTCCTCGTAGCGCCCGGCCCGGATCGCGCCGGTGGAATTCACGACGTCGGTGATGCCGATCAGCCAGTCATCCGGCAGCGGCTCGTAGACATCGGGATCGAGCACGCGGGAAAACTCGCGATAGGCGCGAACGGGCGTAGCGTCACCAGTGTTGTGCATGTCCATTCTCCGTACCGACGAACCGAGGAAACCTCTTGGCCGCCTGCCTCCGGCAAGCGCCTCCGATCATCCGGCACCGCCAAATTAGATCGGACGCGATATAAATACCGAGCAACAGCGGAATGTCAAGATGACACTATTAAATCGGATACGATAATAATGGCCACGAATCCACGCGATCAAGCCGAAACGCTAAAGGTCAGGAAATCGCCACGACCTCGAGCTCCTGGTCGCCGACCGTGACGAGGTCGCCCACTGCCTTGCCCATGAGGATGCGTGCCACCGGCGAGACATAGGAGATCGATCCCGCCTTGGGGTCTGCCTCGTCCTCGCCGACGATCCGGTATTTTTGTACCCGCCCGTCGTCCCGGCTGAAGGTCACCGTGCTGCCAAAGGCGACGATCTCGTTGGAGGCAGGTTCGGGCATCAGCTGTGCGGTGCGCAGCCGTTCGGAGAGATAGCGCACGTCCCGCAAGGGTCCCGCCTGCTGCCGCCGCTTTTCGTTCACGTCGTCGATCGTGGCTGCCGCTTCATAGGCGACCCGCGCCTCCTGCATCTGCGCCTCCAGCGCCGTCAGCCCCGCCTTTGTCACCAGGTTCGGATGCGACGAAACCGCCCGGTCCGGCAGCAACGTTTCGGCGGCGGTTTCGGCACTTTCTTCCTTGGTGAAGGCAACGCTCAATCTTCAAAACTCCGTATCGCGGGCAAGAGGCCGGCTTCATATCGGCCCCGGACCGGCCTATCAACACTATAAGCCGCTTGCCCGCCCGCCGGCCACCGGAATGTCCACCTGCTGCCGCGTGGCCGAAGCCGGGCCGCGATTGCACCACGCGTGCATCCTGCCCTCTCCTAGTCGCCGCCGGAGACCACCAGCTTTTGCTTCGCGCCGCCGCCCGAACGCGCGATCGCATCCACCACCCGCACACGGAACTCCGCGGGTTCGGCTTCCACCGCCTCGAGTGCCGCACGCACGCCCAGTTCGACGGCAGCGTGGACGGCGGCCGCATCGGCGCCTTCAAACACGGCGATCGCGATTTCCAGACCATCCGGCAGTTGCACGAACTGGAATTGCCGCACCCCGGCCGCACCCGTCAGCGGCGAGCGAAGCCGGTGGGCGTGCACATTGACCGTCCCACCACCACGCCTGGGCAGCCGCAGCGTCTCTTCCCTCCGCCCGGCAATCGACCCGATCCGCCAGAACGGCAGGCCGCAGCGGCACGGCTCGGTCGCCATCGCCACGATGTCGGAGATCTCGTAGCGCACCAGCGGCAGCGCGCGATTGGCAAGGGTCGTCACCAGCAGCTTCGCGCCCTCCACGCCGTCGGGTACCGGGCGGTCGTCTCCGTCCACCACCTCGAAGACGAAGCTGTCCTCGGCGAGATGCAGCCCGTCGCCAAGCAAGCATTCGTGGCCCATGGGTCCCGCCTCGGTGCAGACATAGCTGTCGGCGATGGCCGCCTGCCAGGTCTCGGCCGCAAGCTCGCGCACCTCCTCCGTCAGCGTCTCGGCGCTGGTTCGGAAAAGCCGCGGCCTGATCTTCAGCCGCCCCGCCTGCTGCTCGCCCACCAGGACACGCACGAAGGACGGATAGGTCGAGATCACCTCGGGCTGGTTCAGGTTGAGGCCCTCCACGATCTCCTCGATCGGCATCAGCACGTTGAACCGGGGCGCCGGCGGCCTCAACGCCCGAAGCTCCACGCCGATATGGTAGGAAATATGGACCGGCGACGAGGCGAATATGGCAACACTGCGCGTCGTCTCGTCGATGCCGACGATCGCCTGGAAACGCACCATGTTGGCGATGGCCGATAGCCAGGCTGCGGGATCGAAGACCGCGACCCCACGCTCGCCGGTCGTGCCGCCCGTGGCAACGGCTCTGTATTCACCAAGCAGAAGCGAGCCGGAAGACTGTCCGCCGAGATGCCCCTCGACCAGTTGCCGGCTCAGCCTCGGGTCGGTAACGATCCGGTCGAAATTCTCCATAAGCGCCCGCTTCGTCAGCACGGGCAGATCCTTGAGTGCGGCCCCCTGCGCCAAGCGGTCGCCAATGGTTTCGCGATAGTAGGGTGACGCATTGACCGCATGCTTCAGGGCGGATTGCAGCGCGCCGCCTTGAAACGATCGCAACTGCACCCGCGACCATTCCGAGCGCAGCAGACGCTCCTGTGCCGCCTTCAGCAGAAGGTCGCGATCGAGCGTCGGAGACGCGGCGGTGACTGGCGACATCGGATCAATCCTCGTGTCCTGCTTCAGCCTGGAACCGCGCCAACAGCAACCGGGCACGGTCAAAATGTCGGCATGCGGACGAACCGTCGCTCCGGCAGATGGAGCCGGAGCCCCTTGCCGCGGAAAGCGGAATCGGCCCGCCTGCCCGCTGCAACCGGGATTTGCGGCGAAACGTCCAATTGCACCTCAGGGCCTTGATTGTATCGCGAAAGCGGGGATCTATGCGGCTGCAACGCGAAAAAGCCGCCCCGCCCCAGTCTCGACGCAGGGCGACCAGGCTTCGGCCGGATTCGTCGCGGCGCGATCAGGAGGAGAAAAGCAATTGGCCGAGCCGTTTGTCGTCTACGGAGCCTCAGGCTCAGGATCGGTTCCGATCGAGGCCGTTTTGAGCCTCATCGGCGTGCCCTACCGCGTCGAGGAACACGCCCCCTGGGAAGGAAAGCAGGAGGCGGACAGGCTGGCGCGCATCAATCCCCTGCGCCAGGTTCCGGCCCTCGCACTCCCGACCGGCGAACTGATGACCGAAAGCGCCGCGATCCTGCTCTGGCTTGCCGACGCACACCCTCAGAGCCGTCTGGCCCCGGCGATAACCGACCCAAAACGGCCGGCGTTTCTCCGATGGATGACCTTCGTATCCGCCGCCATCTACGCGCTCTACTGGATCACCGACGACCCGTCCCGCATCGCCGAACGGGAAGAGGACCACGCAACCGTCAAGGCCCGCGTGTTCGACCGCGTCGCCCATTGCTGGCAGCGAATGGGCGCGGAACTGCAACCGGGCAAATACCTTCTCGGCGATGAACTGTCGGTCCTCGACCTCTACGTCGCCACCGCCTCGCGCTGGTCACCCGGCCGCCGCCGCTTCTACGAGGTCGCCCCGACCCTTGCCGACATCGTCCGCCGCGTCGATACCGATCCGAAGCTCGCGACGCTCTGGGCGGAACGCTTTCCGTTTACCGAGGGCTGGGAGCGTTGAGGGCAGGAAACCTCGTTGATGTCGTCGCTGCAGCCGCAGCGCGATGGACATCCGGCCGATCGCTCAGAGCGGCATTCTGCCCTCCACGATGGCCCTGAAATAGGCCACGCCGAAAGGAATGGCATCGTCATTGAAATCGAACCGCGCGTCATGCACCGACGCGCTGTCGCCATTACCGATCAGCATGATGTTGCCGGGGCGCGCTTCGAGCATGAAGGCAAAGTCCTCCGAGCCCATCAGCGGCTCCAGGGCGTCGTTGACGTGCGCGTCTCCGACCAGGGATCGCGCCACGCTGACGGCAAAGGCGGTCTCTCTTCCATGGTTCACGGTCGGCGGAAACATGCGTTTGTAGGTGACCGTGGCGCTGGCTCCGTAGGCCTCGGCAATCCGTTGCGCGATGGAGGTAACGCGCGCCTCTATCAGGTCTCTCGTGCCGGGATCGTAGGTCCTGGCCGTCCCGCCCATCTCGGCCGATTGGGGGATGACGTTGCCGGCCTTGCCTCCTGCCATCCAGCCGACCGTGACCACGGCGCACTGACGCGGATGGACGTTGCGGGAGACGATCGTCTGCAAGGCCAGAAGTACATTGGCGCCGACCACCAGCGGATCGACGCTGACGTGCGGGGAAGCGCCATGTGCGCCCTTGCCGTCGATCCTGATCCTAAAGCCATCGGCGGAAGCGGCCAGAGGTCCACAAGCGGTGGCAAACTGCCCGATCGGCAAACCGGGCTCCGTGTGCATGGCATAGATCTCGTTGATTCCGAAACGCTCCATAAGGCCATCGTCGACCATGGCCTTGCCACCGCCGCCGCCCTCTTCGGCCGGCTGAAAGACGACCACGGCCGTGCCGTCAAATGCTCGCGCCTCGGCCAATTCCCGCGCGGCCCCCAGCAACATCGCCGTGTGGCCGTCATGACCGCAGGCGTGCATGACGCCCGTTGTCCTTGACGCCCAGGCGGCCCCGGTCGCCTCCTCGATTGGCAAGGCATCCATATCCGCCCGCAGGCCAATCACCCTGCCGCTCGACCGCTTCTGGCCGTGGATAACGCCCACGACGCCCGTCCGACCGATGCCGGTCACGACCTCGTCGCATCCGAACGCGGCGAGTTTGGAACGCACGAACTCCGCCGTCCAACTCCGGATGGGCATGAATGTCGCGCCGCCAGGCAACGACATCGCCATAATCGGAACCGACGGCCGGCATGGAGCCTCCCTTTTCCTGAGTTTGCGGCTGCAAATGGCTCGGCGGTGAAAGATATGGCGTTTATGAAGGGATGCAACCTGCGCCCTCTATACAACCGATCGGCTTGTCACGTGGCGACCGCATGATATGCATTCGGCCTGTTCACCATGAGCACCCCATGACCGACGAAGCCCCACCACCGCTCCTGACCGAAGACGACCTGCGCCATATTACCCGCTGGGCGGTCCTGTGCGCCGCGCGCGCGCTGCCGGTCTTCGAGGCGGCGGTGCCGGGCGATACCCGGCCGCGCGAGGCGATCGCCGCGGCTGTCGCCTTTGCCGAGGGTGGTCCGCGCACGGCCGTCTTGCGCAAAGCCGCCTGGGGCGCCCAGGCAGCGACGCGCGCGGTTGACGATCCCGCCGCCAAGGCTGCCGCCCGCGCGGCCATTGCTGCGGCCGGTGCGCCCTATACCCACCCGATCGAGACGCCGCACCAGATCAACCATGTGCTCGGCCCCGCCGCCTACGCCATCCAGGCGCTGTCGATCGGAACAGCCGACGAGGCAGCCGCCACCGAAACGGAACTCCGGCAGCTGATCGCGCTCGCATCGACGGAAATCCGAGGCATCGTCGGCAAGTTGCCGGGACGAAAGCCCAGCAAAGGCGCGTTTCACGCCCTGCTCTACCGGCTCGACACGGCGCTGCGTCGCTGATCGCGGATCAGGAACCCTCGCTCCGCCACCCATTTGCAGGATCCCGATCGGTCGGGCCTCCCCGCTCCTTTTTCGCCTCGTCACTGAGCCAGGCGATCACAGTTTGAAGGCTGAGCGACTTTCGGTAGCGCGGCCAGACCAGATAGAAGTCCGAGGGCCCAGTCATCGAGCCCTCGAACAGCCGGATGAGCCGCCCTTCGGCGAGATCGCGCGCGACGAAATCGCGGTTGGCAAGAACGATCCCCTGGCCTGCCGTCGCCGCCTCGATCGCGTGCGAGGTCTGGTTGAAGCTGATGCCCTTGAACGAGGCCTGCCGGCTGCCGCCGAAATGCCGCTCGATGAACTCCGGCCAGAAATTATGGGCGTCGTGCAGCAGCGTGTAGCTGGCCAGTTCCTCGGCGGTTTTCGGCGCCGGCCGCCCGGCAAGCAGCATCGGGCTGCAGACCGCGACGATCTCCTGCTCGAACAGCAGTTCCACCGCAAGCCCCGGCCCGAAGGGTGGCCGCCCATAGCGCACGGCGAGATCAACGCCATCGGCCTGGAAGCTCGACATGCGGTCGGTCGCCAGAATATGCAGGTCGAGATCCGGATGCCGCGCGGTGAAATCCGGCAGGCGCGGGATCAGCCAGCGCGACGCGAAGGACGGCGTGGTGCTGATCGTCAGCCGCACCGGCTGGGGCTTCAGCCCGTCGGTCGCCCGCGCGATGATCTCCAGCGCCCGCCTGACATCGGCGATATAGGCGCGCCCCTCGCCGGTCAGCGCCAGCGCGCGCGGCAACCGCTCGAAGAGCTTGACCCCAAGCTCGGCCTCGAGCCCGCGGATCTGCTGGGCGACGGCCCCTTGCGTCACGCCCAGTTCCTCGGCTGCGAGGCGAAAGTTCAGGTGGCGCGCGGCCACCTCGAACACTTTCACCCCATTCAGCGAAGGGAGCTTTCCCGGTGCATCACTCATCGGATAGTTTTTCTACTGCCATATGAAAGCGAAATTGCTTCGTCGTCGCATGGAGGAGATGGTATTTCAATGGCAGCACCCGCGAAAGCGGCATTCCACGAATATGGATGAGGAGATTGGTAAAATGGCAGTAGAAAAAGTGGCCGTAATCACCGCCGGCGGCTCAGGCATGGGTGCCGAGAGCGCCAGGCGTCTGGCAGCCGACGGCTACAAGGTTGCGATCCTCTCCTCCTCCGGCAAGGGCGAGGCGCTCGCCGCCGAGCTCGGCGGCATCGGTATCACCGGCTCCAACCAGTCGAACGACGACCTGAAGCGTCTTGTCGATGCGGCCATGGAAAAATGGGGCCGGATCGACGTGCTGGTCAACAGCGCCGGCCATGGCCCGCGCGCCCAGATCCTCGAAATCACCGACGAGCAGTGGCACACCGGCCTCGACGTCTACCTGATGAACGTCATCCGCCCGGTCCGCCTCGTCACGCCGATCATGCAGAAGCAGAAGGCGGGCGCGATCATCAACATCTCCACCGCCTGGGCCTTCGAGCCCTCGCCGATGTTCCCGACCTCCGCCGTCTTCCGCGCCGGTCTTGCCTCCTACACCAAGATCTTCGCCGACACCTATGCGGCCGACAATGTGCGCATGAACAACGTTTTGCCCGGCTGGATCGACAGCCTGCCGGCGACCGAAGAGCGCCGCGATGCCGTGCCGATGAAGCGCTACGGCACCAGCGCCGAGATCGCCGCCACCGTCGCCTTCCTCGCCTCTGATGGTGCCGCCTACATCACCGGCCAGAACCTGAAGGTGGATGGCGGCCTGACGCGTTCGGTCTGAACGCGAGCCACCCCTGTTACTCCCGTCGCGCGCCTCCCAGGGGCGCGCGCCAGCCATTGTCGCACCCCGTTCAGGCCGTCACGGCCGGCGCGGCGTTGATGGCAGCATCGGCAAGCCGATCGGCGGCGGGTGCCCTCAACGGCATGGTCAGGGTCACGCGGAAATGGGCCGGGGAGACCGGTCCGGCGATGAGCGAACCGCCCTCGGGGAAGCGCGCCTTGACACGCTCTTCGACATTCGCAAGCCCCACACCGAGCCCGGATCGATTGACCATCGGCAGGACTTCGCCGGCATCGGACACGTTGTCGACCGAAAGCTGCAGCCGGTCCTCCTCCTGCGACGCGCTGATCGTGATCTTCAGATCGCCGGACGAGCGCCCGAGCCCATGCTTCACGGCATTCTCGACGAGCGGCTGCAGGATCAGGCTCGGCACCAGCGCCGTTCTCAGCTCCTGCGGAATGTCGAGCGTGACGCTGATGCGATCGGAGAACCGCTCTTTCTCGATCGCCAGATATTCCGATTGCAGCGCCAGCTCCTCCGAAAGCGCCAGATCCCGCAGAGGATCCATCTCCAGCGTCTTTCGCAGAAACGACGACAGCGAAAGCACCACGCGGCTCGCCTGAGAGGAGGCGCCCTCCTCGATCAGACCGACGATCGAGTTCAGCGTGTTGAACAGGAAGTGCGGATTGATCTGGTAGTAGAGCGCCTGCATCTTCGCGGTCAGCGCCTCTTCGCGCGAGATCGCCAGCCGGCGCTCCTGCGCGCTGACCTTCAGATTGTACATGTAGGCGATGAAGAAGCAGGACCAGCCGAAGAACAGCGAGACGCCGTAAAACAGCGTGTAGCAGAAGTTCTCGATTGTATAGTCGACACCGACTGCGGGCTTCACATAGGTGAACAGGTGATAGTCGATGGTGGTTGCAACCGTCGACGCCAGAATGGACAGGACGGCCGACACGAAAACCTGGGCTGCGATGTTCCGCGCGCGCATCATCGCCACGATGTGCGAAATCATCAGCGTGATCAGCACGCAAACCAGCGACACGACGAGCTTGATCGGCGCGTAGTCGACCGGATTGACGCCCAGCACCACCCAGAGCCCGCCGGTCATGAAGAACTCGGCCGCCCAGAAGGAGAGCACGAGCTTGATCACGCGTGAGAAGAACGCCGCGGCGCTCGTGTCCGAATGGTCCATGTCGAAGGTTTTTCGGTAGAAACTTCCAAGCACCATTATTCCGGCCACCATCCGCATTCGGTCATTCGCGTCGTTCAATCTATTTGCCTCAATTAGCGAAAATCAACCAATGCAGGCAAATCAACCTTTGTACGCCACAGGAATAGAAGGCGCTGCGGGCGCGCTGAGGTTCCCCTGCGCGGCCACACAGACGCCAGCATAGTGGTCAAATCGGCCCCCTCAGTCGCTTGGCCGGGCCACCCTCCGTGCGCATGTTCGTCGCTATCCCGTTGTCTTTCCTTGAGAAGCTCCTATTTCCCTGACGAAACCGCGAAAAAGGAGTTCCGCATGAACCGAAACGGCCTCTATCTCGTCATCGCCCTGCTTGCCGTCGCCGTCGTCGGCCTCGGCATCTATGTCTACCAGGAAGAGACGAAGCCGGGCGTCGAGATCAAGATCGGCCAGGACGGCGTTTCGGTTCAGGAAAACTAGGACGCAGGCAACAGGCGCGAACGACGAAGCGGGAACGGACCTCAACCGGCCGCCGCGTGAACGCGTTGCGCTACCAGAGCCGCCTGTTGACCATGGCAAAGGCCTGGCCCTATACCGAACCTGCTCGCCTGAACTGAGCAGAGGAATTGTCGATGCTGGAGCTTGTTCTCACCCACTGAGCGTCTCGATCGGTCGAGACGCGAAACCGCGCCACCGGCGAACGATATCCGTCGTTCGCGGTCGACAGCGCGCGACTGAAGGGTTTCAAGAACAGGTTTTTGACAATGACCACCATCGACATACGCTCCGAACGAGCGACTGACATCGCAACCATCCGGCAGATCACCAAGGCCGCTTTTGCGCCGATGGCCTATAGCAGCCAGACGGAGGCCGAAATCATCGACGCGCTGCGCAACGCCGGCGCCTTGACGATCTCGCTGGTCGCCCTCGACCAGGGCGAAATCATCGGTCACGTCGCCTTCTCCCCGGTCACGATCGACGGGAAGGACAAGGGCTGGTTCGGTCTCGGCCCCGTCTCCGTCAGGCCCGACCACCAGAAGAGCGGCACCGGCGGCAGGCTGATCCGCGAAGGCCTTGCGCGCCTTGCAAAGACCGGCGCCAAGGGCTGCGTCGTTCTCGGCGAGCCCGACTACTACAAACGCTTCGGCTTCGAGAACCACGCCGCCCTGCGCCTTGAAGGCGTTCCGGCCGAATACTTCATGGCAAAGGCGTTCGAAGGTCCGGTACCGTCAGGGCGCGTCAGCTTTCACGCGGGCTTTGATGCAAGCTGATTGACCTGACGACATGCCTCGGAGCGCGATGTGGAAGCACATCGCGCTCCGATACTCGCCTGCTTCCTCGTCGCCGAGAAGGGACGCCTGTTCGGCGACGCCAGCGTCAGAACCGCGCCGGCGCTGGACGCATGAGCATCTTGATTTTGCATCCCGAATGACTGTCCATGACGACAACCGTCGCGACTCGCTGCTGCCAGGCGATCACGAGAGACCGCGACATCCCGAAACGCCAAAGGTGCCGCGTTGCCTGCAAGCCTTTCCTTCACCGCCGCGCTGCTGCTTGTGGCCGCATCCGCCTCTGCGGCGATGGCAGGCGAGACGAGCACCGCGCCCTCGGGCACCTATTGCGGCCAGCTTTCCTCCGCCGGCGTGCTCTCGGACGCCGAGACGCATTTCGAAACCGCTGCCGATGGTACGGTCGTCGGCAAATACGTGTTTTCCGATCAGGGCCAGTCCGTCGACGGTGAACTCGCCGAAACCGGCGACGATGGCGACGGCAGCGATCTCACCCGAAGCTTCATGTGGCGCGACAAATACGGCTACGGCCAGCTGATCGTCACCTTCACGCCGGATTTCTCCGAATTCGACGGCAAGTGGAATGCCGGCGGATCCGAGTTCCTGCCGTGGAACGGCAGGCGGTGTCATCAGACGATCAGCTAGAGCGCGCCAACAAAGCGAGCCCAAACCGCATCGCCGCCTCACGCCGCAATCACCCCCCGCATCAGCCCCTCCAGCCAGTCGGCAAACACCTTGAGCCGGCGCGACAGATGCTGGCGGTGCGGGTAGAGCAAAGCCATCGGCATCGGCGCGGCGACGTGATGCGGCATCACCTCGACCAGCCGGCCCTCTCGGATGTGATCGATCACGTCATAGGCCGGGATCTGGATCAGGCCGAGGCCGGCGAGGCAGCAGGCGATGCTGCCTTCGGCGCTGTTGACGCTGACCCGGCCGGCAACCGAAACCGTGCGCGCCTCGCCGTTCTCCACCCATTCCCAGTCCTCCACCCGGCCGCTCGAGGGTGAAGCGTAGTTGACCGCGACGTGGGCGCTGAGATCGTCGGGCGTCTCCGGCGTGCCGTGGCGCTCGAGATAGTCGGGGCTTGCGACATTGATCAGCCTGAGCGTGCCGAACGGCCGGGCAATCAGGCTCGAATCCTCGCGCGGTCCGACACGCAGTGCGCAGTCGACGCTTTCCTCGATCAGGTGCACCGCCCGGTCGGTCATGCCGAGATCGATGTCGATGCCGGGGTACCGCGCCAGGAACTCCGGCAGCGCCGGCGCCACGATCAGCCGGCCGATGCGGCTCGGCAGGTCGACCCGCAGCCGTCCGGTCGGGCCGGAGGTGTCGCGGCGAAACAGGTTCTCCGCCTCGTCCATATCGGAAATCAGCCGCAGGCAGCGCTCGTAGAAGGCTGCCCCATCCTGCGTCGGCGCAACCTTGCGCGTGGTACGATGGAGAAGTCGCGTGCCGAGCCGTGTTTCGAGCGTCTGCACCGCCGCCGAAACCGAGGAGCGCGGCAGGCCCAGCGTGTCGGCCGCGCGGGTAAAACTCGCGCTTTCGACGACACGGGTGAAGATGCGGAAAAGCTCGATCCTGTCCATGCCGGCGCGCGACGCCTCACTCCCATTGTTCGTAATTCCTGACAAGTCATGTCACGTTCGGGGACTTTATGCCAGCAGCGCCGACGATATTCTCCTGGTCGCGATGCCGGTCGCATCACCGACCGCTCACGTCGGCGGCGATAAGGCCCGCACCCTATGAAGCAAGAGACACGACGTCCGCAACGAGCGGCGGTCGCACAGGCGGCCCGTACTGGAGAGCGGGGCGATCTCGGGCAAATGCGTAGCCCGGCCCGCCGAACGAAAGCATCCGCCATCAGGCGCACAACAGGAGAAACCCATGGCAGACCACAGCATCAACGGCAAAACCGCCCTCATCGCCGGCGGCGCGAAGAACCTCGGCGGCCTGCTCGCACGCGATCTTGCCGCACACGGCGCCCGTGGCGTCGCGATCCATTACAACAGCGCGGCAACGAAGGCGGCAGCCGATGAAACCGTGGCGGCGATCAAGGCGACCGGTGCCGCGGCCCACGCCTTCTCCGGCGATCTCACCAGCGCCGCCAATGTCGAAAAGCTCTTTGCCGACGCCAAGGCGGCGCTCGGCAGCATCGACATCGCCGTCAACACCGTCGGCAAGGTGCTGAAAAAGCCCTTCGTCGAGATCACCGAAGCCGAATACGACGAGATGAGCGCGGTCAATTCGAAGTCCGCATTCTTCTTCCTGCGCGAGGCCGGCAGGCATGTCAGCGACAACGGCAAGGTCTGCACGCTGGTCACCTCGCTGCTCGGCGCCTTCACGCCCTTCTATGCGGCCTATGCCGGCACCAAGGCGCCGGTGGAGCACTTCACCCGGGCAGCAGCCAAGGAGTTCGGCGCGCGCGGCATCTCCGTGACCGCGATTGGACCCGGCCCGATGGATACGCCCTTCTTCTACCCGGCCGAAGGCGCCGACGCCGTCGCCTATCACAAAACCGCATCGGCCCTTTCGGCCTTCTCCAGGACCGGCCTCACCGACATCGAGGACATCGTCCCCTACATCCGCTTCCTCGTCTCCGACGGCTGGTGGATGACCGGCCAGACGATCCTGGTGAATGGCGGCTACACGACGAAGTAGGCCGGAGGACCTGGCACCGGAGCGTCCGCCCAGCGTCTCTCTCCCCGCTTGGCGGGGAGAGATGTCCGGCAGGACAGTGAGGGGGCAGCTTCGGCGCAGGGCAACCCTTGGTGAGCGGCGGCCCTGGCGCGGCCCAGTCCCCATCCCGCCCCACAAAATTCGATTGGAATTTTAGAACGTTATGTAATGTGATGGACAAGGCCGCAGGGCGGACAACCGATTTTGATGGATGAATTTCATGCTGCGTTTCCACTTCTTCTGCCGCCATCTGCTGGCGGGCCTCGTTCTCGTCCTGACCCTCGCCCTGCCCGCACTCGCCGAGACGACGCCTCCGCCGGTCACCGTGATCCTTACACCCGGCCAGAGTGCTGCCGAGATCGAGGAGACCTTGCGCGCCGCCGCCAAGGCCGGCGGGTCGGTGACCGTCGAGTGGCGCGACGCTGCGGCGCAGGCCTCGGGCGAAACGACGACGCCCGCTGGCGCTGGCGTCGCGGCACCGGCGCCCGCGTCGGGGGGCGCGGCCACGCATCAGGCTGCACCCGCAACCACGACGCCTGAACCAACGTCCTCGCCCGATCAGCCGGACACGCTCGACACGCTTTCCGCTCGTTTTGTCAATGGCTTGCAGATGGGCGTTGCCGGTATGTCCGGCATCGCCGGGGTGATGGCTGACGTTGCGGCAGGCATCCGCGCCGAGGGCTGGTCGGTGGTTTCGGTAACAGCCGTGGCCCTGCTCGCCGTCGCAGCCGGCCTTGCCGCCGCCTTTGCCAGCCGGCTCCTCATCCACCGGCTGTTCGGCGCCTCGTTCGAAGTGGTCGATCTGCTCCACCGCATGCGCGCCTCGCTGATCCGGCTTGGCTTCGACATCGCCTATCTGGCGATCATCGCCGTGGCCGCGCATGCCGTTGCCCGCCTGTTCCTGACGCCGGCCACTGCCTCTGCCGAACTCGCCCACGCCCTCATCACCATCGCCCTCGCCTCCGTGGTCTATGCAGTCGGCGCCCGCTTCCTGTTTGCGCCGACGCGGCCCGAGATCCGCCTGCTCGATATCGCCCACCCGCGCTTCCACGCCAACATGCTGACCGCCTATGGGGCGATCGGCGCCATCCTCGGCGCCAGCCTGCGCTTTGCCCACCAGCGCGGACTGGAGAATGCTGCAACCGATGGCTGGCTGTTGATCGGCGTGACCCTGTTGACGCTGTTGAAACTCTATTGGTTCATCGCCGGCGCCGGCGATATCCGCACGGTGTTTGCCGGTGAAAACCCAGGCCCGGTGCGCCGCGCCATCGCCTTCGGCGTGCCCGAATTCTATGCGGCAAGCGCCATCGTGCTCTGGCTGATGAGCGTCATCGTTGCCGGCAGCCCGAACAGCGCCGCCTGGAGCTTTGCCGGCGGCACGACACAGATCATCCTGCTCGCGCTTCCGATCCTTGCCTTCGGCATCCATTCGCTGGCGGGGGCTGCCGCCGAGCGCCGGCGCACGCCGGCCTCCCACGCGCTGCACGCGGCGATTTCGGGCAGCGTCCAGACGGCGCTTGCCGGCGCCATCTGGCTGATCGGCCTGCATCTGATTATCACGCTCTGGCGCCCGGTGCTCGTCCAGCATGATACGGCCGGTGCCATCGGCTGGATCGTCATCCTCGAGCGCATCAGCCTTGCGGTGGTCGCGAGCTGGGTGATCTGCAGTTTCCTCTGGAAGAGCTTCGAGGCCTTCGCGCCCACCGCCCGCCTCGCTTTGCCCGGCGACAGCGAGGACGATACGGTGGTCCACCAGCAAAGCCGGATTTCGACCATCCTGCCGCTCGTCCGCAACCTAATCTTCGGCGGTATCTTCGCCGTCACCAGCCTCGTCATCCTTTCCGCACTCGGCATCAATATTGCGCCGCTGATCGCCGGCTTCGGCGTGCTGGGCCTCGCCCTTTCCTTCGGCTCGCAGACGCTGGTGAAGGACGTCGTCTCCGGCATCTTCTTCATCGCCGACGATGCCTTCCGCGTCGGCGAATATGTCGATACCGGCAAGCTCAAGGGCACGGTCGAGCGCATCTCGCTGCGCTCGCTCCGGCTGCGCCACCAGAACGGCCAGATCCACACGATCCCCTATGGCCAGCTTCAGGCGGTCACCAATTTCAGCCGCGACTGGAGCACGGTGAAGTTCGAGTTGAAATTCGAGCGCGATGCCGACCCCGAGAAAATCCGCAAGACCATCAAGAAGGTCGGCCTTGCCATGCTGGAGGATCCCGAGATCGGCGGCGAATTCCTGGTGCCCTTGAAGATGCAAGGTATCCAGGACGTCACCGAAAACTCGCTCGTCGTGCGCCTCAAGTTCACCGCCCGCCCCGGCAACCCCAGTATCCTGCAGCGCGAGTCGATGAAGCGCCTGCTGCCGGCGCTGCGCGAAGCCGGCCTCGACCTCGCCTCCAACGCCGTCACCGTGCGCTCCGGCGCTGCCGGTGCAGCCGAGGCGGAAGCGGCCGCCGCCAACCTGGCGCTGGCGAAAAAGCCGGCAGCGGCCGAAACGGCGGAGGCGGAGGGATAAGCAGGCAGTCGATGGCGACAGCGGCATGGACATGCCGTGTCCGCCAACGGCACGCGTCCTCCACCGATCTCGGTCCGGCGACGAGGACACGCAATCATCCAGGTGCCGCGACGACCTTTGCGTGTATGGTGGGTCGCGCGGGCGCGGCAGCAGCGCCTTTCGATGGAGCGTCAGGAATGGATAACGATCACCTCTGGTACTGTCTCGTCGGCACGAAGGACACCAACACCGGCATGGCCCGCTTCCTGCTGGCCGTCGGCGCATTCATCGTGCTGTTCGGCGTCGTCTTCTGGATCCTCGGCCACTAGAGCCGTTCGGCGGCCATCTCTTCAAATCGACATCGAAGGTCCAGAAGCCCGAGGAGATGCGAAGCGCTCCTCACGCGTCCGAATTCACACGGCTGCGCCGCTTCACCCGCCCGTTGAACTTCTCGGTGGCCGGCCGCAACTCCGATCCGTCGTTCTCGCGCTACCGCTTCAACACGGCGTGTAGCTCCCCGGGGAAATCTCCGGCCTAGGACGGGCTGGAGCACACCGAAAAGCTGCATTCCTCCGCGATTTCCCGCTGTCCCCACGGGAACAATAGTCGGCCCCGCCCATTTGCTAGAACAGGTTCAACAAAAGGCCGGAAGGCCTTTGACCGGAAAGCACAGGGCTTCCGGATCGATCACCGCCCGGCGCAACGAAGGATCAAGGCCAGGCAAGAAGGAAGTCGGAGCAACGCCATGCGCATCATCCTGGTAGCCCTTGTCGCCTCAGTCATGAGCATCCTGGTGTTCAAATATGCCGATCATTCGCTTGGCAACACGCAGATCGTTGCAACAGCCGAACAGCTGGCCGCCCTTTAAGAACCTCCCGCTGATCGCGCTGCCGGTAGCAGAACGATGCTCCGGCCCGGCGCGACACCTCTCCATTCTCCCCATCTCTGGCTGAAGACGGCACTCGCGCTCGAAGCGCCACCACAGGGATTGCCTTTGTCCAGTTGGCGCGAAGGACATCGGTCGTGGCCCGCCGACCGTTACCGTTTCCATCCCAGGCGTCTCTGGCAGCTGCCCCGCAGGCGCAGCGACATAGCCCCGCCACCGATCGTGCCCTGCCCGCCCGTCCCCGCTCCGGCTGAGGGCGCAATTGGGAGCGCCCAATTTCGCAACCTCTAATAGACACCGAACGATCGGAGAACGGTCCAAGCACGAAAGTGGTTTTCCCGTAGCCTCCTCCCCCAAATGGGGGAGGAACATTTCGTGAAACCACTCGACGCGTAAGCGCGCCTCTTGCTAACCGTTAAAGTTGTCTTACATAGGCATGAGCAACAATTTATACGATTGAATAAATGGACTTTCGTCTCGTCGCCGGCGGCATGTTTGTCGCTCTGCTGTGCGCAATCGCCATCGTCCTGTTCGCGCCGCGAACCGAGCAATATATGAGCTATTCCAAATATGAGTGGACGATCTCCGCGTTGCGCAAGCGCCCGGGCGCGCAGCGGCAATATGTAGAGGCATGCGTATCGGAGTACCTGCCCGACCTAAAGGACAATGCGCTTGAGGGAACGCCCTATTCCAGCCGGAAAGAAATGGCGGAGGACGTCTGCCGGCGCTACTTCAAAGTGTTCATCGATGGCAGGCTGAGCTTCGCCGAGTTCAACCGCTCGATGTACGAGGAGCTTCCATTCTCCGTGGTCGAGGAGGCTGAGCGCCGGGAGCCACGCCCTCCGCGCAGCAAGTGAAGGCCAAAGGCCTCGCCTCTGCACTCGCCGTAGCTGTTGGCTCACCCAGAACTTGGCCGTCAGCCCTGCGGGCGCCGGCGCTCGTGTTGAAGCGTCCCGGCGGTTCCTCGCAAACAGATCATGTCCCCACCCGCGCCCAAGGCATCGGAGGAGGCCATCCCACGAGCCGGCGCATTCACTGCGCGAGAAGACCAGGACGCCGGGCATCCGGCGGCGCCGTCCGACGGTCCCCGGCAAACAACGGCCCGCCATGCGGCGCCAGTTCCAGCTCGGCAAGCCGGATCAGCTCTGCTGCCTGTCCTGCGCCCGCGTGGCGCAATGCCGTGTCGAAGCTTTCGGCAAGCGACGCGTCCGCCCGGACGAGCAACCGCGGTAGCCATTTGCCGCGCCCAGACCATCGTCCGCGGCCAAGCAGCATCAGATCGGCGAGCGGCTTCGTCAGTTCGGCGGCAATGGCGCGGATCTCGGCGGCCGGGCGTGCATCGCGCAGATCATCCACCAGATCGGTGATCTGGTAGCGTAGTCGGTCGCGTATCTCAGGCGTCAGCGGCGCCGGCCCTCGTTCCAGGCGCTGTTGCGCCCCGGCCTGAAGCGCTTCGGCACGCGCCCGCTCAGGCCCGATAGCAACGCCGCCCGCCACCATGTCCGCAAGCACCGGGCAACCGCCCGCCATATCCTGGTCGACAAACCAGTTGAGCGTCTCGAAGTCGTGCACGAAGGCCTCGATCGGAAAATCGTCGAAATGGAAGCTTTCCCGCCAGGCGGCCGGCAGGGCCTCGTGCAGCACCACCAGGTCGATATCCGAGGTCTGCGTACCCTCGCCGCGCAGGATCGAGCCCGCGACGATCGCAAAGATCGCCTGCGGAAAGCGTTCCGCAAGCACCGCCTCAGCCGCCATCACCGCTCTCGCCGCACGGCCTGGTGCCGCTGGCGCGTGCTTTGCCGCCTCATCGGCGGGCACACCCTCGTCGCTCATTCGAGCCTCCAAACGCAAGGACCCTCCCGATATGGCGTCATCACATCGGGAGGGTCCTTGAAGCAGGCGATGGATGCGAATGCTATTGCAGCGTGCGGGTCGGTGCAGGTTCAGCCGCCGGCTGGCCGACGGCGGCACCGGCCGGGTTGGCGGATGAGCGCGCGCCGTCGAGGCCGGTCGCAACGACGGACACGCGGAAGGTACCGTCGAGCGTACGGTCGAAGATCGAACCGACGACGATGTCGGCTTCGTCATAGACCTCTTCGCGGATGCGGGTCGCGGCTTCGTCCACCTCGAACAGCGTCATGTCCATGCCGCCGGAGATCGAGATCAGCACGCCGCGGGCGCCGCGCATCGACACTTCGTCGAGCAGCGGGTTGGCGATGGCGGCTTCGGCCGCCTTCAGCGCGCGGCCCTCGCCGGTCGCCTCGCCGGTGCCCATCATCGCCCGGCCCATGCCCTTCATGACAGATTTCACGTCGGCGAAGTCGAGGTTGATCAGGCCTTCCTTGACGATCAGGTCGGTGATGCAGCCAACGCCCGAATAGAGCACCCGGTCGGCGATCACGAAGGCATCGGCAAAGGTGGTCTTGGCGTCAGCGATGCGGAAGAGGTTCTGGTTGGGGATGACAATGACGGTATCGGCCGCCTCGCGCAGCCGCTCGATGCCCTGCTCGGCCGTTTCCATGCGGCGCTTGCCTTCGAAGCTGAAGGGCTTGGTGACGACGCCGACCGTAAGGATGCCGGCCTTGCGTGCCGCCGCCGCAATTACTGGGGCCGCGCCCGTGCCGGTACCGCCGCCCATGCCGGCGGTGACGAAGCACATATGCGTGCCGCCGAGGTGATCCATGATCTCGTCGATCGATTCTTCCGCCGCCGCCCGGCCGACATCCGGCAGCGAGCCCGCGCCGAGGCCTTCGGTCACGGCGGCGCCGAGCTGGATGATGCGCGACGACTTCGACATGGCGAGCGCCTGCGCGTCGGTGTTGGCGACCACGAAATCGACGCCCTGAAGCCCTTCGTTGATCATGTTGTTGATGGCGTTGCCGCCACCGCCGCCGACCCCGATCACGGTGATCTTCGGGCGCATTTCGGTGATCGTGGGCTTCTTGAAATCGGTCATGGCTTGTCTCCTAGAGCCAGCGCCTTGCAGGCGCCCGGCAGCGGCGAATCGGGCAGCTTGTATTTTAGGAATTGAAAAAAGCCATGGAGAAGGCAAGCAAAAAGGGCGACGCGCCTATCCACATATGAATTTTAGCGGGGGCGCAGAGGCGAGAATTCGGTCGTTGGGTTTCGTCTGCAGAATGGGGAAATCTACAAAATAATCAATGCTATGGCGCATGCCATCCCCTCACCCTGACCCTCTCCCCGCCTGCAGGGAGAGGGAACGCGGACGACGGCCGGCTCCCAGGTCGAGACCTGCCGACGGGCAACGCGGCTGCCACATTGGCCGAAGGAACGAGCGGCCGCCACGTCCCACCTTCTCCCCGCGACAACGGGGAGAAGGTGGCCGGCAGGCCGCATGAGGGGCCGATCTCGCCACCCTAAGACTGCGCGAAACCGCCCCTGCCACAGGCTGTCCCTTAGGCCTCAAAACTCGGCCGCGAACGCACCCGCTCCAGCCAGCGCTGGACGTTTTTTGCGGAAGCCGGGATTTCCATGCCGAAGACCTCGCAGAGCCAGGCGGTGACCCCTGCGGTGATGTCGGCGATCGAGAATTCGTCGCCTGCCAGGAACGGCCTTCCATCCGAGAGCTCATCGTCGAGCCAGCCCCATTTCTGCGGCACCGCCGCCCGCTCGGTCTCGGCAAAGGCCGGAAACTGCGTCAGCCGCTCGGCAAAGAACGCGTCCGAATGCAGCGCCACATTGCCGACGGTGCCGAGGATCACCAGTTCGGCGCGCCGGTTCCACATCTCCACCTTGGCGCGGCTGACGGCGTCATGGCCGAAGAGTTGCGGCTCGCGCGTGGTCTCCTCGAGATAGCGGCAGATCGCGACGCTCTCGGTGATAACAGTGCCGTCGTCGAGTTCCAGCACCGGGATCTGACCGAGCGAATTGACCGCGAGAAACTCCGGCGCCTTGTGCTCGCCCTTGGCGAAATCGACATCCACCATCGGCAGCGAGATCCCCTTCTCCGCCATGAAGATGCGCACGCGATACGAATTCGGTCCCATGCCCTGATAAAGCTTCATCTTATCCTCCTGTCGATGAGGCGACCGCCCCGTTCCTCCTCAACCGCATAAAAGCGGAACACCGGTTGTTTATAACAACCAGTTTCATTTAACTCAATGGTTTATTTCAGTAGGCAAAAATTCTTTTTCGCGAGCGCTATCGGCTTGCCCTGCCGCTTCGCCGGTCGTCAGACAAGGTTTCGGGACAATAGTGTCCTATAGCGCTCGAAGGCGTCCCGCTCTCGCCGCCAGTGATCGAGATGCCCGTCCCGTTTCAGCCGCTCGGTCGCGGCCGCGCCGATCATTGCCAGCATCGCCGCCTCGTCGCCCATATGCCCGAGCACATCGGCGACCATCCCAAGCAACGCATCGTCCGAGGCAAGACCGTAGGTCGCGCACAGCCGTTTCAGCCGCCGGCTGCCATCATCGAGATCCGCCAGCGCCGCGGCCTTCAAGTCATCGGAATGGAAGGAAAGCGGCACGGTCCAATAGGCGAGATAGGCAAGGTCTCGCAGCCGCGGCCCGGGACCGGCGAGATCGAAGTCGATGATCCCCACCGGTTCGCCGGCCCGAAAAACGAGATTGTACGGCGCAAAATCATTGTGGCAAATGACCTCCCATCGACGCCGATCCGGATATCTAAAGGCCCAGCGATCCGCCGCGCCGAAGTCGAATTCGGCCGTCGCGTCATGATAGGCGCGAAGCAGCCGCCCTGCGGCAATCAGCGCATCCTCGCAAAGCCAGATGTCGGAAGAGACACCGGCATCGCCTTCAACAAAGCTCAGCATCTCTCGTCCCTGGCCGTCGAGGCCCAGGAACCGCGGCGATCCCGCAAAGCCCTTTGCCTCGAGACGGAGGAGCAGCCGGTGAACGGTCGCGCTCTCAGGGCGCGTGGCGCGGCGCACCGTATCGCCCACGCGTACGACGCCGGCATTGACGTTCCCGCCCGCAAGCGGCGTTTCCTGTATCGGCGTTTCGGATGTCATCGGACCGTTCGAGAGGCTGGAGGCGAAGCTGGCCGAGGATCGTCTTCGGATCACCCCCTGTCAACGAACCGTTCCCATCGACGGCCCGGCCGATCGCTGTCCTTGAATCTGCCGGGCGATCATGCTTGCCTCTTTCAAACAGGAGCTTGCCATGTTCGCCCGATCCGCCGTCGCCTGCCTCGTCCTCGTCCTTGCCACCGGTCAGGCCACTGCCGCCCTTGCGCCGAATTTTCAGCGTGCCCGCGAACTGAACGCGGTCATCAACGCGGTCGCCGTCGCCGTTCCCAAACACCCGATCGACAAGGTCATCAGCCAGGGCCGCGACCGTTATGCCGTCGTCGCCGGCAAATGCACGGTGATCGCAAGGATCGTCGGCCTGCCGGCAAAGCCGGGCGTTGTCGGCCCGCGCCAGTTCGAGGTCGAACTCGACAAACCCGATTGCGACTGACGCCAACCCGACCTAGAGCCGCCACCCCTGGCTCATCACGAAGCGCGCCGTGTCTCCCGGCATGATCGCCCTGTCGCCATAGGCCTTCAATGACTGACCGTCCGGCAAAGCCAAGGTCAGGGCAAAACGCTCGCCTTCGAACACGCATGAGACGACGCGGAGCGCCATGCCCTCGCCGTCGTGGCGCACATGTTCCGGGCGCACGAGGACGTCGCGCACGGCGCCATCGCCCGCGCCTTCCATGCGGACGCCGGCAAGCGCTGACCGCAGCAGCGACCATTCGAGCGCCCGTGGCGCGCCCTCCGGCACGGCGAGCTTGAGCACCGAGCCGCGGCCGATCAGGCCGCCGACGACGGCGCCTTCGGGTCTTGCGTAGATCTCGGCCGGCGGCGCCATCTGCATCAGCCGCCCCTCGGACATGACGGCGACATCGGTTGCGAGCGCCATGGCTTCCGCCTGGTCGTGCGTCACATAGATCATCGTCGCGCCCGAGCGCTCGTGGAAGATGCGGAAGGTCTCCTCCATCGACTTGCGTAAGTGCTGGTCGAGATTGGCGAGCGGCTCGTCGAGCAGCACGACATCCGGTGAGGTCACCAGGCAGCGGGCCAGCGCCACGCGCTGACGCTGGCCGCCGGAAAGGGCTGCCGGCCGGCGGTCGGCATAGTCGGTGAGCTTCACCAGCGCCAGAGCATCGGCGACGCTCCTTTGCCACGCCGAGCCCGAAATGCCGCGGACCTTCAGCGGATAGCCGACATTTTCGGCCACCGTCATATGCGGCCAGAGCGCATAGGACTGGAACACCATCGCCATGTTGCGCCGCTCCGGCGGCAGCGCCCGTGCAGCATCCGAAAGCCGTCTTTCGCCAAAATCGATCGATCCATCGCTGGGCTGCTCGAAGCCGGCGATCATGCGCAGCACCGTCGTCTTGCCGCAGCCGGAAGGCCCGAGCAGCGCCAGGAAGCCGCCTTCCCGCACGGTCAGCGACACATCGGAAACCGCAGGCCGGCCGCCGCCGAAATGCTTGGTGACGTGATTGAGGATCAGTTGCGCCACGGCAGCACGCCTTCCGGGAGATAGTTTGCGAGAGCCTCGAGCGCGGCCATCAGCATGACGACCATGACGACCACGAGCACGGAAAGGGCTGCGGCCAGGTCCGACGAGCCGCTGTCGTCGAGATTGAAGATGGCGACGCCGAGTGTCTGGGTGCCGGCCGACCAGAGCAGCGCCGAGACCGTCAGCTCATTGGCGGCAATCAGGAAGACGAGGATGATCGCCGCACCCGCGGCCGGCGCTACCAAGGGCAGGATCACGTCGGACATCCGCCTGAAGAAGCCAGCACCGGCGAGACGCGCCGCCTCTTCCAGCGATGGGTCCATCTGCAGGAAAGCACTCATCACCGGCTTGAGGCTGACGGCGAGGAACGAGGAGAAGTAGGCAACCAGGATGATCCAGATGGTGCCATAGAGCGAGACCTTGAGGATCGGCAGAGGTGCGGCAAAGGTAAGGATGAAGGCGACGGCCAACACGATGCCCGGCAGCGCATAGGGGATCTCGATGAGGATGCCGAGCGTATTGGCAAGCCACCCTTTGCGTCGCGTCATGAGATAGGCTGATGGCACCGAGACGGCGAGCAGGCCGAATGCGGCCGTTGCTGCAAGGAACATCGAATTGCCAAGCGCCTTCAGCGTCATCGACTGGCGGAAGAGAATTTCTTCGTAAGCGCGCAGCGACACCGTCTGAAGGTTAAGCGGCACGCCATAGGCCGGCACCAGCGAGCTCGCGACAAGAGCGGCGAGCGGTGCGACCAGCACGAGAAGCAAGATCGCCACGAGGACCAGCTCGACGACCGGGCGGAAGCGGCCGAGCGAAAAGGCGGCATTCGCCCCGGAAAGGCCGATGATGCGGTAATCCCTGCCGACAAGCGCCTTCTGCTGCAGGATCAGCCCGGCAGCCGCGATCATGGCGATGAGGCTGGAGAGCAGCGCGATCTCGCCGAAGGTGCCGGCGCCGAAGCTGGCGAGCCGCGTATAGATCAGGGTCGGCAGCACCTCGATGCCCGCGGGAATGCCGAGGATCGCCGGAATGCCAAAATTGCCGACGCCGGAGACGAAGGCGATCGCCGCACCGGCAATCAGTCCCGGCAACGACAGCGGCGCGACGATGTCGCGAAAGACACGGAATGGCGTGGCCCCGGCAAGCCGTGCCGCCTCCACCCCGTCGCGCGGCGTTGCGGAAAGCCCGGCTTTCAGCGCCAGGAAAACCAGCGGCGCATGCTGGACGCCGAGAAGCAGCGAAATGCCTGCCAGCGAATAGAGCGGCTGCGGGCTGCCGAGCGGCGGCGCGATCCCGAGCGTCTTTAACAGCGGGCTCGCCGGCCCGGTCATCTCCACCCAGGCAAGCGCCGTCACCTGCGGCGGGATCATCATCGGCAGCATGAAGGCAAAGCTGAGCGCAAGCTTGCCGCGCACATCCGTCAGCGCCACCGAGAAGGCGAAGAGCGCGCCGATGACAACGGAGACGACCATGCCGCCGGTCGCGGTTATCAGCGTGTTGCGGAGGGCGGCAAAGGTTGCAGGTTCCGTCAGCACGCCAATCGACCGGCCCGAAATAAGCCCGGCAAAGCCGGCCTTCGCCAGGCTGAAGAGCGGCAGCAGGCAGAGGAGAAACAGGCAGGCGAGAACGAAGGGCACCAGCCAGCGCGGCTCGGCGGCGGGGCTCGCCCCTGCCCGCACCTTGGGCGCGCCCATCGTCCGGCCGTGAAAGGAAAGGCGCAGCCAGCGGGGCCGGCTGCGCGCATCGTTGCGTTCAAGCATTCCCGGGATCAGTTCGTGCCGAAGATGCCGGAGAAGGTTTTGAGATCCGCGTCGGAGTTCTTCACGGCCTCGGCCGCATTGACCGGCAGCACCTTGATCGTCTCGCGGGCCGGATAGCCCGCAGGCAGCGCCACGCCGTTGCGGGCCGGGATATAGCCCATCTTCACCGCCGCCTTCTGGCCTTCCTCGGACAGCAGGAAGTCGACGAACTTCTTCGCCGCCTCGACGTTCTTGGCGGTCTTCAGGATGCCGACGGGCTCGGTCACGGCAGACACGCCCTCGGCCGGGAAGACGAATTCCACCGGCGCGCCCTTGGCCTTCTCGCGGATCGCCATGAAATCGACGAGCATGCCATAGGCCTTCTCGCCGGTCGCAACCGCCTTCAAGACGCCGCCATTGCCGCCGGCAGCCGTAGCACCGTTCTCCGCGAGCGCCTTGTAATAGTCCCAGCCGAGGCCATCAATGCCAGTCAGGGTCTGAGCGTGAATGAGAGCCGCACCCGAGGTCAGCGGGCTCGGCATGGTGACGAGGCCCTTGGCCTCCGGCTTGCTGAGATCCTGCCAGCCCTCAGGCTTCATGGCGGCGGAGGTGTTATAGACGATGCCGGTCGTGATCATCTTGGTGGAGTAATAGGCGCCGTCCGCATCATAGAGTGCCGCGTCGTAGCTTGCCGCTTCCGGCGACTTGTAGTCGGCGAGATGGCCTGCTTCCTTCAGCCGCTGCATGGTCACGGTGTCGGCGATGAGCAGCACGTCGGCCACCGGATTGCCGGCCTCGATCTCTGCCATCAGCTTGGCCATGATCTTGGTCGTGCCCTCGCGCACCCATTCCACCTCGATGCCGGGATTGGCGGCCTGGAACGCGTCGACCGTCGCCTGCGCATCCTCGTTCGGCTGGCTGGTATAGAGCACCAGGCTCTCGGCATAGGCCGCGGTCGAAAGCAGGCCTGCGACAACAGCGCCGGCAAGGACGGAGACAAACGATTTCATGGATACACCCTCGTGTTGAAACTGGCGCCGAGGGATAGGGCCACCCTTTTACAGGGGTATGACAGAACCGGGGGACGCGCGATCTGTGGGTCCCGATGCAGGTCGCGCAAATGTGCGCAGCGGTTTTGCGGCGACGACGTGCATAAAAACAAGAGCTTCACGCGATGAGCTTTAGCGCGCGCCCGTCGACATCTGGCTGCGGTGGAGCACATAGGCATTGGCCAGTGTGTAGAGGAACTCGCGGTCACTGTAGTGCGCATAGTGGTCCAGCCTGTAGACGCGCGCGAAATTTCGGGCAGCGACCTCGAACTCCGGTCCGAGCGCATTGTCGACATCACCAAAATAGAAGCCGATGGCCTTCAGGTATTTCTGAATGAGGCGAAGGTCGCCCTCCGCCGACTGGATGGTCAGCTTGTTGAATTCGTTGGTGGTGAAGATCGACAGGTCGTCATTGGTGTTGCGGTGCTCGAAGGTCATGACATAGCCGAGGTTCTCCGCAGCGATGAAGGCGTGCATCGTCTTCAGGATGACGTTGTACTCGACCGGCCGGCCGCTCAAGGGCGCCATGCCACGGTTGAAGAGCAGCATCATCGAGGCGATCCTCGACGTCATGGAAAAGGGACTGCTCGGCGAATAGCCGAGCACCTCGAAGACGCAGCCGGCGGCCTGATAGTCCTCGGCCGGATCGAGCACCCGGCGCAGATACTCGTTGTCCACACCGATAATCCGGTTGTCCTTGCCATAGTGAAGCCGGCCCTTGATGGGAGCGCCCTCTTGGGTCGCGGCCTGGCCCGCCTCGACGGCCAGCTCGCGAATGGCCATGCCGAGTCGGCCCATCAGCATTGTCGCGATTACCGCCTCGACAGCGGCCTTTTCCATGCCGTTTCGGGGAATGACCGCACTGCCGTGGCCGACATAGGCATCGAGCGCGCCGAAGCTTGCTGCGAATTCTCCCTGGAGCTGGCCATACCAGTTAGGCAAAAGCGCCTTCAGCGCAAAGCTTCGCCTCTCCAGCTTCCGCCACAGCGCCGCAAAGTCGTTAATGGTGATCTCGAAGACGTACGGAATATCGAGTGCGGCATTGAATTCGTCTGCCATTGAGTACCTCCCGAAGCACTCGGCACCACCACCTGCAATAAAGGATCCCCCAGGCTACACTCACATATCGGCCGAATGCGGCATAGTCATCCAAACGGGTTAGTGCGGCGCGGCATGCGCCGGCTCCGCACAAAACAATCCACACTGGAGTTTTCAAAAAAAATTCGCGGCCATGTCACACCGGCCGTCGCTCGCTCGTCATGGTATCGGAACCAACGAAAGGAAACGGAACCATGACTGCCAAGATCGACCTTTTCGCCGCTGCCCCGCAACTGATGAAGAGCTGGACCAGTGTCTCGATGGCCGTTGCCGCGAGCCTTGACGCCACTATTATCGAACTCGTGAAAATCCGCGCCTCGCAGATCAACGGCTGCGCCAACTGCATCAACATGCACACCCAGGAAGCCCGCGAAAAGGGCGAGACGGAACAGCGCATCTACCTGCTTTCCGCCTGGCGCGAAGCGCCCTGCTATTCCGATCGCGAGCGCGCCGCGCTAGGCTGGACAGAATCGCTGACGCGGCTTTCGGAAGGCCACGGCCATGAAGCGGCCTATCAGGCGCTGAAGGACCATTTCACCGAGGAGGAACAGGTGAAGCTCACGCTGATGATCAACGTCATCAACGGCTGGAACCGTCTGGCCGTCGGCTTCGGCCTCTGGGTCGATCCGGCAGCCGCCAAGGCCGCCGCCCAGGCTGCCGCCTGATGGTGGACAGCGCCCATGAGGACGCAGCGGCGGTTTTCGACCCGCTGCGTCCGAAGCTCGTCCGCGTCGCCTACCGCATGCTCGGCTCGGTCGCCGATGCGGAGGACATGGTGCAGGAGGCCTTCATCCGCTGGATGGGGGCCGACCGCACATCCGTGCGCGAGCCGGAGGCGTTTCTGCGCCGCACCGTCACGCGGCTCTGCCTCGACCAGTTGAAATCCGCGCGGCTGAAGCGCGAGACCTATGTCGGCCCCTGGCTTCCCGATCCGGTCGTCGAGGAGGAGCCGGAGGACGACGTCACCCTGCCCCTGATGCTGGCACTCGAACGGCTCTCGCCGCTGGAGCGCGCCGCCTTCCTGCTGCACGACGTCTTCGGCCAGAGCTTCGATGAGGTAGCGGCAACGATCGACCGCGACGCCGCCGCCTGCCGCCAGCTTGCGGCCCGGGCCCGCACCCATGTGCGCGAGGAACGCCCCCGCTTCCAGATCGAGCAGCAGCGCGGCCTGGAACTCGCCAACGCCTTCTTTGCCGCCTCCCGCCACGGCGATATGAAAACGCTCGGCTCCATGCTCGCAGCCGATGTCAGCGTACATTCCGACGGCGGCGGCAAGCGCCCGGCCGCCCTGCAGCCGATCCTCGGCTTCGACGCTGTGATGAAGGTGCACGCGCAACTGGCCGCCCTCTTTGCCAAGCACGGCTCGACGCTCGTGCGCGCCGGCTTCATCAACGGCCTGCCCGGCTTTGTCACCCGGGAGGCCGATGGCGAACTGCAGACGACTGCGCTAGAGATCGAGAACGGCAAGGTCGTGGCGATCTACGTCGTGCGCAACCCGGACAAGCTGGTGCATTTGCACTAGAACCCGGGTTGCCACGTTCCCAATGACCTACGCGGCCAGTTGGCCGGCCGGAATCCGCGCGATCACCTTGATCTCGAAATCGAAACCGGCGAGCCAGTTGACGCCGATGGCGGTCCAGTTGGGATAGGGCTTTTCGCTGAAGATCCGGTTCTTGACGGCCATGATCGTCTCGAACTGGTGTTCGGGGTCGGTGTGGAAGGTCGTCACATCGACGATGTCGTCGAAGCTGCAGCCGGCTGCCGCGAGCGTCGCTTCGAGATTGTCGAAGGCGCGTTCGACCTGGCGTTCGAAATCCGGCTCCGGGGTGCCATCCTCACGGCTCCCCACCTGCCCCGAGACGAACAGCAGGTCCTGTGACCGGATGGCCGCGGAGTAGCCGTGCGCCTCGTAGAGCGCATGACGATTTGCCGGAAAGATTGCGTTGCGTTTGGTCATCGGTCTGATCCTTCTCGTAAATTGAGGGCGCGCAAACGGGCGCGCCCTGCCGTTTCAGGCAGAACTTCACAAAACCCGCTTCATTTGATATACGGAACGTATCTGAAATAGCGAAATACGACGCGTATGTCAAATCCATATACGCGTCGTATCTGAATTTGAGGTCAAGAATGGCCAGAAGCCGCCAGGAAACGATGGAGGAAAACCGCGCGAAGCTGATTTCGGCCGGCCGAAAGGCCTTTGCCGAAAAGGGCTATGCGGCGGCCTCGATGGATGAGTTGACCGCCGATGTCGGGCTGACGCGCGGCGCGCTCTATCACAATTTCGGCGACAAGCGCGGGCTCCTGGCCGCGGTCGTAACGCAGATCGACGGCGAGATGGCCGCCCGCGCCAAGGCGATCGGCGCAGATGCGGCAGCCGGTGACCACTGGCAGGCGATGCTTGCCGAAGGGGCCGCCTATATCGAGATGGCGCTCGATCCCGAAGTCCAGCGCATCGTTCTGCTCGATGGCCCGGCCGTGCTCGGCGACCCCTCGAAATGGCCGAGCCAGAACAGTTGCCTGCTGGCGACCAAGCGCTCGGTAGAGCAACTGCTGGACAAGGGCGTGCTGAAGCCGGTCGATCCGGAAGCGGCCGCGCGGCTCTTGAGCGGTGCCGCCCTCAACGCTGCCCTCTGGGTCGCCGCCAGCGACGAGCCGAAAGCGGTCTTGCCGAAGGCGATCGACGCCTTCCGCGCCATGGCCACCGGCCTGCTGGCGGAGCGCTGATCCGCCCCGATGGGCGGTCGTAGCGGCGGCAAGGACTAACGGGCGTTCGCGCGCAAAAGCTCCCAGAGGTCGATGCCTCCCGAGCGCCCCTTCACGTGCACCATCCCCATCGCGCGGAAGTCGAAGAGGTCGGCAACCGCAGACTGCACCGCCCCGCTCACCAGGATCGACGTGTTGAACTCCTTGTTCAGCCCCTCGAGCCGCGAGGCGACGTTGATCGTGTCGCCCATGGCCGTGTATTGCTGCCGCGCGATCGCGCCGAAGCTGCCGACGACCGCCGGCCCCGTATGCACGCCAAAGCGCGTGAACAGCTCCGGCCGGCCGCCTTTGCGGTTGGTCTCGTTCAGGCGATCGACCGCCGCCTTCATCGCCAGCGCGCAATGACAGCCATTCTCGATGTGCTGCGGATCGGCAACCGGCGCGTTCCAGATGACGAAGATGCTGTCGCCGAGATACTGGATCACGGTCCCGTGGTACTGCTCGGCCACCGTGTTCAGCATCTCGAAATAGGCCGAGAGAATATCGACGACTTCCTCCGGCGAATGCTGTTCGGAGATGGTGGTGAAGTCGCGCACGTCGGTGAAAAGCGCCGTCACCTCCTGCCGCCTGCCCCGGACCGCCGCCCCGCCCTCAGGGTCGATGATCCGGCGCACCACCTCGCGCGGAACATAGAGCGCAAACTGGACGATAGCGCGCCGGCTGGCGGAAAGCGCGCCGCCAAGCGTATTGATCTCGGTGATCCAGGAATACGGGGCGTCCGTGCCGGCAAAGTTCAGGTCACCGATCCGCCGCGCCTCGTCGGCGAGGTGATAGAGCTTGCGGCTGATCACGCGGGACAGCATGAGCGAGCCGACCACGCCGGCCACCAGCACGGCTGCGGCAATCATGAGGTTGCGCACCAGGAGCCGGTTTGCCTGCACCACCAGATCCTGCAGCGGCACGACGATCGCGACCGAGCTGCCCTTGAAGAGGCCGGATACGCTGACGGGTGCCATCTGGACCAGATAGCGCTCGCCGGCAAAATCGGCTTCGGCAAGACCACCGCCCGCATAGGCGGGATCCTTGCGCAGCCCGGCGACGACGTCGAGGCTGGGATCCAGGCTGCGCATGCCGGCGCCGCCACCACCCGACCAGGCGCCGAGGATTGTGCTCATGACCGCGGGATCGGAATGGGCGACGAGGTTGTTGTCGCTGCCGATGACATAGGACCGGGCCCGCGGTGAGATCTCGCGCGCATCGAGAAGGCGGCTGATGGTCTGAAGGTGGATGTTGGTGCCGACCACGATCCCCTCCTTGCCCTTCAGCGGAACGGCCAGCGCCAGCGTCGGAACCTTCAGCGTTCCGGTGACATAGGGCCCGACGGAAACCGGACCGCCGGCTCGCAACGCCGTCTGATACCAGGGGCTCTGCCGCGGGTCGAAATTGGTGCGCTCGAACGGACGCTCCCCGATCGTCTGCGCCGCAGCATCGAGGAACCGAAGGGTAGAGACGGTGCCCGCGTCCTTGGCATGCGCAAGCAACCGAACGGCAAAGGCGGTGCCTGCCGGTGCCGCCAGACTTTGGCGAACATAGTCCCGCCCCGTGTTGATCACCTGCAGGTAGGATCCATCAGGATAGCCGGCATAGACGCTCGTCGCGTTGGAAACGCTTCTGAGCACCTCCAGGAAGAACTGCTCCTTCGGCTGCAGGTCGCCCGGCGGCGCGACGGCCAGCTGCGGCACGGTGGACGCAAGCGCGACCGCCTCGTGGCCGCCCTCGAGCGCATTCCTGTAGCCCTCGATCAGCCTCAGGCTCATCTCGCGCATGTGCTTTTCGCCGGCAAGGATCGCCGCCTGCCGCCCCTGGCTGAACGCCATCCAGATGATCGGCGTCGCCGTTAAGATGAGCAGCGCCACGACGAGCACGCTGAGATGCACCCTGAGAGGCCTGGACCAGTTCACGCAATTCCCCCGAAACGCGACTGTATGGAGGCGACCCTAGCACCTGCCCTGGCGAGGGGGAATGCATATTCTTTCAAAGAAATAGGCCATTTCAATCTCTGATGAGAGAATGAAATGGCCCGGTACAGGTGACGGCTTTTCGAGCGTCAGTTCAGCGGAATGGCGTTGCCGTCCTTGCTGTCCTGATAGACGGAGGAGAGATCGTCGTATTTCGCCCGGATCGCCTCGGCGCGGGCCTTGAGTTCCTGGCGTTGCGGCTCGGGCAGAGCGTCGATCAGCGCGTGGATCGACTGGCCCTTCCAGAAGGCATTGGTGCGGTTGTAGCCGCCCGGCTCCAGCGTGAAGACCTCCTTCAGGATCTTCAGGTCATGCGGAATGGAGAAACTGTCGCGGGAATCCTCGTGGCTGAAGAAGTAGAAGAAATTGTCGAAACCCGCCCAGGTGATCGCCGAAAGGCACATCGAGCACGGCTCATGCGTCGAGAGGAAGATGAGGTCGCGGCTGTCCGGCCGCTTCTCGCCCTCGATCTCGTAGAACCGCTTCAGCGTGTGCACTTCGCCGTGCCAGAGCGGGTTTTCCGTCTCGTTGTTGGTTTCGACAAGCACGGTCGAAAGATCGGATTTGCGCATCAGCGCCGCGCCGAAGATCTTGTTGCCGGCGGCAACGCCCGCTTCCGTGGCCGGAATGATGCCCTTCTCCATCGTGTGAAGGAGCGCATCGAGCAGCGCGTAATTGTCGGTCTCACGTGTCATTCCCAATGTCCTTTTGTTGGGTTTTTCAATCAACGCCAGGAAAAACAGGAAGCGGTTTCCTGCCCGGAATGGCGGGTTTCACAAGCAACTCCAGAAAAAGTGCGAGCGGTTTTTCGTCTGGGATTGCGTGTCTCAAAGCAACTCCAGAAAAAGTGCGAAGCGGTTTTTCGTCCGGGATTGCGTAATTCAAAGCAACCCCAGGGAAAGCAGTCTGGGATTGCATCATTTCAGGGAGCTTGCCGGTTCAGTGCGCCTCCGCCGCAATCAGCGGCACCTCGGTGCCCTTGGCATCGTAGAGCTTGCCGTTGAGGAAGTAGTCGCCGTCGTGCAGCCTTGCGATGTCCTGGTAGCGGATCGTGCGTTCGGTTGCAGCCACGAAGACCGACTGCTGGTCGGAATTGCCTGCGGTGAAGTGATTGAACAGGAGGTTGAGCAGGATCGCCATGACGGCCGCCGACGAGATGCCCGAATGGAAGATCGTGGCGACCCAGGCCGGGAAATGCTCGTAGAAGCCGGGTGCCGCAATCGGGATCATGCCGAAGCCGATCGAGGTCGCGACGATCACCAGGTTCATGTTGTTATTGTACTCGACCTTGGACAGCGTGCGGATGCCGCTTGCCGCAACCGTGCCGAAAAGCACGATGCCGGCGCCACCAAGCACCGAGGTCGGCACCGAGGCGACGACGCGACCCATGATCGGCAAGAGGCCGAGCGTTACCAGGAACAGGCCGCCCGTTGCCACCACATAACGGCTCTTCACGCCCGTCACCGCCACGAGGCCGACATTCTGGGCAAAGGCGCTCTGGGTGAAGGAGCCGACGACCGGCGCGAGAATGCTCGACAGCATGTCGGCACGAAGGCCGTCACCAAGCCGGCGCGAATCCACCTTGGTTTCGACGATCTCACCGACGGCGAGAATGTCGGCCGAGGTCTCGACCAGCGTCACCATGATGACGATCAGCATCGAGATAACAGCCGCAAGCTCGAAGGTCGGATAGCCGAAATGGAAGATCCTCGGCAATGCGAAGACCGGGCCGTTTGCAACTTGCGAGAAATCGGTCATGCCGGCGACATAGGCAATGCCGGTACCGATAACGATCGACAGCAGGATCGAAAGCCTGGAGATCGAAGCGTTGCCGAGTTTGCTCAAGAGCAGCACGATGATGAGCGTGACCGCCGCAAGCTGGATATTGGCGGTGCTGCCGAAGTCCGGCGCCGCCTTGTTGCCGCCCATCGCCCAGAATGCCGCAACCGGCATCAGCGTCAGGCCGATGGTGGTAATGACGATGCCGGTGACGAGCGGCGGGAAGAAGCGGGTGATGCGCGAAAACACCGGCGTGATCAGAAGGCCGATCAATGAAGCCGCGATGACCGCACCAAGGATCGCCGGAATGCCGCCATTGCCGGAAATGGCGATCATCGTGGCGACACCCGAGAACGAGACGCCCTGCACCAGCGGCAGGCGGCTGCCGAAGAATGGCACGCCGATCGTCTGCAAGATGGTGGCGAGGCCACCGGCGAAAAGCGAGGCGGTGACGAGCAGGCCGACATCGCCGGAATTCAAGCCCGCCGCCTGGCCAAGGATCAG
This sequence comes from Ensifer sp. Root558, assembly GCF_001427045.1. Taxonomy (NCBI): domain Bacteria; kingdom Pseudomonadati; phylum Pseudomonadota; class Alphaproteobacteria; order Hyphomicrobiales; family Rhizobiaceae; genus Ensifer; species Ensifer sp. Root558. The sequence continues at coordinate 431,703 of NZ_LMGC01000001.1, read as the reverse complement.
CGGAACGGCGACGATGCCGCCATACATGGTCAAGACGTGCTGCAGGCCATAGGCGAGGTTCGCGCCGATGCTCAGCCGTTCGTCTTCCGGATTTTGCGCCGGATTCTGGGTATGCGTAGTGTCCTCTGAAATGCTTGCCAAGGGTATCTCCTCCATACCTTCGCGATATGTCCCGTCTCCAGCGGGACAACCAAAAGGGTACTGAAGGTAGGCAAATCTCGCTTTCCTAAAAAAGGCGAAACACCTTTCGGGTTTTGGGCGGGAATGGTTGGGGCGGGAAATATCTGCCGCAATCGGCCTTTTTTAAGCGGTTTCCGACGCTTTCAACCGCAAGATCCGATCGCCAGGGGCAATCGGCTCCACCGATAGGCCATTCAAAGGAGAGCAGAGATCATCGCATTGCGCAATGGTCGCGGCGCTCTCGTACCGCTTTCCCCGCCGATCGAAGGGGCACAATGAAGCCGAGGCGGCCGCCGGCACCGCCCGTGTCACCGTTGCCTTCACTGCGAAAGTTCCAGCCCAGCACCAGTTGGACGCGACTGCCCCTAGAGGCTGCAGCCCGGATGCTTGTAGAGATCGGCCTGCGACAGATCCGGCGGGCATGGCGAGCTCTTGCCGCTCCCTTGGCCGCAAGCCGAGGGCTTGATCTGCGAGATCGCCGAGTAGTGTCCCTGGGAGACATGCACCCGGACGCAGGTCTTGGTGCCGGCATTCCACCAGGTATTGTTGCCGCCGACGTCGACATAGCCCCTGGACTGCATCTCGCTCTCGGCGCCAGGCGCGCGTGCGCCGACGAGATCGGCGATATCGGCCGGCGATTTGGCAAGGGTTGCTGTCGGAAGGGACATCAATGCTGCTGCTGCGATTGCGACTGTGAAACGCATCGGACGAATTCCTTCTGAGCAAGAAGAGGCTGTTCGCATGCTAGCGCGACTGTATTAGCAGAGGAGAAAATGGATGGCGAGAACAATCACGCAACCTGCGAATGCGCGGCGACAACCACCGGCCGTCGCCGCCGCTCGACGGCAGGCAAAGGCCGCCGCTCAGCCTGATATCGGAGGCAACGCGGGCGCATCAAGCCCGCGGAACGGATCGCGCCAGGCGTCGATCGCCTCGAGCTGCCCGGCCCAGCGCGCAAGTGCCGGATAGTCCGCGAGCCGCAGCCTTGCCACATCATTGTATGGCAGGAATGTCGCCATGCGAAAATCGGCGTAGGAGACCGCCTCGCCGACCAGCCAGGCGTGAGCGGAGAGTTCGGCATCGAGCAGCCGGGCCGCCTTGTGGAACGCCTTCATCCCCTCCTCCACCATGGCCTCGTCACAAGTGCCGATGCCGTAGCGCAGCTTGGTGCCGCGCTCCCAATGCACCATGTCACAGGCCTTCACGAAGTTCTCCTTGCCCCAGCTGATCCAGCGGACCATCTCCGGCTCGTCGTCATCCCTTCGCCAGAGGTTGGAGCCGACCTGGCGAGAGAGAAAGCAGGCGATCGCATCCGCCTCCCACAGCGCCCGGCCGGGACGCTCCAGGATCGGCAAAAGCAGGTTGGGATTGAGCGGCCGATAGCGGTCCGCCTGCCCCGGCGCCAGCGGCTCGGCATATTCGAACGCGACCTCTGCCTTCAGAAATCGGGCCGTGGCGACCGCCAGGCGCGGATTGGGGTTGCGGCTGAAATAGAGCTTCATGCGGTGGCTCTCCGTTGGTGCACGTCGTGAAGACGAACCGAGGCGACGCTTGCCGACAGGCGCGAGAGAAAATCGACCGTTCCCTTCGACCGGTAGCACCACCCGCCCGCGCATCATGTCGTCCGGCTGAACGCGAGCAAAACGATATTGGATAAAATTGCCCAAACCAAATGCGCAAACGCTTGACCGTTTTCCGGTAACTCGTTGCGCAACCGGTGGGATCAAGACGGGAACAATCCACATCCTGGTTGCCGGAGATCGCCTGGATGAGCAGCCGCCGCCTGCGGCTGCGCGCGGAAGGTTGGATAGTCATGTGGCCATTCGAGAACGACGAATATCCCGAAGGGTATTTGCTGTCTACGGAGCAGAGCGGGCCGAATGAACCACGGAGCGATTATGGTCGGCGGCATGGCGTTGCCGTTCTCCACTATCGCTTCGGAATAGCTTTTGCCGCCGACCGCGTCCGCCTACCTGACGGAACACGCGGCCGGGCTCGCTCCGCGGATATCGGCCGACAACATTGGCGGCGGCCGCTCAATGACCGTGAGCGCGCTTGGTCCAGCGCGGCCGTGGCAATTCCGATCGACTGGCGTTGGGGGAAGCTGATCATCACGCCAGGCGATGTGATTTTTGAGGACGATCAATCGCTGCCGGAGGTCTACTTCACCGGCGACAACGAGCGCCTCGACCGCGATCTCTATCAAAGCCGGGAGATAAAAGACCTAGTGGTAACGATGGAAGGATGCAATGCGCTCTACCGTCTGCTCGTGTACGGATTTTGGCAGCGGGATCCCGACGATGAACCCTGTACATATATGCAGGATGATGCCGCAAGAACGCTTGCAACGATACGTGGTCTCGGCGAGAGACACTACGATCTGACAAATGCCGGCTGGCTAGGTTACGACGGCGGCGAAGACCATCTGATGCGCCGTCATCTCAAGCGGCTCGGCTGGCACGACGTTCGGGAGCAGCCTATTGACACCCTTTTTTCGGAAAGTCGGCCCAATGAGTCTTCCGAAACCTTGGAACTCATGCGGCGAATGGCGCTTTTCCTTGTCGCTTCTGTGGCGGCCCTTCATATCCTGCTTGCCATAGCTGCACTTGCGGGCGGATAACGCCCCCACAATGTCCCCGTCCCTATCCGAAAACTAGCCGGCGCCGGGCGTGTGACGTCCGCGCCAGAGCAAGACCGACAGCACCGCATGAACTGCGATCGCAGGCCACAGAAGGACGCCGGTGGAGCCATCCGTCAGTCCGAACCAGGCCAGATAGAGCGTGACGGCCGCACTGTAGATCAGCATGCCGATGAGGCTTGAGTTCTTCCAGCAGGCAACGCCGAGTGCGATCAGGGCAATTCCCGCCACCCGGGCCGTCGGGATCGCCGGCCCGGTGAGTAGCTCGCCAAGCAGCACCTGCCCCACGAGCGAAGGCGCCACCACCAGTGCGAGCCCTGTTGCCATCTCCCCGAAGGCGGCGAGATCAAGCACGCGTATCATCGGAACGCACCTCTCCCAGTCGTTTGTGTCCGGGCCTTGCGATGCAAGGTCGCCAGAGCGTCCCATGTGCGTTCACGTGAACGCACGGCGCTCTAGGGCGTTGCGTTTGGCTTCAATTCGAAAGTCAGTTTGTCGATCTTGCCCGTAAAGCGGAAGGGCGTGTCGTAGCGGTGTTCCAGAAGGGCGACGCCGGTGCGCGTGTCGAGACCGACGTCGAAGGTCTCATCCTCGGGGAAAGTGACCGGGATGCCATGATCGATGCTGTTCCTGGCGACCTCCTTGCCGTCCACCGACAGAACGCCGGTGCCCCCGGCGCCAAGTCCCTTTCCATCCGACTTGAAGTCGAAGACGATCCTGTGTTTGCCGGGTTCGAGTTCCGGTCCTTCCCACAGGGTGCGCTTGAGGTCGAGGAGATTGTAGAGGAACACGACCTTCCCACTGCCGACACCGAAGTCGCCCTGGCTGAGGAAGAGGCCGTAACCGCCAAAGCGGCCACCCTCGGTGACGATCATGCCTTGCGCACCGTCGTCGGGTATCTCGACATCGGCCGTAATCGTATAGGACTTGTTCAAGGTGCTCGGCGCAGCGCTGGCCGGCACACCACTCAGTTCGCCGCGGTAGGTGAATTCCGTACGGCCGGCCGTCAGGTTCGGCCGCGGGGCGTTCCAGCGTGCGAGCGTCGAATTGTCGAGCGGCAGCACGTTGTACTTCTTCGCCTCGGCATAGAAGAGGTCCTGCAATTCCTTGAGTTTGTCAGGCATTTTGGCGGCAAGATCGGTGAATTGCGTCGGGTCTTCATCGACGTTGTAGAGTTCCCAGTTGTAGCCGGTGATCACGTCGGGCGGCGTCTTGGTGCTGAGTTCCCACGGCAGCGTCGCGGGCGTCGTCGCGGCGACCCATCCGTCGTGGTAGATCGCGCGGTTTCCCAGCATCTCGAAGTACTGGGTCTTGTGTTCGGTCGGCGCAGCGGCATTCGCCTTGTCCCATGTATAGGCCATGCTGACGCCTTCGACCGGCTCCTGTTTGATGCCGTTGATCGTCTCCGGTTGCGGGATGCCTGTCGCCTCCAGGATCGTCGGCACGATGTCGATGAAGTGGTGAAACTGCGCGCGGACACCGCCAGCGTCGTTGATATGGCCGGGCCACGACATGACCATGCCCTGCGCCGTCCCGCCAAAGTGCGATGGCACCTGCTTGACCCACTTGAACGGTGTCCCCATCGCCCAGGCCCAGCCGGCTGCGAAATGCGGGAATGTCCGCTCCGAACCCCAGAACGGATACCAGAGAAACTGGTCCTTCACCGGAACGTCGACGCCGTTGAATGTGGTGAACTCATTCGGCGTGCCGTTGAGCATGCCCTCGGCGCTCGCGCCGTTGTCGCCGCCGATGTAGATGATCAGGGTGTTGTCGAGCTCGCCGATATCTTCCACCGCCTGGATGACGCGCCCGATCTCGTTGTCGGCATAGGCAAGGTAGGCGGCGTACACATCGGCCTGCCTGATGAACAGTTTCTTCGCCTCCAAACTGAGGGAATCCCATTGCGGCAACCCCTCCGGCCACGGCGTGAGCTTCGCGTTCTCAGGCATGATGCCGAGCCGCTTCTGATTGGCGAAGATCGTCTCGCGCACCTTGTTCCAGCCCTCGTCGAAGAGGTGCATGTCGCTGATCTTCTTGATCCATTCGGGCGTCGGGTGGTGTGGTGCATGGGTGGCACCGGGCACGTAGTAGACGAGCCAGGGCTTGCCCGGGGCGATCTCGCTCAACTGCCTGATGTGCTGGATCGCCTCGTCGGCCATGGCCGTTTCCAGGTTCCACTTGGGATTGCCTTCAAACGGATAGATGGCCGTGGTGTTGCGGAACAGGTTCGGCTGCCACTGGCTCGCATCGCCGCCGACGAAGCCATAGAAATAATCGAAGCCCATGCCCGTCGGCCACTGGTTGAAGGGGCCCGCCTGGCTCGATTGATAGGACGGCGTGTTGTGGTTCTTGCCGAACCACGCGGTGGCGTAGCCATTTTCCTTGAGGATCGTGCCAACAGTGCCTTTCTCGATCGGGATGATCGAATCGTAGCCCGGATATCCGGTCGCGATCTCCCCGACGACCCCGTAGCCAACCGAATGGTGATTGCGCCCGGTGATCAGCGCCGCACGAGACGGCGAGCAGAGCGATGTCGAGTGGAAGTTCGTGAAGCGCAACCCCTCCTTGGCGATGCGGTCCATGGCCGGTGTTGGAATGACCCCGCCAAAGGTGCTGGGCGCACCGAAGCCTTGATCGTCCGTCATGATCAGCAGCACATTGGGCGCGCCTTTCGGCGGCACGACCCGCGGAGCCCACCAGGGCGTCGATTCCGAGGCCTTTTCCTTGATTACACCGCCAAAAGCCGGACTTGGTGACGGAAGCTGCTTACCCGTAATTGTTGTCGTCGCTCCCGGGGCGCCGAGCGTCCCTGAAACCTGCTGTGCCCATGCGGACGTAAAACCAAGCGCGAAGAAGGCTGCACCCGCAAGCATGCTCTGGCCAATGGTCATGGCGAACACCCCTATTGCAGATCGTTGAATCTCCACCGATTTAGGCTAGTCTAATATACGCAAACCAGACCCGAGACGCGAGAAGTTTACGACCGGTGTTCTCCATCCGATCCGTCGCAGACGGTCTGCCCGATGGCTTCCCCGGAACACTTAACCAGTTATCCGGCTCCGAACATCGCATCTGTGAATTCGTTTCCCATATCCTGCGAAGCGTACCCCGCTACCGGGACTCCGCTCGCTGACCTATTTTTCCAAACAACGGCGATGCACCGCATCACCTGCCCCATCGATCAGCAAAGGACAGGACACATGACACTCAAGGATATTCTGCCCGGCAAGCTCGGTTTCGGCGCAGCCCCGCTCGGCAACATGTTCCGCGAAATCCCCGAAAAGGAAGCGCTTGCCACCGTCGAGGCCGCCTGGAACGACGGCATCCGCTATTTCGACAACGCCCCGTTCTACGGCGCCGGCCTTGCCGAGATCCGCATGGGCGAAGCGCTCGGCGGTCGCCCGCGTGACGAATACGTCATCAGCACCAAGGTCGGCCGGGTCATCCTCGACGAGATCGAGGACGTCAGCGCCCGCGACCTTGGGGAAAAGGGCGACGTCTTCCGCTATGGCCGCCCCAACAAGATCGTCAACGACTACTCCCATGACGCCACCCTGCGGTCGATCGAGGACAGCCTCAAGCGCCTGAAGACCGACCGGATCGAGATCGCCTTCGTTCACGACGTTGCCCAGGATTTCTACGGCGACGAATGGCTCGACGTTTTCGAGACGGCGCGCAAGGGCGCCTTCAGGGCGCTCGACCGGCTGCGCGACGAAGGCGTGATCAAGGCCTGGGGGCTCGGCGTCAACCGGGTGGAGCCGATCGAATTGCTGCTCGCGCTCGAGGGTCCGCGTCCCGATGGCTTCCTGCTTGCCGGCCGCTATACCCTGCTTGACCATGATCGCGCACTCCAGCGCGTCATGCCCGAGGTCACCAAGCGCGGCCTCGGCATCGTCGTCGGCGGCCCCTATAGCTCCGGCGCGCTCGTCGGTGGCCCGAACTTCGAGTATGCCCCGGCCACGCCGGCAATTCTCGACAAGGTCGCGCGTATCAAGTCGATCGCCGACCGTCACGGCATCTCGATGAAGGCGGCCGGCCTGCAGTTCTCGCTCGCCAACCCCGCAGTTGCCGCCGTCATCCCCGGCGCCAGCCAGCCGAGCCGCATCGCCGAAGACCGCGCCGCCCTGAACGAAGCCGTGCCGGCCGACTTCTGGCGGGACTTGAGGGCAGCCGGTCTCGTCAACCCGGAGGCGCCGCTACCGATTGCCGGTTAAGCAATTCCAGGAAAAGTGTGAAACGGTTTTCCGCCAGGAATTGCGACATTTGGCCAAGAAATTCCAGGAAAAGCGCGCAGCAATTTTCCGTCCGGAATTGCGAGAAACCGTCCTATCCTCGCCCGTCTTCCAGCGGGCGGGGCAGCCGGTGACACCCCGCCGCGCAGCCGATCAGAACGGATTGACGTAGTTGGTGATCGCGATCTGGCGCAAAAGCACCCGGCGGATCACATGCGCCGCCCTCACCCGGTCGGTGAAGATGGCCGCGTCCCCCGTGGCGCCGGCTGGCAGCCGTGCGGCGAAAGCCTGGTCGTCGAGTTTCACCCGCACGATGAAGGGCGCGGCGGAGACTGCCTCCGGGGTCACCGCCGTGCCGGACACGCGGGCTTGCCCGGAGGCGATCGCCTGCAGCACGCCCTCGACCTCACCGGTATAGGTCTCACCGGGCGCAAACTTGAAGGTCGCCTCCACCATCTGGCCGGGCTCTATGTAGCGCGCATCGATCTGGTTGATCTCGACCCCGATGATCGTCTCGGAGGTGTCGATAAAGGCCATGGCCGGCGACAGCGGCAGCGTCGTCACGCGCGCGCCCTTGCGCAGCGCAAGGTTGGTCACGTAGCCATCGGCAGGCGCCCGCACCGTCGTCTTGCCGAGTTCCCACTCGGCATTGCTGATCTGGGCTCTCAGATTGTCGACGTCCGCCTGGCGTTGCTGCACGTCGAATTCGGTTGCGGCATCGCGCGACTGCAGCTTCGTCATCTGCGCAAGCCGCAGCTCCTGCAGCGAAAGCTGCGCCTGCAACGCGTCTACCTTCGCCTGGTAGGGCACGGGGTCGATGCGGAAGAGCACGTCGCCGGCTTTCAGGGGGCTGTTGGAGGCGACCGGCACCTCCGTGACCTCGCCGGCGACATCGGGCACGATCGCCACCGAATTGCGCACCACCAGCGCCTTGCCCTGCGGCGCGCCCCAGTTCATCGGGATGAACAGACCGACGAGAAGCAGCAGGAACACGATCGCCGGCGAAATCTTCCAGAACAGGTTGAAAGGCACGATCCTGAATTTCACCAGGCAGAAGAGAATCGCCAGATAGACATTGAAGAGAAAGACGATCATGGCTGGCCCGCCTCGCTCGGATGAACCTCGCCCGCAGCGGTCGCCGCCGGATGCGCGCCGCTCGGGCGCGGCACGTCGACATAGGCCCAGACGAGCGCGATCGGCCACAGCGCGAAGCCGAGGAACAGCGTCACCCAGCCCGCGACATTGACCGCCTCGCTCCAGGGATGATTGCGCCTTTTTGCGATCGACCCCGGCAGCATGGCGAGAAAGATCAGCACGGCGACCGTGCTCACCACGAGCACGATCAGCACGATCCAGGCGAAGAGATCGATAAAACTCATGAAGTTGCGCTCCCCTTCACGACGGGGACGCTAGACCCAAAGCCGGGCGCTGCGGAAGTACGTAACGGTTACCGCGCCATACGGCTGCCCCTTTAGAGGGCGCAGGCATGAACCTTGGCCCGCGAACGGCAGCCCGCCTCAGCCGAGTTCGCCGTGATCCAGCGGATAGACCGGCCGCCGCACCCGCTGGAACTTGCGCGCGCCGATATTGGCACTACTGAGGCCCGTGCCGTCGATCTCGACGATCTCGGACGCGATCGGACCGAAGGCGGCGCGGAAATGCTGCTGCGACTTGACGACGACGATCTGATAGTCGGACGGCTCGATGCCGACGGCGCGGAAGAGGTTGCGATCGAGCATCTGCTGACGTTCGCTGCAGATGAGGATGTCGATGCCTTCGACATGAAAGCGCACGCTCGGCCCCATCGTCGCCGGCAGCCCTTGAAACATCGGCCCCTCGAAGACGATCCTGCCGTCCGAAATCGCCTCCACCCTGCCCTTGATCGTGATCGGCCCGCCGCCGACTTCAGGGTCGATCTTGCAGCCGAGCGTAACCTCGCGTGTCGCACCGATGCCGGCAGCGATCAACTCGGCCACGACTTCCGGATCGCAGAGCGCGCCGAAAGCCGCGTTTCGGACGCCGGTATCGAGCAGCCTGGCGAGCACGCAGGTGGAATCGCTGTAGGCACCGCAGCCGGGATTGTCGGAGAAGTCGGCAATGACCAACGGCCCGGCCCCATCTTTCGCAAGATGCGCCGCGACGATGCCGGGCAGCGCGTCGAGCGGCAGCTGCACATCCTGGTGCTCGCGCCGGTCCCAGATCTCGCGGCAGAGACGCTCGGCCTCGGCTTCCGCGTCTTCGGCCGCCACCCGGTTGCGGTCGTAGCAGATGACCGCCGATGGGCCGGTGTTGAAGATATCGGCATCGTAGAAGCCGGCATTGATCGAGGTCGCCAGCATGCCGTCGCGCGCCGCGATCCCGTCGGCAATTTCGAGCAGCTCGGTCATGGCGCAGGCATGGGTCGTGCGCCCGTCGTTGCAGCCGTTCAGCATCGGCGGCTGGCGGATGGCGAGCGCCGGCCGGATTTCGCCGCGCATGGCGCGCTCGAGCAGCGCGCCCGCCTTGTGGGCGCATTCGGCCATGTCCACATGCGGATAGGTGCGGAACGAGACGGCAATATCGAGCAGGCCGGCCATTTCGGGCGCCGAATTGGCGTGCAGGTCGAAGGTCGCGGCGATGGGAAGTTCCGAACCGACGATGCCACGCACCACCTCCAGAAGCTGGATCTGTGCATCGTCAGCCGTTTCCGTGCACATAGCCCCATGGAAGACGATAAACACGCCGTCGAGCCTTTCGCCGTCGAGCGCGCTTTGGAGATCCGCGACGAAGCGCTGCCGCATCGCCTCCTCGATCCTGCCGCCGGGTTCGGCCCGCGCCGCCACGGTATAGACCGGCTGCCAGCCGTACGTGTCGCAACAATCGATGAAGCCGCCGATCTCCGAATTGGTGCCGCGGCAATGGGTTTCTATCTCGGCGCCAACGAAATAGTGGCAGGCCTCGAAGTCCCTGAACCCGGTCTTGAGCTTCGAAAACGTGTTGGTTTCCTGGTTGAATTCGAGAACGGCGACCCGGAAGCTCATCCTATGCACTTTCATTTCGCTGACTGGAAAAATCGAGAAGACGGGCGCCGGGGAAAACGCGAAACCCCGACGCCGCGCCTGTTCTCCTGCCGCGCGATGCGTTGAACGCAGGGCGCGACAGGCGAATTCTGGATGGTTGGAGTTGAACCTTGGATCCGCGGCGGCCCCTCTCGGCACCTTTAGAAGAGACGCCCTCACGCATCTTTCGAGGAGTTGCCCCTCACCCTAACCTTCTCCCCGCAGGCGGGGAGACAGTGGCCGGCAGGCCGGATGAGGGGTAGAGCCACAAACCTCAGCGGAAATACTCGCTCGTGGTCTTCGGCTTCGCCATGATGTCGAAATCGAAATACTGCTTGCGGATCTTGTCGTAGGTGCCGTTTTCCATGATCGTCTTGAGGCCGGCATTGAGTTTGGAGAGCAGCGCCTCGTCGCCCTTGCGTACCGCCATGGCGTTGCCCTCGGCCGTGTCGAGCACGAAGCTCTCGCCGACAAAGGCGCAGCAGCCGCTTTCTTCCTTGGCCAGCCACTCGGTAAAGGCCATCTGCCCTTCGAGGATCAGGTCCAGCCGGCCGTTTTCCATGTCGAGAAACACTTCGCTCATCGTCGGATAGAGCTTCACTTCGCTATCGGGAAAAAACTCCTGCAGCGCCTCGACCGCGACCGAGCCGGACTGCGTGCCGATCACCTTGCCCTTCAGCGCCTCGGGCGAGATGTCCTTGAGGCCGAGATCCTTGCGGGCGACGAAGCGCATGGCGTTGAAATAGTAAGGGGTTGTGAAGTCGACCTGCGTCTTGCGATCCGGATTGATCGCCATCGAGGCGATCATCACGTCGAACTTCTTGGCCTGCAGGGCCGGGATGATGCCCGCCCACTCATTGGTGCTCCAGACACAGTCTACCTTGATTTCGGCGCAGACCGCCTGGCCGATATCGTAGTCGAAGCCTTTGATTTCGCCGGCTGCGGTCACATAGTTGAATGGCGCGTAATCGCCCTCGGTGCCGATCGCCAGCGTCTCGGCATTGGCGGTGCCGGCCGCAAACAGCGCGGCGATGACCGATGCGGTCATGAACTTCTTTTTCATCTCGTTCCCTCTGTCCTTCCTGTCGGCCACCCACGAAGTTCCGGTCGCAAGCGTGACCATTGGCCTGACCAAAGGAGCAACTTGCTTGAAACTATCTGGATTTTCGGCCGATTTCAGTTTTCGTTTTGCTTTATTATGCTTCGACAATGCGGGAGGTCTCCAGCCTTCGCAATGTGAAAGAAATCATTCCAGCTATCGAAAAAATTCATGTAGGCTGCAACCGATCCAGACCCGGAGCAACGGATGCGTGACCTGCCGAGCCTCAAATCCTTGCGCGCCTTCGAGGCGGCCGCGCGCAACGGCAGCCTGACGGCCGCCGCCGACGAGCTCTGCATCGGCCAGGGTGCGATCAGCCACCAGATCCGGAATCTGGAACTCAATCTCGGCCTTCGGGTCTTCGTCAGAAAACAGCACGGTGTCGAACTGACGCCGGAGGGCGGGCTGCTCTACGCCTCCTGCCAGCGCGCCTTCGACGATCTCGAAGGCGTGGTCCAGCACATCCGCCCACGCACGAGCGACAAGATCCTGCGCGTCCGGGTCGGCCCGTTCTTTTCGATGAAAGTGATCGCGCCGCGCATCTCCGAGTTTCTCGCCGCCAATCCCGGCGTGCAGATCCACCTCTCCCACCTCGAAACGATCACCGCCGGCACCGGCCCGGCCGACGTCACCATCGCCTATTGCCTGCAGCCGCCACCCGGACGCTTCACCCGCAAGCTCTTGCGCGAGCGCCTGGTTCCCGTCTGCGGCCGCGACCTCTGGCAGGGCGACAGGCAGGCACTGCTTTCCGGCAACCGGCTGCACTATCGCGGCCTTCAGGAGTGGCAAAGCTGGATCGCCTCCTCCGGCCTCGCCCTTCCGCGCAGCCGCCAGGACCTGATCTTCGACGACCAGCACATCATTCTCGAAGCGGTGAGAGAAGGCCAGGGCGTGGCGTTGATCGACCGCACCATGGTCGAACACGAACTCAAATCCGGTCAGATTCGCCTGGCCCACGACCATTTCTACGAGCCGCCCGAAACCTACCAGTTCGTCTGCCAGGAAGACCTCCTGCGCACCAAGCCGGTAACAAAGGCCTTTCTCAACTGGCTGATCGCCGAGATCGAGGAGCGCGAGCGGCAGAGCGCAGAGGCAGTGCAAACATCTGGCACAAGCTAGCCGTCGGCGGCCGGCGAGCGTCCCTCCTCCCCACCCAACACAAGAACCGGCCGCCGCACGCCCGTCGCGCACGGCGGTCGCACCCTTAGACGGCAGCTCCTTGCACAGCCCCGGCGAGCGGATCGAGCATGGCCGTTACATCATCGGGGAGGATGATGGACGCCGCCGCGACGTTCTCCTCAAGGCGGCTGCGCCTGCGTGTTCCGGGGATTGGCACCACCTTCGCATTCAACTTGCGGCCCTGCATGTGCAGCCAGGCTAGTGCCAGCTGGGCCGAGGTAATGCCGAGGCCACGCGCGGCTTCCTCGACCTTTGCCACCACCTGCATGTTCGCCTGGTGGTGCTGCGATGCAAAGCGCGGGAAATTCCTGCGTGCATCTCCCTCCGTCAGGGATTGGGCAAAGGCCTGGCCGGTCAGCATGCCACGTCCGAGCGGAGAGTAAGGCACGAGCGTCACGCCGAGTTCGAATGCAGCGGGAACGACATCTTCCTCGATCTCACGCGTGAAAACAGACCATTCCGACTGCAGCGCTGCAATCGGATGGATGGCATGCGCGGCCCGCAGCTCCGCCGCGGTCACCGCCGAGAGGCCGAGCCAACGGACCTTTCCGGCCGCGACCAAATCGGCCATCGCGCCAATGGATTCTTCGAGTGGTACGGCATCAGTGCGGCGATGCATGTAATACAGGTCGATGACATCGACACCCAGGCGCTTCAGCGAGCGGTCAGCGGCAGCACGAAGGAACTCGGGCCGGTTGTCTATGCTCCAGTCCTCTGGGCTTTGCGGCGTGCGCGCATAGCCGAACTTGGTGGCGATCAGGACCGCTTCACGATGCGTCCTGACGAAGGACGCAAGAAAGGCCTCGTTGGCGCCGATACCGTACATGTCCGCCGTGTCGAACAGGGTGACGCCGAGTTCGAGCGCCCGTTCCAGAGTGGCGCGAGATTCGGCCTCGTCCGTCGTGCCGTAGAACTCGCTCATGCCCATGCAGCCGAGGCCCTGGGCTCCGATCGGCGGGCCATCCGAGCCGAGTTGGACGCGGTGTAGAATCTTTTCCTTGCTTGTCATCATGGGTCTCCAATTCCAGACAAGCAGCTCTTATAAGTATTGACCATACTCTATGGTCAAGGGTTTGCTGCATGCTGATTTCGGAATTTGCGAAGGCCACGGAACTGCCGGTCGATACGATCCGCTTTTACATTTCCAAGGGGCTGCTGAAGCCGGAGCGCAGCGCCAAGGGCGGCTCTAATCCCTATCAGCTGTTCAGCCAGGAAGACGTTACCGCCGCGCGGATGATCCGGCTGCAACAGACGCTGGGTTACTCGCTGCGGGAGATTCAGGCCCTCAATGACGCCTATCGCGCCGGCGAAAATTCGCCCGCACGAACGGTCGAGATCCTGCAAACGCAGATCGCGCGACTAGAAGAGCGGAAGGCCGCGCTGGACGCGGCTCTCTCGTTCCTGCGCGGCAAGGTGGACTGGATCAAGGCAGGCAAGCCGGACACGGCGCCGCAACTGGAGGACTACCGGTGCTGACGGTCCGAAGCTCGTCCAGCCCCTGCTCCCGCGAGATGACAGGAACATAGCCCAGCGCCAGCTTTGCCTTGCCGATATCAAGCGAGATCTCGACGGCCGACGTCGCATAGGCCTGTGATGTCAGCGGAACGCTGATCCTCCCCCTGGAGAGGGCAGCGAGCACATCGCCGCCCCAGGCAACGGCTCTGACGACGGCGCGGGGAACGGATTTTTCCGGCGGGACGATCCCTTGCGTTTCCAGAAGCTGCGAGACGAACGTCCTGAACGGCACGGCATCGCCATCGGTGATGAAATAGACCTCCCCGCCCCGCCCGTTTGCAAGCGCAAGCGCCACGGCCTGGCACAGGTTGGCGATATGCGTGGTCGAGGTCAGGTAGGTGCCTCCCGCGATCCAAGCGAGCTTGCCGGAGCGGGCAGCCTCGACCAGTGCCGGCAACGCCGTGGTATCGTCACGCCCCCAGACGAAGCGCGGCCGAAGGGCAACGACCGGGAAAGCCGGACTGCTGGCCGCAAGGGCTACACGCTCGGCCGCCGCCTTGCTGCGCGAATAGCTGCCGGCCGGGCGGCGCGGAAACGGCGCCGTCTCGTCCACCTGCACCAGCGGGTGCCCATCGGCAAGCACGGATTCGGTGCTGATATGGATCGCCTTGCGGATACCGGCGGCGCGGGCCGCCTCCATGACGATCCGTGTGCCATCCTCGTTCACCCGGCGCTGCTGCGGCGTGCCTGGTCCATGATCGGTATCGGCCGCCGCATGGACAAGCGCGTCGCAGCCCGCCATTCCCGCGGCGATGTCTGGACTGAGCAGGTCGCCCATAAAGGCCGTCGCACCGAGTTGGCGGACGCGGTCGGCCGCCTTCTGGCTGCGCGCCAGAGCGACAACAGAAACGCCCGTCGTGACGAAATGGCGGATGAGGTTGCGGCCGACATAGCCGCTGCCACCGGTGATGAAGATGCGCCGGAACGGGGCGCGTTCGCCCGTGGCCACGGCGGATGTGGCATCGCATGCTTGGTTCATTTCACTGCACCTATGAGGTTTGGACGCTTAGCGCTCGTCCGGAAGATCGGCTGCCTGCGGGGTTGCAGTCACGAGCCAGTTGATTTCGCGCAGCACCTCGTCGCGGTCCGCACGCGCAAAATGGTGAAAGTCGAGATATTCGAGGAACTTGAGACCCTCGAGCGCGAGATAGGCAAGCAACGCCCCGCGCGGCGACTGGGAGTTCTGAAGAATTCTCGCGATCGTCGTATCCTGGCTTGCCTGCATCTTCCGGCGCAAACCGGCATCGAGCGTAAGCGCCGCGCTGAGGTTCAGTGCCACCGCCCGGAATTCCTCGGGCGGCGGTTCGGCCGCAGCAACGATGCGCCCCCTGACCGCTCGATCCTGAATGTCTCCGATCTTCTGCTCGACCTGCGCATGGTGTGCGTTGTCGCGCTCAAACGCCCGGTCGACGACGGCCTCGATCAGCGCCTGCTTGGACTTATAGTCATAAAGCACACTCGCCTTGCTGACGCCGGCTTCCCTGGCGACGGCATCGACAGTCAGGTTGGCAGCGCCATCACGACCGACGACCCGTTCGGCGGCATCCAGCACCTGCTGTTGATCAATTGCGCGTTTCCGGCCCATGGCTCCATCCGATTTATTTCCGACCAGATGGTTATAAATAATTTATCGGCGCCTTTGTCAAGCGCGTCGGATCCCTCAGAAAGCTGGATCGCCTCCTCCGGCCCCACCCCATGCGCGCAGCGCCACGACCTGATCTTCGATGACCAGCACACCATTCTGAAGTAGTGAAAACGCAGCCGAACCCAAGACCGATCAGCGGTTGCTCGCGGACTACCGCGCCGATCCGCCTTTACACGAAGTTGAGAGAGCGTGATGTCGGAGACTGCATCCGCAGAACGGCGATGCCGGGTTACGGCCTTGAAAACAACCTCACGGAAGGCGACCCGCGCACTTGACCTTGCCCGTCGGCGGTCCGGGCAATCGGCGAGACCTATCGATACGACAAATACGCTCCGTGATTGCGCGGCAATGAATTCGCCACCGAAGAGACGTTGATGCGCGACTAAAATTGCTCGGCGCGGTCATGGTGTATCGCGCCAAGCCGCTGCTCTCATAGACGATCACCCCGCCTGCTGCGTCCCATGCGCGTGGATTACCGCATCCGCCTCCTTGCCGTAGAGCTCCTCGAAATGGTCGAAGCTCTTGGAGAAGTAACCGATGCCTTGCGTCGCGGCCCTTAGTGTCCGGGCGAGATCGTCGAGCGCCGATCCCGGCACCAGGGCGCGAAAGATGTCCCAGCCCTTGGCCGTCTCGTCACGGTCGAAGCCGAGCACCTGGCCCTTGTAGGTGGAGACGATCGGCACCAGGCTGCCGGAATAGATCGAGGGGATGTGGATCTCGACGCGGATGACCGGCTGCATCAGAACGGCCGAGGCCTGCGACAGCGCCTGGCGCACGCCCATCTTGGCGGCCGCGCGGAAGGCGAAGTCGTTGCTGTCGACCGCATGGTGCTGACCGTCCGTCAGGGTCACGCCGACATCGATCACCTGAAAGCCGAGCGGCCCCTTCTCCATCGCTTCGCGCGCGCCGGCCTCGATCGCCGGGATGAAGTTGCGCGGCACCGCCCCGCCCTTCACTGTCTCGGCGAAAGAGAAGCCGGCGCCGCGCTCGTTCGGGTGCACGCTGAGCTTGACGTCGGCGAACTGCCCGGCACCGCCCGTCTGCTTGCGGTGGCGGTAGTGCACGTCGGAGGGTTTCAGCACGGTCTCGCGATAGGTCGGGCTCGGCGGCCTGTCGGTGACGCCGACATGGAAGACGTCGGCGAGCGTCTTGCAGAGGTCGCGCAGGTGCATCGGTCCCTGCACGCAGACGAGCTGCGCGCCGCTGCCTTCTTCCTGCATGACCGCGAGTGCGCGGTCGGTCTCGGCGAGCTTGGCAAGCGTGCCCGAGAGCTTGGTCTCGTCGCGCTCGCTGTCGGGCACCAATATGCGCACCAGCATCGGCGTCGGCGGCAGCGTCCAGTCCGGCGCCTCGGCGGTGCTGCTGGCGGCGAGCAGCGCCGGCACTGGCAGATGGTCGGCCTTGACAGCGGCAAAGATCGCGCCCGCCTCCGGCGTGGCATTCGGCAGCGGCTTGCCGGTCGCCGGGTCCTGCAGCGAGCCGAGGCTGCCGCCGCCGAGTGTCGCGCCCTGCTTGATACCGGATGTCAGCGCCCTGACCAGCACGGTCTTGCCGACATTCGCCTTGTGATAGGCGTGGAAGCTGACGGCCGAAAGCGCCGTCTCGGCGATCGGTCCGGCCTCAGCCAGTCTCTTTCGAAGCGCGTCGACCTGAGGCGCCTCGTGGCGCAGCGCCTTCATCAGCCGCAGAATGCCGTTGGCGTGGCTTGCAGCGCCCACCAGCACCGGGATGATGCGGTTTTCCTTCAAGAGCCGCGTGGAGATCGCATAGATCGTGTCGTTGGCCGGCGCCCGGTCCTCGATCAGCTCTTCGAGCAGCCAGTCGTCGAATTCCGAGAAATGCTCGAGTAGCTCGGCCCGCGCCTCCTTTTCCCGATCCATCACCGTGTCGGGGATTTCGATCAGCGCCGAGGTCTGTCCCTCGCGGTAGCGCCAGGCGCGCTCGGAGATCAGGTCGCAGGTGCCGACGATCTTGTCGCCTTCGCGGATCGGCACCTGGCGCAGGAGCAGCATGTGGCCGGAATAGTCCTGAAGCGCGGCGATCACGTCGCGCAGCCGCCCCTGCGGCTCGTCCATGCGGTTGATGAAGAGAATGCAGGGCGTGCCCGACGCCTCGATCGCCTTCAGATAGGGCGCGGCCAGCACCGCCTCCTCCGGCACCGGCGAAACGCAGAGCACGCAGGCGTCGCTGGCGATCAGCGCGTGCTGGGCGTGGCCCAGCGCCTCGGTGCCGCCGGGTGCGTCGAGCGCGCACCAGGCTTCGCCGCCAAATTCGAATTCCGTGAGGTTCAATCCGTAGGGTGAAGCAGCTTTTCTGGAGGCCCCCTCCAGACCGGCCAGCTTGTCTGCCAGCATGGTCTTTCCGGTCTGCGAGGGCCCAAGTACCGTGAAGCAGCGCATCGGCAATCCTCCCCTGTCGCGATGACGACGGGCGCCGAGCGTTGCGACGCCCTTGTTCTATTAATTCTAGGGCAGCTTTTGCGCTTTCAATGGTAGCCGGGCACGATGGCGGCAAGTCTTTACGCGTGCGCGTCCTTTTCCGGCGCTAACCGCTTGGAATCGATCAGCATGGCGTCCCCAAAAAAAGCGGCGCTTATCCGGCGCGGCTGCCGCCGTTCTGCGCCACGGGCCCCGATCTTTTGGCCATGAACCCCGAAAACCGATTGCGAAACAGGACCGGTTTTGCGATAAACGGGCACGTAAAGACCTGACGACCGATCCGCAAGCGTCCCTTCCGCACTGGAGAATACGCGCATGTCCCTTACGCTTTACCAGCATCCACTCGCTTCCTTCTGCCACAAGGTGCTCATCGCGCTTTACGAAAACGAGACCCCGTTCAAAAGCAGCCTGGTCGACCTGCTCGACCCGGAAGAAGCGGCCCGCTTCGCGGCGCTGTGGCCGGTCGGCAAGATGCCGGTCTTGACGGACAGCGCTCGCGACGTGGTGATGCCGGAGACGTCGATCATCATCGAATATCTCGACCGCCATTATCCGGGACGCCAGCGGCTGATCCCCGATGACCCCGATATGGCTCTGAAAGCCCGGCTCTGGGATCGCTTCTTCGACAACTACATCCACGTGCCGATGCAGAAGATCGTCACTGACACGCTGCGGGGCCCGGGCGAAAACGACCACCGCGGCGTTGCCGACGCCCGCGCCGCGCTTGGCTTGGCCTATGGCATGGCCGACGCGCACTTCGCCACGCATGAATTTGCCGCGGGCGATACGTTCAGCCTTGCCGATTGCGCCGCCACCCCGGCTCTCTTTTATGGCGGCATCGTCGAGCCCTTCGATGAGACCCATCCGCATCTTGCGGTCTATTTCGAACGGCTGCTCGAACGCGCGTCCGTCCGCCGGGTGCTCGCCGAGGCCCGTCCGTATTTCCATATGTTCCCCTACCGGAACCTGATGCCGGAGCGGTTCTTCGAGATGTAGAGAATGTCGCGCAAAAGGGCGCAGCGGGTTGCGATAGACAACTCAATCTGAAAATCGCGATGTGCTTCAGGCGCCGCCGGCGTCAATTGTCGGCGCGATGCCGCGTTGAACCACCCTGCTGCTCCAACCACATGGCGTTTTCGAACAGCACCCGCTCGTCGGCAATGCCCCTGCGGAACTGGCCCGTGATGTGGCGGGCCAGCCGGTCGGCACGTTTGCCGTAGCGCGGGATGTCGCACCAGATGCAGACCCGGTCGAAGGTGCGTTGCAGCATATCAAGATCGTCGGGGCCGATCGGGCCGTCCGGTTCGCGTGCAAACTCCTGCATTGAAACCTCCTGGCTGCCAAGGGCCGGCGCGCCGCTATCCGCGTACGCCGCCAACCGCGGGTCGAAACCAATTGTGCCTTTCAGGGCGGACGCTCTTACGAATGCCCGCCGGCTGCGGCGGAAGTGACGCGTGGCACTTGCTTCCGCTCAATCGCCGTTGCACGGACACCCGATCTCGGCGAAGGCCTGGTCGATCCGGTCCATTGCGTGCAGGAGAAGCGCCTGTGGCCTGGCCGTCCGAGACATTCCGCGACCGCCCGTATCGGGACGAAAACGCGAACGATCTTACAGCCGCCGGAGCCGCATCCTGCCCAGCGAAGGCGGCAGTATGCGCCGATCGGGAGATAAAGCAACGTCGCCGCACGCGAACCCTGCCGCGATCGGTCGTTTCCGGACGAAGGTCACGCGTCATCCATGCCTCCGCCGGCCGAAACGGCGCCGGCGGGGCATGCGAGGCTTGGCTCAAGCCTACTTCACCTGGGCCGGCGGCGTGCCGATCGGGAAGGCGATGGTGACGAAACCGGCCGTGCCTTCTGGCCGGTTCTTGGCGCCAAATTCCTGGAAGACCTTGAGCGTCAGCGATACCGGCGTCTCGGCCATCTTGAAATTGTAGCCCATGGTGCCGCCGATCGCGGCAATACGGCCCTTGAACGGGCCGAGCCTTGCGCCGGCGCCACTGTCGCCGGTCACCTGCTGGTAGAAGTAGCCTGCAACGCCGGCGGAGAACTCCTGGCCGAAGTGCTTGGTAACGGCCCATTCCGCGTGGAATTCCGTACCTGTGCGGTAGTCCGTCGCCGGGTTCTCGCCGTTGAAGGTGAAGCCCGCGGCGCCCGAGATGTCGAAGCCCGTTTCCGGATTGAACCAAGTGCCGGCGAGCGTGAAGTCGCCAGCCCAGCGGTTGAACGAGAGATTGGCGAGCTGCCCCTTCTGGTAGTCGCCGATCGGCACGTTGACCGAGGCGTTCGCCGTCCAGTGGAAATCGCCCTCGTGCCAGCCGAGAACCGCGCCCAACACGGGGTCGCCGATAGTGAAGATAGAATCGCTGACCGAGGCCGAGCGACCGGCCCTTGGCGCCGAAAGCGTAGCGTCGATATCCGGCCCCCCGAAGGGCACGATCGCGGTGAAGCCGAGATTGCCGCCGAGCACTTCTTCGGGCATCACCCAGAGGCCGGTGCCGAAGATGCCGATCAGCGTCGCATCGACCTCGCCGACGATCTCGCCACCGAGCGGAAGCTGCTTGTTGCCCTTGAGCTCGCCCACATAGAAGTAGGTGTCGTTCTGGAAATAGGTCCCGGGCGGCGCCAAAAGGCCGGCCATCGGGCCACGTGCGCCGAGCAGATAGAAGCCGGCACCGTTTTCGGCCGCATTCGCCGTCAAGGGCGCCGCAACGCAACACAGGCCCGCAACGGTTGCCGATGCGGACAACAGACGCTTTACAACGCTCATCGAGTGATTCCCCTTAATCTCTCGACGAAACGATAACATTTTGCCGTGTTCAAGCCAGCCCTAAGAAACCGGAGCTGCAACCACCGCAACATCCGATTGCAGAGTGTTGCAGGCCTGCACACTGGGCCCGCGCCGCGGACGCGGCCTCTTTGAGCGCCACTTGACCGCCGCTGTCGCCTTCGGCTTTCATCCGGTGAAGCTTGCGTTCCCGTTCCCCACCAGCAAAGGACCAGAGACCATGGAATACCGGCTGCTCGGCCGTTCCGGCCTGAAAATCTCTGTCATCACCATGGGCACAATGACGATCGGCGGCCGCGGCAAGTTCGCCGAGGTCGGCAATGTCGGGCTGAAGGAGGCGCGCCGCTATGTCGACCTCTGCCTCGATGCCGGCGTCAACCTGATCGACACGGCCGACATCTATTCGACCGGCCATTGCGAGGAGATCATCGGCGAGGTCCTCGGCGGCCAGCGCAAAGGCGGTGTGCTCGTCGCCACCAAGGCGCGCTTTTCGATGGGGCCGGGGCCGAACGACGGCGGGCTCTCGCGCCAGCACCTGATTGCCGCTTGCGAGGCGAGCCTGAAGCGGCTGAACACCGACGTCATAGATCTCTACCAGGTGCATGAATGGGACGGCCTAACACCGCTCGAAGAAACGATGGAGGCGCTCGACAGCCTCGTTCGCAGCGGCAAGGTCCGCTATATCGGCTGCTCCAACTATTCCGGCTGGCACATCATGAAGGCGCTCGGCGTCAGCGCGCTTGGAGGCCGCCAGCGCTTCATCAGCCAGCAAATCCACTACACGCTCGAGGCCCGCGAGGCTGAATACGAGCTGATGCCGATCGCCATCGACCAGGGGCTCGGCGTGCTCGTCTGGAGCCCGCTTGCCGGCGGACTTCTCTCCGGCAAGCACCGGCGAAACGAGACACCGGAAGGCACCCGCCAGCTTGCCGGCTGGAAGGAGCCGCCGATCCGCGACGAGGAGCGGCTCTGGAAGATCGTCGACATGCTCGTTGCCATCGCCGCCGAGCGCGGCGTGTCGCCGGCGCAAGTTGCGCTCGCCTGGCTGATCGGTCGCAGGGGCGTAACTTCCGTCATCATCGGCGGGCGGACCGAGGCGCAGTTCTCAGACAACCTCGCCGCCGCAAATCTGAAGCTCTCCGACGAGGAGCGCGAACTGCTCGACGCCGTCAGCCTACCGCCGGTGATCTACCCCTACTGGCACCAGCTCTGGACCGCCAGGGACAGGCTCGGCGAGGCCGACCTGTCGTTGCTCGGGCCGCATGTCTGACGCACGTGGGAACGGACCTGCGACCCGGGCCGAGTGTCCGGGCCGTCAGGATGAAACCAAGGCGTGTCCCTTGCGCGTTACGATAAGCTGAAAGCGCCCTATTTCGCAGCGAAGCAATAGAACAGCCCCGCGCCGCCGGTGCCCTTGAAGGCCTCGACGGTGCAGCCGCCCCGCGTCGCGTGCGAAGAGTTCCAGGATTTGGCCTCGGCGGAATCGTTCAATCCGGTGCGGTCGCTGTGGCCGACGATCGCCGCGCCGTCGGCGCCGCCCATCGTCCAGTTGCCGCAGGTGTCCGGTGCCGCCGTGCCATCGGCTTTCGAGCCCGTCAGAATGTCGTGGCGGTTGGGCGTATCGCCGCGCCCGTTGATCACCTCGCCCTTTTCATTGAGCGCCGTCTGCTTCGTCAGGTTGTTCTTGTCGCTGTGGAGCGATGCGACGTCATCGGCGATCTTCTCGCCCTTGGCGTTGTACCAGGGGCCTGCGCCGATCCGGTCCTTGGCGTTCTCAGCGTCGGTGGAAAGATAGGCCTTCCAGCTCTTGCCCGTCGCCCCCGCTGCCTTGGCGAGCGTATCGCAATAGGCGTCCGCCCCCGTGAGGCCGCCCAGATCGCCGCCCTTTCCGGGGTTCACGCTGGTGACGAAGAAACTCATGCTGGTGTCCTGCGCATAGGCCGCGCCGGAACAGGCCAAGGCGAATGCGATTGCTGCTAATGCGCGCTTCATGGCTTTCTCTCCCATCAACTGTGCCGAAAAGCCTATCGGCCGCCGCCAACCGAGTAAAATCGAATTGCCGTGATGGAGACCGCGCCATCTCAACGGGTGGCGACGCAACGCGCGGCGACCTCTGCGCCACGTCAGGTGAAGGGCGATCCAAGCGGCAAGAGCCCCGACCGGGGTGAGGATGGCCCCTTTGCAGCAAAAGCGCTGCCCCTCACCCCCTGCCGGGACCTTCTCCCCGTCACGACGGCGAGAAGGAGACGTGGTCACCCGCTCCCCCCACAGAAACCTGGCCTACCTTAGGTTTGTGAGATCAGCCGCCGAGTGACGGTGCCCCCGTCGTCCATGTCCCCTCTCCCCGCGTGGCGGGCAGAGCGTTAGGGTGAGGGGCAGAGCCGGGCGCGTTCGCTCGGCAGTGCAAACAGGCATCAGCCGGCTAACCCTTGACTTTCCGCCCAACATCGCCATTTCATATCATATGATACACTCAGTCACCGCATAGGAGACATTCATGGCCCTCGCGCAACCGGCTTTCGCACCCGCCCGGCAGGAAGAAGCTGTGATCGTAAAGGCGGTGGTGAAAGCCTGCGACCTCTGGAACCTCACCAATAGGGAGGCGGCCCAGCTCTTCGACGTGCCGATCGCCACCTGGAACCGCATGAAGGCCGGCGACTTCAAGGGCAGGCTCGACCAGGACAAGCGCATGCGCGCGAGCCTGATCGTCGGCATCTTCAAGGGCCTGCGGCTGTTCTTCAACGGGCCGCTTACCTATCAATGGCCGAAGGCGGTCAACACCGGCCCGCTGTTTTCCGGCCGCTCGCCGGTCGACCTGATGATCGAGGGCGGCATTCCCGTGATGATGAAGGTCAGGCGCTATCTCGACGGGTTGCGCGGCGGCCTATGATCGCGCTGCCGGAAATCGACTTCAACGAGCCGGCAACCGTCCGGCTGATCTCGACCGCCTATATCGGCGAGCCCGCGGTCAAGCCGCTCGCCGACGATGACGACGAGATCGAGATCCTCAACCGGCTGGAGGCGATGACCTCGGCGCGGCTGAGCCCGCTCGCTCTGCCCATCGGCGTCGATCCTGCCGAACTCCTGAACGAGACCTTCGGCTACGGCTGGTCGCTGATCAATGCCGCCTTCTGCCATGCCCGGCCTCCAGGCAACCGCTTCAACGGCGAGGAGCGCGGCGCCTGGTACTGTGCCTTCGGCCCGCGGGCACTCCAGACCTGCCAGGCGGAAATCGTCTATCACCGCACCCGGGCGCTTCGCGAGGCCGGCAGCTTTCACGACATCGGTCGCTACCGCGAACTGATCGCCGGCTTCACCTGCCGCTTCCATGACGTGCGCGGCGAAGTGGACGCCGCCTATCTCTCCCCCGACACCGCCGTCGCCTACCCCGCCGGCCAGGCGCTCGCCGCCACCATTCTTGCAGAAGGCGGCAACGGCCTGATCTATCCGTCGGCCCGTGATCCCGAGGGCACGTGCCTCGCCGTGTTCCGCCCCTCGGTCATCCAGAACGTCCGCCAGGGCCACACCATCACCTTTGAATGGACGGGCAAAGCAGAGCCACGCATCATCGAAGAAACCTGAGCGGCTGGCGCGAAGGCGTTTCTTTCTTGCCATCGCAATGTTGCGGTAATGCGCCCGTTGGAGAAGGGCTCGCTTTCCGGATTTCGGCGCCTCGAGCGGCCCGGCCGGTACGGCAGAAACTGAAAACGTATAAATCAGATTGTTATTGACGCTTTGCCAGGCTGGACGCGTGTCCCCGTCCCTCCGGTTCCTTGCCCCCAACTCCCTCGCCCGCTGATCGGGAAAGGGAACGGCAGCGGCCCGGCTCCGCCTACCCTTCGGTTCCCCTGCCCGCCCCGCAGAGGGAACCGCTCGCGCCCAGGCGCAGGATGTGGACGCCGAGAGCGCTGCAAGGTCCCTTCTCCCCGCTCGCCCCGCGGGGAGAAGGTGACCGCAGACGGGATTAGACAGAGACTGCCTCCCAGGCCACAGCGTCGACCACGAGGACCGAATGACGATTACACTCCTGCCCGTCGATACCGTCGATGCCGATGTCATCCGAAGGCTCGACGTTCACGAAAACCAGATGGATTTCATCGCCAGCAACGACGAATCTCTCGAAGAACTCGGCGAACGCCCCGAATGCGTCGGTTTTGCCGTGATGGCCGAAGGCGCGCCGGTGGGTTTCGCCATGTATGCGCTCGACCCCGATGACGGCAACCACTGGATCTACCGGCTGATGATCGATGCCCGCCACCAGGGCAAGGGCTATGGCGCCATGGCGCTCGCAGCCCTCCTGGACCACATGGCCAAGATCCCTGAATGCGGCGACATCTATCTCGGCGTCTACCCGGAAAACACCCGCGCCCACGCCCTCTACCACCGCTTCGGTTTCCGCGAGACCGGCATGGTCCTCGGCGAGGAAAAGGTCATGCGGCTCGACCGCAACTAGACGGTGGCGCGATCCGACCAAACAACCTTCCTCCGTCCAGGCGGGGGAAGGTCCATGAATTCGTTCCGGGTGCTACCATGACACCACCGTCAAGAACCCGGAGCAAGCCGCCGTGCCGCTGACCAGCCAGATTTCAGTCTATGATCCGCGATGGCCCGATCTGTTTCTCTCCGAGCAGCAGCGCATCCGCAGCGTATTCGCAAATGCGCTCGTCACGATCCACCATGTCGGCAGCACCGCCGTCCCCGGTCTCGCCGCGAAGCCGGAAATCGACCTTCTGGTCGAGGTGTCCGAGCATCGCGACGTGGGCGATGTGACGGAGCGGATGAAATCGCTTGGATATGTTCGCGGCACGGACCTTTCGCAGGACCACCACTTCTATCGGCGCGACGTCAATGGCGTTCGAACCCACAAGGTCCATGTGTGCCCGTCAGGACATTGGCAGATTGCAAGAATGCTGCGGTTTCGCGATCTTCTGCGGCAGGATCCGGACCTCAGCGCCCGCTATCAGGCGCTGAAGCTGCACCTCGAAGCCACGAACCAGCATGGCATCGGCGAGTACCTCGCCTCGAAGGCTCCCTTCATCGACGCTGTCTTGGCGCACAAGCGCGAGCGAGATTGATATCCGGCCCCGATTGCGGACATCCCGCCATCGGGGCACTATGCCGCCTCGGTACAATAGCGGGAGCGGCTCATGCTTGACGGCTCATGTCACTGCGGCAATGCGAAGTGGACGCTCAAAGGCGACCCCGGCCCGATCACCGCCTGCAACTGCACGCTCTGCCACCGCTACGGCACGCTCTGGGCCTATGACTACGAAGGCGAGCGCATCGCAGTCAGCGGCGAACTCACCGCCTATACCCGCGCCGACGAGAAGGACCCGACGCTCGAAATCCTCTTCTGCCCGACCTGCGCCGGCGTCGTCGCCTGGCGCAGCCTCAACCTCGACGCACGAGGCCGCCGGCGCATCGCCGTCAATGTCAGACTGGCCGCGCTGGACCGGGTCGCAAACCTTCCCATCGACCATTTCGATGGCTTCGATACCTTCGAGGACCTGGCACCGGATGGCCGCTGCGTGCGCGATCTGTGGGCGTGACCAGTGAACACAAGCATCGGTTGAGGCGAACTGATACTCAATATCCGGGGATGAGGGTATACGAAGCATGGCGAGGCGCTGCTTTTCCGGATGACTTATTCCGGTGTGCTGCGTAGCCTGGAGAGCATGGGCTTGGGGAATTGGACAGATACGGAAAATGACGCGATCGTCGCGGCCTATTTTTCCATGCTTCGCGACGAACTTTCTGGTCAATCCTACAACAAGGCCTTGCACAACCGGGTTCTGCAAGAAGCGCTCGGAAGAAGTCGCGGCTCGATAGAATTCAAACATTGCAACATTTCGGCTGCTGCGAGAGGGTTTGGTCTTCCCACCCTCAGCGGTTACCAGCCGCGGTTCAATTTTCAGATGTCCTTGGCCGAGGCAATATCCCGTTGGTTAGCGCAGCATCCGCAATGGGACAGTGTCCTTGGTTCCGGTCCGACATTCGGCATGGCCGAGCCACTGGCGCTCTTCATCGGTGTCCCGCCCACTCTCCACAATGCCCCACCCCCCGACGAATTGACACAGATGCAGACGGTCGCACGGCGTTTCGATGTGGCCGGGCGGGACGAACGCAACCGTGCACTCGGCCGCGCTGGAGAAGAGCGCGTACTCCAGCACGAACGCGCGCAGCTACTCCAGAGCGGTCGTCAGGATCTGGCCCGCCAGATTCGGTGGGTGGCGCAGGAAGATGGCGATGGCGCGGGCTATGACATAGCAAGCTTCACGCCGGATGGGCGCGTGCGTTTGATCGAGGTAAAGACCACCAACGGCTGGGAACGAACGCCATTCCATATTTCGCGCAACGAACTTGAGGTGGCCCAGACGCGACGCGAGGAGTGGTGCCTCCTCCGTCTCTATGATTTCTCACGCCATCCACAGGCCTTCGAACTGCGACCGCCTCTTGACGCTCATGTCTCGCTCATCGCGACCAGCTATCAGGCAAGTTTCCACTGAGTAAGCTGAAGCGGTTCACCTCGACACTAGGGAAATCAGCAAACGCTTCACGTCGATCAATGTGTCGCGAGCACCCTCGCCTCGACCGGCTGGTCGATGCCTTTCAGGACCAGCAGCCGCGTGCCGGCGCCCGCCGTCAGCGTTGCCGCCTGAGCGGCCGTCTCCGGGGAAAGCAGAATCTCCCCCGCCTCGGCCTGGGATTCGAGCCTCGAGGCCAGGTTGACCGTGCCGCCGATCGCGGTGAAATCGCTGCGGAATGTCGAAAACTCGCCGATCTCGACCTCGCCCGAATGAATGCCGACGCCCACGCCGAGCGGCCGTTCGCCGAGGTCGTCGAGGTCGAGGCGGCCGAGTGCATCGGCGCAGAGACGCTGGATATCGCGTGCTGCCATGATCGCCGCTTGCGCATGGTCTTTCCGGATGATCGGAAAGTTGAAGATCGCCATCAGCCCGTCGCCCATCTGCTTGTTGACGATGCCGTCATGCGCCCAGATCGCCTGGGCGCAGCGATCCTGGAACAGGCTGACGATCTGGCTCAAGCGCACCCGCTCGATCCGCTCCGAAAGATGCGTGAATCCGCGGATGTCGGCAAACAGGATTGTGGCGCTTGCCGCAACGTGACTCTGCTTCTTCACGTAACGGAAGGAGCGCTCGCAGATCGTACAGATGTTCGGGTTCATCTTGCTGCGGGTAATACCGAAGGCGCGGAACGGCAGCGCCAAGGGCCCGCGGATCGGGATCGGCACATGCATCTGGTCCCAGCATCCCCGGCAGATGCGGGCGTCATGGCTGGCGGCAGGCTGAATGGAAGAGGCGTCTGTCATGGTGCGCATCTGCTCCGGCTCGCATGACCCGATGGCGTCAGCGAAGCTTCGGACATTTGCAGCACTTTAGCAACGGCTGGATCGACGCCGGGGGAACGTTCCGTGCCGCCCGGCCGTCACGCGGCAAACAGGTTCTCCGCCATGAAATCGACGAAGGCACGCACCTTTGGCGAAAGATAGCGATTGGTCGGCCAAAGCACGCGGAACGTGCCGGTTTCGCGAAGGTAATCTTCCAGCAGCGAGACCAGCTTGCCTTCCGCCAGTTCAGGCGACACGGCAAAGGGCGGCAGGCAGGTGATGCCGAAGGAGCGCTCCGCAAGAAAGATCAAGGGGTCAAGCGTACTCGCCACCGTGGTCACAGGCAGGTCCAGCTTCACCTCACGCCCGTCACGAACGAGTGGCCAGGGTTCAAGGCGGCCGGAATTGGCGTAGCGGTGATGAAGGCAGCGGTGCCCAAGCAGGTCCTCCGGCACCTCCGGCCGCCCATGAGCCGCGAGATATTCCGGCGAAGCGACGATCCGGTGCCGGAACGTCCCGAGCTTGCGGCTCATCAGGCGTGTATCCTTCACGTCGCCGGTGCGGATGACCGCATCGAAGCCCTCCTCGATCACATCGACCAGCCGATCGGTGAAATCGAGATCAAGATTGATCAGCGGATAGGCGCGCATGAAGTCCGATATGGTCGGCATCAGCAGCATGCCGGCGAGCGGCAGGCTGACGCGCAATTGCCCGCGCGGCGTCGCATGCGAGCGTGACAGTTGCGCCTGGGCCGTTTCGAATTCGGACTGGATGCGGCGGCAGGTGTCGAGAAAGAAGCTGCCGTCGTCGGTCAACGCCATGCTTCTCGTCGACCGGTTGAAGAGGCGCGCGCCCATCTCGTCTTCGAGCCGCGCGATCGCCTTGCCGACGGCCGAACCTGAAAGCCCTAGGCGATGCCCGGCGGCCACGAAGCTGCCCGCCTCTGCCACCTGAATGAAAATGCTGAGCGTTCCGAGCTTGTCCATCGCGCGCCGATTACGGAATTATTTTCCGAAGTGATGAGAATACGCGCTCGTTTATCCGCTATTTCTCTCCCGATATCCAGATGCCGTCGCGGTCGATACGCCGCGGCGTTTAAATGGAGAGAAGCATGACAACGATTCCTACCCCCACTTTCTCGGCGTCCCCCGTTCCGACGACCTTCGTCGTCAACGTCATCCACGCCCATCCCGGCAAGCAGGAAGAAGCCTTCGCCGTCATCCAGGACGTCGTGCACTACGTTGCCGAACGGAAGGAAGGTTTTCTGTGGAGCACCCTGTCGAAGAGCACGGACGGCGAGACCGTCGTCAATGTCGAGGCGATCCAGGGCACCGGAAATGTCGATGAGTTCTTCTCCGATCCGGTGTTCGCGGAGAAGTTCCGCAAGCTGGACGAAGTCTCCCGCAGCGAGTTTCACATCTATACGGTCGGCGATCTCGTGCTGCCGAAGCGCTGAGCCGCAGCCTGATCGCCACGCCCTGCGCCTTCACGCGAAGACGCAGGGACTCTTTCGCCTCTGTCATCCCGCCTTCTTCACTGGCGGGATGAGCCACGACCCGTCGAGAATGGAAGGCGGGCTGTCGTCGGGCCAATAGAGCCGCATCATCAGGATGAACTTGCCCTTCGGCGCCGGCAACCAGTTGTTTTCCTTGTCCTTGCCGGGTGATTCATTCTGGATGTAGATCTCCGTCGAACCGTCGGCATTGGCCTTGGGGCTGACGCGCGTGCTGATCGAATAGCGGTTGAGCGGATTGTCGACGAAGAAATAGTTCTCGTCGTACATGGTGATCGACCAGAAGCCGCGCACCGGCGGCAATTGCCCCTTGGGGAAGGTGACGACGTATTTGTTGGAGCCGTGATAGGCGCGGGAAACCAGGCCGTCCCTGGACTTCAGCGACGTCGGATAGATCGCATCCTGCGGACGATTGGCGCCAAGCCCGATCGCCGTGATCAGCGCCCGCTGCAGATAGTTGGTGCCGTAGATGCCGGTCTTGGTGGTGAAGCCCCAGCCGTTGACGTTCTGGATGTCACCATCGCTGAACTTGAAGTGCAGCATGATGCGATGGAACGCCATGATGGGGATGCGCGAGACGAAGGCGGCATCGAGCTTGCTCTTGTCGAAGTCCTGGCCCGGCACGATGCCGATTTCGGCAAATTTGGCGATCGCCTCGCCATCCGCTGCCGTCGGCGGATTGGTCTTCATCAACTCGCAAAGAAGCGTGAAATATTCGACCGCATCCATGCGATTGACCTGCTCGCGCACCGCCGTCTTCATGTCGATCGACGGATCGACCTTGCCGACCGGCGGCGTCCAGTCCTTGCCATAGGCGCTGAGCGGACAAAGCTTGCACTCGTCCTGAAGTGCATGCACCGCCGCATAGTCCTCCGGCGTGCCATCACAATAGATGCGCCCGAGGATCCAGACGATGCCGGTTGAGGATTTGTATTCGGTCACGCCGTCGGGAAGGCTTCCCTGCCAGCCCGGCCCGGTAATGGCATAGGCCTGCGCCCCGCCGCCGGTCGTGCGCTTGCCCGGCACCTGAAACACCGTCGTCCAGCCGTCGAGCATCGGAAACAGGAAGAAGCGATCCTTCATGTCGGGGATCGACAGCACCCACGGCTCCTTGCCCACATCGACGAAGGCTGTCGTGTACAGCGTATCGGCATTCGGCGCGGTGACATCCTTGAAGGATGCGTTCGGATATTCACGCAGCTTGATGACGTGGCCCATCGGCCCCTTGCTGCCTTCGGGCTTGGCCACATTGGTCACCACCCGGCGGGTCATTTCCGTCGTCACCAGTGGGTAGCCGTAGATATAGGCTTCCACCGCCAGCCAGAAATCATCAGCAGCCTCGACCGGATCGAAAAGCGGCGATTCCAGCGCGTTCGCAGGTAAGAACGATGCTGATGCAAGCAGGCCGGCGCCGCCCAAAGCGACGGCGCGACGGGTCATGTCCATGTTTGCCTCCCCCTTTTTCTTTGGTGGGAGGAAGTTAGCATATACTAATAAGCACGACCAGACATTGTGTTCGGCCTGTCCTCGCGTAACCGCCTGAAGGGAGCATCGCCATTTTTCGATGGCCCCGGCCACACCAGCAAATCTGCAACACCGCGTCGGAGTTGTCAGGCGGCGCTTGACGCCCTTCCTGTGGCGTCCTTAGATTTCACGAGCACCCTCGCCTGCCGTGGGTTGCGCGATCCGCAAGAAGCTCAAGTCTGGAGGCCCCGATGCGCCGAGTCACTTCTCAAGAAACCCAGATCCGAATTTTTGAGAAGCTGATGGGATATGCGCACATTGAATCTGGGCATCCTCGCCCACGTGGATGCAGGCAAGACTAGCCTTACGGAAAGACTCCTTTTTGACACCGGCGCGATCGACAGGCTCGGCAGCGTCGATAGCGGCAATACCCAGACCGACAGCCTTGAACTCGAACGGCAGCGTGGCATCACCATTGCCGCCTCCGTCGTGTCGTTCAGGCTTGGCGATCTGGTCGTAAACCTCATCGACACCCCCGGGCATCCGGACTTCATCGCCGAGGTCGAGCGCGTGCTGCAATCGCTCGATGCCGCCGTCGTGGTCGTCTCGGCGGTGGAAGGCGTGCAGGCGCAGACCCGCGTGCTGGTGCGCGCCTTGCGCCGCCTCGGCGTCCCCTTCCTGTTCTTCGTCAACAAGATCGATCGCCTGGGGGCGCGTCCCGCCGAAGTGGTCGAAGAGATCGCCAGCCAACTCTCGGTCCGCCCCGTCATCATGTCGGCGGCGGTCGAGGCCGGCAGCCGACACGCGAGAGCCGAGCCGAACGACTTTGCGCAGGAACCGCATTTTTCGGCACTTTCGGAGGCGCTTGCCGCCAATGATGAAGCCTTGCTCGACGATTATGTGCTGGCACCGGAGCGTCTGACTGTCGAGCGGCTGCGGAAGGCCTTGGCGACGCAGCTTGCCGAAGGCCTTCTGCACCCGGTCTATTGCGGCATCGCCATGACCGGCGTCGGCGTGCCGGGCCTGATCACCGCGATCGAGACGCTGTTGCCGGCGAAGGCGCCCGCCCCGGATGCACCGGTCGAAGGCCGGATCTTCAAGATCGAGCGCGGCTGGGGCGGTGAAAAACTCGCCTTTCTCAACCTGACGTCCGGCACCGTCGCCATGCGCGACTATCTCGTCCTTCCCGGCGGCGCGGCGAAGGTGACCAGCATCCAGCTCTTCGACCAGGGCCGGCTGGAAAAGGTGGACCAGGTGACAGCCGGCCGCATCGCCAAGGTGGGCGGGCTTGCCCATGCCCGCATCGGTGATTGGATCGGCGTCGGCGGAAAGCGTGCCGGAGCGTTTCACTTCGCCCCGCCGACGCTCGAAACCCTCGTGCGGCCGAGGCGCCCTTCGGACAACACGGCGCTGTGGCTTGCCCTTCAGCAACTGGCCGAACAGGACCCGTTCATCAACCTGCGCACCAGCGACGATGCCAGCGAGATGTTCGTTTCGCTCTATGGCGAGGTGCAGAAGGAGGTGATCGAGGCCACCCTGTCGGCCGATTTCGGGCTGGAGGCGCATTTCGAGCAAAGCACGGTCATCTGCGTCGAACGGCCCCTTGGCACCGGAACCGGCATCGAGATCCTCTTCCGCGAGCCGAACCCCTTCCTTGCGACCGTCGGCCTCAGGATCGAACCGCGGCCGGCGGCAGCGGGCAACAGTTTTGCCTTGGAAGTGGATGTCGGCCAGATGCCTGCGAGCTTTTACCGGGCGGTCGAAGAGGCCGTTGCCGAAACGCTGAAGGCCGGGCTCTTCGGCTGGCAGGTGATCGATTGCCACGTCGCCATGACAGCGGCGCGCCAGACCTCGCCGGCCAGCACCGCCGTCGATTTTCGCCGGCTGACGCCGCTGGTGCTCGCCGAGGCGTTGTCTTCGGCCGGAACGGTCGTCTGCGAGCCGATCGACAGCTTCCGCCTTGAAGCGCCCGCGTCCGTCCTGACGGCCATTCACACGCTGCTCGCCAAGTCAGGCGCGTCGACGACGGATTCGATCATCGAAGGCGGCGTCGCCCGGCTTGCCGGAACGATCGCATCGGCCAACGTCCAGGGCGTCCAGCGGCAGTTGCCGGGGCTCACCAGCGGCGCGGGCGTGCTCGAAAACAGCTTCGATCACTACGCGCCGATCGCAGGCACGCAGCCTTCCCGGCCCCGGTTGGGCGCGAACCCGTTCGATCGGGCCAATTATCTCCGGAGCCTGCGATAACATAAGAACACCGCGCGCCTCTTCAGACGCGCGGTGCCACCATGCTCTTGCTTGATGATTGTACCTGGCTGGCAGCGGCGCAAAATGCTGCCGCCTGCCAAGCCGATCAGAACGCCAGGCGATTGCTGGACCAGACCGGGCCGAGGCGCTCTTCTTCCTTGAGCGTCGTCGAACCGTAGGAGAAGCGCAGGCCACCGAAGAGGGTGCTGGTGTCGCCGGAAACCGAAGCGCTCAGCCCTGAAAGCTCTTCGTTGGTGTATTTGTAGCCGGCAAAGAGCGTGACGGGGAAAGCGTCCAGCCGGTAGTTGGCCGTCAGCTTGACGCTGCGCAGGTCGTAATCCAGGTCGTTTTCGCTCATGCGATGCAGCGAGCCGTCGACGTCGAAGCGCAGGTTGTCGGTCGCGTAGATGCGCGCGCCTAGCGAGCCCATGTAATGATCGGCATCGATGTCGTCGAAGTCTTCCACACTCGCCTGGCCGTAGCCGATCGCGCCATGCAGCGTCCAGGTATCAAGGAAGTAGGCCGCTTCGACGCCACCCATGTAATCGTTGAGGTCGAGGCCGATGCCCGGGTCGAGGCGTGCGCCTTGCACGAAGACGCCTGCCGCAAAGAGATCATTGCGGTAGTAGCCGTGCAACGCGCCGTCATAGCTGTTCGTGTCGATATCCTCAAAGGAGGCGCGCGTGTAGCCGAGATCGACCTGCAGGTTGAAGCCGGCGCCGGCGTCGAAGTTCACCGCACCGCGCAGGTCCCATGCATCCGCATCGATATCGCCGGGCGAGTCCACGGCCGCGCCGTAGGACGTCTCGACGTAGCCGACGATGCCGCCCGACGCCTGCTCCACCGGCACCTCATAGGCGTCCTGCGGCCCCACCAACGGACCATCGATATCGGCAGCCGCCGCGATCGAAACACTTGAAAGAAGAAAAATGACGAAACTGCTCGTCCTGACCATGGCCCCACTCCGGTTCAAACCCCGGAAATAAGGTAAACGAACACGGTTAATACAATCTCTACGAGAAATATTTAACGCGATCGACGTATGCGAATAGCCGGTGATCGCCATATTACTGTGCATAATCGGCGCGATTGCAGATACAGCCGCACGCTTCCCTCTCTCAGAGCGGGAAAGAGAAGTATGAGAGGCTTAACCAGTCCTCCAATGGCGAGCGTCAAAGAGAGCGGTCGCTTATCGGGTAGCTTGGCAAGACACAACAAAGACCCCATAATTTTGCTCTACAGCGGTCGCTGCCACATCACAGTTTCGGCCTTCGCCAGTTACAATAGTGGCACTACCATGCGCACCCGGCGTCACCTGAAAGGTCTTATCACGATATCCAACGGTCGCTTTTAGCTCGTCGCCCGATCCCGATATCATGTCCAGTGTGAGGTGCAGGTCAGTTCCCGCAAACAAGTGGCTTCCGCCCTGCGATATCCTCACCACTTGGGGCGAACGGTTATTCTCTTCAATGATGCGATTAACGTTGTCGAGCTCGGATTGAAGGCGGGCGATAGTGTCGTTCGCCTCCGCGAATTTTTTATCCGCTATCGCTAGCGCGGCCTTCGAAGCGGCGTTGGCTTTATCCGCTGCGGTAGTTGCATCCGCCACATTCTTGCGTGCGGTTTCAAGCCGCTTTTCGACTTCCTCAAGTTTCGTTGCAGGAACCGTCTTCCCAGTAACTAGCTCAATAAGCGGCAGCGCGGCATTTCCGGCGAAAAACCCACCCACCGCCGCGATGATCGCCAGGATAATCTGTAAGCTCTTCGTCGAATTGTTTTCAGTCGTCATTGCGGAACCCTACGTAGCAAATATTGACGAGACTCACTTCATAACCCGCCATTCTTGCTAAATCGTAAGTCTTCACAATCCTTTAGCATCTACGGAAGCAACCTAGGGCGGAGTCCTACTCCCGCCCTAGCGCCACAAGGTAATTGGTGCCGTTTGCCCTCACCCCTTGGCGATCTTCTCGCGCAGGCGCTCGTCCTGGGCGGCGATCTCCGGCGTCACCAAGTCGCCGAAATCTTCCATCTCGAAGACCGGGCGGATTTCGATTTCGCTCGGGCCCGGCATCGGGTTCGGGCAGCGCTTCACCCAGGCGATTGCCTCGGCCATGTCCTTGACGGTCCAGATCCAGAAGCCGGCGACCAGTTCCTTGGTCTCGGCAAAGGGGCCATCGATGACCATGCGGTCGGCGCCGTCGAAGGCGACGCGGGCGCCACGCGACGAGGGATGCAGCCCCTCGCCCGCCTGCATGATGCCGGCATTGACCAGTTCCTCGTTGTACTTGCCCATGGCTTCCAGCAGCTCGGTCGAGGGCATGTTGCCCGCTTCGCTGTCCTTGGTCGCCTTTACAAAAACCACTACGCGCATTGTCCATTCTCCTCTGTCACGCCAGTCCCGGTCCTCGTGACCTCTGGGGGTGCCGGCGTGGTGAAACCCAAATAGTGAGAGCAAGCTGCGGGCGAAAGACCCGCGCGGATTTTTTTCCTATCCCGCTCCGGTGGAGGAAGCCAGATTGCCTCCCTGCCTAAATGACGAACGGGAAATGGCGGCGCCGACAGCGGTGTCGAATTTTTTCCGAAAAAAGATTGGCGCGGGGAAATGAAGCGAGAAAAGCGCTGTTCGACAAGACCATCGCCGCAGATCCGAATGTGCGCCGTTGGCTCAAGAACCCCCAAGCCACTCCCCTCATCTGGCGGCTTGGCACGAGGCCGGCCCCCACCCACCCTCATCTCTGTGCTCGTCACAGGAATCCAGCAGCCGTGCGTCGGCACGGCGGGAAGTATGGTCCAGGAATGAAGGACGCACTGCCCAAGAACCGTAAAAAAGAGGGCCACACCGCACCGGCATGGCCCTGGAGAATTCAATGCGGCTCAGGCGGGCCGGCGCGTCTTACTGCGCCTGCATATGCAGATCCGCCATCGCCTGCCTCAGATCGTCGATCGGCGTCTGATTGGCCATCTTCTTGCCCTCCAGTTCCGGCGGCATCTTCCAGCCTGGATCGATGCCTTCCATGTTGGGCAGCTCGTGGGCGATGCCCTTATGGCAATCGATGCAGGTGGCCTTGCCCGAGAGCAGATAGCGGGTGTGGATCTCGGCCGCCCGCTGCGTCTGCTTCTGCAGGTCCATGGCGACGGAGGAATGGCAGTTGCGGCATTCAAGGCTGTCATTGGCCTTCATGCGCGCCCATTCGTGCTGCGCCAGTTCCAGCCGCTTCTCGAGGAATTTCGGCCTGGTATTGATCGTGCCGAAGATCTTGCCCCAGACTTCCTTCGAAGCCTGCATCTTGCGGGCGATCTTGTCGGTCCATTCATGCGGCACGTGGCAGTCCGGGCAACTGGCGCGCACGCCCGAGCGGTTGGAGAAGTGAATGGTGCGCGTCAGCTCCTGATAGACGTTGTCGTGCATCTCATGGCACGAGGTGCAGAACTTTTCGGTGTTGGTGAGTTCCAGCGCCGTGTTGAATGCACCCCAGAACATGACGCCGCCGATGAAGCCGCCGAGCGTGAGGAAGCCAAGGCCGAGCGTGCCGGCCGGCGTCTTCATGATGCCCCAGGCCCAAAGGATGATTTTCCTGATCCATGCGATCATGTCGTCACTCGCTTCCGGCCGGCTTGAAGCCCAGTTCGCTCATGTCCTTGAAATTGCTCGGCACCAGCGGGCTGGTATCGGCCTGCGGCACGTGGCAGGCGGTGCAGAAGTAACGCCGGGGCGAAACGTCGGCGATCATCTGCCCATCGCGCGTCATGTAGTGGGTGACGCTGATCATCGGCGCACCCGAATCCTGCGTGAACTCGCGCTTGTGACAGGACAGGCATCGGTTGGCATTGACCGAAAGCTCATAGCCCTCGATCGAATGCGGAATGACCGGAGGCTGGTCGGGATAGGCGCGCATCTTGCGCTTGTCATCGACCACCCATTTCGGCAGCGGTGCCGCCGCTTCCGTCGCCATCTGCGGCGTCGGCCCTTCGAGCTGCGGCACCAGTTTTTCCGCCACTTGGGCGACGGCCGCCGTCGTGACGAACATCAGAAGGCCAGCCGCAAGGGCCATCCATGCGGGCCGTTTGGCAACGGCCCGAACCAGCCGTGACCACCCTAGAGGGTGACGGGAAGAATCTTGACCGCGCATTTTTTGAAATCCGTCTGTTTGGAGATGGGATCGGTAGCGTCGAGCGTAACCTTGTTGATCAGCTGGCTGGCGTCGAACCAGGGAACGAAGACGACGCCGGGCGGCATGCGGTTGCGGCCGCGGATGTCGACGCGCGAGCGGATCTCGCCGCGGCGCGAGACGATGCGCACTTCCATGCCCTGGTTGATGCCGCGCTTGCGGGCATCCTCCGCGTTCATGAAGACGCGCGCGCCCGGAAACGCCTTGTAGAGTTCCGGCACCCGCATGGTCATCGAGCCCGAGTGCCAGTGTTCCAGCACGCGGCCGGTCACCAGCCAGGTATCGTATTCGTCGTCGGGGGATTCGGCCGGCGGCTCGTAGGGCACCGCAAGGATGATCGCCTTGCCGTCCTTGTTGCCATAGAACTTCACGCCCTCGCCCGGCTTCACATAGGGGTCGAAGCCCTCGCGGTAGCGCCAGCGCGTCTCCTGGCCGTTGACCACAGGCCAGCGCAGCCCGCGCACCTCGTGATAGGTGTCGTAGGGCGCCAGATCATGACCATGGCCGCGTCCGAAAATGGCATATTCCTCGAACAGCCCCTTCTGGATGTAGAAGCCGAAATCCTTGGCTTCGTTGTTGTCGTATTCGGCACTGACATCGGTCAGCGGGAAACGATCGACTTCGCCGTTCTTGAACAGAACCTCGAACAGCGTCTTGCCGCGATATTCGGGGCTGGCGTCGAGGATCTCCTTCGGCCACACCTCGTCGGTGGTGAAGCGCTTGGAAAACTCCACCATCTGCCAGAGGTCCGAGCGCGCTTCGCCGCCCGCTTGCACCAGCTGGTGCCAGACATGGGTGCGCCGCTCGGCATTGCCGTAGGCCCCTTCCTTCTCCACCCACATGGCGGCGGGCAGGATCAGGTCGGCGCTCATCGCCGTGATCGTCGGATAGGCATCGGAAACGACGATGAAATTGTCCGGGTTGCGATAGCCCTGCCAGGTCTCGTTGGCGGTGTTCGGCCCCGCCTGGACGTTGTTGTTGACCTGCACCCAGTAGAAATTGAGCTTGCCGTCCTTCAGCATCCGGTCCTGCTGCACGGCGTGGTAGCCGGGCTTTTCCGGAATGATACCGTGCGGAATGCGCCAGATTTCTTCGGCGTGCTTGCGGTGCTCGGGATTGGTCACCACCATGTCGGCAGGCAGGCGATGGGCGAAGGTGCCGACCTCGCGCGCCGTGCCGCAGGCAGACGGCTGCCCGGTCAGCGAGAACGGGCTGTTGCCGGGCTCGGAGATCTTTCCGGTCAGAAGATGCA
Organism: Ensifer sp. Root558; assembly: GCF_001427045.1. Taxonomy (NCBI): domain Bacteria; kingdom Pseudomonadati; phylum Pseudomonadota; class Alphaproteobacteria; order Hyphomicrobiales; family Rhizobiaceae; genus Ensifer; species Ensifer sp. Root558. The sequence continues at coordinate 392,958 of NZ_LMGC01000001.1, read as the reverse complement.
GATTGTAGACCATCTGGTTGGCCCACACACCGCGCACATGCTGGTTGAAGCCCATGGTCCAGAGCGACATGACCTTGCGGCTCGGGTCGGCATAAAGCTCGGCCAGCTGCTCCAGGAACTCCGGATCGACGCCGGTCATCTCGGCGGTCTTCTTCAGCGTATATTCGGAAACGAACTCCTTGAACGCCTCGAAATCCATCGGCTCGGTCTTGCCGGGGTCCTTGGAGTTGGCGGCATTCACCTCGACCGGGTTGTCGGGCCGGAGACCATAGCCAATGTCGGTGACCCCGCGAGCAAACTTCGTGTGCTTGTTGACGAAGTCCTCGTTGACCTTGCCGGTCGTGATGATGTGGTTGGCGATGTAGTTGAGGATGACGAGGTCGGTGCCTGGCTTGAAGACGATCGGGATATCGGCCAGGTCCATGCTGCGATGGGTGAAGGTCGAAAGCACCGCGACGCGCACATGCGGCTGGCCGAGACGCCGGTCGGCGACACGGGTCCAGAGGATCGGGTGCATCTCCGCCATGTTCGAGCCCCAGAGCACGAAGGCATCGGCGTTCTCGAAGTCGTCGTAGCAGCCCATCGGCTCGTCCATGCCGAAGGTGCGCATGAAGGCGACGGCGGCGGACGCCATGCAGTGGCGGGCATTGGGATCGAGATTGTTGGAGCGGAAACCCGCCCGCATCAGTTTGGTCGCCGCATAACCCTCGAAGATCGTCCATTGACCGGAGCCGAACATGCCGACGGCCGTCGGGCCTTTCTCCTTCAGCACCTTCTTTGCCTGCTCGGCCATGACGTTGAAGGCTTCGTCCCAGCTGACGGGCTCGAACTCGCCGTCCTTGGCGTAAGTGCCGCCGCGCTTCCTCAAGAGCGGCGTCGTCAGGCGGTCGTTGCCGTACATGATCTTGGAAAGGAAATAGCCCTTGATGCAGTTGAGACCGCGGTTGACCTCGGCCTGCATGTCGCCGTGGGTGGCGACAACCTGGCCTTCCTTCACGCCCACCATCACGCCGCAGCCCGTGCCGCAGAAGCGACACGGCGCCTTGGACCACTTGATTTCCAGCGCGTTGACGCCGCCCGGCACCGGCTGTGCGGCGGCAGGCAGCGCAATGCCGGCCGTGGCGGCGGCGATGCCGGCCGCATGGGCCTTCAGAATGTCACGCCGCGTCAGTTCTCCGCTCATGGCTCCTGCCCTTCCTCTTCCATTTCCACATGCTCGAAAACCATGTTGGCCGAGATCACCCCGTCGAGCAGCGAGATCTGAGTCAGCCGTTCGCCGAGCGCGCCCGTGCTTCTGCCTTCGATGACGACGACGATCTTGCCGCCGCCATGGCCATGGATTTCGACGTTTTCCATTCCCGCGAGCGTCGCCAGGATCGCTTCGGTGCTCTGTGGCATCGTGGCGACCACGGCGCTCGAAATGTGATAGGGCGTACCCGCCTTTGCCGCTGCGGCCTCAGACATGCGCCACCTCCACTTCCAATGCCTTCACTGCAATCGCACTCACCGGGCAGCCACTGAGGCAGGCGCCGCAGCCGGTGCATCGGTCTTCGTTGATCTCAGGCAGAAACGGCCCGCCGATACGCGGGCGAAAACGGATCGCCTGCTCCGGACAGCTTTCGCCGCAGGACTGGCAGGCAATGTAACGGCGCGCGAGACAGGTATCGGTGACCGCGGCGACATGCGGGAAACGGCGCACGGCCTTCTCGGTGAATACCGGCTCGGGACAGGCTTCCTCGCAGGCACCACAGAAGGTGCATTCGCCGCCCGAAAAGTCGACGAAGGGAAGACCGTCAGAAAGACGGATTATGGCGGTGGGACATCGCTCCGCACAGGCGCCGCAACCGGTGCAGGCGGCAAGGCTGAGTTCCGAAACGCCCGGCGGGCGGATGCGGACGGGCTTTGCGGCAGCGCGGCCGGTAAAAAACTCACGGCGTGAGAGAGGTTCGACCTTCATGGCTCGACCTCAATGCCCGGGCGGGCCCGGCGGGCCAAAGATGATCTGCAGCATCCAGACGAGGAAACCATAGCCGCCGACAATGCCGACGGCGACGATCGGCCAGATGCCGAAGGCGAGCACGAAGAAGGTAATCAGCTCCGCGCGTCGCGAGCGCGGCGGCTTTTCGATCGGCTGTGCCTGAACGACTTCCGGCATTCCTGCGTCCCCCAACACAATCCAAGGTAAGATGCGCCACCGGAAATAAAAATCAATCCCGTGACCGGCCGATGACAGCTTTTCACCGTGCCTCAGAGTAAATGCCGAACAGAAGGGGTCATTGATCTGTGTCAAAAACTGGCACCGGAATTCCCGAGAAATTCTCACGCGTCGTTCCGGCATAACTTGCGGACGCCAATCAGTTTTTGCGAATATCGATATATTTCTAGAAATACATCGCCTCATGCCCGCTCGGCCGAACCGACCGGACATGCGGATACGGGACCAATCCTGCCGGCGGCGAGCGCAACCTGCCCCGACGGCAGAACCCGAGGCAACAGCCCTTGCAACCCTGGGCTTTGCAGCCTACTTCTTGGCGCATGACACAGCTGATCGAAATCGGAACCGCGCGCGTGCTGCAATGCGCTGTCGATGGCCCTCTGCTTGCGGCACCGGGCGACGCCAATGATTTTCTCGGCGACGGCTGGGCGCATGAGGCCGACTTGCTGGCAGTCCCGGTCGAACGGCTGGGTCCCCATTTCCTCGATCTTTCGACCCGCGTCGCCGGCGAGGTGTTCCAGAAATTCGTCAACTACCGCATGCGGCTCGCCATCGTCGGCGACATCAGCACCAGGCTCGAAGCCAGCAAGGCGCTGACCGATTTCGTGCGCGAAACGAACAAGGGTGATTCGATCTGGTTCGTGCCGGATTTCGAAACGCTTCGCGCCCGGCTCGAGCGTTTGCCGACCGCCTGAACGCGGTAGTGTCTGACGATCAGTGCGGATCGATGGGGAAACCTCTGACAATGCGCCCATCCGCAGCGAACACTGGAAATCGCCCCGCGGTCACGCTGACGACCGATCGACTCGCGCTGCGCCCGACAACGCCCGCCGATGCGCAGCGCGCCTTTGAGATCCAGTCGGATTGGGACGTCACGCGCATGCTACGCATGGCGCAGTTTCCACCCGATCCCGACGACATGACCGGCTGGTTCGGTGTGCACCGGCAGGAATGGATCGCCGGCACGGCCTTTCGATTTGCCATCGAGCGCAAAGGCCACATGATCGGCCTGGTCGATCTCGACGAGATCGACGGCGAAGAAGGCGAACTCGGCTACTGGCTGGAGAAGCCAAGCTGGGGCCAGGGCTATGCCTTCGAGGCAGCGCAGGCAGTGGTGTCCTTCGCCTTCGAGCAGCTCGGGCTCGCGAGGCTGAAATCAGGCCACGCGGCCGACAATCCGGCCTCCGGCAAGGTCCTGCTCAAGCTCGGCTTTCGCCCTGAGAAAACCATGCGGAAGGCCTCCCGCTCGAGGGGCGAAGAGATCCTCCACCAGAGCTACAGCCTCGCGTCAGAGGCGTGGCGCAATCGGTCGGGTGCCGATCGCTGAGCGGCGGCGTGTCGGTGCGGTCCGTCTCTTGCGGGATCATCACTCTCCCGCTGGCTCCGCGGCGACGGCCCGTTGTGCGCGCCTGAACGCCCTGCCCGCAACGGCAATCGCCAGCGCGGTCACGGTCAACAGCCCAGCCACAGCAAAGGTCACCTGCATGCCCCTGGCGACCAAGGCTGGCGCCGCCCCGGCCATGTCGCTTGCCACCACGGCTGAGGCAAAGACCGCGCCCATGACCGATGCGCCGGTGACGAGGCCGAGATTGCGCGAAAGGTAGAGCAGGCCGGAAACGACGCCGCGCCGGTCCGCGCTCACATCCGCCATGACCGCCGTGTTGTTGGCCGCCTGGAACAGCTGGTAGCCGGGCGTCAAAAGCGCGATCGCCGCGACATAACCGGCAACGCCAAAAAGCCCCGGCAGCAGCACAAGCGCCGCGCAGCCCGCAACCATCGCGGCAAGACCGATCGTGACTACGAAGCCCGCGCCCAGGCGATCGACGATACGGCCGGCGACCACGCCACCAAAGGCCGAGATGACGGGACCGACCGACAGGACGAGCCCGACCATCGCCGCATCCAGCCCCAGCCCGCGCGACAGATAAAACGGCCCGACCACCAGCGTCGCCATCATCACGGTCGAGACCAGCGCATTGGTCGAAAGCCCGCGGCTGAAAACCGGATCACGCAACATCGCCGGCCGGATCAGCGGCGAGGCTACCTTGGTCTCGACCCGCAGGAACAGTGCAGAACCCACAACGGCGGCCGAAAGCAGCGCGACATTGAGCGCGCCGAAACTGCCGCGGCCCACCGTCATCGCCAATGCATAGGCGCCCAGCGAAAGCGCAAGCAGCAAGGTGCCGGCGACGTCGAAGCGTGGGCGTTCCCTGCCCTCATACCCCTTGTCCGCCGGCAGATACCGATGGGCGAGCACGAGCGCCAGAAGCCCCAACGGCACGTTGACGAGAAAGATCGCCCGCCAACCGGGCCCGGCAATCAGCGCGCCGCCGAGCGACGGCCCGAGCGCTGTGCCGATGGCCGACATGGTGCCGAGCAAGCCCATGGCGCTGCCGGTCTTCTCCTTCGCCACCGTCTCGCCGACAAACGCCATGGTCAGCGCCATCATGATCGCAGCCCCGATGCCCTGCATCGCTCGCGCCGCGACGAGCAGCGGGAAAGCGGGCGTCAGGCCGCAAAGCACCGAGGCTGCGATAAAGAGCGCGATGCCGGCAAGCAGAAGCCGCCGCCGGCCGACGATATCGCCAAGCCGCCCGACGCTGACGATCAGCGTGGTGATGGCAAGCAGATAGGCAAGCACCACCCATTGCACCGCCTGGAACGAGACACCAAAAGCGTCCGCCAGCGCCGGAAGCGCCACATTGGCGCTGCTGGTGCCAAGCGAGGAGAGCAGCATCGACAGCGACAGGCTGGTGAGCACGCAGCGAACCGAGGCGGTGGCGGGAGCGTTTGCAGTCTTCGTCGCGCTCATCGACCACCTCCCGCGCGCGAGGTTTCGCGCCGATCTTTTGCAGCACGGGAAATCGCGGGAAAACAAGGCGATAGCGCGCTTTCATGATTCAAAATATGCGGCAACGACTTCCGATCAGACAGGGAAATCGGGGCGGGCATCAGTGGGCATGGGATCATCGGAAAACCCTCCAAGGTCGGTTCTCCGAAAAATTAGACCTCGGCTTCATATGGCGGAAGGCGCAGCATTTGCACTTCATTCGTGCGTTTGACGCCACATCATGAGCCAACTGTGTTATGGATGGGCATGACCAGACCGGATCTCAACCTCCTCGTGACCCTCGACGTGCTGCTTGCGGAAGGCAGCGTCGCCCGCGCCGCCAGGCGCCTGCGGCTCAGCCCCTCGGCCATGAGCCGGGCGCTGGCAAGGCTGCGCGAGGCGACCGGCGATCCGCTGCTGGTGCGCGCCGGCCGCGGCCTCGTTCCAACGCCGAGGGCGTTGGAACTGCGCGATCGCATCGGCCCCATCGTCGAAGCGGCCGAAGCCTGCCTTCGCCCGGCCGAGAGCCTGGACCTGAAGACGCTTTCCCGCACCTTCACGCTCAGGAACCGCGAGGGTTTCGTCGAAAACTTCGGCGCTGCACTGATTGCCCGTGTCGAGCGAGAGGCGCCCGGCGTACGCCTGCGCTTCGTGCAGAAGCTCGACCGGGAAAGCAGCCCGCTTCGCGAAGGAACCGTCGATCTCGAAACTGCCGTTGTCGGCGACATGACGGGCCCGGAGCTTCGCGCCCAGGCCCTCTTCCACGACCGTTTCGTCGCCGTGGTCCGCCCGGGCCATCCGCTGACATCAGGCGAAGTGACGCCCACCCGCTACGCCGAAGGCCACCACATCCATGTCTCGCGCCGCGGCAACGACGTCGGCCCGATCGACACTGCCCTCCAGGTCCTCGGCCTTAGCCGCAAGATCACCGCTTCCGTCGGCAGCTTCTCCGAGGCCCTGGCGCTTGTCCGCGCCACCGACCTCGTCGCCAGCGTGCCCGAGCGCTACACCGGAAGCTTGCGCGAAAACCTCGTCACCTTCCCTTTGCCCGTCGCCCTGCCCGAAATCACCATCTCGTTGCTCTGGCACCCCCGCCTCGACGCCGACCCGGCGCACCGCTGGTTGCGGGCCTGCGTGCGGGAGGTCTGCACCGTGTGACGCGCCGCGCGGCAAGAGGCTAGGCCCCGAGCGCATACCGATGCGCCCCCAAGGACCTACGGTTGCCTGCAACAGGCCATCGGGGTATCAGCCCAATCCCGGCCGCAAATGCGCCGCCTCGCCAGCGCACGTCAAACCCGCACACAGGAGAACGCGATGTTCGACCACGTCAAATTCGGTGTCCGCGACTATGCGGCAAGCCTCGACTTCTACCTGAAGGCGCTCGAACCGCTCGGCGTTTCGGTGGTCGATCACGGCGCGCATGGCGTGGAGATGAGCACGGACGGCAAGTCGTCGCTGTGCCTCTACCAAACCGAGGAAACGCCGGCGCATCTTCACCTCGCCTTCATGGCCACGACCCGTGAGCAGGTCGACGCCTTCTACAGCGCAGCCCTTGCGGCCGGCGGCAGGGACAACGGCGCGCCGGGCCTGCGCCCACGCTACCACGCCAACTACTACGCCGCCTTCGTTTTCGATCCGGATGGCCACAACATCGAGGCTGTCTGCCACGAGCTTGAGGCCTGATCCGACCAAGATCGCAGCAAGGAGCCGTCATCTATGCCCGGCAAGCGAGCTGGGCCTTGATGGCGACAGGCTGAAGTCTACGTGGCGTTGCGCCCCCGCTTCAGGGCGGACGGCGCGACGCTCAAAACCAATAGCGTCTCATCCGCGCCAGGAATTCGACCGTCGTCACGGGAAAGCCTGAGCCACTGCCGATGACGGAATCGATGCCGCAACGGGGACAGATCGCCGTTGTGTCATCGTCGATCCATTCGTTTATCTCGGCCGCCGGAAAGATCTCGCAACAATAGAAGCATCCGCAGGACGGGCTCGCTTCGATTTCGGCTCGATGGTTGGCGCAATGCTTGTGCGCCTGGATGACGATTTCGTCCATCCGTCATCATTGGCGCATGTATCAAGGGTTGTCCAGCGAGCGCGACACGCGCCTCCATCGCTCATGCGCCTTTCGAGACGGAATTCCGGGCCACCGCCGGCGCTACCTCGTACCAGTCCCTGGACCTGTTCACGATCCAGACGACCGACAGCATCACCGGCACCTCGATGAGCACCCCGACGACGGTCGCGAGCGCGGCGCCCGACTGGATGCCGAACAGGCTGATGGCGGCGGCAACGGGCGGAAGAGCCAGCCGATGAACAACCATGCCAGCAGGGCCATAGAGAATGGCTTGATCGCCCAGTTGATGAAGAGCGTCACGCCGATGCCGCGCCAGTGGCGCCCCAGCTCGGACAGCGACCGGAAGTCGATCTTCATCAGCATCGGGCCACGGTAGCAATGGATCGGGACATCCCAGCCCGAACTACTTGCCGACCTCGATCACGAGCGGGTAGCCCTCGTCATCCCACTCCAGAAATCCGCCGGCGAAATAGTAGACGCGGGTGTAGCCCCAGGCGATCGCCTTGGCCGACGCATAGGCGGCATGGGTGCAGTTTCTGCCCTGACAATAGAAGGCGACCTCGTCTGCCTTTCCCACCACCTTGGCGAGGCTTTCCTTCGATAGCGCGGTCAGCAGCGACAGATTGACGGCCTTGGGGAGATGGCCAATGTCATAGGTGAGCGGCGCCCGCACATCGATGAAGGTGACGCCGCGCGCAAGCAGCGCTTTCACTTCCGCAACGTCGACCTTTATCGTTCGCTCGACGCTGAGCTCGCCCTTCAGCGTCATGAACTTGGCATAGTCGTCGAAGGCAAGGTCCGTGCCGGCCCCTTCCGGCAATCCGGCCTTGCGAAGTCCCTCCTGCAACCGCGCGATATAGGGCCGGTGGTAGCTGAAGGCGCTGCCATACCAGTCATAGGCGCTTTCCTGGACGGTGAGCGGATCTCCCAGCGAGGACGTCGCCAGTTTGTTGTACTGGTCGACCAGCCTCTGAATGTCGCCCGTGCGGCCGAGATGTCCGTAGCTCGAAGTCAGCGTGGCGTAATCCCCCAAGAGTTCGGAGCTTTTCTCGAGCACCCGCTCGTAGGTGGCGGCGGCCTCGTCGTATTTGCCTTGAGAAAACAGCGAGACGGCGAGCATGCGCAGCGTTGCCCGCGTCGGGTGAGGATCGAACCGCATCGCCAGGCGCGCCTCCTGTTCCGCCTCGGTCGCGCGTCCTGTCGCGTTGAGGATCCGCGCCATGCCGACATGGTTGTCGGGATCGTTGGGCGCAAGCGTCATCGCTCGGTCGATGGCGGCGAAGGCTTCGTCGTAACGCCCCTGCTGCGCAAGCACCTGCGCCGAGACGGCATAGGCAAGCGGCGTCGGCCTCTCCATGGCCTTTGCGAGATTTCTGGCGAGGTTCCTGGACGCGGCCTCCCTGCGGGAATAATCCCAGGAGAGGATGCTCGCCCGCCAGTTTGCTGCCGCCAGCGACGCGTAGGCGCGGCTATAGTGCGGGTCGAGCACGATCGCCTTCTGGAAAAATGCGGAAGCTGCGACCGTTTCCGCTTCGCTGTCGCGGCGAAGATGCTCCCAGCCGCGCAACAGGGTATCGTAGGCCTTCGGGTTCGTCGTTTCCGGCACCGCCGCCACGTTCTTTTCGGCACTCGTCAGCTTCACGGAGAGCGTCGAGACGATCTGTCCGATCACCTTGTCCTGCAGCCCGAACACGCCGCTCATTTCCCCATCATAGCGCTCGGCCCACAGGTGGTGCCCGTCGATCGCGTCGATCAATTGGGCATTGACCCGAACCTGGTTTCCCTCCCGACGGACGCTCCCTTCGAGGATATAGTGGACGCCCAGTTCCGCCCCCACCTGCTGCGCCTTGGTGGGCTTGCCCTTGTAGGCAAAGGTCGAGTTGCGCGCGATGACGAAGATGCCCGACAGTTTCGACAGTTCGGTGATCAGGTCGTCGGTCATGCCGTCGGCGAAGTAGCTTTGCGCTGAATCGGAGCTGAGATTTTCGAAAGGCAGCACCGCGATCGAGGGCGTCTGCGGCAGCGGCAAGGCGCTCCGCGCAACGGACGCGGGCTCGACGCTCTCGCGCCTCTGCACCAGCCACGTCGCGGCAAGGCCGGTCGCAACGATCACGGCCAGCGCAGCCGCAATGCGCCAGCCGCGAAGGGTCTCGAAGGTGAAGCGCCGACTCTTGAGATCTCCGTCGAACTGCACCCGGTAGACGCGGACGGGCCGCTGGATGTTCTTCACGTGATGCTCGCCAATGAACTCCAGCGGCAGTTCGAACTTGCCCTGCAGGTGGTCGAAGGCGGTGCCGGAGACGAACAGGCCCCCTGGCTCGCACATCTGCTCGAGGCGGGCTGCGACGTTGACGCCGTCGCCGAGCAGATCATCCCCCTCGACGACGACATCGCCGAGGTTGATGCCCATGCGCAGCAGCAGCCGATGCTCGCGCGGGATATCCGCCTGGCGCGCCGCAACCCTGTTTTGCGACGCGACCGCACAGGCGACGGCATCGACGACGGAGCCGAATTCGACGATCGCACCGTCGCCCATCAGTTTGACGATGCGGCCGTGGTAGTCCTGCATGAGGGGATCGAAGATGTCGCAACGCCACGCCTTGATGGCTGCGAGCGTACGGGCCTCGTCGGCCTCCATCAGCCGCGAGTAGCCGACAACGTCGACGGCAAGAATGGCCACCAGCCGCCGTTCTGCGCGAACTGCTTCCATAGCCACCTCTCCCGACGGTGCAGCAGGCTCCGCAATTGCGTTGTCAGGGGCGGAAACGCATCCTCCTCGCCTCCGGATCCGTGCTTGCGTCCACGCGCAGGCCTTGAGCGCGCGGGCCCGCTTTTCACCCCGCCCCCGCCTTCACCAGCCCCTCGCGCAGATGCTGCAGGTCCTCCTCCTGCGCATAGTGCATGGTCGCCAGAAAGGTCTCGATCTCGAAGCTCGGCGCCAGCGCCTTGACCTTGCCGATATGCGCGCCCGCCGCAATCGCATCACCGCGCCAGCCGTGGCAGGCGGCGACGAAGGCGTGCTGGGTCTCGTCCATCGAGGTCAGGTGCATGAAGGCCTCGATCGCCTCGCCATATCGGCGCGCGGCGAAATGCGCCTTGCCGAGGTGGCTCCAGAAGCGTTCCGGGTGGTGCGGGTTGAGGCGCATCGCCTTCAGGATCCATTCCGCTCCCTCCTCCGGCCGGCCGAGCCAGGTCAAGAGTTCGCCCTGCTGCACCACGACGAGGTCGTAATTGGGGTTGAGGAACAGCGCCCGCTCCTGGTGATAGCGCGCCGTCTCAGTTCGTTGGTGTTGACGTTGACGGCGGCAAGGATGCGATGCACGTCGGCGTCGTTGTCGTCGAGCGCAAGCGCCCGTTCGAGCTCGGCATTGACCTCGGCCCAGGTCGCCTCCTTGTCGGCACACCAGCCGTAGACCCAGGATTGCCCGAGGATGCAGGCCCGCCAGGCATGCGCGTGGGCATAGCCGGGATCGAGCGAAACGGCACGGTCGATCAACGCCTGCGCCTGCCTGTTGTCGTCGGCACTGCTGCGGTGATGCAGCACCTTGGCGGCAAGCGCACATTCATAGGCCGCCATGTTGGCCGGCTTGGTGCGCGAAAGCTGGTCGCGCTGGGCGGCCTCCAGCCGACCGGGCACGGTCGCGGCGATCGCCGCCGTCACCTCGTCCTGAATGGCGAAGATGTCGTCGAGCTGCCGGTCGTATTTGTCGGCCCAGATGTGTGCGTCGTTGACCGCGTCGATCAACTGGACGGTGACGCGCACCCGCTCGCCGATCTTGCGCACGCTGCCTTCCACCAGATATTGCGCCCCGAGGCTGGCAGCCACCTCGCGCACGTTGACCGACTGGTTCTTGTAGACGAAGGAGGAGTTGCGCGAGATGACGAAGAGCTCATGCCTTCGCGAAAGCTCGGTAATGATGTCCTCGGTCAGCCCGTCGGCGAAGAACTCCTGGTCGGGATCGCCGCTCATATTGTCGAAGGGCAAGACGACGATCGTCGGTTTGCAGACGCCCTTTTTCGCTTCGCTCCCTCCCGTCGAGGCCGGAAGGTCCAGACCCTCGAGACCGACGCGGTAGAGGCGCACCGGCCGGCTGATGTTCTTCAGCGTCTTCTCTCCGAGATCTTCGATCGGCAATTCCAGCCGGTCAGCCACTTGTGTCGCCACCGCCGCTGTCACGCAGATGCCACCGACCTCGGCCAGCTGCTCGGCGCGCGCGGCAATGTTGACGCCGTCGCCGAAGATGTCGTCGTCCTCGAAGATGATGTCGCCAAGATTGATGCCGATGCGGAATTCGATCCGCCGGTCCTCCGGCACATCGGAGTTCCGCCTCTTCATGCGCTGCTGGATCTCGACCGCGCATTTGACCGCATCGGTCACGCTCTGGAATTCCACCAGCAGCCCGTCGCCGGTGGTCTTGATCAGCCGCCCCTTGTTCTTGGCGATCGCGGGATCGATGAGCTCGATGCGGTGCGTGCGGAGCCGCGCAAGCGTGCCCGCTTCGTCGGCCTCCATCAGCCTGGAGTAGCCGGCCATATCGGCCGCCAGCACTGCGGCTAATCTCTGCTCCATGGGCTTGCCAAACACGTTGAAAAGCGGCCCGTTCCGGACTTCCGGACCTAAGAGATATCCGATCCGATATTATCGCAGCCTGAAACGATCTCCTACCTAAATTAGCAAATGCAAAAACCAAAAGGGGGCGCACATGCGCCGGCGCTCGGCAGCGGGCGGTCCCGCAGGCCTTGGCGCATTCCACTTGACAATACTTGCCTTAGGCAACTAATTATCTGATCAAGGCAAACTCATAAAGGCATCCCATGTCTCCGCAGCAAATCGATGACCGCGCCCAGACGGTGCGGCACTTCAACCGCTTTTACACCCGACTGATGGGCCTGCTGCACGAGCATCTGCTCGCCAGCGCCTTCTCGCTGACCGAAGTCCGCATTCTCTATGAGTTGGCGCATCGCTCCGGTCTGACGGCGAGCGACCTCTGCCGCGAACTCGGCCTCGATGCGGGATATCTCAGCCGCGTCATTACCGGCTTCGAGAAGAAGGGGCTGATCGAAAAGACCCGTTCGCCGGCCGACGGCCGGGTCACGCAACTCGAGCTGACGGACGCGGGGCGCGTGATCTTCCAGCCCCTGGAAGATGCATCACAGCGCGAAGTCGTCGCCATGCTGGAGAAGCTTTCGGTGCCGGAACAGAAGCAGCTGGTGGGCGCCATGGGCGAGATCGAAAGCCTGCTTGCCGAGGAGCGTACGCCGGGCTTCATCCTGCGCGATCCGCAGCCGGGCGACATGGGCTGGGTGATCCACCGGCAGGGCGCGCTCTATGCGCAGGAATATGGCTGGACCACCGCGTTCGAAGCGCTGGTCGCCGAGATCGTCGTCAAATACATGCACGACTACGATCCGAAGTCGGATCGATGCTGGATCGCCGAAAAAGACGGCAAGGTCGTCGGCTCGGTATTTCTCGTCCGCCACGATGAAACGACGGCGAAGCTGCGCCTGCTCTATGTCGAGCCCACCGCCCGGGGCCTCGGCATCGGCCGTCGGCTGGTCGAGGAATGCATGCGCCACGCCCGCCTTCTGGGCTACCACCGCATGATCCTGTGGACCAATGCCGGCCTCGACGCCGCCCGCCACATCTACGAGAAGGCCGGCTTCGCGCTGATCGAGGAAGAACAACACCACAGCTTCGGCAAGGATCTCACCGGCCAGATTTTCGCGCGGGACCTGTAGGAACGGCAGGCACGCCATCCGCTTGAAGATCGAGAAGGCCATTAAGAGGCGTCTTCTGCTGGCCTTGCAGGAAAGCGGCGGTCCGTCGGTCACGCCCCCGACGACGGCGGGCTTCGGCACCAGGCTTATCGAATTCTCCGTGAGAAGCGAATTGGGCGCGCGCGTGGAACTGAACTATGCACCAAAGGGTTTGGCAGCAGAGATCGCTACGCCCCTGTCACCGGTCTCCAAAGACAGAGACTGGTTTCATGTCCAAGTCCGTGCTTCTCGTCGAGGATGAGTTCCTGATCGCCATGGACCTTGAGCTGCTGCTGGAAAGGCACGGCTGGCATGTCTTGGGACCCGCCGCGACGGTAAAGCAGGCCCTGCAGCTCTTGCGAAGCGCCGAGCCGGCGGTGGCCATTCTGGACGTTACCCTGAAAGACGGCACCGTGACGCCGGTGGCGGAGGCGCTGCGGGCGCAGAGCGTGCCCTTCGTGCTTGCCAGCGCCTATGAAAAGCCGGAGCAGGTCGGCGGAGAGGTTCTGGCGGGGGTAGTCAATGTCGGCAAGCCGGCGGATACGCGGGCGTTGCTGAGCGCTCTGGAGCAGGTGATGCAAACGTGATGCTTGCGCAGTCCGCGTCTGCCTTTGGCCGATAGCCCTCCAACCGCGAAGAAACGTCGATCCACCGCGGCGGCCACTGGAAAAGCCCGGGAGCCGACCGAGGTGCCGCGCTGGTGCTTTCACTCGGTAGCGGACGCCAGTTGTCGGCCGGTCGATATGCCGGTGACGAGGCTGAACGTCCCTTCGCCGAGACGATAAAATCCATCCTGCGGCACCGGCAGCTCCAGCATTTCCCGCCTGGAGAGGCCGGCATAGACGCCGCGCAGCAACCGGCCGAACAGCCCATGGGAAATCGCGACCGTCGGCCGCCGGATATCCGCAAGCCAGCTTTCCGCCCGCGCACAGGCGGCATCGAAACTCTCCCCATCCGGCGAACGGAAATACCAGTCGAAGACATCGGAACCATCGAGTTTGCCCGGATACTCCATGTCGATCTCGAACTTGGTCATGCCATCCCAGCAGCCGACCGAAACCTCCATCAACCGCGCATCCTCGCGGCTCGCAAGCGGCAGCACCCGCTGCACCCTTTCGGCGGTTTCGCGGGTCCGTCCGAGCGGGCTGACATGCATCTCGAACGACGGCACCTCATCACCAATCTCGGCGCGAAGGAGGTTGGCGACAGCATCTGCCTGCTCGACGCCAAGCCTCGTCAGCGGCGAATCCAGCTGCCCCTGGAACCGACCGAGCGTGTTCCAGACGGTTTCGCCATGGCGGAGAAGATAGAACAAGAGCTGGCCTTTCCATGAGCCTGTGGCTGGCGCAGGCAGCTAGATCAGGTCGCCAAGACAATGTCGAGCACTGAGCTTGCGCTCCCGTCAGGCGATACGACGCTTTTCCAGGCCACCCCTCTCGCACAACACAAAGGATCGTGTTCAGTTTCAGCCGCAATCAAGGAAGGCATCGATGTCACAACGGTACATATGGACGTTAGCTGCTCACATTGGGCGCAAGCTCCAGCGTGCCTCTTCCGGCGTCCGCTGAGCCGGAAATAGCGGCGAACTGTGCGCTTCTCCGCCATGAAGACGTCGCGGGTATCGCTGCTACGGTCTATCGATATGAGCGACAGATCCAAAAGGACTATAATGTCCGTGTCGAAATGTGGATTTCCAAGGAAACCGGGTTGCCGCTAAAATCCCATTTCAGGGCGCTGCCTCTCGATAACATCTCTGAGCGCCGTCTGACCTACACCTACGGCGATGACGTAAAGGCACCGATTTGAGGCGGCAAAGCTGCAGCGGGAGGATCGTGAAGGTTGCCAAAACAATCGTTCACGATATCGCCTTTATCATCATCGCGTACATCGTGTTTCAGGTGGTTATGGCACTTGCGATCGTGCCGTCATTGCTTTGGGCTCAATGGACGAAGTGAAGCGCTTCCCCTTCAATCCACCGGATCCAAGATATCCGGCGTATCGTTCTTCGGCGAGCCGACCTTGCTGCCGATCTTCCACATCGTCATGAGCTCAGGCGGAAACGGCTTCATCAGGTCAGGGGCTTCCGGCTCCGGCGAAAGCCAGCGCTCGTAATCGTCGGGATGCAGGATGACAGGCATGCGGTCGTGGATGTCGGCCATCATCGCGTTGGCGTCGGTGGTGACGATCGCAAAGGTGCGGATATCCTCGTCGGTATCGGGGTTCCGCCAGCTCTCCCAGATGCCGGCAAGGCAGAACGGCTCGCCCGTTTTCATGGCGATTGCATAGGGCTGCTTGTCCTTGCCGGTCCCGTGAATGTCCTTCCATTCGAAGAAACCGTCGATCGGCACCAGGCAGCGCCGGCGCTGGTAGGACGAGCGGAACTTGCTGGCGATCGTGTCGGAACGCACGTTGACGAGCGGCCTGCCCGCCTTCGGATCCTTCGTCCAGCTCGGGATCAAGCCCCAGCGGGCCGAGACGAAGACCGGCCCGAAGAGATCGGGATCGCGGATCACGTCGCGGATGATGATCGGATAGGTGAGCGTCGGCGCTCCGTTATAGCGCGGAAACTGGTTGGCGATCGTCTCGACGCCGCCACGCTCGGCAAAGCCGAAGGCGCGCAGCACCCCCTCCAGATTGGTCTTCAGATAGACGCGTCCGCACATGGTGGCTCCTTCCGCCCGCGGCTGCATGCATAGCTATGGCTCCGCCGGAATGCGTCAACACCGTCACTTTGCAAGTACGGCATTTGCAAGCGCTACGGCATCTTCTCCACGTCGGGCAGCTTCCAGCTTTTCTCGAACAGCGGCTTTTCCGGGCCGTAGAGCCTGAAAAGCAGTTCGAACTTGCGGGCAGGGTCGACGGGCACGAAGTTCGCCTCCTTGCCCGCAGGCGCCTTGGCGCCGAAATAGACGTCGACCGAGCCGTCGGCATTTTTCTTCACCCCCTCGCCGATCGAGGCGACGCTCGCCTTGTCCATGTTGCGGATCAGCGCATGGGTCTCGCGGTCGTAGGCGGTCACCGACCAGTACTGCTCGACCGGCGCATCCTTCGGCACGACGAGGCGGTAGTTAGCGCCGCCGTCGAACGGATTGCCGTCCTTGTCCTTGTTGGCCATCAGGTAGAACTGCGCCGTGCCCAGCCGCTTGATGCCGGTGAAGCCGAGCGTATAGGTCACGCCTCGGGCATCGACCGGATAGAGACCGGGATCGGCATAGGCCTCCGAGGCGGCCTTCACCATGTCCGGCAACCCGGCGGGGAACCAGCGGATGCCCTCGTTGATGACAGGAAAGCCGGCGTCATAGCGCGCCGAAAGCTCGGCTCTGGCTTCGGCCGCCGCCTTGTCGAGCAGCGCCTTGGTTTCGGCGCTTGGCTGGAAGGGCTTGCCCTTCTCGATGCCGAGCGTCTTCAGCTGGTCGATCATCGCCCGGTCGCGCTCGAGCCACGGCTCGGTCTGGACGACCCGGTTCAGATTGTCGAAGAAGCTGGCGTCGAAGCGGATGGTGCTGTCGAACAGCACGTCATAGGCGTCGGTAAAGACCGTTTCCGGCGGCTTGTCGGTCACCGGCATCGGGTAGATCTTGATCTTCTTGCCATAGGCGACCGACTTTTCGATATCGGCGTCGGCATGGCTCTTCAGGTTGGAACGCAGCAGAGCAAATCCGGTGAAGGTGTCCGAGCGAAGCGGAATGAAGCCCTCCGGCACCTCGCCCATGTAATCCGGCGGCAGGATCAGGTACTTGCCGCCCTTGCCCTCGTCGGCGCCATGCGGGCCGGCATCTTCGAGCGGCATCTGCCAGGCGTTGACGATGTTGCCGGCGATCGATCCGCCCTCGGCCGGTGGGATCTCGATGACGATGGGCCCTTCCTTCACGTTCCAGAAGGACATGAAATAGATCGAATCCGGGTTCGGCGTCAGCGTCTGGTTCTTCCAGTTGACCGGGCGAGACCAGTAGACGACTTCGTTGGCCCTGGCCTTCGTCGTCGAAAGCATCGTCTGCAGCATCAGGTCGGCATTGACCGCCGGCATGCCCCAGATCACCGCCTCCGTCGCCCGGCGGGCGATCGCGCGGTCCCGGAGTTCGGCCGGCAACATATCCTGCGCCGCGACGTTCGTCGCGCCGGCCAGAAGCACCACCCCTGTGAGTATAAATCGCAGCATGCCGAATCTCCCTCATACGCCGCGGCCGGCGGCCTTGAAATCTCTCGACCGCCGCTGCCTCGCAAACTCCATTGCGGGCCACCAATGCGAAATTTAGTGCGAATGCATGCCGAGCAGTAGACCCGTTGCGTGCGACGCGCGGAAGTACGTTACGGTTACAGCCGCAAACACAAACGGCGGCGATCGGCCGGCGCATCACCGCATCCTCATCCCCTTTGAAAAACACCGCGTCACTTGACATCGGACCAAAATAGGTAGATCGGTCTACCTAATAGATTGGAGAAAGCGATGAGCGACAAGGCGCCGGCGCGCGAGCGGCTTTTGAAGGCGGCAGCCGAACTGTTCTACCGGGATGGGGTCGGTGCCACGGGCATCGATGCGATCACCGCGCATGCGGGCGTCGCCAAGATGAGCCTCTACAACAACTTCTCGTCCAAGACCGATCTGGTGAACGCCTATATCGAGGCGCGCCACCGGGAATGGCAGGAGCTTTACCGCGAGCGCCTGGCTCATGCGGCAACGCCGAGAGATCGTGCGCTGGCGATCTTCGACAGCTATGTCGACCACGCTGAAATGGCCTATTCCTGGGGTTTCCGCGGCTGCGGGCTCCTGAATGCCGCAGCCGAGCTTTCGGTCGGCGATCCCGCCCGCGACATCGTCGCCTCGCAGAAGGACGAGGTGGAAACGCTCTTCAAGCAATATCTCGCCGAGATGAAGCCCGACGCGGGTGCCGCCATCGACGAGACGGCGGAGCACCTCTCCTTCCTGCTCGAAGGCGCGATGTCGCGTGCCGGACTCGACGGACATGACGCACGGCTGAAGACCGCGCGCCGGATCGCCATCTCGATCATGGACCAGCTATGACCTCCCGAAATTCCGCTTCTCTCGTCGGCTTTGCCTGCGTGCTCACCGCCTCCGCGCTCTGGGGCACGACCGGCACCACCGCCACCTTTGCTTCAGGGGTCAGCCCGCTTGGCATCGGCGCCGTCGCCATGGGCCTTGGCGGCCTGCTCTTGGCGCTGACGGCGCTGCATTCGATCGTCAAAAGCAGGGCGAAGATCGCCGCGCAGTGGCCGATGCTGATCCTCGGCTCGCTCTCGGTCGCGATCTATCCGCTTGCCTTCTACTCTTCCATGCATCTCGCCGGCGTCGCCATCGGCACCGTCATCTCCATCGGCTCGGCGCCACTCGCCGCTTCGCTGATCGAGCGCATCTTCGACGGTCAGAAGCTCACCACTCGCTGGTTGCTGGGTGCCGCCGCCGGCCTTGGCGGCGCCGTGCTTCTCACCTTTTCGGAAAGCCACGGCAGCGCCGGTGCTGCCGACGCGACGGCGGTCCTCTACGGCATCCTGCTCGGCCTGGTCTCCGGCCTGCTCTACGCGCTCTATTCCTGGGTGGCGCGGCGGCTGATGCAGGCGGGCATTCCGCCGCGTGCCGCCATGGGCTCGATCTTCGGTGTCGGCGGCACTCTGCTGTTGCCGGTGCTCGCCTTCACCGGCGCGCCGCTTTTAGCGTCGTCGACCAATGTCGCCGTCGGTATCTACATGGCGCTGGTGCCGGTGCTGGTCGCTTACGTGCTCTTCGCCTATGGCCTCGCCCGCGTGTCGGCCACCATGGCGACCACGCTGTCGCTGCTTGAACCGGTCATCGCCGCCGTGCTTGCCGTCGTCATCGTCGGCGAGCGCCTGCCGGCCGAGGGCTGGGCGGGCATCGGGCTGATCGTCGGCTCGCTCTTCATCCTCACCCTGCCGATGCCGGCCCGGCGCCGCCGCGCCGAACGCCCGCGATCCGCCGCCGCCATCGACGCGGCCCTCCCCAGCCGCTAGAGCCGGAACCCTTGATATGAGCGACGTCGCTGCGCTGCCTTCCCGCCGGCCAAACCGGATGTGGGCCGTCGTCATCCTGATCCTGCTCGAGGCCGCGCTGGTGATCTCCTGGAGCGCCGGCTTCGTCGGCATCCGCTTCGCCATCGATCACGCGCCGCTCTTCCTGATCCTCTTCTGGCGCAGCCTCGTCTCCGGTCTCATACTGCTGCCCTTCGCCCTGACGGTCGGGCCAAAGATCCGGTTGCAGGACGCCGTGCCGCAGATGCTCTTCGGCGCGCTTGCCATGTCCGGCTATCTCGCGGGCTTTGCGCTGGCGATTTCCTATGGCGTGCCCACTGGCCTCGTGGCGCTGATCACCGACATGCTGCCGCTTGCCGTCGCCATCCTCTCCTGGCCGGTCCTCGGCCAGGCCTTGACCGCCCGCCAATGGCTCGGCTCCTTCATCGGGCTGACCGGTGTCTTGATCGCCTCCGGCTGGTCGCTCGATATCGGCAACGTTCCGCTCTGGGCCTATGGCCTGCCAGTTCTCGGCACCCTGTCGCTGGCGCTGGCGACCCTGCTGCAGAAGCGCAGCCCGGCGGGCGCCATGCCGGTGCATCAAAGCCTCTCGATCCAGTGCCTGTCGGCGGCAGCGATCTTCGCGCTCTTTTCCTGGCATGAGGGCAGCGTTCTGCCGGTGCTCGATCCGGGCTTTGTCGGCGGTATCCTCTGGCTCGTTTTCGTCGCCACCTTCGGCGCCTGGAGCCTCTATTATCTGGCGCTGAAAAAATCCTCGCCCGCCCGCGTCACCGCCATCCTCTATTTGAGCCCGCCCGTGACGATGATCTGGGCCTTCGTCATGTTCGGCGAGCCTCTCTCCTGGGCCATGGCCGTCGGCCTCGCCGTCTCGCTCGTCGGCATCGTCATTGTCGCACGAGCACAGCAGCCGGCCGGCGGCCAAAGTCCGGCGCACGCCTAGGAAAGCCATCCACTGACCGCTTGCATCTTGTGGTGGTGTCTGCGACAGCTTCGCCAAAACCACCGGGGGACAGCGGCCATGAGCTTTTCCGAAGTCAAACCACGTCACGTGCTCTGCCTGCTCGGCGGAGAACGCCCCTTCTCCCACCTTTGCGAGATGATCCAGTCGGCGATCGACGATTTCGCCCTGGGTTTCGAGATCGACTATACGTTTTCCGAGGACGCGCCGGATGACCGCATGCCGATATCCTTCGAAGTCTGCCGGGATCGCGTCAAGAAGGGTGCCTGGACCGAAGCCGACGAAGAGGCCGTCAGCGACCATCGCTCGGTCATCTATGTGCTCGGCCCGCCGATGACGGCAGAGGATGCGGTCAAACATTCAGTCATCGCACTTCGGCTGGTCGCCCACACCCTCGATAACGGCATCGTCGCCGCCAAGGGCGAGAGCGCCGGCGTCGCCCACGGCGTTGAGAGGTGGAAAGAGCTTGCTCGCGACGCCGAAGGCCAAACAGGCGCTGCACTTGCCCGCCCCTGCCGCCTCGCCTTTGCCAAGCGGCCGATCGGCACCGACGAACATCTCTACAGCATCGGCTTCCATCTGGTCGGGATACCCGAAGTCTACGCGCCGAAAACCCTCTCCGACGACGAACTGGCCTTGAGCGCGTTGATCGACACCGTTGCCGACGAAGTCTTCAGCGACGGCGTCGAGACGGTGCTGAAGCACCGCGGCGCCCAATTGCTGCCCGTCGACGCCTATGACGAGGACGAGTTCAAGTACAATCCCTTTGGGGCCATCCATCTGGCGTCATAGATTCGAACCGCCCCAGCAATGAAGGTACTTATGCCAGCGTCAGATCGCGAGAAACGACTGCTCCTCAGCGTGCAACGCGCCTTGCTCGGAACAGTCCCGCCGACGATATCGGCCGTAACGTGCGGCTGGAACAACGACAATATCGTCCTCGAGTTCTTAGTAGACTCAGCTTTTGACGATGAAGATCGAGAACGTTGTGAAGTTGTTGCAACTGAGGTGGTCGCGGATTTCAGCTATGAAACGATAACGTCTGTCTTCACGGTACAAGCTTCCGGCGGACCGAAGACCCCAGTCGAAGAGCGGTGGTGGGCATACCGGCGATCTTAGCCGAATGCGCTGACAACAGGAGTGGCACCTCGTCAGGCAAGCCTCTGTCGCTTGGCACTTTTAGGCGTGAGCTAGAGGTACCGCTTGCATCGTACTTCGATTCGTAATAATTGAAGTTACATGAAAAAAGACAGCCGCCTTTCCTCCGTCCTGCACGCGCTCCTGCACATGGCCGAGCGCGGCGAGCCCTTGACCTCGGACGAGCTTGCCATGTGCATGCGCACCAATCCGGTGGTCGTTCGTCGCACCATGGGTTTCCTGCGCGATGCCGGCATCGTTTCCTCCGCCCGCGGCCATGCGGGCGGCTGGGCGATCACTGCCGATCTCAAGACCGTGACGCTCAGGCAGTTGCACGAAACACTCGGCGAACCCGCGATCTTTGCCATCGGCAACCGGCAGGAAATGCCGGAATGCCTCGTCGAACAGGCGGTCAACGCCGCCCTCGATACCGCCTTTGCGGAGGCCGAGGCGCTGCTGCTCGACCGCTTCGCCCACGTGACCCTTGCCGACCTAGCCGAGGACTTTGCCCGGCGGCACCGGCTCCGATCGCACTGACAGCAGCCGATCGATCCGTCCTGACGTGATCGATCCCGACACATCCGATTACACCGGGACCGCATAAGCGGTTTCCGGCCGGAACCCTATTGCCCAAAGCCCGGGTCGAGACACTGGTTCAAGAAACCGGTGGGCTGGCCTGCGCCCAACCGAAAGGAAGACCCATGCAACAGGACGTCATCATCATCGGCGGCAGTTATGCCGGCATGGCCGCCGCCCTCCAGCTCCTGCGCGCCCGCCGGCGCGTGACGATCATCGACGAGGGCATTCGCCGCAACCGTTTTGCCAGCCATTCCCATGGCTTCCTCGGTCAGGACGGCATCGACCCGTCAGAGATTGCCGCAACCGCGCGGGCGCAGCTCTCCAAATACCCCACGCTCACCTGGATCGACGGCCGTGCCGAGAAAGCCAGCGGCAAGCAGGATGCCTTCTTCGTTACCACCGCTGACGGCGCCTCCTTCGAAGGCCGGCGCCTGCTCTTTGCAACCGGCGTCAAGGACGGCCTGCCGCAGATCGAGGGGCTGACCGAGCGCTGGGGCAAGAGCGCCTTCCATTGCCCCTATTGCCACGGCTACGAGCTGAACCAGGGCGAGATCGCCGTCATCGCGGCAAGCCCCATGTCGATCCACCAGGCGCAGCTCATTCCGGAATGGGGCAAGGTGACCTTCTTCACCAATGGCGCCATCACCCTCGACGCCGAAGGCCGTGCCGATCTCGTCAGGCGCGGCGTGACCATCGACGAAACCCCGGTCGCACGGCTCGAAGGCCATGCCGACGTGGTGCTGACGGATGGCCGCCGCCTGCCCTTCGCAGGCCTTTTCGTCGCCACCCGCACCACGCCCTCATGCGACATCGCCGAGCGCTTCGGCTGCGAGATCGAGGAGACCCCGATGGGCCTGCAGATCCGGGCGACGGCCGCCAAGGAAACCACCATTCCCGGCGCCTATGCCTGCGGCGACGTCGGCCGCGTTCCCCACTCCGTCTCGCTTGCCGTCGGCGACGGCGCCTGGGCCGGCGCGCAACTGCACCGCTCGCTGGTGTTCGGATAGAAGGCACACCGAGCAGGGACGCTGGCATGAAGGAATACCGAACGGACGCAACCGCATTGCGCCGTTCGGCTTCCAGCCTTGCCAAATCGACGGCCTCTGTGCTTCGTTCGCTGCAAACGCGAGTTGGAGCCGCCATCGATGCCCATTGCCCTCACCTGCTTTCAGGGTCGCGCCGGCGATCACAACGACCTCGGCATTCCCGGCGCGAAGTCCGTTGCCGCCCATCTCGCCCGAAAACTCGGCCTCGAAACGGTCACGGTCGGAGATCCGGAACCGGCGCTGAACGGCCACTGGGCGGTCGAGCTCGAAGCCGCGATGCCGGCTCTGAAGCGCATGCGAGATCGCTTCGATGTGGTCTACGCCGAGGGATCGTTTTCGCTGGCAGCGACCAGCCGCTGTGCCGTCTCGCTCGCAACCCTGCCTGCCCTTGCGAGGCACCACGGCAATGCGGTCGTCGTCTGGTTCGACGCCCATGGCGACCTCAATACGCCTGAGGCCAGCAGCACCGGCTATCTCGGCGGGCTGGCGCTGTCCGGGCCCTGCGGCCTCTGGCAGTCCGGTCTGGGCGGCGGGCTTTCGATCGAAAATATCGTGCTCGTCGGCCAGCGCGACCTCGATCCCTTCGAGGCCGAACTCATCGAGGCGAAGCGCATTCCGCATATTCGTCCCGGTGCCAATCTCCCGCAAAGGCTGACCGAAGCCGTCGCCGGCCGACCGGTCTATATCCACCTCGACTGCGACGTGCTGAGCCCCGGCATCGTGCCCACCGACTACCAGCATGAAAACGGGCTGTCGCTCGATGACCTGCGTGCAGCCTGTGCTGTCCTTGCCGGGAGCGAAGTCGTCGGGCTTGAAATCGCCGAGTTTCAGAATGCTTGGGAGGAAGGCGGCGATCCGGTTTCGCCCGAACCGCTGATCGAGGCGCTGGAACCGCTTTTGCAGAAGCTGCGCCGCTGACCTGACCAGAGCCTGCCGGCAGGTTTGCCTAACCGCAGGGGGCTCAGCCGGCCAATCCATCGGCGGCGGACCCCCCATTGCGCTAGGTCGGTTTGGGCGTAGCATGGATATCCCGCTCGCCTTCGGTATCGGCCGCCATGAAGCTCGGATCGACCCTTCTTGCCTACGTCTGCCTTTTCTGCGGGAGTGCTTCCGCCGAACCGCTCCGGGTCGATCTCGAACTGGTGCTCGCCGTCGACGTTTCCTATTCCATGGAACTCGACGAGCAGCGGCTGCAGCGGCAGGGCTATGTCGCGGCCTTCCTGGAGCCCGCCCTCATCGAGGCGATCGAGAATGGTCCTGTCGGCCGCATCGCCGTCACCTATGTCGAATGGGGCGGCTCGGCGGTGCAGGCCACGCCCTGGACGCTGATCGACGGCCGCGGCACGGCCTCGCAATATTCCGAGCTGCTGCGGCGGCAGCCGATCCGGCGGATCGCCTTCACCTCGATCTCCAACACGCTGGCCTTCACCCGACGGCTGTTCGACTACAGCCCCTTTGAGGGCAGCCGCCGCGTCATCGACATCTCGGGCGACGGTCCCAACAATTCCGGCGTCCCCGCCCCTGTCGCCCGCAATTCCACCGTTGCCCGCGGCATCACCATCGACGGCCTGCCGATCATGCTGAAGACGCACGCCGCCTCGGACTCCGCCGCGATCCCCGATCTCGACGCCTATTACCGCGAATGCGTGATCGGCGGCGACGGCGCCTTTCTGGTGGAGGTGACGGACAGCGGCGAGTTCGCCCGCGCCATCCTGCGCAAGCTGATCATCGAAATCTCCGGCCTGGAGATAAGCCGCCTGTCGCCCGAAACGGTGCGCGCAGCCCGGTTCGGTGAGGGCTACAATTGCTTCATCGGCGAAGAAATGCAGGAGCGGATGATCGGGCGGTAGGGCAGGTCTGCCGCCCCATCCACAGCCGACAACGAAGAAGCCGTTGACTCTAATTAGGCGCCTTATTATCTGTCGCCTTATGACAATGCTGGAACAAAAACACCGGGCCATGTTGCAGGAAGCCGAGCGTCGTGCGGTCGCCGAGACCGGCAACATGCGCGCCTGCTTCGAACTGCTGGCGCTGTCAGGCGCGATCGACCGGGATTGCGCCACAAGACTGGCGCCCCACCGGCTTTCGGAAGGCAAGTTCGTTATCCTCTTCCTGCTCAACGATCAACCCGAGGGCCTGTCGCCGCACGAGCTTGCCGATCGCGCGGGCGTGACGCGCGCCACCATCACCGGGCTCCTCGACGGCCTGGAGCGCGATCGCTTCGTCGAGCGCCGCTCGGGCCTTAATGACCGGCGCAAGATCGCGGTAATGCTCACCGAAACCGGCCGCAGGACTGCCCGCGATCTGCTGGGCGAACACAGCGCCTGGATCGCCTCGCTGTTTGCCGGTTTCAGCGCCGATGAACACCAGACGTTCCACCGGCTGCTCAAGCGCATCTGGCAAAATCTGGAGACCGGCGCCACGCCCAAGAACACGCCGGAAACACAGACGTGAGCGAGAGCAAGACCAAGAAACGCGGCGCCAGCGGCATTGGCGCCGAGCGCCTGGCGCAGCTGAACGCCGGAGCGCAAGCCATCACCTTGACCGAATGCCTCGCGGTCGACTTCGCAGCGCTGATGGGCAACATCGTGCCCGGCATCGACGACGATGCCCTTGCCGAGATGACATCGGCCGCGTCGGCCGGCATCTCCCGGCGCATGCCGCTTGCCGCCCGGCTGATCGGAGAGCGCCTCGGCCCCTCGACTTTCGAGACGCTCAAGCAGCATTCCTCGGACACGGTGCGCGGCTGGGCCTGTTTCGTGGTGGCGGCCAGAGAAAACATGACCCTCGCCGAGCGGCTGGCCGCGATCCGGCCGCTGGCCGACGATAGCCATTTCGGTGTTCGCGAATGGGCCTGGATCGCCGTTCGCCCGCATCTCGCGGCCGATCTGGATCAAGCGATCGCCCTGCTGGCGGCAGAGTGGACATCAGATCCATCCGAGCGCATCCGCCGTTTCGCCTCGGAATCCATCCGCCCGCGCGGCGTCTGGTGCGCCCATCTCTCAGTGCTCAAGAAAGAACCCGAACGCGCGCTGCCCGTGCTCGAGCCGTTGCGCGCCGATCCCTCGCCTTACGTGCAGGATTCGGTCGGAAACTGGCTGAACGATGCGGCCAAGGATCGGCCCGAGTGGGTCCAGGCGCTGGCGGCACGCTGGTCCGCCGAAAGCTCAGGACCCGCGACATCGCGCATCTGTCGCCGCGCGCTTCGATCCATCCCCACCAGATCCAGTTCCGGAAACGCTTGAGAGCGCCCGGAATGGCATAACCTCAGACTGACAACAAGAAAGCAGACTATGCCTCACTACCTGACCGAACTTTACAGCGCCAAGCCGGCGTGGCTCGCCCTTCCCCGTCAGGGGCGCCAGCAGTTCCTGGCCGCGATCGGCTCCGCCATGCCGGGCCTGTCGGCGCTCGGCGTCGAGCTCATCACCTTCGGCAAGGTCGACCAGTCGAAGCTGCATGCGGCATCGCAGACCTTCTTCGCCGTCTGGCGCTGCCCGGACGCGACAGCACTCGAAGCCCTCGTCGCCGGCATCGCCCAATCCGGCTGGCACGAATATTTCGACACGATCAACGCCGCCGGCCGCGGCACCGACCTTGCCGGCCACCTCGCCGAGCTCGGCGCGGCCGCCTGAGCCCCCACGCTATCCACCCCCTCAGGTCACGATCGGCTTGGGGGGCTGTAGAAAACGATCTCCGGATCGTTCTCGTCGAGATTGTCGATGTAGCCGCTCGGCCGGAACCCGGCCTTGACCAACAGGTCCTGCATCGGACGGTTCGACATGTTGGTCGAGCTGAAGAGTTTCGCGCCCGACGACATGGATTGAAAGTGGGCGATCAGCGTCCCAGCCAGACCACGCCGGCGCCAGGACGTCCCCACCATCAGCATTTCGATGAAGGCCTGGCCAAAGAAGTGGCGGGTCAGCACGCCATAGGCGGCAGCCTCCCCCTCGATCTCGATGAGATGGCAGCAGCCCTGCTGGATCCAGTCGGCAATGTCGGCGCGTCGCTTCAGATCGTCGGCCGCAACGCTGTCGATCGCGCAAAGCGCCGGATGGTCGTCCTTGACCGCAGGTCGAATTCGCATGGTTCAGCTCCCGGCAGATTTGGCGGGAAACTAGGATGTGGTGTCGCTGGGCGCAATCGCGAAAGCGCTATCTCAACTGCCCCTCTCGCGGCGGCAAGACGAAGTCGCGACCGGACCTCACTGCGACGGCGCGGCGCCCGAAAATCCCCGCCGCGTCCACTGAAAATCCACGACGTCCCCTGTTCTGTACCGGATCGCTCACTGTCCAAGGCCGATGTTCTTCGCCGGGTATTTCTTGAAGGTGGCGGCATGCGCCTTCATCTCGGCCAGCATCGAGGCGAGGAAGGCATTCATCCGGTGGCCGACGGGATATTCCTCCTTCGGATCGATGTAGAGATTGAAGAGCCACGGGGCGAGGCCAACGTCGCTCACCGTCGTCATGTCGATGTTCAGCCACTGGGCCTTGGTTTCCACCACCTTCACGTGGATCTTGTACTCGTACATGCGCATCGCCATCAGGTTCTGCTCGTTCCAGACGAACACCTTCTCGCGGTTCGAACGGCCGTCGTCGGCAAGCAGGAACGAGGTCTGGTCGATGCCGTCGATGTAGCGGTCGACCGGCACCTTGTCTCTGATGCCGCCAAGGCTCAGCGACGTGTTGAAGAGGTCCATCAGGTCGAAGAGCTCGTCGCTTTCGCGGCCGGGCTTGATCATGCCCTTCCAGTAGGCGATCGCCGGGATGCGGATGCCGCCCTCCCAGGCCGATCCCTTGGCGCCGCGAAACGGCGTATAGCCGCTGTCCGGCCAGCTATCGAGCTGCGGGCCGTTGTCGGAGGTGACGAAGATGAAGGTATTGTCCAGGACGCCGGCCTGATCGAGCGCGTCGACGATCTCGCCGATATAGGCATCCACCTCCACCACGTCGTCCTTGTAGGGGTACTTGCTGCCGCTCTTGCCTTCGAAGGCCTTGGAGGCGAAATTGTCGGCGTGCACTTTCATGAAGCAGTGTTCGAGGAAGAACGGCGCCGTTCCCGACGCAAGCTCCTTGATCTTCTTCACCGTGAATTCCTTGAGCATCCGATCGCCTTCGGCCATCTTCTCGATGCTGTCGATCTCTTCGACTTGGCTGACTGGCCCGCCCTTTACCGCCTGTACCAGCGCCGTGCTCGATCCGGTCTTCCTCAGCATCGCCAGCCGCTCCGGGTTCAGCACCAGATCGGGGTAACGCCGCTTGTCGACCCCTTGGGTGATTTCCTTCTCGGCCTCGTAGAAGCCGTAGAACTCGTCAAACCCGACCTCGTGCGGCCGCATGCCTTCGCTTTCGCCCACATGCCACTTGCCCGAGAGCACGGTCTTGTACCCTGCCCCACCAAGCAGCGTCGGCAGGGAAACCTCGTCGGCCCAGGGGTTCTTGGTGATCTTGTCGCCGGCAAGGATCGGCCGCGTCAGGCCGGTGCGAACCGGCAACCGGCCCGTCAGGATCGCCGAGCGCGTCGGCGTGCAGGTGGGTTGCGAATAGGCCGAGGTGAGCCTCAGGCCCTCGCGCGCCAACCTGTCCATGTTGGGTGTCGCAGCGCCGATCGCAGCACCTCCGCCATAGGCGCCGGGGTCGCCATAGCCCATGTCATCAACCACGAGCCAGACGATGTTCGGCCTCTTGCCCAGCCTGGTATAAAGCGTATCGAGCTTCTGTTGCGCCGCGGACTGCTGGTCGGCATGGATCAGCGCTGGCTCCTGCGCCTCGCTCGTGCGTATGGCCTGAGTCATCACCGATTGTGCCGGCGCCACTGTCGGCAACGCCACCAGGATCGCCGTGTGTAGGGCAAGGGCACGCAGATTCCGCAGGCACATCGCACGCTCCTTTTTGCGATCGAACGCAAGGAATTACGCAAGGGATGCCGCCGGACCTTGATCCGCGGCAAGAGGTGGCGGCCTTTTTACAAGCCGCCGGCGCTTTGCGTCCCGCCGCCAGCGGTCGCCGGCGGCGGAGTCTTTCCGCTCTTTACCGCGGCGCCAGGCTTTCCAGTTCGCCCAGCCGCTTCATCGCTGCCTGCTGCGCAAGCCAGCCATAGTTGATGCCGCTGGCGTTCAGCGTGCTGCCGGCCTGGTACGGATAATCGTTGAAGTCGGCGAAGAACTCCTTGATCTTGCCCTGGATCGGCACCAGCAGCCACATGTTGCGGGCGAGGAACTCGATCGCCCCGCCGCCGTCTTCCATGCCGCGCTCGTAGGGGTCCATGCGCAGGTTGGCGATGACGGCCCAGCTCGGCACCTCACGGGTGGCCGTCGCGATGTTGCCGTGGCTCGCCTGGGCGAAGCTCAGCTTCCAGTCGTTCCAGCGGATAGCGTTGAGGTTGCCGCCCTGGTCGAAGTAGTAGACCGAGTCACGCGGCGGCTCCTTCGCCTCGCCCTTCAACAGCCCCGTCAGGTCGTAGCCGTCGAGATGCACCTTGAAGGTCTTCGACGTGCCCTTGAAGCCCTTCTTCATCTCTTCCTTGACGTCGGCGATGCCGGCGGCGGTCGCAAAGGTCGGCAGCCAGTCCATCAGCGTCACCGGGTCGTTGATCTGCGTGCCCGGCTTTACCACGCCCGGCCAACGCACCATCATCGGAATGCGGAAACCGCCTTCCCAGGTCGTGCCTTTCTCGCCGTGGAACATCGTCTGCGCGCCGTCCGGCCACAGCGCCAGTTCCGCGCCGTTGTCGGTGGTGTAGAGCACGATGGTGTTCTCGGCGATGCCGAGATCGTCGAGCTGTTTCAGGAGCTGGCCGACGTGACCGTCATGCTCCACCATGCCGTCGGCATGGATGCCCTTGCCGGTCTTGCCGAGCGAGTCCGGCTTCAGGTGGGTGAAGACATGCATGCGGGTCGAGTTGAACCAGCAGAAGAACGGTTTGTCGGCCTTCACCTGCCGGTCGATGTAATCCTTGGCAGCCGTCAGGAATTCCTCGTCGATCGTTTCCATGCGCTTGGTGTTGAGCGCGCCGGTGTCCTCGATCTTGCCGTCGGCGCTCGACTTGATGACGCCGCGCGGGCCGAACTTCTTCTTGAACTCCGGGTCCTTCGGATAGAAGTAGCCTTCCGGCTCCTCCTCGGCGTTGAGGTGGTAGAGGTTGCCGAAGAACTCGTCGAAGCCGTGTGCGGTCGGCAGATGCTCGTCGCGGTCGCCGAGGTGGTTCTTGCCGAACTGGCCGGTCGAATACCCCTTGGTCTTCAACACGTCGGCGATTGTCGGCATCCAGTCCTGGATGCCGTGCGGGTCGCCCGGCATGCCGATCGTCAAGAGCCCGGTGCGGAAAGGCTCCTGGCCGAGGATGAAGGAGGCGCGGCCCGCCGTACAACTGTTCTGGCCGTAGCTGTCGGTAAAGATCGCGCCTTCGGCGGCGATCCGGTCGATGTTGGGCGTGCGATAGCCCATCAGCCCCATCGTGTAGGCGCTGATCTGCGGAATGCCGATATCGTCGCCGAAGATGACGAGGATGTTTGGCGGCTTGCCGCTCGCCGAAGAAGAGGATTGCGCCTTGGCAGGGCTTACCGAAGCAGCGCCTGCCACCAGCGACGCGGCTGCAAAAATTGTTCCACTTAGAAGGAGATCGCGGCGGCTGACATCCGTTACCCCATTCTCGGCCATCGCTGGCGCAGCCTTGTTATCGTCATGCATGCTCATCGTACTCTCCTAGTTAAGGCGATCGGAAATGCACTGCTGTCGAGGACCGGGCGGATGATGCGCGTGCGGGGGTGGGTGTCCAAGTACGTAACAGTTACGACGTGCCGGCTCGCAACCGTTACTGCGACGCGCGACGCGGGCAATCCGTTGCAAGCCCGGGTAGAACAGCACTGGCAAAACTCACCCAGCGTAACCTCTGACAGATTGACGCAATCGCCCATTCGGCCTCTGGCGCGACGCCCCCGCATGCCTATATGCAAGACGCCAAAGATAAGGGCCTGGGCCTGAGACATGGGCATTGAGACAGGGACATCGGGATGGACGACAACGACTTGCAGGGCCGCGCCGCTCATGTCGCAGCAATCCGCGAACGAGCGGAAGCCGAGATGAAGGCGATCGGCATCGATGCGGCCTTCATCGATCGTCTCGTCGAGACCTTCTACGCCCGCGTGCTCGCCCATCCCGAACTCGGCCCCGTCTTCGACGCCAGGCTTTCCGGCCGCTGGCCGGAGCACATGGACAAGATGAAGAGCTTCTGGTCGGCCGTCGCCTTCCGCAACGGCGCCTATGGCGGCAAGCCGGTGCAGGCGCATGTCGGCGTCGCCAACATGACGCCGGATCTCTTTCCGAAATGGCTTGATCTCTTTTCCACGACGCTCGACGACATCGCCCCGAACGGCGAGGCCAAGGCCTGGTTCATGGCCACGGCCGAACGCATCGCCCGCAGCCTGACGCTTTCGCTATTCTACAATCCGGCGATGGACGATCCGGCGCTGAAGCGCGGGTAATTGCCGAGGCCTTTACGCCCGATGCCGAAGACGGGCGTCAGGGTCAGGAACAGCGCAGCCGTGCTCACCGGCAGGCGCTTGAGGCCGATCAGGTAGAGCCAGAAGGCGAGCGCGTACTGGACGATGCCGGAGATCAGGGCGAGCGCCAGCATGCCCGCCCCCGCGGCGGCAAGGTCCTTGCCGATCGCCTGAGGCCTGACCCAGGCGAACAGGAAGACCAATCAGACAACACGACCTGCCCCCTTGGGTCAGAGCGAGCGGCCTGCAAACAAAATGTCCTCGGCCTCGTCGACCGACATCGCAAAGACCCGCTTGCCCAGTTCGAAGCTGAAGCCGCCCCGGGCAAAGGCGGAGAGCTCCTTGGCCGTACGCTTCTCGTCGAGCGCCGCCTTGCGGAACGGCCCGAAGGCGCGCTTTCGCGCCAAGACGACGGCCGCATAGAGATCGTCGGCTTCCGCCACCGCCGCAGCGACGGCGTCCCGTGCGACGCCCTTTTCCGACAGCTTCTGGGCGATCGCCCGCTTCGACTTGCCGCCGCGCATGGCCGAGCGGGTCTTGATCTCGGCATAAGCTTTGTCGTTGAGCGCGCCATTGTCATAGGCAAAGGTCACGGCGGCAGCCGCCAGCAGCTCCACCTGGTTCACGCTGATATCCTCGAACTTCTCCCGCGCCTTGCGCGAGATGGCGTCGAAGAGCTGCTTTTCCGTCAGCATCTGCCGCGCCAGCCGATAGGCCGCTGAATTGCGCGCCCAGGCATACATGCGCGGCGTCGGTTGATCGGATTGCGCTTGATCGTCGATGAGGTCCAAGCCTGCCCTGCCCTCGAATTGAACCATTGATGGCACCAGTCGATCCGCAGGATGGGATAGACGTCGCCCCAAGATGCGAAATGACCTGACTCTCCGCGACAAGGCAATTGCGCACCCGAGCCCACGACATGTTTTCCCGGCCTTGTTCCGCCGGCATGAGGGCGGCAGGCGCCCCTCAAGAGAGGCGCGCCTGAGGTAACCGCAGCAGGGCCTGCGCGGATCTTTTGATCCGCCGGCCGAGCGTTCCCGTCGTGATGCCCGAGCAAAGGCACCGGAAAGCGTGATGTCTATTCGAACTTCTCGGTGCTGTCGGCCTTGCCCTTCACCCAGTAGCCGGAAGCTTTTAGCCAGCTGAGCGGCAAGCCGCGCTCCTCGACGAGATGGGTGCGGATCGCCCGGGTGACTGCGGCTTCGGCCGCGATCCAGACGAAGGTGCCGGGCTCGAGCGCCACTTGACGCACGACGGCAAGCAGCGCTGACGGATCGTGCGCTTGATCGAGCGGGCGATAGGCCCAATGGGTGGTGAGCGCCGCCTTGGTGCGGAACTTCTGCCGCTCGTCCAGCCCGGTGACGGCGGCGACACTGGTGATCTGATGCCCCGCCGGCGTCTCCTCGATCCGCCGCCCGATCGCCGGCAGCGCCGTCTCGTCGCCGATCAGCAGCCATCGCGTGAAATCTCCAGACACGACCGCCGAACCGCGCGGCCCGCCGATCTCGAGCTTGTCGCCCACGGAGGCCGCCATTGCCCAGGCGGTCACGGGGCCTGCCTCGTGCAACGCGAAATCGAGCGCCAGAACGCGCGCGTCGGTGTCGTAGCGCCGTGGCGTATAGTCCCGGCGCTCTTCGGTGCCGTTTGCGCCGGGCACGAAGATCTTGATGTGGTCATCCGCCCCGAGGCTGACGAAGTCGGCGAGATCCTCACCGGAAAGCGTGATCCGGAGCATGCCCGGCGTCACCCGCTCGATGCCGGAAACGACGAGCGAGCGGCGCTTCAGCTCATGGCGAACACGCTCGATGCGCGGCGTCGGGAGATGGGAATAGTTGGGAGAATTGTCCATTTGCATCCTTTGGAGGGCCTCGAAAAGCTCGATCCGCAGGACACAGTCGCGCAGATCGAAGCCGCTTCTGGCCGTTCGATCATACGCGTTGAGTGACGTTAACGCTTACGTGGCCGGGGGTGGCCCGGTCATGTCACGTTCTAACTATCGGAAGGCCCCGCTTCGATCAATGCGTCATCTTGACTAAAGCACGAAGGTTTTACCAGCCAAAAGAAAAACGCGCCCACAGGAGCAAGCGCGTTTCTCAAAATGAAGAAGGTCTGACGAAGCCTTAAGCCGCCAGAGCCGCAACTTCGCCACGGATGAGGTCGCCGAGCCGGCGGATGCCCTCGTCGATCATCTGATCGTTGGCGCAGGAGAAGGAAACGCGCAGGGTGTTTTCGCCCGAGCCATCGGCAAAGAAGGCGCGACCGGGAACGAAGGCGACCTTGGCGGTCTCGATCGATTTTGCAAGCAGTGCGGCGCCGTCCATGCCCTTTGGCAGCGTCACCCAGACGAACATGCCGCCTTCCGGCTTCGTCCAGGACACGCCCTCGGGCATGTACTTTTCAAGCGCTGCGAGCATGGCGTTGCGGCGCTGCTTGTAGACCCGGTGGATCTTCGCCACCTGCTCATCGAAGCCGCGCTCGGCAACGGTGCAGATCGCCATCTGGTTGATTGTCGAGGAATGCAGATCGGCTGCCTGCTTCAAGAGCACGAGCTTGCGGATCACCTTTTCCGAGGCGCAGACCCAGCCGACGCGAAGGCCGGGAGCGAGCGTCTTCGAGAACGAGCCGCAATAGATCGTGCGGGTGTTGTTGATGTCGCCCTTCTTGGCGATTTCGAGCGCCAGGATCGGCGGCACCGGCTCSCCGTCATAGCGCAGCGACTGGTAGGCCGCGTCTTCGATGACGGCAATGTCGAGCTCTTCGGCAAGCGTCAGCACGCGCTCGCGGCCGGCCCGGTCGACGGTCTCGCCGGTCGGGTTGGCGAAGTCGGCCGAGAGATACCGCCCGCCTCGCCCGCCGCCTGACGGTAGGCTTCCGGCGTGCGGTTGCCGTTGGGGTTCAGCTGGTCGTAGGTCGGCTCATAGGCGTTGAAGGCCTGCAGCGCGCCGAGATAGGTCGGCCAGGTGACAAGTGCGGTATCATTCGGCGACAGGAACAGCTTGCCGAGATAGTCGAGGCCCTGCTGCGAACCGGACGTGATGAAGATGTTGTCGGCGCCGGCGGGAATGCCGAGATCGGCCATCTGCTTGGCAAGCCATTCGCGCAGCGGCTTGTAGCCTTCGCTGACCGAATACTGCAGTGCGGCACTCACGGCCGGGCCGGAAAAGATCTCCGCATAGGCGTCCTTGAATTCCGCATCCGGAAACAGCGCGGGATCGGGAATGCCGCCGGCAAACGAAATGATGTCGGGGCGATCGAGCAGCTTCAACAGTTCGCGGATTTCCGAAGCGCGCATCCGGTTCGAGCGCGTCGCGAAGATATGTTCCCAATCCAGCATGGGGTGTTTCCTCAGAGATTATAAGCGGAAAGCGGTTCTCCGCTTCCTCCCGCGTCATTCTAGAGCGCCGTGCGTTCGTTTGAACGCACAAAGCACGCTCTGGTTTTTTGTTTAGAGCATCTTTCCGCTTCGGGCGATCCCCCTGGAAGGAAGGATGCTCTGGACGGTGATGCGACAGGACCATGACGACCAATTTATGTCAATATTATTGACCTAATTCCGTGCGCTTTTCGGGCCTTTGGGGCTCCGCGCACGTTACGTCCAGGACCTGACGTTACGTCAGCTTGAGCCGAATGCCACGCGCCATGAGGTAAAGCAAGCCATCTGCTCAACCGCTACGCTCGCGCCGCTTGGCCCCAATCGCACAGACGCCCGTCGTCCGCTTGTCCTTGCGCCGGCAGCGGCACCCGGCGCCTGATAACCCAAAGTGGCAAATTGCCGGAGAAGGAGGCGAAGCGTAAAATTTCTCCCCTCAATTCGACCGGAGGGACTAGGCCATGAGCAGACTGTTTATCCTGTCGGCTGGCGCCGCCCTGGCGCTGGCACAAGCGGCGCCGGCGGCACCCGCAGCGCCGGAGACGCGACCCCTCAAGATCGCCAAGGAGTGCAGCCAGTTCACCGGCGACACCCCGAGCTTCTGCACCATTACGGAATCGAACCTCGAAGCGATCCCGGCTGGCAGCAAAATCCTCTACTATGGACCGGTGGTCGCCAATCCCCTCTTCTCCAGCAGCACCGCCGTCATCGCTGTCGGAAACGGCGACTCGGCGCTCGGATACTGCGTCGTCTACGATACGGCCAAGCCGCCGTTCGGCACCTGTGCGTTCCACGCCGGCAGCGGCACGCTCGCTGGCTTCCAGGCGATCGTGAAGGTCACGGTTGACGACAAGCAGATCTGGCACTGGGACGGAGACTACGTGCTCGGCACGACCCAGGCGGCCAAGTGAGACGGTAGGCATTGCCGGCTCCACACCCGGCCAATCGAGACGACGCGGCAGAAGACCTAGGCACTCTGCCATCAAGCAACGTCTTTCAAGTGCTGTCCCCGCCCAGCGGGGACAAGCGCCGCCTTACGTTTTGACCGCCGGCGCGCTGGCGTTGTCTGCAAACAGGAGCCGGAAGCCGAGCCCCAGCATGACGGCGCCGGTAAAACGCTGCTGCCAGACGAGCAGCCGCGGAAAACGATAAAGCGCCTGCCCGACCGTTCCCGAAGCAAGCGCTACCGAACCGAGCGAAAGGATGCCGGCAAGCTTCTGCACGGTGCCGAGCACGGCAAGCTGCAGCCAAACGGGGCCGGCGGTCGGGTCCACGAACTGCGGCAGGAAGGCGAACATGAAGAGCAGCGACTTCGGGTTCGTCAGGCTGTTGATCGTTCCCTCGCGGACCGCGCGCCAGTCGGACACCTCGGTCGCCGCCAGCCGCTTGCTTTCGGCCGCATCGCCGAAACTCGACCAGACCATGCGCGCGCCGAGATAGAGCATGTAGGCTGCCCCCACCCACTGCAGAAGCATGAGCCCGGCGGGATAGGCCTTCAGCAGCGAGGCGACGCCGAGGACCAGCAGGCCTACCTGCACGACGCCGGCGACGAAGATCATGCCGACCACCGTCAGCAGCGCCACCCGGCGCCCCTGCCCGATCCCGCGGGCGAGCACCAGCATCATGTCCGGACCGGGCGTGATCTCCAGAACGAAGAGTGCAGCAACGAAGGTCAGGAGAATGGG
The DNA here is from genome assembly GCF_001427045.1 of Ensifer sp. Root558. Lineage (NCBI taxonomy): Bacteria > Pseudomonadati > Pseudomonadota > Alphaproteobacteria > Hyphomicrobiales > Rhizobiaceae > Ensifer > Ensifer sp. Root558. The sequence continues at coordinate 356,804 of NZ_LMGC01000001.1, read as the reverse complement.
GAGATCGGCCATCGAAGGTTCCGGCTGAGGACAACTGCCACATGCTTATCCGGAAGCGTCAGGCCTGTCGACCAGCCCGCTTTAACCGCAGCATGCCGATATTTTTTGCTCCGCCTGCCGCCATCTTCGTCTAGTCTGCTCTCGGGCTTCGAACGGAGAAAAACGATCCATGGCGAAACGCTGACGGAACGGATTTCGCAGCCCAAGGCAATCGCCCTTCCCACGCCGGCGCCAACGCCCAGAAAGCATCGATGACAAAACCCGACGACGACACCCTCGCCTTCTATCGCGACAACGCCGCCACCTATGCGGCGCGCGAACGCAAGCCGCCGGCAACCCGTCTCGCGGCCTTCATGGCCCGTCTCGCCCCCGGCGCCTCGGTGCTCGATCTCGGCTGCGGCGGCGGGCATGACAGCCTTGTTCTGCTGGACCATGGCTTCGACGTCAGCGCCTGCGACGGTTCGGCGGAACTGGCGCGGGAAGCCGAAGTGCGCATCGGCCGCAAGGTCGAGGTCATCACGTTTCAGGAGATCGTTTGGGAAGGACGGTTCGACGGCATCTGGGCCGAGGCCTCGCTTCTGCATGTGCCGCGCACGGAGCTTGCCGACGTGCTCACACGCATTCGCCGGACGCTGAAGCCGGGCGGTCTTCTGCAGGCGAGTTTCAAGGCCGGCGAGACGGAAGGCCACGACCGCTTCGGCCGCTACTTCAACTACCCCTCAGCCGAATGGCTGCGCGCCTGCTTCGAAGACGCCGGCTGGCCCGAGCCTGACATCAGCGAGGCCGATGGAAGCGGTTATGACGGCGAACCAACCCGCTGGTTGCATGTCTCGGCAAGGCGCACGGCTTGAGCCGGTTCAGCGCTACGACCGTAAAGCCATGCAGATCGAAGTGCACGACGCCACGTGTTGTCGCGGTTCAGCGACGGCAAGCTTGAAGCGCCCGCGCCATTGGAACCCCTCCGGGTCGTCCACGGATCCCGTTTTGCTTCCCCGCGCCCTCAGGCCTCGCGGCTGAAGTAACTCAGGATCAGAAGCGTGCAGATCGCCGCAACGATCAAGGCGTCGAAAAGTGCAAAGTGCTCGAAGAACGAGAGCATGGCATGTCCTCCTTCCAACTAAACCTATGAGAGCACATATTTTCCAAACTTGGAAGAAGTCCTGGAAAATATACTGACCAAACAACGCAATTCGCCCGAATAATATTTGCACTGCAGCATTATTTATTTGCACTGCACAAAGCTTAATTCCATGAAAATTATCGTTGACAGTGCCGCGACAGCTCAACGATACAGCCGTCGATAGGCCGTCAACGACGCGCCATTTCCCCCCTTTGCCACCACGACAATGTTAATTGACGGCGCTACCGGAAGGTGCAGATATTAGAAAAATCGAATAGAAGATCCGCTGTCCGGTCGGGTCGCATTTCCAGGGGGTGCGCATGTCTGAACTGCAAGCGAACAACGCCCGTGCAAACGCATGCGGCGGCAAGACGGCTGAGGCGGATCCGGAAGCCGGCCTGACCCGGCGCGACATTCTCATGAGCAGTGCGGCGATCGCCGTTGCCGCCGGGCTGCCGGCGAGCCTTGCGGCTCTTGCCCCGAATGCGGCGCAAGCAGCCGGCGCGACGGCGCCGAACATCGTCTACATCATCGCTGACGATCTCGGCTGGGGCGATGTCGGCTTCCGCGGCTCGGACATCAGCACACCCAATCTCGACAGGCTGGCGGCGACCGGCGTAACCTTCGACCAGTTCTACACCCAGCCGATGTGCACGCCGACGCGCGCAGCCTTCCTCACCGGCCGCTACCCGCTGCGCTATGGCCTGCAGACGGGCGTGATCCCCTCGCCCGGTACCTACGGTCTGGCGCTCGACGAATACCTGCTTTCCCAGGTCATGAAGGATGCCGGGTACAGAACCGCGCTGGTCGGCAAGTGGCATCTCGGCCATGCCAAGCCGGAATATTGGCCCAAGCAGCGCGGCTTCGACACCTTCTATGGCGCGCTGGTCGGCGAGATCGACCACTTCAAGCACGCCTCCCATGGGGTGAAGGACTGGTACCGTGGCAACAGGCCGCTCGAGGAGACCGGCTTCGACAACACGCTGATCGGCGACGAGGCAGCCCGGGTGGTCGAAAGCCACGATCCCGCAAGCCCACTCTTCCTCTATCTCGCCTTCACGGCGCCGCACACGCCCTTCCAGGCGCCCGATGACTATCTCGAGCGCTACAAGCACATCGCCGACAAGAACCGCCGTGCCTATGCGGCGATGATCTCCGTGCTCGACGACGGTATCGGCAAGCTGCTGGCGTCGCTCGAAAAGCGCGGCATGCGCGACAACACGATGATCGTCTTTCACAGCGACAATGGCGGTGTGACGAGTTCGCTCTTTGCCGGCGACAGCAAGGTGAGCGGCGAACTCCCGGCCGACAACGGCCCCTATCGCGACGGCAAGGGCACGCTCTACGAGGGCGGCACCCGCGTGGTCGCGCTTGCCAACTGGCCGAAGAAGATCAAGCCCGGCAAGGTCGCAGGCATGGTCCATGTGGTCGACATGTATCCGACGCTGGCAGCGATCGTCGGCGCGACGCTCGACAAGAACCAGCCGCTCGACGGCATCAACCTCTGGCCCTCTTTGAGCGAGGGCAAGCCGACGCCGCGCACCGAGGTTGTCTACAACGTCGACCCCATGGGCGGCGCCGTGCGCCGGGACAACTGGAAGCTCGTCTGGAAGGCGACGCTGCCGCAAAAGGTCGAACTCTTCGATCTTGGCGTCGACCCGTCCGAGGCACACGATGTTTCGGCCGATTACGCCGACCGCGTGCGCGACTTCCAGGACTGGATCACCAGCCTTGCGGTCGAGATGGACCAGCCGCTGCTGCTGATGGACGCGGCGCGCCTGACCTTCTACGCAGCGCCCGTCGTTGCCGATCCTTCGACGCTGTTCAATATTGGTGATTGACGGCCGGCAGCATGGCCGCGGCCGGGTTGTCTGCTAGACCGGCGTGACCGACTTCACGCTGCCGGCGGTGTCGACGATGCAGGTGAACTTGCGGCCGGCGGCGTCGAGGTCGACGCTGTAGGAGGCGGCATCGAGCGCCCGCGAACTGGTCGGCAAGACCTTGGCGCTGTCGACCTGGGCAGCACCGGCGGCCGCATGGGCACACAGAAGCTGCAGATCAGCCGGCGCCGTCTGCAGGCTGGTGCGCGCCATATCCTCGGGCTTGGGCGCGGACTGGCAACCGCTGATCGCGGCCGTGGCCGCCAGCGCCAGAACAAGGCCTTTCATACGCAATATCCCCTCGCTCACCACGTATCCTCCCCTTCGCATCTTCTGTCCCTGTTTCTTCGCGCGATCGACCACCCGTGTCCCCGGCGGCCGATCGGTTCTTTCCTGGCGCCCGCAAGGTGCCTGCGCCGACGCGCCGCTCTCAAGCGACCCGTCTTGCCTATACTGCCTCAAACGCCCTTGTAGAGCGCTGCCCCCTGCATCAGCACGATCACCTTGGCGCCGATCTCGATGCGCGAATGCAGGTCGATGACGTCGTCATTGTTCATGCGGATGCAGCCGGAGGAAACGTCGAGCCCGATCGTCCAGGGCTCCACCGTGCCGTGGATGCGGTAGATCGTGTCCTGGTCGCCCTCGTAGAGATAGAGCGCGCGGGCGCCGAGCGGATTGTCCGGCCCGCCGGGCATGCCGGCCGCCCATTTCGCCGCATTCGGGTCGCGCGCCACCATCTCGGCCGGCGGCGTCCAGGTCGGCCATTCGGCCGTGCGCCCGACGCGCACGATGCCGGCCCAGCCGAAGCCCTCCCGCCCGACGCCGATGCCGTAGCGGATCGCCTGGCCGCCGGGTTGCACCAGGTAGAGGAAGTGCTGGTTGCCGTCGATGATGATCGTGCCCGGCTGTTCCGCCGTTCGGAAGGTCACCACCTGGCGGCGGAACGCCTCTGGCAGCTGATTGTTGCGGGCGAAATACTGCCGCGCTTTCTTCTTGTCGTAGTTCACCCATTTCTTGGTGCGGGCGTCGTAGATCTGGGTCTGCGCCCAGGCGGCGAGCGGCCCGAGCGTAAGGGCGGCGGCAAGCACCGCGACACCGAGCCTGCGCCGCGTCCACAGGGGCCGGTCCGTGCCGGCAAGGCGATTGTCGTCAGAACGTTCGCTCATGGCTTGGCCCACCCGTCGATGCGCGCCGCATTGTCTTCGGCCCATTTCTTCGCGTAGTCGGCCGGCGCCTGCCGCTCGACCTCCAGCGCGTAGCTCATCTTCGTCACTTCCTCCGGCGAGAAATCCACCTTCTCCAGGAACTTCGCGACATCGGGGTGTTTCTTGCCGAAGGCAGTGGCATAGGCAATCTGGAAATGTGCCGCTTGCCAGGCGGTCGAGGCGCTGGATTTCGACACCCAGAGCGGGTCGCTCGGCGGCAAGATCTTCCACTTGGCGGCATCGTGCGGCGGCTCTTCGAGCCGTGCGATCGGGTGCAGCTCGAACACGTGATGCGGCGCGTAGCAGTAGAACACCATCGGCCTCTCGGTCGCGACGGCCGCATCGACGGCAGCCATCGCCACCTCCTCTTCCGCCTCGAACAGCGTCAGCGTCTTGTCGTAGCCGTAGCCGGCCGCCCGCGCCCGCTCGATGCCGGTCGAAAGCCAGGTGGCGGCGCCGATCCACATCTCGCCCTTGCCGTCGCCGTCGGTGTCGAGGACCTTGGTCTTTTCGGGGTCGCTGAGATCGGCGGCCGACTTGATCGTCTTGGCCGCTTCCGGCGTGGCGCAAAGGCCCTGCCAGGCCGGCACGCTGCGTTCGGTCAGCTGGCCGACCCCCTTTTCGGTCACGTATTTGCGCACGACGTCTTCGAAGTTCGGTCGCCAGACCTCAGGCTGAATGTCGACCGTGCCCGCCTCGAAACCGACGAAGGCATTGAGCGTGCCGAGCTCCTTGACCTCGGCATCGAGCCCGAATTTCTTGGCGATGCCCACTTTCAGGATATTGGCCGTCGCCTGGCCCGACGGCCAGTTCGGCATGGCGATCACCAGATCGGCGGCAGTGGCAGGCAGCGCCACGGATGCGGCCAGCATGGCAGCCAGCACCGCTGGCAGAAACCTCGACTTTTCCTTCACAATCCCCTCCGACCTCGAGCAATCGATGCGAATGACGTCGTGAATGCGTATGTCGTGCTCAAGCGACGCTGAAACGCGTCGCAACTCTGCAGGTTTCCCTTGATCGCGAGCCCCTGCAGCTCTTCAGAATGCCATGGCGACCTGGCGAGACGCACGGGCGCCGTTTGCGAATGCGAAGCTTATCAATGCCTTGGGCCTTTGGCCCTGCTCTTCCCGTGCCGTATCCGGCATCTTCGTTCGTTGGCCGGCAGGATGCATAGAACCGTGGGCTTCGTCAACGTATCAGCGATACCACACGTTGCACGAACACGTCTGCCGATCGTCTATCACGCGCCAATGCCACGGGAGACCTCGGAGACAGTGCGGTCACAATTTCGTTGCTGCGGTAGGGCTCTCCAACGCACGAAGGTTGCCTTGGAGGGGATGAGGCGGGCCGCACCCCCGGCCCGCCCGCCCGCGAACGGCAGGGCATGATCGCCCCGCACGTCCCGCTTTATTCCCTCAGGCGGCCCGCGCGTCGGTCGCGCGGCGACGGTCACCCATGCCGCCCGTTGCCGCTGCCGTGCCCGCCTCGCGCCGCTCGGCACGGCGGTTGAGCTGGAAGCGGTTGACCAGTTCCGTCAGCCGCTGCGCGCCTTCGGCCAGCCGGACGCTGACGTCGGCGGTGCGCTCCACCATGCCCGCATTCTTCTGCGTCATGACGTCGATGTCGTTGACCGCAGCGTTGATTTCGCCGAGGCCCGCCGTCTGCTCGGTCGCAGCCGTCGCGATCGCTGCGATCCGCGTGTCGATCGCCGCGACGAAGTCCTCGATTTCCTTCAGCGCGCTGCCGGTATCGCCGACGAGGCGCACGCCTTCGGCGACTTCGGCGACCGAATTCTGGATCAGCGCCTTGATCTCCTTGGCGGCCTTGGCCGAGCGCTGGGCGAGCTCGCGCACCTCCGAGGCAACGACCGCAAAGCCCTTGCCGGCATCGCCGGCGCGCGCCGCCTCGACCCCGGCGTTGAGCGCCAAAAGGTTGGTCTGGAAAGCGATCTCGTCGATCACGCCGATGATCTGGCTGATCTCCTCGGAGGCCGCCTTGATGCGTTGCATCGCCGTCACCGCATCGCGCACGACGCCGGAAGAGCTGTGCGCCGATTGCCGCGCATTCTGCACCAGTGCGCGGGTCTGCTGGGTATTCTCGGTCGAGGTGCGCACCGTCGCCGTCGCCTGTTCCAGCGCCGCCGAGGTCTGCTCCAGGGCTGCCGCCTGCTGGCGCGTGCGGTCGGCAAGATGCTCGGCGGCATCCTTCATCTCGTGGCTGTTGCTGTTGAGGTCGCGGGTCTGGCTGAGCACGGCCGACAGCGTTTCCTGGAACATGCCGATCGAGGTGTTGAAGTCGCGCCGAAGGATTTCGAGCTCGCCGACGAAGGGCTCGTCCAGCGTCATGCGGATGTTGCACTCGGCTAGGCGGCCGAGCCCGGCGCCGATCTCCTGGACCGCAAGCACGCGGTCGGAAACGTCGACGGCGAATTTCACCACCTTCGACACGCGACCGGCATCGTCGAGGATCGGATTGTAGGACGCCTGGATGAAGACCGTCTTGCCACCCTTGCCGATACGCTTGAACTGGTCGGTGACGAAGCGCCCGGCCGCAAGATCGCGCCAGAAGCCGGCATAGGCGGGCGAATGGACATCGTCCGGCTCGCAGAACATGGAATGGTGCCGGCCGACGATCTCGGGAAGCGCGTAGCCCATGGCCGAAAGGAAGTTTTCGTTGGCGGTGATGATCTCGCCCGAAGGCGTGAATTCGATGATCGCCTGGGCCCGCGACAGGGCGTCGATCTTGCCCTGATCGTCGGTGCTCTTTGCCTTCGACGCGGTGATGTCCGTCGCGAACTTCACCACCTTGTAGGGCTTGCGGCCGCGAAACACCGGATTGTAGGAGGCCTCGATCCAGATCTCCCGCCCGCCCTTGCCGATGCGCCGGTACTGCTGGCTGTCATATTCGCCGCGGGCAAGGCGTGCCCAGAAATCGGTATAGGCAGCGGACGCCGCCTCCTCCGGCTGCACGAACATGCGGTGATGCCGGCCGACAATCTCGTGGAGATCGTAACCCATCGCGCGGCAGAAATTCTCGTTGGCGGTCAGGATCGTGCCGGAAAGATCGAATTCGATGATCGCCTGCGACCGGTTGATCGCATCGAGCATGGCTTTGGCATCGGACGAAAAAAGAAACGGCAGGCCAGTCATGAGGGCGGGACCTATAGCTAACAAATCGAAAAGGGATACATGCGAATTGTAGCTATTCGTATGATAAATTTCTTAAGCGATTCTTTTCGCGCCCCCTAGAATTGCCCTGCTTTTGCTCTCATGCGGCCTCGGTCCCGATCGTGCGCCGCGCTCTCAAATCGTGCAAAGCGAAATGGCCGGCCAGCAGCCAGATCAAAACTTCGAGCGCAAAGGTCCAGTGCAAGAGGAAGTTCAGGTACCAGGGTTTGTAGACCGCCTGCACATGCACAAGGTTCACCCTGAGATCCACAAAGGGAAAGAACCAGCGGATATCAGCCGCGACAGAATCCATCACCAGATGCAGGAGCACGCTCGAAAGCCCGACACCGACAAGGACGAGCTGTTTGCGCCGCCCGGTGGCGATGAGAACAAGCGCAACCGTCGCCGCCAGCACCAGCCAGAAGATCGGCGTGTGCACCCAGTAGTCGTGATGCGGCGTGCGGCGCTGGTCGATCAGGTAGAAATAGGCGAGATCGAAATCCGGCAGGACGGAACAGACAAGCCCGACACCGAAGATGGCGCGGGCCTGCGACGGGCTGCGGCGCGCAAACGGGCGGCACAGCAGATACCCGGCCGGCAGATGTGCAATGAACAAGCAGGTTTCCTCCCGAAGCGCGGCGATACCCGCGCCCAACGGGCGCAGTCTTTACGCGAACTCCGGAGGATTTGCAACCAAACTTGTCGCTTTGATGGCTTCCACCCACAGGCATCGCTGCCAGCGGACGTTACCAGTTGCCCGGATCTGCCGTGTGGTCGACGCTCGCGAATTCGTCCGCCTTGTCGCGCTCGAGCGTCAGCCTGGTAATGTTCTTCGCCTCGTCGGTGACGGCGTAGGAAAGCGGCGCCGGCTCGCGGGTCAGATACTGGTACATCAAAAGGGCCGCCTCCTCGGCGCTATCGGCCTCGAATTCCTTGGCGACGCTGACGAAGAACCTTTGCATGGCCTGCCCCTGCCCGTTTGACTGCGCTGAACGCCTGGATATGACATCTGGATATGACATGGAGCGCTCGCGCCGGGCGTCAATGCGTCGCCCGCCTGTCGGCCGTATTCCAGGCGGCAGGCCGGACGTTCGGCGTCCCTCAAAAACTTCCGGCGAGAGCGGCGGCAGCCAGCAGCCCGCCGGTCAGGATATTCGCCAGAAACAGTCGATAGCTGATTTCGGGGCGATCGAGGTCGAAACGCCGGGCCTGCCACGCGAGATGGGCCGCGATCACCACCATGCCGATGGCATACAGGCTCGACATGCCGAGCATCCAGCCGCCAACAGACCAGGCGGCCAGCGTCAGGCCGTAGAACAGGGCGATACAGGCCTTGCCGCGAGAGCCGAACAGGATCGCCGTCGACTTGAGACCGAGACGCGTGTCGTCTCGCACATCGACATAGGCGTAGGCCGTATCATAGCCGATCTGCCACGCAACGGCGCCGGCCCACATCAGCACAGCGCCCGCCGGAACATGTCCGGCAACCTGCGACCAGGCCATCAGCATGCCCCAGTTGAAGGCAGCGCCCAAGACCGCTTGCGGCCAATGGGTGAACCTCTTGCAGAAGGGGTAGAGGAACACGAGCGGCACGACGCACACCGCAAGCACACGGGTCGCGGGGCTCAGGAAGACAAGGAGCGAAGCGGCGAGCGCAAGTTGCGCAATCAGGAAGACAACGGCCCGGGACATGCCGATCTCACCATTTGCAAGCGGACGAAACCGCGTGCGCTCGACATGCCCGTCGAAATTGCGGTCGGCCATGTCATTGATGGTGGAGCCGGCACTGCGCATCAGAAATGCGCCGAGCGTGAACACCAGAATATCCCGAATCTCGGGAAGGCCATGCGCCGCCTGGAAAAGCGCCGCCCAACAGGGAAAGAGCGTCAGCCAGATACCGACCGGCCTGTCGAGCCGCGCAAGACGGGTATAGGGCCGCACCGCCCGCGGCAACCGGCGATCCACCCAGTCGCCGCGGTGAATGTCTGTCAGGTCGGGGCGGCTTGCTGCGGTCATGAGGCGGGTCATCCAGTCAGCGTGCGGCGCGCTCCGGCGGCGGCCGCAAACAGCGGCACTATAGGCGCGGGCGTGCTCAGATAAAGGAGGGATTCTGTCGCAGAGGAAGCAGGCTTCCGGCGCGGGGTTCGCCGCTCCGGCAACCATGGGTCGTGGGAATGGAAGCTAAACGGCCTCTCCGCCGCCCCCCAGAGGCGGGGAAAAGGAACCGCGGAAAGCACGCCAACGTCCCTTCTCCCCGCATGCGGGGAGAAGGCGCCGGCAGGCGGGTGAGGGTCAGCTCCCTCACCGCGAGATGAGGGGCAGCCCCCTCGTCACGGAATGCGGATAAACCCTCACCACCAGCAACGAAGGACGAACCCGTACGCGGGCGCTTCCGCGCCCTGGCGAAATGTCAGCCCCGCCTCAGCCCTTCGGCTGCGGCACGATGCGGATATAGGGCTTCGGCGCGCGCCAGCCCTCCGGATAGACCTTGCGGGCATCCTCATCCGTGACGGAGCCGGCGATGATCACGTCGTCGCCCTGCTGCCAGTTCACCGGCGTTGCCACCTTGTGCTTGGCCGTCAGCTGCAGCGAGTCGATGACACGCAGCACCTCGTCGAAGTTGCGGCCTGTCGTCATCGGATAGATGAGGATCAGCTTGATCTTCTTGTCCGGGCCGACGACGAAGACGTTGCGCACCGTCTGGTTGTCAGCGGGCGTACGCTTGGTCGGATCGCCGGAAACCGGCGCCGGCAGCATGCCGTAGAGCTTCGAGACGGTGTAGTCGACATCGGCGATCATCGGGAAGTTCGGCGCATGGCCCTGTGTCTCCTCGATATCGGCGGCCCAGCCGGCATGGCGGTCGAGCGGATCGACCGAAAGGCCGATGATCTTGACGCCGCGCCGGTCGAATTCCGGCTTGATGCGCGCCATGTAGCCGAGCTCGGTGGTGCAGACGGGCGTAAAGTCCTTCGGGTGCGAAAACAGCACCGCCCAGGAGTCGCCGATCCAGTCGTGAAACCGGATCGTGCCGTCGGTTGTCCCGACCTCGAAGTCCGGTGCGAGGTCATTGATTGCAAGCGTCACGATACCCTCCAGTTGTGTATGCACCGCGCCCATCCGGAGCGGTGGCAGCGCTTAGATTTTTGGCAACGCGGCGTCCGAAAAGGCGCTCAAAAAGCCCGCTGTATTCCTCTGGCTTTTTCCAACATGTGTTTTCCGACGGAAATCGGCCGGAGAGAAATCCTTTAGAAAAACAAAATATTACAGTGGCCTCCGCCCTGTCATTCAGACGCTTGGCGCCGTCGCGCGAGGCTCAGTGTGCCACTTTTGCCGGTTAAGGCAACTGGAAAGACGGGCGTCGCCAACGGCCCGGTCGAGCCCCGGGAAAATGCCCGCAACGGGGGCCCGGCCGCTGCCCGCCGGAAGCGTCCCTTGCAACCTTCGTCAGGCGAGCAACTTCGCCGCCCAGGCCGAAACATCATCGCCGCTGCTCACGTCCGGCCGCACGATCCCGTCGATCATGAAGGTCGGGGAGACGTGGATGCCGTTCTGGCGGGCGTACCGGCAATGCCATTTGATCTCCCGATCGAGATCGGGGATCGCAAAGGCCGCCTTCAGTTGCACGCCGCTATAACCTTCCAGTCGCTCGATGATCGTGTTGGGGGTCACGTCCATGTTGGGCCCGCCGGCGTGGTGGGTGAACTCGAACTCCTCCCGATGCGCAGCGACGGCCGCGATGACGGTCTTTGCGGTCTCCTTGCCGCCCGCCAGCGTCGAGGCCGCAAGAATACAGCGAACGACGACGCCGGAATACATGTGCCAGGGCTGCGACTGCAGCCGGATCTTGATGGTGATCCTGTCCGCGCCGGCGCGGGCGAGAAGGGCATCGAGCTTGCCGAATGCCTTGGCCGAGTAAGGATCCGTCGGTTCCAGAAAGACCTCGAAGAGGTGCGGACCGGTGCCCCAGGTGAGTGGATCGGCGTGCCAAGGTGCGTCTGTCATGTGATGTCCCCTTCTTCAAGCCGCCTGATCTGTTCGATGAACGTCGAGAGCCATGCGCCCGGTCTGCAAGGCTTCGACGAAATGGCGGGCACCAGGACGGCGGTCCGGGTAAAGTTCACGTCGCCTGCAGCAGCGCGCCGTAGGTCGCCAGATCGACATTGCCGCCGCTCAGGACGATGCCGACGCGCTTGCCGGCGCAGGCAAGCACCCCCTCGAGCACGGCGGCCGCCGCAAGGCAGCCGGTCGGCTCGACCACGATCTTCATGCGCTCGCCGAAGAAACGCATGGTTTCGACCAGCTGTGCGTCGCTCACCGTGACGATGTCGGCGACCGCGCGCTGGATGATCGGAAAATTGTGGGCGCCGATGCTGGGGGTGAGCGCGCCGTCGGCGATCGACTTCGGGATGGCGATTTCGACGATCCGGCCCTGGCGCAGCGACTGCTGGCCGTCATTGCCGGCCTCGGGCTCGACGCCGACGATGGTCGCGCCGGGCGAGCGCTCCCTGGCGGCGAGCGCGGTGCCGCCAAGCAGCCCGCCGCCGCCGAGCGGCGTGACGATCAGGTCGAGCTCACCCACCTCCTCGATCAGCTCAAGAATTGCCGTCCCCTGGCCCGCGATCACGTCCGCATGGTCGAAGGGAGGGATCAGCACAGCGCCGCGCTCGGCCGCCAACCGGGCGCTGATGGCCGAGCGGTCTTCCTTGTAGCGGTCGTAGAACACGACGTCGGCGCCATAGCCGCGCGTTGCCGCCACCTTCATGTCGGGCGCATCGGCGGGCATGACGATCGTCGCTGCGACGCCCTGCAGGCGCGCGGCATAGGCGATCGCCTGGGCATGATTGCCGGAGGAAAAGGCGACGACGCCCTGCCTCGATCCCTTTTCCCTGAGCGCGGCGATGGCGTTATAGGCGCCGCGGAACTTGAAGGCGCCGCCGCGCTGGAAGTTTTCCGCCTTGAAGAACAGCCGGGCGCCGGTGGCGGCATCGGCCGTGCGCGAGGTCAGGACCGGCGTTCGGTGCGCGATCCCGGCGATCCGGTTTCGGGCCATCTGCACGTCGTCGAATGTCGGAATGCGCAATGCCTCGTCCGCCGCTGAAACTGCCATCGAGTCTCTCCCCTGAGCCTGCTTTCCGGAGGCTAGTAAAGACCGCCATGCAAGGCAAGGACGTCAGCCGTGTCCCCCATTTTTGGACACCTGCCCATCTTGGGGCGGGACCGTGCGGTAATGGTCGACGGCGAAGCTGAAGAGCACCTTGAGCATGAAGAGGCCTGAGACCGCCATCATCGCCGGCGTCAGACCGGGCAGAAGCGGCAGGCCGGCAAGGCCAATCGCAGTGAGCAGCCCGCCGACGAAGGTCTGCGCCTCCCGCCCCGCCAGCCGGTTGACGAGCGCGGCCGCTGCGATCGTATAGGCCCAGACGACAACCGCGGCCGCGATCCCGCTGCCAAGAAGCAGCGCGACGAGGACGATGTGGAAATGGATGGCGATGAATATCCAGCGGTTGCGCGGCCGGGCTGCGTAGAAATCATTGGTCGACGGCGTGAAATTGGCGACGCAGCCGGCGGCGATGTCGAGCACGAGAACAAGCGCCAGCGCCGCCCGCCACCAGGCAAGATCGGCAAGCATCGACCCCGTAGACAGCGCAAAGACGACGGCAACGCCGGCTCCGAACAGGAGTATGGCGGCGAGATAGGCGAGTGGTTGCTCTTCACCGAAAACGTCGTGCAGGTGGGGATGGATGCGAAGAGATCTCATGGAGGTCGCCTGGGCAAACGCGGAATGGCCGCCACTATGAAGGGACGTTGGCCGGGCGCAAGCGGCTAACCGTAACGTGCCGCCGGGATGCCCAGCCGCGCACGGGCTCCGCTCCGCCCGCTCCCGACCTAAGACGGCTTCGCCTCCGCCTTCTCGTCGCCCCAGGACCGCAACACCTGCGCAAGTGCTGCCACGCCCTTGCCGATCTCGGCCGCCTCGAGGCTCGCATAGCCCATGACGATGCCGGCCCGGTCCGGCCGGTGGCCGGCATCACCTGCCGCATAGAGGGGCGAAACCGGATAGAGGCCGACGCCAGCCGCCCGCGCTCGCGCGATCAGCGCGTCTTCCTGCGCCTTTTCCAACTGCTCGAACCAGACGACCACATGCAGGCCGGCATCGGCGCCGGATATGGTCACCGCGTCGCCGAGCTCCGCCTTGAGCGCCGTCAGCAGGGCCTCCCGCCGGCGGCCATTGTTGCGCCGGCTGCGGCGGATGTGGCGCTCATAGGCGCCGCTTGCAATCATCGCCGCCAGTGCTTCCTGCTCGAGGCTTGGCGAATGGCGGTCGATCAGTTGTTTGGCGGCGGCAAAGGCCGGGACAAGCGGCGGCGGCACGACGAGATAGCCGAGCCGGAGCATCGGCGACAGGCTCTTGGAAATCGTGCCGAGATAAAGCACGTTTTCCGCCTGTCCCATGGTCTGGAGCGGCGGGATCGGCCGGATGTCGTATCGATATTCGCCGTCGTAATCATCTTCGAGCACATAGGCCCCGGTTCGCCTGGACCAGGCCAGAAGCTCCTGCCGCCGCCGGGCCGAAAGCACGCTGCCGAGCGGGAACTGATGCGAGGGCGTGACATAGGCGAGCCTGGCATCCTCCAATTGTTCGAGGATGTCGGTCCTCAGCCCTTCCGCGTCGACCGCGAGGGGAACCACCGCGGCGCCGGCGGCGGCAAAGACCCGGCGCGCCATCACATAGCCCGGATCCTCCATCGCCACCCGGTCGCCAGCATCGACGAGCACGCGCGCCGCAAGGTCCAGCCCCTGCTGCGAGCCGTTGACGACGACGATCTGATCCGGATCGCAACTGAGCCCCCGCGCGCGCCAGAGATAGGCCTGCAGGGCCATGCGCAGGGCAGACGAACCGGCGGGGTGATCATAGGCAAGCCGCGGCCTTCGCCGGCGGAGCGCCGCGTTGACCGACTGCCGCCACGCCTCCTCCGGAAAATCCGCGGCCGACAGGTCGCCGTAACGAAAGTCGGCAATCAGCCGAGCAGAAACCGGCGGCATCCAGATCGGCCCGTCGCAAAGGGCAGCCCCCAGGCGTGACAGGCGAACCGCCGCCGCACCCTTGTCCCGATGCTTCTGGCTCGCTGGGCGCCCGGGCGCGGCCACCGAGCCGGGACCCTGCCAGGCCGCAAGCAACGCAACCCGCGAGCGCGCGCCCTGCCGGCTTTCCAGATACCCCTCGGACAGAAGCTGCTCATAGGCGGCCGTCACCGTCGTGCGCGAAACGCCAAGCTCGGCGGCGAGCGCCCGCGTCGACGGCAGCAGCGCCTCGGCGCCATAGGTGCCGTCAAGGACCTGTGCCTTCAGCGCCTCATAGATCCGCCGGGCGGTCCCGACCGTCGCCTCTTCTTTCATCGTCACAAACTGGCCCACGTATTTATACGGAAACTGGATATTCTTGGCCGTCCAGTTTGCCTCTATGACGGGACGAGCACAAGGAGCGAGATCATGTACACACCGCCTGCCTTCAAGGAAGAAACGCTGAGCGTGTTGCACGACATCATCGAGGCGGCTTCGCTTTCGACCCTCGTCACCGCCACGGCCGATGGGCTGCTTGCGAGCCCGCTGCCGCTGCTGCTTGATCGCAACGAGGGGCCGAACGGCACGCTCTACGGCCACGTCGCCCGCGCCAACCCGCAAGGAACGACACCGGTCATCGGCGCGGCTATGGCGACCTTCATGGGGCCGGACGCCTATGTCACGCCCTCCTGGTATGCCTCCAAGCGCGAACACGGCAAGGTCGTGCCGACCTGGAACTATGTCGCCGTGCACGCCTATGGCGCGGCCGAATTCTTCACCGACGAGGACCGGCTGCTCGACATCGTCACGCGGCTGACCAACCGGCATGAGGCCGGACGAGCCGAGCCCTGGCAGGTCAGCGACGCGCCCGCCGCCTTCGTCAAGGCGCAGCTTCGCGGCATCATCGGCCTCAGGCTGCCGATCGAGCGTCTCGACGGCAAGCGCAAGATGAGCCAGAACCGCAGTGCCGAGGACCGCACCGGCGTCGCGGCAGGGCTTGCCGCCAGCGCCCGCCGCGAGGATCGCCTCGTCGCTGAGGAAATACCGGTCTGACCACGGACGAACGGACCGCCGGCGGCTGACCCGCCGGCCCGAGCACTTGTGATTTTCCTTCAACTTTCCCGCGCAAGCCCTTACAACGACTCCCGCAAGAGGCCACGCAGCAGCAGACGAGGTATAACCGCATGCCATCGCTCGACATTCTCCTCACCTTCTTCGTCACCACGGCGATCTTCGCCTATATCCCGGGCCCGGCCATGCTCTACGCCGCCGCGCAAACCGTGGCCCGCGGCCGCTCTGCCGGAATGATGGCCTCGCTTGGCATTCATCTCGGCTGTTACGTGCACGTCATTGCCGCGGCTGCCGGCCTTTCGATGCTGTTCCATGCGGTGCCGACGCTGTATCTGGCAGTGAAGCTTGCAGGGGCCGCCTATCTCGTCTGGCTCGGCTTCACGCTGATGCGTACCAAGGCGACGGGCGACGGCAGCCTGCCCCTGACCGAGGCGAAATCGGCACGCCGCGCCTTCTTCGAGAGCATCACTGTCGAAGTACTGAACCCGAAGACCGCGATCTTCTTCGTCGCCTTCCTGCCGCAGTTCACCGATGCGTCTGCCGCCTTCCCGATCTGGGTGCAGTTCCTGCTGCTCGGCGCCCTCGCCAATCTGATGTTCTCCTCGGCCGATATCGTCTGCGTGTTCCTCGCCGGCGCCGTCGTCTCACGGATGCGCCGCTCCGGCAGGGCGCAGCGCCTGATGCAGCGCGCCGGCGGCACAGTGCTGATCGGGCTTGGCGCCCACCTCGCCTGGCAGCGGACCTGATGCCCGTCCGTTGAGCCGGCGCAGCGCCAGCCGATTGGCGCTGGCCGACTGGTGCTGCGCCGGGTGGCTCGCCATGCCCCGGTTGCACCGGCGCAAGTTGCCGCTATCATGCCCTTGAGGGCCATCGAGGGATACGCGCATGGGAGAAGGCGGCCAGGGAATTCGCACCACCGGCGCGGATGTGCTTGTCGATACGCTGCTTGCAAACGGCGTCGACGTCTGCTTCGCCAATCCCGGCACCTCGGAAATGCACTTCGTCGCGGCACTCGACCGCAAGCCGGAACTGCGCTGCATCCTCGGCCTCAGCGAAGGCCTCGTGACCGGCGCCGCCGATGGCTATGCGCGCATGACCGGGCGCCCGGCAGCGACCCTTCTGCACACCGGCCCTGGCCTTTCCAACGGCCTTGCCAACCTGCACAACGCCCGCCGCGCCCGGGCGGCTGTCGTCAACATCGTTGGCGACCACGCCTCCCATCACCTCCCGCTCGACGCACCGCTGACGACCGACATCGAGAGCTTGGCCGCGCCGATGTCGAACTGGGTCCGGCGCGTGAAGGATCCGGCTGATGTCGGTCCCACCGTTGCCGCCGCCGTTCAGGCCGCGCTGACGCCGCCGGGTGTCGCCACCATGATCCTGCCCGCCGACGCCGCCTGGGGAACGCTTGCCCTTGCCACCGCGCCACAAAAGGCGCCCATCGAAGCGCCGCGGCCGGCCAGCGCCGAGACGGTGCGCGAGGTAGCCCGCCTGATACGTTCGAATCCTCAAGGGATCGCCATGGTCGTCAGCGGCGCTGCGGCGCAGGCCGATGGCCTGGCCGTCGCCGGGCGGATCGCGGCTGCGTGCGGCATCCAGCTTTTCAACGAGGTTCTGGTCGCCCACACCCAGCGCGGCCGCGGACGGGTCGCGCCGGCGCGCATCCCCTACCCGATCGACATGGCGCTCGCCACGCTCAAGGACGTCCGCGTTCTCATCCTTGTCGGCGCGCCCGAGCCGGTCGCCTTCTTCGCCTATCCCGGCATGCCGGGCCGGCTGGTGCCGGAGGGCTGCACGGTCGCAACCCTTGCCCGCCATGGCGAAGACCTGAAGGCGACACTGGAGGCGCTTGGTGACGAACTCGGCGTCAGCCCGACCGGGCCGCTGCCAACGGCAGGCACCCCCACCGACACCGGCGAGCCCTCGGGCCCGCTCACCGAAGACGCGATCGCCGTCATCGTCGCGCACAAGGTGCCGGAGGACGCAATCGTCTGCGACGAAGGGGTCACCTCGGCGCGGCGCTTCTTTGCCCTGTCCGCCTTCTCCGCACCGCACGACCTCATCATGCAAACCGGCGGCGCGATCGGCGACGGTATCCCGCTTGCGACCGGCGCGGCCATCGCCTGCCCCGATCGGAAAGTGATCTGCCTGCAGGCCGACGGCAGCGCAATGTACAACATTCAAGGCTTGTGGACCCAGGCGCGCGAAAACCTCGACATCGTCACCGTCATCTTCTCCAACCGCACCTATGCCATCCTGCATGCCGAGATGCGCAATGTCGGCGTCGGGGAGATCGGCACCAATGCGCGGCAGATGCTGAACCTCGACAACCCCGCGCTCGACTGGGTGTCGCTTGCCCGCGGCCTTGGCGTCGAAGCTGCCGTTGCCACTTCCTGCGAGGCCTTCGCCGCGCTCTTTTCCGCAGCGCTGTCGCGGCGCGGACCGTTCCTGATCGAGGCGCGCCTGGCGTGAGTTTCGGCGCCGTTTTCGCAGTCCTTGGGACGGCGATTGGCGAGCAGCCGCGGTACCCCAGATCGCCTGGAAAAGGACCGTCCAGCACCCGATAATCACAGGGTAAGATATTGATATAAATATGATTTTTACAAAGATTCGGGCGCAAACTTGCGCCTGCGGACTTCTCGCTTATATTAGCGACGCCCTAGGTTCGCACTCATCTGCCTTGAGTCGCATTTCAGTTTTGGGCCCCCTTCAACCGGCAGCGTTCTTTGCCGGTGGACCAACGAAGGAGACACTTCATGTCCTTTAAGAAAGACCTAACCAAGGCTCCAGGCGCATCTCTGTCCCGCGTCAAAATCGGAGCCGCCATCAAGCGTTCGCGTGAAACCGCCGGTTATTCGGTTGACGATCTGTCGGTCACGACAGGCCTGACGGAAATTGAAATATCCAAGATCGAGCTCGGCGCCGATACCGATCCCGCCAAGCTGCAGCGCATCGCCGCCGCACTGCAGGTCTCGCCGCAGACCTTCACCTGAAAAGCGGGGGCGGTGCGCGACAGATACGCGTACCGCCGCCTGACCTCCCCTGCCACCGCTGGCCGGCGTGTTTGCTTTACCCCGTAGCCGATTAAAGGACAAAAGCATGCAGGATTTCAAAGTTCTGCAGCGACCTTCGCCCTTCTGACAAGACGCCCGGCGCTGTCGGGCGCGATGCGGAAGGCCAAGCCAGACTTCTCCCGACAGCAATCACACAAATGCACCGCCTCCAAAGCGGTCGCGCTGTCGGCTGACCCATGCGCCATATTCAGTCTCCATTGGCAGGGACCGAGCGTTCAATAGAAAGAAAAATAGCGGCACGAAAACCCGCATTTTCAGGCCTTTGACAAGGCTTATACAAGGACGGGAAAATAGATAATTTAATATTTTCATTGAGTTTCAAAAAGTATCGTCTATATATCAACTCATCGAATATTGCTTGTGACCTTTGACACAGCGCTTATGCGCGGCCAGATCTCCTCTCAAATATCGATCACCGCCAGAGAAATATTTTCTGGCAAACTCCACGATTGAAAGGAAATCGTCATGGCTTCGGGCACTGTAAAGTGGTTCAACAGCACCAAGGGCTTCGGCTTTATTCAACCGGATGACGGCAGCACCGACGTGTTTGTCCATATCTCCGCAGTAGAACGCGCTGGTCTGCGCTCGCTCGCCGACGGTCAGAAGGTGACCTTCGACGTCGTCGCCGACCGCAAGTCGGGCAAGAGCTCGGCCGACAATCTGCGCGCCGAATAATTTGTCATTCGCCCTTCTCTGACCACGGATGTACTGGCAGGAAAGGCTTGAATGACGGGAAGAGGTCGGGGAACAACCCGGCCTTTTTGCATCTTTGGCCCCTTCACTTCCGATATGGAGCTCGTCATGAGCCGCACGGCCTGCGAGATCGGCGACAGGGTCAAACTGAGGGCATCCGCCACACAGTCGGCCTTGGTCAGCCCCTTCGGCGTCATCGTCGGCCTTTTGCCCACGGAAGATCGCGGCGAGCCCCGCTTTCGCGTACGGGTCGACGGTGAGACATTTGAACGCTCGGTCCTTGCGACCGACATCGAACACGCCGAGACCGCCACACCGGACCCCGCTCAGGCGGAAGCTACCGGCCCCTGGCTCAAGAAACTGAGCGCCAAGCGCGGCAGATAGGCGCATGCGCCTCGCCCGCGCTGCAATCGACAACAGGAGAACATGTTTTGCAGGTACTCGTTAGAGACAACAACATCGACCAGGCTTTGCGCATTCTGAAGAAGAAGATGCAGCGCGAAGGGCTTTTCCGCGAGTTCAAGGCCCGCAGCAGCTATGAAAAGCCGTCGGAAAAGCGCGTGCGGGAAAAGGCGGAAGCCGTCCGACGCCAGCGCAAGCTGGCGCGCAAGAAGCTGCAGCGCGAAGGCCTGCTGCCCAGCCCCAAGAAGGCGGCGCGCACGCGCTGACCCCTCTGGGTCGGCAGCACCCGCCCGTTTCAGGAGACAGGTCATGACGCCCAACGCTAACGCAGCATTCAAGCCGGCCAAGACCTCCGCGAGCGACAAGGCGGCCGCAACCGATCATACGGCGAGAGCCATCGTTGCGGCTGAAAAGATCGCCCGCGACAAGAAGACCGAAAAGCTCAAGGCGCAACGCCTTGAGCGCGCCGCCGCCGAACCGGCCGCGGAGGTGTCCGCAAGCAAGCCGGCCCGGAAATCGCGCCGGTCCTGACTGACACAGAAAAACACACACCCTCCTGGCCGCCGGCAACGGGCGTCAACCCTGAGGTCATCCCAGCACGGTCCACCCGAGACGGAAAGACGCTCCGGGGGTAGAGTTCCTGGAAGCGCGCCTTGGGCGCTCGCACGCATGCGCCACGCAAACGACAGTTCCCATCAACAGGAGGGGCCTATGTCATCCGCAGAGCAGCATCCACTGATTCCCTCGGACCTTGCCATGCTCGACGGCGTGCTGCGGCGCGCGGGCTTTCACCAGCATGTCGACCTTGATGACCAGGAAAGCCTCCGTCTTGCCGCCGTCTTTCTGATCGGCAGGTTCCAGGCGGGCGTTATCACCGCCGATGCCCTGCTTTGCGAGCTTCAGGGCCGGAGCGGGCAGCGCACTCCGCGTCAGATTGAAACCGCAAATCTCGAACAGTGGGAGAACGATGGCGGCGCGCCGCAAAGGCGCAGCGCCGTTACCCGCTACACCGGCGCCCGACGCCTCCCCTGGCCGGAGGCCATGCCGCCCCGGGACCTGGCCTCGTTTGCTCGTAAAGGCCCCAAATCGGGATGAGGCTTGTGTGCTGGAACGCAAAAGGGTGCCGCCAAGGGGATCTTCCTTGTGCCGGACACTTTTGAGGCGCATGGTTTGACGATCGACACGGGCCGACTTGGCTTATCGCGGTGTGAGGGGCTCTCGAGCCGCCATATCCTCCTTTATCGACAGCAGCGCATGCGCGCGTTCGCGCCAAGGCGAGCCGCCGTCTGGCCAATTTCGCGGGCTGGGTAGCAATTGTCGTCACTGCCGAATTGCGGGCACCGCATTTCGCTCGAACGAACGGCGACGAGCCGCCGCTTACTCACGATTGGACGAACCCATGTTCCACACGCTGACACACAGACTTCGCCGATACGACTATACCCTGGCGGCAATCAAGGCGTCACTCGTCCTGTCCCTGCTCTTCGTCGCGTTCGTGACGCTAAGCGGCCTCTTGTGGTGACGGCCGCCGCAAATCCATGATGTTCCGTGAGATGACACGCAGCCATCCGCGACGGAGTGCTTCCCCATATTGCGCCGACGTGGCGATCGGGGGCAAATTGCCTCACGATTCTCCCTGAGCTCCGTCACACCGGGGCACCCATCGGCATCGCGCCCGCAACGGAACATCTCATGCCACTTCACCTCGAAACTCCGCTGATCGAATCCCTGCCGCTGGGTCTTGCCTCGGGCCGCTCAATCTTTCTGAAGATGGACGCGCTGCAGCCACCGGGTTCGTTCAAGATCCGCGGCGTCGGCGCTGCCTGCGAGCACCACGCGCGCGCCGGCAAGCGGCGCTTCGTCTCCTCCTCCGGCGGCAATGCCGGCATGGCGGTCGCCTATGCCGGGCGCATGCTTTCGATCCCTGTATTCGTCTTCGTTCCCGAAACGACGACCGAGCGCGCGAAGGGCCTGATCCGCCAGCAGGGCGCCGACGTCATCGTGCACGGCACCGCCTGGGATGAGGCGAATGCAGCCGCCCTCGCCTCCCTCGATGCCGACACCGCCTTCATCCATCCCTTCGACGACCCGCTGCTGTGGACCGGTCACGCGACGATGATCGACGAGGTCGCGCGATCCGGCCTCGCCTTCGATGCCGTGGTGCTGTCAGTCGGCGGCGGCGGACTGTTTGCCGGCGTTGCCGAGGGGCTCGCGCGCAACGGGCTTGGCCACGTGCCGATCCTTGCCGTCGAGACCGAAGGCACCGCTTCGCTGGCCGCCTCGATGGACGCGGGCTCGCTGACGGAACTCCCCTCCGTCAGCGGCATCGCAACGTCGCTCGCCGCCCGCAAGGTCAGCGAGCGCGCCTTCGAGCTGAGCCAGACGCGCCCAGTCGAGAGCGTCGTCGTCAGCGACACGGACGCCGCGCAAGCCTGCATCCGCTTCCTCGACGACCACCGCGTGCTGGTCGAGCCCGCCTGCGGCGCCGCCCTCGCCGTCGCCTACGCCCACGCCGACCGGCTGGCGCGCTTCGAGCGCATCCTGATGATCGTCTGCGGCGGCGCGACGACCACAGTCGAGCGGCTGCAGGCCTGGCAGGAGTTTTGAACCAAGCGCCCGAGCTCCCGGCCATTGATATCAGGTTGATCTGGAAATCACCTCTGCGCGAACTTATGTCCGGTACGTAACCACAGCGTGTTCCGGCTCGCGGCAGGGAAGGCAGATGCTTGATACGTTCATTCGCCATGCGACGACCACCCTCCGGGTTCTCTGGTGGATGACGATCGTCGGCACGGCGACCACTTTCGGCACCCTTTACGGCTGGCAGGGTTACGGCTTGGACGGCGCAATCGGCTTCGGTCTGGTTGGTTTCACCGCTGGCGCGGCCTTTGCCGCCCTGTTCCCCGAAATCTGTCTTGAGCTGTTCGGAAGGGTCTTTCTGGGCGTCTTTCGGCTTCTCTGGGATTAGTCTGACCCAATTCCAGGAAAAGCGTGAAGCTATCCGGGAGATGTATGCCAAACGAAAAAAGCCGGAGCATGCGCCCCGGCTTTTCTCATTCAACCGTTCGATAAGGCTTAGTTCTTCGCCTTGTCGACCAGCTTGTTCTTGCCGATCCAGGGCATCATGCCGCGGAGCTTGGCGCCGACTTCTTCGATCTGGTGGCTGTCGTTGACGCGGCGGATGCCCTTGAAGCGAGCCGCACCCGACTTGTATTCCTGCATCCACTCGGAGGTGAACTTGCCGGTCTGGATGTCCTTGAGGACGCGCTTCATCTCGGCCTTGGTTTCTTCGGTGATGATGCGCGGACCCGTGACGTATTCGCCCCACTCGGCCGTGTTCGAGATCGAGTAGTTCATGTTGGCGATGCCGCCTTCATAGATCAGGTCGACGATCAGCTTTACTTCGTGCAGGCACTCGAAATAGGCCATTTCCGGGGCGTAGCCGCCTTCGACCAGCGTTTCGAAGCCGGCGCGGATGAGCTCGACGAGACCGCCGCACAGAACGACCTGTTCGCCGAAGAGGTCGGTTTCGCACTCTTCCTTGAAGTTGGTCTCGATGATGCCCGAACGGCCGCCGCCGACGCCGCAGGCGTAGGAGAGAGCGAGGTCAAGGGCGTTGCCCGAAGCGTCCTGGTGAACGGCAACGAGGCAGGGAACGCCGCCGCCCTTCTGGTATTCGCCGCGAACCGTGTGGCCCGGGCCCTTCGGCGCGATCATGACGACGTCGAGCGAAGCCTTCGGCTCGATCAGGCCGAAGTGAACGTTGAGGCCGTGGGCGAAAGCGATCGCAGCGCCGTCACGGATGTTGCCGGCGATTTCGGCCTTGTAGATTTCGGCCTGGAGTTCGTCCGGGGTCGCCATCATGATGAGGTCGGCCCACTTGGCGGCTTCTGCTACCGAGAGAACCTGGAGACCGTCGGCCTCGACCTTGGCAGCCGTTGCCGAACCCGGCTTCAGAGCGATGCGGATTTCCTTGGCGCCGGAATCCTTGAGGTTCAGCGCATGGGCGCGGCCCTGGCTGCCGTAGCCGACGATGGCGACCTTCTTCGACTTGATCAGGTTGATATCGGCATCACGATCGTAATAGACGCGCATTGTTGTGGTCCTTCCCGTTGTTTGTCAGTTGCTTCCGCTGCATTACCCGGGAGCTCCGGGCCCTGCAGCAATTCCTGGTGTCGCAGCGACCTTTGCGCTTCTTTCGAAGCGCGGCGCTGTGACTTTTCTTTGCCGCAGCGACCTTACGCTTCTTTCGAAGCGCGGCGCTGCGGGCCGTTACCTTTTCGTGCCGTAAAGCGAAAGGAAGGCGGATACCGCCTGCTCCGCCTTGCGGCCAAAACTTTGTCTCATCTCGCCGGCCTCTTCGCCGAGCAGCATCTTCAGATGCCAGTCGGAGACGATCAGCCCATAAAGCGCGCCATAGGCCTCGTCGGCATCGTCGAACGTCAAGAGGCCCGCCTTGCGGCCGGCTTCGAGCAGCGCTGCGGCCCGGCGGCCGATCTGCCGACGCCCGCGTTCCTGCAGCATGTGGCCGAGCTTGGAGCCGTCGCGGCTCGCCTGGCCGATCGCCAGACGGTTGAGCGCCAGCGACACGTCACCGGCGAGAACCTCAAGCAGATCCTTGGCAAAAACGATCAGATGCCGCTGCAGGCTCTCGGCATCGAGCGCGCGGGCGGCAACGTCCTGCGTGCGCACCTTGCTCGCCTGGAAGCCGATCATCGCCGAAATCAGCCCGTCGCGATCGCCGAACCACTTGTAGAGGCTTTCCTTGGAGCAATTGGCAGCACGCGCGATGCCGGCCGTCGTCAGCGCCTTTTCGCCGCCGTCGACGAGAAGTCGCAATGCCTGCTCGAGAACGGCGCCCTGACGTTCCGTCAGCCCCTCCCCGGCATTCGCCTCTCTCATCGCCACAGTCATCTGCACGCTGCCTCGCCCTCGATCAGTACCGTACGGTACGGTTCGCAGTGTTCTAGTGAAGCCTCTCCAGAGCGTCAAGACGATTCTTGCAAAGGGGCGAAATTTCGACGGTGACGGCGCAGAAGCCGCGCCATAGGGTGCGAACCGACGGAATGGAGGTCGACCTGCCCTCGTCAGACGTAGGTGTTTGATCGTGGCGCGGTCGATCACGCGATCGATGGAATGGAGTCCAACGCATGCAGCAGCCGGCCCTCGGGATCCTGATTGGAGGAAGCTCGCATGTCGGGAAGTCGACACTCGCCAGGGCTCTCGCAAGTTCGCTCGGGCGGGAGCTGATCTCGACGGACGATCTGGGCCGCCATCCCGGCAGGCCCTGGCCGTCGGTCCGTCCTCAGGTCGCCGAGTACTATGCAAGCCTGACCGACGAGACCATCCATTGGTTCCTGAAGGTGCACCACGAAAACATGTGGCCGCGCATCCGCCAGATCATCGAAAGCCGCCTAAAACACGCTCAACCCTTCGTGCTTGAAGGTGCCGCGCTCCGGCCGGAGTATATGGCTCAATTCGAACAAGAGGACATCCTCCCCCTGTTTCTCTACGCGGATGACGCTTTCCTGCGCCGGCGTATGCTGGAAGAATCTCGGCGCGCAGATGCTGACGGGACGAAGGCCGCGATCATCGACAAGTTCATCGAGCGCTCGATCCGCGAAAACAGAGAGATGCTGGAGGCTGCCGGAACCGCCGACATCCGGTGTATCGATGTCGCGGCGCCCGGGACGCTCGACGCCTTGGTGAAAGAGTTTTCGGCGGCCTGATCACCGAGGTCGGCCAACCGAACGTTACATGCGCCGCACCGGCTCCATTCCAAGAAGCTCCAGACATTTCCCGATGACCTGTGCGACGAGCCTGCATGTGGCAAGCCGACCCGACGGATCATCTGCCTTCAGCACCGGGCAATCCGCGTAGAAGCGGCTGAACGCATCTGCCACCTGGTAGGCCCGGTCGGCGATCTCGAAGGATTCGAGCTGATGCGCCGCCTGCGAAAGCGCATGCGGATACCAGAGACATTCCATCAGCACGGCCCGCTCGGACGGATGGCTGATCGAGACCATCTCGGCTGGAACCATGCCCGCCTCCTCGGCCTTGTCCAGGATCGATGAGATCCGGGCGTAGGCATATTGAAGATACGGACCCGTCCGCCCCTCGAAGGAGGTCATCCTGTCGATGTCAAAAACATAACCTGTGTTTCGCGGCGTGGAGAGGTCGGTAAACTTCAGGGCGCCGAGACCGACGGCCGTGGCCGCCTCGCCGTCAGTCACCTTTTCCGACGACTTGGCAAGCGCCAGATCGATCATGTCGCCGACCGATGCGGCCGACCCGTCGCGGGTCTTGAAGGGCTTGCCGTCGCTGCCACGAACGGTGCCGAAGGTCGCGTGCCGCAGTTCGACGCCATCGGCATAACCTGCCGTCCGCGCCGCCGAAAACACGCTGGCAATATGCAGCGCCTGCCGGTCGTCGGTGCAATAGACGATCTGCTCTGTACCGAGATCGCGCACCCGCTGGCGCAGCGTCGCGAGATCCGTCGTGCCGTAAAGCGCAGCGCCGTCGCTCTTCTGAAGAAGCAGAGGTGGCGCATTGTCTGGAAGTCCGTCACCGGCGACATCCATGACAAGAGCACCGTCGCTCTCCCGAGCGAGCTTGCGGGCAACGAGGTCGGCAAGCATGGGCGCGACTTCGGCATGCGCATCGCTTTCCCCCTTGAACAGGTCGAAATGCGCCCCTAGCACCTCTGCTGTGGCCGAGATCGCGACCAAGGAAATGGCCCGCATGCGCCCCCAGGCCGCGGTCAGGAGTGGATCTCCGTCCTGCAGTCTCGTGGTCAGCATCCGCGCCTGCGCAAGCGACGTCTCGTCCTCGCAGGCCGCATTGCCCGACCTGTAGAGAATGCCAAGTTCATCGACGGTCATGGCATCGAATGCGCGGGGATCGATGAAGGGCGCGGGATCGCCGGCTTTCCATCCGGCGGCCAAGGCCGCACCCAACAGAAGCTTGCCCATCTGCAGGCCCCAGTCGCCGAGATGGATATCGGACAGCACGTCGTGGCCGATCTCAAGCAGGATGCGCCGCAGGCTTTCGCCGATGACGAAGGAACGCAGGTGCCCGACATGCAACGCCTTGGCGACGTTGGGTCCGCCGAAATCGATGATGGTGCGCAGCGGCTGCACCTTCTCGGCGGCAAGCGACCCATCGGCCAGCATCGCCGTCGCCTCCGCGGCAACCGCCGCATCCGTCAGCCGGACGTTGATGAAACCCGGACCGGCGACGGACACTTCCGCGAATTCTTCGCCGCGTGCCGCCTCGGCAACCTCAGCGGCAAGTTCGCGCGGATTCCGGCCGGCGGATTTTGCCAGCCGCATCATGTCGTTGCATTGGAGATCGCCGAACTCGGGCCGTGTCGACCGGGCGATGGAGGGTTCGGCTTTAAGGCCGTTCAGTTCATAGGCGCGAGCAAGGGCTGCGAGTGCTGCCGATTTGACGGACATGGATCATTTCCTGAAATTGCATGAAAAGGAGCGCAAAAGCGTTGAGAGCTTCAGCGTCGTCGTTCTGCAATTTTCGGAACCATGTTCATGGCAAGCCTCGAGATTGGAGCCCTTCAATAGTCCGTTCGGTGACCGCTGGCAATGTTATGATCGGCTGCGCCGTCACTACGTTGGTGTGGCTCAGAAGGCCCCCTCTTCCGCCTGACGGCACCCACTCGCCCAACAAGGCCCGCCCGATTTCCCGCTAATCGCGGACCCCGTTCGCGGTGCCGGCAGCATGGCACGTCACCTATATCCCCGCCCGCGGGGAGAGGGTTATTCCTCGGGTTAAACCCGATGAGCGGGGCAATGCCTCTGGACACGCGAACACCACGCCTCAACCAACACCTACTTCCACCCCCGAACCGCCTCTTCGATGAAAGCCGCGACCGCCGCCACGCTCGGCACGCGCGCCCGTTCCGGGTGCATCATCAGATAGACTGGGCGCTCGGCGGCCGCCCCCGGTTCGTCCACCGCCTCGAAACGCGGATCGCGTGAGGCCGAAACCTCCGGCAGCATCAGTTCGGCGCCGAGCGAAAGGGCCGCCTCCATCAGGATCTCCAGCTTGTCGGCCGTCAGCGCCACGCGGGCATCCGGTCTGAGCCGGTCAAGCGCCTGCATCTCCGGCACATGGGCGAGTGCCGGGCCGTAGCGCACGACCGGGCATGGGCCTTCTCCCTGCCCCCTCGGCCGGAACAGGCGGAAACGCAGCGTGCCGAGGCTCTTCACCCGCACACTGTCTTCGCCGGTGCGGGCCATGCGGATGGCGATGTCGGCCTCGCGCCGCTCGATGCTCAGCATCTGGTTGTCGGCAACGAGATCGAGGGTGAGGCCCGGATGGCGCTGTTCGAGGCGGGCAAGCGCCGGCGCCAGGATGGCGCTCAAGACGAAGCCGATGCTGGTCACCCGTACCTGGCCCTGCAGTTCCGCCGTGCGCCGCAGCAGCGTCGCCAGCGACAGCGACGCCTCCTCCGAGATCGTCCGAAGCCGCTCGACGACGGGGGAAAGCACCGGCGTCGGCGTCAGCCGGCCGTCGATGCGGTCGAAGAGCGCCGCCCCCACCCGCCGCTCCAGCGCCGCAAGCCGGCGCGACACCGTGGTCTGGTCGACACCAAGCGAGCGCGCCGCCTGGCTGAGCGTCGCACCGCGCACCAGATGATCGAGCAGTTCGAGATCCGCCCATCCCCCTGCATTCATGCAGATAGTCCTCCGAAAAATTCGGATCACTCTGCGCCAACGCAGCCGCTAAGATCAAGCCCATAGACCGACCGCTTCGACGAACCAACGCCAGGGCTACGGCCCCGAAACCACCGCCCGGCCAGGGCGGACTTCCACCAAACACCCTGCACCGTCCGCACAAACAAGGAGCCTTCCCATGTCCGATTCCGCGCCCGCAGCAACCCTTTTCACACTTGCCGGCGTCACGCTCGCCCCGCCGCCGCTTGGCGAAGCGACGCTGGTGCTGATCGACTACCAGAACGAATATCTGGCCGGCCCCGTGCGCCTGGTCGAGCCGGAAGCGGCGATCGAAAAGGCGCGGCAGTTGCTGGTCGCCGCTCGCGCCGCCGGCGCGAAGATCATCCACGTCGCTCATAAGGGGGCCGCCGGCGGCATGTTCGACCGGGGGGCGCACCGCGGCGCGATCGTCGATGCGCTGACGCCAATCGCCGGCGAAGCGGTGGTCGAGAAGATCCGGCCCAACGGCTTTTCGGACACCAACCTTGCCGAAATCATTGGGCCGGCCGGCACGCCGGTGATCTTCGCCGGCTTCATGACCCACAATTGCGTGTCGTCGACGGCCCGCGCGGCCAAGGATCTCGGCTACGGCATCACCATCGCATCCGATGCCTGCACCACACGCGACCTGCCATCGGCAAGCGGCACCATCTCCGCCCGTGCCCTGCATGACGCCGAACTTGCCGGCCTTGCCGACCACCACGGCGCGGTCGTCAATGTCGCCGCGCTGATTGCGGCACGCAGCTGAGAGACCCGTCGTTCCCTTCGAAAACGGGCGTCCGCAGCTGCGGGCGCCTTTCTCTTGCCATGCAGATGGCGAAGATTACGAAAATATAATGATCTCAATGCTTTTCGCCGGGTCCATTCGCTTCTATTTTTGAACCTATCCATTTTGGCATCGGCGATGCCGGTTAGGCGCAAGCGATGAACAAGACAGCCAAGACGGCGCGAGCCGACACCACGCCCCGAGACGATGCGGCGCCCAACGTCACCTTCATTCCCGGTGCGGTGAAGACGGTGAAGCGCAGGCGCCGCTCGCGAGCCTGGCTGTGGCTGCCGGTCATCCTCGCCGTCGCCGGCGCCGGCTATTACGGCTGGACGCGCTATGGAGAGAACCCGGCCTCGACCGCAATGGTGACCGAGGTGGTGACCCGCGGCGACATCGAAAACAGCGTGACCGCCGTCGGTACGCTCGACGCGGTCAATTCCGTCGATGCCGGCGCCCAGGTCTCCGGCCAGTTGAAGGCGCTGCATGTGGCGATCGGCGACACGGTCACGCAAGACCAGCTCGTCGCCGAGATCGATCCGGCCACCATCGAGAACCGCATAGAGATCGACCAGGCGGAGCTTGCCAACCTTCAGGCCCAGCTCATTTCCAAGAGGGCGCAGCTCGTCCTCAAGCAGGCCAATATCGACCGCCAGCGCAATCTCGTCGAAACCCGGAGCGTGGCGCAATCGACGCTCGACCAGGCGATTGCCGATCTCGCCGCCGCCGAGGCCGACGTCAACGCCATCGAGGCGCAGATCCGCAAGCAGCAGGCGACCCTTGCCGGCGACAAGGTCGATCTCGGTTACACCAAGATCTACGCGCCGATCTCGGGCACCATCGTCGCCAACCCGGCCAAGGCCGGCCAGACGCTGAATGCCAACCAGACGACGCCGACCATCGTCACCATCGCTGACCTCTCGACCATGACCGTCAAGGCGCAGGTGTCGGAAGCAGACGTCACCCGGCTGAAGGTCGGCATGGATGCCTATTTCACCCTGCTCGGCCAGCCCGGCAAACATTTTGCCGGCAAGCTTCGCCAGATCCAGCCGATGCCGGACACGGCCAACAACGTCGTGCTCTATTACGCACTCTTCGACGTGCCCAATCCCGAAGGCGAACTGATGATGTCGATGAGCGCCCAGGTGTTCTTCGTGCAAGCCGCCGCCAAGGACGTATTGATCGTGCCGAGCGGCGCCTTGAGCCATCCGGCCAAGGGTACGGGAGATGCAACGGGTGAGAGCAACGGCCGACGCGACGGCCAGAGAAACGGAACCGGAAGCGGGCCCCGCAAGGCGCAGGTGACCGTGGTTACGGCTTCCGGCGCGCTCGAAACCCGCGACGTCGAAATCGGCATTCGCAACCGCGTCAGCGCCGAGATCAGAAGCGGCCTCCAGGAGGGCGAGAAGGTGGTCGTCAGCACCGGATCGACAGGGAGCGGCAACGCCCGCGACAACCGAAACCAGCGTGGCATGCGCATGCCGCCGATGTTCTGATCCAAGCTCGATAGTGGCCATGACCCCGCTTCTCTCACTCAGGCACGTCAGCAAGACCTATTTCAACGGCGACCTCGCCGTCGAGGTTCTGCACGGCCTGTCGCTCGATATCGAGGCGGGCGAGTTCGTGGCGATCGTCGGCCAGTCGGGTTCCGGCAAGTCGACGCTGATGAACATACTCGGCTGCCTCGACCAGCCGACCGGCGGCGACTACCTGATCGATGGCGAGAGCGTCGCTACCCTCGACAGTGACGAGCTCGCGGCCCTTCGCCGCCGCACCTTCGGCTTCGTCTTCCAAAGCTACAACCTCATCCCGACAGCAAGCGCCAAGGAAAATGTCGAAGTACCGGCCGTCTACGCCGGCATGTCCGCCCGCGACCGGCACGACCGCGCCGAGGCGCTGCTTGAAGCGCTGAAGCTCGGCGAGCGCCTCGACCACCGGCCGGGCCAGCTGTCGGGTGGCCAGCAGCAACGCGTCTCCATCGCCCGCGCGCTGATGAACGGCGGCCGGGTGATCCTGGCCGACGAGCCGACCGGCGCGCTCGACAGCCAGAGCGGCTCGGATGTGATGGCGCTGTTGCGCGACATGAACGATCAGGGCCATACGGTCATCGTCATCACCCATTCGCGCGAGGTCGCCGAACAGGCCGACCGGCTGATCGAGATCCATGACGGCCGCATCGTCGCCGACCGCGCCAAGAAGGCCCGCGTCAACGCCGAAGGGGCGGCCGCCCTCGCCCGCCATGTCAGCGAAGGCTCGGCCGCGATCGCCGATGTCACCGAAGCCGTCAAGATGGCGTTCCGGGCGCTGAAGGCCAATCTGTTCCGCACCATCCTGACCCTGCTCGGCATCGTCATCGGCGTCGGCTCGGTCGTCGCGATGCTGGCGATCGGCACCGGAGCGCAGGATTCCGTTCTGAGCCGCATCTCGTCGATGGGCTCGGACCTGCTGGTGGTGCGGCCGAGCATGGCGAATTTCCGCGGCAGCGCGGGCGGCAGCAACGTGACGCTGGTGCCCGCGGACGCGGACGCGATCCTGGAGGTGCCGAATGTCGCCTTCGCCGTGCCGGAGATGACCAGTTCCGTCACGCTTCGCCGCGGCAATGTCGACTATCAGACCACCGCCAACGGCACCGTACCGCAGTTTACCACCGCCAAATCCTGGAAGATGGCCAAGGGCGAGTTCATCAACCAGAA
The DNA here is from genome assembly GCF_001427045.1 of Ensifer sp. Root558. Lineage (NCBI taxonomy): Bacteria > Pseudomonadati > Pseudomonadota > Alphaproteobacteria > Hyphomicrobiales > Rhizobiaceae > Ensifer > Ensifer sp. Root558. Next base: position 324,939 of record NZ_LMGC01000001.1, on the reverse strand, counting down.
CGACATGGACACCTACGCACCTGTGGCCGTACTCGGCCAGACGGTCGTGAAAACGCTTTTCCCCGACGGCGACAACCCGATCGGACAGTATGTGCTGGTCAACAAGATCCCCTTCCAGGTGATCGGCGTGATGGCGGAAATGGGCGCCACCTCCTTCGGCAACGACCAGGACGACGTGGTGCTGGTGCCGCTTTCGACCGGCAGCATCCGCCTCTTCGGCCAGCGCAACATCCGAACCATCACCGTTCAGGTGAAGGACGGTTCGGCGATCGACATCACGCAGCAGACGATCCAGGCGCTGCTCGACCAGCGCCACAAGCGCCAGGACACGCAGATCACCAACATGTCCTCCGTGCGCGAGGCCTTCACCGAGACCTCGAACACATTGAAGCTGTTCCTCGCCTCGGTGGCCGCGATCTCGCTGCTCGTCGGCGGCATCGGGGTCATGAACATCATGCTCGTCTCGGTCAGCGAGCGCACCCGAGAGATCGGCGTGCGCATGGCGACCGGCGCCCGCCAGCGCGATATCCTGCTGCAGTTCATCATCGAGGCGCTGGTCGTCTCGGCGATCGGCGGCACGCTCGGTGTGGCGCTCGGGCTTGGCACCGGCGCGCTTGCCGGCCAGTTCGGCATGCCCGTTTCCTTCACCCTCGGCCCGGTGGCGCTCGCCTTTGCCTGCGCCTTCCTGACCGGCCTCGTCTTCGGCTTCCTGCCCGCCCGCAACGCCTCGCGCCTGCAGCCGGCGGTGGCGCTGAGCGCGGATTAGGCAAAAGCCACGCTCCTGCCCGCCAGACGATAGACAAGTGTCGCGACACGACCCAAGATGGCAGGCACTGCATGCTTGGGGGATGATTCGCGATGTGGAAGGCGTTTGCAGTTCTCTATGGGCTGCTTTTCATTTTCATGCTGTCATCGGCTTTCGTCACGCTACCCCCTGAAATCGCGGTGCAGCTGTCGTCCGCCGACCGAGCCCTGTTCTATGCGGGCCTGGCCGTGGAATTTGCTGCCATGATAGGCGTCTTTGCCTATGCCTTCGGCCTGAGGGTCCCGCCCTTGTCATTCTGGCGGCCATTCAGCTGGGTTCTCGCCTGCTGGTGTCTCTACACGTTGATGGCCGATGCCTGGGATCTCGTCACGCTCATTTCCAGCCCCCAGCCCGGAGACGAAGGCCTGCTGTCGGCCTCCCTCGGTTTGCTGTTCCTGCTCCTTCTCAGCTATTTCGGCTGGCTCGGCGTCTGGCGCTATGGCCGCCGCATAGAGCAGCAGCCGGCCGCCATCGGCTGACAGCGGAACGTCAGCGCGCCAAGCACTCCGGTGAAAGAATGAGAGAGCGGGCGGCATGCAGGCCGTTTGAGGCGTAAGGCCTTGCGACAACCTCGCCCGCCGAACGATAGACAAGGCGCCCATCACCGCCGAAGCTGCCACCAACGCAGATACAGGATGATTCGCGATGTGGAAGGCATTTGCAATTTTCTACGTGCTCAGCCTTGCTTTCGGCCTGGTCATAGGCGCGACGCTGCTCCTGAGCTTTTGGGACGAGATGGCATACGGGATCAAGATCCTCGGCGGCGTCAGCCTGGTCATGGCGCTGGCAACGGCGATCGGTCTCGTCGCTTACGCCTTTAATCTGCAGGTCCCGCCGTTCGGGTTCTGGCGGCCCTACAGCTGGCTGCTCGGCATCCTTCTCGGCGGCCTGTCGCTGATCAGCGTCGTGCGATTTGCCGGTCAGTTCGAAGGCGGTGACGACCTCACCACTCTGCTCTGGCTTTGCCTGTCGCTTCTCGTCAACTATTTCAGCTGGCTCGGGATCTGGCGTTACGGCCGCCGGGTGAAGGCGATCGCGGGCTAGCCCGAGCGAACCGGGCTATGGCCCTTCGTCACGACAGGAAAGACATGCTCAACCTCGTCCTCTATAGCGACCAGATCGTGCCCGCCTGCTCGGCGATCGACCTCAGGCTTGTGGAGATGATGGCGGCAGGCGGCGCTGGAAAACGCATCGCCTATGTCGCCTCCGGTCCGGAACGGGACCGCGGCTTCTTCCTTGCCGGGCAGGCCTATTACGGCAGGCTGGGTCTCGATCTCGCGCTGTTCTTCGATCTCGACGAACCGCATTCGGCAGACGACATTGCAGCGCTCTTCGCCTCAGACGCCATTCACCTTGCAGGCGGTCACACCGGCGGCTTTCTCGAACGGCTGAAGCGAAGCGGCATGCTCGGGCCGCTTCGCGACTGGGCACAGTCCGGCGGCATCCTCATCGGCGTCAGCGCCGGCGCCATTCTCATGGCGCCGACGATCGCGACCGATGCGCTCTTCATCGGGCTGGAGCCGGAGGAAATCACCGACGGCGATGCGCTTGATCTCGTGCCCTTCGAGTTCTTCCCGCACCTGAGCGACGACAAGAGCTACCTGCCCGCTCTCTTGCGCTACAGCCTGTCGACGCCGCGACCGATCCTTGCCTGCAACGACGGCGACGGCATCGTCGTTGCGGGCACTCGGATCGAGTGCTTTGGCGATCCTCTATGGATCTCCGCGGGAGCCGCGCGAGCGCCGGCGGAACGCATGCTTCAAGGCTTCATGCCGATGCATATTCCATGACGGACCTGCAGACTATCATCCTGAAGAGCCCGCTCTTGGCTCCGATCCTCGATCGCTGGGTCCGGATTGCCCTGCCCGATGGCTGGCTGGCGGCCGGCGCGATAGCGCAGACCGTCTGGAACCATGCGTTCGCCCTGCCGCCGACGCACGGCATCGGCGATATCGACATCGTCTATTTCGACGGTGACGACCTCTCGCAAGAGGCGGAGGCCACGCATGCGAAGCGGATCGAAGGCCTGTTTGCGGATCTACCCGTGCGGATCGACGTCAAGAACGAGGCACGCGTTCACCTCTGGTACGAGGAAAAATTCGGCACGCCGATCAGGCCCTATCTATCGGCGGAAGAGGCGATCGCGACATTTCCGACGACTGCGACCGCCGTCGGACTTCGCCCGTCCCGGGGCGGACTGGAGATCTGCGCCCCTTTCGGCCTTGTGGACCTGCTCGCACCGATCGTGCGCGCCAACAAGAGCCAGATCACCCGCGCCATCTACGAGCGCAAAGTGGAACGGTGGCGCGCCCTTTGGCCGGGCCTTGCGATCGAAAGGTGGGACGTGAGGCCGGCTTGAGACGAGACGCTCCTGTCACTGGCGCCCCACCAGTTGTGGTCGGGAACAGTGCGCGGGCCGAAACCGCTACATCGCGCCCGCCCGTGCGGCGTCCGCATGCGGAACGACGACGGCCCCTTCGCGCGCCGGAACCGGCGCAACCTTGCGCCTTCCCAGCTGAGCTTCCGCCTCCGTCAGGCCGATATCGGCCAGATGCTCAGCATCCAGTTCGCGCAGTTGCTGCAGTTGCCAGTACCGCGAGCGCGGCGAAGCAACGAGATAAAGACCGAGTTCCCGGATCATGTCGAACATCCATGTTTCTTTTCCAACCATGGACACAGTCTGCGCCTCGACATCTCCTAAAAGAAGCTTAGCATTCCTATTCCACGCATAAGAGAAACTTTGACAATAAGAGAAACCTGGCCATGAGTGCTCTCAACCTCGATTATCTCAAAACCTTCGCGCTGGTCGCCGAACTCGGCAGCTTCTCGGCCGCCGCCGAGCGCCTGGGCCTGACCCAGCCGGCGGTCAGCCTGCAGGTGCGGGTGCTGGAGAAGCAGCTCGGCGTGCGCCTGGTCGAGCGGGTCGGCCGCAGGGCGCGGCCGAGTGCGGCCGGCGAGGAGCTGCTGGCCCATGCCGGCAGCATCGAGGCTGCCACCAGCCGGGCGATCGAGGCCGTCGCCCGCCACGCCAAAGGCGTTCTCGGGCGCGTCCGGCTCGGCACCGGCGCCACCCCGTGCGCCTTCCTGCTGCCGCCGCTTCTGGCCGATCTCAAGCGCCGCTTTCCTGATCTAGACATCACCGTGACAACCGGCAACAGCGCCGACATCGTCCGCGCGGTCGACGAGAACCTCATCGACATCGGCCTCGTCAGCCTGCCCGTTTCCGGCCGCATCTTCGATATCACGCCGCTCTTCGACGAGCGCTTCGTGGCGATTGCGCCGCTCGGAAGCGCCCTGCCCGATACCGTCACGCCCGCGATCCTGGCTGAACGGCCGCTGATCCTCTACGAGCCCGGCGCCAACACGCGAAGGATCACCGACGAATGGCTGGCCACCACAGGCACGACCGTCAAGCCGGTGATGGCGCTCGGCAGCGTCGACGCGATCAAGGAGATGGTCGCCGTCGGCCTCGGCTCAGCCCTCGTTCCGGAAATCGCCCTTCGCCCCGGCGACCGGGAACGGCTGGTGGTGCGGCCCGTCACCCCAACGCTCTTCCGCCGCTTCGCCCTGGTGCTTCGAAGCGACAAGCGGCTGGACCGGGCGCTGCGCGAAACGCTGGCCGCGCTGAAGACAACGGCGACTGGACTAGATACGCCCGAGGGCCGGACGCAGGGCCGCCAAAGGCGCCGCAGCGACGACGGGCGGGCTGTCGAAGCATGCCAGAGCCTTTACGATGTAGGTCTTGACCTCATCGCTTAGTTTTGGTTTGGCCATTGATCTGTCAAAGTGCAGTCAAAGGAGCAAGCAGTGACGAAGTACGATCCCGACAGATTGAAACTCCGCATCCAGGGACGCGGCCTGAACACATGGAACTGGCAGCTACTGCTTGATGGCAAGCAGCTCATAAAATCCGGAACCATCTCGGGCTCAAGACGCAATGCCGAAGTCGCGGCTGAGGCAGTCATGCGCGATATGTCAACTGCGCCGGATAAAGACTAAGCGAATAGAAGCTGGCAGGTGCCGCAGGCATGGGCGATCTGCACTCTGGCGATCTCGGGTTTCTGGTTGGCTGTATCGACCATGGCCCGGACGCCGGCAGCATCTGCACCATTATGTCTGACCACGCCGGCGAACGCCTCGGACGCCGTGTGCACGGATGACGAAGACTGGGCGGCCGGGTTGTGGCCGCGATAGTCGGTCAGTGCCGCCTCCCCGGTGATCAGCCGGAAGGCGTCGGGCTTCGCCACCATCGACCAGAGCCGCCTCTTCATGCAGGCCGTGCCGTTGCATTCTCCGTGCCGACGCTGAAGTCGAGGTCCGTCTCGATCCGCGCCGCGCCGCAATGGCGGCTGCCGCCATAGGTCCTCAGCATCCCTTCTTCCCTGCCCTCGTTGTCGGCCCGGACTATGCCACCGGGGCGATTGAGAATCTGCGCCGTCACAATCACCGATCGGAAATCGGGTGGGCGCTGATGCCCGCCGGCAGTAGTCAGGGCGCATCAATCAAGAGAAGGGAAAAGTCCATGACCATGCTGCAAGACAAGATCGTGATCGTCACCGGCGCCTCCTCCGGCATCGGCCGTGCGGTCGCCAGGCTCTTTGCCGCCGAGGGTGCGAAGATCGTCGCCAACGCCCGCGGCGAAGAGCAGCTTGACGCCGTCGTCGAAGCGATCCGCGAGGACGGCGGCGAAGCGATCGCGGTTGGCGGCGACGTCACCGCGGAAGAAACCCATATCCGGCTGGTGGAAGCGGCGCTCAAGCATTTCGGCGGCCTCGACATCGCCGTCAACAATGCCGGCGCGGTCAACGTCATGAAGCCGGTCGCCGAGATCACGTTCAAGGAATGGCAGCAATCGCTTGCCACCAACCTCACCTCCGCCTTCCTCGGCGCCCGCCACCAGATCCCGGCAATGCTCGCGCGTGACGGCGGCTCGCTGGTCTTCACCTCCACCTTCGTCGGCACCAGCGTCGGTATTCCCGGCATGGCCGCCTATGGCGCGGCAAAGGCCGGCCTGATGGGCCTCGTCAAGGGCATCACTGCCGACTATGGCGCAAAGGGCATTCGCGCCAATGCGCTCCTGCCCGGCGGCGTCGACACGCCGGCGGCCGGCAGCAAGGAAAACAAGGAATGGGCGGCCGGCCTGCACGCCATGAAGCGCATCGCCCAGCCGGAAGAAATCGCCCAGGCCGCCCTCTTCCTCTCAGGCCCGATGGCAAGCTTCGTCTCCGGTGCGGCGCTCTTTGCCGATGGAGGGAACGCTGCGGTGAAGTAACGGCAGCTCAAGCGCCGGGGGCAGATTTCCAGTCATGCTCCCGGTCAACCGGCCTTTTCGGTCCAGATAAGACGACGCCTGTCAGAATGGTATAGCCGGAAAACGCCGGGTTGTGTCACACCAGAAACAATCATTGCGAGCGTTGCCAAATTGCAAGATCTTCGGCTTTGCAAAAAATCGGGATTCATCGAAGACGAGAGTTGAGCTTCGCTCAGCAAGCGCAGGGTTTCGCAAATGGCCTTCATCCCCTTCAAGGGTGCAAAAATCGCATTGCTCTTTCAGGGGCTTTTGATTGCCTACCAGCGTGATCAGAAGCCGGAAATCCCCTTCCCCGGCATGTGGGATCTTCCGGGGGGCGGACGGGAGGATGATGAGAGCCCGGTCGAGTGCGCAATCAGGGAGACCCGCGAGGAGTTCGATATCGCGGTCGATCCGGCGTGGATCGTGTGGACGCGGTATTATCCGGCGCAGAATACGATCGCCCCTGGAAGTTACTTCCTTGTTGGCAAGCTCGAAGAGGGTTTCGGGCCTGTAAGGTTTGGCGACGAGGGCCAGCAGTGGGCAATGATGTCGATCGCTGACTTCCTGAAACACCCTGAAGTCGTCGAGAGTTTGAAGAGTAGATTGCGCGATTATCTCGTCGAAAACACTTGATCGGGATCCCGTCGGGACCGCCGGCCCGCCAGCGCCTGTCGTTTCGGGTCGTCCCCCGTGGTTCGGTGTCTTCTCACACCGGTATCTCCGTCGTCTCCTTGCCGGTACGGATCACGAAGGCGGTGTAGTAGCGCGCGACATTGGTTTCCTCGCGAAACAGCCGCTCGGTCAGCGCGTCGAGCTCGTCCATGTCTTTCAGCCGCAGCATCAAAATGGCGTCGGTCTCGCCGCTGACGCTGTAGGCCTGGATCACTGCCGGCTCCTTTTCCGCCATGTCGAGGAAGCGGCGGATATATTGCTCGCCGTGGCGCTCGAGCTCGACTGTGATGATCGCCTTCATGGTGCGACCAGCCTTTGCCGGATTAAGCACCGCGACGATCCGGTCGATGACGCCGGTCTCGTGTAGCCGCCTGATGCGACGCAGGCAACTCGATGGCGAAAGGCCAACCTCTTCCGCAAGCTCGGCATTGGTGCGAGAGGCATCCACCTGCAAGAGCCTCAAGAGCTTGCTGTCGATCTTGTCCATCCCCGTCCGTCCCCCTGTTGCGGTCATTTGCAATTTTATTGCACAAAGGTGCATATTTTGACCACAACTGCGAACGGCCTGGCGTTAGTCCTTGGACAACATCCCAAGGAGAGACAGCCATGACCGTCCTGATCATCCTCTACCGCAAGACCCTTGCTACCCTCGAAGTCTACTTCGATCTGGTGCGCATCATCGTGCCCGTCACCATCGTCACCCATGTGCTGCAGGAACTCGGCGTGATCCGCGCGGTCGCACCCGCCTTCGAGCCGGTAATGACGGTGATCGGCCTGCCGCCCGAGTTTGCCTTCGCGTGGCTCACCGGCCTGCTCGTCGGCATCTGGGGCGCCGTCGTTGTGGTCTTCGCGCTGGTGCCGGTCTCGGAACTGACGACTGCCGACATGACGGTGTTTTCGGCGCTGATGCTGGTGGCCCATGCCATCCCGATCGAACAGCGCATCATCCAGAAGGCGGGCCCAAGCTTCCTCGTCACCGCCGCGATAAGGATCGGCGGCGGCCTCATCTTCGCAGCCCTCCTGCATCAGCTCTTCGCCGTCACCGGATGGCTTGCAACCCCGCTCGCCCCCACCTGGATCCCGGCCAACGAGGGCTCCGGCTGGGTCGCCTTCGCCTTCGGCACGCTGAAGACGCTTCTGACCATGCTCGTCGTGCTGCTCGTGCTCAGTTGGACGATCGAGATCCTCAAGCTCGTCGGCATCCTCGCATGGCTGAACCGGGGCATGGCGCCGCTCTTTCGCCTTGCGGGCGTCAAGACCGAGACCGTGCCCTTTGCCGCCGTCGGCGTGCTGCTTGGCATTTCCTATGGTGGCGCGCTTCTGATCCGCGAGGCGCGCGAGGCCAAGGTCGAGCCGCGCCAGGTGTTCCTCGCCTGCGTCTTCATGGGCTTTGGCCATAGCCTCATCGAGGACACGCTGGTGGTCGTGGCGCTGGGGGCGGATTTCACCAGCGTCTTCTTCGGCCGGCTGGTCTTTGCCATCGTCGCCACGGCCATCGTCGCCCGGATTGTCGCCTCCGCGCCCGACGCCGTGTTCTTCCGGTCGTTCTTCCGCAAGGACGACTTCAACCTTGCGTCCCCTCAGGCCGAGCTCAACGGATGACCGTGTGACAGGGCGGCGAACGCCGCCCTGTCACATTGTAGCCCTGGTTCACCCGACGAAATTGGGCGTGCGCTACCGGGCGCACGCCTTGGGGCGAGCACCCATCGTTCTAGCATGCCCCTGGATTTTTTAACTGTTACGTACTTACGGGCTTGCCGCTTTTCTGTCTTGCTCCGGCACGCACAACGCAGTGTCGGAAATGCAGTTCGGCCATGCCTGAAACCAGAGCCGCCAAGTCCGGTCGCAAGGACGGGCAGGTGCGCACCAGTTCGGCCATTGCTTTCAGGACTGCACGTGGCTGGAGCCAGAGACGGATCCAGACCGACTGAAAGATCATCGACAATCCCATACCCCAATGAGGAGTACGATTGATGAAGGCCTTCAACTATCTTCTCTCTTGTTCCCTTGCAGCTTCGTTCACGTTGCTCGCCACCACGTCGCACGCCCAGGAGGCAAAGGGGTGGGACCGTACGGTCAGAACCGCGGACTATCTGGAGCCGGCCATTCCGCGCCCCGCTCAGGAGCAGACGGCCGCGGACCGGCTTCGCGAGTTTGAGACGAGGACCGGTCGCAAACCCAACATCCTGATCCTGCTCGTCGATGACCTTGGATATGGCGACCTGGGTGCGTTCGGCGGCGGCGCGATGCTCGGGGCTCCGACACCGAACATCGACAAGCTGGCAACCGAGGGCCTGAAGCTGACATCGGCCTATGCGACGCCGGTGTGCACGCCCTCGCGCGCGGCCCTGATGACGGGTCGTATTCCGGCGCGAAGCGGCCTTACGCGTCCCCTGCTTGCGAGCGACCACCCCACCAAGAACCCCTGGGCCGACGAGGTCTCGGCGGCAAAGCTCCTGAGCGACAACGGCTATGTCACCGGCCTCTCGGGCAAGTGGCACATCGGCGAAGCCAAGGGCATGCAGCCCCAGGACGTCGGCTATGACGAATTCCATGGTTTCCTGTCGGTCGTCAGCGAATACACGCAGTACATGGACAGCCGGAAATATTCGCAGCTTATGCTCGATCCGCAGCGGCTGGAGACGTTCAAGAGCCTCAGCGAGTATAACGGCGTGGTCGAAGGCAAGAAGGGCGGCGACCTGAAGATCGTCTATCCGCTGGAGACGCAGAAGCAGATGGGAAATGTCGACCAGGATTTTGCCAACTGGTCGGTGGATTTCATCAAGCGCGCGGCCAAGGACAACAAGCCGTTCTACCTGATCCACGCCTTTGCCAAGGTCCATTTCGACAACTATGCCGCTGATGGCTACGAGGGGCGCAGCCCCGCCAAGCTGCCCTACCGCGACGCCGTGGTCGAGGTCGACGACATCGTCGGGCGGCTGACGAAGACCCTTCAAGACGCCGGCCAGGCCGACAACACCTTCGTGTTCTTCACCTCCGACAACGGCCCGGAGGAAGACAGCTACCCGGACTCCGGCTTCACCCCGTTCCGCTCCGGCAAGGGCACGACCTGGGAAGGTGGCGTGCGCGTGCCGGGCATCGCCTACTGGCCCGGCATGATCAAGGCGGGGCGCATCAGCGACGGCCTGTTTGACCTCATGGACCTGTTCAACACGTCGCTGGCGCTTGCCGGCATCAAGGACAAGATCCCGACCGAGCGCTATATCGACGGTGTCGACCAGAGCAGCTTCCTGCTGGCCGACGACGGTCAGACGTCCCGCCAGGCGGTCTTCTCCTATAACCAGGCCGAGTTCTCGGCCATCCGCTGGGAAAACTTCAAGGGCTATTTCAAGGTCATGCAGTACGACCAGCCATTTTCCAACATCAGCATGTCGACATTCTCGCCGGTCGGCGTCGCCCCCTGGATCTTCGATATCTATCGTGATCCCAAGGAGCGCATCACCCGCAGCAATGGCGACTATGAATGGCTCTACGGCCCCATCCTGCAGCTGCAGACCCAGCACGCAGCGACCTTCGTCAAATATCCGAAGAAGGACATCGGCCTCGGGATCGGCGGCGGCGGCGATCCCAAGTAGGCTAGCATACCCGGCTGACATTCTAGACCGTGACTGGCGGCCCCCATCGAAATCGGTGGGGGCCGTTGTTTGAGGTGGGATGCGGCACCGACGATGCGGCCTATTCCGCAGCGACCCGCCCAAGCCCGCCTTCAGAAATCGCCATCCGTCCGAAGGCGGCACGGTAGGCGGCGGGTGTCGTCGAAAGCTGCTGGCGGAAGTGATGACGCAGCGTCTGGGTGGAGCCGAAGCCGGAGGCTTCCGCCACCTGCTCCATGCCGAGCGCGGTCTCCTCCAGCAATTGCCGGGCGCGCGACAGCCGCTCGGACAAAAGCCAGCGCGCCGGCGTCGTGCCGGTCGCCGCCTCGAAGCGGCGCAGGAAGGTGCGCTCGCTCATGCCCGCAGCCTTTGCCAGCGCCGCAATCGAAAAGTCCTCACCGAGCCGTTCGCGCATACGGTCAAGCAGCGGCCCGAGCCGGGCGCTCTCATGCACGTCGGGCACCGCCCGCTCGATGAACTGCGCCTGGCCGCCATCGCGATGCGGCGGCACGACGAGACGGCGGGCGACGCGGTTGGCCGCCTCGCTGCCGAAATCGCGGCGGATCAGGTGCAGGCAGAGATCGATGCCGGCCGCACTGCCAGCCGAGGTCAGAACCTCGCCGCCATCGACATAGAGCACATCCGGCACCACCTCGATGTCTGGATAAAGCGCTTTCAGCTTGTCGGTATAGCGCCAGTGGGTCGTCGCCCGCCGGCCCGATAGCAGCCCGGCAGCCGCCAGCACGAAGACGCCGGAGCAGATGGAAAGCACGCGCGCGCCCCGCGCGCAGGCGTCCCTCAGCGCCTGGCACACCGCCTCGGGCACGGGCTGATCGGCGCCGCGCCAGCCGGGCACGATGATCGTGCCGGCCTGGCCCAAAAGCTCGATGCCGCCGTCGGCGACAAAGCGAACGCCGCCGGTCGCCCTAAGCTCACCCGGATCGACCGAGGCGACGGCAAAACGGTACCAGCCCTCGCCCATTTCCGGCCGCGGCAGGCCGAACATCTCGACGGCGACGCCGAACTCGAAGGTACAGAGCCCGTCATAGGCGAGCGCCACGACGAGCGGGTTTGTGAGTGGTGCGGCAACGGAAAACGACTTTGGCATGATCTTGAGCATATATGGCAATGTTGCCAACTGCCAGCCCTGATCCAGTGCTGCTACACATTTCCTCGTCAACGCGCACCGAGCCAAGGAGAACCCCGATGAGCACCGTCACCGAAATTCCCGCCGCATCGCCTGAGATCGCCATTGCCCATTTTGCCGGGCGGCTCAGCGTCGAGACCGATTGCTCCGACGTCGCCCAGGCGCTGAAGAGCGGCGAGCAGGACTTCGTGCTGCTGCACGTCGTCGGCTCGGATGCGGCCTATGCGCGCCGCCACGTGCCGGGCGCGATCCACCTGCCCCACCGGCAGATCACTGCGGAGCGTTTGGCAGAGTGGCCGGCCGATACCCTCTTCGTCGCCTATTGCGCCGGCCCCCATTGTAACGGCGCCGACCAGGCCGCACTCAAGCTCGCCAGGCTCGGCCGGCCGGTGAAAATCATGATCGGCGGCATCACCGGCTGGGAAGACGAAGGCCTCGCGTTTGCGACCGGCGCTACCCCCGGCGAAGCGCTGTCTCTGCTCGCTGCTTAAGCCGGCGCCAAACGCCCTTTGCAGCGCCGCACGCCTTGCCGGATGCGCGGCACTGCAGCATTTTGGATCGCGATCGATTTCAGCCTGAAATCGATCGCGATTGCGGCAAATGATGCGGCAAGTTCGGCCTTCCACCGGCCCTCGGTAACCCGCCCCGGCCAGCTAACCCCTTTGCACGAGATATCGCGATGCCCGCGTCACCCGTTATCGTCCGCCCATTTAAACGAGATGACGTCGCCTGCGTGCTGCGGCTGATGCGCGGCCTTGCAGTCTTCGAAGCTTATATTGACGCGTTCCGCGTGACCGAGAGCGATCTGATCGAGCATGGGCTTGGCGACAACCCACGCTTTGGCGTGCTGGTCGCGGAGTTTGGCAGCCGTGTCATCGGCATCGCTGTGCATTACGTCATCCCCTGGACCTACGATCTGAAGCCGACGCTGGTGCTGAAGGAACTTTTCGTCGATGAAACAGCACGTTCCCTGGGGGCCGGCGCGGCGCTGATCGACGCCTTGAAACGTCATGCCGCAGCGATCGGCGCACCGCGCATCGAATGGTCGGTGCTTGCGAGCAACGAAAATGCCAAGCGCTTCTACCTGCGCCAGGGCGCGATACACGATGCGATATGGGAGCCCTGGACGCTGCCGATCGGGACCGACGAGACCTAAAAGGGAGTGTGGGGGATTTGTCTTTGTCCATGCGGGCTACCGTCAGGAAAATCCTGACCCGATTGGGTGAAAAAGCTGGGGATTTTCCCGTAACCCAAATTGACTATTAAAATCCCCTTAAAATCCATTGCTTTCAGATCACGCTTTTGCCACACTGTACTTGCGATTGCGCCCCGGAAGTATGCAATCCCCGGAAGAGTATGCATGCTTGTGGTTATATTGCAGTGCAGTTGCTTTATTAATTTTATTGCGCGCTTGAGCCTCCGTCCCCACGGGGGCTCAATCATTTTTGGACACCCCTTTTCCCTCCGTGACGGCCCGGCGCTCTCGGGGCCTTCCAGAGAAGGAGGCAAGGCATAGACGCAACGGAAGATAGCGCCGCATAGATCGCTCCCGCAAACATTGCGGCCTTTCAGGTGGGAAGCTGTCCGTTGAATTCCACGCCCTTGAAACCATCGATCCCGGCAAGATCGACGATGCAGCCGAAGCGATCTTGCCGCGCGAAGATGCGCTGTCTCGCATCGCAATTCGACGGCACACGCGACCGCTTCAACCGCGAGGACCCCGCGCGGGCTTTGGCGCTGGAAGATGGGACCCGCCTGCAAGGAGGGGGTTCAACGTTTGCAGGCCGATCGGACGAGGCTGAAGGAAGCGGTGGCCCGCCTGAAGGGGAATATCTGCAGGCGGCAGGCGCCGGCCGGGATCGGAAACCCCGGCCGCGTGTCTTCGTGCTTAATGCCCGCCGAGCACCAGCGTCTGCACCGGCAGCATCAGCGCCTGAATGCGCAGGATCGCCGCATGCACGAGGCCAACGGCATCGACACCGTGCAGATAGGCCCACTGCAGCGTGCTGATCCCCGGCTTGTCCAGTTCGTCGTGGTTGCTGGTGTAGGCATTGGCGATGCAACTGCTGCCGGGCGGAACGTCGTCGAGCACGCCGGGATAAAGCGGCTCCATGACCACGGTCAGCGTGCCGGGTTGCGAGATCTGCGTAACGTCGATCAGCTGGTCGCTGGCGCGCACCTGGCCGGAGGCAATCACGTCCTGCACCTCTGTGACGACGAGCGGAATGATGGTGAACGGCTTGCCGACGCAGGTCGCCTCGCCGATCATGCCGGGCTTCATCACCTGAGCCTCGATCTGCCCGAAGCCGGCCACCAGCCGGGCCCGGCCCGCGTCTTCCGGCACGAGCACGCCCGCTGGCCTCAGCAGCGGGTTGACGATTTCGCCGACCCGAAGCGTGAACTGCTGCAGCGTGCCGGACACGCCGGCGCGCACGGTGGTCTTGGTAATATCGACCTCCGCCTGCTTCAGCGCCGCTTCGGCGCTGGCCTTCTGCGACGGCAGCAGCGATTGCAGCTTCGTCTCCAGCGTCTGCTTGTTGGAAAGCACAGCGGTCAGCGCGCCCTTGCGCCCTTCGAGAAGCACCTGCTTGCGCTCGATTTCGCGGCGGGCAACGACGTTCGGGTTGAGCCGGTTAAGCTCCACCTGTGTGTTGTATTCGTCCTCGGCCTGCTTCACGTCGGCCTGTGCCTGGACGATCGCGCCATCAGCGGCAACAAGCTCGGTGCGACCGACAGCCAATTCGGCGTCAACCTCGGCGATCTGGCGGCGGGCGACCTCGGCGGCCGCTTCCTCCTCCGAACTGTCGAGCTTGAACAGCGGCTGGCCGGCCTTCACCTTCTCAAAGCGCGTGGCATAGATCTCCGTGACGCGCCCGTTGGTCTCCGGCAGCACGGCGACCGTACGGAACGCGGCCGTCACGTTCTTCGTCGACGGATGGAAGTAGAAGATCAGCGTGATCAGCGAGATCGTCAGCACGATGCAGGCGGTGATGCCCCAGCGCAGCTCGAACCAGACCGAATAGATGGTGATCTCGCGCCCGATGCGTTTTCCCTGGCCGTAACGGCGGAAGAGATAGTCGGGCAGGATGGTCAGCATCGAGCAAAGGATAAACTCGAACATGGCTTATGCCTTCCCTTCCGTCGATGGCTGAGCGGGCGATGCGTGGCCGTGGCCGGGCAACGCGTGCGGCTGTGGGTGGCTTGCTGCAGGCTCGGCCTCCACGTCCCTCGCCTCCGGCACGGTCGGCTGGTCCACCTTACCGGCAATCCGCTCCAGCGAACCGGCGATCGATGAAAGCGGCGAGGAGAAATCGGGAAGGTCGATCAGGGCGAGAAGCAGAGCTGCGCCCCACAGGAGGTTGTTGTGGGTGAGCAGCGACAGGAGCGCCAGGACCGCCACCAGCTCCAGCTGGATCTTGTTGGTCTTGTGCGCCATGACCTCCGGCAGCGAATGCAGCCTGAGATAGAGTGTACCGAGCGCGAAAATCGCCACGATCAGAAAAACGGCAACCGCATTCAAAAGCCAGTCGGACTGGCCCGGGGCTGTAATAAAGCCCGGCAGGTGATGGATGGCTGCAGGATGGATGGCTTCGGACATTACGCCTCCGCAAATCGGACTGGACCACGAGAATCGAACATTAGCACCCCTCAAAAAAAACGAAATAGAAGCTTGCACTTCAGCCGCAACTTGACCTTGCGGCAACACGCGCCCTATCAATCGACGCGCCGGCACTTCGAAGCGCCGCCGGTTTCGAGCAGGATCGAAAGGCACATGCTGTTCCCGCGGTAACGGCACCGGATGCCCACTCGCCCTAACGCGCGCAGACGCCCGCGCCTCTCGCGCGGCGGGTGCCGGCACAAGCACAGCCAGAAGGAGAGACCGCCATGGCCCAGAACATCTATGATCGTCAGGAGTTTTTCGAGGGCTACAGCCAGCTCGGGCGCTCGGTGCATGGTCTTGCCGGGGCCGCGGAATGGCCGGCGATTCGCGCGCTCCTACCGGATCTTTCCGGAAGCCGCGTCGTCGATCTCGGGTGCGGCTATGGCTGGTTTTCGCGCCACGCCCGCGAGGCCGGTGCCGCCCATGTGCTCGGGCTCGATCTCTCCGAGAAGATGATCGCCCGCGCCAAGGCCGACACATCAGATCCAGCAATCGACTACAAGATTGCCGATCTCGACCAGCTCGACCTGCCCGAAACGAGCTTCGACTTCGCCTACAGCTCGCTTGCCTTCCACTATGTCGAGGATTTCGGCCGGCTGGTCGCGACCATCCACAAGGCGCTGGTACCCGGCGCCCATTTCGTCTTCACCATCGAGCACCCGATCTACATGGCCTCGCACAATCCCGGCTGGCGCATCACCGATGGCGAGCGCACCTGGCCCGTTGATCACTACTCAGCCGAAGGCCCGCGCACGACGAACTGGCTGGCCAAGGGCGTGATCAAGCACCACCGCACCATCGGCACGACGCTGAACACGCTGATTGGCGCAGGCTTCGCCATCCGCCACGTCGAGGAGTGGCGGCCGACGCAAGAGCAGATCGCCGAGATCCCGGCTCTGGCCGAAGAGATGGACCGGCCGATGATCCTGATCGTGAAGGTGCAGAAGTAAGCGACGACGGCGGCCGTTACATTGGCCGCCTCTCGCCCTTACCCCTTCTCCTTCAGCGTCTCCTTCTGGGTGATCAGCCGGGCACTGTGCTGTCCGCTCAGATAGGTCCAGAACCAGCTCCAGGCGACGGCGAAGCGGCTGCGCGTGCCGATCAGGAAGTAGATGTGGGCGATGCCCCAGATCCACCAGGCAAGCGCGCCCTTGAGCTTGAAGCGGCCGAAATCGATGATCGCCGCGCGCCGGCCGATGGTGGCAAGGCTGCCCTGGTGGCGATAGCGGAAGTCTCCGGGCGGCTTGTCGCCTGAAAGCCGTGCGCGGATGACGTCGGCCACATAGGCGCCCTGCTGCTTGGCGGCGGGCGCAATGCCCGGCACCGGCTTGCCGCCGTCATAGGTGACGGCAGCCGTGTCGCCGATGACGAAGACGTCGGCATGGCCGGGAGCCGTGAGGTCAGCGCCGACGATCGCCCGGCCGGCGCGGTCGGCCGGGATATCCAGCCAGCGGGCAGCGGGCGAGGCCTGCACACCGGCGGCCCAGACGAGCGTACGGCTGCCGACGAATTGGTCGCCGATGACAACGCCCTCTTCCGTGCAGGATGTCACGGGTGTACCGGTGCGAACCTCGACGCCGAGCCGCTCCAGTTCCTTGACCGCATAGGCCGAAAGATCCTCGCTGAAGGCGGCGAGAATGCGCGGCCCCGCTTCCACCAGGATCACACGGGCCTGCCGCGTGTCGATGCGGCGAAATTCGTCGGGAAGCGTGCGGTGCGCCATCTCGGCGATGATGCCGGCAAGCTCGACGCCGGTCGGGCCGGCACCGATGACGGTGAAGGTCAGGAGGGCGGCACGGAGATCAGGATCCTCTTCGAGCTCGGCGCGCTCGAAGGCGAGCAGCACCCGCCGCCGGATCGTCGTCGCGTCTTCCAGGGTCTTCAGGCCGGGGGCAAAGGGCTCCCATTCGTCATGGCCGAAATAGGCGTGCGTCGCCCCGGTCGCCAGCACCAGCGTGTCGTAGCCGATCCGCTTGCCGTCCCTGAGCACCACGGCCTTTCCGGCCTCGTCGACATCGCTCACCTCGCCAAGCAGCGTCGTCACCTCGGGCCGGTCGCGCCAGAGGCTGCGGATCGGCCAGGCGATTTCGGAGGTCGCGATCAGCGTTGTTGCCACCTGGTAGAGCAAGGGCTGGAAGAGATGATGGTTGCGCCGGTCGATGAGGGTGATCCTCACCGGCGCGCCGGCAAGCCCCTTGACGAGTTGCAATCCGCCAAACCCGCCGCCGACAACGACCACGTGATGCCTGTCCTGCATGTTCTTTCCAGTCGGCTTTGCGACCGGCCTTCCGTTGGACATGCCACAACATTGGGGTTGTGACCGCCAAGGACAAGCGCAACCACCTCATGTCACCCTTGCAAAAAATCAAGAACAGCCCGCAACCGTCAGCGCTCGTCCGGCGCGAGATGCCGGATCCGCGCCACATGCGCCGCAATATCCTCAGCCGTAAACGGTGAATGGCGACGTACGTCGCTGGCGGGATCAAAGCCGAGACCCAACCGCTTTTCCGGGCGAAAGGACCGCTGGGGCCGGATCGGCCTTGGCGCAAATCCGCCGCCGCAGGTCGGGCAGACATTGTGAAGCACCGTTTCCACGCAGCTTGCGCAATAGGTGCATTCGTAAGAGCAAATGCGCGCGTCCGCGGACGCCGGCGGCAGGTCGCGGTCGCACAGTTCGCAGTTCGGTCTGAGTTCCAGCATGGTCGGCTCCATCGGTTGCGGATGATGTCCCCGCTTGCTCCCATGAAAAGCCTTTGGCATAAATGACAATATGCCCTCGTTTTATGCCAAACCCGAAAAAGACGTGCGAACGGTCGCGATCGTGCTCTTCGACCGCACCAAGCTGATCGATGTGACCGGCCCGTTGCAGGTCTTCAACGACGCCCGCACCGCGTCGGGCTCCCGGGCCTATTCCATCGCGCTGGTCTCCGAGTTCGGCGGCCCGGTCGCAACGGACACAGGCGTTGCGCTCGATACCCGCCCCTTTTCCGATTGCGCCGCGCCCGACACGCTCATCGTCTCGGGCGGGCAAAGCGCGCTCGAAGCGGCGAATTCGGAAGGGCTGCAAGCATTCCTGGCGGCCATGGCCGGCCAATGTCGGCGCCTCGGCTCCATCTGCCTCGGCGCCTTCATTCTCGCGCGCGGCGGCCATCTTGATGGGCGGCGCGCAACGACCCATTGGGAAGATTGCGCCCAGTTGCAGCAGGATTTCCCAGATATCGACGTGCGCGAGGATTCGATCTACGAGCAGGATCGCGGCATCTGGACCTCCGCCGGTGTGACCGCCGGCATCGACATGGCGCTTGCGATGGTCGAAGAGGACCTCGGCCGCAGCGAGGCCCTGCGGCTCGCGCGCTCCCTGGTGCTCTACGTCAAGCGCACGGGCGGCCAGCGCCAGTTCAGCGCCGCCCTGCACCAGCAGATGACGAGCCGAGGCGACCGCTTCGATGCGCTGGTGGCCGAGATCCGCTCCGATCTTACAGCCGACCTCTCCGTGCCGCGGCTTGCGGACATGGCGCGCATGAGCGAACGGAGTTTCTCCCGCCTGTTCACGCAGGAGGTGGGCGCAAGCCCGGCGCAGTTCGTCGAGGAATTGCGGGTCGATGCGGCCTGCGAGGCGATCGAGCGCAGAGACGTGTCCGTCTCGCAAGCCCCGTTCCTCTTCGGCTTCGGCAACGCCGAGCGCATGCGCCGCGCCTTTCAGCGCCGCAAGGGCATCGCGCCCTCGGACTATGCGGCCCGCTTCGGCCCGCCCTGACGGACGAAACCCGGAGGGGAAGCTTAAGCGGACGGAGACGCGACGGCGAAGGCGATGTCTTCCACCGCATCCGTGAGCACGATCTCGTCACCGAGCGACCATTCGGCCGCGCGTGCGGCGAGACGCGCAGGCACCATCGGCGAGCGGCCAGGACCGGGCGGCACGTCATAGGTGGCGTGTGCGTCATTGGCGAGGATCACGGTGAAGTCCTTCGCCATGGCCGTGCGGGCTGTCGCCGCCAGGCACATTTCCGAAAGCATGCCGCAGATCGCGATCGTCTCGACCTTGCGCGCCCGGAGCTGGTCTTCGAGATCGGTGCCGTCGAAGCCGTCGTCGTGCCGTTTGCGCACGACCACCTCGCCTGACTTGGCGGCAAAGAACAACTGCCAGCCATCGGTCTCCGGTTCGTCGACAGCGCCCTCAGGCCCATCGTTCTGCAGGAAGATCACCGGCACGCCGGCCGAACGCGCCTTCTGCAGAAGCAGGCCAACGGCCCGTTGCAGATCGACATGGCCGGGCACGGCTTCAGGCCCGGAAATGAAGGCCCGCTGCACATCGACAATCACCAGCGCATCGGCAACGTCGCCACCGACCGCCTTGCTCACAGCGTCATTCGTCATTTCGCCTCACACCGCATAATCGACCGGCACCGCCGTGCCGCTCTTCAGGATTTCCATCGAGATCGAGGCGGAGACGTCGAAGAGTTCGACCTTGCGCACGATCTGCTTGTAGACCACGTCGTAGTGCTCGACACGCGGCAGCACGACCTTGACGATATAGTCATGATTTCCCGTCAGACGATGGGCCTCGACGATTTCGGGGATATCGCTGATCGCCCGGCGGAAGGTCTCGATCCATTCGTCCGAGTGGTGCGCCGTCTTGATCAGGGCAAACACGGTCGTCGGCACGCCCATGCGCTCGCGGTCGAGCACGACGATGCGCCTGGCGATGTAACCCGCCTCCTCCAGCCGCTGGATGCGGCGCGAACAGGCCGAAAGCGACAGGTTCACCCGCTCCGCCAATTCGCCGACGGCCACACTCGCATCCTGCTGCAGCAGCGCCAGCAGCTTTCTGTCTCTATCGTCGAGCACGCCGATCCCTCCCATGATCAGAAATTCATACGCTACATAATTGCACATTCACTCCAACATGCGCAAACCATTCGCGCGCATGGCCGCTTTTGCTCCCATTAAAGCGAACCATTGCCGCCGACCCTGCGGCATAGTTCAGCCCATCAAACGACGGTCGCCACGGACGGCGGCGGTAGCGGACAGAGAGGAATGGTTATGCGCAAGATCGGTCTTATCGGCGGCATGAGCTTCGAAAGCTCGGCGGTCTACTATCGCATGGTCAACGAGGCCGTTCGCGACCACCTGGGCGGGCTGCATTCGGCCGAGGTGCTTTTGCATTCCGTCGACTTCCAGTCGATCGTCGACCTGCAGAAGGCCGGCCGCTGGGAAGACGCTGCCAAGCGGCTTGCCGATGTCGCCCAGAGCCTCGAAGCGGCCGGTGCGGACTGCGTGCTGATCTGCACCAACACCATGCACCTGATCGCCGATCAGGTTCAGGCAGCAATCGACATCCCCCTCATCAACATCATCGACGAGACGGCAGCGCGCCTGAAGGCCGCAAGCAGCCGCCGGCCGCTGCTGCTTGCCACCCGCTACACCATGGAGCACGGCTTTTATGCCGAGCGTATGAGAAGCCACGGCATCGACATCCTGGTGCCGGATGCGGACGGCCGCACCCTCGTGCACGATGTCATCTTCGACGAGCTTTGCGCCGGCAAGGTGCTGCGCTCGTCCCGCCGGGCGCTGATCGAATTGATCGACAAGGCCGAAGCGGAAGGCGCGGACGCCGTCATCCTCGGCTGCACCGAAATCTGTCTGACCCTCGACCCGAGAGCCTTGCCGCTGCCGGGCTTCGATTCCACCGCGATCCACGCGGAAGCTGCCGTCGAATTCGCACTGGATGGGGCTTGCCTCAAGCGGGCCGCGTAGTTAGCCGAGGGCTAGGCTAGGCTGCCCAATCGCGCCACATCGATCAGCCGCCACAAAGACGGCTATCGGCGGCGCGCAAGCGGCTGCAGGAAGACGCGCTCATAGCTCACGAACGGCGGATCGTCGGCGTAAAGCGCGTTCGCTGCCATCCCATCGGGATCCGCGGCCACATCGCTGCGATAGCGCAGATACGCCGCCTCGTCCGCAAAGGTGAAGAGCGCGACGGCGATGTCGCCGGCTCCGTCTTCGCCCACCCCCGGAAAACTGGCGCCGACGCCCTCAGGTTTTTCGCGCGGCACGAAATAGCCGTGATGCGTCCCGCCGTGCCGCTCGATCAGCGTCATCCAGGTTTGCGCATAGGCCTCGAATTCCGCCAGGCGGCCCGGTTTCAGCCGGTAACGGATCTCGCAAGTGACTGTTGCTTGCACCATGGCGGACCGATCTCCTGTCATCCGGTCTTCGCGGTCGACGATCGCGTCGACGAAGCGCGTCTTCTCAGCGGTGTAGCGATCGCCGTCATATCGATAGGCCTCGGCGAGGCGTGCCTTCAGCGCCGCGTAGGCCAAGGCGGTGTCCGCATGGCTGCGCAGATGGTCGCGGAAGACAAGACGCCGTCGATGGGTCTCGTTGTCCGGCGGGCAGAGATAGACGCGCCGATTCGGCTCGACCCCCTGCAGCATAAAGGCCCAGACATCGTCGTCGTACCGGTTGCCGCGCGCCTGGTAGCCGGCCGCAACGAGCAAGGCGCTGGCAGCCGCAATGTCGGGCAGCCCTCTCAAGGTGACATCGATGTCGATGACGGCCTTTGCCGCCATGCCGGGAACGGCCGTGCTGCCGATATGATCGACGGCGATGACCAGCGCATCCAGGATGCGCCTGAGATCCTGCGCGATCTCCCGGTAACGCTGCGGCCAGATGGGATCATAGGCAACGATTTCCACCCGTGTCGCCATTCAGAGCTCCGTCTCGTGGTCGATGCCACCCTTTCCCGGACGCGGCCCACGAAGGCCGATACAATTGCCCCAGGGGTCGCGCACCTGGCACATCCACAGCCCCTCCTGGATCGCCATCGGCCCGCGATAGAGATGCGCGCCGAGCGCCTCGAAATGGGCGAGCGCCCGATCGACGTCCGCGACCGCCCAGTAGACGACGGAACCGGCAGCACCGCTCGCCACCTTCTCGTCGGCCTGGACGATCTCGAGATCGATGGTGCCGATCCGCAGATAGGAAAAATCAAAGGCGGCAAGAAACCGATGTTCAGCGTCAGGAAATGCGCGCTGATACCAGGCAAGACCCGCCTGCGTATCGGCCACATGCACCAGAATGGCCGCCACGCCGTCCGCCATCACCCCCTCCATCCGCCATCCGGATCGCCTTGATACAGGATTCGCGGCCGTCTCAGGTGGAAATCGCCGGAGCGGCCGCTTGGCCGCGCCCGTCCGCGCCGCCCCGCACCGCCTGCCAATCGCATTCGGCAAGCCCCGCCGGCTTGAACGGGTCGATCAGCGTGCCCGAGACGATCGAGGCGAGCAGCCCCTGCATCGGCGGGGTGCGCGCAACTGTGGCTACCAGCCTGTCGCGCAGCCAGGCGAGAGCCGTCGAGTCCGACTGGTAGAAGGGCGTGAAGAGGAGCGACAGCAGCTGGAACAGCGCGACGTGGTTGCGGCGTGCGGCGGCATAGGCGGCAAGTGCGGCATCGAGATCGCCAGCCGTCTCCAGCGCATGCGAAAGTGCTGCGACGTCGAGCAGCGCCATATTCGCCCCCTGTCCGAGCTGCGGGCTCGTCGAATGGGCGCTGTCGCCGACAAAGGCGATGCGGCCGGAGACCGGCCGGCGCATGGTGCGGTGCGCATAGCGCGCCAGCGTCAGTTGCTCCCAGTCACTGATCTGATCCAGCAACGGCGCACAATCCGGCCAGTAATCGAGAATGCGCGCCTTCCAGCGATCGAGCCCGGCCTGCCATATCACGTCTGTGTCCGCGACCCTCAGGCTCCAGAAGAAGGCGACGCGGTCGCGCTCACCCATCCGCGCGCGGCCCGCCGGCAGGATGCCGATCATCACCTTCGCCCGGTCGTAGCGCTGCACCAAAGCGTGCGCATCATGATTGAGGCCGTCGCTGTCGAGCGTCGCCCAGAAGGCGCCATAGGCAAGCTCGCGCACCTTGGGCGCGGCGGTCGAACCGGCAGCAAGCGCCGAGCGTGCGCCGCTTGCATCGATCACCAGATCATAGGCGCCCGCCTCATGCCCTTGCGCATCCAGCATCACGGCCTTGCCGCCAGCCATGCGAACCTCGGTCAGCGTGACGCCGGTCTTGACCGGCAGCCCGACCGCGGCCACGGCATCGTGAAGCGTATTGAAGAGGGCCGCGCGCTGCACCGCCAGCCCGAAGCGCCCACCGGCGAGCGCATCATAGCGCACGTCGAGCACGGTGCGCCCGGATTTGGCATCGGCGCCATAGAGCCGGTCGATCCGGCTGCCGAGGACCAGCATCGGCTGCAACAGGCCGAGTGTGTTCAGGACCGTCAGCCCCGTCGGCTGCAGCATCAGCCCGGAACCGACAGGTGAAGCTGCGTCGAACCGCTCGAGGATCTCCACCCGATGACCGCGCCGCGACAGCATCAGTGCCGCTGCCAGCCCCGCCGGGCCGGCGCCCGCTATGCCGATATGAAGTGTCTTCATGGTTCCCCGAGGTGACGCGGATGATCGGCGAAACTATAGGGAAAATCAAAGTGCTAGGGCAAGGTCACGCTACCGGGACACGACGTCGCGCGTGGCGCATGACGTTGCGTCATGCTGCAAAGGAGTGGCCGCCCCTCATCCGGCCTGCCGGCCATCTTCTCCCCGCAGGCGGGCGAAGGGTACGCGTGGCACCCGCTCGCTCCATCGTCGCTCCCGCCAGTTGTGTCACCGTGGCAACGATCGGCGCGCCCTCGGTCTCATCTGACGGCTGCCCCACTCGGCAACGCTCCGACCGGGCGCGTCCCCTCTCCCCGCGTGCGGGGAGAGGGTTAGGGTGAGGGGCAAGCCCCACGAAACGATCACCGGACACGAAAATAGCAGGCGCGCCACAGCGCAACCAACCCGCGACTAAGGGGCATCATCGCCGCTACGAAACGCCCTACCCCTGCGCGTCATACACCTCGCGCGCGGCCCGAATGGCGCCGTGGTTTTCCACCGACCAGTCGACGAAGTGCTTGAGCAGGCCGAGCAGCGAGCGCCCGAGATCGGTCAGCGCATATTCGACGCTCGGCGGCTGTGTGGGGTAGACGGTGCGGTGGATGTAGCCGTCGCGCTGCAGGTCCCGCAGCGTCTGGGTCAACATGCGCTGGGAGATGTCGGGGATCAGCCGGCGGAGCTGCGAGAAGCGCAAGGGGCCGTCGGCGAGCGACAGGATCATCAGCGAGTTCCACTTGCCGCCGATATTGTCCATGACGTCGCGGACCGGGCAGTTTTCCATATCCATCGGCACGCCGCAGACGATCGCCACGCGCTTGCCCTTCATGTCCCCGGTCGGCTTGTTCATCGGCGGTACCCTTTTTGTAACCACAGCAGAAAAAACTGCCTCCTTTACAGCCCTACTGCGATTACGCGATAAGAGCAAGTCTCAAAAAGAGACCATGTGCCGAAGCATCTCCTAGGCAACGGCAGGAAGAGCCGGCGAGGCCTGCGCCGCGGCGTTCTGCGCGCGTTTCCGTCTCGGCCAAAACAGAAAAGGTAAAGACCATGTCCGATACATTGCTCGTCACCGGCGCAACCGGCCAACTCGGCAAGCTCGTGCTCGACCAGTTGCTTGCGTCCGGCATCGCACCGGCCCGGATCATCGCCACCAGCCGCGATACGACGAAGCTCGCCAATTATATCGCCAGGGGTGTTCAGGCCCGCGTCGCCGATTTCGACGATCCCGCTTCGCTCGACCAGGCCTTTGCCGGCGCCGACCGGATCCTGATTATCTCTACCGACGCGCTGGACCAGCCCGGCAAGCGGCTGAAGCAACATCTGGCCGCCGTTGCGGCTGCGAAGAAGGCCGGCGCCAAGCACATCGTCTACACCTCGATGCCGAGCCCGGAAACCTCGGTCATTCCCTTCGCACCCGATCATCTCGGCACTGAAAACGCCATCAAGGCGACCGGCATTCCCTATACGATCCTGCGCAACGGCTGGTACATGGAGAACCTGTTCATGGCGCTGCCGCATGCCCTTGAGACCGGGCAATGGTATTCTTCTTCGGGCGAAGGCCGCCTCGCCCACATCGCCCGCGGTGATGCCGCCAAGGCCGCAGCCGCAGCCCTTGCCGCCTCCACAAGCGAGAGCCACACCTATACGCTGACGGGCGGCGAGCTGCGCTCGACGGACGAGATCGCAGCCCTCGTCGCCAAGGCGACCGGCAAGTCCCTCAACGTCGTGCACATCTCCGACGAGGCGCTCGCAGGCGGCCTGAAGAGCGCCGGCCTGCCGGACTTCCTGATCCCGATCGTCGTTTCCTTCGACGCCAACACCCGCGGGGGCCACATCGACATGGTGACGGGCGATGTCACCGCGCTGACCGGCGCGACGCCGGTGACGCTCGCCGCCTTTCTCGAAGCGAGCAAGGCGCGACTTGCCAGCTAAGCGGTAAGCCAGGCAGCGGGAGCCCGGCCGTTTGCGTCGGGCTCTCGAAACGACCTTTGCCATGCTGTCGGCACCGGGAGGGCACGAGCTGCCCGCCCTGCCGGCCAGACAATCTTCGCCATGGCCGTCACCGCCATTTGTTCTTGCTTTGTTCACGTTTTCGCTCTATGAATTCTCCTGGCTTCACCGCTTAAAAAAGGGGAAATCATGAGCGTTTATCTGACCGTCGGTGCATTGGATTCCGCCAGGTCCAATGCCTTCTACGATGCCACCCTGGCGACGATCGGCTGGAAGGCGCACACGGACTTTCCGGACTGGCGCGCCTATTCCGAAGGCGGAACCGGCAATGGTCCCGTGCTGTGGGTCTGCAAGCCCTTCAACAATGAACCGGCAAGCGCTGGAAATGGTTCGATGGTCGGCTTCATGGTCCAGTCCCGTCAGGACGTCGATGCCTTCTACCAGGCAGGCATGGCCAATGGCGGAACGGATGAGGGCGCCCCCAACCCGCGGCCGCATTATGGGCCGCACTGGTACGCGGCCTACATGCGCGATCCCTCCGGAAACAAGATTTCCGTCGTCTATAACGGTTAGCCCATCGCTGCCTTGGCCGGGCACGGTAACCGGGCATCCGAAGCACCGCGCTCGCCGGCATGGGAAGGCTGATGCCTGGCACGCGGGCTTGCCAGCTTTTGCCGTCGCCTACCGGAAGGCCTCCACCGGCGAAGCATCAGCCCTCAGCGCAAGCTCGGCCAGAACGAGCGCGCCGACGCCGGCGAGAAAGAAGCCGGCCGAAAGATTGAGCGTCGTGCCATCGTAGAAGGCGCCCACCGCGATCGAAAACACCGTCGCCACGAGGCTGGAGCCGGAGGCGATCAGCGATGCGCCGAGCCCGGCCACCTGCCCGAGCGAACGCATGGCCATGGCGTTGAGATTGCCGAACAGCACGCCGACCGCAAAGAAGGCGGCAAAACCGAGCACCAGCAGGATCGCAAGCGGCGGCCGCCCGCCCCAATAGAGCGATGCCGCAAGCATCGCCAGCCCTGCCGCGGCAAGGCCCACAAAACCTCGGCGCGCCATCGCCTCCGCGCCGAAGCGCTGCACGAGCTTGGCATTAAGGAACGAGGCAAGCCCGATGCCCGTCGCCAGCATGGCAAAATAGAGCGGGAAGGTCTCACCGATCCCGTAGGCGTCGAAGAAGAGGTCGGCCGCCGTGCTCAGATAGAGAAGCTGCGCGCCGAAGACGAGCCCGGTCGCGACGATCAGCAACGTCACCCGCCGATGCGACAGGATGCGCCGCCCGTTCGATACGAGCAGCCCCAGGCGAAAGGGAATGCGTTTGTCGGCCGGCAATGTTTCCGGCTGCCGCATCACCAGCCACAGGCCGAGAACGCCCGCCGCCGCGAGATAGACGGCAAAGATGCTGCGCCAGCCGGCTACAGTGATGATCCCCTGCGCCAGTGTCGGCGCCAGCATCGGCACCAGAATGAACAGCGTGAACATGAACGACATGACGCGGGCCATCGCGTCACCCTCGAACTGGTCGCGGATCATCGCCCTCGTCGCGATCTTCGGCCCGGAGACGCCGACACCCTGAAGAAACCGGCCGAGGATGACCATTTCGAGCGAGTTCGCCACCATGGCGATGACCGTTCCGAGCGCATAGACGCCAAGGCCCAGGACCAGCGCCCTCTTCCGCCCCATCGCATCGGAAAGCGGCCCGAGCAGCAGTTCGCCGAACGCCATGCCGAGAATGAACAGCGAAATCACATGCTGGGTGGAAAGCGGCGGCGCGACGCCGACGTCGGCGCCGATCTGGCGCAGACCCGGCAACAGCGCGTCGATGCTGATCGAGGTCAGCGATGTCAGAAGCGCATAGAGAACGATGCGCTCGCGAAAACTGGTCTGAATGATCATGGGCCGGAGATGGGCGAGAGGACGGGCTTACTCTATAGCAGCCCCCGTTGCAGATTGCATTGCGTTCGCGCCTGCGTAGCCCTGAGTATTTTCAGGATGTTACGGCGTCTCATTTGCCAGATGCGCGGCATCCGCCAGGCAGACGACGGCGCGATTCCTGAAAAAATCATCCTCGCGCAGATGAGTGATGCTTCCGGATTTCGCCGGGAAGCTCAAGAAACCGGCGGCCTCGATCGGAACCTTCATCCAGGCCGCCATCACCAGCGTCAGCGTGAAACCGTGGGTAACGATGATCTGCGTCGGACAGGGCCTGGCGACGATGGCCTCGACGCAAGGGTAGACCCGAAGCGCCACGTCGCGGCGGGTTTCCGCGCCGTCGATACCGCAATCATGATCCAGCCGATTGTCGTCCGGCGCCGCGGTATAGCGCGCGTCGAGCCAGGCCTGCGGCCCGCCGCCGGCCACGCCATAGCTGATTTCGCGAAGAGCGGCGGTTTCCGTCACGGGCGCGGCAAGGCGCGCGGCGATCGCCGCCGCCGTTTCAGCGGTGCGCAAAAGGTCGGAGCTGAAGATCTCGACCTGCCTCCCGCCGACAAGGGTCGCAAGACGCTCGGCCGTGGCCGCCGCATCCTTTCGGCCGCGCTCGCTCAGGCCGGTATCGTACCAGCCGCCCACCCTGCCCTCGACATGGTGGACGGATTGCGTGTGGGTGACGACGAAGAGTTCCTTCATGCGAAGGCGCCTCAGACCTCCTGCCCGCAGGCGCGACGGAAGCGGCGCACGGTCTCGGCCATGCCGTATTCCAGCGCATCGGCGGTCAGGCCGTGGCCGATCGACACTTCGGCAAGGTTCGGAATGTGCCTGGCAAGCAGCGGCAGGTTGGCGACAGTCAGGTCGTGGCCGGCATTGACGTCGAGACCGAGCTCGGCCGCCAGCGCCGCCGTGCGGCCAAGCTCGCCGGCGATCTTCTCGGCCTTTTCCGGATCGTCATAGCAGCCGCCATAGGGGCCGGTGTAGAGTTCGATGCGGTCCGCACCCGTTTCCTTGGCGATGCGCAGCGCCTCCATGTCCTCGTCGCCATCGGCAAACAGCGAAACGCGAAAACCCTTCTTCTTCAGCCGGCCGACCACATGGCCGAGCAGATTGTGGTTCTTGCGGAAATCCCAGCCGTGGTCGGAGGTCGCCTGCGCCGGATCGTCGGGCACCAGCGTCACCTGTTCCGGCCGGTGCGCTTCGACGAGACCGAGAAACTCCTCGTTCGGGTAGCCTTCCATGTTGAATTCCGTCTCCGGGAATGCGCCGTCGATCAGGTCGCGGATCGGCTGCAGGTCGGAAAAGCGGACATGGCGCTGATCCGGCCGGGGATGCACCGTCAGGCCGGCGGCGCCGGCTTCGAGCGCAATGCGCCCGAGTGCGGTGACGGAGGGCCAGGGTAGATCGCGCCGGTTGCGAAGCATTGCGACGGCATTCAGATTCACGGACAGTTTTGCAGGCATGTCTGAACTTTCCAGAGGCGGGGCCGCTCACGGCCCGATGCGGGCAATGTGGATGCAATGTTCTACTGCATATTTAACGAAAGCAGAAACGGTTTGAGGTCGGGATTATGCAGCAATTCCAAGGAGTACCAATGCAATATCCGCGTCAATGGCGCGCAGTGCGTTTGCCCGCCTTGTCTTGATCAAATCTTGACAATCGATCTCTCTAATATGCAGGAAAGCTGAATCACCGGAACGAAACCTTCGGGCCGCCGGCACGCCGGCACTGGGCGAGCGAGCACCGCTACGATCTGTCACAGGGATTGAGGACGCAATTTTTACGTTTATTTCAGAAAAAACTCAAATTTGGCGTCTATCACCCCTGACAACCACTTCTTTTGGCCTTAAATTTCCGAATCAGATCGAATGGCCCTGGCCTACGCCGCGATCGCCTTCATAGATTTTTAGATCACATGACCCTGGAGCAAGCACCGATGACGACGGTCGAAAGACCCTGCGATGAGACGATACGGCGGACGCTCCGTCGCATCCTCGAAAGCAAGGCTTTCGCGCGCTCCGAGCGCTTGCGGGCGTTCCTCGCCTATGTCGTCGAAAAGGAGATGATCGGCGAAGGCCATCAGCTCAAGGGGTACTCGATCGCCATCGACGTCTTCGACCGGCCACAGGCCTTCAACGCCGACAGCGACCCGCTGGTGCGCGTGCATGCCGGCAAGCTGCGCAAGCTGCTCAAGGCCTTCTACGAGGGCGACGGCGCCGACGAGGATTGGCGCATTGCCATTCCCAAGGGAACCTACGTTCCGGAATACCGCCACGCGCGGACGGAAGTGGCCGAAACTGCCGCCCCCGCGCCGCGTCAGCCGAAGCCGGCCAAGCGGCGCTTTGCCGGGCATCGCCCCGCCTGGCCGCCAGCCCCGCTCTCCTCGCCGCTCTCCGTTCTGAGCGTCCTGCCGCTGTTGCTCTTTGCACCGATGCCGTCGCAGGAAATGACGCTGGACCTCGACGCCCAGGCCAAGCTCTTCAACGCCCGCCACGCAACCGAGCGGGTGCTGCCCGCCGTTACCGTGAAGCTCAGCGGCGCCGAAAACAGCGATGCGAAGGCCTTCGCCACGGCGCTGCGGCTTGCCGCCCAGCGCCACAAGACGCTGGCGCGCGCCACCGATGGCGACACCGGCCGACCGGTCTCGCGCAACTCAGCACTTTCCTTCACAGTCCAGGTGACCTGGTACGACGCACCGGCCCAGGGCATTCGCGTCACCCTCTCCCATGACGGCGAGAACGTGCCGATGCGCCAGGACTTCATCACCTGGAAGCGGCTCGAGACCGAGCCTGACCTGCTTTTCGAGAGCATGTCGCTCGCCGCCGAACTGTTTTCGCTCGATGGCGAGATCTATAATCACGCCCGCGAAGAGCAGATCGAAAGCCCGCTGATGGGCTGCATGGCCGCCACCCAGCGCTATCGCAAGCACCTCACCCGCGACACCTTCGAGACCGCCTGGTCCTGCCAGCAAAAACTCTCGCCGCTGCGCGGCGACGAGCCGCTGTTCATCCTCAGCGCCAACAGCCCGCTCAAGGTCATCGGACACTGAGCCTGCCCGGCGGGGCGGGCAAAGGCCGGTCCGCATGAAGCGGCTGCGACCCCCGGTCCGCCACATTCGCCTGCCATACTGGGACTGGTCATATTAGCGATTCGCGTATACGGTACACGCATGCGTTGGGAATGGGTGCCTGGGTGCTCGTCAGGCAAGCATCGATGTCCTGAGTAAACCGTGCCTTGCGCGCGGAGGTGCCCCAACCGAGCAGCAGGTATTGTCGTTGACGATCAACGAGTGCCTCACCGCGCGGATCCGTCCGCACCTTTGAGACCCGACGATCGCCACCGCTTCCGGACGCGGATTGCGCGCGCCCCTGGGTCGGTCTCGATTCAGGAAATTGCAGAAACAGCGCGTCGAAAGACGCGCAGGCTGTAGACCGGGGACCTTCGACATGCCGCGAGACCACTGGAAATTCGAGGGCGTGCTGGCCGCGCCCGATCGTGTCGGCTTTCTGCCCGACCTGCCGCTTCCCCACCACGACCCCACGACGCCGCTGGCGATCGCCGACATGGCCGACGCTTTCGGCGTCACCCATCGCACGCTGCACTTCTACGAGGAAAAGGGGCTCCTGACCGCCGCCCGCATGGGGCCGATGCGGGTCTACAACGAAGATCACATTCGCCGCATGGCCGTCATCAACGCCTGCCGCGAGATCGACATGCCGATCTCGACCATCCTGGAACTGCTGACCGGACTTGCGGGCACCGAGGAGCAGGCCGAAGCCGACAAGCTGTTTCGCGACGCCCTGCTGGCCCGACGGCGTGAGCTTGCCGCCCAGCAGGCAAACCTGCGCCGGCAGATGCAGCGCATCACCGAGCTGCTCGAAACCACCGACGGAGGCGAAGCCACCGATGAGGACGGCCATGTCCATCTCTCGCCGATCGAAAGCGAGTGCCTGACCTTCATGGCCGACGGCTATCCGGCGGCGCGCATCGCCGGCCTGATGGACATGGACGTGGCAGCAGCGCTTACCCTTGAAGCCGGCATCATCCGCAAGTTCGGCGCTAACAACCGCTTCCAGGCGATCGCCAAGGCGGTGCTTTCAGGCATGATCTCGCCGGAATAGCGAGGACACGGCAGCCTCCCCCGATGCCTTGCCGTCCGCATCCTCGTGCGTGAAGAGGACGAGGTCGCGTTGCGCCTCGCCTCGGTCACGACGCTCTCCTGCAGCCCCCTGCCCGCAGGCCTGCCACAGTAAGGCGCGCCGAACAGTTTGCAGGTCCACGCGGCACAATTCTCTTGAACGGCAGACATTGCGGTGTCGCCATTATCCCGCACGTGTTACGAGGGCGCCTGAACAAATACGGACGAGAGACCCCGATGCTTCCCTGGATAGAGCTGGACCGCGCAACCATTCCCGGTGACGGCGACGAGCTGCGCCTGAAGCAGCGCGGGCAGGAATTCTCGATCATGCTCGGCTCGAACGAGCTGATGAACAGCCGGTTGAGCGGCTCGGAAGAAGCGCTGGCGACGCTCGCCCATGAGCGCATCGCCGGCGGCAAGAACCTGAGCATGCTGATCGGCGGCCTGGGCATGGGCTTTACCTTGCGCGCGGCCCTTGCCGTGCTGCCAGGCGATGCCCGCGTGACCGTCGCCGAACTGGTTCCGGCCGTCGTCGACTGGGCTCGCGGCCCCATGGCCGAGCTGCACAAGGGCACGCTCGACGATCCCCGCGTCGATATCCATGTCGGCGATGTCGGCGCACTGATCCGCTCGAAGAAGGCCGCCTACGACGCCATCCTGCTCGATGTCGACAATGGCCCGGATGGCCTGACGCGCCCCTCCAACGACAGCCTCTACAGCCACACCGGCCTTCGCGCCGCGCAAGCCGCCCTTCGGGCTGGCGGCGTGCTTTCCGTCTGGTCGTCGGCACCCGACAGCGCCTTCACCCGCCGCCTGCGCGAAGTCGGCTTTGCCGCCGACGAGGTGAACGTGCGCGCCAACGGCAAACGCGGCGGCGCCCGCCATATGATTTGGATGGCAACGAAGCGGTAACAGCTCAAGACGGCTGCACCTCAGATCTTGCGGAAGGCGCGGCTCGATATCGAGATCGGATTGCCTGATGGGTCCTTCGCATTGGCGAACTGATAGCCATCGGCCTGATGGATGGCCCCGAATACCAGCCCTTCCTGAGCGCACCCTCGGCTGAAGGCTTCGACATCCCTGACATCGAACACTAGCTTGATGAGGGATTGGCCTTTCCGCGCGCCCTTGGCGGTCGGATGGACCATCAGGCTGGCGCCACCGTCTTGCGGGATCAGCTCGACGATACGGTCGCCCGCCTCGCGCGATGCCTGGAAGCCGAAGTGTTTTTCGTAGAAGCGAACCGTCGCTTCCACGTCATGGGCGTAGAGAATGATCCTGTTGATCGGCACGTCCGCATCCCTTCCGGCAGTGCGGTCTAGCGAACGATGGTCAGCCGCTCCGCAGCGCGAGTGATCGCGGTATAGAGCCAGCGCTCGCGGGTATCGCGGAAGGCCCAGCTTTCGTCGAACAGCACGACATTGTTCCACTGCGAGCCCTGCGCCTTGTGCACCGTCAGCGCGTAGCCGTAGTCGAACTCGTCGTAGCGCTTGCGCGTCGTCCAGGGGATCTCGCCCTCGACATCCTCGAAGGCCGCCTTCAACAGCTTGATCTTGGCGGCACCGCGATCCATGTCGTCGTCTTCGGGCCGGATCATCAGGTTGATCCCCGGCTTCACCGTCTCCTTCGAAGAACTCATCACCTGCCACAGCGAGCCGTTGAGCAGGCCCTTGGCCGGATCGTTCCTCAGGCACACGAGCTTGTCGCCCGATTGCGGATACTCGCTGGTAAAGCCTTTCAGTTCGCGCAGACGCTGGTTGTAGCGCCGGCGGGTCTTGTTGGTGCCGACCAGCACCTGGTCGGCCTCGAGCACCAGTTCCTGGTTCACCTGAGAGCGACCGATCACATGCGTCGTGCCATAGTCGCCATGCATGATTTCCTTGCCTTCGCGCACCTGCATGGCGAGCTGGATGATCGGATTGTCGCGCGCCTGGCGGTGAATGTCCGTCAGCAGGTAGTCCGGCTCTTGATTGGTGAAATAGCCGCCGCCCGTAACCGGCGGCAGCTGGCCGGGGTCGCCAAGCACCAGGATCGGCGTGCCGAAGCTCATCAGGTCCTTGCCGAGTGCCTCGTCCACCATCGAGCATTCGTCGACGATGATCAGCGCCGCCTTGGCGACCGGGCTCTGGCGGTTGATCGCAAACATCGGCGCGATCGAGGTCTTGCCGGTTTCCTCGTCGGAAACCTCCTCTTCGCCGCGCGGCCGGTAGATCAGCGAGTGAATGGTCTTGGCGTTGCTCGCGCCCTTGGAGCGCAGCACCTGCGCCGCCTTGCCGGTAAAGGCGGCAAACAGCACGTCGCCATCGACATGCTCGGCAAAATGCCGGGCCAGCGTCGTCTTGCCGGTACCGGCATAGCCGAACAGCCTAAAGAGCGGCGAGCGGCCCTCTTTCAGCCATTGCGAAACGGCCTTCAGGGCCTCGTCCTGTTGCGGTGCGAATTGCATGAGGTTGAGTGTCAGGATTCGGGCCGCACACGCAAGCCCGGAATTGCGGCCCCACCGGAGGACCAGGAGCCGCCAGCTTCGCGAGCGTCACCGCCGTGCGCAAAATTACCCCGTAAAATCAAGGCCGCGCCTCGTCACCGCTCCTTCCGGCGCGGCTTACGCCCGGCCGAATCTGTTCACGTTTTTTTCTCATTTCGCCTCCTGCCCGCACGGTGCTCGCATTGCCCGCTGGCAATCCTGTGGCACTTTCTTGCTCTGCCCCTTGAACGCAACGCCGCATTGTTGCTAACGAGCGTGACGTGATGGCGCCCGCGCTTCTGCTGGCGAAGACCATCGCTCAAAGCCCGTCAAGGCCGGCCCCGGTGGCCGTTCCCGCCTTTCCGGGTCATGCCGGAGAGTGCCCGTGAAAACCGACAAGCCAGCTGCGCCGCCCACCCCGGACAAGGTCGGCATCGGACGGTTCGCGCCCTGGCTGCAATGGAGCCTGCTGCTTGCGGTCTCCATCGTCCTTGCCTCGTTTTTCGAATTCATCGGCCTTCCGGCCGGGCTGCTCATGGGCCCGATGCTGGCCGCCGTGCTCGTCGGCATGAACGGCGGCACGATACGCCTGCCGCGCCAGCTGTTCTTCTGCGTGCAGTTCATCCTGGCAATGATGATTGCCGGTGCCATGACGCCGGGCATGCTCGCCACCTTCTCCGGCAACTGGCCGCTGTTTCTCGCCGTCATCCTCTCGGTCATCGCCGTCAGCACGCTCTGCGGCTGGGTCATCACCCGCATGCGCATCCTGCCGGGCACAACCGCGATCTGGGGATCGTCGGCAGGCGCCGCCTCGACCATGCTGCTGATGGCTGACGCCTATGGGGCCGATGCACGCCTCGTCGCCTTCATGCAGTATCTGCGCGTGATCTTCGTCGCCAGCACCGCGACCGTGGTTGCGCATATGTGGGTCACCGGCGCCGAAGCCGAGCAGACCACCCACTGGTTCGCACCGATCGACGGCCTGCTTTTCCTCGAGACAATCGCCGTCGGCCTTGGCGCAGCGCTCGCCGGCCGCTTCCTGCGCGTGCCCGCCGGTGCCTTCCTGCTGCCCTTCCTTCTCGGCGCCGTGCTGAACGTCTCAGGCGTGATGACCACCGCGCTGCCGCAATGGCTGCTGGCGATCTGTTTTGCCATGCTCGGCTGGAACATCGGCCTCGGCTTCACCCGCCAGATCCTCATCCATGCCCGCCGCGCGCTGGTGCCGACGATCATCTCGATCGTCGTGCTGATCTCGTTCTCCGGCCTGCTTGCCCTGCTTTTGATCAAGGTGGTCGGCATCGATCCGCTGACCGCCTATCTCGCCACCAGCCCCGGCGGCCTCGACTCGATCGCCGTCATTGCCGCCTCGAGCAATGTCGACCTCTCCTTCGTCATGGCCCTGCAGACAGCCCGCCTGCTGATCATCACCATGATCGGGCCGGCGCTCGCCCGCTTCGTCGCCGACCGGGCTTGACGATGTTGGCCCGGCACGTTTCCAATGCGCTGCCGGGAGAACACTCGTGAAGACGCTCAGAATCTATGGACCTCCGGAAGCCGCGCTTCCCTTCGACCTGCGCGACATCCTGCAGCGCCTCGCACCCCGCTCGCTGAGAGCGTCGTGGAGAGTTTCCGCCGTCGACGCAGGTTATCAATGGTTCGATGCCACCGGCCCCGGCGGCGACGTTCTGGAGAGTTGGGCCCAGTCCGGGAGCATGATCGAGGGCCGGCACCTGGCCGCCGCTGTGCAAGACGTTCTCCAGATCATCTGGGGAGAGTTTACCGGTTTCCTGCCCGGCACCCCGAACAGCCCCTGGATCGTCATTCGCGCCATCGACAGCACGTTTTACGAAATCACCACGGACGACGAGACGGTTCTGCAACGGGTGGAGACCGGTTTCCAGGGCGCTCGCCGTTCTGATGCCCCGTGGAAACCGGCCGACTAGCACCATCGGCTGCTCCCTCACGAAAGCGTCTGCAATCCTCAGGCGCTTTCCGCCAATCGCGCAGCGAAGCGCGCCATCACGGTGGAGACCGCCTCCTTGGTGAGCCGCACGCGCGGCAGTTCGGCCGATTGTTCATGGACCAGCAACCAGAGATCCGGGGCCAATGGCGGCGCCTCCGGCAGCAGCGGAGTGAAGCCTGCCGCCTCGGCCGCAAAGGCCGGAAGCACGGCAAAGCCGAGCCCGTTTTTCACCGCCGCCATCTGCGCGCCGAGCGAGGAGAAGCGCATCGCCGGCTGCAGGCCGGGGCATAGGGTTTCCAGCCAGGCGACCATAATCAGGTAGCTCAGCTCCTCGCTCCAGCCGATCAGCCGGTGGCGGTAGAGGTCGGCAGGTGCGCTCGGCATGCCGTGACGCGCGATGTAGCCAGGCATCGCATAAAGGCCGAAGGCGAGTTGGCCGAGCCTGCGCTGGCGATAGTTGCCCTGCTGCGGCCGCACCAGGCGCAGAACGATGTCGGCCTCTTCGCCGGCAAGCCGCACCGGGCGCACGCTCGAATGCATCTCCAGGCGGATTTCCGGATGCTCCAGCAGGAAACCGGCGAGGCCCGGCAACAGGACCTCCTGCCCCAACAGTTCAGGCACGTCGATGCGCACCGGGCCGGCAAGGTCGTTGTCCTTCTCC
Source organism: Ensifer sp. Root558 (assembly GCF_001427045.1). Classification (NCBI taxonomy): domain Bacteria; kingdom Pseudomonadati; phylum Pseudomonadota; class Alphaproteobacteria; order Hyphomicrobiales; family Rhizobiaceae; genus Ensifer; species Ensifer sp. Root558. The sequence continues at coordinate 288,209 of NZ_LMGC01000001.1, read as the reverse complement.
CGCGCCGTCCGCTCGAAGACCCGCATCTGCGCCTCGGCCCGTTCGGCCGGCGCCAAAAGCGCCTCGCCCGCCGGCGTCAGGTCGTAACCGTCGCGGTGCGGCCGGAAAAGCCTGACCTGCAACGCCGCCTCCAGCACCTCGATCCGGCGTGACACGGTCGATGCGCTGACACCAAGCCTGACGGAGGCCGCAGTCAGCGAGCGCGCATTGGCAACGGCAAGAAAGAATTTGAGATCGTTCCAGTCCATATTGCTTTCCATTTTTGGAAATCAGAATTGCGGAATGGTTTCTCGACCGAAGCCAGGAAATCAAGCAGTTTCTTCTGAAATCCGGAGAGAAACCAGCATGACGCCCAACATCGATACCTTTCGATTTTCCGAATTTGGCGAGCCGTCAGTGCTCGCCTTCAAGGCCGAGACGCTGGGCGAGCCCGGGCGCGGCGAAATCCAGATCCGCCATCTCGCCATCGGCGTGAACTACATCGACATTTATCACCGTCGGGGTTCGGCACCCCTGCCCCTGCCGAGCGGGATCGGCGTCGAAGGCGTCGGCGTGATCACCGCGCTTGGCGAAGGCGTCGAAGGCTTCTCGATTGGCGCACGCGTCGCCTATGTGGGCGGCCCGCCCGGCGCTTATGCCACCCACCGCAACCTGCCCGCCGCCCGGGCGCTGGCGCTGCCGGAGGAACTGGACAGCCGAGAGGTCGCAGCCCTCGTCTTCAAGGGACTGACCGTCGAATACCTGATCCGTCGCTGCATCGAGGTGAAGCCCGGCGACACGGTGCTCTTCCATGCGGCGGCCGGCGGTGTCGGCTCGATTGCCTGCCAGTGGCTGAGCCACATCGGCGCGACCGTCATCGGCACCGTCAGCTCCACAGAGAAAGCCGAAATCGCCCGGGCCAATGGCTGCCATCATGTCATCCTCTACAGCCAGGAGGATTTCCGGGTCCGCGTCGGCGAAATCACCGGTGGCAAGGGTGTCGGCGTCGTCTATGATTCCGTTGGCGCCGACACCTTCGCCAGGTCGCTCGACTGCCTGCGCCCGCGCGGCACGCTGGTTTCCTTCGGCGCCTCCTCCGGTCCGGTTCCCCCGCTCGACGTCGCCTCGCTCTCGGCCAAGGGCTCGCTCTATGTCACTCGTCCCTCGATCGCCCACTACACTGCCGAGCGAGGCGAGTACGAAGCGGCGGCGCGAGAGTTGTTCGGCGCCATGCAGGCAGGTGTCGTTCGTGCCCCAGCCATCACCACCTATCCGCTTCACGACGCCCGCAGGGCTCACGAAGACCTGGAGGCCCGGCGGACGACCGGATCCGTGGTCCTGCTGCCCTGAACGGCTGTCGCCTCCAACTGGTCAGCGCCCTATTCCCCCTCTCGTCGGCCGCGCGATGAACGTCGCGTGGCCGGATGCGTCCTGTGGCCGACCTGCAAGAACCGAACCGAAACTTCCGCCAGTTCTCCGGGAATAAACCCTGTGCTTGCCGTGTCTTACGGTTGGATCTGCACCATGCGGCTCCCGCGCAAACGGGACGAGGAGGCTTTTCGCCCGTTTCCGGACAGGAAAACCATCTTGAGGAAGGACAACTGCCATGAGAACGTTTCCACTGACGATCGCCATGCTGCTTGCGGCCAGCGTTACGGCTTTCGCCGCGCCGCCGGTCAAGGAAGTCGAGACCGCCAAGGGCAAGGTGCTGGCCGGAGAAAACGGCATGACGCTCTACACCTACAAGGACGATCATGGCGGCGTGTCCATGTGCTACGATGATTGCGCCAAGAACTGGCCGCCCTTCTTCGCGGAAGCCAGCGCCAAGGCAGATGGTGCCTATACGGTCGTCGAGCGCAAGGACGGCAAGAAGCAATGGGCCAAGGACGGTATGCCGCTCTACTTCTTCATCAAGGACAAGAAGATGGGTGACATGACCGGCGACGGCATGAAGAAGGGCGAATGGAATGTCGCCAAGCCGTAACGGCGGCAACGAGGATGCGGGGGCACCCCCCGCCTCCGACCGGTTCGAAGAGGATGTGCTGGCCCTGGTGCCGGCACTGCGGCGCTATGCCCGCAGCCTGGTGCGCTCGGACCCGGATGGCGAGGACCTGTTGCAGGATTGCGTGGAGAAGGTGCTTTCGCGCCGCGCGCAGTGGCGCGGCGTGAACCTGCGCGCCTGGGCCTTCACCATCATGACCAATCTCGGCCGCAACCGGCACCGCTATGTGGCGATGCACCCGCAGGTGGCGCTGGACGAGGACTTGGGCCTTGAGGCCGAGACCCACGAGAGCGACCCGCTGGAGCGCTCGCGGCTCGAACGGGCGCTGAACGGGCTCTCCACGGAGAACCGCTCGGTGCTGATGCTCGTGGTGATCGAAGGATACCGCTACCAGGACGTGGCCGAGATGATGGCCATACCGATCGGCACCGTGATGTCGCGCCTGTCGCGCGCGCGGCGCCAGCTTGCAGAAGCCATGAAGGACGACAATGTGATCAGCATGCGGAGACCGAAATGACGGAAGGCCACAACACCGTCTCCGAAGACGACCTGCACGCCTATGTCGACGGCGCCCTTGGCCCGCGCGAGCGGTTGCGGATCGAGCAATGGCTCGAGCAAAACCCCACGCAGGCCGAAGAGGTCCGGCAATGGCGGGCGCAGGCGGTCGAGTTGCGCGCGCTCTTTGCCGGCTATGCCCGCAGCGACGCCGATGACCGGGCTCTGCTTCTGAGCAACGGCAGCGAACGCCCGCAACAGGATCCCGGCAAGGACACCCGATCGTTTGCCAGCATCGCCCGCGCCGTCGCCGCCGGCCTGGTGCTCTTTGCGGCCGGCGGCCTCACCGGCCTTTACGCGCCCTCCTTGCTCGCACCCGAGCAAAGCCCCCGGCTGACGCAGACGGCCGACAGCCTGCCGCGCCAGGCGCAATCGGCCTTCCTGGTCTATGCGAGCGAAGTGCGCCATGCCGTCGAGGTCGGCGCCGACGACCAGACCCATCTCGCCACCTGGCTTGGCAAGCGCCTCGATCATCCGCTCTCGATCCCTGATCTCTCCTCGCTCGGCTTCTCGCTGGTCGGCGGCCGGCTGCTGCCGGTCAACGGCAAGGCAGGCGCGATGTTCATGTATGAGGATGGCACCGGCCGACGGCTGACGGTGCTGCTCGGCCGCAACGACGACAACCGCGAAACCAGCTTCCGCATCGACGAGAACGACGGCGTCGAGACCTTCTACTGGATCGACGGCCCGCTCGGCTACGCCGTCACCGGCGAGGTGCCGCGCGATCTGCTGCAGCAGGTGGCGGATGAATGCTACCGGCAGTTCGAAAAGAGCGAGGCGACGAAGAGCTGAGGGGTAACCCAGCCAACGCCGACTGGGCTTTGTTGGCAAGGTATTTCAAAGAGTTACAGTCGAGCCCGCACATTCGTCTCACCCTGCGTGACCCGAGACGCCCTGCGCTCAAAATCGCCGGGACGCTCACAATTTTCGGGATGCATCAGGTGCCGGCGCCCTTCGCCACGAGATAGGCCGAGAACATGTCGGCCATCGCATCCGCATAGGCCTCGATCTCCGCATCGCTGCGCGCCGTTCCCGAAAAATCCTTCCCCACCGTCGTCATCGTCGTCATGATCAGGTCACCGGCAAGTTCCCTGAGGTCGGTGGGTGCGTTCGGAAGAAGCTCGATCATGAACTGGTCGATGAGCGGATCGTTGGCCTCCTTGGCTTCCCGGGCTTCGGGCGCATCGCGATAAAGGGGTGCCGCGTCGCCCAGGGCAACCCGAACGGCCGCTTCCTCGCATTCCGAGCGCAGGAAGGCGTGAACCAGTGACCGCAGCCGATCGAGCGGCGACCACGACCCGTCACTGAGGATCGTCGCCAGCAGCCCCGACGTCTGCCGCCATTCGTCGCTTTGCAGGCGGAACAGGATCGCGCCCTTGTTGGGAAAATACTGGTACAGCGACCCGACGCTGACGCCCGCCCGTTCCGCGACGCGGGCCGTGGTAAATCGCTGCGCTCCCTCCTCCTCCAAAACCTGAACAGCAGCCTGGAGAATGGCCTTTACCAGCTCGTTCGAACGCGCCTGCTTGGGCGCTTTTCGTGAAGAAATACGGGCACTTGATCTGTTGGCCATTGGCACTGTCCGCAATGCGATTAGCGAATGCGACGAATTATTCGTATTTTTCCTCGTGAACGCAAGCCCATCGAAAACGAAGGAACATCCGATGACCACGCTCACCAGCCAGCCTCTCAAGGGCCTTCTCGACCGCCTATTCGACGAGGCCGATGCCGCGACCAGCCCCGCAGTCGCGCAACTGCCCGCAAGCGAACGCGAACGATTGCTGCACAGCAAGACCGAATATCTGCAGCTCTACGGGCTCTTGAAGGATCTGTGGCTTCCGGTTTCGCGTGAGACCGGCAACCTCCTCTACATGCTCGCCTGCGCGAGCCGCGCCCGCCGGATCGTCGAGTTCGGAACGTCCTTCGGCATTTCGACGCTCTTTCTCGCAGCGGCGCTGCGCGACAACGGCGGCGGCGAGCTGATCACCAGCGAATTCGAACCGGCGAAGGTGGCGCGGGCCGGACAGAACCTCACCGCAGCCGGTCTCGAGGATCTCGTCGAGATCCGGCAGGGTGACGCGCTGACGACTTTCACCGACCTTCCCGACGCGATCGATCTGGTGCTGCTCGACGGGGCAAAACCGATCTATCTCGACGTCTTCAAGCTGATCGAGCCTCGCCTGCGTCCAGGCGCCCTGATCATCGCCGACGACGCCGACAGTTGCCCGGAATATCTCGACTACATCCGTTCGGCCCCCGGCACCTACCTGTCGACACCGTTTGCCCAGGACATCGAAGTGACGATGCGCCTCGCCTGATCGGCGCCATCGTTTCGGTTGAGCGCCGGCGCTTACGCCCACGCAAGGCCACCACATCAAGGAGAACTGCAATGCATGTATTCGTAACGGGCGCGACCGGCTGGGTCGGGTCGGCCGTGGTCAAGGACCTGATCGCGGCGGGGCACAGGGTGTCCGGCCTGGCACGCTCCAGGGAAAAGGCCGCAACCCTCGCCGCAACCGGGGCTTCGGTCGTCGAAGGCGGGCTTGAGTCCGCGGCGGTCCTGCAGCGGGCCGCAGGGCAAGCCGATGCCGTCATTCACACGGCCTTCAGGCATGACTTCGTCCATGGCCCGCTCGACCAGGACTTTTCCAGTTTCCTGGAAAGTGCGGCCGAGGATCAGCGCGTCATCGCGCTTCTGGGTGAGGGTCTCGCCGGATCGGATCGGCCGCTACTCGTAACCTCGGGTCTCGCCGGGCTGCCGCTCGGTGCCACGGAAACCGATCGGCCCAATGCCGCCGTGCCGCGCAAATCCGAAGCCGCTGCCCGTGCCCTTGCCGAGCGCGGCATTCGGGCGGCAACGGTCCGGCTCGCGCCTTCGGTTCACGGCGTGGGTGACTATGGCTTCGTCCCCATCCTCGTGCGTCTTGCGCGCCAGACGGGCGTTTCGGCGTATCTGGATGATGGCGCCAATTGCTGGTCGGGCGTCTACCGGGATGATGCAGCACGGGTCTATCGGCTTGCGCTTGAAAGCGGCACGAGCGAGTGCGTCTACCACGCTGTGGCGGACGAAAAGATCCCGTTCCGACAGATCGCCGAGATCATCGGCCGAAATCTCGGCCTGCCGGTCGAAGCCCGCCCGCCCGCGCATTTCGGCTGGTTTGCCGGCATGGCCGGCGGCAACATGGCCGCGTCCAGCGCCCGGACGCGAGCCTTGCTCGGGTGGAAACCTGTTGGGCCTGACCTGCTCACCGATCTGGATCAGGCAACCTACTACGGCACCTGACAAACACGTCCCTGCCGATGACGTCTCGGCAGTTCCCGCGCCGCGACAGTGTCCGTGCACGACTGCAGCCACCGAATGCCACATATTCCAAACTGCTTGTTTACGGTTGCAGGGAGCGTAATCTCAATTCATCCAGTCTGGGCCAGAGCGTGGCAACTTTGGCTGTGGCCGACTAGAGAGCAACTTTGGGGGTCTGGGCAATGTTCACGCTTCTCGCTGTCGTCGCGCGGGTCGAATTGGCGCGCGCCTTTTTTATCCTTTCCGCCCTAGGTCTTGCAGGCCTTTCGCCCGGCAACTCTCGGGCCCAGGAGCAGACACCCGGCTACCGCGCCTGGACTGGCGATTTCGACGGCATGCAGCAACGCCGCCTGATCCGCATTCTCGTCCCCTTCAGCAAGACGATCTACTTCATCGACCGCGGCGAGCAATTGGGCACAGCGGTGGAGACCGGCAATGCGCTCGCAGAGGAACTCAACAAGGACCAGAAAAAGGAGATCGACAGGATCAAGGTCGTCTATGTGCCAACCAGCCGGGATCTGTTGCTTCCGGCCCTTGTCGAGGGACGCGGCGACATCGTTGCCGCCAACCTGACGATCACGTCCTCGCGCAAGGAGGTCGTCGACTTTACCGATCCGCTGGCAACGGGCGTCAACGAAATACTAGTGACGGGTCCGTCGGCCCAGTCGATCGCAACGCTTGACGACCTCGGCGGAAAGACGGTGTTTGCGCGGCAGAGCAGCAGCTACTTCGAACACCTCGGCGCGCTGAACGCCCGCCTGAAGGCATCCGGCAATACCGGGATCGATATCCGGCCGATCGACGAAAACCTGGAAGACGAGGACCTGATGGAGATGGTCAATGCTGGCCTTCTTCCCTGGTGCGTCGTCGATGATCACAAGGCGCGCATATGGGCAACCGTGTTCGATCGCGTCGTTCTGCATGAGGATATCGCCATTGCTGCGGAAGGCGAGATCGCTTGGGCCATCCGCAGGGACAGCCCGAAGCTCGCGGCCACCTTGAATGCCTTCATCAAGACCCACAAGGTCGGTACCGCCTTCGGCAACGTTCTGAAGAAGCGCTATTACCAGAGCGAGAAGATGGTGCGTGCCGCCTACGAGCGCTCCGAGCTTGAAAAGTATCGCACCCTGCGTGGCTTCTTCGAGACACACGCCACCACCTACGACTTCAACATGCTGCTGCTTGCCGCGCAGGGCTATCAGGAATCGCAACTCGACCAGAGCAAGCGCAGTCCGCGCGGCGCCGTTGGCATCATGCAATTGCTGCCGACAACGGCCGCCGACAAGTCGGTCGGCATTAACGGCGTAGAAAAGGATCCGAACCGCAACATCGAAGCCGGCGCCAAATACATGCGCTATCTGATCACCACCTATCTCAATGAGCCGGGCCTCGATCCCGTCAACCGGACATCGCTTGCTTTCGCCGCCTACAATGCCGGCCCCGGAAACCTGCGCAAGATCCGCCGTATCACCAATGAAATGGGGCTCGATCCGAACATCTGGTTCGGCAATGTCGAGAACGGGGCGGCGAAGGTGATCGGCCGCGAGACCGTGCAGTATGTCGGCAACATCTACAAATATTATGTCGCCTACTCACTCTTCACCGATCTGGAAGCTCGCAGGGCCGAGAGCGCCGCACAGTCACCGCAATGATGCGATGCCTTTGCAGCGCTCCGAGTTGCCATATGATGGAACCGGCAGGCCGCCTCACCGCAGCGGATCGTTCTCGATCACGATCGGTTGCCCATGCGGCGTTGCCTCCGCCGCGCGCTGCCAGCTCAGCGTCAGGTCTTCCAGTTCTCGACCGGAGGCGAGCGAAAGCTCCGTGACGAGGCGCGAGAGTGCGGCCACCCAGCAGTCGTAGTAGTCGCTGGCATCGGCCTTGCGGCCGGGTTTGTAAAGTTCGGCCGAAAGCGCTTCTGCCCATTCGGGCCAGGAGAACACACCCTTTTCGTGCAGGCGCACGGTCATGGCGAAGGCGTTCGCCTGCCAGGGCTCGGCAAAGACCGGATCGCCCTCCGGTGACTTCGGCAGTTCGGCCGAGGCAATCAGCGGCGATGTCACCTTACACGTGCTCAAGATAGCTCTCCCAGGCATCGATCGAGACGGTCAGCGTCGGGTCGGCGCCCTCGCCCCAGATCTCCGGCCCATCGAAAACGACCGTGTAGACCCATTGTGGATTTTCGCCGCGGCCATGGGCGTTGTCGTCAGGAAAGACGAAAGAGCCCTGCACCGCCTCGACCCGGCCGAGCTTGGCACGGGCATAGCGCGGCAGGCGCGTATGGGTCTCCGGATTGAAGTTTTTCGTGCGCACCCGGTCGCCGGCGGCAAAGCGTGGGCGCCCCTCGACCGGACGATCGCAGGGGCCGCCTTTGGCGAGCACGCCCGCCACCATGTCGGCCTTCAGCACCCGTTTCGGCGCCGCACCCTGTTCCAGCCTGTGGCCGCCATCGAGTTCGGCCTGGGTCACGAAGCCGTGGCGCTTCAACAGGGTTTCGAGCGCGCGCGTCCAGATCTCGTAATAGCTCGCCGAGAGATAGGTCGCCGGGGCCAAGTTTTCGCGCGCATGCCGGCTTTCGTCGATCGTCCAGGCGCCAAAGGCGCCGCAGGAAAGCGTGACGCCGAGCGCCCGCTTTTCCCACTCCGCATGGAAGTAGGGCTCGTCCTTTTCAGGCGCCACCGGGCCGAGGCCGTGGGCGCCGCCGAGATCGTGTGGACCGTTCATCGAAGCACCTCCGCAGAAAGTGCCAGGCCCGTCCCGATCATCGCGTCGCGGGTGACGAGGGCAGCAAGCTCGTCCTCGCTGAATCCTTCCGTCCCTGCCGGGCGCTCGGGGATCACGAGATAACGCAGTTCCGCCGTCGAATCCCAAACGCGAATGCGCGTCGTCTCGGGAAGCGTCAGGCCGAATTCCTGGAGCACACCGCGCGGATCGATGACGGCGCGCGAACGATAGGGCGGCGCCTTGTACCAGACCGGCGGCAGACCGAGCACCGACCAGGGGTAACAGGAACAGAGCGTGCAGACGACGAGGTTATGGGTTTCGGGCGTGTTGAACACGGCGCGCATATGCTCGCCCTGCCGGCCGGTATAACTGAGGCTGGCGATCGCTTCCGTCGCATCGCGCTTCAGCCACTCGGCAAATTCCGGATCCACCCAGGCCTTGGCGACCACACGCGCGCCGTTGCGCGGACCGATCTTCGTCTCATAGGTCTCGACGATCGCATCGATCGCCGCCGGGTCGATCAACCCCTTCTCTGTCAGCACCGTCTCCAGCGCCTTCACCCGCGCTTCCATGTCGGTGAAATGGTTGTCGTGGTGATGGTCGTGATCGTGATGATCGTGGCCATGATGGTGTTCGGACATTGCCTGGCTCCTCGCAACGCTGTGCCATCACAGGCACAAAGATGGCGCTGCCTCCTCATAAAGTCGTAGCGCATAAACCCCGGATTCGAAATCGATTTCAACGCCCGCGGGTACCCGCAATTGTCACCATAACAAGTCTGGTCCGATGCGCTTCGGACCAGGCCACCGAGCAAGCCGGCTTCCGCTGCCGGCGATCATTTGCCATGCAGTTCCGAATGTATCATCTGCGCCATCTAGGCATGCTCGCACTGTCGGTCGCCTATCTCGCCTCCGCTCCCCTCGTCGAACCCCAACTTTGGGCCGATCCGCTCGGGCCGCTCGTCAAGGTGCTGCCGTCGCTGCTTCTCACGCTGGCGACGCTGACCATACTGGATGAACGCTGATGATGCTCGAAGATCTGCTGCGCCCTGCCAATGTTATCGGTGCCGCGGTGCTCTTCGGCACCGGCGCTGGTATCGCCTTCTTCATGCTTATGGCCAAGCGCACGCGCGATGCCCGGCTGATCGCGCACGTCGCCGACACGGTCTTCACCGCGACAGCGGTGCTGCTCCAGCCGATCACCGGTTACCTGCTGGCGACGAGCATCGGCTGGTCGCTGACGGAAGGATGGATCGCGCTGTCGCTGATCCTCTATGTCGTCACCGGCCTCTTCTGGCTGCCGGTCGTTTGGATCCAGTTGCGGCTGCGCGATCTCGCCCGGCTTGCAACGGCCAACGGTGCGCCGCTACCACCGGAGTTCGACCGGCTCTATGCCATCTGGTTTGCCTGCGGCTTCCCGGCCTTCTTTGCCGTCACCGGCATCTTCTGGCTGATGCTGATGAAACCACAATTCGCACTATTTTAGCATCGGCCAGAGACTGATGACGAGAAGCACCGCCATGGTGATGTTGAACCATTTCAGCCGCGACGGTTCCGAGAGCCATTGGCGCAGCGCCGAACCGAAGCCCGCCCATGTGGAAACGCTCGGCACGTTGACGAGCGCAAAGACGACGCCGACGACGAGCACGCTGAAGAGGTAGCTTTCGCTGCTGGTATAGGTCGCCATCGCTGACACCGCCATCACCCACGCCTTGGGATTGACCCATTGGAAGGCGGCAGCCCCGATGAAGGTCATCGGCTGTGCGCTGGCCTTGCCTTCGGACAGCGAACGCGAGGTGCCGATCTTCCAGGCGATCCAGATGAGATAGGCACCGCCTGCGAACTTCAGCGCCGTGTAGACGACCGGCACGGAATGGAGCAGCGCACCGAGGCCGAAACCGACGGCGATGAGCAGCAGGAAGAAGCCGGCGCCGATGCCCAGCATATGCGGAATGGTGCGCACGAAACCGAAATTCACGCCCGACGCGAACAGCATCATGTTGTTCGGCCCCGGCGTGATCGAAGTGGTGAATGCGAACAAAAACAGCGCCAGCAGCGTATCGGCCTGCATGGTTTCCTCCCGGTCAATTGGGTCAGCATAATTGACCTATTAGCCGGCATCAGCCGCGAACTTGTCATGGTGACAAGTTTCCCCTCGCCGATAAATTGCCAAAAAACCGTATAATACAGCAGTTTGTCTACAACGTTCGTGCGACTTTGGACCTAGGGCAGCGCTAGGGTACCCGCCTGGGCCCTGCGTCCCTCAGACCCCGTTATGTCGTGCCGGGCCCCGGTGGGATGGGCCTGGCGGAATCTTACTTGAGGCCATTAAGGGGGTCCCTACACGCCTCTCGGGCTCCGGCTCAACGGTAGATGGTCGGAGCAAGGAAGCGACCAGTCGGTTGATTGAGCGGCCTGCCGAGAGGCCTCGGTGATGGGGTAGCAATGCGATGACAACGCGCCCAAGCCCGTCGTTGTCCAGCCTCAGCCGTGTGTGTACTCTCGCTGTCATGCACGTGGGTAGGAGGCCACAATGAGGAGGACGATTGTTGCCGCTCTCGCCACTTTCGTGTTCACGGCCCCAGCCATGGCGCGATCAGAGGAGAGGCAGTCTATGACAACGCCATCCTTCACCGAATGTCAGAAGGTGCAGCAGGAGGTCATGCGTCTCGTCACAGGTGGAAGGGACTGGAAGCTGGTGCCGTGGGACGGTGGCGCAGTCGCTCTATTTCTCCAAATCGACGGCACAATCGCCATCACATGCAGCAGCGACGGCACAGCCGAAATCTACGCGACGGGCGTCGCTACCAATGCCTTTCCGGGATTTGTTCGCGCCTTTGAACTCCTAAAGTAACAGTGTCCTTGGTCTTGGTGCGCACCGTTTTCAGCATCCGTACATTCATGTGACCGGTCGCCGCCTCGCCTGTGCAGGAACGGTGGTCGGCCTCAGCCCCACTTCATCTCGCCCTTGGCGACCTTGGCGCCGAGCTCGAGCGTCGCGACACCGGGCAGATCCGGATAGCGCTTTGTCATCGCTGCGATCAGCTCGCCGCTGTCCTTGGCGGCGGCCGCCGCCTCGTTGAAGGCTGCGAGATAATCGCGGGTGAAGCGGATGGCCTCGACGCCCTCCGGCCCGCCAGCACTCTTATGCGCCGGCACGACGATCGCGGGCTTGCGCGTCGCCATGGCATCGAGCGCCTCGATCCATTTCTGCCGCCCTTCCGCCGTCGCCTCGTCGGCCACCCAGACATGCGAGCCGGAATAGACGAGCACGCCACCGAAAATCGCCTGCAGTTCCGGCACGAAGAGATAGCGCCGGTCCTTCATCCCCTCGATCGTGACGATCTCGATCGTGCTGCCTTCGAGCGTCAACGCGGTGCGGTCGTCGGGCGTCGGCATCACCACATCGGCGAGCGTCTGCGGGCCATTGTCCTTCAACTGCGCCCCCCAGGTTTCAAGCTTTCCTTCAACATTGGCCCTGATCGCCTCGACGGTCGCTGAAGCGGCGATGACCTTCGCATCCGGAAAGGCTTCGACGATCGGCTTGAGGCTGAAATAGAAATCCGGGTCGTTGCAGCTGACATAGATGGTCGTCAGCCGCTTGCCCGTTGCCTTGATTGCCTCGGCCACCGCCCGGCCGTCGGAAAACGTGAAGCCGCCATCGATCAGGATCGCCTCGCTCTTTCCGGTCAGCAGCACCGGTGTACGGTTGAAGCCGGCATCATCCGCCTGGAAATAGCGCCATTCGAGCGCTGCGGCCGCATTGGCAAAGCGGCCACCGACCGGCTGAATGAGGATGGCGGCGCCGGCCGCCGCTGCCGTCTTGAGTGCGGTCCGCCGGGTCAACTGGATCTGCATGGGGTCTCCTTGGCTTTTGTCGTGCCCGGCAGGATGACGGCACGGGCGCTCTTGAAAAAGCCCGGCAGTCCGAACAGACTGTCTGACAACCTCAGACAATCGCGAAGAATTTCGAATGACTGTAAATTTAAATCGCCTCTCGCATTTTGTTGCCGTGGTCGAGTGCGGCTCTTTCACCGCGGCTGCCGAACGGCTCGGGCTTGCCAAAGCCGCCGTCAGCCATCAGGTCGCCCAACTCGAAAAGGAGCTGGGCACCACCCTGCTCGTGCGCACCACACGGCGGCTAAGCCCGACCGCCACCGGCCAGCGCTTCTACGAGCGCTGCGCGCTGATCCTGCGCGATGCCGATGAGGCCGTCGGCGCGGTCTCAGCTGAAACCGAGATCCCGAGCGGCACGCTGACACTGACGGCACCGCTCGACTATGGCGCCAAGGTCGTAACCAACGCCGTCGCCGCCTATCTCGCGGCCTATCCCGCCATGCGGGTGGAGCTGAGCTTCAACGACACGGTTCTCGACATGATCGAGAAGCGCCTCGATCTCGCCATTCGCGCCGGCTGGCTGGTGGTTTCCAGCGAACGGGCAAAACGCATCGGCACGTTTCAGCAGCACCTCGTCGCAGCGCCCGCCTATGCCGCAAAGCTCGGGGACATCACGCACCCCAATCAATTGATGGAGGCAGACTGGATCGCCAACGGCGCGCTGAAGGCGCCGCTGGAATGGACCTTCACGCATGCTTCCGGCAACGGGGCGGCAATCCACGGCAAGGCGCTGGTGACCGCCGACAGCATCGATTCCGCCCACTGCTGCGCTGTCGCCGGCATCGGGCTTGCCGTGCTGCCGGACTATCAGGTGCGAACCGACATCGCCGAGGGCCGGCTGGTGCGGTTGCTTTCCGACTGGTCGCTGCCCTCGGGCGGTATCCATGTCGTCTATCCGCCCTCCCATTTCCGCCCGGCGCGCGTGCGCGCCTTCGTCGAGATCCTGCAGCGCATGGAAAAGGAGCGCGGGCGGCTTGCCGGATGAAGGCTCGAAAGACCGGCGGGATGCGCTAGATTGCCCGCTACCCGCCGATTTCCTGAAAGCGTTTCCGCTTTTACGGATAGCAACGGGGCGCACGTCTAAGTGCTACAGCGTGAGAGGCGCATCTTGAAAGCTGCGGCCGCTGTGGGCAATTTCGGCCGCGAGGAGAAAAGCATGCACGATCCGATCCCGACGACGACACTTCCCGACGGCCGCTCGATCCCGGTTCTTGGCCAAGGCACCTGGCGCATGGGCGACAGCGCAGCACGCAAGGCCGATGAGGTGAAGAGCCTGCAGCTCGGCCTCGATCTCGGCCTGACGCTGATCGACACGGCCGAAATGTATGGCAACGGCGCCTCGGAGCGCGTGGTCGGCGAAGCGGTGCGCGGGCGCCGCGACGAGGCCTTCATCGTCAGCAAGGTGCTGCCGTCCAACGCCAGCCGCATTGGCACCGAGGCCGCCTGCGCGCGCAGCCTGAAGCATCTCGGCGTCGACCATATCGATCTCTACCTCCTGCACTGGCGCGGCGGCTATCCGCTGGCGGAAACGGTTGCCGCCTTCGAGGCGCTGAAGAAATCAGGCAAGATCGGCGCCTGGGGCGTCTCGAACTTCGATGTCGACGACATGGAGGAGCTGCTGGACGTGCCGGATGGCAAAAACGTCGCCGTCAACCAGGTGCTCTACAACCTGTCGCGCCGCGGCATCGAATACGACCTCTTGCCCTGGTGCCAGAGCCAAGGCATCGCCATCATGGCCTATTCTCCGCTCGACGAGGGTCGGCTCTTGCGCCACCCCGATCTCATTCACATCGCCAAGGCGCATCAGGCGACGCCCTCCCAGATCGCCCTTGCCTTCCTCAAGACCCGCCCCGGCGTCATCTCGATCCCCAAGACCGGTTCGGCCGACCGCCTCCGCGAAAACCGCGACGCAATGGACATCCACCTGACCGCCGAAGACCTCGCCGCCCTCGACCACGCCTTCCCGCCGCCGAAGCGCAAGCGGTCGCTGGAGATGATTTGAGAGAAGCGTCGCGATAACGTTGACCGCGCCCTCAGCCGCTCAGCCCGACTGCGCGCCGGAGGCGCAGTCGGTGCAACATCGATGACGGTTCAATCAAACGCCCTCGCTGCTGTTCGGCGACATCCGCTATCCGTCAGACAAGCAACATTCCGCCGTCGACGTGGAGTTCGATGCCGTTGACGAAGCGACCGGCATCCGAAGCGAGGAAGAGTGCCGCACTGGCAAGCTCCCCGGACGTGCCCAGCCGGCCAGCCGGGATCGTCTCGGCCATGTGCTCGAGAAAGGGTACGCGTTCAGCCTCGGAGATTCCGAGCTTTCCAAGGATTTCCGTGTCCGTCGGCCCCGGGCTGAGAACATTCACGCGAATGCGGCGCGACTTGAACTCGATCGCCCAGTTGCGCGCGAACGCCGCTGCGGCAGCTTTGGAACCGGCATAGACGCTATGGTTCGGGAGAACCTTGGTCGCCGCCAGCGAACTGGTGATGATGATGCTCCCGCCCTCGTTCATGATGGGAGCGATGGCTTGAACGCCGAAGAAGACGCCCTTTGTGTTGATGGAAAAATGCCGGTCATAGGCTTCTTCGGAGATTGCGTCGGTCGGTTTGAGGTCGATCACGCCCGCGTTGGCAAGGTAGATATCGACCGCGCCAAATCGTTCCGCAACTGTGCCCGCGACCGCCCGATGATGGGCGAGATCAGCCACGTCACCCTGGATGCCGATCGCGCCGAAGCCGATTTCCTGAACGGCTTGATCTAGAAGGTCCTGGCGTCGAGCCGTGATGATGACCTGGGCGCCTTCTTCGGCAAAGAGCTTGGCGGTCGCCTTTCCGATGCCGCTGTTGCCGCCAGTAATGACGGCGACCTTTCCTTGAAGTGTCTTCATTTTCGTCTCCATGTTAGGTGTCATGGAGATAGAGATGCCTTGGACGGCGCATTAGCGGGTTCATGAGCACATGACATGTGCCTGCGAGGTGTAGATGCCCAATCTGCTGAACGAGACGCCTGGCTTGATCGCGTTCGTCAGGACCGTGGAGAGCGGTTCGTTCAGCGCTGCGGCCAAGATCCTGAGGACATCGCCGTCTGCCGTCTCGAGGAGCGTCGGAAGGTTGGAGACCTTGGTCAGGGCCCGCCTGTTTCTGAGGTCAACGCGAGCATTGGTTCTAACCTTCGAAGGGCAATCCTTGTTCGACAAGGTTGCTCCTCTCCTGCGCCAGCTTGATACGTCGGACGAGGTCGCCAGCCGTGAGGACACGCTCGCCGGCAGAATTCGGTTCAGCATGCCAAGCGATCTTGCCCGCTACTTCTTGACCCCGATATTTCGAGATTTCGCATCGGCCTTTCCCGCCATCAAGCTGGAGGTGGGGCTCGCAGACCGGCAAGTTGATTTGATCCGGGAGGATTACGACGTGGCCTTCCGCGTGGGCGGCGGTGGCCAAGGCGAACTGCGCGTACGAAAGCTAGCGAATGTCAACATGGTGATCGTCGCGTCTCCAGCTTACCTCGAGAAACACGGCAAGCCGCGTTCAGTAGACGAGGCGTCGGCTCTTCCCTTCGCCCGATACATTGTGCGTGGTCATCCGAGCCCGATGGTCTTTGCGGGCGGCAAGCAGTTTTCACCGCAGGGCCGCGTGGATTGCGATACCGGGCAGGCACTGCGGGCAGCGGCACTCCACGGTCTGGGGGCGGCACTGCTCATGAAGTGTGTGGTTCAGGACGAGTTGAACGACGGCCGGCTGATCGATATCTCCACTGAACTGGACCTGCCGCCGCAGCCTCTCAACGTGGTGCACGCCTTCGGCTCGATGATACCGCTTCGCGTTCGGCGATTTTGCGATTTCATCGCCGACCAAACCAAGAGCATACCAGGTCTGTGACAGCCTAAGACCAGTGGACTTGCGGTGAAATGGAAATACGCATTCACTCGCTCCGATAGGCCGTTGGCAACCTGCCCGTCCCTGAGAGAAAGGGAGTGAGGGACCATCCTCACGAAACGTCTGCCTTCTGCGCGCTGCGGTTTATCGCAAAGAACCGCCACCGCAAGCGTCGATCACGCAGTGACGCCCGCAATCTCCACCACCACCTTGCCCTTGGCGCGACCGGATTCCAGATAGGCGAAGGCTTCGGCGACATCGTTCAGTGCAAACACGCGGTCGATCACCGGCCTGACCGTCCCGGCGTCGATGAGGCCTGCGAGTTCGGCAAGCTCGGCACCATCAGGATGCATGAAGAGGTAGCGGTAGGAGACGCCGTGTTTCCGGGCGACGGCGCGTATCTTATAGGACGCAAGCCAGAACAGCGCCCTGAGGAACAGCCCGCGGCCGAGATCCTTTCGCGCGGTTTCGGGCTCGGGCATGCCGGCGATGGAAACCACCTTGCCGCCGCGCTTGACGACGCCGAAGGATTTTAGGAGCGTCTCGCCGCCCAGCAGATCGAAGGCGCCGTCCATGTCGCGCAAGCGCTCCTCGAAGCGCTCCTTCGTGTAGTCGATCACCACGTCGGCGCCGAGCGCCTCGACCAGCGCGCGGCCGCGGGGCGATGCGGTCGTCGTGACCTCCGCGCCCAGCCATTTCGCCAGCTGAATGGCGAAAGTACCCACACCGCCGGCGCCACCGGGGATGAAGATCCGGCTGCCCCGCCCCACATGAAGCTCGTCGCGCAGCGCCTGCAAGGCGGTAAGGCCGGCAAGCGGCACGCCGGCTGCCGTGTTGAAGTCGATCGATGCAGGCATCTTCGCCAGGAATTGTTCGGGCACGACGGCATACTCAGCAAGGCCCCCCATGGTGTCTTTGGGCATGCGCGCAAAGACCCGGTCGCCCGGCGCAAACGACGCGACGCCTTCTCCCAGTTCCTCGACGACGCCTGAGAGTTCGTTGCCCATGACGACAGGCAAGGGATAGCGCTGGACGACTTTCAGCATGCCGTCGCGCGTCTTGTAGTCGACCGGATTGAGGCCGGCGGCATGCACTCGGAAAAGCACCTCGCCGCGCGCTGCGCGTGGGCGCCGCACGTCGCGCAACTCCGCGGCATCGGAACCACGATATCTCGTAAGGACCAAGGCCTTCATCTTGGTAGAATTCATCAGGCACCTGCGATCGTGAGAAATCTTCTGAGGGAATACTCGGCGAGAAATGCCGTGCGAAGTCAACCACGCGCGTGACGTCTGGCGGCTTCGGTCGCATGCGCGTGCACCGATCATCCGGCCGGCCGGGAGGTTTCGGCTGCAACTGCGGCGGCCCCTCATCCTGCCTGCCGGCCACCTTCTCCCCCAAGCGGGGAGAAGGAAACGTGCAGCGGGCGCCCGGTTCCCTTGAACCGCGAGCGCTTAGCATCTTCAGCAGAAGCGTGCCTTTGATGGACGGTCACCATGAAGGAGGAAAGAAGCGGCTCGCTGGGTGCGAGCGCCCCCTCTCCCCGCCTGCCGGGAGAGGGCTGGGGTGAGGGGCAGCCTCCGCACAAAGTGCGAGGGGCAATCCCGCTCGGAAAATCTCGCGCGCAAGAATGCACGCGAGCCCCTCACCTCGGCAAAATCACATGCCCTGCGGGCCGCGGTTCATCGCTGCGATGCCGGTGCGGCAGACCTCGATGAGGCCGAGCGGCTTCATGATGGCGATGAACTGCTCGATCTTCGACGGCTTGCCGGTGATTTCGAAGACGAAGTGATCGATGTTGGCGTCGATGACCGAGGCGCGGAAGGCGTCGGCAAGGCGCAGAGCCTCGACGCGGTGGTCGCCCGAGCCGTGTACCTTGACGAGCGCCAGTTCGCGTTCGATCGGCCGGTCGTGGCCCAGGCTGGCGGCGCGCACGGTCAGGTCGACGACGCGGTGGACCGGAACCAGCCGTTCCAGCTGGTTCTTGATCTGGTCGAGCACGTGCGGCGTGCCGCGCGTCACGATGGTGATGCGCGACAGGTGCGCCTCGTGTTCCGTTTCCGAAACCGTGAGGCTCTCGATGTTGTAGCCGCGACCGGAGAACAGGCCTATGACGCGGGCAAGGACGCCCGGTTCGTTGTCGACGAGAACCGAAAGCGTGTGGGTTTCGGCGACTTCGGTCTCCTTGGCGATGAAGTAGGCGGAGCCGGTCGGTTGAAGGTGTGCGTTCATGTGAGTGGTTCCTCTACCTATCTCAGACCAGCTGACGGCCCTTGGCGTCGATCGCGTTGGCGACCGCTTCGTCCGTGGCTTCGTCGGGCAACAGCATCTCGTTGTGGGCCTTGCCCGAGGGGATCATCGGGAAGCAGTTGGCGAGGTTGGCGACGCGGCAATCGAAGATAACCGGCGCCGGCGTGTCGATCATCTTGCGGATCGCTGCGTCGAGCTCGCTCGGCTTGTCGCAACGGATGCCGACGCCGCCATAGGCTTCCGCCAGCTTGACGAAGTCAGGCATCGCTTCGGTGTAGGAATGCGACAGGCGGTTGCCGTGAAGCAGCTGCTGCCACTGGCGCACCATGCCCATGTACTGGTTGTTGAGGATGAAGATCTTGACCGGCAGGCCGTACTGGACCGCGCAGGACATTTCCTGGATGCACATCTGGATCGAGGCGTCACCGGCGATGTCGACGACGAGGCTGTTCGGGTGCGCGACCTGCACGCCGATCGCCGCCGGGAAGCCGTAGCCCATGGTGCCGAGGCCGCCCGAGGTCATCCAGCGGTTCGGCTGCTCGAAGCCGAAGAACTGGGCTGCCCACATCTGATGCTGGCCGACTTCCGTGGTGATGTAGGTGTCGCGGTCCTTGCTCAGCTCATAGAGCCGCTGGATCGCATATTGCGGCATGATGACGTCGTCGTTCGGCGCATAGGCGAGCGAATTGCGGGCGCGCCACTTCGTGATCATCTCCCACCAGTCCGAGAGACGTGCCTTGTCGGTCGACTTGGAAGCGGCGCGCCAGAGGCGAACCATGTCTTCCAGAACCGTGCCGACATCGCCGAGGATCGGCACGTCGACGCGGACGTTCTTGTTGATCGACGACGGGTCGATGTCGATGTGGATCTTCTTGGAGTTCGGCGAAAACGCGTTGAGGCGGCCGGTGATGCGGTCGTCGAAGCGGGCGCCGATGCAGATCATGACGTCGCAGTCATGCATCGCCATGTTGGCCTCATAGGTGCCGTGCATGCCGAGCATGCCGAGCCAGGCCTTGCCGGAGGCCGGATAGGCGCCAAGCCCCATCAGCGTCGAGGTGATCGGGAAACCGGTGAGCTCGACCAATTCGCGCAGCAGATGCGAGGCTTCAGGGCCGGAGTTGATGACGCCGCCGCCGGAATAGATGATCGGCTGGCGCGCATTGCGCATCAGTTCGACCGCTTCCTCGATCTTCTTCAGATCGCCCTGCTTCTTCGGCTGGTAGCTCTTCTGGGTCGGGACGGCAGACGGCGGCGTGTAGGTGCCGGTCGCAAACTGGACGTCCTTCGGGATATCGACAACGACCGGGCCCGGACGGCCGGACTGGGCGACGCGGAAGGCCTCATGGATGATGCGGGCGAGATCGTTGACGTCGCGAACCAGCCAGTTGTGCTTGGTGCAAGGCCGGGTGATGCCGATCGTGTCGCATTCCTGGAAGGCGTCGGAGCCGATCAGCGAGGTCGGAACCTGGCCGGAGATGCAGACGAGCGGGATCGAATCCATCAGCGCGTCCTGCAGCGGCGTCACTGCATTGGTAGCACCTGGGCCGGAGGTGACCAGCATGACGCCGACCTTGCCGGTGGAGCGGGCATAGCCTTCGGCCATGTGGCCGGCGCCCTGCTCGTGGCGAACGAGGATGTGCTGGATATCGTCCTGCTGGTGGATTTCGTCGTAGATCGGAAGCACGGCGCCACCGGGATAGCCGAAGATATGCTCGACGCCATTGTCCTTCAGTGCCTGGAGAACGATCTCCGCGCCTGTCATCTGGTTTTCTGTACCGCTCATTGACTTGCTTCCGTCCCTTTTCCCAGTTGGGTGCTTAGCTTGTTTGAAGGCATAAAAAAAGGCCCCGTCAGGAGCCTCGTTCAGCGCATGGGTGGCTACCGCCGGATGGTTACACCATCCTGCCCATGCGCCGTCCCACCACAAGAATAACCGCAAAATTTTTCATGGGCCGAGTTGATAAACACAAATGCCTGAGGCGTCAACGGCTTTTCGTTACACGATCCGGCGCTTTCTCGGAACATTGTTGCGCAAACCGTCCGAGAAAGCTGCGCGAACAGGCCCATAGCGACTACGGCAAGGCACCGCTTGTCTCATGACGCGCAAGGGTCATCGTCCCCCGGCTTGACGGCGATGCGGCTTGGCGCTACCTCCCTTTCCGGGCTTCAGATCCCCGCCGCTCGCAGGCTTCCAGTCTCGGTGAAATCTGACTTCTGACGATATCCTCTCGCCCCGATCGCATTTCGTGTGGCAGGCAATGCGAGCCCCTCCTCTTCCCAATCGAAATGCGAGAACAGGAGTGCGGGATGTCCAAGGACACCTCCAAGCCGAATGCCTACTTGACCGCGCCGCTCGGCGCGATCTTCTTGAAAACGGCGCTGCCGATCATCTTCGTCATGAGCATGAACGGGCTGTTGACGGTGGCCGATGCCATCATGCTCGGCATCTATGTCGGCGCCGAAGCCGTCGGCGCCGTGACCACGGTGTTTCCGATCTTCATTCTCACCGTGGCGTTGGCCACCCTCGTCGTCAGCGGCATGGCGAGCCTGCTTGCCCGCCATCTCGGCGCCGGCCGCTTTGCTGAAGCCCGCGGCGTCTTCGCCGGCGCCCACATACTGGCGCTGACGATCGCTGTTGCACTGGTCGCGCTGTTCGCAGCCTTAGGCGACCGCCTGGTGCTGACGCTCACCAATGGTCCGGGGCCGCTCGCCAGCATGGCCGAGCGCTATATCGCGATCATCATCTTTTGCGCGCCCGTCCAGTTCCTGCTGGCGGTGCAATCGGACGCGCTCCGATGCGAGGGACGCGCCGGGCTGATGGCCGGCCTCAGCCTGCTGGTCTCGCTCGCAAACCTTGCCCTCAATTATGTGCTGATCGCGCTGCTGGACATGGGTGTCGCGGGGTCCGCGACCGGCACCGTGCTGGCGCAGCTCCTCGCGCTCGGCCTCATCGTCCTCTTCCGCCTGTTCGGACGCACGGAACTGCGGCTCTCCGCCCTCCTCCGGCATAACCCGCTGACGGGATGGAGCCGCATGATCGCGCTGGGCAGCCCCCAGAGCCTCGGCTTCATCGGCATGGCGCTGGTGTCGGTGACGATCATGGCGGCGCTGCAGAAGACGGCGGCCGAAAACTACGCCACCACGGTCGCCGCCTACGGCATCATCACCCGCATCATGACCTTCGCGCTGCTGCCGCTCTTGGGCCTGAGCCAGGCGATGCAGGCGATCGTCGGCAACAATGTCGGCGCCGGCCTCGCGGACCGGGCAGAAAGGATGCTGCGGCTTGGCATGCTTGTGGCGTTCTTCTACTGCCTCGCCGTCGAGGTGCTGCTCCTCGGCTTTGCCAGGCCGATTGGCGCGACCTTCGTCGACAACGATGCGGTCATCGCTGACGTCGCGCGCATCATGCCGGTGATGGTCGCGATGTACGTCTTATCCGGACCGCTGATCATGCTCGGCAGCTATTTCCAGGCGATCGGCGATGCGCGCCGGGCGGCGATCCTGGGGCTTGCCAAGCCCTATCTCTTCACCATGCCGCTGGTCGCACTCTACGCGTCGAGCTTTGGCGAACCCGGCATCTGGTTCGCCATGCCGACTGCAGACGCGCTGCTTCTCGCGGTCGCGCTGCTGGTGTTGTGGCAGGCCTCGCGCCAACGACCCGCAACGGCTCCGTCAGGCTGATCTGCGCGCGACGCGCCGGTTCTCCGGCGCGTCGCAGTCCCTATCGCTAGAACCGCGAGAACCCGACAAGCGACGGCATGATGGAACCGCGGCCATCGTTGATGAACGGCGCCAGCCCCGCGGCCACCTCTTTGCTCGGATTGCCATAGACCTCGAGCCGCTCCACCGAGCAGTGGGCGGAGACGTCGTTGATGTGTGCATCCGACATTTGCCAGTGCCGGAGCACGTCCTCAGAATTGCGGTAGAGCTGGATGCTCACCGCCTGCATCTCTTTCTCGTCGATGAACGTCTGCACCATCAACTGCGGCGCATGCTCTTCGACGAAGGCGATCGCGCTGCGCACCGCCTCGCGGAACGGTTCGAGATGGCCGGGAGTAATCCTCATCAGATTTCGGAAAAGCAGTTGCTCGGTCATGCATCCTCCATGTCGCGTATTGCTGGCTCCTCGGGCCGAATCCGGGCCGAAGATGGCGTTCGGGCCAACGCCGATGGAGAGGTTTGTAAGAGCTCAAGCTTGGTTGAGGTCAAGCGGCAGATACCAGAGCAATTTTGGAGGTCGGCCGCGTCCGCATGCACCGGCCATTAACACTTGCCGTGGCAAATTAGCTTGGCTGCATGATGCAGCTTAAAAACAAAGGCAATGAGATGCTTGACCTTTCCGTGCTCACACCTCTCCTCCTCAGTTTCGGCGCGATCTACCTGTTCTTCCGCTGGGTCGTGTTCGATATGAACGCCCCGAAATAGACCCTCGCGCTCCAAGCCTGCCTCCGTGAGAGGCCTGCGATCCCTGCCGGAGCGCACGGAGGCACCCCCTATTCATCGACAAGCCTGGCGACGAGATCACCGAGCAGGCGCTCGAGCTCGGCGTCATGCCCCTTATTCAGCGCTTCCAGCCCCACCACCTGGCGCATGATCTGCACGCCGGCGACGAGCGACATCAGCAGCGCCGCGCGCTGACCTGCATCCGGGCCTGAAAGCGCCTCAGTGACGTTCTTCTGGTGGTGGCTTTCGACCACCTGTCGCGCGATATCGACCGCACGCTCGTTGGAGATCGAGCGGAGCATGATGAGGAAGCCGTCGAGCGCGGTTGCCTCCGGCTCCGTCACCTTCAAAAGCGCGCTTGCGATGCGCGCTGCCCGGTCCGGTGCGCTGAGCGTCTCCGGCGTGGCGATGATCGGCCGTTGGTTGGCGGTCGAAAGCACTTCGGCAAAGAGCCCCTCCTTTGAACCGAAATAGCGGTTGATCAGCATCGCCGTAACCCCGGCCCCTTCAGCGATCTCGCGCACACCGGCGCCTTCATATCCCGAGGCGATGAAGGCGGAGCGTGCGGACTCAAGAATTGCGGCGCGCGTGGCGTTCGCGTCGCGGCGGCGCCCGTCCTTTTCGGCAGGCCGCTTTTCTGCGCCCCCTTTTTCAGCAGCCCCCTTTTTGGCAGGCATGGCCCCTCCTTAGTATACATCTGTAGACATGATCATGAATCGGAAGTATACAGACGTAGACTTGCCGCTGCAACGCGCCTTGCAAGACAGCCTTCATTCCATCCACGGAGCCTCACGTGACCAGCATTTGCGCCTATGGCGATAGCCTGCATTTCTTCCGCTCCTGGCTCGCAGATCCACTGCGCGTCGCCTCGGTCACGCCGTCCTCCCGGTCGCTTGCCCGGTTGATCACGCGCGAGATCGACCCTCGCTATGGCCCGGTGCTCGAACTCGGTCCCGGCACCGGTGTCTTCACGCGCGCGTTGATCGAGCGGGGCGTGCGCGAGGAAGACCTTGTGCTGGTCGAATCCGGCCCTGACTTTGCAGCCGTCCTGAAGGCGCGTTTCCCGGCCTCCACCATTCTTTCGATCGACGCGGCGCGGCTTGCCGATGGTCATTCCGAAATTCCCGCAGGCATCGGCGCTGCGGTCAGCGGCCTGCCGCTGCTCTCCATGCCCACCCGCAAGGTTATGGCAATCCTTTCCGGTATTTTCCTGCACATGCGGCCGGGTGGCCATCTCTACCAGTTCACCTACGGTCCGCGCTGCCCCATCCCGCGGCCGCTGCTCGACCGGCTCGGCCTTCGCGCCCGGCGCATCGGCGGCACCATCAGAAACTTCCCGCCCGCCTCCGTCTACCGGATCAGCCGGCGCAAACCCTTCGCGGCCATGGGCAGGACCTGCGACTGACGCAACGAAAGAAGATGAAAACCGATGAATGAATGTGTTCTTGTCACCGGCGGCACCGGCTTCGTCGCCCGCTGGTGCATCGTATCTCTGCTCGAAGGCGGATACCACGTTCGCGCCACCTTGCGCGATCTCGCAAAGGCCGACGCCGTCAGGCGCTCGATCGCCGCCGTCAGCGACGCGACAGACCGACTGTCCTTCGCCAGGGCCGATCTGACCGGAGATGACGGCTGGGCCGAGGCGATGGAGGGCTGCACCTATGTCCTGCACGTCGCGTCGCCGCTCGGCGGCATTCCCGGCGGCGGCCGCGACGCCTATGTTACGCCGGCCCGCGAAGGCACGCTGCGGGTGCTTTCCGCCGCCGTCGATGCGGGCGTCCGGCGTGTGGTGATGACTTCGGCAGCCGCCACGACCCGGCCGCCGCTGGACTCAGGCCTTGCCAGCGACGAGACGCGCTGGGCCGACCCCGACGACCCACAATTTGACAATTACCGGGTCTCCAAGATCCTCGCCGAGCGTGCCGCCTGGAAGTTCATGGAGGGCAAGGCGACGGAGTTCGCCACGGTGCTGCCCGGCGCCGTCTTCGGTCCGGTGCTTTCGAGCGAAAATCTCGGCTCGGTGAAGATCATCGGGGACCTCGCTGGCGGCCGGCCGCGGTTCCTGCCGCGCCTCGGTTTCTGGGTGGTGGACGTACGCGATCTCGCCGACCTGCACGTCACCGCCATGACCGCGCCTGAGGCCGCAGGCGAACGCTTTCTCGCCGCCGGCGACTTCCAATGGATGGAGGAGATCGCCGCCACGCTACGCCTGGGCCTCGGCGTCGATGGCCGCAAGGTGCCGACGCGACGGCTGCCGACCGCGCTCGTGCGGCTGCTGGCCCCGCTCAGCGCCGATTTGAAGCCGCTGGCCCCGCTGCTCGGTCGCAAATTTGCACTGTCATCCGACAAAGCCCGGCGCCTGCTTGGCTTTGCGCCGAGGTCCGTGAACGCCACCATCCTCGACTGCGCCCGCAGCCTGATTGCGGCCGGCGGGCGCTGATTTCAGCCGACCGCAGGGCTACACCTGCGGCGGCAGCAGGAACAGCGTCATGGCGAAGATCACGTAGACGGTGAGCGCCAGCACGCCCATGTACCAGGCAGACCGCCCGCCGTTGGAAAGCAGCGTCGCGGCCATGGTCGCGACCAGCATCATCACGATCGCCCCCGGCCAGAACTGCAGGTCCATCGGCTGCGGCCCGAGCACGTAGCTCAGAAGCACCAGCAGCGGCGCGACGAAGAGCGCAATCTGCACGGCGCTGCCGAGCGCTATGCCGACGCTCAGGTCCAGCCGATCCTTGCGCGCAGCGGAAAAAGCCGTCGCCATCTCGGCCGCAGCACCGACGAGCGCGACGACGACGAAGCCGACGAAGGCCGGCGTCATGCCAAGCTCTTCGGCCGCAACCTGCACCGAGCCGACGAAAACTTCGCTGACGAGCGCCACAAGAACGGTCACCACCAGCAGCACGATGATGCCCGTCGCCAGCGGCCAGTGCGGTTCATCACCGCCATGCTCAGAGGTGGCCGAGACGAACAGCTCGCGATGGGTCTTCAGCGAAAACAGCATCCAGAGCCCATAGGTGATGATGAGAAGGACGGAGAGGCCGGCGCTCAGCTGTTGGGTGAAAGCCGTCTGCGGCTGGCCGTCGGCAGCACCGATCAGCGAAGGCACGAGTACGGCGATCGTCGCCATGAACAGGAGGCTCGCCAGAAAGCGCGCATTCACCCGGTTGAACTCCTGCAGGTGAAACTTGAGCCCGCCGAGCAGAAACGAACCACCCAGCATGAACAGCGTGTTGGTGACGATCGCGCCGGCGATCGAGGCCTTGACCAGCAGATACTGGCCGGCAGCAAGCGCCATCAGGGCGATGACGAGCTCGGTCAGGTTGCCGAGCGTTGCATTCAAGAGCGCGCCGACCGTGTCGCCGGTGCGGGCCGCAACCGCCTCCGTCGCCTGGCTCAGGAGCGCCGCCAGCGGCACGATCGCCGCCACCGACAGCAGGAAGAGCAGCGTATGGGCGTCCGGCCAGATGTGCTCGCCGGCGATCGCGATCGGCACGAAGACGATCAGCCAGAGTATGGGTGTCCGACGAAAATAGGCAATTGCATCGCTCATGGCTTCCCCTCGCCCGCTTCCCGCTCGCCCTTCGAGCGTCCGTGGCCGGCAACGCCCCTGACGGTCACCCGAACGGACGTGCCTGGCCTATGGTTGAATTATCCCGCGTCCTCTCGCGTTCTGCATTGACTTTCATCAAGTCGAAGCGTGCCCGGCGCCCAGTCTCAGACCCGCTGGATCAGCGCCCGCCCGATCGGCTTTTCCGGCTCGCCGCTCAAGACAAGCGACGTCGTCACGGCGCCATAGCGCGCGATCGTGTCGACGATCGTTTCAAGCTCGCCCGGCGTCGGCACCAGCACCTTGAGAAGGAAACAGTCCTCGCCGGTCAGCCGCAGCACCTCGATCACCTGCGGCATCTCGGAAAACTGCTTGAGGCAGGCACGGATATGTTCGTGCGTCGTCTTCAGGCGGATCACCGCCATCATGCCAAGCCCGAGGCGTGCCGCATCGATGCGTGCGCCATAACCGGAAATGATGCCGCGCTCCTCCAGCCGCTTGACCCGCTCCGAGGTCGCCGGCTGCGACAGACCGATACGCCGCCCGAGCTCCGAGATCGCGATGCGTCCGTCTTCCTGCAATACCTCGATGATCGCGATATCGGTCGGGTCGAGGGCAGAACGGTCAACCGCCATGTTTCACCTTTAATCCATCGGCAAACGGCCGCACTTTCCGATGATTGCGCATTCAGATGGTCAAGGGAAGCTGGCAGTCTCCCCCATGTTGAAGATGAGAGGACGACATGAACGATATCATCATCCTGCCCGGCATCGGCGGTTCCGGCGAGGCGCACTGGCAAACCCGATGGGAGAATGCAGACCCTCACTTGCGCCGTTTCCAACCGGGCGATTGGGATCGTCCGCAGCTTGCCGACTGGATCCAGGCGCTCGACAGCGCCATTGCCTCAGCAAGCGAGCCACCCCTTCTCGCCGCCCACAGCCTTGCCTGTCTGCTCGTCGCCCATTGGCATGCGGTCCGCACCCGTCCTGTCGCCGGCGCTTTTCTCGTGGCGGTTCCCGATCCGACGTCTGCGGCCTTCCCGGCGGAGGCTGCCAGCTTCGCCAAGGTCCCGACGGAACGCTTCCGTTTTCCCTCCCTTATCGTCGCGAGTTCCAACGACCCCTTCGGCACCATCGGCTACGCGCAGATGCGGGCGGCGCAATGGGGCAGCCGGTTCGCCGAAGCCGGCGCCGTCGCCCATATCAACGGCAAGAGCGGGTTGAGTGACTGGCCGGAAGGGCGGGCGCTGTTCCGGTCGTTTGCTCAGTGCATCAAACCATCGGAGGGCTGAGGCGTCACACAGTCCGGCCAACGTCGGCGAGCTTTCCCGACAGTTTGCTCAGGGAGAGCGCACAATCTTGCAAGTTATGCGCTAATCATGCCAAGTGGCGCCACAACCGCCCGCCAGGAACCACGCATGACGCCGACCGTGTCGCTGACGCCATATTACCGCTACTTCGCCCTCGTTTGCCTGGCGTTGACAGGAGTCTGCGTGGCCGGGATGTTCGCCTACGAGACCCTTGTTGGCCCGATACCGAAGGGAACTGCATACGGCGTCTGGTTTGCG
The DNA here is from genome assembly GCF_001427045.1 of Ensifer sp. Root558. Classification (NCBI taxonomy): domain Bacteria; kingdom Pseudomonadati; phylum Pseudomonadota; class Alphaproteobacteria; order Hyphomicrobiales; family Rhizobiaceae; genus Ensifer; species Ensifer sp. Root558. Next base: position 260,072 of record NZ_LMGC01000001.1, on the reverse strand, counting down.
CAGACATTGTCATCGGCTACCGCCACAGCCAGCCGTTTCGTGCAAAGGCATCGCCGATGCCCGACGGAAGAAGAGAAAGCGAAACTGGCCCGCGTCTCCTTGGGCTTAGCCACGGCAATTAGCATTCTGCCGGGTGTTGCAATTGCTGCTTGGGTCTACGTCATGGCGTTTGTATTTGGCGACCCAGGCTATGAGATCGCCTACTACGTCAACCGGCAGCAGTTCGTCTCCCTGCTGATGTCTCTGGACATGGTTCTCTGTCTCGTGATCGCAGGCGGTATGGCCCTCCTCCTGACCGTCTCGTACTTCATGATGCGCTGGCAGTACGGTAGCTCGGCGAGGAGGATGGCCGGCCGGCTATCGCTCTGACAGGGAACTAAATCGGAGTGCGCAAGTCGCCATGCCGCTGCCCGTGCCCCGCGTGCTCGAGCGTGCAACATCTCGAAACCACTTGTTAAATCCCCTTGGCTAACATGAAGCGCCGTATTGCCGGGGTTTCTCGCGTTGCTGAACAATGAACTTCATTCCTCGATCCGTGCCGGAGAGCAGGATCGCCGTGACGGCCTGAAGCCCGGCAACCGGTTCCTCGGACGGGTGGTTGCCTGCAACGGCGCGCGCGCGACGATCGCTGCGATCGCAGAGAGCGGCGAGACGTCGCTGACCGAACTCTGGTCCGTCGGCCGGCTGATTTCCATTTCCGTCGGCAGGAACCGCGTGGTGGCGCTGGTCTATTCGATGCAGACCACCTCCAGCGAATGGGGCGAAGAGACCAACAACACCTTCCGCATCGAAGTCGAACTGATGGGCGAGGTCCATAGGGGGCCCGACGGTCGTGAAGAGTTTTCCGCCGGTATCAGCCAATATCCCTATCTCGGTGCCATCGCCCACCGCATCCGCGCCGCCGACCTTGCGCGCATCTACGATTCCGGCCGCAACGACAGCTGCATCATCGGCAAGCTGACCCAGGACGAGAGCCTCGACGCAACCATTCACGTGCCCTCGATGCTCGCCAAGCATTTCGCCATCGTCGGCACGACCGGCGTCGGCAAGTCGACCGCGGTCACGCTGCTGCTCAACAAGGCGATCATTGCCGATCCGAAGCTGCGCGTGCTGATCCTCGACCCGCACAACGAGTTCGCCGCCGCCTTCCCCGACCTTGCCGTCGTCATCGACACCGATACGCTCGACCTGCCCTTCTGGTTCTTCCGACTGGAGGAGTTCGCAGAGGTGATCTTCCGCGGCCGTCCGGCGCCGCCGGACGAGCTCGACATGCTGCGCGACATCATCCCCGAGGCGAAGAAGGCCTTCCGCGGCGGCGGCGACGCCGGCATCGTGCGGCGCCAGACGGAAAAGAGCTCGATCACCGCCGACACGCCGGTGCCTTACCGCATCGCCGACCTCTTGGCGCTGATCGACGAGCGCATCGGCCGGCTCGAAGGGCGCAACGACAAGCCGCATCTGCGCTCGCTCAAGGTCAAGATCGTCTCGGCGATCAACGATCCGCGCTATCATTTCATGTTCTCGTCGAACACGATCACCGACACGATCCAGGATACGATCGCCCGGGTTTTCCGCATTCCAGGCGACGGCCGGCCGATCGCCACCTTCCAGCTGGCCGGCATCCCCTCGGAAGTCGTTAATTCCGTCGCCTCGGTGCTTTGCCGCATGGCGTTTGAAATCGGGCTCTGGAGCAATGGCGGCATCCATATGCTGGTCGTCTGCGAAGAGGCGCACCGCTACGTGCCGGCCGATCCGTCGCTCGGCTTCCTGCCGACGCGGCAGGCGATCGCCCGCATCGCCAAGGAAGGCCGCAAATACGGCGTATCGCTCGGCATCATCACCCAGCGCCCCGGCGAACTCGATCCGACGATCCTGTCGCAGTGCTCGACGGTCTTTGCCATGCGGCTTGCCAACGACCGCGACCAGGACATCATCCGCTCGGCCATTCCGAACTCGTCGACATCGACGACGAGCTTCATTTCCTCGATCGGCAATGGCGAGGCAATCGCATTCGGCGAGGCGGTGGCCGTGCCGATGCGCATGCGCTTTTCTCGCATCGCCGAGGAGCGCCTGCCGCGCGCCCACGGGATCATCGACCGGATCGACGAGGACCATCCGCCGACCGTTGACCTGCGCGCGATCGTCAGCCGCATGCGCGCCATCAACGGGCCGGATATTTCGAACTTCCAGCAGAGCTACATGGCGGCGCAGACCGTGAGCGAAGAGCAGCGCTGGGAGACCGAACTGGGCGCCACGGCAGAAGCCGAGCCGCAACCGGGCCTCAGCGAGCCGCAGGTCGAGATCGAGCCCTATCGTCCGGACATGCTTCCGCGCGCGCCTGCCCCCGTCAATCCGGAGCTGGAGCGCTTCAATCAGATCCGCCAGCAGCTCTTGAACGAGCCATCCCCGGCCGATCAGGCCCAACGCCGTTCGCAAACGGCTGACCCGGCGTCCGGCGAGCGGCCGCGCCAGGGCTCGCTGCGCGAAAGCCTGTTGAAGCGGCCCCTCGGCAGCATCATCCGCAAGACCTAGGCAGCGAACGCGTGAAACTGCGGGCGCCCCATTTGCCCGATGACAACCAGAGATGTAAAAGCGTTTTGTCCAGACATTCGCTGCGGGCGGCAGTGCGTGAACAACTCTGGAGGGGAATAGCGGCTCGCTGGGTGGTCGCACGCGTCCTTGCGACCGAAGGTCCTCCAGGGGGCGCTCCACATTAACGCGATTGCCCGATGGCGTCGCAGACCGATAGAATAGAAGTTTCAAGCGCTTCGACATCTGATCGCGCACGCCTTTCGGTGGCAGCGGAGAAAAGGCCTTGCCAGAGAACGACTACGATGCCTTTGCGGCAGCCTATGATGCCGACAACGAGAACAACGCCTGGAACGCCTATTACGAGCGGCCGGCGACTTTGGCACTCGCCGGCGACGTCGCCGGGCTTCGGGTGCTCGACGCCGGTTGCGGCGGCGGAGCGCACGCGGCAGCGCTCATCGAGCGCGGCGCCGCGGTGACGGGCATCGATCGCAGCGCCGGTCTTCTGGACATCGCCCGTCGACGCCTCGACGGGCGTGCGCAATTGCTGATGGCCGATCTGAGCGAACCCTTGCCGTTCGACGACGGTGCCTTCGACCTCATCGTGGCATCCCTCGTCATGCATTATCTGGAGGATTGGTCGCTCCCGCTTTCCGAGTTCAACCGGGTGCTACGAAAGGGCGGCCGTCTGGTGTTTTCCACGCACCATCCGTTCATGGATCATTCCCTTTCCGGTCACGACAACTATTTCGAGACCTATCGCTTCGACGATACCTGGGAACGGGGCGGCAGGACCATCCACATGCGCTTCTGGCACCGCCCGCTGCACGCCATGTTCGATGCGCTCAAATCAGCCGGATTTGCCACCGAGACGGTGAGCGAACCGGAGCCCGATCCGCGTGCCAGCACGCTCTTTCCGGACGCCTACAGGAGCCTGACGACCAAACCGCGCTTCCTCTTCTTCTCGGCCGTGAAAGCGTGAGCGCGACAGCCTTCTCGACGTTTTGAAGGGCCGAGCAGGAGGAAGTCATATCCCGAGGATTTGCTCGTGCGCGCCCGTTGCGCCCCAGCGGACGATTTCGGCAAGGATCGGCAGCAGCGCCTGCCCCTGGGCGGTCAGACTGTATTCCACCTTGCGCGGCACCACGGGATAGTCCCGGCGGCTGATCAGGCCCCGCTCCTCCAGTTCCCGCAGTTCGCGGCTGAGAATACGCGGGGTGATCGGCTTACCGAGTCCGCCACGAAGCAGCGACCGTCCGATTTCGCCATAGCGGTGCGTCCCGCCTTCGAGCACGCAGAGGATGTGCAGCTTGTAGCGCCCGCCGACGATCTGGTTGAAGGCGATGGCGGGGCAGAGCCGGATATGGCTCATGTCGAGACCGGTCAGGCTGGACACTTTCGGCCCGACACCTCGGTCCGATGCCACGGCTTGTTCCGTCATGTCGGCCCCCCCGTACTATCCTTTTTGTCCGTATTTACGATATCGTACCAGAGAGTTAGCGTGCTTTCAGCAAACAATGCGGGAGGAAAGCACGATGGCTGACATGGCGCAGGCACACGCGACAGTAAAGTTCGAGACGGCTTTCGGAGCGCGGCCATGAGCATGGAGATGACCGTGCTGGCGCTCGGCTGCATCTTCGGCATCATCCAGGTTTTTGTCGCGGCGCAACTCCAGACGCGCCAGAACGGACTGGCCTGGTCGCTCTCTTCGCGCGAAGCGGCCGGGCCGCCGCCAACGCCCCTCGTCGGACGGCTGAAACGCGCGCAGGCAAACTTCCTCGAGACTTTTCCCTTCGCCGCGTCCGCGCTGCTTGCGGTCGAAGTCACCGGCGCAAACAACACGACGACGGAACTCGGCGCGATCGTCTGGCTTTCGGCACGGCTCGCCTTTTGGCTCGCCTATGCGATCGGCATTCCCGTGCTGCGCTCGGCCCTGTTTGCGACCAGCATCATCGGGATCGGACTGGTGCTGTGGCCGCTGCTGGCGTGACTGGTCCGAGCTGATCAAGCGCAGGCACAAGCAAGCAAATCACCCCCTGAGGTCAGGGTAATCCCACGATGGCGCCAGACGGCGGCGTGCCGCTTTCACCGCTTCGGCGTAGTCTTCGCGAAAGGGTGCGACCAACTGCTTTTGAAGGTCTGCCAGCACTGCGAGCAGCACCGCGCATTCGGCCGTGCTTTCGAAACAGGAGGCGTCCGGCGTTGGAACTGCGTTCTCCTCGCTCCAACGCGACAGAAGTTCAAAGAGCACCAGGGCTTCATCGGGAGACAGACGGATTTCCGCGCTGTCAGGAGACGTTTTCTGCTCGTCTGTCATGATCGGGACATGGCATGCGCCGCCCGAACCTGCAAGCCGCCCCGCTCACAGCAAGGCATCAGCGCCTATCCTGCAAGGGAACTTTGCCGCGGGCCGACCGTTGTCGTGGCGACATCCTGGGGTAGGATCAGTCAGCCGGTTTTGTTGACACCGACGACAACGGGAGCGCGCCATGGTCACAAGCATCACGCCCTTTCTGATGTTCCAGGATGGCGTCGCCGACGACGCCATGGCCTTCTACGACTCGCTGTTCCCGAATGCCGAGGTGCTGGAAGTCGAGCGCTATGGACCGGATGAGCAAGGTCCCGAAGGCAGCGTCAAGGTGGCGCTTTTCCGGCTCGGCGCGCAGCGGGTCAAGTGCATCGACAGCCCGGTCCGGCACGCCTTCGATTTCACCCCGTCGTTCTCGTTCTTCGTGGAATGCCAGAGCGAGGATGAGATCATCACGCTTTATGGCATGCTCGCCGAAGGCGGGGCAGTGCTGATGCCACTCGACAATTACGGCTTCAGCCAGCGCTTCAGCTGGGTCACCGACCGCTTCGGCGTGTCCTGGCAGCTGAACCTCGCCGACTGATCCGCAGCAACGGCGCTCGTCAAAGCACCTCCTCGGCGCTCGAAATGCGCTGCCAGCTGTCGTCGAGCTGGTTACGGAACCAGGTCATCTGCCGCTTGGCATATTGTCGCGTTGCCGCAGCGCCCATCTCGATCACTTCGGCCTCGTCGAGTTCGCCCTTCAGAAGGGCTGCGATCTGGCTGACGCCGATCGCCTTCATGATGGGCATTTCCGACGGCAGCTCGAGCGCAAGCAGCGCCCGCACTTCGTCGATCGCGCCGCCGGCAAGCATCAACTGGAAGCGACGGTTGATGCGGTCGTGCAGGAGCTTTCGCTCCGGCAGCACGACATATTTTGTAGCCCGGTCCGGGTCGACGATCATGGGTCCGGTCTGCTGTTGGAAGAAGCGGATCGGCTTGCCGGTGGCCTCCACCATTTCGAGCGCCCGCACGATCCGCTGGCCGTCACCGGGCTTCAGTGTCACCGCCGTTTCCGGATCCCTGGCTTCGAGGTCGCGATGCAGCGCCTCCGCCCCTTCCGCCTTCAGCCGCTCGCGCAGCCTTTCCCGGATCGCCGCCGGGATCTCCGGCATGTCCGAGAGACCACCGGTCAGCGCCTTGAAATAGAGCCCGGTGCCGCCGACAAAAACCGGCAAGCGTCCCTCGCCCTTGAGCTGAGCGACCAATGCCTGCGCTTCACGCGCCCAGGCACCGGTGGAATAGGCGGATGCCGCCGGCACATGGCCGTAAAGACAGTGCCCTATGCCGCCCATGTCGGCCTCGTCCGGCCGCGCCGTCAACAGCCGCAGCGTGTCATAGACCTGCATGCTGTCGGCATTGACGACCACGCCGCCGTGTCGGCGCGCCAGTTCGACGGCAAGCGCGGACTTGCCGCTGGCGGTCGGCCCGGTTATCAGGATCGCGTCGCTCTCGGTATCAAGGTTGTTGTCCATGGCTCTCGTTGCCACGCTTATCGCCAATCCGTCAAATCCTGTTCTGACGCCAGCACTGGCGGAAGCAGCCGCTGACGCCGTCAAGGCATCCGGCCTCTATTGGCTCGCCGATGGCATCGCCTGCGATATCGCGCTGACCGACGGCACCGATCCGGATGCCGCCGAAACCCTGCTGCGCGGCGTGATCGGCGATGCACCGGTCGATGTCGCCGTGCAAGACGCCGAGAGCCGCCGCAAGAAACTGCTCATCGCCGACATGGACTCGACCATGATCGGCCAGGAATGCATCGACGAACTCGCCGCCGAAGTCGGCCTGAAAGACAAGGTGGCGGCGATCACCGCCCGCGCCATGAACGGCGAGATCGCCTTCGAGCCGGCGCTGATCGAACGCGTAGGACTTCTGAAGGGCCTGCCACTTGGCGTCGTCGACGAGGTCATCGCCAAGCGCATCACGCTGACGCCGGGCGGAAAACAACTGATCGCAACGATGAAGAGCAAGGGCCACCATACCGCGCTCGTCTCCGGCGGTTTCACCGTCTTTACCGGCCCGATCGCCGAGATGCTCGGCTTTGACGAGAACCGCGCCAATACGCTGATCGCCGAAGACGGCATCCTCACTGGCGAAGTCGCCAATCCCATCCTCGGCAAGCAGGCCAAGGTCGATTCGCTGATCGAGATCGCCGACCGCCTCGGCATCTCGACGGACGATGCCCTTGCCGTCGGCGACGGCGCCAACGATCTCGGCATGATCCAGCTTGCCGGCACCGGCGTGGCGCTGCATGCCAAGCCCGTGGTCGCCGAGCAGGCGAAGGTCCGCATCGACCACGGCGACCTCACCGCCCTTCTCTATCTGCAGGGCTATCGCAAGACGGATTTCGCCGGATGATCATTGCCGAGACTGAGCGGCTGCGCATCCGCGCCTGGAAGGAAAGCGATCGCGATCTCTTCTTCGCGATCAACAGCGATCCCAAGGTGATGGAATTCTTTCCCTTCCGCCGCAGCCGCGCGGAATCAGACGCGCTGTTCGACCGCGTCGGCAAGGGCATCGCCGAAACCGGCTTCGGCTTCTTCGCCGTGGCGCTCAAGGCCGACGACAAGCCAATCGGCTTCTGCGGCCTCGCGCTCACGGATTTGGAGCCGCACCTGCCCAAAGGAACCGTCGAAATCGGCTGGCGACTGGCTCCGCCCTACTGGGGCAAGGGCTACCTCACCGAAGCGGCCAACGCCCTGCTGCGCTACGGCTTCGAGGAAAAGGGCTTGAGCGAGGTCGTCTCCTTCGCGGTTCCCGCCAACACCCGCTCGACCGCTGTCATGCAACGGATCGGCATGCACCGCGACCCAAGTCGCGACTTCGACCACCCCCGCGTCCCAACCGATCAGCCGACCCTGGTTCGGCATGTGCTCTATGCGATCAGCGCCGAGGAATGGCGGGCGCATCGTTCAAAGGCCGGGAAATAAGCTGCCGCTTCGTGGGTTGCCCTCTCTGTCTGCCGGACATCTCTCTCCGCAGGCGGGAAGAGAGACGCCAGCCGCACTGGCACTACCCAACCACCTCTGAAGAATGGCGGGCGTTCGCCATATCTTTCCTTCTCCCCGCGTGCGGAGAGACGGTGCCGGCAGGCGGATGAGGGGCAAGCGCTCGCCCTGAGGATAAGGGCCGCCTCACCGCTTTCGCCCCGCCCCCGGGTAGCTCCGTTCGATCCAGTCGACAAAGGCCCTGGCCGCCTCCGACAGCGCCTCGAAGCGCCGCGCCACAATAAAGAACGCGCCATAGGGCACAGAGGCGTCGAACGGCTGGATCAGCCGGCCGGCGGCGATGTCGTCGCGGGCATGGTCGCGGTCGATGAGGCCGACGCCGCTGCCGCGCAGCGTCGCCTGCAGCACCATCGAGCCATCGGCGAAGATCGCGCCGCGTGCAAGCTTCACCGGCGCGGTGCCGGCCGCCGCAAACCATTGTTCCCAGAGTTGCCGGTTATCCTCATGCAACAATGGATGCTGCAACAGGTCTTCGGGTCGGTCGAGCGGCGGCCCGGCGCCGGCAAGCGCAGGCGTGATCACCGGGACCATCTCCACCTCGGCAAGGGGCCGCGCCTCCACCCGCGACCAGGCGCGGGCGGTCAAGCTGTGGCGGATGGCGATATCGGCCTCGCCGCTTCGAAACTCGGCGAGCCGCGACTCCGCATCGATCACCAGATCGATCTCCGGATGCGCCTCCTGAAATTCCTGCAAATGCGGCACCAGCCAGCAGCCGGCAAAGGATGGTTCGGCGCTGACCTTCAGCGTCTGCGACAACCGCCGCCCCGAGAGCGCGTCGAGGCTTTCGCCCACCATGTCGAAGGCAGATGTCAGCGTGCCGAGCAGCGCCTGACCATCGGCCGTCAACCGCACACCGCGGTGGAGCCTCTCAAACAGCGGCCGGCCGATCAGCTCTTCGAGCTCGCGCACCTGCCGGCTGATGGCCGCCTGCGAGACGAAAAGCTCCGATGCAGCCAGTGTGAAACTCTCCAGTCGCCCGGCCGCCTCGAAACTCCGCAACGCTGTCAGGGGCAGTCGGCCGCGCTTCATGCATAACCTCAAGTTATCCGAAGGCGACTGTAAACTCGTTTGAGGGGTGCCGGCAAGTGGAGTGAAATGCTTGCAAGAAAGGAGGTGCGGCAATGCATACGATTATCGAAATTCTGTTCGAAGCCCTCAGGCTGATGACCTTCCAGCCGGCGCGCAAGCCGTCCCCGCACCCCAGGCAAGCGAGCGAGGACTGCTGAAAGAAGGGCACCTCACCGCTTCTCGAATGCCCCTCACCCTAACCCTCTCCCCGCAAGCGGGGAGAAGGTCGCGGCAGCGGGACCGTGTCTGTGCCCATCATGAGCGCGCTGCGGCCCGTCGGCCGAACCGCAGCCTTGAATCAAAACCTGAGGACGTGGATTCAGCCTCTCAGCCCCAGAGGCGATAGCACTGAAAAGATTCAGACAATCGGCCTCGACCGAAAGCGGCGCTGCGGCATCGATCCGATGCCGCAATAGCAACTGCCGAAAGGCGCGATGCGTCCTACTCCACCCGAACGGTGACGAAGCGCAATTCGCCGGACTTGTTGGAGATCAGAAGGGCGGCGTGGCGACGGCCGCTGGATTTCAGCTCCTCGACCCGGTCGGCCACGTCGGCGGGCGTCTCCATCGCCTCCTGACCGACCTCGACGATGACGTCGCCCGCCTCTACGCGCCGCTCTGCCGCGACCGAATTCGGCGCGACCTCGGTGATGACAACGCCGTCCACGTCTTCGGCAATGCCGTATTTCTTGCGCGCCTCTTCGTTGAGCGTCGCAAGCTTCATGCCGAGCACGACGTCGGTCGCTGGAAGCGGCGCAGCCTCCGGCTTGTCAGCCTTCGACCCCTCGTCGCCGGTTGCCGCGTCGGCACTTGCAAGCGCGCCATCCTCGAGGCGTCCGAGCGTCACCTTGACTGTCTGTTCCTTGCCGTCGCGGATCACCACGACATCGACCGCCTTACCGACGGGGCTTTCGGCGACCACGCGCTTCAGGTCGCGCACCTCGCCGACATCATGGCCGTCGAATTTGACGATGACGTCGCCGGCCTTGATCTCGCCGTGCGTGATCGGCCCGCCTTCGATGATGCCGGAGACGAGCGCGCCGCGCGGCGCGTCCATCTTCAGGCTCTCGGCGATATCGTCGTTCACCGGCTGGACGCGCACGCCGAGCCAGCCGCGACGCGTCTCGCCGAAGTCCTTGAGCTGAAGTACCACATTGGCGGCAAGTTCGGTCGGCACGGAGAAGCCGATGCCGATCGAGCCGCCCGTTGGCGAGATGATCGCCGTGTTGATGCCGATCACTTCGCCGGCCATATTGAACAGCGGCCCGCCGGAATTGCCGCGGTTGATCGCAGCGTCCGTCTGGATGAAATTGTCATAGGGGCCGGCGTTGATGTTGCGGCCGCGCGCCGAGATGATGCCGACCGAAACGGAACCGCCAAGGCCGAACGGGTTGCCGATCGCCATCACCCAGTCGCCGATGCGCATCTTGCGCGAATCCCCGAAAGGCACGGCCTTCAGCGGCGCCTTCGGCTCGACCTTCAGCAGCGCGAGATCGGTCTGGGTGTCTTTGCCGACGAGCTTCGCCTTCAGTTTGCTGCCATTGGCGAAGTTGATCTCGATGTCGTCGGCGCCCTCGATCACGTGGTTGTTGGTGACGATGTAGCCAGAGGGATCGATGACGAAGCCGGAGCCGAGCGATTCGACCGTGCGCTGGCGGTTACCGCCCTGATTACCCTGGCCCTTGAAGAATTCATCGAAATAGCGCTGGTAGGGCGAGCCCTCCGGCACCTGCGGCGCCGGCGCATCATCGTCGTTCTTGACCTTCTGCGAAGTCGCGATGTTGACGACGGCATCCAGCAGTCCGGCGGCCAGATCGGCGACGGAGGCCGGGCCATTGCTCGGCGGCCGGATCGCCGTGTTCTGGGCGAGTGCGGTGCTGCTGAAGGCAAGCGCGCCTGCGAGCGCCAGAACGCCGAGGGAGGCGCCAAGCGAGTGTACTCGGGATTTTGATCGCGTGGACAATTCGCTTCAGCTCCTCTGGCTGTGTGCGGTGACACCGGCACACCATAGCACTTTGATTCTTCGCATAATTCCGCCTCGACCGAAACCGTCGGCCGGGCTTATGCGGCAGATTTGACAAACGCAAGCCGCAAGACCGCGACGTCCGACTTTCCTCTGAAGATAAGGCGGAATTCGGAAGGGTCCAAACACGATTTCCTGATCCTTGCGCGCACGGGTGCGAAAGGACGGGCGTTCCCGGCCGAGCCTTTAGGTCGAGGCCGGGCGTGGCTGATCAGGTGGTGAGCTCGTGGCCGTGGTCTTTCAGCGCCTGGACCGCCTTGTCGAGATCGGAGCCGGCAACGAAGATGTAGTCGGTGCTGAAGGTCGAATTGGCAAAGACGCCGACGCCGGCATCCGAAAGCGGCCGGAGCACCGAGGCGAGCACGCCAGGCACGTCAAAGGCAAAATGCTGCTCGACGCGGAAGCAGCGCCAGCCGAGCGAACTCTGGACGCTGGACGGCACGCGGGCGGCCCGGCAGACCAGTGTCATCTCCTCGCGCGAGCTCGACACGGTCCAGAAGCCCGGCCCCGGCAGCCATTCCGGCATGCTGGAGCCGATATTGAGGCGGGTGATGGCGTATTCGGCATCGACCAGCCGGATCAGCAGTTTATGTGGCATTTCGCATTATCCTCGAAGCAACCATACAAGTCCGACCCCGGCAGCCACGCAAACGAGCCCCGCCAGTCGAAGCTGATGTTCGGGGACATACGGCAAACGCTTCGCCATTTCCACCAAAACCAAAGGGGCCAGTGCGTACACCAGCCCCTCGATGATCAGGAAGAAAGCGAATCCTGTCAGAAAGTCTGACATCGCCCGCCTAGTTTCCGGTCGCTGCTTGAGGTGCCGCGGCCGGCGGAGTGCCTTCCGAGTTATTGAAGTAACGGAAGAATTCCGAATGCGGCGAAAGCACCAGCGTCGTGTCCGGGCTACCGATCGACTGCGTGTAAGCGGTCATGGAGCGATAGAACTCGAAGAACTTCGGATCGCGCGCAAAGGCGTCGGCAAAGGTCCTTGTGCGTTCGGCTTCGCCTTCACCGCGCAGGATTTCCGAATCACGCTGGGCCTCGGCGACGATTTCGACGACCTGACGGTCGGCAATCGCGCGGCGGCGCTGGCCTTCTTCGTTACCGCGGGCGCGGATCAGTTCCGCTTCCGCCAGACGCTCGGCCTTCATGCGGTCGTAGGTCTGTTGCGAGACCTCCTGCGTCAGGTCGGTGCGACGGATACGGACGTCCTCGATGTTGAGGCCGAGCGACTCCGCGTCGGCTTTGAGGTCGGCGCGCACTTCGCGCATCATCGACGCACGCTCGTCGGAGAGCGCTGCCTCGAAGCCGCGCAGACCGTAGACACGGCGCAGCGATGCGTCGAGACGGGTCCTGAGACGCGATTCCGCCGAGTCGCGATCGCCCGAGACCGTCTCGCGGAAGCGGCGGGGATCGGAGATCTTGTAGACGACGAAGGCATCAACTTCGTAGAACTTGCCGCCCGAGACCTGGACACGGATGTTGTCGAGGTCGAAGCGCAGTGCCTGGTCTTCGACGTACTGGACGCGGTCGGCGTCCATGAAGGCGAAGGGCAGCTTGAAGTAGAGGCCCGGCTGGCTCTTGACGTCCTTGATCTGACCGAAGCGAACGACGATCGCCTGCTGGCGCTCGTTGACGACGAAGACCGAGGAATAGATGCCGACGAAGACGACGGCGAGCAGGATCAGGATAACGGAGGTACGATTGTTGATCACTGGCCTGCTCCCGAAACTGCTGCGGCACCCGACGTCGTCGGACGACCGATTTCATTCAGCGGCAGATATGGCAGTACGCCCTGCCCGTTCTTCTCGTCGATGATGACCTTCTTCGACTTGCCGAGAACGCCCTGCATGGTTTCGAGATAGAGACGCTTGCGGGTAACGTCAGGCGCCTTGGAGTACTCGTCATAGACGGAGATGAAGCGCTGCGCCTCACCCTGTGCTTCCTTGACGACACGGTCCTTGTAGGCGGCCGCTTCTTCGCGGATCTGCGCACCCTGACCGCGTGCCTTACCGAGCACCTGGTTGGCATACTGGTTGGCTTCTTCGACGAAGCGGTCCTCGTCCTGTTCGGCGCGCTGCACTTCGTCGAACGCATCGGCCACTTCGCGCGGCGGTGCGGCGTCCTCGATGGCGACCGTGTTGACGGAAACGCCGGTGCCGTAGGTGTCCATCGTTGCCTGGATCGTGCTCTTCACGTCCGCGGCGATCGCCTGACGGTTGTCACGGAAGATGTCCTGCGCCGGACGGCGACCGACGACTTCGCGCATCGCGCTTTCGGCCACCTGCTGCAGCGTGTCGGACGGGTTCTCGACGTTGAAGAGGTAAGCCTTCGGATCGGTGACCGAATAAAGAACCGAGAACTGGACGTTGACGATGTTCTGGTCGCCGGTGAGCATCAGGCCGGAATTCGACTGGCCGCTAGAGCGCCCGCCGATGTTCTGCTGCTGCTCGGTGATCTTGACGAATTCGACGGTCTCGAATGGCCAGAAATGATAGTGCAGGCCAGGCATCGAGATCTCGTCCTTCGGCTTGCCGAAGCGCATCTCGACGCCGCGCTCGTCCGGCTGCACCGTGTAGATCGAATTGATCAGGACAAAACCGACGATCAGCAGGCCGATAATGGCGAAGACGCCACCATTGAAGCCGCCGGGAACGACGTTCTTGAGCTGGTCCTGGCCACGGCGAATGATCTCTTCCAGATCCGGCGGGCCGCCCTTGCCGCCACGCGGCCGGTTTGGCCCCTGGCCCCAGGGACCCCCCTGATTGCCGCCGCCACCGCCGCCGCCCCATGGGCCACCGCCGCCGCCATTCTGATTGCTCCAGGGCATCAAAACCTCTCTTTTGAATACTTCCCACGCTGAACGGCCGCGCCACCGCACGGTCGTTCATGATGTGAAACCGTTATAGGTATCACCCGCACCGCTTTCAACGCGATAGACCCGAGTTCACCGTAAATGGTTCAAAATAGTTGACGATCCGCCGCGTCAGGCTGTCGCACGCCGCTTAAAGGTGACGAAATGCATGGCGTGGCTGTCCTTTTCACCCTGCGGCAGGTCCTCTTCGAAGACCTTCTCGAAAATGCCGGGATCGATATCGGGGAAGCGCGTATCGCCATCCACGGTCGCCTGCACCTCGGTCACATGCAAGATATCGGCACGCGCGATCGACTGGCGGTAGATCTCGCCGCCACCGATCACGCAGATCTCGTCCACGCCCGCGGCCTCCGCCTCTCGGCCGGCAAGCGCTACCGCCGCATCGAGCGACGGGACGACGCTTGCCCCTTCCGCCACAAAATCCGCGTTGCGGGTGATGACGATGTTGGCGCGGCCGGGAAGCGGACGCCCGAGCGACGCCCAGGTCTTGCGCCCCATGATCACGGGCTTGCCGATCGTCAGCGCCTTGAAGCGCTTGAGATCGGTCGAAAGCCGCCAGGGCAGATCGCCGTCGCGGCCGATGACGCCGTTTGCGGCAACGGCGACGACGATCGATATCTTCGGGTGGGTGGTCTTCGTTTCAGTCATGGAACCCGTTCGGTTTGCTGTCGATTTCTCTGGCGCGGTCATAGGCTGCCCGGTCCGTCACCACGCGGATGTAGCGATCGACGACCGTGCTTTCCGGCAGGATCTTGCGCATCCACTGCAGCGCGCTTGCCAAGAGCAGATCGGCGGCACTCATCGTCTCGCCGAGCAGATAGGTCCGTCGGGTGAGCACGTCGATCACATGGGCGCACATTTCGCTGTAGAGCCGCGCCTGTGCCGGGTTGTTGATGGTGGCGCCGGAGATATGGGCAAGCGCCGTCGGCTCGATCACCCCCGCGTAATAGGCAAGCCAGGAGAGATAGGCGCCACGCTCCTTGTGGCCGGCCGGCCGGCCGAGGCTGCAATCGGGATAGAGGTCGGTGAGATACTGCACGACGGCCGCCGACTCCCAGATCACCGCGCCATTATGGATGAGCGCCGGCACCTGCTTGTGCGGATGCGGGTTGTTGTCGTCGGGCTCGCCCGAGCCGTCCCAGCGGCGGATCGAGACGTAGCGGATCTCGTATTCCGCGCCCAGCTCCTCAAGCAGCCAGACGATGCGCGAGGATCGCGACAGCGGCGCATGAACGAGTGTGAGCATCGATACCTCCCTTGGACGACAGCCCTCCCCGGCCGCCCCTCACCTTGGATTGCCGGCCCCTGCGCTTGCGGGCTACGGAAGCTCCTGCCCCGCCCGAAGGGTGGCGCGGCATCGGCATCGAGAAGAATTCAGAAATGCGGACCGTCCACCCGCAGCATCAGGATATGTCAGACGGCGATCGGCGCCTTGATGGATGAATCGGCTTCGTAGCCGACGAGCGTAAAGTCTTCGAAACGGAAGGAAAAGAGATCTTTCATGTCTGGATTGATTTCCATCCGCGGCAGCGCCTTCGGCGTGCGGGTGAGCTGCAGCCGGGCCTGTTCGAAATGGTTGTGGTAGATGTGCGCGTCGCCAAGCGTGTGCACGAAATCACCCGGCTTCAGGCCCGTCACCTGCGCCACCATCATCGTCAAGAGCGCATAGGAAGCGATGTTGAAGGGCACGCCGAGGAAGATGTCGGCCGAGCGCTGGTAGAGCTGGCAGGAAAGCTTGCCGTCGGAGACATAGAACTGGAACAGGCAATGGCAGGGCGGCAGCGCCATTTCGTCGACCAGCGCCGGGTTCCAGGCCGAGACGATGTGCCGGCGCGAATTGGGGTTGGTCTTGAGGCTCTCGACGAGGCCTTCGATCTGGTCGATATGGCGCCCGTCCGGCGCCGGCCAGGAGCGCCACTGGTAGCCATAGACCGGGCCGAGGTCGCCGTTCTCGTCCGCCCATTCGTCCCAGATGGTGACGCCGTTTTCCTTGAGGTAGCGGATATTGGTGTCGCCCTTCAGGAACCACAGCAGTTCGTGGATGATCGAGCGCAGATGCAGCTTCTTGGTCGTCAGCACCGGAAAGCCTTCGGAGAGGTCGAAGCGCATCTGGTGGCCGAAGACTGAGCGCGTGCCCGTTCCCGTCCGGTCGCCGCGGTCGGATCCGTTGGTCATCACATGGTCGAGAAGGTCGAGATATTGCTGCATGGTCTGGCGCCGCCGATTCGTACTTTCGCTAAATTTAGGACGAAGCCGGCGGCTAACCAATGACCACGGGACGATTATCCCGGATAATTCGGCGGGGAGCTACAAGGTCTGTAGCTTGCCGAGGTTCTTGGCCACCAGATAATAGAAGGTGACGCGCGATTTCGACCGGTCCGCCGACATCGCCTTGACGGTGGCGTCGATCGCGCTGTCCGCATCGGCGCCGCTGATGCCGAGCTTCTTCTCGCACCATTTCTCCTTGACCCGCTCGAGCTCTTTCGGATCCGACGCCGAAACGAGCGAGGAATCCCGGTTGCGAAGCGCAATGCCAAGGTGACGCACGATCTTGTTGACGATCGCCTCGTCGGCGCCGCTGTCGTATTTCTGCACATCTGCGAGGTAGTCCGTCATGAGGCCTCCAGCTTGCTTTGCTTTTCGAAACTGCGGCCGGAGATTGCCGGCCGCGTGGCAGCAGCGGGAGTTTTTCATGGATGCCGGTCAAGTCAAGGCGGTTCGGCACCGGGCAGTCCGGGAGAAAGTCATATATCCGACACATCCCCCTTTTCTTGGGGCCCGGAAAGACCTATATGAACTCTGCCGTCTTCGGGCGGCTATGGCAATAAACGGGCGATGAAATAAACCCATTGGACCCGGGGGCGGTACCCGGCGCCTCCACCAAAAACCGATCAGAATCGATCGGCTTTTGATGGGGGCGAAATAGGATCGACAAGGGCGTAAAGATCGACTTTTTGCTCGGCATTGTACCACCGTTATCGGGCTAAACTTATAGTTGCAAACGACAACTATGCTGAAGCACGTCTCGCTGCTTAATCGCGGTGCGACACTTCAAATCAAGTCCTTCCGGGTAGCACCGTAAGGCGGGGTCCGAAGGCACCTGGCAACAGAAGCCTTCACCTTCTCCCCCGCTTCGAAATGGTCTATAGATGCTTGAATAATTGACTCGTCTGCTTCAGACGGGCAATGAAAAGCCGACGGCTTGACCTCCAAGCCGGCAGCAGACAGTAGATTGAGTTCGAGGAAAGACGGGACGCTCATGGGCCAGGACCACATCCGCTACGACATTCTGGCACAGGACGCACTGCGCAGCGTCATCCGAAAGGTCCTGACGGAGGTTGCCACCACCGGTCACTTGCCGGGAGAGCACCACTTCTTCATCACCTTTCTGACCGGCGCGCCGGGCGTGCGCATCTCGCAGCACCTGAAAGCCAAGTATCCCGAACAGATGACCATCGTGGTCCAGCACCAGTTCTGGGAGCTGAAAGTCACCGAAATCGGCTTCGAAATCGGCCTCTCCTTCTCCGACACGCCCGAACGGCTAGTGATCCCGTTCAACGCCATCCGTGGCTTCTACGACCCGTCGGTCAATTTCGAACTGGAGTTCGACGTGGCGGCCGGCGAGGAAGAAGAACAGGAATCGGCGGAGATCACCGCCTATCCCGTTCCGGAAGAAAATGCCGAGACCTCGGCCAAGGACGACAAGCCCACCGAGCCGAAGAATGGCGGCGGCTCCGTCGTCTCGCTCGATTCCTTCCGCAAGAAGAACTGATCCGAGGAGCCGCGGCTCATGACCGGAGACGTCGTCAATCTGCGCCAGTTCCGCAAGCGTCGCGAGCGCACGGAAAAGGACAAGCAGGCCGAGCAGAACCGCATCTCCTTCGGCCGCACCAAGGCCGAGAAATCCCTGACGAAAGCGCTGAACGACAAGGCGGAGACCCGCCTTGACCAGGGCCGCATCGAGCGCCCTGCCGAAGGCGACGTCGACAAGGACTGAGCCCGCAAAAGCGATTCCGGAGCAAGGACTTGCGGCAGCTTCCGGACTCGAAATGCCAATTCCTTGAATCAGTCTCTAAGGCCGGGCGATGATCCGTAAGCATTCCGCAACGCTCCACGGCCACCGCACCAGCTTCTCGCTCGAAGACGCCTTCTGGCAGGAGCTGAAGACGATCGCCGAAACGCGGGCGGTGCCGCTTGCCCAGCTGATCGCCGAAATCGACGACCAGCGCACGCCCGACAGCAACCTCTCCTCGGCACTGCGCGTCCATGTGCTCGAATGGCTGAAATCGCAACGCTCGACGCTCTTGCCCGACGAGACCTGAGCTCCCGCCGTCGATGGCCAGCACGGCCAGAATTCGCGGCAAGAACTCGCCCAAGGCCTTTCACATCAAAGGGCTAGTGGCGAGACCTTGAGCCCTTGTTCTCACGCCGTTGCCGCACGAGCGCTCTACAGTGTCGGGCGACAGGCATTGGCGGATCCAAGGCAACTGTGTGGCCGATGCAACAGCGCGCGGCATTTGGCATGCCCCGCTTCGCCGTTTCGGGCCAAAACAGTTGTATTCGAATAAACTTATATAACAATACCCACATCGGGAGGCGGCGACTTTCCGCTGCCCTTGTGTTCGAGAGTCTGTAGTGCGCAATTCCAGACGGGCCCGTCTCTCGTTTCAGGGATTGTCTCAAGCGGGAGGCGTTTCATGAGTATCCCTACACGACTGGGCCTAACGGCCTGCCTTGGCCTGTTGTTCGCCCTGCCGACCCACGCGGCCGACATCACGCCGCTGATGGCGCCCGCGGCCCCCGTGGAAGAAACCGAGAGCGGCTGGCAATTCACCTTCGCGCCCTATTTCTGGATGGCGGGCCTCTCGGGCGACACGGCGCAATTCGGGCTCCCGACCGTTCACATCGACTCCAGCTTCAGCGACATCTGGAGCAATCTCGACTTCGCCGCCATGGCCACCGTCGAAGCGCGCAAGGACCGCTTCAGCGTCTTTGGTGACTTGATCTATACGAAGCTCTCCGGCGACGGCAAAGCGCGCGGCGTCTTCACCGATACGGTCGATGTGGAATCGGAGACCTTCGCCGGCCTCATCGGCGTCGGTTACACCGTCTTTGAGGATCAGAACTCGCATCTCGACGTGGTCGGCGGCGCCAGGATCTGGTCGGTCAACACCACCATATCCTTTCAGGGCGGCCCGCTCGACGGTATCAGCCGCGATGACCGCAAGACTTGGGTCGACGGCATGGTGGGCGTGCGCGGCAACTACTTCTTCACCCCGGAGATCTACCTGACCGGCTGGGGCCTGGTCGGCGCCGGCGGCGCCGACATCGACTGGGACGTCGGCCTTGGCCTCGGCTACCGTTTCAACGACACGATCTCGGCGATCGCAGGTTATCGTGCGCTGGGCGTCAACTACGACAATGACGGCTTCATCTTCGACGTGGTCCAGCAAGGTCCAATCCTCGGACTGTCCATCCGCTTCTGAAGGCAAGGCGCGCCTGGACACCGGCAAGCGATCCGCCGCCGGCCCAACGGCCGGTGGCAAGACGCGTCCGTCGTTATCGCACCAGCCGGATCGCGCCGGCGTTGTTGATCGTGGTGTTGGCCAGCACCGCCTTGCAATCCAGCTTGAAGCTGCTGTTGCCGATCATGGTGATTTCCTGGGCGACGATGCGCACGCATTCACCGCCGGTCGATCCGTTGCCGGCATACTGGATCTCGCGCGACGCCGGCATGTAGATGATGCCGGCGAGCGATGAGGCGCTGTTGCCGTTGATGGTGGCGCTGGCCGTGTTGTTGCGCCCGGCGACGATCGAGAAGCCGGCCCAGTCGCCGGTCGTCGGCGCGCTGACCTGGAAGGTCGCCCCGCCGTGAATGTCGAGCTGGGCGCCGTTCAAGAGGAAGAAGGTTACCCCTTCGGCGCTCACCACCGACTGGCTGGTGAACTTCAGGCTACCGCCGTCGATGATGTAGTTGCCGGGCCTCAGAAGAACCTTGCCCTTGATTTCGAGATCGCCATAGGTGCCAGGCTTCAGCTCGACGCGGTAGGTGTCGGGCGCGTTGTTCGGCGTCTTGCCGGTGCCGTTGCAGTCGCCGTTGCCGCCACCGCCGCCGACGAAATTCTGCCCGCAGCCGGCAAGGCTCACCCAGCCTGCCGTGGTCGGCATCTTCTTCGACCGGAAGGGGTCGGCAATTGGCGTCACCTCCTCTACCGCCTTGCCGCAGGCAAGCTGCAGGTTGGCGAGCGTCGCGGACACCTTGCCGGCGGCGTAGAGACACTCGGCCTTGAGCGTGGCCGAGCCGCTGAGGTAGATCGACTGCGCGTCGGTCGAGTTCGACGTGATCGTACAGCCGGATGTGTCGACGCTCGCCCCGCCGCTGACCTCGAAGGCCCGGCTCGCCGTCGGGTGCAGCGCCAGAATGCAGGCCTCTCTCCCGGGCATGCGCGCGGCAACACTTTCCCGGTCGATCGTATAGGGCTGCAGCCCGAAGAAGAGCGGATTGTATTTCAACGCGTAGGCCGCGGTCGCCGTGGTCTCGACGCCGGCGGCGCCGAAGGCGATCTGCACCGGCGTGGCCGCCACCGCCACACCGCTCTCCGGGCCGAGCTGATCGACGATCTCCGGCTGGCCGAAATTCGCAAAGAAGACGTTGTTGGCGAGATCCCTGGCACTGGCCTCGGTCTCGCCCTCGCCGTAGGATTTGACCGCCGAGAAGGCAGCGGCATCGAGCGCCGTCTGCATCTTCGCGGCCTCGAGATTGATCCGCGCCAGGTTGATGGCGATCGACGCGGCACTCAACAACGGCACCGCTATCAGCGCGGTCAGAACGGTAAAGTTGCCGCGCTCGTCCGCAAAGATACGGGCGGCTCTCTTCCTCAAATTGTAGCGCATCTCTGATCGTTGCCCCCTCAGCAGACGGCGACGCGCCGCTCGGGTCAATCCGGAGCGATCGACGTCGTCCTTCCCATGCGCCGATTAAAGACGCGGCCCGCAAGCCGCACCCCCTGCCCCATCCAACGCAAATTGCTAATTTAGTGATCAATAGTGGAGG
This sequence comes from Ensifer sp. Root558, assembly GCF_001427045.1. Classification (NCBI taxonomy): domain Bacteria; kingdom Pseudomonadati; phylum Pseudomonadota; class Alphaproteobacteria; order Hyphomicrobiales; family Rhizobiaceae; genus Ensifer; species Ensifer sp. Root558. The sequence continues at coordinate 239,163 of NZ_LMGC01000001.1, read as the reverse complement.
ATGTGCTTCAGAATTCGTTAAAACTCTGCCGATCCCGTTCGCGCGCCACGATGCGCCGGAAACCAAGAGAATGCCCGCCAGATAAAGGCATGTTCAAAATCTGAAGCCAGAGCATGTCGCGCAAAAGCGCGCAGCGGTCTTGGGATAACGACATGCGAAAAATCAAAAGCGCAGAGAGCGATGCTGAAAGATCGCGATGCGCTTCAGGGGGCACAAGCCAAGGATGGGATCATGGCCGGATCCGCAATTGGAAGCGCATCCCCGGCCCCGAAAGCCAGGGTGCGTCGTGCTCCGGCATAGTCGCCGGCTACTGTACGGTAACGTCGGGCAGGACGTCGAAGTTGAGCCTCTGTCCGGGAGGGGTGCCGGTGGCACCGTCCGGCACGGTCTGGGGGGTCGGTCCCGTCTGCGGGATCGGCTGGCCCTGTCCGGCGCTGCGCGCTGCCTCTGCCGCCCGACGCGCGGCTTCCGCCTGTCGCTCCGCTTCGGCCTTGCGTTCGGCCTCTGCTCGCGCATCTGCTTCCGCCTTGAGGCGGGCAGCGCCGGCTGCGCGCCTGCGTTCCTCGGCAACGGCGCGTTTGCGCTCCAGTTCCCTTGCCTCCGCCCGCGCCTTGTAAAGCGCAAGTTCGCGGCGCAGACGCTGCTTCTCCAGCACGTTCGCCTGCAGGATCTCGACCCGCCGGCGCTCGCGCTCGAAGGCGCGAAGCGACAGGAAGTTCGCGAGATCGGCAACGTTGAGATCGACGCCCGGTGCTTCCAGCAGGCCGGCATAGCCGATGCGCACACGCGGCTCGGCACCGGCAAGCGCCTCGTCACCCGGCCGGAAGGTCAGATCGATGCCGGCGTCGATCCGGCCCGCCGCAAGGTCCAGCGAAGCCTCGCCGGTCATCGCGGCATTGCCGTCGCCAGCCGTCACGTTCTGCGCCCGGAGCACCCCGCCGGCGATGCTGAAGGGTGCCTTGACGACGCCGACCAGCGATTGACCCGAGAAGATCGTCGCCTCCGCCGCACTTCTGATCGCGTCCGCCGAGATCTGCGTCTTCAGCGCATCGGCTGCCGCGATCAGCTGCGGCAGAGCTGCGCTGTTGATGCCGGCGAGCGTCATGCCGTTGAAGGTTGTCGTACCCGAACCGCTTGCCGAATGCGCCATCGCCTCGGGCGTCGCACCCGATGCCTCAAGTGCTACCGAAAGATCAAAAGTCCCGGTCGCGACCGGCGTTCCCGCATGGGCCCAGCCCGCCTGGGCAAGGTCGCCGCCCTTGACGTCCAGGCGCGAGCGCAGGAAGCCCGAGCCGTTGGCATTGCCGATCTGCACCCGCCCGGCGAGCTTGCCGCCCAGCCAGTCGCCGGCCGCATCGGTCAGCGCGACCTCGTCGCCCTTCCATTCCATCTTGCCGGCAAAGCTCGTGACCGCGCCATAGACGCCTGGCCAGAATTTCTGCGCCTGCACGTCCAGTGCGACGTTGAGCCCGGTCCAGGCAGGCTGCGCCAGAGCCCCCTTCGAGAAGGCCCCGTTCGTATCCTCGATCGGTCCGAGGACGCCCTCGCCGAGCCAGGCGAGATCGAGCGTGTCGAGCGTCAGCTGTCCGCTGGCCGCCCCCGGCGTCTTGCGGTCGATCGTCAGATTGCCGGTAAAGCCGTTGTGGTCGGCCTTCCCCTCGACAGTGGTCAGCGCAATTGTTTCGGGCGTCGTCGCGATATCGGCAGAGACGGTCAGCGGCAGGCCGCTCCCCATCTGCGGCAAGGCCACGCCCTGGAGCAGAAGATAGGGCTCCAGGTCCTGGGTCTGCAGCGTCACCTTCGCCTGACCTTCGAGGAAATGATCGCGGGAAAGATCGACGCTGCCCTTGGCGGCGAGCGACGTCTTCTCGGTCGTAAAGGTCACCGTGCCGTTCGCCGTCGGTCCGTCGGTGCTTTGCAGCTTGACGGAGAGAATGCCGTTGGCATCCGCATCGAAGGGCAAGGGATCGAAACCCGTTTGGCCGAGCAGGAGCCGCGTCTCGGGATTTTCGAGCGTCGCTTCCAAAAGCATGGCCTTGCCGGTCAGCGCCTGCGCCATGTCGGGCGCCTGGTAGCTGGCGGCGATCTTGGTACCGTTCGCGGTCCCGAAGATGCCGAAGGTCGCGGGCGCGTTGCCTTCCTTGTTGCCGGCCGTCAGCGTCACGTCGAAGGCCGTGTCGCTGTAATAGGGACCGGCCTTGATCAACTGCCGGAGCGCTGGATGATTGACCGCGTGGCGGCCGATCATTTCCAGGAACGGCGTCAGGTTCTTGGCGGCAAGCTTCATCTTGGCCGAGACGACGGGCTTTTCGAGGTCGCCGCTGGCCCGGCCGGAAAAGGCGAGCTGTGCGCCGGCGAGCGATCCGATCGCCACGCGTTCGGCCTGGAGCTGGCCGTTCTTCAGCGTCAGCACCGCCTGCACGTCCTGCGCTTGCTCGCCGAAGGCGGAAAACTCGTCAGCCGAAAGATCGGCAGCAATCGCATGCTGCAGCAAGGTATCGGTGGAAGCGTCGCCCGCCACCAGCCCGGTCAGCGCCTGCAAGGCTTCGAAGTCGATGCGGTTACCCTTCAGCTGCAGCGAGAGGTTCGGTTGCTGGTCGGCGAAGGACTGTCGCTCCAGCCGCCCCTTGAGGCTCGCCTCGTCGGCCGCCACTTCGAGGTTCTCGAACTGCTGCAATGTATCGGTGAGGTTCACCTTGGCGGAAAAGCCGGCGGTCCTCAGCTTGCGGATCGCCGGATCGACCGAGCCCGCCAGCCAGTTGGCAAGGCCGGAAGGCTGGTTGGAGGCCAGCAGAAGGTCGCCGCGGAAGGTGCGCTGTCCCTTGAGGTTCAGCCGCCCCTTGGCTTCGAGCTGCGTGCGCCCCGGCAGCAGCGCCACGACATTGTCGATCACCCAGCCGGCGCCATCGGGCTGTACGTCGATCCGCACGTCGCGGACCGTCGTATCGCCGACGACGATCGCCGGCAGCTTCAGGCTGGCGCGGCCGGGCACCTGCGGGATGGGAATTTCGGCGGCGATCGCCAGCATGGCTTCGAGCCGCTGGCGCATCGAGATCGCCGGATCGCGGCCGGTCTTGTTGTTGCGGCTCGGGCCGATGCGGCTGACGTCGATCTGCTGGCCGTCGGCGATCAGCAGGAACTTCTGGTCCTTGCCGGTATCGAGCGTTGCCTCGCCGGTGACCACATAGGGATCATCCGACGGGCCGATTTCGAAGCGATATTCCGGGACGCGGATGCTCTCGTTGGTCAGCTGGAAGTTGCCGTTGATGCGCAGCGGCGCCCGCCCATCCGCATCCTTCGTCTCGGCCTGCGGGCGGTTCTCCGTCAGCGTGAAGCGGCCGCTATAGACCGGCCTGAAATCGACGATGCGCAGCGAACCGTCGGTCTCGACGCCGAAGGGACGCTTGTCGGGCGTTACCCGCGCCTTCAGGCTGAGCGTACCCGCCTCGTCCACCTCGTTGCTGGTAAAGGAGAAACTGCCGGCTTCGCCATCGAGCGCGGCGCGCCCCTCAACCTTCCAGGGCCCGGCGAGCGTGCGGGCCGAAATGTCTGCGGCAAGTCCGCTCACGCGGCGGGTGCGGCCGGTCTGCTCGTCGACGAATTCGACCTGGCCATTGGTGATCTCGACGTTTTCAAGCACGACGGTCTTGGCCGGGATCGAGGCCCGGCGGCCCCTCGCCCAGTCGAGCGTACCGTCGGGCAACAGGCGCACCTTGGCCCGCGGACGATCGAGCTTCATGTCGAAGATCAAGGCCTCGCCGCTCAGGAACGGCGCAAGCTCGGCGCTCATCGAGAACTGCGCCACCTGGATCAGCGGGTCGCCGTCCTCGGCGGCGCCGACGCGCACGTCGTTGAGCGTCACGGTTGGGAATGGGATCAGCCGCGCATCGACGCTGCCATGCACGACGACGGGCTTGCCCATGATGCGGCTTGCCTCGCGCTCGAACTCCTTGCGGAAACCCGTCCAGTCGATGAACCACGGGGCGATCAGCGCCGCAAAGAGCGCAACGACCACAAGTCCACCGACGGCAAGAAGAATTCGCGAAAGCACCGTGCCTATATTCCCATTCCGTTCATCGGCGCATCCGCGCCGCAAATCGATTTAAGCGCCAGAAACCGGCGCCCGGCTGCAGCGCCGTTGATGGCGCCGTAGCATCTTTGATTTGCCGCATAATTCCCGAGGGGTCGATTCCGACTTTGAGAATTATGCAGTATCACACTTTGTCGCCGGCGCATTGTCCCAAAAAACGGCCCGCCGCGCGTATCTCTCCTCAAGCGAAAATCTTGCCCGGGTTGAAGATATTGTCCGGATCAAGCGAGTGCTTGATCTGGCGCATCAGATCGAGCGCGTCGCCGAGTTCGGCCTCAAGGAACGGCATCTTGCCCTGGCCGATGCCGTGCTCGCCGGTGCAGGTGCCGTCCATGGCGAGCGCCCGCGCGTTCAGCCGCTCGACAAAGGCCTCGGCGCGCACAACGTCAGCCGGATCCTTGTCGTCGAACAGCAGGCCAACATGGAAGTTTCCGTCGCCGGCATGGCCGACGATCGGCGCCGTCAGCCCGTGGGCGGCGCTATCTTCCTGCGTTGCCGCCACGCATTCCGCCAGCCGCGAGATCGGGACGCAGACATCGGTCGACAGGATCGCCGCGCCCGGGATCAGGCTTTTTTGCGCCCAATAGGCGTTGTGCCGCGCCTTCCAGAGCCGCGCCCGCTCCTCCGGATTGGTGGTCCAGAGGAAGTCGCTGGCGCCGAACTCCGAAGCGATCTCGCCAAACTGGCGCGCCTGTAATTCGACACTCTCGGGGCTGCCGTGGAATTCGACGAAGAGCGTCGGCGTCTCCTGATAGGAAAGGCCGGAATAGCCGTTGCAGGCCTTCATCTGCAGCGCATCGAGCAGTTCGATGCGCGCGACCGGAATGCCCGACTGGATGGTGAGGATCACCGCGTTGCAGGCGTCCTCGATCGTCGGGAACGGGCAGACGCCGCCGGAAATGACCTCCGGAATACCCTGCAGCCTGAGCGTGATCGAGGTGATGATGCCGAGCGTGCCTTCGGCGCCGACGAAAAGCCGCGTCAGGTCGTAGCCGGCAGAGGACTTGCGCGCCCGATGCGCCGTGCGGATCTCGCGCCCGTCAGCGGTCACCACCGTCAGCGCCAGCACATTGTCTTTCATCGTGCCGTAGCGCACCGCATTGGTGCCCGACGCCCGCGTCGAGGCCATGCCGCCGATCGAGGCGTTGGCGCCGGGATCGATCGGGAAGAACAGGCCGGTGTCGCGCAGGTAGGTGTTGAGCTCCTCGCGGGTGATGCCCGGCTCGACGCGGCAGTCGAGGTCCTCGGCATTGACCTCGAGCACCTTGTTCATACGCGAGAGATCGACCGAGATGCCGCCATGGGGGGCGTTGATATGCCCTTCGAGCGAGGAGCCGGTGCCGAACGGGATCAGCGGCACCTTGTGTCGCGCAGCGATCTGGACGATCGCGCGCACGTCCCCGGCGCTTTCCGCAAATAGCACGCCGTCGGGAAGCTGTGCCGGAATATAGGTGGTGGTGTGGGCATGCTGGGCGCGGATCGCCTCGCCCGTCTGGAACCGGTCGCCGAAGCGGGCGGAAAGGTCCGCCTTCGCCGCCGCAATCCCCGCCTCGTTTCTCGCGCCAGCCCTGATCGCCTTCAATGCCACGGAAAACGCCCTTCCTCTTGCATTCGCCACGCTGCCTTTTCGATGTTCGGGAAGCGCAGTCATTTCAAGGCGCTACTGTGCAAATCGGAATCACTTTGTCCAGACGCTCGCGCACTTCCCGGTCACAGTAGCGCAGGAAAACGCCTGACGTGAGACCGGAGTGTCACAAGACTGTATGACAGCGTGGAAAACACCAACGCTGAAAAGCCGACACGATATGTCCCCGTTTGCCGAAATGTCATCTCCACACCGCGCCGCGCGGTGATCCGCTCGGGAAGTCCTTGCGTATAAATGCCGAGCGGAAGGACGTGTGACGTGCTTGGAGAGATCGGCAGAAAGCGACTGATGATGCGGTTGCCGCACTTGAGGGGCAGCATCGCGTCGGCATCGTCAGATTGCATGATTGAGCTGTTCTGCAGTTATGAACTCGCGGTCAACATGCGGGACGCACTCGTGTTGGGCGGCGGCCGCCCGGATCTCGCTGACGAGTACCGGCAGATCTGCCTCGAACTCGAAGAAGAGGTGGAGGTCGTGCTCTGCGCGACGGCGCTGGCCGTGCGGCGTGACGGCACATAGGGCGGGCCGGTAGACAGAGGGCCTTGCAAACGGCAAGCCGCGTCGCACCACATTTGCTGCTGGCAAAAGTCACGCCTCAGACCGACCAAACTCCGGTACTGCTACGTATGAGAGCGAAACGGCAGAAAACACCTGCCGTTTCGTGAGCCTTGGATTATGATGGAGGCGTGAAGGAAGGAGAGGCAAATGCTGGGTCTAACCGCTTTGCTCACCGCGTCGGTTTTCTTCGGCGCCGCCATCTACATCACCTGGGCAGAACAGCCCGCACGGCTGCATCTCGACGATCGCGCCGCACTCGTGCAGTGGGTGCCGTCCTATCGGCGCGGCTTCGAGATGCAGGCGACGCTCGCGCTCGTCTCGGGCCTCTTCGGCGCCGGTGCCTGGGGACAGACCGGCCATGTGCTGTGGGGGCTGGGGGCCGCGATCATCATCCTGAACTGGCCCTATACGCTGCTCTTCGTGATGCCGGTCAACCGCCAGCTGGAGGCAGTCCGGCCGGACGACGCCGGCCCGGAAAGCCGAGATCTCCTCGGTCTCTGGGGCAGGCTTCACGCCGGGCGCAGCGCGCTCGGCGGGCTGGCGGCAGCGATCTTTCTCGTTGCCGCCGGGCTAGAATAATAAGCCGTCGCGCGACGGCCGTTCCGGCTAGCGCACCTCCAGCGCTGCCGCCGCGTCCATTTCCTCGTGCAGCTTGCGCTCCTCGTCCGCATGCGGCTTGGTGAAGCGCGCGATCACCAGATAGGCGACCGGCGTCAGGTAGAGGGTGACGATCACCGCAAGACCGAGACCGCCGACGAGCACCCAGCCCAGCGCGATGCGCGCCTCGGCGCCCGCGCCGCTGGCAAGCACCAGCGGCACCGCGCCGACGATGGTGGCGATCATCGTCATCATGACAGGGCGCAGGCGGATGTTGGCGGCATTCTCGATCGCCGAGCGCACGTCTTGGCCGCGGTCGCGCAGCTGGTTGGCGAATTCGACGATCAGGATGCCGTTCTTCGCCATGATGCCGACAAGCATCACGAGGCCGATCTGGCTGTAGATGTTCAGCGTGTTGCCGGTCATGATCATCGCAAAGACCGCGCAGGCAAGCCCCAGCGGCACCGTCGACATGATGATCAGGCCGCTGACGAAGCTTTCGAACTGGGCCGCCAGCACCAGGAAGATGATGACGAGCGCGAAGCCGAAGGTGACGAAGAGGCCGTTGGCGTTTTCGTTGAGCGTTGCGGCTTCGGCAAGCGGCATGATCCGTGAGCCCGGCGGCAGAAGCGGCTCTGCCATCTGCTCGACCATGGTCAGTGCCTCGCCGAGCGCCAGATCGGACTTGAGGCCGGCCGAAAGCGAAACGGCGCGAAGCTGCGATTCCCGCGACAGCTGCGGCGCCACCGCCATCTCCTCGACGCTGGCGATCGTCGACATCGGCACGATCTTGCCGTCACCGGCCTTGAGGAAAATGTTCTGCAGATCGGTCGGGTCGTTGACCGGGTTGGTCGAGGACAGAAGCTTCACCGGATAGGATTCGCCGTCGACATAGACGTCGACGACGCTGTTGCCGTCGAGCATGGCCTGCAGCGCCCAGGCAAGGCCGCCGATATCGACACCCATGTCGGAGGCGCGCTCGCGGTCGATGGTGATCGAAAGCTGCGCCTGGTTGGCCTCGTAGTTGAGGCGGACGTTTTCGAAGCGGCCGGTGTCTTCCATCTGGCGCACCAGCTTTGCCGCCGCATCACCGAGCTTGTTGTAGTCGTTGCCGACGAGCGCCACCTGCAGGCCGCTGCCGGCGCCGCGAATGCCGAGACTGTTCGGTTGCATCGCAAAGACGCGAACCGAGGGGATGCGCCCGGTCACCTTGTTGATGTCGGTGACGATCTCCTGCTGGGTGCGGTCACGCTTGTCCCAGGGAGCGAGCGTCAGCACCATGAAGCCGCTGTTGACCGAACCGCCCTGCCCGGAGATCGAGAAGATGTTGTCGATCTCGCCGGATTTCACCAACGGCTGCAAGCCGTCCTCGATGCGGCGCATCTGGGCCTGGGCGTATTCGAGCGAAACGCCCTGCGGCGCGTTGATGCGCATCATGATCTGCGAGCGGTCTTCCGTCGGCGTCAGCTCCGATTTCAGCGTCAGGAAGCCGGCAGCCCCCATGGCGGTGAAGAAGCCCGCGACGACGAAGACGATCAGCGGCGAGTTGAGGCAGGCGCGCAGCGTCACCCGGTAGAACCCGGCCGCCCGCGCACCGAACCGCGCCATCGGCCCCGGCACCGTATGCGTATCCTTCGTCAGCATGCGCGAGGCGAGCATCGGGCAAAGCGTCAGCGACACGAAGGAGGACAGGAGGATCGCGAAGGCAAGCACGAAGCCGAACTCGCGGAAGAGACCGCCGGTCTGGCCCGGAAGGAACGAGAGCGGCACGAAGACGGCGGCAAGCGTCGCGGTCGTCGCCAGCACCGCGAAGAACACTTCGAGCGTGCCGTGAACGGCCGCCGCGCGTGGTCCAAGCCCCTCGGCGCGCCTTCGCACGATGTTTTCGAGCACCACGATGGCGTCGTCGACGACAAGCCCGGTCGCAAGCACGATCGCGAGCAGCGTCAGGATGTTGATCGAGAAGCCCGCGAGATAGATCGCCGCCACCGTGCCGATCAGCGCGATCGGCATCGAGATCGTCGGGATCAGCGTCGCCCGCCAGTCGAGCAGGAACATGTAGATGACCAGCGTCACAATGAAGACCGCAACGATCAGCGCGATTTCCACCTCGTGGATAGCGCCGTTGATGAAGACGGCGTCATCGCTGGTAATGCGGAGCTGCGTGCCCTCGGGCAGGATCTGCGTCTGGATCGTCTCGACGACCTTGCGCACGCCCTCGGAGATATCGACGGTGTTGGACTGCGCCTGGCGCACGATGCCAAGGCCGATGCCCTGGCGGCCGTTGGAGCGCAGCGCCGTCGTGCCGGTGTCGGGACCGAGCGTGACGGTCGCCACGTCGCGCAGGCGCACATTGTTGACGAGGATCAGGTTTTCGAACTGCTCCGGCGTCTGCAGGTCGGCCGTGGCGCGCACCGAAATGTCCTGGCTGGCGCTCGTCAGCTTGCCGGCCGGCACGTCGTAGGAGGCGTTGGCAAGCGCGGTCCTGAGGTTGGCGACCGTTACCCCGCGCCCGGCGAGCTTCGCCTGGTCGAGGTCGATGCGGAAGATCTTCTCCTGGTCGCCATAGACGGCAACGTCGGCCACGCCTTCAACGGCGGCGAGCCGGTCGCTGATCTCGTTTTCGACGAGCAGCGTCATGTCTTCCATCGACATCGTATCGGAGGTCAGCGCCAGCCGCATGATCGGCTGGCTGTCGGCATCGGCTTTCACGATGCTCGGCTCGTCGACATTGTCGGGAAGCTGGTTGCGCACCCGGCCGAGCGCATCGCGAATGTCGTTGGAAGCCTGGCCGATATCGGTCGTGTCGGAGAACTGCAGCGTCACGCGGCTGCGGCCGAAGGACGAGGTCGAGGAAATGTCGCGGATGCCCTGCACGCGCGACACGGCCCCTTCGACCACCGAGGTCACCTCGCGGTCCATGGTCTCGGGTGCGGCGCCATCGAGCGTTGTCGTCACCGAGATGACCGGCTGGTCGACCTGCGGCAGCTCGCGGATCTCGATGCCGTTCCAGGCCGCAAGGCCGGCAACGACGATCAGCGTATTGACCACCAGCGCGAAGATCGGCCGGCGGATGAAGAGTGCGGTAAAGCCGGTCTTGCTGCGTTCGCGAGCCGACATCTGGCCGCCGGCGCTGCCTTGGCCGGCACCATGGCCGCTTGCCTGACTGTCGCCGCCGCTCACTTGGTTTCCTCCGCAACCTTCTGCGGTTCCTGCTTGTTCTCACGGCCGGCGATGCGCACGGCGCCGCCGTCGCGCAGGCGCTGCACGCCTTCGGTGACGATCTCGTCGCCTTGCGACAGTGCGGCGTCCACCAGCACCTTGTCCGGGTTGCGCTGAATGATCTTCACCGGCACCTTCTCGCTCTTGTCGCTGGAGACGCGCCAGATATAGGAGCCTTCCGAACTCCACTGGATCGCCAGCGGATCGACCGTCGGATAAGTGTCGCCGTCAAAGGCCACGGTGACCGAGAAGGACATGCCCGCCCTCAGCTTGTCATCGGGGTTTTCAAGCCGTGCGCGCACGCGCAGCGTCCGGCTCGCCTGATCGAGGCGGTTGTCGATCGCGTGGATCGCACCGTCGAGCTGGTTGCCCGGCTGGGCGATGGCGAAGGCGGTGACCGGCTGGCCGACGAAGATCTTGTTGGCGAAGCGCTCGGGCACCCAGAAATCGACGAGGATTTCCGAGCGGTCGTCGACGACGGCAATCGGCGTCGTGGTCGTGACGTAGTCGCCGACATTGACGGTGATGATGCCGACGACGCCCTTCGACGGCGCCACGATGTCGCGGCGCTTGAGGTCGAGCTCTGCGGTCTTCAGCGCCAGTTCGGCGGTCTGCATGGCGATTTCGGCGTCGCGCACGTCCACGGCTGTTACCGCGCGGGCAGTGCTCAGGTTGCGGTAGCGCTCGACCTTTTCGCGTGCGCTGTCACGTGTCAGCCTCGCCTGGTCGGCAGCAATCTTCTGGTCGTCGCTGTCGAGCTTGGCAATGACCTGACCCTGCGACACCTTTTCGCCGGAGCGCACGAGGATTTCGGTGAGGTTGCCGGTTGCCGTCGGCGTCACGGTGACGGAATGGATCGCCTCGCCGTTGCCGATCGCGTTCAGCCGGTCGTTGACAACAGACGTGCCCGAAGGCCGGACCATGACGAGAATGGCGTTGTTGCCGCCCTGCCCGCGGCCATTGCCGCGTTCGCCGCCCTCGCCGCCACCGGCGCCGGGCTTGGACAAGGCATCAATCAGCGGATGCGAAACACCAATCGCCGCCAGCGTTTCACCAGCACCAGGCACAAAACGCACCCAGACGGCTGCGCCCACGAGAAGCACAGCGGCGCTCACCGCAAGCTGTTTCCAAACCCGCATTCAAGTCTCCGAATTAAACATAAAACACGCCCCAGCGCGGCGCGGCCGGCGGTTCGTTCCGATTGTGCGCGGAGTATCCCTGTTCGCGCGTGTCGGGGCAACGACAGAATACCATCATTACGCAATTGTAATAAAAGCGAATTTGTTGGCGGGATGATGACGCACGGGGGCTTCGCTCGACGCCTCGCAGCTTTGTCCAGAAATTCACTAGAGAATTACCGTTTACAGCCGCCGACACTGCGCTATCCTGCAACCGCCGGCAGCGTGTTTCGGCCGGCTTTGCGCCTGTCTTCAGGCCTCTTGGGGGAGAGAAGTCGATGTGCGATGCCTGTGTCATGGAAACGGTGAAAGAGCGCATGCTCTCGCGCCGCAGCTTCTTCAAAGCCGCCGCGGTCGGAACCGCGGGTCTTGCCGCCGCAAGCGTGGGCGCGGCCCCGCCGGCGCTGGCGCAGGGGCATTCAAGCGTCACCGACCTGACCCACGAGTTGCACGAAGATTTCCCGACCTTCTTCGGCCAGCAGCAGTTCTTCCGCGAGGAGAAGTTCAACTACGCCAAAGACAAGTTCAACATGTTCGAGCTCCGGGTGAACGAACACACCGGCACCCATGTCGACGCGCCCCTGCACTTCTCCGCCGATGGCCTCTCGGTCGCCGAACTGCCCGTCGACAAGCTGGTGGTGCCGCTGGTGATTGTCGATATCAGAAAGAAGGCTGAGGCCGATGCCGATGCGCAGGTGACGCCCGACGACCTCAAGGCCTGGGTCGCCGCCAATGGCGAGATCCCGGAAAACGCCTGCGTCGCCATGCTGTCGGGCTGGGGCGCGCATCTGGGCACGGACAAGTTCCGCAATGCCGATGGCGGCGGCAAGCTGCATTTCCCCGGCTTCCACGTCGAGGCGGCCAAATATCTGATCGAGGAAAGCAAGGCGGCTGGTATCGCCGTCGATACGCTGTCGCTCGACCATGGCCCCTCGCCCGATTTCGCCACGCATTATGCCTGGCTGCCGGAGGGTCGCTGGGGGCTGGAGGCAGCAGCCAATCTCGACAAGCTGCCGGTCAAGGGCGCAACCCTCATCCTCGGCGCACCGAAGCACCGCGGCGGCACCGGCGGCCCGGCCCGCGTCTTCGCGCTGGCCTAGGCCCCCGGCCTATTGAGCACAGCCAGGTTTTGGCTGAAGCGAGCCTGACGAGAGCAAGGTCGTTTACGCTTCGACGGCAACCACATGTTCCCGATCGTCAACCGGTTCCGCACTGGCTGCGTCACCATGGATCATGGTGCGCCAACGCTACGCCGATTGCGGAAAGGTCAACGGCTACGCCTGACGCGCCAAAGCCCCCTACCCTCCAACGACTTCGCTGATCTGCACGATGGGCGCGATGTCCGTATAGTTGGCGACGTCCGCGGCAATCTCGGCGCGGTGGGGACCTAACGCCTCCTGGAATGTCTCGAGGCTCGGCGAGTAGACGTGGCACGCCGCGACGAACCCCGGCGCGCTTCCAGGCTCGCGACCCGCAAGGCCCTTATCGATCTCGTAGCGCAGGCAGGCATCGCCGAGCCGTTCCTGGATCAGTGGCATGTGGCGGGTGCGGTAGTAGTCGTGATCGAACTTCGAGCCGCCATCGGCCGGATAGTAGACGCTCATCTTGATCATGGTCGGGCTCCTGCCTGAACGCCGCTCCGAGCGTTCGAAGCTTCTTCTAGGTCACCGACCTGTAGAGCACAACCAGGTTTTGGCTGAAGCGAGTTTGACGAGAGCAAGGTCGTTTTCGCTGTGCTTGTCGAAGCCGGTGACGACGGCACGGAAGTTCCTGAGTGCTGACGAAGCGTTCGACGAGGTTGCGATAGCGACAGAGGAAGGTGCTGAAGGACGCGCATCGTTTGTGGACGGCAACGATGCCGCGGGGTTGATCGAGCGCGGCAAAGGAAGGCGCTTGTTTGCGGGCAAAAGTCTTCGGGAGTATCTTGGGCAGCGGTACGGACAATGGCGGGGGTCGTCATGGGGCCGCATGCATTTTGCCTGACATTCGCGCTCGTCTCCATGGGCCTGCTTCTTGCGGGGTGTCAGACCGTGACTGTCCAGGCGGACGACAAGACCGGCCCGACCACGAAACTCGAAATCACCGGCATCCTGGATGACCATGGCAATCCCGACCCGGTCTTCAACGACAGCGGCTGCTGTAACCGCCGCCGAAGCGTCCCCGATCTGGCCCCGCTCACCATTGCGGCTTCGGCCGAGGATCCCGAGAGCGGTGTGCGCGACATTGCCGTCTGGATCTGGGCCATCAAGCGGTGCCGCTACGACGACAGCACGGCGGATTTTCAGATCACGCAATCGACCGTGGCCGCTGCAGGCACGGCTTCGGGGACGTACCCACCCGGCAGTTCCGCGCCGCTCAGCCGCAGCTCGACGGCAACCGTTCGCATGGCCGACACACCCTATGGCGCCTGCAACCCCAAGACCGTCACTGACGCCAGTGGCCAGACGCGCGTGGTTGCCGCGCAGCCGACGGGCTTCTGCGGCCGCAGGGTCTTCATCGTCACGCAGAACGGCAACGCCTATCAGGGTTCGAGCAAGGGCGTGCTGTTTACGACCGGACCATTCGGCTCGAACAATCAGCCGTGCAACGAAATCCCCAACTGAACGCATCGGCGACGGCTTCCCCAAAACGCAGCGCTGGCAATCGCCGCGACGTCGGCTATCGTCACCGCTTCAGGCGACAGGCCGGCCCGCACACAACCGCCGAGAACAACAGCGAAGGAGCCCCATGAGCACCGTATCCCCGCCTCAGAACCCGGAAGCCGATCCGCGTGTCAAAGCCGTGTTCGACGACATTCGCACCACCCGCAAATCCGACTTCATCAACAATATGTGGCTGTGGCTCGCCTTCGATCCGGAGCTCCTGGAACAGACCTGGCGCGACGTGAAGGCCGTGATGGCAACGCCCTCGGCGCTCGATCCGCTGGTCAAGGAGATGCTCTATATCGCCGTCTCCGTCACCAATGGCTGCGGCTACTGCGCCCATTCCCATACGGCGGCGGCAAGGGCGAAAGGCATGACCGACGCCGAGCATGCGGACCTGCTCAGGATGATCTCGCTTGCCGCCCGCACCAACCAGTTGGCGACGGCGCTGCAGGTGCCTGTGGATACCGCCTTCGACAAGACAAAAGAATAGACCGCGCGACCAAGAATAAGCGGTCTCGAAATCGCCTGTCTTTCCACAGGCTTGGTGCGGCTGGCGCAGAAAACGGAATAAAAGAAGAACATCCTTTCTGGCCTTTCCCCACCGAATCACTACATTGAGCCGCATGATGAGTGGTTTCGACGATATTCCCTTCTTCGACGAGGAGCCGGCGCCGCGCAAGCAGCAGCCCGCCCCCGCAGGTATTCCGGCAACGGGCGGCATCGCCGCGCGCGCCATGGCGGCGCGCGATCGCGCCCAGCCGCGCCCGGACTATCTCTCCGGCCTCAACCCGGAACAGTCCGAAGCGGTCGAGACGCTCGATGGCCCCGTGCTCGTGCTTGCCGGCGCCGGCACCGGCAAGACCCGGGTGCTGACGACCCGCATCGCCCATATCCTTTCGACCAACCGCGCCTTTCCCTCGCAGATCCTGGCGGTGACCTTCACCAACAAGGCGGCGCGCGAGATGAAGGAGCGCATCGGCGTGCTCGTCGGCCATGCGGTCGAAGGCATGCCCTGGCTCGGCACCTTCCACTCGATCGGCGTCAAGCTGCTGCGTCGTCACGCCGAGCTCGTCGGCCTGCGTTCCGATTTCACCATTCTCGACACCGATGACGTAGTGCGGCTGATCAAGCAGCTCATCCAGGCGGAAGGCATCGACGACAAGCGCTGGCCGGCCAAGCAGTTTGCCGGCATGATCGACGGCTGGAAGAACAAGGGCCTCGATCCCGCCCAGATCCCCGAGGGAGACGCCCGCGCCTTTGCCAACGGCAAGGGCCGCGAACTCTATGCTGCCTACCAGAACCGGCTCTTGACGCTGAACGCCTGCGACTTCGGCGATCTTCTTTTGCACCCGATCCGCATCTTCCGCATGCATGCGGATGTGCTGAAGGACTATCACGACAAGTTCCGCTACATTCTCGTCGACGAGTACCAGGACACCAACACGGCGCAGTACATGTGGCTGCGGCTGCTTGCCCAGCGCCCCAAGGGCGTACCGCAGAACGTCTGCTGCGTGGGCGACGACGACCAGTCGATCTATGGCTGGCGCGGCGCGGAAGTGGACAATATCCTGCGCTTCGAAAAGGATTTCCCGGGCGCCAAGGTGATCAAGCTTGAGCGCAACTACCGCTCGACCGAGCACATTCTGGGCGCTGCCGGTCACCTGATCGCCCACAACGAGGGCCGCCTCGGCAAGACGCTCTTTACCGACCGCACCGATCCGGATGATGAGAAGGTGCAGGTGCACGCCGCCTGGGATTCCGAAGAGGAAGCCCGCGCCGTCGGCGAAGAGATCGAGCAGTTGCAGCGCAAGAGCCACAAGCTCAACGACATGGCGATCCTTGTGCGCGCCTCGTTCCAGATGCGCGAATTCGAAGACCGCTTCGTCACGCTCGGCCTCAACTACCGCGTCATCGGCGGCCCGCGCTTCTACGAGCGCCTCGAAATCCGCGATGCCATGGCCTATTTCCGCCTCGTCTGCCAGCCGGCCGACGATCTCGCCTTCGAGCGCATCGTCAACACGCCGAAGCGCGGTCTTGGCGACACCACCGTGCGCACGCTGCACGACTATGCCCGCGCCCGCGACATCCCGATGCTGGCGGCGGCCTCCGAGATCATCGAGACCGACGAGCTGAAGCCGAAGGCGCGCAAGGCGCTGTTCGACGTCGTCACCGATTTCCGCCGCTGGCAGAGCCTGCTGGAAACGACCGTGCACACCGAGCTTGCCGAGCAGATCCTCGACGAGAGCGGCTATACGGCCATGTGGCAGAACGACAAGACGGCGGAAGCCCCCGGACGGCTGGAAAACCTGAAGGAACTCATCCGCTCGATGGAAGCCTTCGAGAGCCTGCGCGGCTTCCTCGAACACGTCGCTCTGGTCATGGATGCCGAGCAGAACGAGAACCTCGATGCCGTCTCGATCATGACGCTGCACTCGGCCAAGGGCCTGGAGTTCGATACCGTCTTCCTGCCCGGCTGGGAGGAAGGCCTGTTCCCGCACCAGCGCGCGCTTGATGAGGGCGGCCGCTCCGGCCTTGAGGAAGAACGGCGCCTCGCCTATGTCGGCATCACCCGCGCCAAGCATCGCTGCCACATCTGGTTCGTCTCCAACCGCCGCATCCACGGCCTCTGGCAGTCGACCATGCCGTCACGCTTCCTCGAGGAGCTGCCGCTCGCCCATGTGGACGTGGCCGAGAATGAACAATCCTATGGCGGCTATGGTCGCGGCGGCTACGGCCAGTCGCGCTTCGACAAGGCTGATCCCTTCCAGAACAACTACTCCACGCCCGGCTGGAAGCGCGCCCAGCAGCACCGCTCCGACGCCACCCGCGACAACTGGGGCACCCGCTCCGGCCACGCGGTCGAGCGCATCGGCTACGGCGAAAGCGGCCCGCGCGGCCGCACGATCGACGGCGAGCTGGTGGCGAAATCGACGGCCACCGAACCCTCGCGTTTCTCGGTCGGCGACCGCGTCTTCCACATGAAGTTCGGCAACGGCAACATCGCCGCCATCGAAGGCAACAAGCTCACCATCGACTTCGACCGCGCCGGCCAGAAGCGGGTGCTGGATGGATTTGTGGAGAAGGCGTGAGGAGGTCGAAGCCCTCCTCACGTGCACTCCCTATGGACTGCACAACCATCGATCTCATGGCGCCAACCGGCGAAGTGCAATAATATTGCGGGCACAATTCTCGCGTTTGAACGAAACCATGTACCGATCTCCCTCGACGCAAAGTGGGTGGAGACATGTCCTGGACGAGCGCTGTTCGCAGCCTGCTGGAGCTGGGCGCCGCAAATGTTGCGGAGGGTGACCGTGAAGGCATCCTCGTCGCGAATGTCGCGGCCTGTGTGATCGTCGTCACCACCACGAGCTTTGCCCTCATCTACGCACTCTATGGCGAGCCGAGCCTCATTCCCCTCGTCTATGCCAATCTCGCCCTAGCCGTCGCGGCCGCCATGACGCCGCTTTTTCATCGCTTCGGCCGCGTCGCGTCAGGGCTTTGGGAATTCGGTATCTGCGTGGTGGTCCTCGTCTGGATCGCCTCCTATGTCGGTCGGGACTCCGGCGTCCTGCTGACGCTGCTCGGCGTGACGCCGGTCGCCTTCGCGATCCTCGGGTTTCAAAACATGGCGCTGGTCACGGTCCTCAGCGCCATGGCTGCGATCACGGTCATCGCCGCATCCATCGCGTTTCCTCAGGCGCGGTCGGGTGTCTATGACGACACCCGTTTCCTGCAACTCCTCCATTCGTCGTCGATCATCACGCTCACGCTCATGTGCTTCGCAACGATCTACTATGCCTTCCACCTGGCGAGAGAGGCGCAGGGGCGGCTCGCCCGCCTGATGACGTCGATCATGCCGGACGAGATCGTGGCGCGCCTGCTGAGGAACGAGCGTGAAACGATCATCGACGAATTCGAGCATGCGACTGTTGTCCTGATCGACATCGTCCAGTTCGTGGCCCTGTCAAACAGCCTGGGGCCGGAACGGACGGTCAACCTGCTCAACGAGCTCTTCAGCGAGTTCGATCGCCTGGCCGCAGCAACCGGTGTCGAAAAGATCAAGACCATCGGCGATGCCTATCTTGCGGTGGCGGGCGTGCCCGCCCGGCACCCCACGCCCGAGAAGGCGGCGGCAGTGTTCGGCTTCGGCGCCATCGCCGCGGCCCGCGAGATCGGCGAACGCCATGGCGTCGTCCTCAAGCTGCGCGCTGGCATGGCCTCGGGATCGGTAACGGCTGGCGTGCTTGGGCGAGCGAAATACGCCTATGATATCTGGGGTGCACCCGTGAACCTTGCCGCGCGCCTGGAAGCGATCGGCAAGCACGGCTGCATCACCACCACCGCAGAAATCAGGCAGCGACTAGGCGAGTCTTTCCTGTTCATTTGCTCCGGCCGCGAGGACATCAAGGGCTTCGGCCCGACTGAGATCTGGACCTCGCGGATGCTGGATCCCGATGCATGTGCCCCTGGCATCCGCGCACACACGGCGAAGTGAGCAGCCGAAAGGAGAGCCCTCAGACCGCCTTGCGATAAACGAGAAACCCCGACTTCTCCGCCACCTTGTCGTAAAGCGTCATCGCCGTCTCATTGGTCTCGTGCGTCATCCAGTAGACGCGTGGCGCGCCGACGGCACGTGCCGCCTCATAGACGCCCTCAATCAACGCTCGTCCGACGCCCTTGCCGCGGGCTTCCGCATTGGTGAAGAGGTCCTGTAGGTAGCAGTTCGGCTGGATCATCGTCGTGCTGCGGTGGAAGAGGTAGTGCGTAAGCCCGATCAGCCGCCCTTCGCTCTCCGCCACCAGCGCATGCACCGGCTCGTAGGCGTCGAAAAAGCGCGACCAGGTCATGGCGGTGATCGCCGGGTCCAGCGCGGTTTCGCCGGAGCGGCCGTAGAAGGCGTTGTAGCCGTCCCAGAGCGGCAGCCATTGTTCGTAGTCGGTCCGGGCTATCGGGCGGATGTGAAGCTTGTCGGTCATTTGTCGGTCCTGTGATCGATTGGATGGAGCGGCACTGCGGCCCTAGCGTTTGGTCATCGCGGCGGTGATTGCCTGAACGTCGGTCATGATCGCATCGCCCATGAAGGCGATGTTTTCCATCGCGCGCTCACCGGCCTCGTGATGCCCTGCCCCGCAGGCGTCACGCACGACGACGGGCACCAGGCCGAGATCGGTCGCATGGCGCACGGTCGGGTCGATGCCGATTTCCGTGGCGATACCGCAGATGGCGAAGGAAGTAAGCCCGAGGTCGCGCAGGATCATGGCGAGCGGCGTGCCCTCGAAGGCGGAAAACGTGATCTTGTCGAGGATCGCCTCGTCGTCACGGGGCGCAAGTTCGGGCACCAGCTCGGAGCCCG
This sequence comes from Ensifer sp. Root558, assembly GCF_001427045.1. Classification (NCBI taxonomy): domain Bacteria; kingdom Pseudomonadati; phylum Pseudomonadota; class Alphaproteobacteria; order Hyphomicrobiales; family Rhizobiaceae; genus Ensifer; species Ensifer sp. Root558. The sequence goes on along the minus strand of NZ_LMGC01000001.1, from coordinate 219,875 downwards.
GCGTGCCGCGCAGAAACCAGGGGTGCACCGCATCCGGATCGTCTGTCCGCTGCCAGGCCATCGCCTGGCGTAGCTGGAAGGCGCCCATCAGCGGCCTCGGCATCGACAGATGCCGGAGAAAGATCACCGGAAACCCGCCGGCCCGCGCAGCGTCCAGCACCTTCAGCACCTTGGAAAGCACCGCCGGGCCGTTCTTGACCTGATTGGTAATCCCCACCTGCATGTCGTAGACGATGAGCGCCATCCGCTCCGGCCGGCAGAAATCCTCAAGCGTCTTTCCGATTTCCAGTTTCGCGGCCATGACATCTCCTCCGGGCTCCTCCTCTGGCGCCCCTCTCCCGGCAACATCGCGCGCCGGGAATGTGGCGCGGGAGAAGGAGGCTTGCAAGACGGTTTCGGCCGCCTCGCGCAACTATTCGGATGCCTGGCGGAAATCGCGGCAACCGGAGCCCGGCTTGCCCGGAACATGGATCAATCGCGCTCGTTGCGCAGCCGCGCCTTCTCCATCAGCGCCAGCACCTCTTCGTCCGCCGTCTGTTCGAAATTGCGGTAGTACAGGCCGACGGCACGGAACGCGAAGGGCGTGGCGAGGCAGACGATGCGATCGACCTGGCTGCGCAGTTCGGTAAGTTCGCTTTTCGGCGCTACCGGAACGGCAAGCACGAGGCGCCCCACCCCCATTCGCCGCAGCGCCTTGATCGCCGCCCGCACGGTGCCGCCGGTGGCGATACCGTCGTCGACGAGGATTACATCACGGGCTCGGGACGACGCCGGCGCGCGGTCGCCGAAATAGAGCGTGCGGCGGCGCAGGATCTCGGCGCGCTGGCGCTCCGTTTCGGCCTCCAGATAGCCTTTCGGCGGACGGACCAGCCGGATCGCCCGACGGTTGAGCACCAGTTCCGGCTCCTCGCCATCGACCAGAGCGCCCAGACCGAATTCCTCATGCCCAGGCGCGCCGATCTTGCGCACGATCAGGATTTCCAGCGGCGCCGCAATATGGACGGCGATTTCATAGGCGACCGGAACGCCTCCGCGCGGCAGCGCCATGACGAGCGGATCGTCAAGCCCCTCGTCTTCGACCGCGCGCGCCAGCTGGCGCCCGGCATCCGCCCTGTCCTCGAAGAGCCACGTTGCCGTGAACATGTCGCCTCTCCCGGTTCGTCCTCCTGCGTGAGTATCGGGCCCTGAAAACAAGGGGCGCGCATGCCTGGCCCGAGGCTCGGATCGCGCTGCCCGAAGGGCCTCACCCCGGGGCTGCGGGCGGTACCGTTCATGCACGCCTCTTCGCCTGCCGGCGTGCCGCCCCACGGTTGATCGGGCGCCGCTGTGAACAACCGTGCCAATCCCGACCAATCGCTAAAATTGCAACGGATTTCGCCGGGTTTCGTTAAGGCGCCATCGCTACCAATTGGCGTCACATATCTGGCTGAGACGCAAGCCGCCTTTGTTGATTTTAGCACGACAGGCCGTTTCGAAATGAGCTTTCTCCCTGCCATATCGATCATCGCTCTTCTGGCGATGCTCCCGGTGCTGATTTCCCTGCGGGCCTCCATGGTCGAGGGGGGCACGGATTTTGCAGCCGCCTGCGCCATCGCAGCGGCGGCAACGCTGTTTCTGATGCTGTCCGAGATCCCGGCGCTGCGGCCGTTGTCGCTGATCGGCATCGTCTTTCTCATTGGCGCCTGTCTTTTCGTGCTCTCGGGCTTTCACCGGGCGCTCGGCGTCCTCCGGCCGATGTCGACGCCGCTGGTCGCTGCCGCCTCGATTTCGGCCGTGGTGGTGCTGATTGCCGCCTTCGGCCCGCACAGCGCGACATTGCACGCACTGTCGGCCGTCGGCATCGCCGCCGCCTTCGTGCTGATCATCGCCGTCTGTTCGCAGCACCGGCGCGCAGCGCCCGGGCCGATCGAGCGCCTCTGCGTCATCGGCTGCGCCGCCATCGGCTGTTCCGCCCTGATTGCGGTCACGATTTTCTCGCCGATCGCCCACGGGACCGCCGAAACCCCGCTTGCGTCGGCCAGCTGGGACTTCGCCTGCGTCGTGCTTAGATATTTCTACCTGCCTGTGCTGTTCCTCGGCGTGATCCTGATGATCCAGAACCGGGTGATCACCGACCTCAAGAGCGCCATTGCCCGCGATGAGTTGACGGGCGCCCTGTCGCGCCGCGCGCTGCTCGACCTCGGACAGCGGGCGCTGGCAGTGGGTTTTGCGCGCCAGAGACCCGTCACCTTCCTGCTGCTCGATCTCGATTATTTCAAGCAGATCAACGACCGCTACGGCCATGCGGTCGGCGACACGGCGCTCGGCCACTTCGCCGGCACGGTCGCCGCCTGTCTCAGCGGGCGCGGCACGCTCGGGCGCATCGGCGGCGAAGAGTTCGGCATCGTCCTGCCCAATCACTCGGAAGATGCCGCCTTTGCGGTGGCCGAGGAGATCGGCCGCACGGTGCGCGATACGCCGATCGGCCGCTTCGACCGCCCGATCCGGCTGACAGTGAGCATTGGCCTTGCCGAGGCCGAGCCCGGCGATACTATCAGCGACATCATGATCCGCGCCGACATGGCGCTCTACGACGCCAAAGCCGACGGCCGCGACCGCTGCACCATCGCCGGCCGCTTCCAGCCCGAGGCCAGCGCACGGGCTCTTGCCGCCGCCGCCGCGCAAATGCGCGCTGCCGACCACCGAAACCTCGAGCCGCAGCTTCTTCGCGGCACCGGTTGAGCCGGCACGCCTTGTAAAGCCAATTCCCGAACCTATGTGAACCTGGCTGCCCGAGCGCATGCCTTCCCGGGGATTGCCTCGGCAAAAACATGCGTCAATTCAAAATGCTACGGCGACCTTGCGTGAGACGTCAGGCGCTGCAGGAGGACATCCATGTCGCGTTCGCTTCGTGCGCTCTTTTTTGCCGGCCTTGCCATAGCCGCCACAGCCCTGCCCGCTCGCGCCGAAACAGTCGGCGAAGTCGGGGTCGACTGGCTCGGCAACGACATCATGATCGATGCCGTGAGCGACCCGAAGATCAAGGGTGTGACCTGCCACGTGACCTATTTCGACCGCAGCGTCATCGACCGGCTGAAGAACGGCAACTGGTTCGAGGATCCGTCGAACAATTCGATCGCCTGCCGGCAGACCGGCCCGATCGAAATCGGCGACATCGATCTTTCCAAGGAAGGCGAGGAAGTGTTTCGCGCCGGCTTGTCGCTCGTCTGGAAGAACCTGCTCGTCACACGGATCTACGACCGAAGGAACGATACGCTGATCTATCTGGCGCATTCGCGCGAATTGACGGATGGCTCTGCCAAGATGTCGATCACCACCATTCCGCTCTACGGCCAGACGGTCAATTGGCAGAACGGCAAGCCGCAGTAGGAGCGGTCCCTGCCGCCGGTATCGGCGTGCAAGGCGATCGGTCAAAGGTTGAAAGCGCCCGCCGCTTTGCGGGCGCTTCCGAAACCTCTTCGGTGCGAAACAGGGAGAAGTCTGGGAGCAACCCGTTCCGCTTTTGTAAGCACCTGACGTTCCGTGCGTTCACACGAACCTACGTGAACTCCCTGGCGCATTCATGCCAAATCGAATTTCCGCTTTCAACGTTTCCACTTCACCGCGGGATGATCTAGTAGGCCGTCGGCGGAACGATGCCCTGGTAGTAGTCGCCATCACCGCCCTGGTATCCGCCATAGGGGTTGCGATCACGGTAGACCGGCGTCGGCGCCGGCGCCGACATTCTGTTGATGCTGCCCGTCGACATCGTGTCAACCGAAGCGCTCGGCCGCTTCATTGGCGTCATCATCTTGTGTGTGTTCTGCGTTCCGGGAGGATTGTTGACGTCGATGCCCTGGTAATAGCTGTCGGCCAAGGCCGGTCCGGCGATGACCATCGTAACGGAGAGCACGGCGGCGAGTTTCCTGAGAGAGATTGTCATAGGTTCAACTCCTGTTGACGGGACCAGGCACCCGGCCTCCGTTCGGGCACCCGGCAACACCGGTAAAGTAGTACAAGTAACCCGCCCAGCCACTTGACGTTTTGTCACAATGGCATCGCCCAAGCGTGAAGTTCATTGCCGAAGTTTAACTTGACCGTATCGTTCCAGTACGTGCGGAAACGGTCTGAAAACACGCCGAAACGCAAGAAAGCCCCGGCGCCGATGCACCGGGGCTTTCTCAGATAAGGAACAAGCTTGCGTCAGGCGGCCTGGGCCAACTCGTCCGCAATGACGGTATCGAGGTTGAGGAAGCAGACCATGGTCTTTTCCAAAGCGACGATGCCGCGGCAGAAGGCGCGCTGCGCTTCCGGGATGATCTCCGGCGCCGGCTGCAGCGCCTCGCTCTTGATCGTCATCATGTCCGAGACCTGCTCGACCAGGAGGCCAACGAGCTTGCCGGCGATGTCGGTGACGATGATCGCCGAGCGCTCGGACGGCTCGGTCATCTTCATGCCGAGGCGGGCCGCCATGTCGATGACCGGGATCACCGCGCCGCGCAGGTTGATGAGGCCGAGCACGTAGGGCGGCGTATGCGGCATCGGCGTTACCGGCGCCCAGCCGCGGATTTCGCGGATCGCCATGATATCGATGCAGAATTCCTGGTCGCCGAGGTGGAACGACACGATTTCGAGATAGGCGCCGGACTGCTTGATTGCGTTGCTCATGTTCAGAATTCTTCCCAGTTTTCACCGGAGGCCGTCGTCGACGGCACCGAGCCCGGTTTGTTGCCGAATGCGCCCGCAAGCTTGCCCATCAGGGCCTTGGCGGGAGATGGAGTTGGAAACGAGGCCATTTTGGCAGCGCCGATCTTGCGCAGCGGCACCGCTTCGCTGGTGCCCTTGGCTGCCGGCCGCTGAACGGCTGAAACCGAAGGTGTTTTCGTCTGCACCGGCGCAGCGGTCCTCGCCGCGGGCGTCACAGGCGCCGGCGCCGCCGTCGGCATGGCGCGCTGCATCGTGTGCCCTTCGCGGAATTGGCCGACGAGGTCCGTCAGGCGTTCGGCGTCCTGCGCCAGCGTGTGGCTGGAGGCATTGGTCTGCTCGACCATGGCGGCGTTCTGCTGCGTCATCTGGTCGAGTTGGCCGACGGCCGTGCTGATCTCGTTGAGACCCGTCGACTGTTCGCGCGCCGCCATCACGATCGCGGTCATCAGTTCGTTGATGCGCGCGACATCAGTGCCGATCCGCCCGAGCGCCTCGCCGGTCGCCTGCACCAGCTTGACGCCGGTGCCGACCTCGCTGCCGGAGCGGCTGACGAGCGCCTTGATGTCCTTGGCGGCACCGGCGGCGCGCTGCGCCAGCTCGCGCACTTCCTGCGCCACGACCGCAAAGCCCTTGCCGGCTTCGCCCGCGCGCGCCGCCTCGACGCCGGCATTGAGCGCCAGAAGGTTGGTCTGGAAGGCAATCTCGTCGATGACGTTGATGATCTTGCCGATTTCGTTCGAGGCACCCTCGATGCGGGCCATGGCGGCGATCGCCTGGCCGACGATGCGGCCGGACTCCTCGGCATTGGTGCGGGTCTGGTCGACCATCTGGCTCGCCTCTTCGGCGCGCTGGGTCGCGGTGCGGACCGTCACGGTGATTTCGTCGAGGGCTGCCGAGGTCTGCTCCAGCGAAGCGGCCTGCCGCTCGGTGCGGCGCGCCAGGTCGTCGGCCGCCGTGCGCATCTGCCGCCCGTTGGATTCGATCGAAAGCGCATTGTCCTTAACGCTCGAAAGCACCACGCGCAGCCGCTCGACCGTCTGGTTGAAGTTCTGCCGGAGCTGGTCGAGATTGCCGTCGAACGGTCGGTCGATGGCAACGGCAAGGTCACCCTCGGCAAGCTGGGTCAGCGCGCGGCCGAGATTGTCGATCGCCGCCTGGATACGGCGCACCGCCTCCTCGCGCTCCTGCTGCTGCTGTTCGCGTTCCTTCTCGATCTCGCGGCGGCTGTGGGCAGCACTCTGTTCGAGAGACTGCTTTTCGATCGCCGACAGGCGGAAGAGGTCGACGGAGCGCGCCATGGCGCCGATTTCGTCGCCGCGGTCGAGCGCTTCCAGCTTGGTCGAAAGTTCGCCCTTCTGGATCCGCTGCATGCCATCGCGCAGGGAGAGAATGCCGCGCCTGAGCGTGCTGCCATGGAACCAGAGCAGATAAAGCAGCGTCGCCATGGCGATGAGGCCGGAGGCGAGCTGAAGCTGGAACGCCTCGTCGGAGGTGGCGCGCGCCTCGGCAACGCGCGTCTGAACCAGCGTCGCTGCCGCTTCGGAGAGGCTGGCGAGCGCCGTGGCGACCCGTTCGCCGGCACCGTCGATCGCGTCGTCGATCTTGCCGAAGTCGTCAGCCGAAGCCTTGCCTTCGATCAGTGCCTTCAGGTCCGTTCCGATCGCCCGGCGCAGTTCCGCCACATCGGCGTCAAAGGTCGAAAGCGCATCGCTGCCGCCAATGAGGCCGGCAAGCGCCTTGATATCGGTCGATTTCGTCTCAAGCAGTTTCAGGATCTCGGCGATGCTGGCGGCGCGCGCCGGCTGGATCGCGCCCTCCTCGCGGTCGATGATGCTGTCCATCGCATTGAGCACGAGATTGGTGGTCGCAAGCCGGACCTCGTCGACCGTGGTCAGCCCGTTCTGCGCGGCGAGCGCGCCCTGCAGGGCATCGTTCGCCTGCCGGCCCTCGTACCAGGCGACTCCGAGCACGGAGCCAAAACCGACGAAAGCGGCACCGGCAAGCGTTGCCAGCCGCTGGCTTACGGAAAGATTGCGCTTCAATGGGGAAGATGCGGCGGTCATAGACATTCCATGCTCACGGACCCGGCGCGGGCCGGATCCTCCGTTAGGATCGATGCGGAAAACCGGGCTCGATCAAACCGGATGACCTCATGTCATGTCGGAGCACAACGCTCCCCCGCGCTGGAAAAACACTGTCAAACAGACCTTAAACATTCGCTAAGGCGCCCCGCCGATCCCCAGGGAAAACGCCTTATTTTCGAGATCGCGCATATTTACTGCAAGCGCCGGTTTTCCCGGCATTTGAGGGCACAATCCATCAGCACGCCGGGTGCCGGTTTTGACACCGATCTCGTGACAGGCCCAGACAGACCCACGGTCCGCCGGCAGCGCGCCCGCTTCCCCTTGCCGCCCGAACTGTTATGATGATGCCATGAACACGAAGACTGAGCGCTCGATCCGCCTTCCTCTCGTCGCAACCCTTGCGGCCGCGATCGCCGTCGTGCTGCTGCTTGCCTTCCGCGGCTGGATGGAAAACGGCGCCGAGATGTTCCTGGCACTCGCCCAGTCCGGCCTTTCCTGGTGTTTTTAGCGCGGCCACGCTTCTAAGTTTTGCCCCTTACCCTAACCTTCTCCCCGCTTGCGGGAAGAAGGGACGAGAGCGAGCGAAACGTCGCCGTGCGGTTCTTCTGCGGTGGGTGTTGGCGCACTGAGGCTCATTGTCGGAGCGGGAGGTGGCCGTGCGGTCCCTTCTCCCCGTCACGACGGAAGGTCGCGGCAGCGGGATGAGTGGCAGCCACCCGACAAAATGCTCGCCCCGCTGCCACAACCTGCGGCAATTGTCCCATTTGCGCGGGGTGCGTGAAGGCGGTATCAAGGGCCAATCAACCGGACACGGCCGTCCTCGGCCCCAACAAATCGGTAGCACGCATGAAAACCATCCGCATCGTCCTTTGGGCCGCCGTCGTCGTCATGGCGGGTATCCTGGGCTGGCTGACCTATGAAATGACCCAGTCGAAACAGCAGGCCGCCTCCGGCCCCTTCGGCGTTCCCTTCACGCTGGTTGCCCAGGACGGCAAGGAAATCACCGAGAAGGCCTTCACCGGCAAGCCGACCGCGCTCTTCTTCGGCTTCACCCATTGCCCCGAGGTCTGCCCGACGACGCTGTTCGAACTGAACGGCTGGCTGGAACAGGTCGACCCCGAAGGCAACAAACTGCAGGCCTATTTCATCACCGTCGATCCCGAGCGCGACACCCCGGAAATCCTCGGCCAGTACGTCTCCAACGTCTCCAAGCGCATCACCGGCATTTCCGGTCCGGCCGACAAGGTCATGGAGATGGTCAAGGGCTTCCGCGTTTACGCCAAGAAGGTTCCGGTCGACGCCGCAAAGCCCGACGGCGACTATACCATGGACCACACCGCATCGGTGTTCCTGCTCGACGCCAACGGCAAGTTCTCTGGCACCATCGCCTATGAGGAAAACCCGGAGACGGCGGTAAAGAAGCTGGAAAACCTGACCAAGGGCTGAGCCCTTCGATCCTGACCTGAAGATGCAAGCGCCGGCCCCGTCCGGCGCTTTGCCTTTGTAGGGCAATCGTGATAGCGCACAGCACACGATTGCCGACGCTTGAGCGCACCCCTTTCAGGGCTTGGTGCGGGCGGCGGATTTGCCAGCCGAAGGACGGACCCTTGAGCGAGATCAGACTTTTCGTCACCACCACCGAGAAGCAGGCGGAAGCCGTGCTCGACCGCATGAGCGAGGTCTTCGGCGAAGAGGACTATGCCATCGGCACGACGGAAGTCGACGAGAAGCGCGACATCTGGGAAGCCTCGATCTACATGATGATGGTCGACGAGGAGAGCGTGGGCGAACGTCTCACCGAAGCGCTCTCTGAAAACTTCGCTCATCTCCCGATCGAGCGCGAAGTGCTGCCGGATATCGACTGGATCGCCAAGTCACTCGAGGGCCTGGCGCCGGTGCGCGCCGGTCGCTTCGTCGTGCACGGCTCGCATGACCGCGACAAGGTCAAGACCGGCGAAATCGCCATCGAGATCGACGCCGGCCAGGCCTTCGGCACCGGCCATCACGGCACCACCGCCGGCTGCCTCGAAGTGCTGGCGACCGTCGCGCGCACCCGCACCGTGCGCAACGTGCTCGATCTCGGCACCGGCAGCGGCGTGCTGGCGATCGCCGCCTGGAAACTGATGCACGTGCCGGTCCTTGCCACCGACATCGACCCGATCGCCACCCGCGTCGCCGAAGAAAACGCCCGGGTCAACGGCGTCGTTACCGGCATGACCTTTGCGACCGCCCCTGGCTTTCATTCGACGGCCTTCAGCACCAACGGCCCCTTCGATCTAATCATCGCCAACATCCTCGCCCGCCCCTTGATGAAGATGGCGCCGCAGCTCGTCGCCAACCTCGCCCCCGGCGGCTCGGTGATCCTCTCGGGCATCCTTGCCGAACAGCGCTGGAAAGTGCTCGCCCATTACAACGGCCAGCACCTGCGCCACGTGCGCACCATCTGGCGCAACGGCTGGGTAACGATCCATCTGGAGAAGTGAGGCCCGGCCGCTAATCTTGCGTGACCATGACATCCTCAATTAATGTCGTCGGCGTTCCACGCGCAAACAACCAATCCCGCGCCAGGCATTCGAAGGTGTCGTCGCGAAGATAGAACAGGAAATGCCTGTTCGCCGTCTCCGGCATGGGTGCCGGGCGCCAGCTCGATACCTGGTCGCGCAGCGGATCGTCGCCCACCAACTCGTAAAACTCACCCCACTTGGGAGCGAGCCTGCTGTAACGGCATTGGCCGCGAAACCAACCCTCGTCATTGGTCGCTCCGAGTCGCCAGGCTTGGCATCCGCCGAACGTGAGATAACCGATCTCATCCTCGCGCGCCGGATGCCCCCAAAGAGCCAGCCGAAAGCAAAGCTGGATTAGGCTTCCTGCCGCGCGGACTTCCACCGCCGGAACATTCGGATCAGCGTTCCAGTTTTCGTTGAGTTGTATGAAGCTCAAGCTTGGCAAGCGAACTACCTCACGACCGTATCGATTCGGCTGGAATGATACTTCTTGCCGTGACCAACCAAACCGAAAAACGAAAAGGCCGCCTCGTCCATCATGACGGGCGGCCTTTCGAAACTAAGGCGATGCCAGAGGCATCGCCTGCTGGTTGGCTTGTGGCCAACCATGCCCGCGAGCCTGAGGAGGAGGAGTGCTCGAGCGGGCGTCTACCGTTCCGAAGCTGACCACCCTTGAGGGAGGAGGAGAACAGAGTGACCAACTATTCTCGGAACCGCAGCTTTTTGAACCACCGGATGTTTGTCCGTGTTCGTTGAGGCGGCTTATAAACTATTATTCCGATAGAGAAAGAGTTTTTTGAGCATGGGTGCCATGCGCTGAGCGCATATGTATGGTAAATGAGCAATTGCCCTCCTATCAGGGTGCAACCGCAGCGTTGCGCGGACCGGGAATCAGGCCACCATGCAGGATATCGCCTCTTTCCCGGCAAGGGCGATTTCCGCTAACATAGCCCATCTTTTCCCGCGGTTTGCCGCTCAATCTACCGGAATTCCCTCATGTTTCAGTCATTTGAAGTCACCTCCACGCCGCAGTTCGGCAAGGAGCGCACCGAAGCCCTGCGCGCGTCCTTCGCAGCCCTCGGCATCGACGGCTTTCTCGTGCCGCGCGCGGACGAGTTCCAGGGCGAGTATGTGCCGGCCTCCTCCGAGCGCCTGTCCTGGCTCACCGGCTTTACCGGCTCGGCCGGCGTCGCCCTCATCACGCGGCGTGAAGCGGTCGTCTTCGTCGATGGCCGCTACGTCACGCAGTTGAAGGAGCAGGTCGACGGCGCGGTCTTTACTGGTGGCGACCTCATCGGCGAGCCGCCGCATCTCTGGTTGGAAAACCATGGAGCCAAGGGCTTCAAGCTCGGCATCGATCCCTGGGTCCACACCGGCGCCGAAGTGCGCCGGCTGGAAAAGGCGCTCGCTTCCCTCGGCGGTTCGCTCGTCTTCCTCGATCACAACCCGCTCGACAGGATCTGGACGAACCGTCCGGCTGCCCCGCTCGGGAAGGTGACGATCCAGCCGATCGAACATGCGGGCACGCTTGCCAAGGACAAGATCGCGACGATCGCAGCCGGCCTTTCCAAGACGGGCGCCGAAGCCGTCGTGCTGACCGACCCCTCCTCCGTCGCCTGGACATTCAACATCCGCGGGTCCGACGTGCCGCACACGCCGCATCCGCTGGCCCGCGCCATCATCCACGCCGACGGCCGCGCCGAACTTTTCCTCGACAAGCGCAAGACCGGCATCGAGCAGGAGGCCTACCTCACCCAGATCGCCGACATCGTCGCACCGTCGACCTTCGACGACCGTCTGCGGGCTCTCGGCACCGCCGGCGCCTCCGTCATGATCGATCCCGATCTCGCCTCCTTCGCCATTTCCGAACTGATCCGCGCCAAGGGCGGCAAGGTCGTCGAAGCGGTCGATCCCGCCCGCCTGCCCCGCGCCCAGAAGAACACGGCCGAGATGGAAGGCTCGAGCCGCGCCCATCTGCAGGATGGTGCGGCCATGGTCGAGTTCCTCGCCTGGCTCGACAGCCAACAGCCCGGCACAGTCACCGAGATCGGTGCCACCAACCAGCTGGAAGCTGCCCGCGCCACCGTCGGCGAGCGCATGCAGAACCCGCTAAAGGACATCTCCTTCGACACCATCTCCGGCGCCGGCGCGCACGCGGCGATCATGCACTACCGCGTCACCACGGCCACCGACCAGGCAATCGAAGCGGGCACCATGTTCCTGATCGATTCCGGCGCGCAGTATATCAACGGCACCACCGACATCACCCGCACGGTGGCCGTCGGCGCCGTGCCTGAAGAGCAGAAACGCTTCTTCACCCTGGTGCTGAAGGGCATGATCGCCATCAGCACGGCGCGCTTCCCCAAGGGCTCGCGTGGCGTGGATCTCGACCCCTTGGCGCGCATCGCGCTCTGGAAGGCGGGCGCCGACTATGCCCACGGCACCGGCCACGGCGTCGGCTCCTATCTCTCGGTGCATGAAGGCCCGCAGCGCATCGCCCGTCTTTCGACGCAGGAACTGCTGGCCGGCATGATCCTTTCCAACGAGCCCGGCTACTACCGCCCCGGCGCCTTCGGCATCCGCATCGAGAACCTCATCGTGGTGCAGCCGGCAACGATGGTTGATGGCGGCGACCTGCCGATGCTCGGCTTCGACACGATCACCTACTGCCCGATCGATCGCCGCCTGGTGCTGCCGGCGCTTCTGACCGACGAGGAACTCGCCTGGCTCAACGCCTATCACGCCGAGACGCGCGAAAAGTTGATGCCGCTGCTGGCCAGCGACGAGACGCGCGCCTGGCTGAAGGCCGCAACGGAAGCGCTGTCGCGCTGAGTCATGCTCTCTGCTGGGCTCCTGCTGTCGCGGGAGCCCATAAAACGAGCCGTCGCGCAGCCGATAGCGTGCTGCGCCCTCACCCGCCAGACCTTGGTCTCCGGACGTCCTGGTCTCTCGTTCAGATGCCCAGAAGCTTCTTCGCTTCGCCAAGCGTTGCCTCCGAGGCGGCGTGATCGCCAGCCTGGTGCTGTGCCTCACCCTTGGTGCGCAACTCCTTGACCTTGGCCATGTCGGCATCGGACAAGGAAGCGGTCTGCATGGCTGCATCGATCGCCTTCATCATGGTCGGGCATTGATTGGCAAAGGCCGTTGCCGGCGCTAGCGCCAGCAAAAGGGCAATAGAGATCCTGGTCAACATGGTCGCTCCTCCACTGCCGGGAGGCTTCATGCTGCGGTGACGTCGTACGCCACCTAACGAGGGGGGATATGTCCTGCCTCTCCGGCAACGGCAGAGATGATAGTCCAGGATGCGCGCGCCGCCAATCGAAACGGGCGCAACACATCCGTCCACGGCTTCGCACACCGCCGCGGACGGGCGTCCTACATCACCAGATGCCGGATCACCATGACCACCACCCAGCCGATGACGAGCATACGCAGTGTTGAGAGATTCAGCCCGAGCGCGATGGCAAAGGCGACGAACATGGCGATCGTCACGTCGAGCCCGCCATAGACGAAGGCCGGCGCCACCAGCGTCGTCAGAACGGCTGCGGGAACGGCGTTGAGCGCCGCCTCCAGCCGCGGCGGGATCTCTTTCATCTGGGTGATCAGGATATAGCCGCCGACACGCGTCAGGAAGGTCGCAACGGCCGCCGCGATGATCAGGTAGATGAGGTTCAGGTGTTGCGGATCCATGTTCACGCCTCCTTCTCGACACCCGTCGGTGCCACTGCCCGCTCGCTTGGCGGCAGACAGGCGGCAAGAATGATGCCGGCTAGTGCTCCGATGCTGACATGCCATGGCGAGCCGACGAAATGCATGCCGGCGACGGATGCAAGCCCCGAGACGATGACGATCGGCAGGAACCGGTCACGCTTGCGGAAGCCCATGACGAGACCCATGAAATAGACCGGCAGCAGGACATCAAGGCCGATCGCCTTGGGGTCACCGATCATCTGCCCGAAGATCGCGCCGACCAGCGTGTTGATGATCCACGGGATGTAGATCACGAGACCGAAGCCGAGATACCAGGCAAAGGTGATCGGCAAGCCGCGCTCGCCGCGCTTTTCGGTCTCGGCATATTGCGGATCGACCAGCAGGAAGAATGCGAGGAACTTCTGCCCGAAGGTGAAGTGCCGGACATATTTGGCGATCGAGGCCGAATAGAGCACGTGGCGGAAGTTGACCGCAAAGACGGAGAGCACCACCAGCCAGGGCTGGACGTGATTGCCGAAGAGCTCGATGCCGACCATCTGGCTAGCGCCGGCATAGACGGTCGCGCTCATGAACACCGCATCGGCAATGGTGAAGCCATTGTCGACCGCAAGCGCCCCGAACAGCGCACCGAAGGGCGATGCTGCCAGCATGATGGGAAAGCCGCCGCGGACCCCTTCCCAGAATTCATCTTTTTTCATGGAAACCTCCGCCGGCCGAGGCGATGACGCGCCATGCGGCCGGTGCCGGACTGATAGGCGCTTGCGCCCCCGGCAACAATTCAAATGCGCTGATACAATGATTGAATTTTATGATGCCTCGGCGAACGAGGCTTGAACAAAAGGCGCACCGATCAGGAAAACGATGCGCTTTATCGCTTGGAATAAGCGCCGGCGCGGGCCAGCCGCCCCTTACTTCTTGACCTGGAACGTATGCTCGATGCCGGGGAACGTGCGCGCCTTCACCTCGTTCGCATACTCCTCGGCAGCCTTCGAGATCGCCGGCGCCAACTCGGCAAAATGCTTGACGAAGCGTGGCTTGAAGTCGTTGAAGAGGCCGAGCATGTCGTCGGAGACGAGGATCTGGCCGTCGCAGGCAGGCGACGCGCCGATGCCGATCGTCGGCGAGCGCAGCTCCGCGGTAATGTCGCGGGCCACCGGCTCGACCGTGCCCTCGATGACGATGCCAAACGCTCCGGCATCGTCGATCGCCTTGGCGTCGCGGCGGATCTTTGCCACTTCCTTGTCGTTGCGGCCGACCGAGCGATAACCGCCGGTCGTGTTGACGAGCTGCGGCATCAAGCCGACATGGCCGAGCACCGGAATGCCGCGGCTGACGAGAAACTCGACCGTCTCGGCCATCTCCGCCCCGCCCTCGAGTTTCACTGCGCTGCAGCCGGTTTCCTTGAGGATACGCGCCGCACTGCGGAACGCCTGCTCCTTCGATTCCTGGTAGGAGCCGAAGGGCATGTCGATGACGACGCAGGCCTGCTGCGAGCCGCGCATGACCGCTTGGCCATGGGCGATCATCATTTCCAGCGTCACGCCGACGGTCGTGTCGAGGCCATAGAGCACCATGCCGACGGAATCGCCGACCAGCAGAAAGTCCACATGCGGATCGAGCAGCCGCGCAATCGGCGTCGTATAGGCCGTGAGGCTGACGATCGGGCGCTCGCCCTTCAGCGCTTCGATGTTGGCGGGGCTGAGCCGGCGCTTGGCGGTCTGCACGCTCATGTCAGGCAACCTTTGCAAATGATGCGGATTTCGGGGCGATCACGCGATTGTCGAGCAGCTTCGTCGTGCCGAAGCGGACGAAGAGCAGAAGCAGCACCGGCCGGTCGCCGATCGTTTCGATCGTCTCCAGCGTCTCGGGATCGCGCACCGCTACGACCTCGGGCTTCGCCAAGGGCTCGCTCGCCAGAAACTCGGTCACGGCCTTTTCGAGTTCGACGACATCGCTGACGCCGGAGGCAACGAGGTGCTGCGCCTCATCCAGCGCCTTCGGCACGATCGCCGCGGCACGCCGCTCTTCGGCCGTCAGGTAGACATTGCGCGACGAGCAGGCGAGCCCGTCGGCCTCGCGCACCGTCGGCACGCCGATCACGGTCACCGGCTGGGCGAGATCGTCCACCATGCGGCGGATGATCTGCAGCTGCTGGAAATCCTTCTCGCCGAAATAGGCGCGATCGGGCCCAACGATGTTGAAGAGCTTGGTGACGACGGTGGCAACACCGGCGAAATGACCGGGGCGCACGGAGCCCTCGAGCTCGCTGCCAAGCGTCGGCACGTCGACGACCGTCTCCATCGGCCGCGGATACATGTCGGCAACACCCGGCGCAAACAGATAGTCGACGCTGCCCGCTTCGAGCATCGCCTGGTCGCGGGCGAGATCGCGCGGATACTTGGAAAGATCCTCGTTGGCGCCGAACTGCAGCGGATTGACGAAGATGCTGGCGACGACGACGTCGTTTTCCTCGCGGGCCCGGCGCATCAGCTCCATATGGCCGACATGCAGGTAGCCCATGGTCGGCACGAAGCCGACCGTCTTGCCGGCGCGTCTATGCTCGGCAAGCGCTGCACGCAGCTCGGCGATGGTGGTGAAAGTCTTCATCTCCGGACCCTCCAATCCGCGCCGGCGCCCTGCCCTTTGGGATGCTGGCGCGCTGCCTTCGCAGATGGCCGCGCCCTGCTCCGCGAAAAGGCATTTGCATAAAATTCGGCTGCAATCCTCTATCTTGTGCAGCGCAAAAAAACAATCGGATTGATGACAGCTTGGTGACGCTCAGCCGCGCTTGACTTCCACCGGCAGCCTGTCACGGTTGGCGATCGATGCCACCTGCAACCCACGCTGGAGAGCAAGATGAAACCCTGCCTGCGCCTTCTCGGCGTTCTCGTCCCGACGCTTGCCTTCGCCACTGCGGCCGAAGCAAAAATCCCGCTGGTCAACGCCACCTGCCCCGGCAAGATCGAGGTCCATGCCGACGAAGGCGGCCCGATCTACATCAACGGCAAGGAAGCCAAGCTCAAGGTGTTCAACGAGAACTACTACGAAGCGCACGGCGCCGGCGTCACCATCTCGCTCAGCATCAATCCCGACGGCTCGCCGAGCGTGTCCTACACCGGCAAGGGCGGCGCCAACGGCGTGTGCACCGTGAAGTGACAATAACATCGAGCAGCGGCGCGCGCCCTTGGGGCCGCTCGCAGCCGCTAGCACCGTCGATCCTATTTGCAGCATCGAAGCAGGTCTCGCTCCGCTTGAAGACCTGTAGTTGCACCCCACATCAGCCCGGCTCAAAAAATCTTTGAGCCGGTGTCGGGATCGTCGACCGGCATTCGTCCTTAGGGCAACTCCAGGAAAAGTGCGACGCGGTTTTCCGTCCGGAGTTGCGCCAATCAAAGAGTTGGATCGCTTCGCGGTTTCGCCGAAACAACGAAGTGATCAGATCCGTAAAACACGAAATCCATTCCAAGGAGCATTTCATGCGCATGATTTTCGTAAATCTGCCGGTCAAGGATCTGAAGGCCTCGCGCGCGTTCTTCGCCGCCCTCGGCTTCACCTTCAACGAGCAGTTCTCCGACGACACCGCCGCCTGCACGGTGATCTCGGACAATATTTTCGTCATGCTTCTGACCGAGCCGAAGTTCCGCGACTTCATCACCGGCGAGATCAGCGACGCCCGGAAAGGAACCGAGGTCATTACCGCCCTTTCCGCGTCCAGCCGCGCTGAATGCGACGACATGCTCGCCAAGGCGCTCGCTGGCGGCGCCAAGCCCTGGAAGCCGGCGCTCGACTACGGCTTCATGTACGGCATTTCCTTCCAGGACCTCGACGGTCACGTCTGGGAATTCATGTGGATGGACCAGGAAGCCGCCCAGCAGCAGGCCTCCTGATCTCGCGCAGTGCCCCGAACTTTGCGCCTGCCGCCAAAAGCGGCGGGCGTTTTTGTGTGATGGAGTGATCGCAGTGCCCGCCAAAGCTTCCGGTCGGCGCCCGATTTGAGAAGAAAGCGACCGGTGAATCCGATAGTTGGGACGGGATACGAATGGCGAGCGACGCGCAGCTTCGCTTGCAAGCATTGAGAATGAGGAACCCCATGTCCACGAAGGTCGAAGCCAAGCATTGGTCCAAGGTCGAGCTCTTGCATGAGACAGTGCGCAACCCGAACATTCACGTGCGCGGCAGCAACAGCTACTACAGCAACGCCTGGACCGGATCCTTCGAGGAAAGTGTCGTTCGCTACCTCTATGGCGACGAATACAGCCTCAGGGCCTGGGAACCGCAATGGCCAATCGATCAACTGCTGATCGGCGACTATGTCGCGATTGGCGCCGAGGCGGTGATCCTCATGGGCGGCAACCACACCCATCGCACCGATTGGGTGAGCCTCTATCCCTTCCTCGATGTGATCGGCGAAGCCTATGTCGGCAAGGGCGACACCGTCATCGGCGACGGCGCCTGGATCGGCATGCGCGCCATGATCATGCCGGGTGTGACGCTCGGCGAAGGCGCCGTCATCGCGTCGGGTGCCATCGTGACGAAGGACGTTGCGCCCTACACCATCGTTGCGGGGAACCCTGCCCGCCCCGTGCGCCAGCGTTTCCCCGCGACCGATGTCGAGACGCTGATTGCGCTCGGCATCTACCAGTGGGAACGGTCAAAGTTCGACGCATTGCGCCGTTTCATCTGCGCCGACGATATTGCCGCCCTGAAAGCCGCCTCCGAAGAGTACGACAGCAGGCAGGCGTAACGACGCTCTGCCGATTGCATGCAACCGGCGGGGATTACCCGCCGATCAGCGCCAGCCACTCGTCCTCGTCCATGGTCGCGACGCCGAGTTCGCGGGCCTTGTCGAGCTTGGAGCCGGCACCCGGTCCGGCAACGACGATGTCGGTCTTCTTCGACACGGAACCTGCCACCTTGGCGCCGAGGCTCTCGGCCTTGGCCTTGGCTTCATCGCGCGTCATCTTTTCGAGCGAACCGGTGAAGACGACAGTCTTGCCGGCGACCGGGCTGTTTGAGGCAACCGGTGCTTCCGCTGCCTCCGGCGTCACCTCCAACAACAGCCGGGTGACGACTTCGAGGTTGCGCGGCTCCTTGTAGAACTCGACGATGGCACGGGCGACCACCTCGCCGATGCCGTCGATGCTGTTGAGTTCATTCCAGGCGTCGCCCGTAAACGTCGACGCGTCGCGCATCGCCTCGCCGAAGTGCTCGTAGGTGCCATAGGAACGCGCCAGCAGCTTTGCCGTCGTCTCGCCCACATGGCGAATGCCGAGCGCATAGATGAAACGCTGCAGCGCGATCGAACGGCGCGTATTGATGGCGTCGTAAAGCTTGCGCACGCTGACGCGGCCGAAGCCGTCGATGTTTTCGAGCTTGGTGAGCGACGCCTCCTGGCGTTTCTCCAGCGTGAAGATATCCGGCGCCGTGCGGATCATCAGCGTCGGGTCTTCGCTTTCGAAGAAGAACTCGATCTGCTTCGAACCGAGGCCCTCGATGTCGTAGGCGTTGCGCGAGACGAAGTGCTTCAGGTGCTCGACGGCCTGCGCGCGGCAGACGAAACCGCCGGTGCAGCGGCGCACCGCATCTACTTTGCCGGTCTTCTCGTTGATGTCGCGCACCGCATGGCTGCCGCAGACCGGGCATGTGGTCGGGAAGCGATAGGGCTCGCTCCCCGCCTTGCGCTCGTCCATGACCACGTCGACGATCTGTGGAATGACGTCGCCGGCGCGCTGGACGATCACCATGTCGCCGATGCGGATGTCGCGGCCCTCGCGGATCGCCTCGCCCGAATTACCGAGACCCTTGATGTAATCCTCGTTGTGCAGCGTCGCGTTGGTGACGACGACGCCACCGACCGTGATCGGCTCAAGGCGTGCCACCGGCGTCAGCGCGCCGGTACGGCCGACCTGGATGTCGATCGCCGTCAGCCGGGTGAAGGCCTGCTCGGCAGGAAACTTGTGCGCGGTTGCCCAGCGCGGCGAGCGCGAACGGAAGCCGAGGCGGGCCTGCAGGTCGAGCCGGTCGACCTTGTAGACGACGCCGTCGATATCGTAGTCGAGATCCGGCCGTTCGCGCTCGATGTGGTGGTAATGCTCCAGCAGCGCGTCGGCCGAGGAGAGCCGCTGCATCAGCGGGTTAACCGGGAAGCCCCAGCTCTTGAACACCTCGACCATGCCCATCTGCGTGTCGGCGGGCATTTCCGAGATCTCGCCCCAGGCATAGGCAAAGAAACGCAGCTTGCGGCTCSCCGTCACCTTGGCGTCGAGCTGGCGCAGCGAGCCCGAAGCGGTGTTGCGCGGGTTGACATAGAGCGGCTTGCCGAGCGCCGCCATCTCGGCGTTGAGCGCGGCAAAGTCCGATTTCGCCATATAGATTTCGCCGCGCACCTCGACGACATCGGGCGCACCTGCCGGCAGCGTCTGCGGGATCATGCCGATGGTGCGGATATTGGCGGTGACGTTTTCGCCAGTCGTGCCGTCGCCGCGGGTCGCGGCCGTCACCAGCCGGCGGTTCTCATAGCGCAGCGACATGGAGAGCCCGTCGATCTTCGGCTCGGCGGTAAAGGCGATGGAGTTGTCCGGCAATTGGCCGAGGAAACGATAGACCGAGGCGACGAAATCGCGCGCGTCCTCGTCGGAAAACGTGTTGTCAAGCGACAGCATCGGCCGGGCGTGCACGACCGGCTGGAAGGTGACGGAGGGTGCAGCACCCACCTTCTTCGAGGGGCTGTCGTCGCGGATGAGTACCGGAAAGCGCTGCTCGATCGCGTCGTTGCGCCGCTTCAGCGCGTCATAGTCCGCATCCGAAATCTCCGGCGCGTCCTGGCCATGATAAAGCGCGTCATGGCGCGCAAGCTCGGCCGCGAGAAAGGCAAGCTCTTCGGCCGCTTCCGTTTCATTGAGATTCTCGACGGGTTTCAATTCTTGGGACATGCGCGACGACTCCGGATTCGAAGTCGTTTTGTAGAGCAACTGATGGGAAAGAAAAGACCGTCCGGCGCCGTCGGCTCACGCGCCAATGGCATTGACGGCCCCCGGCGCGAGCCCGACAAGCGGCCTGACATCCAGTTCGCACCAGCGTTCATAGCGCCTCTGATAACGGCAGCGGATGGCCTCGAGATCCTTTTTCTGGACACCACGCTTGCAGTAGATCCATTTGCCTTCCGCCTGGCCACGCATCACCCGGCTCACCGGCTGCAGACCGAACATCTTCAGGATCGCGGCCCCGCCCTTGTCCCAGCCGATGCTGTAGATGTCGATGCCGTCGGGCGGGAACGTGTGGTGTTCGAGGATCGCCGAAACCGTCGCCCAGACGAGAATGCCGTTCTGCCTGCGGCGCTCGGCGCGCATGGAATCGAGCAGGAAGCTCATATTGAGGATGGTCGCGAGATAGACGACCTTCGCCTTTCGCGCCTGCGGATGGGCAAGCAGCCCGCTCGCCAGCAGGTTGCCGAAGGCATAATGCCCCTGCAGGAACAGCTTGAAGTGGTTCTTCTCGAAGGCGTAGTAGTCGATGAAGCCGAAGATGTTGCCGTCGAGGTCCTGCAGGCAGATCAGGCTGTAGGGGTCGGAATGGAACGCCCTCATATCCTCTTCGGGATCGATCGCGCCGCTGCGAAACACATCCTGTGCCTTGCGGACCACCTCATAGGCAACCGCCGTCGGCGCCGGGACGCGGACAAGATAGGAACGGTCCCCGTGCGCACAGGGCGCCACAAGCGCCAATGGCGTGACTTCGTCCGCGTTCGGCGGCTGAGGATCGGCCTCCTCCTCCGCCAGCCCGACCTGCGAGGCGTGTCGCAGCCTTGCGACAAGAGTTGCTGCAGTCACGGCGATCGCAATGCACGCGAACACCCCGAAGCCACCCAGTTCCTGGTTCGCTTCCTTTATCGTCAGGATAAGGCCGGCATAGGCGAGCGCGATGAGCAGGATCAGTTCCGGATGCGCACGCATCTGCGCAAACCGGATCTCCAGTCTATGCTCAAGTTTCTCCCACATGCCCGAAGTGCCCCAACCGCAGAGGAAATAGAACACGGGTGCAGCGGCGCAACAATTCAACCAAAAGGCTTAGGAAGCCCAAGACCGTAGGTTCAGATGAACATTCTGAGGACATCGCATCCTTCAGCCGCCAATGCTTCCACTTGGCGCCAGGATGATCTAGCCGTTGCCGGAAAGCAAGCGAGCGGCAGCCGCCCTCGCCTCTTCGGTGATCGAGGCGCCGGCAAGCATGCGGGCGATTTCCTCGGTGCGCGCCTTGTCGTCCATGCGGGCGACACGGGTGGAAATCATCTCGGCCTTCTCGGTCGAAGGACCCTTGGAGATCAGAAGATGCGTTGCCGCACGGGCCGCGACCTGCGGCGCGTGGGTGACGGAGAGCACCTGCACCGTTGCCGAGAGCCGCTTCAGCCGCTGGCCGATAGCATCGGCCACCGCACCGCCGACACCGGTGTCGATTTCATCAAAGACGAGCGTCGGCGCCGAGCCGCGATCGGCAAGCGCCACCTTCAGCGCCAGCAGGAAGCGCGAAAGTTCGCCGCCGGAAGCCACCTTCATGATCGGGCCCGGCCGCGTGCCGGGGTTGGTCTGGACGTGGAACTCGACGAGGTCGATACCGTCGACCGTCGGCAGCGACGGATCGCTTTGCACCTCGACCATGAAGCGTGCCCGCTCGAGCTTCAACGCCGGCAGTTCGGCCATGACAGCGTCGGAAAGCGCGGTCGCGGTATGGCGACGCTTTTCGGAGAGCGAGCGCGCCGAAGCGTCGAACGCCACCCGCGCCACGCCGACTTGTGCATCGAGCTGCTTCAACTTTTCCTCGCCGGCATCGAGATCGGCGAGATCGGAAATCATGCGAACGGCGAGTGCCGGCAGTTCCGTGACCGGAACCGAATATTTGCGGCTGGCGGCGCGCAGCGCGAACAGCCGCTCCTCCACCCGCTCCAGTTCCTTCGGATCGAACTCCGTGTTGCGCAACGCCCGCTCGACCGACATCTGCGCGTCCGAAAGCTGGTTGAGCGCACCGTCGAGCAACTCGACCGTTTCTTCGAGCAGGCCCGGCGCCTCCTGGCTCTTGCGCTCGAGACGGCGCACGAGTGAGGCGATCAGCGGAACCGGCGAAGCGTTGCCGTTCAGGAACTCCGAGGCCTCGTTGATGTCGCCGGCGATGCGCTCGGCCTTCATCATCCGCGCCCGGTTCTCGGCAAGCTCGTCCTCTTCGCCGTCGCGGGGGCTGAGCTTCTCCAGTTCTTCGACCGAAGACCGAAGGTAGTCCGCCTCGCGCGCGGCCGCCTCGACCCGCTCGCGGTGCTTCTTCAGGCCGCGCTCGGCATCCTTCCAGGCGCGATAGAGTTCGCTCACATGCGCCGCTTCTTCGGCGGTGCCACCGAAGGCGTCGAGAAGCGTGCGGTGCGCGTCGATATCGACGAGCGCGCGGTCGTCGTGCTGTCCGTGAATTTCGACCAGCATCTGGCCAAGCTGGCGCATCAGCTGGACGCTGATCGGCTGGTCGTTGACATAGGCCTTGGTGCGGCCGTCGGCCGACTGCACGCGACGAAAGATCAGGTCGCCGTCGTCGTCGATGCCGTTTTCCCTGAGCATCAGCCGCGCCGAATGCCCCATCGGCACGTCGAAGACCGCCGTCACCTGCCCCTTGTCGGAACCGTGGCGAACGAGCGAGCCATCGCCGCGCCCGCCAAGGGCGAGCGACAGGCTGTCGAGAAGGATGGACTTGCCGGCCCCGGTTTCACCGGTCAGCACCGAGAGCCCGGCGTCGAAATTGAGATCGAGCCGTTCAATCAGGACGATATCGCGGATCGAAAGCTGGGCAAGCATCCGGGGTTATATCTTCCTTGAAGGGCGCCGATAGATATCAGGCGCCGACGAGTTTCTTGGCGGCGCGCGAAATCCAGGAGTTGCCGCTTTCACGCGGCTCAAGGCCACCCGACTGCAGCAGCTTGAAGCTATCGTTGTACCACTGGCTGTCCGGGTAGTTGTGACCGAGAACGGCGGCAGCGGTTTGCGCCTCCTGGGTCACGCCCATCGCGAAATAGGCTTCCGTCAGGCGCGCCAGCGCTTCTTCAACCTGGTTGGTGTTCGGATACTGCTCGACGACGACGCGGAAACGCGACACGGCGGCAAGGTATTCCTTACGCTCGAGATAGTAGCGGCCGACCTGCATCTCCTTGCCGGCCAGCTGGTCGCGGGCAAAGCGGATCTTCGACTTGGCGTCGTCGACATATTCGGAGTCCGGGTAGCGGTCTACGACCGCCTGCATGGCTTCGATCGCCTTGAAGGCCGGCTTCTGGTCCTGCGTCACCGCCGGGATCTGCTTGGTATAGGCGAGACCCTGGATGTACTGCGCATAGGCCGCGTCTTCCGACTGCGGATAAAGATTGAGGTAGCGGCCGGTGGCGTTGATCGCCTCCTGGTACTGACCGTTACGGTAAGAAACAAAGGCGTTCATGACCAGCGCCTTGCGGGCATATTCCGAGAACGGATGCTGGCGGTCGAGCGCTTCGAACTTGCGCGCCGCCTCCGTCGTCTTGCCGGCATTGAGGTTGGCGAGGCCCTGATTGTAGAGCACTTCCGGCGGATCGGTTTCGGCCGTCAGCTTGGTGATGTCGATATCGGGATCGTTCTGGCAGGCGGTAATCAGGGCGCTGCCGGCAACGGCCGCGACAATGACGGCGGCGACGCGCGCTGACTTTTTCAAATCCACAGAAACTGCAAGAACCATCGGATATTCCCGTTCCATTCTGCGGGCATGGACCCCGCCAGACATGCGCTTTTAGAGCAAGTTACCTTGAGACCGCAACGTCATGATCGGTGATTCATGCAAATTTGTGGCAGCTCTATCATGAAAATGCCGGCCTTTCGGCCGGCGACTGGAGGAGATGATGACTTTTCTTGTTATGCGGACCAGGGCGCGAAGCCCGGAGCTGCCACTGCAACCATATCGCGCGCGCGGGTACGCTGGCGCGGGGTTGCCGTTTCGACGACTTCGTAGGCCGTCGGGTCGCTGAGAAGTGCCTTCAGCGCGTTGGCGTTCATCTTGTGGCCGCCGCGGTACGAGCGGTAGCAGCCGATGAACGGCGCGCCGGCGAGCGAGAGGTCGCCAACCGCATCGAGCGTCTTGTGGCGCACGAATTCGTCGGTGTAGCGCAGGCCCTCGACGTTGATCACCGTGTTGTCGTCGGAAATGACGACGGAGTTTTCGAGCGAGGAGCCGAGCGCAAAACCAGCAGCCCAGAGGCGTTCGACATCGCGCATGAAGCCGAAGGTGCGGGCACGCGACAGCTCGCGCTTGAAGACCGAAGGCGTCATGTCGCCCTTCCAGGCCTGGCGGCCGATCAGCGGGCAATCGAAATCGATCTCGACCTCGAAGCGCATGCCGTCATAGGGCGTGAACTCCGACCAGGAGGCACCCGATTCGATGCGCACCGGCTTGACGATGCGGATGTAGCGACGCTTGACCGCAAGGGCGCGAACGCCCACCTGCTCGATCGCGTCGATGAAGGGTTCGGAGCTGCCGTCCATGATCGGCATTTCGGCGCCGTGCACTTCGACCGTGAGGTTGTCGAGGCCGAGCGCGTAGATCGCCGCCATCACATGCTCGATCGTGGCGATCGAAGTCGCCGGCGACATGCCGAGAACGGTGCAGAGATCGGTGTTGCCGACCTGCGAGGAAACCGCCTTGTATTCGCTGACCCGGCCGTTGGAGAGAACGCGCTGGAAAACGATGCCCGCATCGGCTTCGGCCGGATGGAAGGTGATCGACACTTCCGCACCGGAATGAACGCCAATTCCCTTGAGCGTTACCGGGCTTGCAATCGTCGTCTGAAACCCGAGCAATTCGATTCCCATTCTCGTCACTTTCAATACCTGTGGCCAATGGCCAAAACCTGCTGGTGGACGCAACGATCTTCAGGGCACAAGAAAGATGCCCGAGAGTCCCGGCTCAACGACCGGTCCTCTGCGTTTCGAACAGACAGCGCTTGATCGAATCGCATGCGTCCCCAATTCCGAGTCTGAAAATAGGAGTTTGGAGGCACCATTCCAAATCACTGTTCGTTTCGCTTTGTTACGCATTTGCGACGGTCCGTAACATCGAATCAAACACCTGAAATAATGAACAAAATGCAAAAATGCCCGGGCAGTTGCCCGGGCATTCGGCAAGGTGAAGGAACGAGCCTTCCAATCAGTTCGATTGACGGCGCAGGAACGCCGGGATTTCGAGCTGATCATCTTCTTGCGGGCGCGCCTGCGGCGAAGCGCGACCGTGATCGTCAAGCTGGCCGCGGCGCGGCGCATAGAGGCTCGCTTCCGGCGAGAGCGGCCGGCGCTGCTGGGAAGCAGCGGTCGGGGCGGAAGCCGTCATGTCGGCGGCTGCCGGGGTCTGTTCGCGGTCACGCAGGCCGAGCGAGCTGGTGATGCGGTTGAGCAGACCCATCGGGCCGCGCTCTTCCTGCATCGGGGCAGCCGGCTGTGCGCGGCGGTCCATCTCTGCCTTTACGACCGGCGGAAAGTCTTCGACCTTCGGCATGCGAACCTGTTCCGGCTGCTGGCGCATGACCGGAGCGACGGGCTCCTGGCGCATGATCGGCTGCGGCTGGGGCTGAACCGGCTGCATCTGCGGCTGCGGCTGGCGCATGACCGGAGCGGCCTCTACCGGTGCAGCACCGGCGAAAAGCTTGCTCTGGGGACGAAAGTTGTCGTCGTGCATCGGCTGCTGAACCGGGGCCTGGGCCTGCACCTGGGCAGCCCGGGTCGCGATGTCGAGCTCGCGCTCCATTTCGGCTTCGCGGATGGCGGCTGCGATCTGGTCGGCGGTTGCCTGCTGCTGCATCGGCTGCTGAACCGGCTGTGCGACCGGCTGCTGCATCACCGGCTGGTGAACCGGGGCCGGCTGGTGCTGGGCAACCGGCTGCGGCTGCTGGGCCGGAACGGCGGCGGACGGGCGGACGACCGGCTTTGCTGCTACCGGACGAAAGTCGGCGGAACGACCCGCCACCTCCGCGGCCGTGCGGTCGATGCCGGTGGCAACGACCGAGACGCGGATGAGGCCTTCGAGGTCTTCGTCGAACGTCGCGCCGAGGATGATGTTGGCATCCGGGTCGACTTCTTCGCGAATACGGGTAGCCGCTTCGTCGAGTTCGAACAGGGTGAGGTCGCGGCCGCCGGTGATCGAGATCAGGAGGCCTTGGGCGCCCTTCATCGAGGTTTCGTCGAGCAGCGGGTTGGCGATCGCGGCTTCGGCGGCGGCCAGTGCGCGGCCTTCGCCCGAAGCTTCGCCGGTGCCCATCATGGCGCGGCCCATTTCGCGCATCACCGAGCGGACGTCGGCGAAGTCGAGGTTGATGAGGCCTTCCTTGACCATGAGGTCGGTGATGCAGGCAACGCCCGAATAGAGAACCTGGTCGGCCATAGCAAACGCGTCCGCAAAGGTCGTGCGGTCGTTGGCGATGCGGAAGAGGTTCTGGTTCGGGATGACGATCAGGGTGTCGACCGACTTCTGCAGTTCGGCGATGCCCTGGTCGGCGAGCCGCATGCGGCGCGCGCCTTCGAAATGGAACGGCTTGGTGACGACGCCGACCGTCAGGATGCCCTTGTTGCGGGCGGCCTGCGCGACGATCGGGGCTGCACCGGTGCCGGTGCCGCCACCCATGCCGGCGGTGACGAAGCACATGTGGGTGCCGTTGAGGTGATCGATGATCTCATCGATGCACTCTTCGGCGGCCGCACGGCCGACTTCCGGCTGCGAACCGGCGCCGAGACCTTCGGTGACGGCAACGCCCATCTGGATGATGCGCTCGGCCTTGGTCATGGTCAGTGCCTGGGCATCCGTGTTGGCGACGACGAAATCGACGCCCTGGAGGCCTGCGGTGATCATGTTGTTGACAGCATTGCCGCCGCCGCCACCTACACCAAAGACGGTGATGCGGGGCTTCAGCTCCGTGATATCCGGCTTCTGCAAGTTGATAGTCATAGTCCCGTTCCTTCTGGTTTCTGGCCGCCTTGCCGAGCCGGCCAAATCTTTCAAAGTCCTAGTTTGTCTTCACCCGGCCCCGTCCCTGTCGGAGCCGGCCGTCACTCAAAAGCTCTCTTTCAGCCACTGGCCCATGCGGGCGATGCGGCCGTTGCCGGCGCCGAGCGCCGAGAACATGCCGCCGTGGGAGGCATGGGTCTCGAGGTCGGCGACCTGCGGATAGATCATCAGGCCGACCGCCGTGGAGAAGGCCGGGCCCTTGGCAGCGGCCGGCAGCCCGGAAACTCCGAGCGGACGGCCAATGCGAACATTGCGGGCGAGGATGCGGCGAGCCGCTTCCGGCAGGCCGGTCAGCTGGCTGGCGCCGCCCGTCAGAACGATTCGCTTGCCGACGATCGGGCTGAAGCCCGAGCGCTGGATGCGATCGCGGATGAGTTCCAGCGTCTCTTCGATGCGGGCGCGCACGATGCGCGACACAAGTGCGCGCGGCACATGCGTCGGCTGATCGCGGTCGTCCTCGCCGATCGGCGGAACCGATACGATGTCGCGTTCGTCGGCGCTGTTGGGCAGAGCCGACCCGTGCACGACCTTCAGCCGTTCGGCATCCTCGATGCGGGTCGAAAGACCACGCGCCAGATCCGTCGTCACGTGATGGCCGCCGAGGCTGACAGCGTCAGCGTGAACCAGCTTGCCTTCGGCAAAGACCGAGATCGTCGTCGTGCCGCCACCCATGTCGATCGCCGCACAGCCGAGCTCGACCTCGTCGTCGACGAGAGCGGCAAGACCGCTGGCATAGGGGGTCGCCACCATGCCCTCGACCGAAAGGTGGGCGCGGTTGACGCAGAGTTCGAGGTTCTTGAGCGCTGCCCGTTCGGCCGTCAGCACATGCATGTCGACGCCGAGAACGTCGCCGAACATGGCGAGCGGATCGCGGATGCCGCGCTCGCCGTCGAGCGAGAAGCCCGTCGGCAGCGAGTGCAGGATGGCGCGGTCGGAGCGCAGCGACTGCTGGCCGGCGGCGGAGAGAACCTTGCGCAGATCATTGGCGTCGACTTCCTGGCCGCCGAGATCGATCGTCGCCGTATAGACGTCGCTCTGCAGCCGGCCGGCCGAAACGTTGACAATCAGGCTGTCTATGGTGAGGCCGGCCATGCGCTCGGCCGCATCCACGGCGAGCCGTACGACGCTCTCGACCGCATCGAGGTCGGCGACGACGCCGTTCTTGACGCCGCGGGACTTCTGGTGGCCGATGCCGATGATTTCGACGCTATGCGTACGGTTGGGCAGGATCTGGCTTTCGGCGCGCGGCGTCAGCCGGCCGATCATGCAGACCACCTTGGTCGAACCGATATCCAGCACCGAGACGACATGAGACCGCTTCGAGGAAAGCGGCTTCAGGCGCGGCAGGCCAAAGCTGGAGGAACCGAATAGACTCATATGCGGCCTTCTTTCTTCTTTTCGGTCTCCTGCGCCTTCAGCATCTTGTCCCTCGCCTTCAAGGCAACTTCGCGCCGGGTCACTGCGTCCGGCGTCAACTGAACTGTTGTTCTGTCTTCGAGCCTCAGATCCACGGCAGCGATATCGCGATCGAGGAGCTGGTGCTGGCTTTCCATGTCGGAGAGCACCTTCATCGCCCGGGCGACGTCGTGCTCCGGCAGCTTGACGACGATGCTGTTGTCGAGGCGCAGGTCCCAGCGGCGGCCGGCCACGCGCACGAAGGCCTTCACGCGCGAGCGGATCTCCGGCCAGCGGGAAAACTCGTCGTAGAAATCGGCAGCCGCCGTTTCGGCGTCACGGCCGACGAAGAGCGGCAGAGCGGCAAACTTGTTGTCGCGCAAGGGCGCGATCACGCTGCCGCTGCGCTCGATCAGCGAAAGATCCGAACCGTGCTGCCAGATGCCGAAGGCCTTGCGCTCGGTGAGGCTAACCTCGATCGTGCCGGGATAGATCTTGCGAACGGTGACGCCCTGCACCCAGGGCATTTCCGCAATCAGCTTGCGTGCCTCGGCGATATCGAGCGCCACCAGCGACGTCGTGCCGTCGAGGCCGAGCTGCTGGAGAATGTCGATTTCCGAGGTCTGGTCGTTGCCGGAAACCTTGACGTCTTCGATCGCGAAGCCTGCGGCCGTGGTCGAGGCCTGCGCGAAATTCTGCGTATGGCCGCCGAGCGACATGCCGTAAAAGCCGGTGGCGGCGAAAAAGGCGATCGCCGACAGCGTGCCGGTATAGGCGGGAAAGCGGATGCGGCCAGCGCCGAGGCTGACGAAGAAGCGCACGACGCGACGAAGCGGACGCGGCAGTACGCGCGCGCCATCCACATCGACGGCGGCGGCGCCATCGAGGTGACGAACCCTCTTGCCCCTTTTGCCCCTCAACGCAAACACGACGCGTCCTCCACCATCCAACTCAAAAACTCACCGAAGCTGTAGCCGGCATGCGCGGCCATCTCGGGCACCAGGGAGGTCGGTGTCATGCCGGGCTGGGTGTTGATCTCCAGCCAGATCAGCTCGCCCTCGGCGGAGGAACTGTCATCGAAACGAAAGTCGGATCGGCTGACGCCCCGGCAACCGATTGCCTGATGCGCCTTCAGAGCGAGTGTTTGTATTTTTTGGTAAATATTTGGTGAAATCTGTGCCGGAATGACGTGACGCGAACCACCTTTTACATATTTGGAATCATAATCGTAGAAGGCATGGCCCTGCGGGATGATTTCGGTGACGCCGAGCGCCTTGTCGCCCATGACACCACAGGTCAGTTCTCGGCCGGCGACATAACGCTCGACCATGATTCGGTCGCCGTAACGCCATTCGCTCGATGTCACCACCTGCGGCGGATGCGACTGATCTTCCTTGACGATGACGACACCGAAGCTGGAGCCTTCGGAAACCGGCTTGACCACGTATGGCGGCTTCATCGGGTGCTTCGGACCAAAGGCATGGCGATCCATGACCTGCGCATCGGCAACTGGAATGCCCGAAGCAGCCGCAACGTGCTTGGCCTGCGCCTTGTCCATGGCGAGCGCCGAGGCCAGTACGCCGGAATGGGTGTAGGGGATCTCAAGATATTCGAGGATGCCCTGGATCGTGCCGTCCTCGCCGAACGGTCCATGAAGGGCGTTGAAGGCAACGTCGGGTCGCAGCGCGGCCAGCGTCTCTGCGACATTGCGATCGACGTCGATCCGGGTGACGCGATAGCCGGCAGCCTCCAGGGCATCCGCACAGGCAGCCCCGGACGACAGGCTAACCGGTCGCTCCGAAGAAAATCCGCCCATCAGGACAGCCACATGCTTGCCGTTCATTCAAACCCCCAGACAATACGCCACTATCGCAAGGTTTCCTTGCGTCTGGCTGGCTCCCGCCCTCGCGAGTCAGCTGCGCCATTGGGGTCACTAGAACGTCATTAAGGTTAACGAACCGTTTACTTTCGTTAACCCCGGTCAGGAAATGAAACGCCGCCTGCAGGCGCAAGCGCATGTGGAACAAGGCATTTTAGCGAGAGATCAAAGGGTTGCGGAGTAATCTTGAATCTAATGCATAAACAGAAGAAAAAATGAAAAAACCCGCCGCAGCCAGGGCGGCGGGTCTATGCCTGACGGCATCCGAATTGGATCAGTCGTCATCACCGACAATCTTCCAGACGATGCCGGCGATCGCCGCGCCGACGATCGGCGCCACCCAGAACAGCCACAATTGCGCGACCGCCCAATCGCCGACGAAGAGCGCCTGCCCCGTCGAGCGGGCCGGATTGACCGACGTGTTCGTCACCGGGATCGAGACCAGATGGATCAGTGTCAGCGCCAGGCCGATGGCGATCGGCGCAAAGCCCGCGGGCACTCGGCCATGGGTGGAGCCGAGAATGATGAACAGGAAGAAGGCGGTTAGCACCACCTCGGCAACCAGCGCCGCCGTCAGCGAGTAGCCGCCCGGCGAATGCGCGCCGTAACCGTTGGCAGCGAAGCCACCGAGCTGGAAATCCCCCTTGCCGCTGGCGATCAGATAGATAACCGCCGCCGCGGCGATGGCACCCAGCACCTGGGCGATGACATAGCCGACAAGTTTGTGCGCCGGGAACTTGCCGGCAACCAGCAACCCCACCGAGACGGCCGGATTGAAATGCCCGCCGGAAATGCCGCCGACCGCATAGGCCATGGTCAGCACCGTCAGGCCAAAAGCAAAGGAGACGCCGAGATAACCAATACCGACCTCAGGAAGGGCAGCCGCCAGCACGGCGCTGCCGCAACCGCCGAAAACGAGCCAGAATGTACCGAGAAATTCCGCAGAAAGCCTTTTGAACATGCATTCGCTCCTGAAAAACGAAGCCGATCGCTTCGCCGTCGAGAGTTTGCCACAATTTGATTCTCGTCAATCCGGGTTGTCCCGCCAAACAAAGCTCCCGCAAAACGTGAAAATCTGCCTACGGCAAAGCAGTTGAGGCGCAAGCGAAAAGGCCGTCCCGCGCCGCGGCCCCAGGGCGGAGCGCCGACAGAATAATGATGCGCATGACGCCGATATCGTTCGCACTTCTTACGATATCAGGGTTTCGTCATGTCGAAACTTGCGTTAAGACGCCCGCACCCGCCTCCCAAGACGGTCTTACATCCATAGGAACAATGATAATGACAGACGCGACAACCTCCCTGTCGCCGAAGGACAATGCGTCAAAGCACGCGGCAGTGAACTCCCCTGCCCGGGTGCTGTTCGCAAGCCTCGTCGGCACGACCATCGAATTCTTCGACTTCTACGTTTACGCCACCGCCGCCGTTTTGGTGTTCCCGCACCTGTTCTTCCCGGGCTCGGACCCGACCTCGGCAATGCTGCAATCCTTCGCGACCTTCTCGATCGCTTTTTTCGCCCGCCCCTTCGGCGCCGTGATCTTCGGCCACTTCGGCGACAAGGTCGGCCGCAAGGCGACGCTGGTGGCGGCGCTGATGACCATGGGCATCTCCACGGTCGTCATCGGCCTTCTGCCGACCTATGCCACGATCGGCGTCGCAGCTCCGCTGCTGCTCGCGCTTTGCCGTTTCGGCCAGGGTCTCGGCCTTGGCGGCGAATGGGGCGGCGCAGTGCTGCTTGCCACCGAGAATGCGCCTGAGGGCAAGCGCAGCTGGTACGCCATGTTCCCGCAGCTCGGCGCGCCGATCGGCTTCATCCTGTCGGCCGGCACCTTCCTGATCCTCGGCGAAGTGATGAGCAACGAAGCCTTCCTCGCCTGGGGCTGGCGCGTGCCGTTCATCGCCAGCATCCTGCTCGTCGCCGTCGGCCTTTATGTCCGCCTGAAGATCACCGAAACGCCAGAGTTCCAGAAGGCCGTCGACAAGCACGAGCGCGTGCAGGTGCCGATCGCCGAGATCTTCCGTTTCCACAAGCGCAGCCTGGTGCTCGGCACTTTCGTGGCGCTTGCGACCTTCGTGCTGTTCTACCTGATGACCGTCTTCTCGCTCTCCTGGGGCACGGCGAAGCTCGGCTATTCGCGTGAGCAGTTCCTGGTCGTGCAGATGACCGGCGTCGTCTTCTTCGGCCTGATGATCCCGGTTGCCGGTATCCTCTCGGACCGCTACGGCCGTCGCATGATCTTGATCATCACCACCATCGGCATCGGCGTCTTCGGCCTGTTCATGGCCCCGCTTCTTGCCGGCGGCCTTGGCGGCGCCTTCCTGTTCTCGATCATCGGCCTCGGCCTCATGGGCCTCACCTACGGCCCGATCGGCGCAGCGCTGGCAGCCCCCTTCCCGACCTCGGTGCGCTACACCGGCGCGTCCATGACCTTCAACCTCGCCGGCATCTTCGGCGCGTCGCTGGCGCCGTACATCGCCACCTGGCTCGCCACCAACTACAGCCTCGATTACGTCGGCTACTACCTGCTGGCCGCCGCCGCCATCACGCTTCTGTGCCTGGTGCTGTCGACGGAAGACGAGGTTTCGGCCTGATCACGACTGGCCCCGCCTAGCGCGGCCGATCACAACCAAGAAGGGCCGCAGCGGCAACGCTGCGGCCCTTTCGTTTGGCGCCCTCTGTTCGCGAAGCCTCCGAAGCCAATCCGATGACGATCGCAGCACGCGGCGGGCCAGCGCCAGCAAAGCGCTGGCTGCTCGACTCACTGCTGCTCCATGAGGTCCGGATCGTCGGCGCAGTCGCCGGTCATGGCGCAGCTAGAGCCGACCTGCCGCGTGGACTTGGGAAGACGCGCAATCAACTCGCAGCGATGCATCGATTCCGCGAAAATATTGTCGACCTCCGTGCCGTCGATCATGACAACGCCGTTTCGGATGGCTGGGTGAGTGCCGTTCGCGATCTTCATCGCGACGATGCGGATGGCAGCGTTGGCGTAGTGGCATGGCCCCATTGAGAGTGCGATCTGCTGCCAACCGGGCGTCGCGTTCGCTTGCTCCGGCTGCTCATAGAACTTTGCCAGCATGTCGAGGAAATCGCCGTCTTTCATCCGGATCTGTTCGGCCAGCTTTGCAAGCTCGATCTGGTCGCCTGATTTTACGAGATCGGCAACCCTGGCTTCGAGACGCTGGGCGTCAGCACCGTCACCGAGCGAGGCGACGGCAGCTTGCAGACGCACCTCATCCATAGCTTTGACGGGCGCAAAGAACGCAAGATTGGCCAATAGGGATGAAACGGCGAGCAACCTCGCATACGACAGTCTTTGCAAGCAACGCACTCGAGCTTTCTCCTCGACCGTGATTGAGTAGGGACCCCGGCATTCTGCAAAGGCGCTGGCAGCCGCTTGCCGCCCGCCGGAAAAACAAGAGGCCGCAGCGCTTCCGCCACGGCCTTTCAGATTACGTCTCGCAACCGAGCCTTACGCGATGCCGCGGCCGAGGAACTCCTTGATCTCGTAGCCCGGCATGAAGTTGCCGATGCGCTTGATCTCCCATTCGAGCCGGACGCCGGAATGTTCGAGCACGCGCTGGCGCACGGTTTCGCCGAGATATTCGAGCTCGTAGCCGGTCGCCTGGCCGGTGTTGATCATGAAGTTGCAGTGCAGCGGCGACATCTGCGCGCTACCGATCATCATGCCGCGGCAGCCGGCCTCGTCGATCAGCTTCCAGGCCGAGTGGCCCTCCGGGTTCTTGAAGGTCGAGCCACCGGTCTTTTCGCGGATCGGCTGCACCGTTTCGCGATGCTGGCGCACGGCATCCATGTCGGTGCGGATCTTGTTCTTGTCCTCGGCGTAGCCTTCGAACACCGCGTGGGTGAAGATGAGGTCCTTCGCCGCCGCCGAATGGCGGTAGGCATAGCCCATGTCGGCATTCGACAGCACATGCTGGTTGCCCTGACGGTCGACCGCGTGCACCTCGACGACCCGCTCGCGGGTCTCGGCACCATTGGCGCCGGCGTTCATGCGCAGCGCGCCGCCGAGCGAGCCGGGAATGCCGTAGTAGAAGTAGAAGCCGCCAATGCCGTGATCGAGCGCCATGGCCGCGATGTTCTTGTCCGGGCAGATCGCGCCGGCCTTGATGCGGTTTTCGCCGACCAGTTCCAGATCGCCAAAACCCTTGGCCGACAGCCGGATGACGACGCCGGGAATGCCGCCGTCGCGCACCAGCAGGTTCGAGCCGACGCCGACAACCATGACCGGCACTTCAGCCGGGACCAGCTTCAGGAAGGTGATGAGATCGTCGGTGTCGTGCGGCTGGAACATCAGCTCGGCAAGACCGCCGGCGCGGAACCAGGTGACACGATCCATCGGCGCATCCGGCGTGATACGGCCGCGCACAGCGCTGACGCCACTTCCGAGCGATTCCAGTAGTTTCTGACCGTTGACCTGTTTCATGCTCAATTTCCTGAAATATCCGCGAGTTCCTTAGGCAGGGCAGCCGCCCAGTAGGTGATGCTGCCAGCCCCCAAGAGAACCACAAAATCGCCGGGCTGTGCAATCTTGCTGACAACCGGCGCGATTGCCTCCGGACCGGAGACGTAACGGGCGTCGCGATGGCCACCCGCCTTGATGCGATCGACCAGTTCCTCGGCCGTTGCGCCCGGAATGAGGTCTTCGCCGGCCGCATAGACAGGCGCGATCAGGATCGTGTCGGCATCGTTGAAGCAGGCCGAAAAATCTTCAAACAGGCTCGAAAGGCGCGAGTAGCGGTGCGGCTGGTGCACGGCGATGATTCGGCCCCGGCAGGCCTCGCGCGCGGCGCGCAGCACCGCCTTGATCTCGACCGGATGGTGGCCGTAGTCGTCATAGACGCGCACGCCGTTCGTCTCGCCGGTCAGCGTGAAGCGGCGCTTGACGCCGCTGAAGGAGGCAAGCCCCTTGGCGATCGCTTCCGGGCTGACGCCGAGGCGCTGCGCAACGGCGATCGCCGCGGTCGCATTGGACACGTTGTGGCGGCCGGGCATCGGCAGGCGAAGGTCCTTCATCGGGATCACCTGGCCGGTGCGCCGGCGGCGGATCTCGATGTCGAAGACGGAGGTGGCGCCGTCCATGCGGATGTTGTGGAAGCGCACGTCGGCCTGCGGGTTCTCGCCGTAGGTCACGACCTTGCGGTCCTCGATCTTGCCGACCATGGTCTGCACTTCCGGATGGTCGAGGCAGAGCACGCCGAAACCGTAGAAGGGCACGTTCTCGACGAACTGGCGGAACGCGGCGCGCACGGCATCGAAATTGCCGTAGTGGTCGAGATGTTCCGGGTCTATATTGGTGACGATTGCAACGTCAGCCGGCAGCTTCAGGAAGGTGCCGTCGGATTCGTCGGCCTCAACCACCATCCACTCGCCCTCGCCCATTCGGGCGTTGGTGCCATAGGCATTGATGATGCCGCCGTTGATGACGGTCGGGTCGAGCCCGCCGACCTCGAGCAGCGCTGCGACCATCGAGGTCGTGGTCGTCTTGCCATGCGTGCCGCCGATCGCGATCGCATTGCGGAAGCGCATGAGCTCGGCCAGCATCTCGGCGCGGCGCACGACGGGAAGGAACTTCTCGCGCGCGGCGATCAGTTCCGGATTGTCCTTCTTGATCGCGGTCGAAACGACGATCACCTCTGCTTCGCCGAGGTTTTCCGCCTTGTGGCCGACGAAGACCTCGATGCCCTTGGCGCGCAGGCGCTGCACATTGGC
Source organism: Ensifer sp. Root558 (assembly GCF_001427045.1). Taxonomy (NCBI): domain Bacteria; kingdom Pseudomonadati; phylum Pseudomonadota; class Alphaproteobacteria; order Hyphomicrobiales; family Rhizobiaceae; genus Ensifer; species Ensifer sp. Root558. The sequence continues at coordinate 183,839 of NZ_LMGC01000001.1, read as the reverse complement.
ACTGTCGGACTGGTCGGAACCCTGGACCTTGTGTCCGAGATTGTGCAGCACCTCGGCGATGCCGCTCATGCCGATGCCGCCGATACCGATGAAATGGACCAGCCCGATGGTTTTCGGCATTTTCATGAGCGTGTTTCCCTGAATTTCTCGACTGTCAAACCGCTGGCAATAGCCTCTACGAGGGATGCAAGCAAGCTTGCTGCGTCCGGCTTGCCGGTTTCCCGGGCATTTGCCGCCATCTCCGCGAGCGATTGCGGCTTGGCGATCGCATCATTGAGGATGCCGGCGAGACGGTCGGCGGTGAGTTCGGCCTGCGCGATCACGCGTGCGCCACCCTTGGCGGCAAGGGCGGCTGCATTGGCCGCCTGGTCGTGATCGAGCGCATAGGGATAGGGCACGAGGATCGCCGGCCGGCCGATGACCGCAAGCTCCGATACCGTCGAGGCGCCGGAGCGGCAAATGACGAGCTGAGCGCCGGCGATGCGCTCGGCCATATCGGTGAAGAACGGCGAGACCTCGGCGGGCACACCGAGCTTCTCATAGGTGGCGATCACGCCGTCCCTGTCTTCCGGCCGGGCCTGCTGCGTGACCTTGAATCGCTGGCGAACCTCGTCGTCCAGACGGCAGATCGCCTGCGGTACTGCCTTGGAAAAATACTGTGCGCCCTGGCTGCCGCCGAAGACGACGAGATGGAATGGCGCGTCGCCGACAGCCGACACATAGGGCGTGTTGGCGGCGGCTAGCACCGCCGGGCGAACGGGGTTGCCCGTCGTCACGGTTTTCGCGGCAAAGGCGCCCGTGCCCTCCGGAAGAAAGCCACCGGCGATCGCCTTGACGCGCGAGGCCAGCGCCTTGTTGGCGCGGCCCATGACGGCGTTCTGCTCGTGGATGATCGACGGCACACCCATGCCGGTTGCCGCCAAGAGCGGCGGCACGGTCGGGTAGCCACCGAAGCCGACGACGGCCTTGGGCTTCAGCCGGGCAATCAGCTTTCTCGCCGCGCGCATGCCGCTCCACAGCGTCCAGAGCGATTTGACGACGCTGACCGGGTTCTTCGAGCCGATTGTCGCCGAAGGCACGACATGAACCTCGTCGGCCGGGAACTTGCCGGCATAACGTTCGGCGCGGCTATCGGTGACCAGATGCACCGAATAGCCCATGGCCTTCAGCTCGTGGGCCAGCGCTTCTGCCGGAAAGAGATGGCCGCCGGTACCGCCGGCGGCAAGCAGGATGATGCCTTTAGTCATATTTTACTCCGCCGGCACGCCAATGCCGGACCGAAACAGGCTGCGCTCCACGGCGCGCTTCTCCGGGCGGTGACGGGTCAAGGCCAGGATGAAGCCGGCAGTGACGCAGATCGCCACCATGGACGAGCCACCATAGGAGATCAGCGGCAGGGTCATGCCCTTGGCCGGAAGCAGTTCGAGGTTCACGCCGATGTTGATCATCGACTGGATGCCGATCTGAAGCACCAGGCCGGCAACGGCGAACCGGTTGAAGTCGTTGCGTTCGCGGAAGGCATGGTTGAGGCCGCGCATCACCAGGAAGGCGAAGATCAGCACGATGACCATGCAGAAGACGATGCCGAATTCCTCGGCGGCAACGGAAAAGACGAAGTCGGTATGGCTGTCCGGGATGATGCGCTTGACGATGCCTTCGCCCGGGCCCCGGCCGAACCAGTCGCCGCGGATGATCGCCTCGCGGGCGGTATCCATCTGGAAGGTGTCGCCTTCGCCCGTCAGGAACTTGTCGATACGCGCGGCCACGTGCGGCAGCAACGTATAGGCGACGAAGAAGCCGCCGAGGGCCGCACCGCCAAGCAGGATGATCCAGAGCCAGGGCATGCCGGCCATGAAGAACATGCCGCCCCAGACGGCGGTGGTCAGGATCGTCTGGCCGAGGTCGGGCTGGGCGACAAGCAGGGCCGCGACGATGCCGAAGAGCAGGATGGCAAAGAGATTACCGGGGATTTCCGGCTGGCGCGCATGTTCGGAAAACAGCCAGGCACAGACGACGACGAAGGCCGGTTTCATGAACTCCGACGGCTGGATCGAAATCCCACCGAGCGAAATCCAGCGCATCGAGCCCTTCACCTCTTCGCCGATGAAGAGCACCAGCACCATCATGCCGAGCGAACCGGCAAGAAGCAGAATCGCCGCGCGCCGGACCTGGCGCGGCGAGAGGAAGGAAATCCCCACCATCACCACCAGCGACGGCAGAAGGAAGAGTGCGTGACGCCGGACGAAGTGGAAGCTGTCGAGGCCGATGCGCTCGGCAACCGCGGGGCTCGCCGCAAAGGACAGCATGAAGCCGACGCCCATCAACAGGATGAAGGTCGCCAGAAAGAACCTGTCGATCGTCCAGAACCAGTCGGCCACGGGGCCACGTTCGGCTCGGCTTACCATCTTGTCAGTCCCCTTCTCCGGCGCCCATCGCGCCCACGTCCGAAATCCCGCACCACCTTCCGCATCGACCGGCACGCATGCGCGCCGGCCGAGGGATCAAATCAGCATCGTCACGCCTTCGATCGCGCGCACATGGCCGACGAAGGCATCACCGCGTACCTCGAAGTTCTTATACTGGTCGAAGCTTGCGCAAGCCGGTGAGAGCATCACCGCCGAGCCGCCCGTCTCGTCCCTGCCGGCATCGGCCGCGGCATGCGCTACCGCCTGCTCCAGCGTGCCCGAGATCTCATAGGGAACCGCTTCGCCAAGCGTCGCGGCGAAAGCCGGTGCGGCCTCGCCGATCAGATAGGCCTTGGCGATCTTCGGGAAGAAGGGTGCAAGCGTCGTGATGCCCCCTTCCTTCGGCAGACCGCCGGCGATCCAGTAGATGCGGTCATAGCTCGAAAGCGCCGGCGCCGCCGCATCCGCATTGGTCGCCTTGCTGTCGTTGACGAAGACCACCGTACCCTTGCGGCCGACCGGCTGCATGCGGTGCTTGAGACCGGGGAAGCTCTTCAGGCCGGCGTGGATTTCCGCCGCGCTGACGCCGACCGCAAGGCAGGCCGCGATGGCCGCGGCTGCGTTCTGGGCGTTGTGACCGCCGCGCAGCGTCTGGATGCCGTCGAGATCGACGAACAGGCCGGAAGTGCCACCTTCAGCCTTCAGGATGCGCGAGCCCTCGGCATAGAGGCCGCTTGCCAGCACATGGCGACGGGAGATCCGCACGGTCCTGGTGCCGGCGCGCTCGACCCGATCGGCGATCAGCGCCGAGAAACTGTCGTCGACACCGACGATTGCCGTGCCGCTACCGGCGACCAGCCGTTCCTTGATGTCGGCGTAATGCTGCATCGTGCCGTGGCGATCGAGATGATCGGGTGTCAGGTTGAGCAGAATGCCTGCCGTCGGGTTCAGCGTCGGCGCCAGATCGATCTGGTAGGACGAGCACTCGACCACGTAGAAGCGCCCGGCCTTCGGAGGATCAAGCGTCAGCACCGCGGTGCCGATATTGCCACCGAGCTGCGTGTCTCGGCCGCTTTCCTTGAGGATATGTGCGATCAGCGCCGTCGTCGTCGATTTGCCGTTGGTGCCGGTTATCGCGATGAAGGGGCAATCGGGCGCATGCGCCCGGCGTTCGCGCACGAAAAGTTCGACGTCGCCGATGATCTCGACACCAGCCGCATGGGCAAGATCCACAGTCCAGTGCGGCTTGGGATGCGTAAGCGGCACGCCGGGCGAAAGCACGAAGGCGGCAAAGGCCGCCCAGTCGACGGTGCGCAGGTCCGCCGTCGGCACGCCTGCGGCCGAAGCCTTGGCGACGCTATCCGGGTTGTCGTCCCATGCGGTAACCTGGGCACCACCGGCGACGAGCGCCTGCGCGGTCGCAAGGCCCGAACCGCCGAGACCGCAGAGAGCGACTTTCCTGCCCTTGAAGGAAGTGACCGGGATCATCGTCCGCTCACCGCAGCTTGAGGGTGGAGAGGCCAACCATCGCCAGGATGACGGCGATGATCCAGAACCGGATCACGACCTGGCTCTCGGTCCAGCCCTTCTTTTCGAAGTGGTGGTGGATCGGCGCCATCAGGAAGACGCGGCGGCCGGTGCGCTTGAACCAGAAGACCTGGATGATGACCGACAGCGTCTCCATGACGAAGAGGCCGCCGATGATGATCATGACGATCTCGTGCTTGACGGCGACGGCAACGGTGCCAATCAGGCCGCCAAGCGCCAGCGACCCGGTGTCGCCCATGAAGATGGCGGCCGGCGGCGCATTGAACCAGAGGAAGCCGAGGCCGGCGCCGATGACAGCGCCGAGGATGACGGCAAGCTCGCCCGTGCCGGGCACGAAATGGATCTGCAGATAGTTGGCGAAGACGGCGTTACCAGCGAGATACGCGATCAGGCCGAAGGCGGCAGCGGCGATCATCACAGGCACGATCGCAAGACCGTCGAGACCGTCGGTCAGGTTCACGGCATTGCCGGCGCCGACGATGACGAAGCCACCGAACAGCACGAAGAAATAGCCGAGATTGACGATCAGGTCCTTGAAGAAGGGGAAAGTGACGGAGGAGCCGAAAGTGGAGCCGGACGGACCGCCCGAAAGCGAGGCCTGCATCATGAAGAACACGGCGATCGCCGCGATCACGAATTCGATGCCGAGGCGTGCCTTTCCGGAAAAACCCTTGTCCGACTGCTTCGTAACCTTGAGGTAATCATCATAGAAGCCAATGGCGCCGAAGCCGAGCGTGACGAGCAGCGTCGAGACCACGTAGACGCTCGACAGATCGGCCCACAGCAGCGACGAGACGACGATGCCGGCCAGGATCATCAGGCCGCCCATGGTCGGCGTGCCGGCCTTCTTGAAATGCGTCTGCGGCCCGTCGGCGCGGATCGGCTGGCCCTTGCCCTGGCGGATGCGCAGCGAGGCGATCATCGCGGGCCCGAAGAGGAAGACGATCATGGCCGACGTGAAGAGCGCCGCGCCGGTGCGGAACGTGATGTAGCGAAAAAGATTGAAAAACTGAAAGTGGTCCGCCAGTTCCACAAGCCAAATGAGCATAAGGGACCTTTCCCCAAAGGTTTCCTGCACAATGATGCAGCAGTTTAAAGTGTTACAGCGAAGCTTTCCCGCCCCGGGAGACGCGGCGCCGTAGTATTTCGAAACACGTCCAACAGAATCATCTGAAAAACGATACGCGCTTGCATGCGAAAGTGTTAGGGCGCGCCGCCTAACCTCAAACTGTATCCACCGCGCCATCATGGGCGGTTCCGCCGGCTTTTATTACGCCGGCTACCCCTCGGCTTCGGTTCCCTCGGCCCCGTATTCCTCGGCTTGCGTCTCCGGATAGCTCTCGATCAGCGCCTGCACGATCTTGGCGCAGCCGGTTCCCTTGGACGACTTGACCATGACAACGTCGCCCGGCGCGACAGCGGCCAGCGCATAGGCTTTGAGGTCCTCAACGCTCTCGCGATAGATCACCGAAACTTCGGGCGGAAGCGCGTCGCGCAGGTGCGCCATCAGCGGTCCGGCGAGCCAGACATCGGTAATACCGGCTTCGATGAGCGGACGGGCAAGGGCCGCATGCACCTCGGCCGCGTGTTCGCCCATTTCGAGCATGTCGCCGAGCACGGCGACACGACGGCCGCCGACCGGCGGCTCGCTGTCGCGCAGCAGCGAAATTGCCGCCCGCATCGAGCTCGGATTGGCGTTGTAACTCTCGTCGATCAGCTTCAGCGTACCGCCGCCGATCGAAAGCGTGTGGCGCCGGCCCCTGCCCGTTTCGGCCTGCATGGTTGCGAGCGCCGAAGCCGCATAGTCGAGATCGCCGCCAGCAAGCTTCACCGCTGCGAGAACCGCAACGGCATTCTCGGCGATGTGACGCCCGGGGGCACCGATCGCGACTTCCAACGTGCGACCGCCGATGCCGGCCCAGAGAATGGAACCCTCCGCACCGCCGCTGAATTCAACCAGCCGGAATTCGGCCTTCGGGTTGGCGCCGAAGGAATGGATGTGGCTGACGCCGGCCGCTGCCGCGGCGTCTTCGAGCAGCTTGTACTGCGGGCTGTCGTGAATGATCAGCGCGTGGCCGCCATTGACGACGCCTTCGAAGATCTCGGCCTTGGCTTCGGCGATCTGGTCGAGGCTCTCGAAATTGCCAAGATGGGCGGCAGCGATGCTGGTGACGATGGCCACATGCGGGCGCACCATGGCGGTCAGCGGCCGGATCTCGCCCGGATGGTTCATGCCGATTTCGAAGACGCCGAAATCGGTTGCCTCGGGCATGCGCGCAAGCGTCAGCGGCACACCCCAGTGATTGTTGAAGGAGGCGACCGACGCATGTACGCGGCCCTGCGGCTGAAGCACGTGGCGCAACATCTCCTTGGTGGTCGTCTTGCCGACCGAACCGGTGACGGCGATGATCTTGGCGGCACTGCGGTCGCGCGCCGCACAGCCGAGCCGGATCATCGCTTCGAGCACGTCGTCGACGACGATCATCGGCGCATTCAGCCGTCCGAGCGCCGGCAGCTTGCCTTCGCTGACGACCAGCACCGCGGCGCCATTGGCGAGCGCGATACCCGCATAGTCGTGGCCATCCACGCGATCACCCTTGATCGCGAAGAAGGCTTCGCCCTTGCCGATCGAGCGGCTGTCGATGGAGATCCCCGAGATGCCTTCAGGCAGATTGCCGACCGGCCGGCCATTCATGGCGGCCAGGAGATCGCTGCTTGTCCAGAGCCAGTTCAAATCACAAGCCTCCCAATGCCTTGCGGACCTCCGCGTGATCCGAGAAGGGCAACGTGACGGAGCCGATCGTCTGCCCCTCCTCGTGCCCCTTGCCGGCGACGATCAGCGTGTCGCCGGTCTTCAGCATGCCGACCGCCGTGCGGATCGCCGTGGCGCGGTCGCCGATTTCGATGGCGCCCCTGGCCGCCGCCATGATTTCGGCGCGGATCACATCGGGCACTTCCGAGCGCGGATTGTCGTCGGTCACGATCGTCACGTCGGCAAGCCGGGTGGCGATCTCGCCCATGATCGGGCGCTTACCCTTGTCGCGGTCGCCGCCGCAGCCGAACACCACGACGACGCGGCCGGTCGTGAACGGCCGCACCGAGGCGAGCACGTTTTCCAGCGCATCCGGCTTGTGGGCGTAATCGACATAGGCGAGCGCGCCGTCCCTGGTCTGGCCGACCAGTTCAAGACGACCGGAGGCCCCCTGCAGCTTTTCAAGCGCGGAGAAGGCAGCCTTGGCGCTGATGCCGGTGGACATGGCAAGGCCGGCCGCCACGAGCGCATTGGCCACCTGGAAGTCGCCGGCAAGCGGAATGTGGATTTCGAAGATGTCGTCGCCGACATGCACTTCGGCCGACTGCTTGTGGCGGAAGTGCTCGACCCGCTTCAGAGAAATGTAATCGCCCTTGCGGCCGACCGTTCGCACGTCGAGCTTGGCCTTGCGGGCAGCAGCGATCGCCTGGTCCGACCACTGGTCGTCGGCAAAAATCACCGCGGGCGCGCCCTTCGGCAACAGCGCCTCGAACAGCCGCATCTTGGAGGCCATGTAGTGCTCCACCGTCGGGTGGTAGTCCATGTGATCGCGGCCGAGATTGGTGAAGGCGGCAGCCGACAGGCGCACGCCGTCGAGCCGGCTCTGGTCGAGGCCGTGGCTGGAGGCCTCCATCGCCGCATGGGTGACGCCGGCATCGGCAAGTTCGGCGAGCAGCTTGTGCAGCGACACCGGATCGGGCGTCGTCAGCGAGCCGTAATCGTTACGCCCGGGTGCGACGACGCCGGTCGTGCCGATCATCGCGGCTGCAAGACCGGAATGCGCCCAGACCTGGCGGGTGAAGGAGGCGACCGAGGTCTTGCCAGCGGTGCCGGTGACGGCGACCATGGTTTCCGGCTGGCGGCCATAGAAGGCAGCGGCAGCGCGGGCGAGAAAGGCGCGAGGTTCGGAAAGCTTCAGGACCGGCGCTGCCGAAGTGTCGACGTCTGAGCCAGCTTCGGTGACGACGGCGACCGCGCCGCGCTTCAGGGCATCGGCGACATAGGCGCTGCCATTGGCCTTGCTGCCGGAAACGGCGACGAAGAGATCCCCTGGCTGAACCTGCCGGCTATCGGCCGTCAGTCCGGCAACGTCGATATCGGCGGCAGCGCCGCTCAGTTGCGCCGAAAGTTCCGGGAAGCTCGATCCCGCCAGGTCTTTGATCTTCATGAACGCACGTCTCGCATCGATTTCGATCCGCAAGAATCGCGAATCGTCCGCTTTCTCATTTCATGTCTAATAAGACACAAGCAAGGCAGAACCGTCTTCTCCAAATTTTGGTTCGACACCGAGCAGCGGCGCAGAGCGGCTGATGATGTCGCGAACCATGGGAGCCGCGTTCGAGCCTGCGGTGCGCCCGCCACCCTCGCCGGTCTTCGGCGCGTCGATGAAGGTCAGCACGATGTATTTCGGGTTGTCGATCGGGAAGGCCGCGAGGAAGGCGTTGAAGTTCTGGTCGCTGGCATAGCGGCCGTTGACCACCTTGTCGGCCGTGCCGGTCTTGCCGCCGACGTTGAAGCCCGGCACCAGTGCGCGCTTGCCGGAGCCCGCAATGCCGTTCCAGCGAAGCAGGAAGCGCATGTCGTCGCTGGTGCTCTTCTTGACCACCGATGTGGAGACGGCGTCGGCCTGCTCCTCGGTGCGCGGCAGGAAGGTCGGTTCGATCAGCTTGCCGCCGTTGACGAGTGCAGCACCCGCGACCGCCGTCTGCAGCGGCGTCGTCGAGACGCCGTGACCGAAGGAGATGGTGACCGAGTTGATCTTCTTCCATTCGCGCGGCTGCGTCGGGGATTTCACTTCCGGCAGTTCGGTCGGCAGCTTCGAAAGCAGGCCGAGGCGCGTCAGGAATTCCTTGTGGCCGGGAATGCCGACGAGATCGGCAATCTTCGCGGTGCCGATGTTCGACGAATACTGGAAGATTTCCGGGACAGTCAGCACGCGGCGCTTGCCGTGGAAGTCCTTGATGGTGAAGCCGCCGATACGGATCGGCGCCGAGGCGTCAAAGCTGTCGTTGAGCGTCACCTTGCCGGAATCGAGGCCCATGGCGATGGTGAAGGTCTTGAAGGTGGAGCCCATTTCGAACGTGCCGTTCGACATGCGGTTCATCCAGCCCTCTTCCGCCCCTTCGGCCGGTTTGTTCGGGTCGTAGTCGGGAACGGACGCCATTGCCAGCACTTCGCCGGTATGCACGTCGAGCACGACGGCGCCGGCGGCGAGCGCCTGGTAGTTCTTCATGCCGGCGTCGATGACGTCGCGCACGATGTTCTGCACGCGCACGTCGATAGAAAGCTTCACCGGCTCGAGCTTGGCGTCGCTGGTCATGCCGATCGCGGCAAGGTCGGCCAGCCCCTGGCTGTCGATGTAGCGCTCCATGCCGGCAACGCCGCGGTTGTCGATGTTGACGTGGCCGAGGATATGCGCGGCGGTGTGGCCGCCGGGATAGAAGCGGCGCTTTTCCGGGCGGAAGCCGACGCCGGGAATGCCGAGCGCCAGGATCTCCGACTGCTGCTTCGGGGTCAGCTGCCGGCGCAGCCACTGGAAGCGCGATTTCGACTTCAGCTTGTTGTAGATTTCGCGGGCGTTGATGTCGGGCAGCACCGTCGACAGCCGCTCGACCGCTTCGTCGGCATCGACGATCTTGTGCGGCTCGGCATAGAGCGAGACGGTGCGGATGTCGGTCGCGAGGATCTCGCCGTTGCGGTCGAGAATGTCGGGGCGCGACGCCATCAGGTTGTCGGCCCGGCCGATGCTGGAAACGGTTTCGGGTGCCGCCATGCCGTATTGCACCAGGCGGCCGCCGATGACGGCATAGACGATGCCGAAGCTGGCGATCACGATGGCGACGCGGTTCTTCGCCTGGTTCGTGGTCTTCTTGCGCGTCCCCTGAAAGGTGACGTTGACGCCGCTTTCAGCCGGTCGGTTGTTGCCGCCCGCCGAGAAGTGCGCCTTGCTTTTCAACACCATGATGCGGGAGAGAAACGACATCAGCGCGCCACCGAGCCAGTTGCGATCTTATCGGTCTTTTCGATGATGGCAGCGATGCCATCCTTGGCCGACTTGTCCTCGGGCACGGGCAGATCGGCCTTCAGCATCGGCAGTTCCTGCGGCTGGGCGAGCTGTGTCGAGGGGGTCGGCACGAGTTGCAGGTCGGCTCCGAAGGCACCGACGAGGCGCTCCAGGCGGTTCGGTTGGGTCAGAAGCGCCCAGTCGGCCCGCAGCAGATCGATCGTGTCTTCCTCGAGCTTGATCGCCACGTCGAGCTTGCGGACTTCCTCAAGCTTGTTTTCGGCGCGGTGCTTGATCGTATAGGTCACCGTGGCCGCGGCCGTCATGACGACGATCAGAACGATATCGAACGTTCGAAGCATGTCTTGTCAGCCCCCCAGCCGTGCAAGGCTTGCCAGTTCCGGCAGATTGAAAATGGACAGATCGTTTCCCGGCGACGCGGCTTGCGTGCGGATACCGGCGCGAAGCTTGGCAGAGCGGGCGCGCGGATTGAGGGACGCTTCTTCCTCGCTGGCTGCCACCATAGGCTTGCCAACTGGCGTGAAGGTTGCGGCACGCGCGGACACCATCGGCAGGTGACGCGAGCCGCTGGCCTTGCCGGAGCGGTCCTGGAAGAAGGCCTTGACGATGCGGTCTTCGAGCGAATGGAAGGTGACGACGACAAGACGGCCGCCGGGCTTCAGCGCTCGCTCGGCCGCAAACAGCGCCTCTGCCAGTTCGCCGAGCTCGTCGTTGACGAAGATGCGCAGCGCCTGGAAGACGCGGGTGGCGGGATGGATCTTGTCCTTGGCCTTGCGCGGCGTCACCACCTCGATCAGGCCGGCAAGATCGCGGGTCGTTTCGAAGGGCTGCTCGGCCCGGCGCTTCTCGATCGCACGCGCGATGCGGCCGGCCTGCTTCTCTTCACCGAGAAAGCCGAAGATGCGGATGAGATCAGAGACCTTGGCGCGATTGACGACATCGGCCGCCGAAACGCCCGAAGCCGACATGCGCATGTCGAGCGGCCCCTTCTTCTGGAAGGAGAAGCCGCGCTCGGCCTCATCGATCTGCATGGAGGAAACGCCGATATCGAGCACGACGCCATCGAGCCCGCCTTCGGGCGCATGGGCAGCAAGATCGGAGAACTGTGCATGAACGAGCTTCAGCCGGCCGGCCCACTCGGCGACCTGCGCCTGCCCTGCGGCAATCGCCGTCGGGTCGCGATCGAGCGCGATCACGTCGGCACCGGCCTTGAGGATTGCGGAGCTGTAGCCACCGGCACCGAAAGTGCCATCAAGGATGACCTTGCCGGGCGCGGGCTCGAGAGCCGCAAGCACCTCGGGCAAGAGAACGGGAATGTGACGAACCGGTCCGCCTTCGGCTTCAGAAACACCTCCGCCTTGATCCGTCACCATTCCCTCTCTCCATTCTATTCTGGACGCAACCCCCGTGACTTGCGCCCTTCCCGGGCCGCCGCCTGCGCCTTTTGAAAGGCCTGCGGCTCCCAGAGCTGAAAATAATCGCCCCGCCCGACGAACATCACGTCGGTCGAGATGCCGGTGAAGTCGCGGATAAAATCCGTCATCATCAACCGGCCTTCCGGATCGAGCTTCACAAAGACGCCACCCCCGTGAACCAGCAGCGACATCTCGTTGGCTTCCGGAGAAAATGGATCCTCGGCCGCCATCTGCTTCTCGAACCGATCCAGGAGCTCCGGCCCGCCGACGCTGATCGCCGGAAAGACGAAATCCTGAAAACAGTATAGCTCCCGAACGCCCCCATCCGACAGCACGGAGCGAAACGCCGAGGGAACAGAGACCCGCCCCTTCGCATCGATCCGATTGGTGGCATGTGACAAGAAGCGGTTCATAACGCGAAACGGCCGCCCAAGACTGACGGGCCACGATCATCGACCCGCGAGAACACGTCACTCCGCACGCAAGACCGCCCCGCCGAACAGTGGAATGTCCGACCACCCTCCGAAGCCGGAAGGCATTGGAATCTTGCGATATTGGGCCGCGAAGCAGCCCCTGCGCAGTGCCATTATGGGATATCATGGGACCATATGGGCGTCAATGGGAATGGATCACAAACAGCCGTCGGGCTGATCAAATATTGATAGGTTGTTAAGTTTAACGAAGGGTTACGAAGAGACCCCCACTGTGCGGGAATGCGACGGTCGAACGGCTTCAAATCGTTGAAAAATCAGAATGTGAGAAAAAGCGCAGAAACACCGTTGCGCAGAGGCGCTTGCGCGTCATCGCAAGAGAAGAATGCACGGCGGCAACGACACAACCGCCTAAACCTGCACCGCTGCCGGCCGCAAAAATGGCATGCGGATCAGCCCGATTTGCAAGGCGCGATCCGCGCGCGCTGAACCGTTCGGCCCGCATTGAGAGAGAGAGAGAGAGAGAGAGAGAGAGAAAATCGCCAGTTGGCCTGTAAGCCGGGTTCTGTATGGCCCCGTCACCCGAAGGCAACGGAACGTGGCAGCCATTCATCTGGGACTACGTTTGCACGCAGCCTCTTGCAACCCACCCGGATGACTGGCCCGGAAACAGGCTGGGCGCTTGCGCGTCCGCGTCATCCCTATTCGGTCTTGCTCCCGGTGGGGTTTGCCGTGCCGTCCATGTCGCCATGTCCGCGGTGGGCTCTTACCCCACCCTTTCACCCTTACTCCGCAAGCGGAGCGGTTTGCTTTCTGTGGCACTTTCCCTGAGGTCACCCTCGCCGGACGTTATCCGGCACCGTGCTTCCGTGGAGCCCGGACTTTCCTCCCCCCGCGGCCTTTCGGCACTTGCGGAGAGCGGCTGCCCGGCCAACTGGCAGGCGCTCCTTAACGCAAGCCCCCGCCCGGCGCCAGAAAAAACGGCAGTGTTTTTCACGCTGCCAACAGGGCAGATCGGTCGAGACCGGGTGGATGCCGCCGCACCTAGCGAAAGGCGACCGCGAAGTCGGCGTCATATTCGGGCTCATCGATCCGGCCATTTTGCACAAGGACAGCGCCGAGCCTGCCGATCTCGTCGGAGCTTTTTGCCGCCTGGCCGTTGCCGCCGGTGACGACGGCGATGCGGTCGCCCTCGGCAAAGCCGATATAGGGCAGCCCGTCGCGGGTAAACGAGGTGACACAGGGTGAAAAGCGGGTGGAGACCGGCCGGAAATCAGGCATCACCTCGGCCAGCAGCCGACGCAGATGCTCGGCCGCTGCCGCACCGCCCGGTCCGCGGAACCAGTGCCGTATCGCCGGCTCGTCACCCAGGATCCTGTCGATCGGATCGCCGCCGATCTTGATGTAGGTCCTGCCGTCGGCATAGCCGACCGGCGGCAGCAGGTAGTAGCTCTTCTCCTGCTCGGGTGCTGCACCGATCAGCGAGGGCATGCCCTCGAAGTCAGGCAGCTCGCTCGCCGCCACCTCCGCGAACAGCACCGTGCGAGCTTTGACCGTCAAGTCGATCGGCCGCGGCAGCAGTTTGTCGGACAGGGAAAATCCGCCGGCCGCAACGATGACCCGGCCCGCTTCCAGGCGCACGCCCGAGACCGTCGTGACGACAACGCGATCGTCCGCTTCGGAGACGGCGCCGACCTCGTCGCGCACGATCCGTGCGCCGGCCTTCTCGGCACAGATGACCTGCGCCGCAACGAGCGCGCGTGGATTGATGTAGCCGGCGCCAAGGCGTTCATAAACGCCGGCCGTGCCCTCGGGAAAACGGAACCAGGGAAAGCGCCGCGACAGCGCCTCGCTGTCATAGAGCGGCGCTTCGACGCCGAGCGCATCCCGCGCCTTTTCCACCTGCTCGATATAGTCGTAGCTCGAGCCCGGCGCTGGCCCCGCCATCAGGCAGCCGACCTCGTGATAAAACCGGATGCCGCTTTCGCGTTCGATCTCGTCGTAGCGCTCGATCGAGCGACGGGCGAGACGCGCCCAGACGGGGTCGTCGTCGATCGTGCGGGTGATGCGGGCATTGTCGTAGTGGCTGGAAAAGACGCCGGAATGACTGGCCCAGTCGGTCGGCTCGTCAGGACCGACGAGCGCGACGCCAGCACCCGAGAGCGCCAGGTGCCGGGCAGCCGCAGCGCCCATCATGCCCTTGCCGACGACAATGAAATCAAAGCTTTCCGACATGCTCATCCCCGCTCCGCTGACACGGAAGGAGGTAGCATATCGGTGCTCTTAGGGCACCACCACTCAAGGATTTAATTGGTGCGCCGGAACGCGAGACCTGTCCGGCTGGAGCATCCGCCATTGCCGCGTGGCCGGCGGACGATGCTCTCTCGTCGCGTGGGCAAATGGATCACCCACGCCTGTCAGGGACTAGAGCATTCCGCCCTCAAGCGGAAACACCGAGGCGGCCAGATGCTCTAGAATTGGGATGCCAAAGCGCCCCTCGTGCGTTCGCTGGAACGCACGGCGTTCTAGTCGATGATGTCCTGGACCTTGCCGCAATAGCGTTTGGAAACCGGGTTCATGCGCTTGGCGCCATGGCCGGCATTGTACTTGAGGATCGTGCCGCAGGTGGTGCCGCCCGAAAGCTCATGCGCCATGGCGAGATACTTCATGCCGAACTTGATGTTGGTTTCCGGGTCGTAGAGACCCTTGGAGGAGCCCGAATAGCCCATCATGCGCGCCGTGGCGGGCTTGATCTGCATCAGGCCGATCTCGCCGGCGCTGCCGCGTGCCTTCGGATTGAAGTTGCTTTCGACCTTGACGACCGCATGCGCCAGATCGACGGGAACGCCGTACTGCTTCGCATAGCTCTTGATCAGGGCCGTATACTGAACGTTCTGCGGAAGGTCCGGTTTCGGGAAGCCTGTGGTCCGGGTGACGGTCGGGATGGAAGAGGTCTTGATGGTCTTGTCGACATTCCCCGCATACGACGTACCCATCCCGGCGAAGAACATGCCAAGGCATGCCGCCACCGCAGCAACAGACGATATTCTCATGTAGTTTGAATTCTCCGGTCTGGGGATTGGACCGAAGCGCACCCCGCTTCGAGCCTCACGTCCCGATCGTTTCATTCACAGGACGTGAGCGTTGCGCCCCGAAGTTCCTGCAGTTTCAATGAGCGGGAAATGAACGGCGCATCATGGTAAACATGTGGCAAAGCTAAAAAAACATGCCACGAACATCCGGAAAACAGGCTTCGGGACGAAAAATTCTTCCGCGTCAGGCGATAAATTGCGGCAGCCCGGAAAGCAGGCGATGGAGCGTATCGAGGGTTGAGATGTCGGCGATGCCGTCTACCCTCTGTTGCCGGAAATGCCTTTGGAACGCGGCGACGGTGCCCTCGGTTTTTTCGCAGAAATCACCAGTCACTTCAATGCCGTAGCCATAGAGCGACAGCATCGACTGGATGGCCTCTACCGGCTGACCGCGGTCGCCGCGCTGAAAGAAGCGCCCGCCGCCGATCGGAGCCGGCTCAACCCAGTGCCCGACCCCTTCACGGTGAAGAACATGCCAAGGAAATTTTTCTCCCGGATCAACCTTGCGAATGGGGGCGATATCGCTGTGCGCCAGCACCCTTTCCGGGGCGATCGACCACCGCTGGCCACAGTCCCGACACAATTCGACGACCGCATCGATCTGCTTCTTCGGGAAATCCGGCAACCCGCCGGGGTGGCCCGGGTTGGCGATCTCAATACCGATCGAACAGGAGTTGATGTCGGTCTCGCCCTTCCAGTAGCTCTTGCCCGCGTGCCAGGCACGCAGCGTCTCAGGCACGAGCTGGTCGACGCGTCCGTCCTCATGAACGAAATAATGGCTGGAAACCTGGCTCTCTTCGCGACAAAGCCATTCGAGCGCCGAAGCGCCCGTTGCCATGCCGGTGTAGTGCAGCACGATCATATCCGGTGCCCGCCTGTCGGCGCGGTCGCCAAAATTGGGCGACGGCATGAAGCGAGCCCCCGGATAGTCGCAGTATTTCGAAGTCATGCGGCTCGGCGTTCTTTCTCGATCGCCTCATAGGCGGCGTTCAGCGCCGCCATGCGATCATTGGCGATCGCGTGGAATTCTTGCGGTACGCCGCGCGCCACCAGCATATCCGGGTGGTTTTCGGAAACCAGCACACGGTAGCGCTTGCGGATGTCGGCGAAATCATCCTTACGCGAAACGCCGAGCACCTGATAGGGGTCGCGACCGTCTCCGTGCACATGGCGGGCCATGATGAGCTCGAAATGCGCCTCGTCCATGCCGAAGATCTCGGCGACCCGCACCAGGAACGCCAGTTCGCGCTCATGAACTGCACCGTCGGACTTGGCGATGTGGAACAGGCCGTCGACGATATCCTCGAGGATCGGGCAGTTTTCTTCGCAGGACGAACACAGCGACGCCATCTTCTCCGCATAGGCCTCGTAGCCGGCGACGTCCTGGCGCGCCAGATTATAGAGACGCGCGACGTTCTGCGCCTGGTCGGGCGGGAACTGGAAGATGTCGCGGAAGGCGGCGACCTCGGCCTCGCTGACGATGCCGTCGGCCTTGGCCATCTTGGCCGAAAGCGCGATCATCGCGACGGAGAAGGCAACCTTGCGCCGTGTCTCCGGGTCGCCCTCAAACAGGGTACGCACGGCCTCGACCACACCGGCAAGCGCATTGCCGGTGGCGGTAACGATTTTGAGGAGGCTGTCCCAGAATGACATGCGAGAATCCCTGTCTCTCCAGCGTATAGCATGGACTTGTGTGGTGGCAAATTGCAAGCGGTGGGATGGTCCGAACCACGAGGATGACGAATTTGTGATGGCACCTCACTATTGTCAATCCATCGATTGGAACTTGCGACAGCTGGTAGACGGAAAGCTGTTCCCTTGGGAACAACCTAGCGATCCGAAGCGGCGAATTTATGCCGAAAAACACACCAAATGCACCGGCCGCGAAGGCCGCGCCGCCCGATTGCGCTCCTCCGGCTGCGACAATCGGCGCGACACCGAGCCCGCCCCGCGTTTCCGACGGCGCCCAGCAGCCGTTCTCGCGCAGCCTCGACACAACATCCACAGGCCCGTCATTTAAATTCCATCTGATTTGCGCTATGGAGGCCGCACCCATCGCATGCCAAAGTCCCGAGGAGGAAACATGGCCAAGAAAAAAGTCGCAATGCTGACGGCCGGCGGGCTCGCGCCCTGTCTGTCATCGGCCGTTGGAGGACTGATCGAGCGCTATACGGACGTAGCACCCGAATATGAGCTGGTCGCGTATCGCTCGGGCTACCAGGGCGTACTCCTTGGAGACCAGATCGAAATTACGCGCGACATGCGCGAAAAGGCCCATATCCTGCATCGCCATGGCGGCTCGCCGATCGGCAACAGCCGCGTCAAGCTCACCAACGCCGCCGACTGCGTCAAGCGCGGCCTGGTCAAGGAAGGCGAAAACCCGCTGCGTGTCGCAGCCGAGCGCCTTGCCAAGGACGGCATTTCGATCCTGCACACCATCGGCGGCGACGACACCAACACGACCGCTGCCGACCTTGCCGCCTATCTCGGCGCCAACGGCTACGACCTGACCGTGGTCGGCCTGCCGAAGACCGTCGACAACGACGTCGTTCCGATCCGCCAGACGCTCGGCGCCTGGACGGCTGCCGAATACGGCGCCCGCTTCTTCGACAATGTCAGCAACGAACAGAGTGCCGCCCCGCGCACGCTCGTCGTCCATGAAGTCATGGGCCGCCATAGCGGCTGGCTGACGGCAACCACCGCCCGCTCCTATATCCAGATGACCGACGACAAGGAATTCGTCGACGGCTTCATGATGAACCGCCAGATGAAGAACATCGACGGCCTCTATCTGCCGGAGATGAAGTTCGACCTGCAGGGCGAAGCCGATCGCCTGCGCAAGGTTATGGACCGCACCGGCTTCGTGACGCTGTTCGTCAGTGAAGGCGCCTGCCTCGACGCCATCGTCGCCGAGCGGGAAGCAGCCGGCGAGACCATCAAGCGTGATGCCTTCGGCCACGTGAAGATCGACACGATCAATGTCGGCAACTGGTTCTCCAAGCAGTTTGCAGCCCTTCTCGGCGCCGAACGCTCGATGGTGCAGAAATCTGGCTACTACGCCCGCTCGGCCCCGGCCAACGGCGACGACCTGCGCCTGATCCAGGGCATGGTCGACCTTGCCGTCGAAAGCGCCCTCAACAAGGTCTCGGGCGTCACCGGTCACGACGAAGACCAGGGCGGCAAGCTGCGCACCATCGAATTCCCGCGCATCAAGGGCGGCAAGCAGTTCGATACCTCCACCAAGTGGTTCGGCGAGGTGATGGATGTCATCGGCCAGAAGTGGAAGGCCCAGAAGCACTGACCGACACTTGCCGGCGGGTGGATATGCCACCCGCCGACAACGCTTGATTAGACGTTGACGGCTCCGCGTTTCCGTGGCTGGCTCGGCGAATTGATTGCCGAACACCACCTTCAGCGCGGAGCTTTTTCATGTCGTTCGAACACTGGTTTGCCTTTGCCGCGGCCTCGGCCGTGCTGCTCGCCATCCCCGGCCCCACCATTCTCCTCGTCATTTCCTACGCGCTCGGCCATGGCCGCAAGACGGCGGGCGCGACGGTCGCCGGTGTGGCGCTCGGCGATTTCACCGCCATGACCGCCTCCATGCTCGGCCTCGGCGCCCTGCTTGCCACCTCTGCCGCCATCTTCACCGTCTTGAAATGGGTGGGCGCTGCCTATCTTATCTGGCTCGGCATCAAGCTCTGGCGCGCGCCGGTGGCCGCCGGCGGCGACGCCGACCTCGAAACCACGTCGACGGAACGCCCGCTTCGCATCTTCTTTCATACCTATGCGGTGACTGCGCTGAACCCGAAGAGCATCGTCTTCTTCGTCGCCTTCCTGCCGCAGTTCCTCGATCTCAGCCAGCCGCTCTTTACCCAGATGGCGATTTTCGAGCTGACGTTCCTCACGCTCGCGATCCTCAATGCCAGCCTCTATGCAGCCCTTGCGACCGCCGCCCGCAGCACGATTTCCAAGCCGAATGTGCGGCGGATCGTCAACCGCGCCGGCGGCTCCATGCTGATCGGCGCCGGGCTTTTGACGGCCACGATGAAGCGGGCCACGGCCTGAAATTCGACCCCACGCTTGCCGCCGCCAGCCTCATAGGTTAATGGAGATTCACGCTTGGCGGCTGGCAACCGCTGGTTTGCAGGGGCTACGGGGCCCAGAAGCACGAAAGTGACAGAATGGCGAATTACCGTATTTCCCTTTCCAAACAGACGTTTGGCGTGGCAGCTTTGTTGTCGGCGACCATCGTCTCGGGATGCTCAACGGTAGAGCACACGTCGCTGGCAGACCTCACGGCCGTGCAGACGGTTACGCCCCTCGCAAAGCCCGGCACCGAAATGACCGCCTATGCACTGCCGACGCCCGACGGCGCCGCCACCGCAACGAGCGCGGCCTTGACAGCTCAGACCGCTGGCGTCGCCGCCACCTATCCGGTCGCGACCGATCTGGCACAGGGTGCGGAAGCAGCACCCGCACTGGTCGCGGTCCCCGCGGCCAAGCCGGGCGACACCATGGCGCTTGCCATGGTTGCCCCGACGACGCAGACCGGCGCCAGCGCGGCGATTGCCGCAGCGGAAGCCCCCTCGCCCGCCGACTCCACTCAGGTGGCATCCGCCGCCCTCTCGCCGGCGGCAACCAAGACCGCTCGCGTCCAGGATCTGCCGGTCTCGACGCTCGCAGTTGCAGCAGCAATGGAATCGGACTTCGACACCGGCGAACCGGTCGGCCTCGAAACTCTGGTCGCCAACCGCATGATCGTTCCGACCGAGCGCCCGAAGACCGGCGTCATCGGCTCGACGGTGGCCGCAGTCGCCAACGTCATCCCGGATTCGATGAAGTTCACCAAGACGCCGACGAGCTCGCGTCCCGAACTCGACAAGATGATCAAGTACTATGCCGATCTCAACGGCATTCCGGTGGAACTGGTGCACCGCGTCGTCAAGCGCGAGAGCAACTACAATCCGCGCGCCTACAGCAAGGGCAATTACGGCCTGATGCAGATCCGCTACAACACCGCCAAGGGTCTCGGCTATGACGGTCCGGCGGAAGGTCTGTTCGACGCCGAAACCAACCTCAAATACGCGACCAAGTATCTGCACGGCGCCTGGATGGTGGCCGACAACCAGCATGACAGCGCAGTAAAGCTCTATGCCAGCGGCTATTACTATCACGCCAAGCGCAAGGGCCTGCTCGAAGAGCTCGGCATGAAGTAAGCCGGCCACCCGGCTGGCCCGAAGCGAAGCTGCTTCTCGACGGCTCTGGAATATCCTTACGAGGCGCTCAATCGAGCGCCTCTATTATTTTGGCGTTGAGTGTCTGCACGTCATAGCCGAGCCGCGAAGGCGTAAGCCCCAGCCGCACGACCGCCAGCTTCAGCGAAGGCACCAGCATGATCGCCTGGCCGTCATGCCCGAGCATCCAGAAGGCATCTGCCGGGAAACTGCCCGTTCCCGCCCGCGCGCCGTTTTCCTCCAGCCATACCTGGCCCTGGCCGTATTTGCCGCCCGATGCCTTGGTCGGCGTGCGCATGAAGGCGACATAGTCCTTCGGCAGCATCGCCCTCCCCTTCCAGACACCGTCCTGCAGCAGGAGCTGCGCGAACCGCGCCCAGTCCTGCGTCGTCGCATACATGTAGGAGGAACCGACGAAGGTGCCGCTCTCGTCCGTCTCCAGGACGGCGCTCGTCATGCCGAGCGGCGCAAACAAAGCGTCATAGGGAAAGGCAAGCGCTGCCGTCGGATCGTCGAAGGTGCGCATCCAGATCCGCGACAGCAGCGTGCTGGTGCCGCTGGAATAGCTGAAGTTCGTGCCGGGCTTTGCACCCAACGTCCGCGTCGCGGCAAAACCCGCCATGTCCCTTTCCAGATAGAGCATGCGCGTCACGTCGGTGACGGCGCCATAATTCTCGTTAAAGGCAAGCCCGCTCTGCATCCCCATCAGGTCCGCAAGCGTGATGCCCGCCCGCTCGTCCCCGGCCCATTCCGGCAGCAAGTCGCCCTGCGACACGTCCATGCGCCCTTCTGCAATCCTGAGGCCAATCAGCGCCGCCGTCACCGATTTGGTCATCGACCAGCCGAGCAACGGCGTCGAACGGTCGAAACCCTGGCCATAGGTTTCCGCCACCAGTTGGCCGTCGTGGATCACGGCGATCGCCCGCATGCCCGGCCCGGCGAGGTCAGCGTCCTCGACGAGCTTCTGCAAGGTCGGCTCGATCACGGCCCCCTCGCCTTCGGGCCAGGCCACACCCGGCACGGGCGCCGCTGCGGCGGTTTTCGTTTCGATTGGTGCCAGAGCCGCGGCATCGCCGTCCGGCAGGCTGGCGCAGCCGGCACCCGGACGATAGGCCGCGTAACCGGGTGCGGCAAAACCGAGGATGCGTGCCGTCACCAGCTGTTTCTCTTTGTCGACACCGACGCGCACCAGCTTGAGCAACGGGTGGCCGGGGGCCTGCACGTCGTCGGCGAGCACAGCCTGGGCATCGCGTCCGGCGATGAAGACGTTGGAACAGACGATTTTTGCCGCATAGCCGTCGCCGACCTTCAGCAGTTGCGGCGGCGCCAGCGCAAGCCAACCGAACAGACCGACGACGATCAGCGCCAGCACGGCACCCGAAATCTTCAACAAACGTCCCATGCGATCCTCCGGCCTGATGCGCAAAGAGAACCAGCATTTTGCTGCAAGGGAAAGCCCCGGCCGCCTCAACTTTTCATATTGGAAAAACGCACAAGCAGTCGAAAAAAGTGCAGCGCTTCGAGCTCTCGCTCACGCACTCGCAGAGAGGCGCGCCTCTCCCGCTTCGCCGTCGCCGACGAGCACCGACACGTCGGCCATAACAGGCGAAACCCAGGGACCGCGGATCTCGGCAGCGCCACAGGCCCGCGCGCAATCCGCCTCGCTCTCCTTCTCGACACCGCTGACGGCGATCGAAAGCCGCAGCACCTGTCCGGTCTTGATCAGGCAGGCGAGCAACGCCACGCTGCGTTCGCTGCCATGTGCGGCCCGCACGGCGGCGAGATCGACGGTCACCTGGTCGGGCTGCACCTCCGAGATCTGGTTCAGGGGCAGCGACGAGGCGGAGCCGCCGCCAAGCGCGACGCGAACGCCGAGCGCGCGCAGCCCCCGCAAGTTTTCGGTGACGATGACGAGATCGTCCGTCGAGACGCCCTCGGCGACCTCGATCGTCAGGCGTTCCGGCGAAAGGCCAGCATCCGAAAGGCACCGCTCCACGTGCGTGACGAAATCGCGGTCGCGCAGTTGCGAGACGAAGGGCGCAATCGTCAGCCCTTTCGGGAAAGACCAGCCGGCCGCCTGCCTGCAGGCGGACTGAAGCGCCCAGGCGGCAAGCGCCAGCGTAGTCGCGCTCTGCTCCGGCGGCTCGAACGTTTCCGCGCCGATGACGCCGAGATGCGGATGCCGCCAGCGCAGCAGCGCCTGGAACCCACCGATGGAGCCGCTTTCGATGCCGAGGATCGGCAGGAATGCGAGAAAGAACTCCTCTGCCTCGAAACCGCGCGTAAGATCGCGCTCGGCTTCCGCCCGCTGCCGCACGGCATGGCTCAGGGTTTCCGAGTGGAAGGCATGACTGTTGCCGCTGATCGCCTTGGCTTCGTAAAGCGCCAGGTCCGCCCTTTTCAACACGTCGGATGTCGATTTGTCCGACCGCTCGATGAAGGCGATGCCGATGCTGCAGCCTGAAGCGATGCGCGTTTCCCCGAGATCGAACGGCGCTTCGAACAGCTTTTCCACCCGCGTTGCGAGCATTTCCGCATCGGCCTGAGACGGCGCGCACGCGGCCGCAAGCACGAACTCGTCACCGCCGAGGCGGTAGACCGTCGCCTCGCCGGCAAAGGCACGCCTGAGCCGGGCGCCGAACAGAGCCAGCAACCGGTCGCCGGCGTCATGTCCCAGCGTGTCGTTGATCACCTTGAAGCGATCGAGATCGAGAAGAAGCAAGGCGTTGCGCGCAAACGCGGCACCTTCTGCGCTGAGTGCCTGGCTGATATCGGCCTCGAGCGCAGCGCGGTTTGCAAGCCCAGTCAGCTTGTCGCGATGGACTTCGTTGCGCAGGCGACGCTCGGCGCGCCGCGCGGCACGCAGCTCCAGCTCAAGCCGGCGCGAGTAGCGCCAGCGATAGAAGGAGCCGCCGAGGATGAAAGGCATGGCGCCGGCCGCCATAACGGCAGGGACGTCCCAATGCGGCGCCATCTGGTCGGGAAGAGCGGTTCCGCTGGCAAGCCACGCCACAGAAACCAGAGCCCCCAATGCCGCGCCGGCAGCCGCAAATCGCTGCTCGGGCTTCGGCAGAAACGTACCTAACATCATGTCGACGCCCCCCGTATGTAAGGCGGTGCTAGCACGTCAGGGTTTAATGAATTCTTATGGGTGAAAAATTGTAGATTTGCGTTCCGGAGACCGCCCCAGCCCTGTGAGAAAGCCCGTCATCAAAGTGTAGCCGAGTCACTTTAGAAGCGCCTAAGTTTCAACTGGATGACCGTCTGAGATGAATGAAATCGCTTCCGACGTTGGCTTTGGCAGAAAAAATCCGAAGCTGAAAAACGCCCTGCTCCAGCACAAGACCCTCTCCCTCGCAGGCTTCTCGGAACGTCTGTTCGGCCTGCTCTTTTCGGGCCTCGTCTATCCGCAGATCTGGGAAGATCCGATCGTCGACATGGAGGCGATGCAACTGACCCCGGAAAGCCGGATCGTCACCATCGGCTCCGGCGGCTGCAACATGCTGACCTATCTGTCGGCCGGCCCACGGAAAATAGACGTCGTCGACCTCAACCCGCACCATATCGCGCTCAACCGCCTGAAGCTCGCAGCCTTCCGCCATCTGCCGAGCCACAAGGATGTCACGCGCTTCCTGGCGATCCAGGGCACGACGACCAACGTCCAGGCTTTCGATCTATTCCTCGCGCCGAAGCTTGATACAGCGACGCGCAGCTACTGGACCCGCCGCGACATGACCGGTCGCCGGCGTATCGGCGTCTTTGGCCGCAATATCTACCGCACCGGTCTGCTCGGCCGCTTCATTGCAGCCAGCCACCTGCTTGCCCGCCTGCACGGCGTCAATCCGGAGGACTTCGTCCAGGCGCGCTCCATGCGCGAACAGCGGCAGTTCTTCGACGAGCGCCTGGCGCCTCTCTTCGATCGTCCCGTCATCCGCTGGATCACCGGGCGCAAGAGCTCCCTCTTCGGCCTCGGCATTCCGCCGCAGCAGTTCGACGAGCTCGCAAGCCTGAGTGCCGAAAAGTCGCTCGCCGCCGTTCTGCGCCATCGCCTGGAAAAGCTCACCTGTCACTTCCCGCTGCGCGAAAACTACTTCGCCTGGCAGGCCTTCGGCCGCCGCTACCCGCTGCCGCATGAAGGCGACCTGCCGCCCTATCTCGACGCCGGCGCCTATGAGGCGATCCGCAACAATGCCGAGCGCGTCGAGGTACATCACGCAAGCTTCACCGAGCTTCTCGCCGGCAAATCCGCCGGCTCGGTCGACCGCTATATCCTGCTCGACGCGCAGGACTGGATGACCGACCAGCAGCTGAACGACCTCTGGACCGAGATCACCCGCACGGCGGATGAGGGCGCAGTCGTGATCTTCCGCACGGCGGCGGAAGACAGCATCCTGCCCGGCCGTGTCTCCCCGGCCCTGCTCGACCAGTGGCACTACGATGCCGAAACCTCGCTACGGCTCGGCGCCGAAGACCGCTCCGCCATCTATGGCGGCTTCCACATCTACCGCAGGAAGGGCTGAGACGTGCAACAGGCCGGGATCTCCCACGCGCGGCGCATGGACCACATGTACCGCTATCAGCGGCACTTCTACGATCTCACGCGGAAGTACTACCTCTTCGGCCGCGACACGCTGATCCGCGACATGAACCCGGCCTCCGGTGCCTCGGTGCTTGAGGTCGGCTGCGGCACCGGCCGCAATCTGGCGCTGATCGGCCGCTGTTTCCCGTCGGCCCGCCTGTTCGGGCTCGACATATCCCAGGAAATGTTGACCTCGGCCGGCGCGAAGCTCAACCGTGGCGGCAACAGGCGCGCCACGCTGCATGTCGCCGACGCAACGGACTTCGATCCGGCGATCTTCGGCGAAAGGGGTTTCGATCACATCGTCATCTCCTACTCGCTGTCGATGATCCCCGACTGGCAGAAGGCGATCGACGCGGCGATCACAGCGCTTAATCCGGGCGGCTCGCTGCACATTGCCGATTTCGGCCAGCAGGAACGCCTGCCGACGAGCTTCCGCCGGGCGCTGCACGGCTGGCTCAACCGCTTTCACGTGACGCCGCGCGAGCGGCTGTTCGACGTGTTACGCGAGAAAGCCCGCGAAAATGGCGCCGATCTCGAGCGGCGCACGATCGGCCGCGGCTATGCCTGGCTCGCCGTCTATCACCGCCCTTCCGTGGCGATCGCCGACTGAACGGCAGGCGGTTTACACAAAGGTTTTGCATCCCGCCTGAGGGCAGCCATTCCGGCAAGCGCCGAAACCGCCTGGTTTTCGGCGCTTTTGCGCTTTTCTGCCGTCCGCAATTCCCGCTTGAGCTAACTCAATTTTTACGATGATATGGTGAAAATGGGGTTCACGCCTCACTGGGGAAATCACCGACAGGAAGCCATCGTGTGAGGCAGGATCATCGATCGTCTCTAGACAGGAAAATCATGCGCCGGCTTCTCCTGGCTCTCTTGCCGCTTGCCACCCTTCTTTCCGGCTGCTCGTCGACCGACTATGACCTGATGCAGACGGCATCGATCCCGCCGCGCTTCCACGATACGGACCCGCAGAACTTCGGCGACCGGACCCCGCAGCACCACAATATCCACGGCATCGACGTTTCGAAATGGAATGGCGATATCGACTGGATGAAGGTGAAGAACTCGGGCGTCTCCTTCGCCTTCATCAAGGCGACGGAAGGCAAGGACCGGGTCGATACCCGCTTTCCCGAATACTGGCAGAAGGCACGGGCCGCCGGCATCCCTTATGCGCCCTATCACTTCTACTATTTCTGCTCGACCGCCGACGACCAGGCCGATTGGTTCATCGCCAACGTGCCGAAGAGCGCCGTCTACCTGCCGCCGGTTCTCGACGTCGAGTGGAACGGCGAATCGAAGACCTGCCGCCATCGCCCGACGCCGGACGAAGTGCGCGTCGAGATGAAGCGCTTCATGGACCGGCTCGAAGCCCATTACGGCAAGCGCCCGATCATCTACACCTCGGTCGACTTCCACCGCGACAATCTCGTCGACCAGTTCAAGGAACATCACTTCTGGGTGCGCTCGGTCGCCAAGCATCCGGGTGAGGTCTACGTCGAGCGCCGCTGGGCGTTCTGGCAATATACCAGCACCGGGGTCATCCCCGGCATCGACGGCGCCACCGATATCAATGTCTTCGCCGGCTCGGCGAAAAACTGGAAGAACTGGGTCGCCGCGGTCTCGCAGCCGAAGCAGAACTGACATTCCTGCCGACAGGTGCGGCAGGAAGACCCATTTTCTTCTTTCGGTCATAATGCTCTGAGAGAGCAACGACAGATTTCGCAGCGATTTGATTGCCCGTGGTGGTGCAAGGCGCCCCACGGCAAAGAAAGGAATTTCATGATGACCCGCACAGCCCGGCGCGCGCTTGCCTCCGTCGCTCTTCTGGCGCTGACCGCCTCGGCCGCCGCCGCCCAGACCGCAGCCTCGACAGGCGCGAAGACGGCATCCCCGGCCGTTGCCTGCGGTGGCGATCTCGCAACCTTCCTTCAGGGCGTGAAGGCCGAAGCGGTCGCCAAGGGCGTTCCGGCCGATGTCGCTGACCGGGCGCTCGCCGGTGCCGCCATCAATGAAAAGGTGCTCAGCCGCGACCGCACCCAGGGCGTCTTCAAGCAGACCTTCACCGAATTCTCCAAGCGCACCGTCAGCAAGTCGCGCCTCGATATCGGCCAGCAGAAAATGAAGGAATATGCTGACGTCTTTGCTCGCGCTGAGAAAGAATTCGGCGTGCCGGCCCCGGTCATCACCGCCTTCTGGGCGATGGAGACCGACTTCGGCGCCGTCCAGGGCGACTTCAACACCCGCGACGCGCTGGTGACGCTGTCCCACGACTGCCGCCGTCCAGAGATGTTCCGCCCGCAGCTGATCGCGGCGATCGAGATGGTCCAGCATGGCGACCTCGACCCGGCGACGACGACAGGCGCCTGGGCCGGCGAGATCGGCCAGGTGCAGATGCTGCCAGAAGACATCATCGCCTATGGCGTCGATGGCGACGGCGACGGCCACGTGAACCTGAAGAAGAGCTCGCCCGACGCGATCCTGACCGCCGCCAAGTTCATCCAGAGCCTCGGCTACAAGGCTGGCCAGCCGGTAATCCAGGAAGTCAGCGTTCCCGAGCAACTCCCCTGGGAAAAGACCGGCCTGCAGCCGGGCATGAAGGCCAGCGACTGGTTCGCGCTCGGCGTCAAGCCGCGCAACGGCGACACCGCCTTCGGCAACCTCGAAGCCTCGCTGGTGCTGCCGCAGGGCCGCAAGGGCGTGGCCTTCCTCACCTACCCCAACTTCAACGTCTATCTCGAATGGAACCAGTCGTTCATCTACACAACATCTGCCGCCTATTTCGCGACCCGTCTCGGCGGCGCGCCGACCTATGAAGGCGGCAATCCGGAACCGGGCCTCGACGACACCGGCATGAAGGCACTGCAGAGCAAGCTGCAGACGCTCGGCCACGATGTCGGCAAGATCGACGGCATCCTCGGCTCCGGCACCCGTGCGGCACTCCAGAAGGAGCAGCTCCGCCTCGGCCGTCCGGCCGACGGCTGGGCGACGCTCGAACTCCTGAACGCGCTTTAAGCCCGAACCGCAGTTTCAAAACCATGACCCCGGAGATCGGATCGATCTCCGGGGTTTTTTCATGCCACAACGACCGACCGGATCCCGGTTGATGAGAGCCCACCGGCTCGCCCCCACGCATGCGGCCCTCATCATCGCCGCAAGAACCGGGTGGTTCCGCCGGGCGTGCCGGGTTATGTATCATGTGTCGGAGCACAACCGATCCGGGAGCGGTAACCAGGCGCTTGCGCCATGGCGTCCACCCGGCGGAGGGAGACTGACGCCACCACGCAATCAGCACGGATAGGCATCACCATGAATGCGCGAAGCACCGTCGATGGCAATCAGATGAGCGCCGGGACCTGGGCGCTGCTTGCCCTGCTCGGCCTGATCTGGGGCGGATCGTTCTTCTTCGCCCGCGTTGCCGTCGCCCATGTGCCGCCCTTCACGCTGGTGTTCCTGCGTTTGGGCCTGGCAGCCCTGGCGCTGCATATCTACATCCGCGGCCGCTTCGGCATGTACGAGGCGCTTGCCGGCCGCTGGCGCGAATTCGCGCTGATGGGGCTGATCAACAACGCCATTCCGCACGCCTTCATCTTCCTTGGACAAACCCATATCGGCGCCGGACTGGCGGCGATCCTCAACGCCACGACGCCGGTCTGGACGGTGATCATCGCCAACATGGCGACCGAGGACGAGAAGCTGAGTTCCGCCAAGATCGCCGGCTGTCTGCTCGGGCTCGCCGGCACCGTCGTCCTGATCGGGCCGAGCGCCGTTGCCGGTCTCTTCGGCACCACAAGCAGCGTGCCGCTCTGGGCGCTGCTGCTGCCGGTGCTTGCCGCCATCAGCTATGGTTTTGCGGCGACCTACGGCAAACGCTTCCGCGATCTCGCGCCTCCCGTGACGGCCGCAGGCCAGCTGACCGCCTCGACGCTGATCGCGCTGCCGGTGGCCGCCTTTACGGACACGCCCTGGCTGCTGCCGATGCCGCCCGTCGAGGTGATCCTGTCGATCCTCGGCCTGGCGCTGGTTTCGACGGCCTATGCCTACATCTTTTTTTTCCGCATCATGCGCGCGGCCGGCGCCACCAATGCCTCACTGGTCACCCTGCTGGTGCCGCCAAGCGCGATCCTGCTCGGCTACCTCTTTCTCGGCGAGACGCTGCAGGCGGCCGATTTTGCCGGCATGGTGCTGATCGCCCTTGGCCTCGCCGTGCTCGACGGTCGAATCCTGCGTTTCAGGCGGGTCGCCTGACATCTGATCGTGGTCGGTTACAGGAAAAGCCCACACACCTTGAGTGCTTCGCACCGCGTGAAAAAGACATGGTTTGCGGGGGAATCGACGGCCGATTTTCGTCCCGCTCCGGGCCACTCACGCACGGTAACAAACGTTTATATTAACCTTGGTGAAGCGATTGTGAAAAAAATGTGGCAGCCTGGAAAATTAAATAAAATCAGAACTATAGGCCTGTGAATAAGGCAGCGCCGGCTCACGCATTTCGCACTGCAGCACAAGTTTCCCTTTAACGTGTCGTGATTTCGCCCTATGTTTTAACGCGTTAACGCAGGGAGGGTCTTCCATGGGCCTTACACATTCGCTGAATGTCATCATGATCAGTGCAGCGTTCGTATTCGTGGCCACGATGCTCTTCATCTGAGGAGCGGCCGCTGAGAGTCCAAACCGAATAGGGACTTAAATTTCCGGGAAACCATTTTGCAGCACCAAGCCAGTTAGACCGCCAAGAGAGCATAAGGTCTAGACGCTGCGACAAACGAGAAAGCGCCTGAAGATCGATCTTCGGGCGCTTTCCTTTTTGGTGGATGCTGTAGCGATCGGGACGCTTGCTGCGACCGCAGCCGAAGAGACCCCAAAAGGCATGGAGCCATACCAAAGCGCGGCGGCGACCTCTGTCTGCCAGGACACGCGGCGCGTTCGCAGCCATTCGGAAGTTCAACATGGCGAAGCGCACCTTGCCCGTCGCAAGGTGCGAGCGAAGGTCAGGCGGCCGCGCCGGCCGCCACCATCCGCGGTGCATCGATCGCGCCCACCGCTTCCACAGAGGCCCGCTCGAAACCGACGAGATCCAGCACGGCTGTCACCAGCGGCGTGCGGTTCATCGAATAGATATGGAAATCGCGTACGCCGCGCCGGGCGAGATCGACGATCTGCTCGGCGGCGATGTGGGTCGCCTCCTTGAAGCGCTCGACCGGCTGGTCCTCGAGATGCACGAGCCGCGTGACGATCGCCTCCGGCACGGTGGCGCCACAGAGGCCAGCGAATTTCTGCACCTGCGCCAGATTGTTGATCGGCAGAATGCCCGGCACGATCGGGATGTTGACGCCAGCGCGCCGCACTCGTTCGAGGTAGCGCTCGAAATCATTGTTGTCGAAGAAGAATTGGGTCAGGGCCCGGGTTGCGCCCGCATCGACCTTGCGCTTCAGCATGTCGATGTCAGCGGCGACGTCAGGGCTTTCCGGGTGCTTCTCCGGATAGGAGGAGACGGAAATCTCGATGTCGTCCCCGCGCGCACGGATCGCCCGCACGAGGTCGGTGCTGCTGGCGTAACCCTCGGGATGCGGCTGGTAAGTGCTGCCGATGCCGCCCTGGGGATCGCCGCGCAGCGCCACGAAGTGGCGGACGCCGAAGCTGAGATACTCGTCGATCACGGCATCGACCTCCGCCTTCGGCGCGCCGACGCAGGTCAGGTGCGCAGCGGTATTGGCAAAGCCGCTTTCCGCGATCAAGCGCCTGACCGTCGTCAGCGAACGCGCCTTGGTCGAGCCGCCGGCGCCGTAGGTGACGGTGATGAAGGCCGGACCGAAGGCCGAAAGGTCGTCTGCCGTCTGGAAGAGCTGCGCTTCCATCTCGTCGGTCTTGGGCGGGAAATATTCGAAGGAGAGCCGGAGATTGCCGCGTTCGGCCGGGTAAAGCGTCTGTGCCGTCATTATTATACTCCCCCCGCCTGGACACGCGGCCGCGGCGTTTCATTCTCGTTCACGGCCCGCCGATCACGCGCGAGCCAGATCGTCACCGTCAATTTTCCATCATTCGCCCCCTCAGGCGAAAGATCCGTGGTCTTCTCGAGCACAAGGCCAGCCTTCGCCAGCCAATCGGCCATCGCCTGGTGCGAGAAGCCGAGGCGCGCATGGGCGTGCTCGTCGCGCAGATGCTCAAGTCCGTGCGGCGCGAAGTCGATGATGACCAGCCGTCCACCCGGCATCAGCATGCGCGCGGCTTCCGCGATCGCGGCTTCCGGCTCTTCGAGGAAATGCAGCACCTGGTGAATGGTGACGAGGTCGAAGGTCTGGCCGTCGAGCGGCAGGTTAAAGATGTCCCCATGGCGGATCGACGCCTTGGTGATGCCAGCGCGATCGAGATTGGAGCGCGCCACCGCAAGCATGTCGCGGCTGGCGTCGACGCCGATACCGCGCCGATAGAGGCCCTCGAAGAGCTGCAGGATGCGGCCTGTGCCGGTGCCGAGATCGAGCAAGCTTTCGACCGGCTCGTCGCCCACCATTTCGCGCAGCTTCGCCTCGACGTCACGCTCGCTGACATGCAGGCGGCGAAGCTCGTCCCAGCCGGCGGCGTTGCGGCTGAAATAGGCCTGCGCCTTCTCCGAGCGCGCCTTCTTCAAGGTGGTGAGCCGGGCTGCATCACGCGCCAACACCGCGTCGTCGACGGAGGCGGAGGCCAGCATCGCCCGCACGAGCCCGACCCGGGCACCGTCCTGACGGAGGCGGAAATAGGCCCAGGCGCCCTCCTGGTAGCGGTCGATCAGCTCGACCTCCGCCAGCAGCTTCAGATGCCTGGAAATGCGTGGCTGCGATTGACCGAGAATTTCGGTAAGATCGGTGACGGTCAGATCGCCGGCGGCGAGAAGCGCGACGAGACGCATGCGGGTCGGCTCGCCCGCCGCCTTCAGCACGTCCACCAACGCATCCAGACCCAGTTCTCTCTGCAGAGCCATAGCGATCCCCATCAACACATAAAGATATGTTTATGTGATTTGCGGTGGTGACGCAAGCGGATTTGCGCGGAGAGGCCAAACAATGGCGCCGGCGGAACGGATGCTTGTGTATGGACGCCATGCGCCCCAAACGATGTCTCGGGCGGCACGTCAGGAGACCTGCGAAGGTCCCGCTAGTAGGCCGACTTCACGACCCGAATGAGGGCAGCCCCACGCAACCGTGACAAACCCGGCGCCCTTCCCGGTGTTGGGACGCCACCCTATCCGCGCCTCTGCCGCCCGAGGTACGCGTCATCCGCCAGCCCATCTCGCCGCAGCGATAGACAAACCTGCAAACGCCCGTTCGCGCCCGCCATCGGGACGGCAATCGCAGAGCTGATCGCTACGCCGACCCCTGGAGCGTCCCGCACGTTCATCCCCCACGCGGGCACAGCGATAAACAGACCCTGGCGCGCAACCGAGCGACAGCTGGTCTTCGCCTCAGGTCAGGAGACAAAGGAAAACGGGCGAAGCCTGCGCCTCGCCCGTTCCTAGAGCAAATGTTGCAGCGCCCGCTTCAACGGACGCAGCAAGGTCCAGCGCCACGATATGGCGGCGGCTGAAATCAGCGCGTCAGGCGCTTGTAGGTGACGCGCTTCGGGTTGACCGAGTCCGGGCCGAGGCGGCGGATCTTGTCCTTCTCGTAGTCTTCGAAGTTGCCTTCGAACCACTCGACCTGGCTGTCGCCTTCAAAAGCGAGGATGTGCGTTGCCAGGCGGTCGAGGAACATGCGGTCGTGGCTGATGATAACGGCGCAACCGGCGAAGTTTTCGAGCGCGATTTCGAGCGCTGCCAGCGTCTCGGTGTCGAGGTCGTTGGTCGGTTCGTCGAGCAGCAGCACGTTGCCGCCGTTCTTCAGCATCTTGGCGAGGTGAACGCGGTTGCGCTGACCGCCCGAGAGGTTGCCGACCTTCTGCTGCTGGTCGCCGCCCTTGAAGTTGAAGGTCGAGCAATAGGCGCGCGAGTTCATCTCGTGCTTGCCGAGCTTGATGACTTCAGCACCGCCGGAGATTTCTTCCCAGACGGTCTTGTTGCCGTCGAGCGCGTCGCGGCTCTGGTCGACATAGCCGAGGTGCACGGTATCACCGATGCGGATTGAGCCGCTGTCGGGCTGTTCCTGGCCGGTGATCATGCGGAAGAGCGTCGTCTTACCGGCGCCGTTCGGGCCGATGATGCCGACGATGCCGCCCGGCGGCAGCTTCAGCGACAGGCCGTCGATCAACAGGCGATCGCCATAGCCCTTGGTGACGCCTTCCATCTCGATGACCACCTGGCCGAGACGTTCGCCGACCGGGATGATGATCTGCGCGTCGCCGGGGCGCTGGTTTTCCGCCGCGTTGACCAGTTCGTCATAGGAGCGGATACGCGCCTTGGACTTGGCCTGACGAGCCTTGGGGCTGGATGCGATCCATTCCTGTTCGCGAGCGATCGCCTTCTGGCGGGACGCCTCTTCGCGACCTTCCTGCTGCATGCGCTTGGCCTTCGCAACCAGGTAGGCCGAGTAGTTGCCCTCGTAGGGGATGCTGCGGCCGCGGTCGAGCTCGAGGATCCAGCCGGTGACGTTGTCGAGGAAGTAACGGTCGTGGGTGATCATCAGCACGGCGCCCGGATACTCGCGCAGGTGCTTTTCGAGCCAGGCGATCGTCTCGGCGTCGAGGTGGTTGGTCGGTTCGTCGAGGAGCAGCAGGTCCGGCTGCGAGAGCAGCAGCTTGCAGAGCGCAACACGACGCTTTTCACCGCCCGACAGGTTGGTGACTTCCGCGTCGCCCGGCGGGCAGCGCAGCGCTTCCATGGCCATTTCGACCTGACTTTCCAGATCCCAGAGGTTCTGGCTGTCGATGATATCCTGGAGCTTGGCGCCCTCTTCCGCCGTCTCGTCGGAATAGTTCATCATCAGTTCGTTGTAGCGGTCGACGATCGCCTTCTTCTTGGCGACGCCTTCCATGGCGTTTTCAAGCACCGTCTTCGTCGGATCGAGCTGCGGCTCCTGCGGCAGGTATCCGACGGTCGCACCTTCGGCCACCCAGGCCTCGCCGGTGAATTCCTTGTCGAGGCCGGCCATGATGCGCAGAACCGTCGACTTACCGGCGCCGTTCGGGCCGAGGATACCGATCTTGGCATCCGGGTAGAACGACAGATGAACGTTCTCGAGAACCTTCTTCGCGCCGTAGGACTTATTAAGTCCGGCCATATGATAGATGAACTGACGTGCCATGAGGGAATGCTCCGCAGGGATAAGGAAATTTGCCCGCTATGTAGGCGAATTATAGGAAGGGGGCAATGATCAAAGGCATCCGCCCCCGCCCTATCCCAAAACGAACATCCCGATCGGAACGCCCGGCAGGCTCTCCCGGAAGGCGCCTAAAGCCGGCGCGGTCAAGGCCGCACCATAAGGCGCTGCCATGGCCGACCGGGCGAAACGCCCTACCCGCGACCGGCAGTATCGGCGATACCCTTGGCGCACTTGAACTCGGTCGTGCCTGCGGCCTGGATCAGCGGCCCGAGGCTCGCAGCCTTCATGACATCGCCCGTGAGCCCGATCGTCAGCCCGGTGATGATGCTGCGGCCCTGCACGGTCTGGCAGCGCATGCGCACCCGGTCGCCGGCTCCAGCGCCAAAACTCTGGTCGAAGGCCTGCTTGATCGCCGCCTCATCGAGTTCCGCACCCACACGCTGGCGGAAAAGTGCCCCGACCGCCGAGCGGTTGAGCTCTTCCAGCATGCGCAGCTGCACCGAGAAATAGTCGTCGACCGAGCCGCTCTGGCAGGTGCCGCTTCGCAGCCACTGGTGCCGGTCGAGACCGGATTGCACGCCGGGCATGGCGATAAGCAGCCGCGCCGCGGTGTCGTCGGCCATGGCAAGCTTCGGCAGCTCCAGCCAGCTGCCCTTGCGGTCGGTTGCCCGCGCTTCTGCCGCGACCCCGCAATAGCTCTTGCGCAGCGGCCACAGGCCATGCAGCGAGAGGTTGGTGGCATCGAAGCGTTCCGCCGTCTGGCTCTCGCATTCCTTGCGTTGCGGCCGCGTCTCGCAGAAACCGGGCTGCCAGCTGACCGCCAGCACGTAGTCGGTGCGGCTGGTTGAACTCGCCGGCGGAGCACCCTTGGATGCGTCTTCACCGGCAGCAAAGGCGCCGGAACCAAGCAACAGCGTCAGCGCTGCCAGGATGCCCGCCACAGAACCTGATATCGCTTTACAAAAACGGACCATGATATCCTCCCGCAAAAACAAAACGGGAACAAATATCGCCCAAAACGGGAAAATTGCAACCCCTAATGTAATGCACCGTCAAATCGCTTGTGACCTCATGCGCAACGATCAACAAGCGGCGATTGCCTTTGCCACGCAAATCGATTTGAAATCTCAAAGGTCTGTCGATTGCTTCCGGGAGTAGAGATGTTCGGGCAGGTGAAGACGCATCAGAGCCCGACCGGTGCCAGCTTGAGCTGGCGGCATTTTCCGGCAACCACAGAAGCCCGCGGCATCCTTCTCGTCAGCCATGGCCTTGCCGAGCATTCCGGCCGATATGCCCGCTTTGCCGAGGCGATGGCCGGCCACGGCTTCCATGTCTATGCCCACGACCATCGCGGCCACGGCGCGACGCAGGCGCCTGACGCCCAGCTTGGGATGTTCGCAAGCCGCGACGGCCTCGACAAGATATTCGCGGACATCCGGGCAGTGCGGGAGATTGCGACCACCGCCCATCCGGGCTTGCCGGTCATCCTCTTCGGCCATTCCATGGGTGGACTGATCGCGCTCAATGCCGCCGAAACCGATCCCGGCCTCTACGATGCGCTTGCCGTCTGGAACTCCAACTTCCGGCCGGGCCTTGCCGGCCGTGGCGGACAGGTGATCCTGAAGATCGAAAAGGCGCTCAAAGGGTCTGACGTGCCGAGCCCGCTTCTGACCAAGCTCACCTTCGGCATGTGGGGCGGCGCCATCAAGGATCGCAAGACCGATCTCGACTGGCTGTCGCGCGACGATGCCGAGGTCGCCAAATACGCCGCCGACCCGCTCTGCGGCTTCGATGCGACGGTCTCGCTCTGGCTCGATCTTTTCCGCCTGTCCTTCGATGGAGCCCGGCCCGACCGGCTGGCGCGGCTCCGGAAAAACCTGCCCATTCATCTCGTCGGCGGCAGCGCTGACCCGTCGACCGAGATGGGCAACGCCGTCCGCTGGCTTGGCACGAAGATGAAAGCCGCCGGTCTCAGCGACGTTAGCGTCACCGTCTATGACGGCATGCGCCACGAAACACTGAACGAACTCGGCCGGGACGAGGCGACGGCCGACTTTGCCGCCTGGTGCCTGCGCGCCGTCGCAGGGCGGCGCTGACCGGAAATATCATGGCCGACATGTCGCTTCCCAAGATCGCCGCCGACCACAACCGCATCTCCTTCGGGCTGACACTGATGGTGATCTCGGTGCTTCTGTCGCCGCTGATCGACATCTTCGCCAAGCTCGCGATCGCCACCGTTCCCTCGGCCGAAATCACCGCCGTGCGCTTTCTGCTGCAGGTCGTCTTCATCCTGCCGATCGTGCTCTTCCGCGGCAGCCTGTTTGATCTCACCTGGAAGAAGACCGGGCTGCACGCGTTGCGCGGCGGTCTGCTGGTCGTGACCATGCTCTCCTTCATTACCACGCTGAAGGTCATGGAAGTCGCCGACGCGATCGCGATCTTCTTCGTCGAGCCGATCATCCTCACGATCCTTGGCAGCATCTTCCTGAAGGAGACGATCGGCTGGCGGCGCTACACCGCCTGCGGCGTCGGCTTCTTCGGCGCGCTGCTCGTCATCCAGCCGAGCATGCAGGAGGTCGGCTGGATCGCCCTTCTGCCTGTTGTGGCCGCCTTTGGCCTTGCCGTTTTCCTGCTCGTCACCCGCATGGTCGCGCAAAATGAGGACCCCTGGTCGATGCAGTTTCACGCCGGCGTCTGGGGCGCGCTCTTCTGTCTCGTGCTGCTTTATTTCGGCGAAGGCACCGGTTCCGGCATCTTCGATCCGGTCTGGCCAGAAGGGTACACCTGGTATTACCTGCTCGGCGTCGGCGTCACCGCCACCATTTCAGGCGTGCTCGGCGTCTATGCCTATCGCGCCGCCCCGGCCTCGGTGCTGGCGCCGCTGCAGTATCTCGAAATCGTTTCGGCCACGATCTTCGGCTGGCTCGTCTTCGGCGACCTGCCCGACGCGCTGAAGTGGCTCGGCATCGCCATCATCATCGGCTCCGGCCTCTACATCATCTGGCGCGAGCGCCGCGTGCACAAGGACACGAGCGTCGCTCCGGTGTCGCCAGCCATCTGACAACAAAGCCATCTGAAAACAAAAGAAAGACCATCGGGAGGAATATCATGAAAACTGGAGGTCAGCTCATCGTTGACGCGCTCGTCGCCAACGGGGTGAAGCGCATCGCCTGCGTGCCGGGGGAAAGCTATCTCGCCGTGCTCGACGCGCTCTACGACACCGACATCGACGTGCTCGTCTGCCGCCAGGAAGGCGGGGCCGCGATGATGGCGGATGCCTGGGGGCGGCTGACCGGCGAGCCCGGCATCTGCATGGTGACCCGCGGCCCTGGCGCGACCAACGCTTCCGCCGGCCTCCATGTCGCCAAGCAGGATTCGATCCCGATGATCCTCTTCATCGGCCAAGTGCAGAGCGAAGCGCGCGAGCGCGAGGCCTTCCAGGAGATCGAATACCGCCGCGCCTTCACCGAGGTCGCCAAATGGGTGGGCGAGATCGACGATCCCGCCCGCATTCCGGAATTCGTCACCCGCGCCTTCGCGGTCGCCACGTCCGGCCGCCCCGGCCCTGTCGTGCTGACGCTCCCCGAGGACATGCTGACCCGCAGCGCCGAGGCGCCCGCCGCCAAACCCTACCAGCCGGTCGAGGGTCATCCAGGTCCGGCGCAGATGAAGCGGCTCGGCGAAATGCTGAGCAACGCCAAGCGCCCGATCGCCGTCCTCGGCGGCACTCGCTGGACAGCGGAAAGCGTTGCTGAATTCCAGCGCTTCGCTGAACGCTGGAAGCTGCCGGTCGGCTGCTCCTTCCGTCGCCAGATGCTGTTTGATCACCTGCACCCGATGTACGCCGGCGACGTCGGCATCGGCATCAACCCCGCTCTGGCAAAAGAGGTCAAGGAAGCGGATCTCATCCTGCTTATCGGCGGCCGCTTCTCGGAAATGCCCTCGTCCGGCTACACGCTGATGGACAGCCCCTACCCGCACCAGACGCTGGTGCATGTGCATCCTGACAGTTCCGAACTCGGCCGTGTTTACAGGCCGGAGCTGGCGATTGCCGCCAGCCCGCGCGACTTCGTCGCCGCGCTCGAAAGCCTTGCACCGCCGAGCGAACCGAGCTGGTCCGCACGCACCGAGACCATGCACGCCGCCTATCTCAAGTGGTCGACCCCGCCGGAAACCGGCCCGGGCGCGGTGCAGATGGGCCCGATCATGAACTGGATCGAGGCGAACGTGCCGGAGGATACGATCTTCACCAACGGCGCCGGCAACTACGCCACCTGGGTGCATCGCTTCCACCGCTTCCGCCGCTACGCCACCCAGGCAGCCCCGGCTTCGGGCTCAATGGGTTACGGCCTGCCGGCGGCGGTCGCCGCCAAGCAGCTGCATCCGGATCGCGAAGTCATCTGCTTTGCCGGGGATGGCTGCTTCCTGATGCACGGCCAGGAATTCGCAACCGCCGTGCGCTACCGCCTGCCGATCATCACCGTCGTCGTCAACAACGGTATCTACGGCACGATCCGCATGCACCAGGAGCGCGACTATCCCGGCCGCGTCAGCGCCACCGATCTCACCAACCCGGATTTCGCAGCCCTTGCCCGCGCCTATGGCGGCCACGGCGAGACGGTCGAGAAGACGGAAGAGTTTGCCGACGCCTTCCTCAGGGCGCGCGCCAGCGGCAAGCCGGCGATCATCGAGATCAAGCTCGATCCCGAAGCGATCACCCCGACGCGCACGCTAAGCGAGATCAGGGCGGGCTGAGCAAGTCTTGTTCGTGAAGGGTCCAATCACGGCGCAGACGCGCCGTGATTGGATTTCTGTGACAAGCACAGGAATGAGGGCGATGGAGCATTTGCGATAGGGCCCTTCTACCCACGCGCCCGCGCTTCTGTGCCTGCGAGCGCGCGGGCGAAGCGACGCTTCTCAGGGCGTCGTGCGCCAATTGAACGCCGATCGGCCACCATTATACCTCCCTCATTCCTGCGTTTGTCACAGGAGTCCAGCAGCGCCGCCTCGGCGGCGCGGGGAACGATCACGCCCGCTAACTGCCTGCGAGATACGTCCAGCCGCTTACTCCAGCCATTCCGTCGAAAACGCACCGGCCTCATGCAGATCGGTCGTCTCCAGGCGCCCCGGCCCGAGGTTCTCGAACTTGTGCGGCACATTGGCCGGCGCCACGACGATCTGACCGGCCTCGGCATCGATGATGCGGTCGCCGACGGTGAAGCGGGCGCGGCCGACGCGGACGATGAAGGTTTCCGGATAGGGATGGCGGTGCAATTTCGGCCCGTACCCGATCTCGTCGGTGGAAACGAAGATCACCGAAAGGCCTGCGCCATAGGCGCCGCCCTCGAATTCGCCCTTCCAGGCGTCGGGCTCATCCGCCCATTGCTCCCGCGAAATGAGATACGCTTCGGCCATGCCGATCCTCCACTGTCAGATGGAACGATGCGGCCGAGCGCGAGAGTTTGGATTTTGCGTGGCTCAGCCGCGGATATGCTGGGTCTGCTGGTAGACGGCCGTCGAGCGCGCGCCGGAACGGCAATAGCCGAGCATCGGCCGCTGGAACTCGTCGAGCGCGTCGACCATGCTCTTCACGGCATCGGCGGTCACGCCCATCGGGCCGACGGGAATGTGCTTGGTTTCGATGCCGAGTTCTTCGGCACGGGCGGCGATGGAATCAAAGGTCGGCTGGTCCGGCGCCTCGAAGTCCGGGCGGTGGCAGACGATGGACTTGAAGCCGAGCGCCTTGATCTGGTCGAGGTCCTCGACCGCGATCTGGCCGGTAACCGAGTATTCGTCGTTGATCTGGCGGATGTCCATGGTCGTCTTCCTTGAGGCAAATTTCCCGGCCTCTGATGTAGGCGCAGCCTTATCTCCCGTCAATTCAAAAGCCGCATCGTCAAGGCGCAGGATCAGACGACCGAAAAGGCGATGGCGTAGCTGCGCGCCTCGCCCGGCTGAAGCGGTGTCAGTTCCCCGGCCGCGGCCAACTCCGGCCGTTTGGCGATCCGGTGCGATACCGGCTCGATGCTGATCACGTTGGCCTCGCCGCGCTGGCAGCGCCACATCTGCAGGAAGGGCAAAGTATCGGCCCGGAACCGCACTTTCAGATTTCGGCCGCCGAGCCCCGCGAGATCCGCAAGCGTGACCTCCGACCAGCCATCGGAACCGACGGCCGCCGGCAGGCAGAAATGTGCGCTCTCGCCGGTGCCGAAGCACCAGGCGCTCTCCCCGCCTGCAAGCGAAGCGCTGACGATGCGGGTCTCGTCCCCGAGCAACCGGCCGCCAATGTTGAGGTGATACATCATGACAGGCGGAAAGGCGGTGACGCCGGAATTGACGACGCGATCTTCGAGCACCACTTCGTGCCGCGCGGCATCGATTCGCCAGCGCCGCTCGACCCGGGCCCGCCCGCCATCGGCGAGCGCCACCTCGATCGTCGCCGTGCACTCGGCCCCGTCGCTCGCCATCTCCATGTGGCTGACGGCTGTTCCGGCCAGTGACCCGTGCAGCGGATAGCGTGCGCCTTCCGCGCCACCTTCGATCGCCTCGGGATGGCGGATATGGTCTGGACCGCAGGTAAAGAGAAAACCGGCCAGCGCCCGGTCGATCCTCGGGTCCCCATCCGACGGGATCGCAGCACCCGGCGACAGGTCGACGCCGTCGACGACGAAGGCGGCGATATCGAGCGCCGAGAGCCGGTCGAACAGCACATGATTCTCTTGAAAATCCTGTGGTTCTTCGAGCGTCTTCAGCATGTTCTCTTCCTCAAATCGGCCGCAGAATCACTGCAATCACAAAGAGATGATAGCTGAGGAGAGACGCATTTCACCGGTTGAAGCCCGGGATTGCGCCGCCTAGATAGAATTTAACTGCTTGTTCATGATGAATTCATTTTTTTCACATTAACGTCGAAATCGAAATGTATCGCGCCACATTCACCACAATGAAAACAGGTTCTCTCGTGACGTCAGCGACCCGCACAGGCCTCTCGCTCCTCGCCGCAGTCGGCTTTCTTGCCGTGGATCTGACGGCCGCCTTCGCGCAGGACTATCGCGGCTACAATCGCTATGGCGACGATGTCATGCTGGTCACGCCCGACGGTGAAATCCTCGATTATGTACCCCGCTCCGACGAAGTGCAGACCATGCGCGACAGCCGCGGCCGCACGCTTCTGATCGACAGCTGGGGTAATGTGGTCGCAACCGTGGTGCCCAATAATCGCGGCCGCCAACGCGACTACGGCGGCAACCGTCAGGGCGATTACGGCGGCTATCGCCGTCAGGGTGACGTGGATATCTATTCCAACCGACGCTACCGGGAAACCGAGCGCGGCTACGGCTATTCCGAGCCCGGCGACGTCACCGGCTCCGTTCCCGACTACCGCGACGTCGTTCCGCCGTCGACCGACGGCAACGAACTGCCAAACAGCCTACCCGGCCTGATCGACGGCACCCAGGAGGCTTCCGTCGATCCGAACGACGGCAACCCAATGCGCCAATCGATGCCGCCCGCGATCTCGGTCAAGTCGAAGTCGCGCGCCGAGATCACAGCACTTCAGGTCTTCCTCGACCGCGAAGGTTTTTCGCCGGGCGTGATCGACGGCAAGATGGGCTCGAACGTCACCAAGGCGATCGAAGCCTTTCAGCAGTCGACCGGCGAAACGCTCGATCCCAACAACACCGACGACATTCTCGAGCGGCTGCGGATGAACGGCGGCATGCCGATCACCAGCTACACGATCACGGCCGCCGACGCCGCCGGCCCCTATGTCGCGTCGATCCCCGAGGATTACGCGCACAAAGCGATGCTGCCGCACATGTCCTTCACCTCGACGACGGAAATGCTCGGCGAGAAGTTCCACATGGACGAGGCCTATTTGCGCGAGTTGAACCCGGGCGTCGATTTCACCATTCCAGGCACGATCATCAAGGTGATCAACCCCGGCGCCAACAAGACCGGCAAGGTCGCCCGCATCCTCGCCGACAAGGCGCGCAAGCAGGTGCTCGCCTATGACGACGCCGGCAAGCTGATTGCCGCCTATCCGGCAACGATCGGCTCGTCCGATACGCCGTCTCCGTCAGGCACGGTCAATGTCGAGCGCATCGCGCTCAATCCGGGCTACACATACAATCCGAAGATCAACTTCAAGCAGGGCAACAACGACAAGATTCTGACCCTGCAGCCGGGCCCGAACGGTCCCGTCGGCACGGTCTGGATCGCGCTCTCGAAGCCCACCTACGGCATTCACGGCACGCCGGAACCCTCGAAGATCGGCAAGACCCAGAGCCATGGCTGCGTGCGCCTGACCAACTGGGACGCGACCGAGCTTGCCAAGATGGTGAGCACGGGCGTCACGGTCGAGTTCGTCGACTGAGCGAAGCCGGCCGCCCGTTAACCGAACCGTTGTTTTTTTGGCATTTTTCTTGAGGCTTCCCCCAATTGGGTGAGTGACTTCGCGCCTGCAGCATAGATGATGGAGTTGCCTGGCCGACCATCCACGACGAGGCACTCTTTTTTAAATTTCTTTGCGCCGACCCGTCGGCTAAATCGTTTCAGACCTATCCATTTACGAAGACCGCAGCTGCCGACGACCCAGCTGCGGTTTTTTTTCGAGCGCCGGGTGCAAAAGCCCTCCCGCCGCTCTCCCCGTCCATCATGACTTCATGAAACATTGTCATGAGAATTTTTCCGGCAATCGGCTATCACCGGATATCTCAACGACAATGGCCGACCTGCGGCCGCACTTGAAGGATGGCCTGAATGGCGACGGAGCGCACCCTGCCCAACCTCTGGCATGCGACGGCACCGGCCGCCCCTGAGACCAGGCCGCTCAGCCAGGACCTGACGACCGATGTGGCGATCATAGGCGGCGGCTTTACCGGCCTCTCGGCAGCGCTGCACCTGGCCGAAAAAGGCGTGAAGGCAACGGTCATCGAAGCCAAGATGATCGGCTTTGGCGGCTCCGGCCGCAATGTCGGCCTCGTCAATGCCGGCATGTGGGTGAAGCCCGACGACCTGATCTCGACGCTCGGCCCCGAGGCCGGCAACCGGCTGCTGACCGAACTCGGCGACGGCCCTTCGATGGTCTATGCGCTCGTGGAAAAACACGGGATGCCTTGCGAGGCGGTGCGCAACGGTACGCTGCACATGGCCGTCGGCAGCGAGGGCGTCACCGAGATCAAGGACCGCGAAGCGCAGTGGCAGAAGCGCGGCGCGCCGGTCGAGGCGCTTTCGGCCGAGCGGGCGCACGCGCTCACCGGCGCTGAAGGTTTTTCCGGCGCCCTGCTCGACCGCCGCGCCGGCACCATCCAGCCGCTCGCCTATGCCCGCGGGCTCGCCCGCGCTGCCCTTGCCGCCGGTGCCGAGATCTACACCGACACGCCGCTGACCGGTGCGGAGCACCAGGGCGACAGCTGGGTACTGAAGGCCGGCAACAACACGGTCCGCGCGAAACAGGTGATCCTCGCCACCAATGCCTATGGCGGCCTCTTCGCCGAGAGCCCCTGGCAGGCCCATACGCAGGAACTGACGATCCTGCCCTATTTCCAGTTCGCCACCAATCCGCTGCCGGACGCCGTCGCCAAGCGCATCCTGCCGGAGCGCCAGGGCACTTGGGACACCGGCCTCGTCATGACCTCCTTCCGCATGGACCAGCAGAACCGGCTGATCTTCGGCTCGATCGGCCGGCTCGACGCGATCGCTGAAGGCACGCACCGCGCCTTTGCCG
Organism: Ensifer sp. Root558; assembly: GCF_001427045.1. Lineage (NCBI taxonomy): Bacteria > Pseudomonadati > Pseudomonadota > Alphaproteobacteria > Hyphomicrobiales > Rhizobiaceae > Ensifer > Ensifer sp. Root558. Next base: position 140,119 of record NZ_LMGC01000001.1, on the reverse strand, counting down.
CCCGCTCGCTGCGCAAGCTCTTCCCCTTCATCGGCAATTTCCGGTTTGAGTACTGGTGGGACGGCCGCATCGGCATGACCACCAACAACCTGCCGGCCATGCACACGCTCGCCCCCAACGTCGTTTCCGTCAGCGGCTACAACGGCCGCGGCATCGCGCCGGGCACCGTCTTCGGCCGCGCACTCGCCAGCCACGTCACCGGCGAAACCTCGGCGATCCCGCTCGCCGAAACGCCCGTGACCCCGGACACCTGGCGCGGCGTGAAGTCCGCCTTCTACCACGCAGGCGCCCAGGCCAAGCACTTCATCGACCGTCGGTTCTGAGGTAGCGCACGGTGCTGACCGTTCATTTCGGTTCGCGACCATGCCATGCGGTTTCGCCACGGGGTGAAATGCGCGCCAGCCGGATTGCGCCGGCCCATGCTGACCTATCTTGAATATTGAAACCCTGAGGTGTAGCGACCGCCGCGGGTACCCCTCCAAACCTGCTGCCGGGTTGAAGGGCCGCGGAACTTTACTCGACGACCATGTTCATCAACGTCGAAGCGTAATCGGCAGACTTCGACCAGGAGCATCGGATCGTCTCATGCTGCACCCGCAGGTCAGGTTCTCGCCGTCCAATATCGCCGCCCTGAAGAAGTCCCTCCGGGATCGTTACCCGCACATCAAGTCATCCCACCTGGACGAGGCAATCGCCGCGTCGTTCGGCTTCAAATCCCATGCGGCATTGCGCCCGGCGCTGCTTCAGGTCGTCAACCACGCCCGGCTGATCGTCATCACCGATCATATGTTGCTTCTGCTTCGGCTGGAGGAACTGGGATACCGAGATATCGACGCCGGAGACTTGCGCCACCTGATGTGGGACATAAAATTCCCCGACCACTGGTACGATCAACACCTTGAAAAGGCCGTGACGAAACGCAGACGGCCGACAGCGGCCAATTCGCAATAGCGCAGCAGCGACCATCGGTGGCCCGTGCACGGTAGAGACCGTCGATGGCAAAGCCCAAAAACCGCTTGCGATTTGAAATCAGTCGGCTTAGCGTTGACCGATTGCACGTCGCAAGCAGACCCGTGCGAACGGGCCATTCGAGACAAGGAACTGGCCATGGCTAAGCTCGTGTTCGGAATGAACCAGTCGCTGGACGGCTACGTCGACCACATGGAGTTTGCGCCAAGTCCCACGCTCTTCCGCCATTTCATCAAGGAGGCCGAACAGCAGACGGGCAGCCTGTACGGCCGTCGGATCTATGAGATCATGCGCTACTGGGACGACGAGCATCCGGAATGGGATGCGGACAGACAGGCCTTCGCAGCCGCGTGGCGAAAGCAGCCGAAATGGGTCGTCTCGCGCTCCTCGGCGTCCGTCGGCCCCAATGCCCGGCTCGTCGACGGTGATCTTGCGGGCGCCGTGCGCAAGCTGAAGGCCGAGCACGACGGCGAGATCGAGGTGGCGGGCCCCGTCCTCGCGCACAGCCTCACCGAACTGGGCTTGATCGACGAGTACCGGATCTACCTGCACCCGGTCGTCCTTGGTCACGGCAACCCCTATTTCGCCGGCCCCCGCCCGCGGCTCCGCCTGATCGCTCATGATCGGATCGGCGAGGACGTGGTGCGGCTGGTCTACGTTCCCGCTTAGTCGCCGGACTTGCCGGTCCCGTCAGCGCGCGGCTCTGTGCTTCGCGCTAACGGCGTGAAATCCGCATTCGACCCGGTTCGTTTTTCAGCTGCGACCTTGGCTTTCAAGCCAGGTGAGCGCGCCGCGAACTGCGGCGGCAAGCTGGTGCTGCCTTTGCCCTCACTCGGAGCGTCTCCAGCGATATGACCAACCGTCGATCCTTTCTCCGGTGGCCTTCAGCAACAAGGCGTCAGGCAGGAACTGGCCACGCACCAGGCCAATCTTTTCGAGAACACGGCAGCTGCTCTCATGTGCTGCCGCGCATATGGTATGAACCTCGGATAGGGGTGACTGCTGCTTGACCCAATGCATAATCGCAAGACCGGCTTCCGTCGCCAGCCCCCGTCCCCAATAGGCCGGACCGATGCCATAGTGAATTTCCGCGCCGTCCCCATCCACAAACATGAGGAAGAGGCCCATCGGCCGCTGGTCGCTGCGGTCGATGATGCTCCAGATGAAGCGGTCACCATCCGCCCAGCTGCTTTCTCCCCACGCATGGATGACCGCCTCGGTGCTGGATTGTGCGGGATGAGCGCCGCGCGGCAAAAATCGTGCTGCCATGCTGTTGCCGGTGTATTCCGTAAACACGGACGCCGCGTGTTCAGAGCGGGCTGCACGCAGGTGAAGACGGCTTGTCTTTAGTTCAACGGGCGGCGTGATCAACTTCAGGTGTCCGGGCGAGGCAGAGCGCGGACATCTTAATTCCATCGGGACAAAGAGCGAAAGCCACCATCGATCGCTTCCGGCGTAGAAAGTCCCTGGCCGCGCGGTGAAGCTGCCCCCAACATCACTGCGCCGCGATCAGCAAAGCAAAACGCCTCGGATCATCCCTGACCCGAGGCGTTGTCTCTCGAACGGAAGGCGCGATTACGCCGCTGCGCGGTAACCCGAGCCGGCGCTGACCTGCACCTGACCCGACGTGCGGAACGCCCGCAGACGCGTGGCGATGTGCTCGGCCTCTCCCGTCAATGCCTGGCTTGCGGCGTTCGCCTGCTCGACCATGGCGGCGTTCTGCTGGGTGATCTGGTCCATCTGGGTAATCGCGGTGTTGACCTCCTGCAGGCCGGTTGCCTGTTCGGCGGTGCTGGCGCGGATGGCGCCGAAGACGGAGCTGACTTCGACGACCTGGGCGACGATCTGCTGCAGCGACTGCGCCACCTGATTGACCGAATTGACGCCGTCGTCCACCTGGCCGCGCGACTTGGCGATCAGGCCCTGGATGTCCTTGGCCGCTTCGGCGCAGCGCTGGGCCAGCGCCCGGACTTCGGAGGCGACAACCGCAAAGCCCCTGCCCGCCTCGCCGGCGCGGGCCGCTTCGATGCCGGCGTTCAGCGCCAGGAGGTTGGTCTGGAAGGCGATCTCGTCGATGACGTCGACGATCCGCGCGATGCTGGCGGAAGACGTCTGGATCTCCTGCATCACCTCGATCGCGTGGCTGACGATCTCGCCGCTCTGTTCGGCATTGGCGCGGGCGGCAATCACGGTCGAGTTCGCCTGGTTGGCGCCTTCGGCCGTCTGCTTGACCGTGCGCGTCACTTGCTCGACGGCAGCGGCCGTCTCTTCAAGGTTGGCCGCCTGCCGTTCCGTGCGCCGGGCCAGATCGTCGGCAGCCGCCGCAATCTCCTTGGCGCTCGTGTGGATCTGGCTGGCGCCGGCCTCGATGCCGCCGATGGCGCGTGCAAGCTCGCCGATCGCGTGGTTGAAATTTTCGCCAAGCTCCTGATAGGCAACCGGCAGGTCCCCACCGATGCGTGCCGTCAAGTCGCCATCGGCGATCTTCTTCAGCGCCGCGCCGAAGGTCTTGCTGATCAGCGCGCGTTCGGCAGCCAGCACTTCTTCCTGCACCGCACGTTGCTTGGTGACGTCGGAGGCGTCCATGTAGACGGAGATCGACAGATCCATGTCGAGGAAGACGCCCTTGATCAGGCTCGACAGCATCGCGCCCATGTCCTCGGCCGAGGTCCCCTTGCGCGAGAACAGGCCGGCCTTCGGCCAGTGCGCCTTGACGATTTCGGTGATCAGATGCTCGGCGATCAGCGCGTAGCCGCCGATGTACCAGCGCGGCTCGAGCCCGATGCGGGCGTGCACCAGGCCGATGGTGCGAACCTTGGCGCTGTAATCCTCGTTGAAATTGGCATCGACGATATTGGCCCAGTGGCCGACCTGGGCGCCCTTGGCGCGGTCGATATGAGCGTCGGAGGAGAAGAAGCGCTTGGTCTCGGGCGTCGTCTTGACCTTGACGTAGAACTTGTCGAGCGCGGGTTTAAGTTCCTTCTCGAGGATCGGCTTCAGCGCCTTCAGGCTCGTCTTGGCGGCGTCATCGAGCGCCATGAAATTCAGACGACCGGCAACGTCTTGCGTGCCGGCAGCGGCGTGTTCCGTTTTCATGCGCGAACTTCCCTGCATGCTCATTTCTGGATCATGGAGACAGGATCTAGGGCGCTGCAGCGTCTGAGATCATGGCCGCAATCATGGCGGCTGGTTGCCCTGTTCAGTCGGTCGCAGGGGCAAGCTGTGTCCTGGGCCACTGATAGAAGCGCAGGGTAAAGGAAGCCTTACGCGAAACAGCTATTTCGCGAGGCCTGAAATACAACTCAACCGGAACTGACGAATATCAATTCCGGTTGATACGCAATAAACGGTGGAACGGCGAAGGATCAGGCGGCGTTTCGCGAAGCCCAGGATGGCATGCGCGCAGCCCAGGAGCGGCGCGTCTTGACCGGCATCAGCGCCTGCACTTCCTTGGCGAGGGCTGCTGCGTTTTCCCGCGCCTTGTCGAGATTGCTGACGCGGTTCGGATCCATCGTCTGCAGCGTGCCGCCAAAATCGAAGATCTCGCGATAGGCGGCGCGCTCGACGATCGGCGTGTCGAGAACCGAGACGCCGCGCTCGGCGAGCATCGCCTTGATCGTCTGCAGCGCACGCGTGGTGACCAGCGAATTGACGCGGGTGAGCACCACAGAATGGTTGATGCGCAGGCCCGAACGGTCCTGGATCTGGCGGATCAGCTCAAGAATTTGAGCCGCACCCTTGGCATCCATGGCGCAGCCCTGCACCGGGATCAGCACCTGGTCAGAGATGGCGAGTGCAAGTGCTACGATCTGGTCCTTGGCGCCCGCGAGATCGATGACGATATAATCCGCTTCGTCCTTCGCCTCGCGGATATGACATTCGAGCGAGCCGGGCGTGATGTGCGAAATGACGGTGAGGTTGGCGATATGGCCGGAAGCCTCCGCCCAGCTGGTGATCCAGCGCTGCGGATCGGCATCGAGGACGACTACCCGGTGCCCCTGCCGCGCCAGTTCCGTCGACAGGATCAGCGCCGCGGTCGTCTTGCCCGCACCACCCTTTGCATTGGCGAAAGTGATGACCGCCATGATATTCCCCATTCTATGCCTGTATCGCGCTGAACCGGACGGCCACAGCCGGTGGTTCGCTTCTTAACGAAACCTTACAGAATTTGGTTAACGAAACGGTAACGCCGGCACGTCAAACCTGACAGTCGGCCTTAAGGCTGCGTGCCAGAGACACTGCTATGGTGATGAAAATGCTGGAGTTCTGGCCTCAGACCGGCAAAACTGCCGGTTCGCTCACGTGCTGTGATCGATAGCACATCGACGAGAACGGCCCGTGCCGCACCGCCTCGCCTGTCGGGCTGAGCAGGGTCAGCACGTCATTCGCAAACGCCTGGGCGTTGGCCTGCGCCTTGGCAAGGTTGCTGACCTTCGCGGGGTCGAGAGAGGAAAGCGTGTCGCCCCGCTCAAAGAGTTCGCGGAAGGCCGTACGCTCCACCAGCGGGGTATCGACGAGCCGGATCCGGTTCTCCGAAAGCAGCAGCTTGACCCGGCGCATCGCCCGCGTCGTCACGATCGGGTTGACCCGGGTCAGCAGAACCGCGTGGTTGATGTTGGCGCGCGCGTTGTTCTCGATGTGGCGGATCAGGTCCAGCACCTGGATGGCGCCGCGCGCATCCATCACACAGCCCTGCACCGGGATCAGCGTCAGGTCCGAAAGACCGATCGCCAGCGCCACCAGCACGTCGGCCGCCCCGGAGAGATCGATGATCACATGCTCGACCTGACCGCGCAGCCGCCGGAGATGATCGCTGAGCGTGGTTGTCGCTACACCTGAGAGAACGAAGAGATTGCCATCGTTGCGGCCGTGGCGGAACCAGTCGGTCATGCAGGCGAGTGGATCGCAATCAAGAACCGCAACGCGATCGCCGCGCCGGGCGAATTCGCAGGCAAGCAGCAAGGCTGCCGTTGTCTTGCTGGCTCCCCCCTTCGCATTCGCGAGGGATACAATCGCCATCGGTCGACCCTAACTCAACGCAGGCCCGGATTTTCGCGGGCCGATACATACGCACACCCTAATGCAAGCGTTCCAGACCGCGGTAAACAAAGCGTAAAGAAAACGCCCCGCGAGCCCGAAACGTGACAGTTCGATGACGATTAGGTGACAGATCCGCCGCAATGGCAAGTGGTATTTTTGGGCTAACTAAACCGATAGGCCGACGCCTTCGCCTGGGGGCAAAGGCGTCGGGAATTGGTCAGATGCACTCGCGGAAGAGCTTCTTCGCGGCGTCGAGCGTCAACTCGACCGGGTTGCCGCCGGCCGTCGGGTCGACGATCGCCATCTCCGACATTTCGTCGATCCGGTCGGTGCCAACGCCGAGGGCTGCGAGCTTGTCCGGAACGCCGAGTTCCTCGCGCAACTTCAGCACGTAGTCGTAGAAGCCGTCGAAGCCACCGGAAATGCCGAGATAGGCGGCAGCGCGCACTATTCTGTCCTCGATCGCCGGACGGTTGAAACGCAGCACCGGCGGCATCACGACCGCATTGGTCATGCCGTGGTGGGTGTTGTAGATCGCGCCCACCGGATGCGACAGCGAGTGGATGGCGCCAAGGCCCTTCTGGAACGCGACGGCACCCATGGCGGCCGCACTCATCATGTTGGCGCGCGCCTCGATGTCGGTGCCGTCCTTGTAGGCGCGCGGCAGGTATTCCTTCACCAGCCGCATGCCTTCAAGCGCAATGCCCGCAGACATCGGGTGATAGAAGGGCGAGGAATAGGCTTCCAGGCAATGGGCAAAGGCGTCCATGCCGGTGCCCGCGGTGATCACCTTGGGCATGCCGACCGTCAGTTCCGGGTCGCAGATCGTGACTGCCGGTAGGAACTTCGGATGGAAGATCACCTTTTTCACATGGCTTGCCGAATTGGTGATGACGCTGGCGCGGCCGACTTCAGAGCCGGTGCCGGCGGTGGTGGGCACTGCAATGATCGGTGCAATGCCTGAGACGCTCGCCCGCGTCCACCAGTCACCGATATCCTCGAAGTCCCAGACGGGGCGGCTCTGCCCGGCCATGAAGGCGACGCACTTGCCGAGGTCGAGGCCAGAGCCGCCGCCGAAGGCGACGACGCCGTCATGGCCTCCATCCTTGAACGCCTTCACGCCGGCGGCGAGATTAATGTCGTTCGGGTTCGGATCGACGTTGGCAAAGATCGCGCGGCCGAGGCCGGCGGCCTCGAGGATATCGAGCGCATTTTGCGTAATCGCCATCGGCGCGAGGCCCCGATCGGTAATCAGCAGCGGCTTCTTCATGCCGACCGCCTTGCAATGGTCGGCAAGCTCCTTGATCCGGCCGGCACCGAACTTGATGGACGTCGGATAGCTCCAGTTGGCGGTGATGGTCATGCGGTGACTTTCTTCAGATGATAGGATTTCGGACGGGTGAGGTTCTGGAAGCCGATGACCGAAAGCGAGCCGCCGCGGCCGGTTTCCTTGACGCCGGTCCAGCAAAGCGCCGGGTCGAGATAGTCGGCGCGGTTCATGAACACCGTACCAGTCTCGATGTCGGCGCCGATGCGCGCGGCACGCTCGGCATCCCTGGTCCAGAGCGATGCGGTAAGGCCATACTGGCTATCGTTCATCAACTCGATCGCCTGGCTGTCGCTATTCACCTTCATGATGCCGACGGCAGGGCCGAAGGTCTCTTCGCGCATGAAGGCCATGGAGTGGTCGACATTTACGAGGATCTGCGGCGCGAGATAGGCGCCGCCGTCGTCGGCAGGGAAAAGCTTCGGGTCGATCAGAGCCTTGGCGCCCTTGGCAACGGCGTCGGCGATCTGCTCGCGCACGGTGGCAGCAAAACGCTTGTTGGCCATCGGCCCCAGCGTCGTTTCCGGATCGAGCGGATTGCCGAGCTTGTAGTTGGAAACCCAGGCGACCGACTTCTCGACGAAGGCGTCGTAGAGCTTTTCGTGCACGTAGATGCGCTCGATGCCGCAGCAGCACTGGCCAGAATTGTAGGTGGCGCCGTCCATCAGCGTGTCGACGGCCGCGTCGAGATCCGCGTCTTCCATGACGTAGCCCGGATCCTTGCCGCCGAGTTCGAGACCGAGACCGGTAAAGGTACCGGCCGCCGCCCGTTCGATCGAACGCCCGCCTTCGACCGAACCGGTGAAGTTGACGAAATCGAAGCTCCTGGCCGCAATCAGCGCCGCCGTTGTTTCGTGGTCGAGGAAGATGTTCTGGAAGACGTCGGCGGGAACGCCGGCCTCGACGAAGGCGCGCACCATGCGTTCGCCGACGAGGATCGTCTGGCTCGCATGTTTGATGATGACCGTGTTGCCGGCCATCAGCGCCGGCGCGACCGTGTTGATCGCGGTCATGTAAGGGTAGTTCCAAGGTGCAACGACGAAGACGACACCGTGCGGCTCGCGGGCGATGCGGCGCTCGAAGCGGTCGCTCTCCTCGATCACCAGCGGCTTCAGTGCATCGGCGGCGATGGTCGCGACATAGTTCGAGCGCTCGTTGAAGCCCTTGAATTCGCCGCCATAGCGCACCGGCCGGCCCATCTGCCAGGCAAGCTCCGGCACCACTTCGTCGACCATCTCGTTGAGGCGCGCGACACCGGCCAGAACCAGATTGACGCGCTCGTCGAGCGGACGGCGCGCCCAGGCCTTCTGCGCCTGGCGGGCGCGGGAAACCACCTGCTTTGCCATGTCCAGCGGCATCGCCGGGCGTTCTGCGTAGACCTCGCCGTTCACCGGCGAAATGCACTTGATCATGCTCATGATCGTCTTCCTGCTTTCATTGCGAATGATGCGATGGCCGCTCCGGTCAGGAACGGCCATCCTTGTGAATGATTATGTCGCGGGTCAGGCCCGTTCGAAACCGCGTGCGACCTCCCAGTCGGTGACGCGGCGATCATATTCTTCCTGCTCCCAGCGCCCTGCCCGTGCATAGTGCTCGATGACCTCGTCGCCGAAGGCGGCGCGCAGCATCTTCGATTCCGTCAGCGCGGCCGTCGCATCGCGAAGCGTGCGCGGGATCTCGCGCACGTCCTTGCCGCCATAGGCATCGCCGACGAAGGGCGCTTCCAGTTCCATCTTGTTTTCGATACCGGAAATGCCCGCCGCGATCAAAGCGGCGAAAGCGAGATAGGGATTGAGATCGGAGCCGCCGACGCGGCATTCGATACGGATCGCCTTGGTGTCTTCGCCGCAGAGACGATAGCCGGCCGTGCGATTGTCCTTGCTCCAGACCGCCTTGGTCGGCGCGAAGGTACCGGCCATGAAGCGCTTGTAGGAGTTGATGTAGGGGGCGAGGAAATAGGTGATCTCGCTCGCATGGGTGAGAAGCCCGGCCACGTAATGGCGCATCATCTCGGACATGCCGTATTTGCCGCTCTCGTCGTAGAACTTCGACGACTTGCCGTCCGCGCTCCAGAGCGACTGGTGGATATGCGAGGACGAACCGGCGGCCGCATAGTTCCACTTGGCGAGGAAGGTGATGGCCTTGCCGCGCGACCAGGCGATTTCCTTGCAACCGTTCTTGATGATCGCATGCCGGTCGGCCATCGTCAGCGCGTCGGCATAGCGTACGTTGATCTCTTCTTGGCCGGCCGACGCCTCACCCTTGGAATTCTCGACCGGAATGTCTGCACCCTGGAGACCGTTGCGGATCGCCCGCATCACGTCCTCTTCCTTGGTCGTCTGGAAGATGTGGTAGTCCTCGTTGTAGCCGCTGACGAGCTGCAGGTCGCGATAGCCGGACTGGCGGGCGTCGTCATAGGACTGGTCGAAGAGGAAGAATTCGAGCTCGCTCGCCATATAGGCCTTGAGGCCCATCTTCTCGAGACGCGCCACCTGCTTCTTCAGGATCGCCCGCGGCGAATGCGGCACTTCCTCATGGGTGTGATGGTCGAGCATGTCGCAGAGAACCAGCGCCGTGCCTTCGAGCCAGGGGATGCGGCGAAGCGTCGAAAGGTCCGGCTTCATCGTATAGTCGCCGTAGCCTTTTTCCCAGCTTGTCGCCTTGTAGCCGGGAACGGTCTCCATCTCCATGTCGGTCGCCAGCAGGTAGTTGCAGCTATGCGTTTCCTTCCAGGCGCCATCGACGAAGAACTGCGCGTGGAAGCGCTTGCCCATCAGCCGGCCTTGCATGTCGACCTGGCAGGCGAGCACCGTATCGATGCGGCCGGCGGCGACGTCTTCCTTCAACTCGTCAAACGTATAGCTCATCAACTTCCATCCCATGTTTTGTCACGCGGCCGTTCCCTTGAGGTCACGATATTTTTTGGCCGCGTGAACGTGATCAGCTCGAATTGTCTGGCGCGGAGTGCGGGCCGGAAGCCGCGCACATTGTTTTCGATTTCGTCCGGCCCCAAAGAAAAGGCGGAAGTCGCGGTCGCGCTTCCGCCCTTTTGTCGTTGATCAGATCTGGCCGACGGCCTTCTCTGCAGCGGCGATCTCTGCCTGGCGGCGTGCCACTTCGTCACCGATCGGCGGGCCGCGGAAGCGGCGGCTCTCGAAGCCGAACCAGACAGCGCCGGTCAGCACCAGGAAGCCCACGGTGATGTAGAGTGCCCAGTCGTTCGGCGGCTGCACGCCGAGGATGAAGATCAGCACCATGGCGATGATCGAGAGCACCGCGAACAGCTTGAACATGCTCTCGCCGAGGTTCCACGGACCCATCTTGTCCCACTTCGAAGTGCCCCAGGCGAACAGGCCGAGGGTGATCGGGATCGCGAAGGAGAAGAACAGGAAGATGACCGTGCACGAAACGACGATGGTGTAGACCGGCGTCTCGCCGATCGAGACCAGCGACGAGCCCCAGACGAACAGGACCGACAGGATCGAGCCGATCCAGATCGCGGCAACCGGCGTGCGGTAGGTCGGGCTCACCTTGGCAAGCGCCTTGGAGGCCGGCAGGCCGCCGTCACGCGAAAACGCGAAGATCATGCGCGACACCGAGGTCACCGTTGCCAGGCCGCACAGCCACTGGCTGACGAGGATGGCGAGATAGAGGATGTCCTTGATGATGGGGTGCACCTGCGCATCCATTGCCCAGAAGAACACGTTCCAGCCCTGCTTGGCGGCTTCGTCCATGTTCGGGATCATCAGCACGAACGAGCACAGCATGATATAGCCGAAAAGCGCCGACCAGAGCACCGACGAGACCATGCCACGCGGCACCGAATGGGCGGCTTTGACCGTCTCTTCGGAGGTGTGCGCCGAAGCGTCATAGCCGGTGATCGTGTAGATCGGCAGGAGCAGGCCGAGTAGGAACACCCAGGTGCCCGAGGTCTGAGGCCACACGTTGCCGCCGGCTTCACCGGAATAGTTGGAGAAGGTGAAGAGACGGGCGATGTCGTAGCTGTCGGCTGCGACCAGGCACACGAGCGCCAGCAGGATCGACGTCGCGAAGATCAGGTAGCCCGAAAAGTCGGTGAGCTTGGCTGTCAGCCCGATGCCCATGTGGTTTACCAGCGCCTGCCCGCCGGTGATGATGGCCAGGAAGACGATGCGCGTCAGCGTCGTATCGGCGAGGCCGAAATAGGGCGTGCCGAAGGAACCCATGAAGAAATAATAGGTGCCGACGTTGATCGCACCGAGAACGGTGACGAGACCGAGCAGGTTGAACCATGCTGTCAGCCAGCCGGTGAAGCGGTTGCCGAGGATCGAACCCCAGTGATAGAGGCCACCCGCCGTTGGATAGGCCGAGCTGATCTGTGCCATGGCAACGGCGAAAACCAAGGAGATGAAGCAGCCAAGCGGCCAACCGATGCCGATCGCGGCGCCCCCCGCGCCGGCGGTCGCCTGGGCGAGCGAGTTGATGCCGCCCGAAAGAATGCAGATGATCGAGAACGACACCGCGAAGTTCGAGAACTGGCTCATGCGCCGCTCGAGCTCCTGGGCATAGCCCATCGAGTGCAGGACGCTCATGTCCTGCTTTTTGTCTGAATCACTGTAGTCCGACATTTTTCTTCCCCTGATTTCTTCAGACCACACCGCCCCATTGCGGCAGGGTCCCATCAACCACCTGCCCCGGTTGGCCGGAACAGGACCGCGGCAACGCCGCTCCCCAGGGTCTTTTATTGTGCTGAAACAGCCGCAGCGCCTTTGCGCAGCAGCCCTTCCAGGTAATCGGCCATGACCCTTTGGCCGATGTCATTGCGAATGAGATCGTTGCGGATCTCGATCATCACATTCGGCAGTCCGTTGTGGACGCCATATTCGATCAGGCTATGGGTAACGCCGTCGGCCGGCCCATAGGGCTCGTTGCGCCGGATGTCGTAGGCAACCTGCCCCTTGGTGGCAGTCGCGAGCATATGGTCGGCAAGCCGGCTGTCGGCATCGTGAAGCACGCCGACTTCGACGGCGCGCGGCTTGCCGAAATAGACGGGCGTGAAACTGTGCATCGTCACGAGAACAGGCGGGCGTCCCGCGGCCTTGCGATCGGATACGAACCGGGCGACGGCATCGTGGAACGGCCGATAGATCTCGTCGACCCGCGCCTGGCGCTCGTCGGCCGACATCGTCCGGTTTCCCGGGATCTCGTAGACCTCGCTGACAGCAGGCATCGCCGCGTCCGCTTCCGGCGGTCGGTTGCAGTCATAGGCAAGGCGGGAGAAGCGCTGGTAGATCAGGGACCCGTCGAGCTTTGTTGCGAGCAGCTTGGCAACCGCAAGCGCACCCGGGTCCCAGGCAATATGACTTTCGAGCGCCTGTTCGCTGAGGCCAAGCGTGCCCAGCCGTTCGGGAACGAGGCGCGAGGCATGCTCGCAGACGAGCACAATATCGCCTTTGCCTGCGGCGTTCTCGATCGCAACCGGATCGCCATCTGCTTCGGTCAAAAGTCGCGTCAACACCGGCATCCCCTCTTGCCCCGTTAGACGTTCGTTAATGAAAAGAATTCTTCAGAGGATGACGCATGTCAATCAAAATCTGAAACGATCTCTTCAAAATTGCGATTGACTCCAATTGTGACAGCGATGTTTAATCTGTCACAAACCGGCTTAAGATCGGTTCAGGGGAGACAATTTGAGCAGCAAGGCGACGTCCACCACCGTGTCGGATGTGATCAACGCCCACTTCACCGTGCTGACCCGCGCGGAGAAGCAATTGGCAGAGACGCTTCTCGACAATTATCCCGTTTCGGGACTCGGTTCGATCACCACGGTTGCCGAGAACGCCGGCGTTTCGACACCGACGGTCGCCCGCATGGTGCAGAAGCTCGGTTTCCGCGGTTTTCCGGATTTCCAGGCAAGGCTGCATCAGGAATTGGAAGCGACGATTTCCAATCCGATCACCAAGCACGACCGCTGGGCGGCCAATGCGCCCGGCACCCACACGCTCAACCGCTTTGCCGACGCGATCACCAGCAATCTGCGCGAGACGCTGACCCAGATCGAGCCGCAGGAATTCGACGAGGCGGCCGCGCTGATCGCCGACCGCAAGCGCAGCATCTATCTGCTCGGCGGCCGCATCACCCGCTCGCTCGCCGATTATCTCTTCACCCACCTTCAGGTCATTCGGCCGGGGGTCACCGAAATCGCCACCAATGCCAGCGCCTGGCCGCACTACGTGCTCGACATGCGCCAGGGCGACGTGCTGATTCTCTTCGACATCCGCCGCTACGAGCAGGAGATGGTGACGCTTGCCAAATCCGCCCGCGAGCGGGGTGTCGAGATCATCCTTTTTACCGATCGCTGGAGTTCGCCGGTCGCCAAGTCCGCCTCAAGGGTGTTTCGCTCGCAGATCGAGGTGCCCTCGGCCTGGGACAGTTCCGTCGTCATCCTGTTCTTGATCGAGGCTCTGATCGAGGCCGTTCAGAGTTCGAACTGGGACGAAACCCGGGATCGGATGAAGACGCTCGAGGGCCTGTTCGATTCCACCCGCATCTTTCGCAAACCGGTCTAGGAGAATTCGCCGACACGTTCACAGGATTTCATGCAGTTATGCGACAGTGGCCCGCCGAAGCCAAAAAAGAAATGTTCTTCCAACGACATACGCGGCGCGAACGGATAAACCCCTGTCACATTACTTTCATCGCATCTCTTTAACAGCTTCGCCGAAATCGACTGAAACCCAACGAATTTGACTAAACCCATAAGGAGAACTCCAGTGATTTCAAAAACCCAACGCCTGCTTTCGCTCTCCACCGCCATTTTCCTGGCGACGACGGCAATCGCCGCTGCCGAACCGAGCGCCGAGCTCATCGAAGCCGCCAAGAAGGAAGGCATGCTGACGACCGTCGCCCTGCCCCACGACTGGTGCGGCTACGGCGACGTCATCGCCTCCTTCAAGGCCAAGTATCCGGAAATCCAGGTCAACGAACTGAACCCGGACGCAGGCTCGGCCGACGAAGTCGAAGCCGTCAAGGCCAACAAGGACAACAAGGGCCCGCAGGCGCCTGACGTCGTCGACGTCGGTCTCGCCTTCGGCCCGCAGATGAAGGCCGAAGGCCTGCTGCAGCCCTACAAGGTCTCCACCTGGGACGAGATCCCGGACAGCGTCAAGGACGCCGAAGGCTACTGGTACGGCGACTACTACGGCGTCATGTCCTTCCTCGTGAACAAGGACCTCGTCCAGAACGCACCGAAGGACTGGGCTGATCTGCTGAAGCCGGAATATGCCGGCCAGGTTGCTCTCGCCGGTGACCCCCGCGCCTCGAACCAGGCGATCCTCGGCGTTCTCGCCGCTGGTCTCGCAAAGGGCGCAAAGTCCGGCAAGGAAGCCGGTGAAGCTGGTCTCGGCTACTTCGCCGAACTGAACAAGGCCGGCAACTTCGTTCCGGTTATCGGCAAGTCGGGCACGCTCGCCCAGGGCTCGACCCCGATCGTCGTTGCCTGGGACTACAACGCGCTCGGCTGGGCAAAGACCCTCAACGGCAACCCGCCGACCGAAGTCGTCGTTCCGGCCAGCGGCGTTCTCGCCGGCGTCTACGTTCAGGGCATCTCGGCCTACGCGCCGCACCCGAACGCAGCGAAGCTGTGGATGGAGCACCTCTACTCCGACGAAGGTCAGCTCGGCTGGCTCAAGGGCTTCTGCCACCCGACCCGCTTCAACGCCATGGTCAAGGCCGGCAAGGTTCCGCAGGAGCTGATCGACGCCCTGCCGCCGGCAGCCGCTTACGAGAAGGCCTACTTCCCGACGCTCGAAGAAGTCGACGCCAACAAGGCTGCCGTCACCGGCGGCTGGGATTCCGTCGTCGGCGCGAACGTTCAGTAAGCCTTTCCACAGACATGTCGCCCCGACCGGTTTTCCGGTCGGGGCGCATAGGTTATTCGTAAGAAATTCAAGTCCTTGGAGCGAGATCTGGGAGCCGTGCGCGGCTTCGTCGGTTTCCCGCTTCTTGCTTGCAACAATCGATAACGCCCGCGTGGAAAACGCGGCTTCAGGGGCGCGAACGGAATGTCATCTGCTAAACCCGACGCCAGCCCGCCGGCGCGTCGCCTACCGCTTCACTGGCTGGGCATTCTTCCCTTTGCCGCCTTCGTGACGCTGTTCCTGCTTTTGCCGACGATGAAGATCGTGGTCGGCGCGTTTCAGACGCCCGATGGCAGCTTCACGCTCGACAACATCCGCGGCCTGTTCACGCCCTCGATTCTGGCTGCCTACTGGATCTCCATCAAGATCAGCATCGCCTCGGCGCTTCTCGGCTGCCTGATCGGCTTTGCCATGGCGTCCGCCATCGTCTTCGGCGGCTTGCCGAAGGGGATCCGCGGACCGCTCCTGACCTTCTCCGGCGTCGCCTCCAACTTCGCCGGCGTACCGCTCGCCTTTGCCTTTCTCGCGACGCTTGGACCTGTCGGCATCGTCACCGTCTTCCTGCGCTCGAACTTCGGGCTCGACCTCCGGATGCTCGGCTTCAACCTGCTGTCCTTCTGGGGGCTGACGGTCACCTATCTGTTCTTCCAGATCCCGCTGATGATCCTGATCATCACGCCGGCACTCGACGGCCTGAAGCGCGAATGGCGCGAGGCCGCCGAGATCCTCGGCGCCACCGGCCTGCAATACTGGCGCATGGTCGCCTTCCCGATCCTGCTTCCGTCGCTGCTCGGCACGCTGGCGCTGCTTTTCGCCAATGCCTTCGGCGCCGTTGCGACCGCGATCGCACTCACCGGCTCGTCGCTCTCGATCGTGCCGATCCTGCTCTTTGCCCAGATCCGCGGCGACGTGCTCGGCAACCCGCATCTCGGTTACGCGCTCGCCTTCGGCATGATCGTCGTCACCGGTATCGCCAACGCGATCTACATCTGGCTGCGCAGCCGCAGCGAAAGGTGGCTGAAATGAAGAAGATCTGGGCCTGGGGAGCCCTCGTTTTCGGCCTCCTCTATTTCACCCTGCCGCTCATTGGCATGACCAACTTCTCCTTGAAGATGCGCCGCGGCGAATACTCCTTCGACGCTTACCAGAAGGTCTTCGCCGACCCGCGCTTCCAGGAGACCTTCACCTATTCGGTGCTGCAGGCCTTGTTCACCATCCTCTTCGGTGTTCTGCTCGTCGTGCCGACAGCCTATTGGGTCCGCCTCAAGCTGCCGCGGCTGCGCCCCGTCATCGAGTTCATAACGCTGCTGCCGCTGGTCATCCCAGCGATCGTCATCGTCTTCGGCTACATCCGGCTCTACAACACCTCGAGCTGGCTGCCGTTGACGGGCTCGCTCACCGGCACCAACATCCTCCTGATGTTCGGCTATGCGACGCTTGCGCTGCCCTACATGTACCGCGCGGTCGACACCGGCCTTCGCACCATCGACGTCGCCACCTTGACCGAGGCCGCCCAAAGCCTCGGCGCCGGATGGACGACGATCCTTGCCAAGATCATTCTGCCGAACGTGCTCGTCGCCGTGCTCTCGGGCGCCTTCCTGACCTTTGCCATCGTCATCGGCGAGTTCACCATGGCTGCCTTGCTCAACCGCCCGGCTTTCGGCCCCTACATGCAGCTCCTGGGCGCCAACCGCGCCTATGAACCGGCCGCACTCGCCGTCATTGCATTCGGCATCACCTGGGGCTGCCTCGGCCTCATCCAGCTCGTCTCGCGCTTTCAAAAAAGCGCGCCTCCTAAGGCCTGAGGACCGCACCCATGAGTTTCCTGTCACTCACCAGCATCAAGAAGTCCTTCGGCCCGGTTCACGTCGTGCACGATTTCAACATGGACATCGAAAAGGGCGAGTTCGTCTCGTTCCTCGGGCCATCGGGCTGCGGCAAGACCACGGTCCTGCGCATGATCGCCGGCTTCGAAAGCCCGACCAGCGGCAAGATCGTCATCAACGGCCGCGACCAGAACTCGCTGAAGCCCAACCAGCGCAACATCGGCATGGTGTTCCAGGCCTATGCGCTGTTTCCCAACATGAACGTGCATGACAACGTCGCCTTCGGCCTCAAGGTCGCAGGTACAGACAAGTCGGAGATCGACGCGAGGGTGAAGCAGATGCTCGGGCTGATCAAGCTCGAGCACCTGGCGGACCGCTTCCCCTACCAGCTCTCCGGTGGTCAGCAGCAGCGCGTTGCGCTTGCCCGCGCCATTGCGGTCAAGCCGCAGGTGCTGCTGCTCGACGAGCCGCTGTCGGCGCTCGACGCCAAAATCCGCGTGTCGCTGCGCGAGGAAATCCGGCAGATCCAGCAACAGCTCGGCATCACCACCGTGTTCGTGACCCATGACCAGGAAGAAGCGCTGTCGATCTCCGATCGCATCGTCGTCATGAATGCCGGCCGCGCCGACCAGATCGGCACCCCCTTCGAAATCTACAACACGCCGTCAACGCGTTTCGTCGCCTCCTTCGTCGGCACGCTCAGCATCATCGAAGGCAAGGTCGCGGACCCGGCCGCGGGTGCCGTCACGATCGGCAACCAGCAGATCGCGCTGAAGGATCCGATTGCCGGCATGAAGGGCGGCGACAGCATATCGCTGGCGCTTCGTCCCGAAGCGGGCTCGATCGCCGAGGGCGCCACGGGCGACACGTCGCTTGCCGGCGAGGTCGTCTCGACGAGCTTCCTCGGCTCGGTCATCCGCACGCGCCTTCGCGTCGGCGGCGACGTCATCTCCTTCGACATGTTCAACAATCCGGGTGTGGCCCCGCCGGTTTCCGGCGACAACGTCACGCTGCGCTTTGCCGCCAAGGACCTGCTGGTCATTCGGGAGTAGGCCGATTGACGCCATCGGAACGATTTCTTCCGATGGCTCCAAACACTGGAAAAATCTGTCGTGATTTCTGGCATTTTCGTCGCACCGTGCGTTTGACCGCGCGCGGTCGCGCTATATAGTCGCGTTGTTCTCAGGGCGGGGTGAAATTCCCCACCGGCGGTAGCGGCCGAAAGGCCGAAGCCCGCGAGCGCCTCAGGGTTTCGCCCTGGGGGTCAGCAGATCCGGTCAGAATCCGGAGCCGACGGTCACAGTCCGGATGGAAGAGAGCAAGCAGCAACGTGGGTCCCCGCGACGGGACCTCGCGCGCATGCATGTTCGCCCGACGGGATCATTGGAAAACGCCAAACCCTGAAAGGCTTGAGACCATGACCATTCTTTCCCACCCCGCCGCCAAGATCGCGATCGTTCGTGCCCGCTGGCATGCCGATATCGTCGGCCGCTGCGTCGATGCCTTCGTCACGCAATGGACGAAGCTTGGCGGGTCGGCCGCCGACGTCGAGATCTTCGACGTACCCGGCGCGCTCGAAATCCCGCTGCATGCGCAGACGCTGGCCAAGACCGGCCGCTATGCCGCGATCCTCGGCACCGCCTTCGTCGTCGACGGCGGCATCTACCGCCACGATTTCGTCGCCGGCACCGTGCTCGACGGCATGATGCGCGTGCAACTCGACACCAATGTGCCGGTGCTTTCCGCCGTACTGACGCCGCACAATTTCCAGGAAAGCGAACCGCTGATCGCCTTCTTCCGCGAGCACTTCGTTACCAAGGGTACGGAGGCGGCCAACGCCTGCGCCCAGATCCTCGACGCCCGCGCCAAGCTGGCGCTCGTCAACGCCTGATCGGCGAGATGCGCTTGAGGTTGGCTCGCCCCTCATCCGCCCGGTGAAGGCTCGCCCCTCATCCGCCCGGTGAGGGGAATGCCCCTCATCCGGCCTGCCGGCCACCTTCTCCCCGCCTGCGGGGAGAAGGCTAGCGTGAGGGGGCAGCGGCAGGGGCGAACAGCGCCAAACGCTGCGCTTGAATCAACCTCTGAACCACCTGAATCGGCTCACCAGCTTGAGCCGGCAACGCGCTGTTTCGACTCGCAAAATCAATGCGCAGCCTCGTTCTTGCGCAGGCTGCGATCCAGTGCCGCCACGCGGTGCCGGTGCCCCGCCACCTCGTAGCCGACGATGGTGACGACGGGCGCGAGCATCAGGATGATCAGGCACTTGGCCATGTCGAGCCCGGCCATGGCCGCGACCACTGACGCGGCCAGCACCACTGCCGTGCCCGCGAGCAGCCAGAGATGCAACCGCTCCACCTGCTGCATAAGATAGGCGTACATCGCATAGAGCAGCCCGATGTAGCACGCGACGGGCACCGCAACGGTCAGCACCGTTGCGACCGAGCCGATATGCGCCTTGTGCTCGATGTAATAGGCCGCCACATGCAGGCCGGCGCCAGTCGCCACGATCGAGGCGAAGATCGGCATGTGGCCGTAGCCCCAGACGAAGGAGCGTTTTTGACGGTGCCGGTGCAGGATCTCGGCGCTCGGCAGCAGAAAATAGATCCACCACATGCCGAAGGTGAGCCCCGTACCGGCGAGGCAGACGAGCGCGACATCGAGGTTCCAGCCCTGCCCTTCGACCACGGCGGAGATTGAGGCGACCGTGCCGACCACCCCTTCCCCAAGCGCGATGATCGCGAGCAGCCCGTAGCGCTCGGCGATGTGATGGGCATGCCAGGGCGTTCCGCCGTAGCGCATCTCGGCGACATAGGGGCCCAGCATCTCGATCGCCGTCAGCCCCACGACCATGACGAAGGTCACCAGCAGCGAGAAATCGAAGAAGATCAGAACGACCCAGCCAAGCTGGGCGAGGCTGATTGCTTTGACATAGGCCATGCAGGCATCCCGTCGGGCCGGGTCCTGCCGGCTGGCGCGCAGCCATTGGAAGAGCATTGCCACCCGCATGACGACATAGCCGAGCACCATGATGCCGTTGTCGAGATGCTCACCCTTGTCGATCGATTCGAACATTGGCGGCAGGGCGATCGCAAGGATCAGCACGCCGACCATCTGCACCATGGTGACGATGCGGAATACCCAGTCGTCCGTGTCGTAGGCGGAGGCAAACCAGCTGAAATTGATCCAGGCCCAGCAGATGGAGAAGGTCGCAAGCGCGAAGCCGAAGAGGCCGGAAAAGAAGTGCCCTTCGGCCAGGAAATGAGCAAGCTGCGAAGCCGCCAGGCTAAAGGCGATGACGAAGGTCAGGTCGAACAAGAGTTCGAGCGTCGTCGCCGTCCTGTGATGTTCATGCGTGTCGCGACCGCTCATGCGCGCCACATGGTGGTGCGCGCTTTGATGCGGCTCGGTCGGGGTGGTTTCACTCATGCGGCGACGCCCTTCAATTGACGATCCGCAAGAATATTCAAATATTTGCAGAAGCTTCGTCAAGGCGAAGCGGGAGACCGGACATGAAAACGCCCGGCATCGCTGCCGGGCGTGTCGTCACGATGCCTGAGGGAGGATCAACGGCATCGCGAGATAAGGTAGGCCTTGAACCGGGAACCGGATGCAGACGGCAAGCCGCCCGCCCCTTCCCTCAACCGGCTCTTGCGGCATCCAGGCGATTGATCGCCTCGACATTGCCGGCTGAAGAGCCGTTCGGGTCGAACTCGGACGCGAGCCAGGTGTCGACGATCGACTTTGCCAGCTCCGGACCGATGACGCGGGCGCCCATGGTGATGATCTGGGCGTTATTCGACTTGGCGGCCCGCTCGGCCGAATAGGTGTCGTGCGTCAGCGCCGCGCGGATGCCCGGCACCTTGTTGGCCGAGATGCATACACCGATGCCGGTACCGCAGAACAGTATGCCGCGGTCATGCTTGCCCTCGACAACCTGCTGCGCCAGGTTCTGTGCGAGGTCCGCATAGAAGCCGGACTGGCTGAGATCCACGACTTCCACGTCGCTGCGGCCACCGAGATGGGCGGCTATGACATCCAGCAGGGGCTTGCCGGCGCTGTCGGCTCCGATTGCAATCTTCATGATTGTTCCTTTCGTTCTTCTTGAGCTGCAACGGCCGGGGCTCAGATCGCCTTGGCGACACGCTGCAGAATGTCGAGATAGCCAGTGACGTCCCAGGCGGAGCGGCCGATGAAGAGGCCGTCGATATGCGCCTGGGTGATCAGTTCTTCGCAATTGCCGGGGTTGACGCTGCCGCCGTAGAGCACCGGCACGCGACGGCCGAGGGCGGCTTCCGCCACCTCTGCGATGCGCTTGTGGCGCTCGTCGGCATAGTCAGCCGTCGCCGGAATGCCGTTGACGCCGATCGCCCAGACCGGCTCGTAGGCCAGCAGGATCGTCGCCTTCTTCGCCGCGCCTTCGAGAAGTGCCAGCGCGCCTTCGACCTGGCGCTTCAGCACCTGATCCGCCTCGCCCGCTTCGCGCTCAGAAAGCGTCTCGCCGATGCAGATCAGCGGCACCAGACCATGGCGCACGGCGGCTGCCGTCTTCAGGCCGACGGTGCGGTCGGTCTCGCCGAAATGCTCGCGCCGCTCGCTGTGGCCGAGCTCGACCACATCGAGGTTGCAATCCGCAAGCATCAGCGGCGACACCTCGCCGGTCCAGGCGCCGGCATCGTCCCAATGCATGTTCTGCGCGCCGACCTTGACGCTGGTGCCGGAAAGTCGCGCCTTGACCTCACGCACCGCCGTGAACGGCGGAATGACGAAGCGCTGGATGCGGTCGTCGCGCGAAGCGTCGGCAGCCGCCAGGCCGTCGGCAAAGACCATCGCCTCGGCAAGCGTCTTGTTCATCTTCCAGCTGGTGCCGACCCACAGGCCTGACTTGCTCATGCTTTCTCCTTGAGATTGTCGATCCTGACCAGCCGGATGCCTGCCTCTTCGAGCGGTGCGGCATGTTCGGCCGAAACTTCAGCGCCGGTCAGCACCGCGTCGAAGGAATCGAGCCCGGTCAGGAAATGGAGCGCAGAGCGCCCGAATTTGTCGTGGTCTACTAAGAGGTATTTGCGCTTGGCCGCCTTCACCATCAGGCGCTTGGCCTGCACCACCTCCTGGTCCTGGTGGAAGGCCGTGGTGCCTTCGATGGCAGAACTCGAGAGAAAGGCGATATCGACGCGCAGCGACCGCAGCGCCTCGTCCGTGACGATGCCGAAGAAGCCGTTGAACTTCTTGCTGTATTGGCCGCCGAGCGCGATGACGTTGATGCCCGCAGCACCTGAGAGGCTGGTGATCACGCCGAGATTGTTGGTGATGACCGTCAGCGGCCGGATGTCGCGGATGCAATCGGCGATCGCGCCGGTGGTCGAACTGTCGTCGATGAGGATGCTCTGCCCCGGCTCGATCAGGCTCGCCGCATGTTCGGCGATCCGCCGCTTTTCGGAGATGGCGATCTTTTCGCGGTAGCGGAAATCGCTTTCGAATTGCGGGCTCGACTGGATCGAGGCGCCGCCATGGACCTTGCGCAAGAGGCCCGCTTGCTCGAGGTCGTCGAGGTCGCGATGCACTGTCATCTTGCTGACGCCGAAGCGCAAGGAGAGGTCTTCGACGGAGGCCGTTCCGGCCTCCATCAACACATCCATGATCGCCTGTCGCCTGTCTTCCGGCTTCATCGTCTCGGTCCCGATCCCGCGCAGCCTCGACCACGCTCACCGTGAGAAGGTAACACCTATTTGTGATATTTCAATTTATCTAACGTGATTTTGTGATCTTTCAGTGTGATTTTTCTGTGCGATTGAAGCCCGTATCGATATGCGGCTCCCAGAATTCGACCGACTCCCGGATCATCTCGACGACGTTGTGGTCCGTCGGCTCGCGTTCGCGGAAGGAAAGCTCCAGGCAGATCTCGTTGTCGGTGCCGCCACCGGCCTTGACCGCGCCGATCAGCCTCTCCGGCGTGATGCGGCCGTCGCGGTTGTAGGCGGCGGTGAACGGCCAATGACCGCCCTTGTTCATCGAGGATTGCTTGATGTGGATGATCGGCGAGCGCTCAGGGAACGCCGCCGCCCAGGCATAGGGATCGATGTCGTTGGGGTTGTCGGAGGTGACGTCGCCGTGGTCGATATCGACCATCATCTTCATCGGGATCGGCAAATGGGCTTCGGCGAGCCGCCGGTCGAGCGCACGGCATTCCTCGATCGTGTGGCCGAACTCGCGCCCGACCGACATCGGCTCCCAGAAGACATAGGAGAGCCCCGCCGCCTTGCCGTGCTCGGCAACTTCGCGCCAGCAATCGATGGCGATCCGCATCATCGCCTCGCGCCGCGACGGGTCGTCGTAATCGCGAAGCGTGAAGATCGCGAACTGCGTGCCCATGCCCGAGGCGCCAAGATCGGCGGAGATATCGGCGAAGGTCTTGAACCAGTCGACATAGTAGCGCCTGACATCCGGGTCCGGATGGCCGAAATGATTGAGCCGACCATAGGGGCCGGTCATGCCGGAGGTGATCTTCACGCC
The DNA here is from genome assembly GCF_001427045.1 of Ensifer sp. Root558. Classification (NCBI taxonomy): domain Bacteria; kingdom Pseudomonadati; phylum Pseudomonadota; class Alphaproteobacteria; order Hyphomicrobiales; family Rhizobiaceae; genus Ensifer; species Ensifer sp. Root558. The sequence continues at coordinate 116,549 of NZ_LMGC01000001.1, read as the reverse complement.
GGTACGGTCGAGCGCCCGACGAAACTGCCTGACGGTCTTGGCGATCGTTGCCGCCGGCCAGCCGGGATTGACGAACTCGTGGGTGAGCTGAACGTAGCCGATGCGGATCTTCTCGGCGATCGTGTCGATCAGGTCGTCAGGCTCGGCGAAGCGGTTGACCAGCGGATTGGTGTTGAGCGACAGCGTGAAGGCCACGACCTTACTCCCGGCTACCAGAGAAATTTCGGAAGGATGAAATCGGGGTTGGCGCCGTGTTCGGCAAAGAGCTTGCGGCGCTCCGCGTCCGAGGCGCGCTCCAGGATCCCCGTCGTCACCAGTATCGAGCGAAGTCCCGCGCTCGCGGCACCGGCAATGTCATGCTCGATGCTGTCGCCGATCGCGCAGACACGCGTCGGATCCGGATGGCCGAGGAATTCCAGCGCGGCTGCATAGATGTCGGCAAAGGGCTTGCCGATCCAGCGCACACTGCCGCCAAGCTCTTCGTAGAGCTCGGCGATACGCCCGGCGCCGAAGGCGGTACCTTCCTTGATCAGCATCACCTTGTCCGGATTGGTGCACAGGCAGGGCACGCCGCGTCTGGCGGCCGGCGCCAAAAGCGCCTCGTAGTGGGAAAGCGGATGGACATCGCCCTCGCTCGCGGCGAGCAGCACGAAATCGGCATCGGCACCACTGGTCGTGCGTTCGAGGTCTAACCCCGTCAGCGGCGAGAGGTCACCGTCGCGACTGATCAGCAGGCACTTGCGCCGCCCACCGGTGGCACCCTCGCCCTCCCGCCTGAGAATCTGCCAGGCGACCTCGCCCGAGGTCAGGAACCAATCCCAGCTCCCCGCGACGAAACCGAGATCGACGAGGCGACGGTCGTTTTCCGCCGAGCGCTTGCCGGAATTCGAGAGGATGATGATGCGCTTTCCCGCATCCTTCAGCTTGACCAGCGTTTCGGCCGCACCCGGATAGGGCCCGCGGCCATCGCGCAGCACGCCGAACTGATCGATCAGGAAGGCGTCGTAGCGATCGGCAATCTCGCCAAGCCTCGCTATCGCAGTCGTTTGAGCAAACGTCACAGCACACCAGCCTTTCTGGCACCGGCCAGCGCCAGCCGTGCCGTGCCGGCCGCCGCCTCCTCGGACAGGACGGGCAGGAACGGCACGCCGAGCTTGCGCGCCCGGATCGCGCTCCAGGCCGCGTTCTTGGCGCCGCCGCCGACACTGCGAAGCGATCGGAGCCCCGGTCCGCCAAGCGACGCCAGCCGCTGATAGGCGAGGCTCTCGACGCCGGCGATGCCCTCGAAGATTGCCTTGAGGAAGGTCGCGTCATCGGCCGGCCGCGGGCTCATGCGCGGGGCGAAATCCGGATCGGCGATTGGGAAGCGCTCGCCGGGCTTCACCAGCGGATAATAATCGAGCCCGGTGTCGACGGCCGGATCGATCCCGGCCGAAAGTGCAGCGATCCGCTCCGGCGAGAAATGCTCGGCCAGCACCACCCCGCCCGTATTGGACGCCCCGCCGGCGAGCCACATCTCGCCGATGCGGTGACTGTAGAGCCCGTATTCCGGCGCAAACAGCGGACGGTCGGACAGCATCTTCGCTGTCAGCGTCGTGCCGAGCGCGCTGACGCCGTCGCCCGGCTGATCGGCGCCAGTGGCGAGAAACGAGGCGCATCCGTCCGTGGTGCCGGCAACGACCACCACCTCGCTTGAAAGCCCGAAGGCTCCGGCCGCTTCCGGCGAGATCGTCGCGATCGGCGCACCAGCCGGCAGCACATCCGGCAGCAGTTCGACGCGGGCGCCGGTCTTTTCCATCCAATCCGGCCAGGACCGCGACACGGGATCGTAGCCGGTCTTCAACGCATTGTTCTCGTCGGAGACATCGTAGAGCCCGGTGAAATGCCCGGCCAGCCAATCGGCCTGATGGATCACCCGGAACACGCCCGGCACAGTCTGGAAAGCGAGAAGCTTGGCAAGGCCGGATGTGGCGCCATGGGCCGCACTTTCGCGCGGCGCATAGGCAGAGACCGCATCGAGCGGTGCGCGGTCGGCAACCGGGTCGTTGTACATCATAGGCGTTGCCAACGGCGCGCCCGCATGATCGACCGGCAGCATCGTGCCCGATGTACCGTCGATCGAAAGTGCAACGACCTTCTGCCTGTCGGTACCCCCAAGCGCTTCTTCGAGCGCCGCCTGCACGGCCTTCCACCAGCCGATCGGATCGCGGTGATCCGCAGAAAAAGCCGAGAGCTTCGCTGCACCCGATGCCACGACCGTGCCGTCCGCCGCCATCGCGACCGCACGGGCGCCAGAGGTGCCAAGGTCGATGCCGACGACCAGCTTGCGATTGTCACCGCTCATTGCAGCACCTGTCCGGCGCGGTTGAGCTGCTGGCGGTATTTCTCGGCGTCCCAGCCGAGAAGCTCGGCGTTCTCCGCCTCGGTCAGGTAACGTAACCGTGCGTCCGCTGGAATGCGTGCCGTCACGTCGGCAAGGCACCGCGCCATGGCGAAGGCACCGGCAGAAATCTCCTTCTGCACGAGCACGCCCTTGCCCGGGAAGAGCAGCAAGGGCGGCAGGCTGTCGCCGCTCGCACGCCGCTTCGTCTCGATCGAAAGCGCGGTCTCGCCGGGCGCGGCCACCGACACCCCCTTGCCGAGGAAGATGACATGATCGGGATAGAGACTGCCGCCGGCAGCAAGCCGGCAACTGTCGAGATCGGCGGCGACCGAATGCAGGGCAATGTCCTCCGGCAGCCGGTAATCGCTGTCGACCGCAAGCCGACCGAGCGACGCGAGATCGGCGGCCAGCGCCTGCCGACGCGTGCCGGTCAGGCGGCGGGTAATGTCGGTGAGCAGGATCGCCGCGTCGACCACGGTTTCAGCGGCGACGACCAGGCCGTGATTGCCGAGGATCAGAACCGACGTGTTGTCCTGCATCCGCTCAGCGATTGCTCTTGCAAGCGGCAGGCCCGGGCGGGCATAGGGCACGAAAACATGGGGGTAGCCGGCAAGCCGCTCAGCAGTGATCGCCGCACCGTTGGTCTGCACCGCCGTCGCGATCGTCTCGACGCAGTGCACATGCACCACCACCTTCTGCGGCATCAGCGCATGCACGGTGGTTTCGATCGAGGGGCGCAGGCCCGAAGGGTTGCGCTCGGTTATCACGAAATCCTGCGCCTTCTCGGTTGCCGGGTCGTTCGCTTCCAACGCATTGAGCAAGGGCTCGAGTGCCACCGGCACCATGACGTCGCGCTGGCGCGCATGCGCCAGCCACAGGCCCGAGGCCTTGATCCAGAGCGTACCGCCCTCCTTGATCGAGGTATTGCCGCCCGCCCCCTGCACCAGCAGCGGATCCGCCCCGACGCGGGCCGAAAGATCGAGAAGCGCTTCGAATTCCAGACTTCGCATCCGTTCTCCTTCAGGCCGCGGCCTGCTGGCGGTCCAGCCAATGAGTAAAGGCCTGCCGCTCGGCCGGCGTCATGTGCAGGCCATGCTTGGTGCGCCGGTCGAGAATGTCGTCCGCCGTCAGCGCCCATTCGTTTTCGATGAGGAAACGCGCCTCGCGCTCGCGAAAGAGCGAACCGAAAGCCGGGCCGAGATCATCAAGCGATGTAGCGCCGGCAAGCAGCGCATGCGTGCGGGTGCCATAGAGCCGCGCATAGTGTTTGACGAGATCCGATGGCAACCAGCGATAGCGCGCCTTCAACTCACCCAGGAACAGATCGAAATCGGCCGCCGCCATGTCGCCGCCCGGCAGATGCGCCTTCGCCGTCCAGGCCGGCCCCATCTTGGGGAAAAACGGCTTCAGCCGCTCCAGCGCATGTTCGGAAAGCTTGCGGAAAGTGGTGATCTTGCCGCCGAAGACCGAGAGCAACGGCGCCTGGTTGTCAGTCGCATCGACCTCGAAAATATAGTCACGGGTGACGGCCGAGGGGTTTTCGGCATTGTCGTCATAGAGCGGTCGTACGCCGGAGAAGCTGTAGACGATATCGTCCGACGTCAGCTGCTGCTTGAAGTAGCGGTTCACCGATTTCAAGAGATAGGCGATCTCGTTGCCGTCGGCGGTCACGTCCTCCGGACGGCCTTCGTAGGGGATATCCGTCGTGCCGATCAGCGCCAGGTCGTTCTGGTAGGGATTGATGAAGATGACCCGCTTGTCCGGGTTCTGCACCAGATAGGCCTGCCGCCCCTCCCAGAATTTCGGCACGACGATGTGGCTGCCCTTGACGAGGCGCACGCTGCGGGTGGAGTTCAGGCCCCCGATCCGGCCGATGACGTCGTTGACCCACGGACCGGCGGTGTTGACGACACAGCGCGCCCTCGCCTCGGTCTTGGCGCCGGTGCGCGTGTCGGTCATCTCGATAAACCAGAGCCCGTCCCGCCTTCGGATCGCGCTGCAGGCGGTCCGGGTCAACACCCGGGCGCCACGAGCAGTGGCATCGAGCGCGTTGAGCACCACGAGGCGCGCGTCATCGACCCAACAGTCGGAATATTCGAACGCTTTGCGATAATCGCGCTTGATCGGCGCGCCCTCGGGCGCCGTCGCAAGGTTGAGGCTGCGGGTGCCCGGCAGGCGTTTGCGCCCGCCGAGATGGTCGTAGAGGAACAGCCCGAGCCGGACGAGCCAGGCCGGGCGGTCCTGAGGGTTATGCGGCAGCACGAAGCGCATCGGCCAGATGATATGCGGCGCGGACTCCAAAAGCACCTCGCGCTCGATCAGCGCCTCGCGCACCAGCCGGAACTCGTAATATTCGAGATAACGCAGGCCGCCATGCACCAGCTTGCCGGAGCGCGAGCTGGTGCCCTGCGCCAGGTCGTCCTTTTCGCACAACAGCACCGAGAGCCCGCGCCCGGCCGCATCGCGCGCGATGCCCGCACCATTGACGCCGCCGCCGACGACGAACAGATCGTATATTCCGGTCTCGGAACTCACCATCGTTGCTCCTGTCATCAGCACGGATTGACCGGCGGCAGACCGGCGATGTAGCGGCGGACTTCCTCGGCCGCCATTTCGGCGGCGAAGGTGACGGTGCGTACCGAGGCGCCGGCAATATGCGGCGTCAGCGTCACATTCGCCAGTTGCAGCAGCGGCCAGTCTTTCGGCACCGGCTCGATCGCGAAGGTTTCGAGCATCGCCGCCGACAGATGGCCGCTCACCAGGTTCTCATAAAGGGCGTCGTAGTCGCAGAGCGGACCGCGCGCCGTGTTCACGAAGATCGCGCCCGGCTTCATCCTGGCGAAGGTCTCGGCGTTCATCATGTTGCGCGTCTCCTCCGTGACGCGCGGATGCAGGGTCACGACATCGGAACGGGAGAGAAGCGTGTCGAGCGACACCTGCTCGACGCCGGCGTTCAGATCATCGGCCGAGAGCTGCACATAGGGATCGTGCACCACCACCTTGGTGCCGAAGGCGCGCAAAAGGCGCACCACCTTGGTCCCGATATTGCCGTAGCCGATGACGCCGACGGTCATTTCGCAGAGCTCGCGACCGGTGCGATCGGCGCGGTAGAGATCGCCCCGCCACTCGCCCTTGCGCAAGGCTTCGTGGCCGGTGCGGATCAGCCGCGTTTCGGCGAGAATGGCACCAAGCGTGAACTCGGCAACGGCGTTGGCATTGCGGCCGGGCGTGTTGACGACGCGAACGCCGGCATCGCGTGCGGCCCCCATGTCGATGTTGACAGGACCGCCGCGCGAGACGGCGACGAGCCTCAAGCCGGGCAGTGCCTGAAGCATTCCGCGCGACAGAGGCGCCAGCTGCGTCACCAGGATCTCGGCGTCACCGATGAAGTCGATAATGTCCTCCGGCTTGCCGAGATATTCCTTGAGCCCGTCCATGCCCTCGACGGCATAGCCGTGCTCCATCGGCACATCCGGCCAGGGCAGTTCGAGCGTGCGGATGTCATGGCCGTTGCCGGTCGCCTCGACGATCTTGTCGCGAAACACGTCCGGCAGCATGAACCGGTCGCCGATAATGGCTATCTTCTTCATTTCGATGTTTCCTGTTGAGTTCCCGCGGCCGCACCTTGGGAGAGTGCGTGCCAGACGGGCCTGAGCGCTGTGCGCGACTGCTGGTAGGTGGGAAAGAGTTCGTTGTAGCGGCGGGCAAGCGCCGGATCGGCGGCCTCCGCGGGGCGCTGATAGGGCGTCACCCAATCGCCGAGGCAATCGGCCATCGAGGGATAGATGCCGAGCGAGACGGCGGCGATCATCGCGGCACCGGCAGCACCGGCCTCTTCCCGCTCGCTCGTCTGGACGCTGGCGCCAAGGGCAGCACCGAGGATGCGGCGGAGCGAGGCGCTGCGGGCAGCTCCCCCCGTCAGCCGGATGCGGCCTGGAAGCGGCCCCATCTCGGCGTAGCAATCGCGCGCCGCCATGGCGAGCCCGTCGAACACCGCCTTTACCATGTCGGGAAAGCCGTGGGTGATTGACAGCCCGACGAAGGACGCCCGCGCCGTCGCGTCGACGAAGGGGCCACGCTCGCCGGCTTCCGAGATATAGGGCTGGAAGATCAATGGCGTGTCCTTGGCATCGGCCAGCCAGCCGTCGACAAAAGCGAGCAACTCGCTCTTGGATTTCTCGACCCCCATGCCCTTCAAGAGGCCTGAGGCCAGCGAGAGGATCCAGTCGATATTGAGCGTCGCGGCCATGTTCGACTGCATCTGCGCATAGGCGCCGGGGATCGGCATGCACATGGTGTAGCCGGTCAAGTCCCGGTTCAGCCGCACATCGTCGGCGCCATTGGCGAGCCGCATGTGCATGCCGGTCGAGCCGATGATCGAGCAGCCGGTATCGGTGCCCGGATCGTAGAGCCCGGCGCCAAGGGCTGTGCAGACGACATCGACGTAGCCGAGCACGATGGGCGTGCCCTCGGTGAGCCCGGTGATCCCGGCCGCTTCCGCCGACAGCGGATGATGGGTCGCCGCTCCGTCGACGATCTCGGGCAGCACATGCTTCAGCTTTTCAAGGCCGAGAAAGCGGATGACATCGTCGCTATAGCTGCGGCTGCGGAAATTGCCGAAACTGAAATTCGCCTCGGAGGGATCGGTGGCGCGTTTGCCCGTCAGCTTGAAATAGAGCCAGTCCTTGCAGTGGAAGGTGGTGGCGACGCCTGAGAGCATCTCGGGCGCATGGTCGCGCATCCAGCGAAGCTGCGGCCCCTGCTGGCAGGCGGCAAGGCCCGAGCCGGTGCTTTCGAAGCGGGCGATATCGCCGCTGTCGGCGCGCAGCCGCTCGACGGTCTCGCCGGCGCGCGCGTCGAGCCACAGCCAGCCCTTGCCGACCGGCACGCCGGCCTTGTCGATCATCCATGTGCCGTCGCCCTGACCGGTCACGGCGATCGCAGCGACACGGCCGGCGAGGTTCTCGATCTTGTCGGAGAGCTGCTTCAGCGTCGTTGCCGCGTCGGCCCAGGTGCGGTCGAGGTCCTGCACGCTGCCGGCGCGGCCTACGGCCTCATAGGCGTTCGGTAGTGCCGCCGTGGCGATCTGCCGGCCGGTGAGATCGAAGGCCACCGACTTGATGACCGACGTCCCCGCATCGATGCCGATGAGGATGTCCCGCATCAGGCGAGCTCCTGTCCGTGACTGATCGCCCGTCCGCTCTCGCCATCGAACACATGCAGGCTCGACGGATCGAGATGAATGCCGATCGGCTGGCCGACATCGAGCTCCGTGCGATCGTGCTCGACCAGCACCATGGTGCCGCCGGCAAAGTCCGCGGCGATATGGGTCTGGTCGCCGAGCCACTGGTTGACGGCGACGCGGCCCGTCACACCATCAGCGCTGCGGCGCACCGAATAGGGCCGGATTCCGAGCACCACCTTCTGCCGCTTGATGAGTTCGTCGCGCACCGCATGCGAGAAATCCGACGCCGCATATTCGAGCCGCACGCCGTCCTTGAGCCCAAAGGCCATCTTGCTGTCCGAGCCGGTGACGCTGGCCTCAAAGACGTTCATCGGCGGCTCGCCGACGAAGGTGCCGGTGAACAGATTGGCCGGCCGCTCCTTGATCTTCTGCGGCGTATCGAACTGTTGCAGCACGCCGCCCTCCATGACCGCGATGCGGTCGGCAAGCGCGTTCGCTTCGGTTTGGTCGTGGGTCACGAGGATCGCCGTCAGCCCGCGCTCCTTGATGAAGTGCTTGATGCGGCCGCGAAGCAGCGCCCGAAGCTGCGGCTCGAGCTGTCCCATCGGCTCGTCGAGCAGGTGCAGGTTGGCGTCGCGGATCAGCGCCCGCCCGAGCGAGGCGCGCTGCTGCTGGCCGCCGGAGATCGAGCTCGGATAGCGCCCGAGAATGTCCTCGATTTCGAGCAGTTTGGCGATACTGGCCACCTTCTCGTCGACGACGCCCTGCGAGAGCTTCGAGGCCTTCAGCGCAAAGGCGATGTTCTCGCGCACCGTCAGCGGCGGATAGAGTGAATAGCCCTCGAATGCCATGGCGACGTTGCGGCGCACCGGCGGCAGCGTCTGGACCTCTTTGCCTGCAAGCGAGATCGTTCCGCGCGAGACCGCCTCGAAGCCGGCGATCATGCGCAAGGTCGAAGTCTTGCCGCATCCGGAGGAGCCGAGCAAAGCGATGATCTCGCCCTTTCGCACATCCATGTTCAGCTTCTTCACGGCATGCACGCCGAAGTCGACGGGGCCGTAGAACTTGTCGACGTCCTTGATCAAAAGAGCGGTGTCGGTCATGCCGCTTCTCCATTACGCTTGGCTGCAAGGTCGGCGCGCGGCAAAAGAGCGCCGCTCGTCTTGTCGAAGAGAAAGGCCTGCGCGCCATTGACGGCAATATGGGCAGGTCCGGCGGTCGGACCAGGCGTGCCGGCCGGACGCGACACCAGGATTTCGCGGCCGCGTGCCGTCAGCGCCAGCGTCACGGTCTTTTCGTTGAGCGGCGTTTCCGCCTCGACCGTCACAGGAATGGCGCCAGGTGCTGCCGCATCGACGAAACTGATCGCCTCCGGCCTGAGCCCGATAACGCACGGACTGCCGACGACATCGGCGCCATAGTCGCCGAGCCGCACCCGTACATTCGAGAGCTCGACGAAGGCGTCTCCGCCGCTGCGCTGCGGCGTGACATCCAGCAGGTTGATCGTCGGATCGCCGAAGAGCCGTGCGATCTCGATGTCGGCGGGCGCGTTGTAGATCTCTTGCGGCGTGCCGATCTGGCGGATGCGGCCTGAGGCCATGACCGCGATCCGGTCGCCGAGCGCCATCGCCTCCTTGTAGTCCTGGGTGACGTAGACGACGGTGGCGCCTTGCGCTGCGAGCAGTCGCGGCAGTTCCAGCCGCATCTCGAAGCGGAGCTTCGCGTCGACGTTGCGCAAGGGATCATCGAGGAGAAGCAGCGGCGGCGAGCCGACAAGCGCACGGGCAAGTGCCGTGCGCTGCTTCTGACCGTTCGACAGTGCCTTCGGGTGATGCGTCAGCACATGGTCGATCTTTAAGAGCTTGGCGACCTTCTGCACGCCTGCCGCTATTTTCTCCTTCGACGATCGCGTCGCCGTCAGCGGGCTTGCAATGTTGTCGAAGGCACTCATGTGCGGGAAGAGCGCGAAGTTCTGGAATGCCATGCCGACGCCGCGATGTTCGGCATCGACATCGGTCATGTCCTCGCCGCCGATCAGCACCCTGCCCTCGTCCGGCTCGATAACGCCGGCAACCAGCCGGAGCAGCACGGTCTTGCCGGCGCCGGAGGGGCCGAAGAGCACCAGCCGTTCACCGTCGGCGACGTCAAGCGTAAGATCGTCGAGAACCGTCTGGCTCTTGTAGCGCTTGACGATATTCTTCAGTTGCAGCGTGGTCATGAGTTACCCTTTCACCGCGCCGAGCGACAGGCCTTCGACGAGGTAGCGCTGGGCGTAGAGTGCAAGTGCGAGCGTCGGCGTCACCGAAAGCACGATGGCCGCGGCGATCTGTCCGTATTGGATGCCCGAGGAGGTGACGAAGGCAAGCGCGCCGACCGTCACCGGCTGCTTGTCGGCAGATGCCAGCACCAGCGCGAAGACGAAGTTGTTCCAGGCGAAGATGAAGGCGAGCAGGCCGGCGGCGGCAATGCCCGGTCCGGCAAGCGGCAGGGCGATCTTGCGGAACGTCGCAAACCAGGAATGGCCGGCGATGCGATAGGCATATTCGACGTCGGCCGAGATGTCCTCGAAGTAGCCGCGCACGATCCAGAGAATCAGCGGCAGGCAGATCAGCTGGTAGACCCAGATCAGGCCGAAGTAAGTGTTGGAGAGCCCGAGCCACTGGAAGTACTGCGTCAGCGGCAGGAGCACCAGCAGCGGCGGCGCGAAGCGGAAGGACAGCAGCGTGAACGCGATGTCTTCCGATCCTTTGAACTTGTGGCGGGCAAAGGCATAGGCCGCTGGCACGCCGAGCACCAGCGCCACGGCGACGGAGGCGACCGACAGGAAGATCGAGTTGCCGAGATTGCGCATGAAGGCGATGTCGAGCGTTCCGGCCGCCGTCTGCAGCTTGCCGGTGATCAGCGCCGCATAGTTGGAAAGCGTCGGCGAGAACACGACCGATGGCGGGATCGCGAGGATCGTCTCGTTCGTCTGGAACGACATCAGGAAGATCCAGAAGATCGGGAACATGAAGAAGACGACGACGAGCGTGAGGGCGAGACCGCGCAAGGTCCGTTCGAGCGGAGACATGGTTTCCATTGGTCCCTCCTTTACGCTTCGCCGCGTGCGCGTTCGCGCAGCCGCAGCCAGTTCTTGATGAAGACGTTGGACAGCGTGTAGGTGATCGCCCACAGGATGATCAGCAGTGCCGCCGACCGGCCGACATTGGTCGACTGGAAGAAGTTGAGATAGGCCTCGACCTGGAAGACGGTGAGCGTGTTGCCGGGCCCGCCCTGGGTCATCGCGTAGATGATGTCGAACTGCTGGATACTGTCGAGCAACCGGAACAGCGTTGCCGTCAGGATGTAAGGTGTGAGCATCGGAAGCGTGATGCGGAAGAAGACGAAGCTGCGCGGCACGCCATCGAGTGCGGCCGCCTCGAAGGGCTGCGTCGGCAGCGAGCGCAAGCCCGCAAGCAGCAGGATCATGATGAAGGGCGTATAGACCCAGATGTCGACGAGCACGACGGTGAGCAGCGCTGTGTCCGGCGAGGACGCCCAGCGGAAATCATGCAGTCCGATCAGGCTTGCGAGATAGCTGAGGATACCGAAGCTCGGATTGGTCATCAGCTTCCACATCAAGGCGGCCAGCGCCGGCGCGATCATCAGCGGCAAAAGCAGCATGATCGAGATGAAGTTGTTGACCGCGGAGCGCCGCTGCAGCAGCAGCGCGATGCCGAGACCGAGCAGCAGTTCCAGCGTCACGGTGAGGCCGGCATAGAGCAGCGACACTTTCAGCGTGTTCCAGAAGGCCGGGTCGGTGAAGAAGTTGAGGTAGTTTTCGCCCCAGTTGAACTGGCGCGCCCAGGGCTGGCTCAACCGGTAGCGCTGGAAGGAGTAGATGACCGCCGTGAAGAACGGGATGAGGATGCCGATGCAGACGAGCAGCGCCGGCAGGCTCAGCACATAGGGAAGCATCTTCCTGCTGATCCTGAAACCGGAGGCTGGTCTCTTGAGGGTTTCTGTTGAAGCCATGTCGAGCTCCGTTCCTGACGTCTTTGAAGAGCACGCGGCACGCGGCAGCCTTCAGGCGCCGCGCCAGTTCCTCGGCATCTCAGGTTGATTTCGGCGCGACCTCAAACCGGTCGCAACAGGCCGGTCGAGCCGGCATCTCGGGATCCCCGGCGCGTGCTGGCGCCGGGGATCGCTTGGGAGGCCTATCAGCCGAGACCCGCCTCTTGGAGCTGGCGGTTGATGCTTTCCACGAGCTGGTCGAGACCCTCATCGACCGGCACCTGCTTGGCGACCATCTTCTGCAGCGTCGACGCCCATTCGGTGGTCACGTCGAAGAACAGCGGCTGCGGCGTGAACTTGATGGAGGCGCCGGCGGCCGAGGCGTCGAACATTTCGACGTAACCCGGATACTTGCCGTTGAGCTTCTCGCGGAAGATCTCGTCCTTCCAGATCGACTGGCGAACCGGATCGACGAAGTCCATCTTGGTGGCGCCGAACAGCGCATGCTCCGGACCGGAAGCCCATTGCAGGAAGTACCAGGTGGCGTCCTTGTCCTTGGAGAAGTTGGACATGGCGAGCGACCAGATCCAGATGTTCGGCGTCGAGGCAGTGGCTTCCGGGTTGGCGGCGAAGGCGGCATAGCCGAGCTTGCCGGCCATCTTGTTGTCGCCACCGTTCATGAAGTAGCCGAGGCAATCGGCGTCGAAGATCATCGCCGAAGCGCCGGCGCCAAGGTCGGTGCCGACCTGATACCAGGTGTAGGTCGACCAGTCCTTCGGACCGCTTTCCTGGATCATCTGCACGAACTTGGCGTGGTAGGCCTTGGATTCCGCCGTGCCCATCGCCGCTGACAGCTTGCCGTCGGCCGAGACGTTCAGGTCCTTCTGGTTGAAGTTGGCATAACCCGACAGGAAGCCCGGATGGATCGTCGCCCAGGAGCGCGAACCGCGAACGCCGATGCCGTAGATGCCACCGATGTCCTTCTGCAGCTTGGCCGCCACCGTGATCATGTCGTCGAGGTTCTTCGGCAGCTCGACGCCGGCCTTGTCGAACATCTCGCGGTTATAGGTGATGTTGTTCTGCTCGAACGCCCACGGAATGCACCACTGCTTGGCGTCTTCCGAGCCGAGCGCCCCGCCCGGCTGGCCGTTCCAGGCGCAGGAATTCTTCACGCCTGCGAGGAAATCGTCCCAGTTGTAGTTGGGGTTGGTCTTGGCCGGATCCTTGATCCATTCGTTGAGGTCGGCGATCCAGCCGGCCGGTCCATAGGTCCAGGTCATGTAGGCGCCGGTCATGAAGGCATCGTATTCTGCCGAGCCCGAAGACAACGCCGCCGTCACCTTGTCGAAATAGACGTCTTCCGGAAACACGTCATAGGTAACGTCGATGCCGGTCAGGTCCTTGAAGGCCTGCAGGTTGGCGATCATCGCATCGGCGTAAGGGTGCTTGTTCAAAAGCAGCTTCAGCTTCTTGCCCGAATGCGCCTTCCAGTCGAAATCGGCGGCGAGCGCCTGCGTCGACATCATGTTGAACAACGTGCCGGCCGTGCCGGCTGCCAGGCCTGCAGCCCCCAATCCCTTGAGCATGCCGCGGCGGTCCACCTCCCCACGCAGGAATGCGCTGATGAGGTCCTTCTCCTTCTCGTACATTCGTCTTCTCCTCCGTTGCGGGTATGATTGCGACTGCCGGCTACCCCACCGGTATTCCTCCCGTTAAGGCCCGGATGGCAGATCCTCCCTGCCCTCCGCATGGCCTCGAATGTTTCAGCGCCTCATGCGCCGTCGGCGGCCAGCGCCCTCGCAGTCCTCTCGTCGGTGATGAGACCGCTCAATTGCCCGCTGGCGAGCACCGCCCGGATGGCCGGAACCTTGATCTTGCCGCCGGCAACAGCGACCGTGCGGCGGTTCTTCAGGTCCTCGCGGCTGAGCGTAAACGTGCGGTCGGAAAGCGTCGTCTCGACCGGCTTGCCGTCGCGGTCGAAGAAGTGGCCGAGCAACTCTCCCATCGCCCCGCCCTTCTGGATGTCCTCGATCTCGCTGGTCTCGATCATGCCGGTCGAAACCAGCGACGCCTCGCGCTCGACGGTGCCAATGCCGACCATCAGGAGATCGGCTGTCTTGGCGAGATCGAAGACTTCGCGCACGCCGCGCTGGCTGAAGAGCACGTCGCGATCCTCGACCGTGTTGGCGAAGAACGGCACTGGCATGACATAGGCCTCTGCCCCCGTACGCTCGGCGAGCCGGTGGATCACGTCATGCGGGTTGGCGGAGAACTTGCGGGTAAGCCCGCCGAGCAGCGACACGAAGCGGGTGTTGCCGCTGGCGATCCGCGGCAGATATTCGACGCAAGCAGCAAGCGTGCGGCCATGACCGACTCCGACCAGCGCCGTTTCGCCACGCTCGATCTCACGCTTCAGGAACTGTGCGCCGGAAATGCCAAGCGCCTTCAGCGGCAGGTCATCGGAATCGAAGTCCGGCACCACTTCGCAATAGTCGAGGCCGTAGCGCGCCGAAAGCGCCTGTTCGAGCTCCACGCATTCGGAGACTTCGCCGTCGATATAGACCTTCACCAGGCCTTCCTGGTTGGCCTTCATGATCAGCCGGTGGGCCTTGAGCGAGGTGAGCCCCAGGCGCTTGGCGACCTCCGCCTGGGTCAGGCCGCCGGCATAGTGCAGCCACGCCGCCCGTGTCGCCATGCTGGTTTCGTCATCACGAATGCCCGTCCCGCCAATCGTCATTGTCTCCACCCGGCTCTTGTTGCGCTGCATGATATTTTTTGCACCGCGTGATATTTTTATCCGTTAATGAAAGAAATTTCATGGCGTGAAATTTTTGTCAATAGCGTTTGACAAATGAGCGATCACGTTTGCGAAGAGACGGTTGAGCAGTTGCGGCGGCTGCACGCAGGGGCAGCGGTCGCAGGCAAGCGCCAGACGGCGTAGGCTCGTCAAAAGCGGAAAAAGGGCAACGCAGGCGGAAGATCGAACGGCCGATCAGCGGTGCAAGGATCGCAGGATTATTGCCCGAGATTTCTCAGATAGAGCGACAGAAGCTGGGTCTGCGAGGAGATGCCGAGCTTGCGATAGACGTTGCGGCGATGAACCTTCACCGTGCCGGTGGAGATGCCGAGCCTGAGGCCGATCGATTCTGACGAATGGCCCTGCAGCACCAGTTCGATGATCGAGGCTTCGCGGTCCGTCAGATTGAGATGCTGCCAGACGCCGTCGGCCGGCGGGTGCGTCGCCTTGCGCCTGCTGCGCCCGGTTTTCGCCAGCGCCGCATCGAACCGGCGGCCGAGATCGGCCCAGTGATGGCGCACCAGGCCGGAGACCAGCGGCTCCACCTTTTTCAACAGCGCGAACTCCGTCGCGCTGAAAGTCCCCGTCGCCTCGCGCCGCATCAGCGAAAGCACGACGGTGATCTGCTCGTCGATCGGCACGAAGAAGCCGACCTCTTCGGCAAGCCCCGTCTGCACATAATAGGTGCGATAATATTCCGAGGAGAAGAACCGGTCGGGCGCCAGCTCCCGCATCCGCCAGACGCCGGGCTCACTCTTGATCGCCGCGTGGTAGAACGGGTCGAGCAGGTACGGTCCAGCCTGATAGAGGCTGACGAAGAGCACGTGATCCTTGGCGTTGAAGGTGCTGTAGAGGTCGATCGGGCGTTCCTTGCCGCGATAGGCAAAGACAACCACGTAGTCGAAGGTCATCAGCGTCGACATCAGCCGCCGATAGGTGGAGCCGACAGCATCGTCGTCCATCGCGGCACCCGCCACCAGCGGCGCCATGACCTGAAAAAGTCCTTCGAGATCGACGCTCAAACCGCCCTCCCGGCCGGTGTTTCCTGCTCTGGGGTATACTCCTCACACAGAGCAATCTGCGTTGAAATACCTCTCTCGGGGTATATACCGGCAGGGCACGCGGTGACTAGGCTGTGTGTCAATGACGGTGGAGTGCCAGGATGCAAGATCCTGGCGACATCCGATAACAACCGCAGGGAACAGACGTGACATCCGCTTCGACGAACGACATCGAGTTCCGTTCGGTCGCCAAACGTTATGGCGCCGTGACGGCCGTTTCCGACATCAATCTTCAGGTGCCGCGCGGCGCCTTCATGGCGCTTCTCGGGCCATCGGGTTGCGGCAAGACCACGTGTCTGCGCATGATCGGCGGCTTCGAGCAGCCGAGCGAAGGCACGGTCTTCATCAGCGGCGAGCCGATGAATGGCGTTGCCGCCTATCGCCGCCCGGTCAACATGGTGTTCCAGCACTATGCGCTGTTCCCCCATCTCGACGTCGAGCAGAACGTCTCCTACGGGCTGAAGCAGATGCGGCCGCGCATCGCCGGCGCCGAGATTTCTCGCCGCGCCCAGGAGGCGCTGGAGATGGTACGGCTCGGCGGTTTCGGCAAGCGCCGCATCCACGAAATGTCCGGCGGCCAGCAGCAGCGCGTGGCGCTCGCCCGCGCCATCGTCAACAAGCCGAAGGTGCTGCTGCTCGACGAGCCCCTCGCCGCCCTCGACAAGAAGCTGCGCACCGCCATGCAGATCGAGCTGCAGACGCTGCAGCGCGAACTCGGAATCACCTTCGTGCTCGTCACCCACGACCAGGAGGAAGCGCTGTCGATGAGCGATTTCGTCTGCGTCATGAATGCCGGTCGCATCGTCCAGGTCGGCCCGCCGCAGGAAATCTACGACAGGCCCGCAAGCCTCTTCGTCGCCGATTTCGTCGGCAAGACCAACCGCATCTCGGCGACCGTCGACGGCAACGCCTCGATCGAGCTCGCCAACGGCACGCGTTTTGCCGCCCCCGCGATCAACGGCACACGGGGGGCGGCCATGGTGGCACTCCGGCCCGAGGCGATCCGCCTGACGCGCAACGGTGCCGTCAGCACGGCGGCGCTGGCCGGCACCGTCACCCACCGGATCTTCCTGGGGTCAGCGGTCGAATATTCCGTCGCGGTCGACGGTCTCGGCGACTTCCTCGTGACGGCCGACCGCCGCACGCTCGGCGACAGCGAGCTGGTCGAGCCCGGCGAAAAGGTCGGCCTCGCCTTCGATCCGAACGCGCTTCACGTCTTTCCAGCCTGACATCGCCCGGCTTCCGAAGCCGGTTCTGCCGCCTACGCATGAACGTCAAACGATAAAGGGAACAGCGTCATGAGCAAATGGTACAGAGAAAATGCCCCTATCACCGCCGACCAGCTCGCGGACGAACTGATGCGCCTGAAGCGCGGCTCGGTCACGCGCCGCCACTTCCTCGGCGTCACCGGCCTCGGTCTTGCGACCGCCGTTCTGGCGCGCCAGCCCGGCCTCTTCAATTCCACCGCCTTTGCCGGCGACCTCGGCACGCAGATGTCGATCGCCACCTGGCCGAACTACCATGATCCGGCGACCTTCGAAGCCTTCCAGGCGGCCACCGGCGTTGCCGTCGAGGTCAACGTCTTCGGCTCCAACGAAGAGATGCTGGCGAAACTCCAGGCCGGCGGCACCGGCTGGGACCTCTTCGTTCCCACCAACTACACGATCTCGACCTATGTGAAGCTTGGCCTCATCGACGAACTCGATCTTTCCAAGCTTGCGAACTACGACGCGTCGACCGAGACGGCGCGCTTCACCAACGAAGGCATCGTCGACGGCAAGACCTATGCCGTGCCGAAGAACTGGGGCACGACCGGCATCGCGGTCAACTCGGCGAAGATCAAGAAGCCGGTGACGAGCTGGAAGGAATTCTTCGAGATCGCCATGACCGAAGGCGACGGCCGCGCCATGGTGCACGATTACCAGCTCACCACCATCGGCAACGCGCTGGTGTCGCTCGGCTATTCCTTCAACTCGATCAAGCCGGACGAACTCGCCAAGGCCGAGGAACTGCTGATCAAGGTGAAACCACACCTCTACGCCATCAACAGCGACTACCAGCCGTCGATGCGCGCGACCGATGCCTGGATGACCATGTGCTGGACCAATGACGGCGCCCAGCTCAACCGCGACATGCCGGAAATCCTGTTCACGCTCGGCAAGGACGGCGGCGAGATCTGGTCGGACTTCTACGCGATCCCGAAGAGTGCCGCCAACAAGGCCGCCGGCTACGCGCTGCTCAACTATCTGATGGCGCCGGAAAACGCCATGAAGGAGCACATCGCCAACGGCGCACCGACCACCGACAGCCGCGTCATGAAGCTGCTGCCGGTCGACGTTACCTCCAACAAGATCGTCTATCCGGACGAGGCCGCGCTGACGCCGCTCGAATTCGGCGCCGCCGTGACCCTCACCGACCCCGGCCGCGCCGAACTGATGGCGCGCTTCAAGTCGGCTTGATCTGGCATGTGACTGCCCCTCATCCGCCTGCCGGCACCTTCTCCCCGCAAGCGGGGAGAAGGAACAAGCGGCAAGCTCCCCGCCCTCCTGCTTCTGCCGGAAGAAAGGGACCGGGCGGGTGCCACAAATCCCCTTCCCCCACCTGCGGGGGGAAGGTGCCGGCAGGCGGATGAGGGGCCTTTCCCTCCCGCTCGCATCGAAGTGCTGATGAAACGCGAACGGAAGAATTTATGACCGCGGCAACGAACACGAAGAGAAACCTGGTGACGGCGGCGCTGGTGGCGCCGGCCGCGGCCTGGCTGATGATCTTCCTCGTGCTGCCCTTCATCGCCATGCTGGTCTTCGCTTTCGGCGAACGCGCACCGGAAGGCGGCTATCAGGCAGCCTTCACCTTTGCCCAATTCGCCAACCTGCCGACACGGGCGGCCGCCTTCTGGAACACGCTGATCCTCGCGCCGGTCGGCGCGCTCGCCTGCCTGCTGATCGCCTATCCGGTCGCCTATTATCTGGCGGTCAAGGCGAACCCGCGCTACCGGCTGATCCTCGTGTCGCTCGTCGTCGTGCCCTTCTGGACGAGCCTGCTCGTGCGCACCTATGCCTGGATGTACATTCTTGGCTCGCGCGGGATCCCCAATCTGCTCTCGATGATCGGCATCGAGGACGTGAGGATGTTGAACACGCCGGGCGCCGTGCTTCTCGGTATCGTCTACGGCTACCTGCCGCTGATGATCATGCCCATTTACGTGAGCCTTGAAAAACTCGATCGCCGCCTGCTCGAGGCCTCCGCCGACCTCGGCGGGAGGCCGGTGTCGACCTTCTTCGGCGTCACCCTGCCGCTCTCCTTGCCGGGTGTCATGACCGGCGTCGCGCTGGTGACGATCCTGCTGCTCGGCGAATACCTGATCCCGCAGCTCCTGGGCGGCGGCAAGGTTTTCTTCATCGGCAATGCGTTGGTCGATCTCTTCCTGCAATCGCGAAACTGGCCGTTCGGCTCCGCGATCGCCGTCACGCTGGTTGCCGTCGTCGTCGTGATCCTGATGGTGGCAATGCGCATTGCCTTCCGCGTCGCCGGCACAAGACAGGTGGATCTCGTCTGATGCGCGCCTTCATCTCCTCCGTCTACCTCTTCCTCTACGCCCCGATCGCGCTCGTCGTCCTGTTCTCCTTCAATGCCGGGCGCAATGCGAGCGAGTTCACCGGGTTTTCGACCGCCTGGTACGGCAAGGCGCTTGGAAATACCTTCCTGGTTTCGGCGCTGCAGAACAGCCTGCTGATCGCCTTTACCAGCGCCACACTCGCCGCGATCTTTGGCACCATGGCAGCCCTCGGGATGGAGCGGATGGCTCCGCGCAACCGGGCGATCTTCGATGCGCTGTTTGCAGCCGCAATCGTCGTGCCCGGTGTGGTCATCGGCATCGCCACGCTGGTCGCCCTCGTTGCCGTCTTCTCCTTCGTCAACCCGGCGCTGGCGACGATCTGGCCCGGCGACCAGCCGCCGCAGCTCGGCCTTGGCTACGGCTCTATCATCGCCGCTCACGGCCTGTTCTCGATGGCGCTGGTGACGATGATCGTGAAGGCCCGCATCGCCAGCCTCGGCCGCGATATCGTCGAGGCATCGAGCGACCTTTACGCGACACCGCTCACCACCTTCCGGCTGATCGTGTTGCCGCAGATCCTGCCGTCGATCCTTGCCGGCTTTCTTCTGGCCTTCACCTTCTCCTTCGACGATTTCATCATCGCCTTCTTCGTCGCGGGCTCGAAGACCACGCTGCCGATCTACGTCTTCGCCTCGATCCGCCGCGGCGTGACGCCCGAGATCAACGCGATCGCGACGCTGGTGCTCGTCGCCTCGCTGCTTCTGATCCTGACCGCCCGCATCCTGATGCGGGAAAAGAAAACGAAATCCGGGGAGTGAAACCATGATCCTGAAAGACCGGGTCGCGATCGTGACCGGAGCGGGCTCCGGGATCGGTCAGGCGGGTGCGGCCATCATGGCGCGCGAAGGCGCCCATGTCGTCGTCATCGACCGCAGCCTTTCGGCCGCGGCAACCGCCGTCGAGGCAATCGCCGCCAAAGGCGGCAGCGCCGAGGCGCTCACCATCGACGTGACGGATGACTCGGCCCTTTCTGACGGCATCGCCGATATCCTCTATCGCCACGGCCGCATCGACATTCTGCACAACCACGCCGGCGCCCAGGTCGCGGGGGACCTGGAAGAGGTCGAGGTCGCCGGCTTCGACCGCTCCTGGAACCTCAATGTCCGCGCCCATTTCATGGCAGCGCGGCTGGTCATGCCGTCGATGCGCGCCGCCGGCCGCGGCGTCATCCTCAACACCTCCTCATCCTCGGGCGTGCTCTACGACCGCGAGATGATCGCCTACACGACCACCAAACACGCCGTCATCGCCATGACCAAGCAGATGGCCGGCGACTACGCCCGCCACGGCATTCGCGTCAACGCGCTCTGCCCCGGCTGGGTCGACACCCCCTTCAACGAACCGTTCATCGCGCAAATGGGCGGCCGCGGCGCAATCGAATCCTATATCCGCGAAAAGGTGCCGCTCGGCCGCTGGGCCAGCGTCGAGGAGATCGCCGAGTCGATCCTCTTCCTCGTTTCCGACCGCTCCTCCTACATGACCGGCCAGATCCTGGTGGTGGACGGCGGCGAGACGGTGGTGTGATGAACAGAGAGTGCGGTAACATCCCGTCATGGTGAAGTGCCGCGGCGGAAAATCCGACACTGAAGAAGTGAGCGCCGGAAGGCCCACGCCGTGAGGCGGTCCCAATGCTCGCAATCACGAGATGGCAAGGCATGAGCCGGTTCAAGAATGGGCGCAGATGTGCCGCGTGTTGCATCACTTCGGCGTCATGAAGGATTACAGCGCAGCGGAATGCTACCGCATCGCCAAGGAACTGAAAAAGCTGGTCGCTGAAGGCAAGGTGGTGAAGATCAGTCGCGGGCGCTATCGCTTCCTGCCACCAGTCGACGACAGAAATGGTGAGGAATGACGGCGGCAAGTGAGGAGCCCGCTACGCCCCAGGAACAATCCCCCGGCAGGCCCAGGCAACCGCCGCAAAGGACCGCGGCCCATCGGGCTGGCCAGCCTGGTAGGCGGCCCTGACCGCCGCATCGATCTTCGCCCGCTGACCAGAATCCAGCGCACCGATGTATTTGCCGAGCGGTCCTTCGCCCGCCGCGATCGGCTGCCAGAAATCCTCGAACGACTGATAGTCCATGCGGATCATCAGTGACGTCTGCTCGACCCTTTCAAGACCGTGCGCCGCAAAGTTCTGCATCATTTCCCCGGGCCGCATCATCGGCTGGAAACAATAGCGACTGCGCACCTGCTCGGCATTTCCATCCAGCATCGCCGCCACATCGAGCACCATGCGCATGCCCGGCATGCCGCCAAAGTGATCCCAAACAACGGCTGCAACGACGCCGCCCGGCCGGGTGACTCGGCGCATCTCGGCGACCGCCTTTCCCGATTCCGGCACGAAATGCAGCACCAGCAGCGCCATCGCCCGGTCGAAGGATGCATCGGCAAAGGGCAGCGCGCAGGCGTCGGCCTGCTGGACTTTGATCCGCGGATCTGAACTCGCCCGGATCGTCGCTTCGACGAAAACAGGCGAAAAGTCGATTGCAACGATCTCGCTGACATCGGCCGCGCGCGGTAAGGCAAAGGTAAGGCTGCCCGTGCCGCAACCGACATCCAGCACCCGCTCACCGTCGGCAACACCCGCAAAGTCGATGAATGGCGGCGCAAGCCGCCGGCTCCACCGGCCCATCAACTGTTCGTAGCCGGCAGCACTCTGCACATTGAAGCTCGATGTCATGATCGCCTCCGGGCAGTGAGGCGTGCATTGTAACGTGTGGCAGGCGCGACACCAAGACACCGGCTCACCGCTCGAGCGCCGTCAGCAGAAACGGTGGAAGGTACGTCGTCAGATCGCCTGCGTGAGCGGGCGTGATTTTTGAGAATGGCAAAGCAGCAAGGAAGTCAGGAAGGTTGAGGCGTCTGAAGCAAGTTGCTCGGGATTTGTTGCAACAATTCCGCCAATCGTTTCTGCCAATGCGGATTGCGCTGTCTTAGCGGCTCTAGAGCGTCGCCTGACACGTTCTCCAATTCGCTCATCAACGCGCGCGATGATCGAGCCTCTGCAAGACGCCCGGCAGCCGCATAACAGCAGGCCAGCGTTTCTTGGACCGGCCGCCATCCGGGGCGCACCTTTTGGGCCTTCACGGCAGCAGCGAGCGCGTTTGTTCCATCGCCTGCAAACAGGTGGGCGAGCGCCAGAAAATTCAGCCAGACGAAGTTCTGCGGGTCATTGGCGTTCAACATGAGACCGTGTTCAAGCGACGCTATGGCACCGGACGCGTTCCCCCTGAACAGCTCCGCCATCCCCAGGACAAGGTGGCCAAGGGCGAAACTCGGGCTGATCTCGATCGCCCTTTCGGCGGCGAGGACCGCCTGCTCGGGCGCATTCGCGTACGCGCTGCAGATCGCCAGCGCATAGTGTGTGTACGGGTTCTTTTCGTCGAGCCGAACGGCTGCCAAGGCGGCGTCCAAACCCTCTCTGATGTCATCGGAAGGAAGCTCGCTCCATCCATAGGCGACGATGCCTGCGCTCACGCGACCAAGCCAGAGATGCGCTTCGGCAAGCTCGGGATCAAGCCGACACGCCTCCCTGAATAGCTCTCGCGCCATCAAGTGGGTCTGCTGGCCAACCTGGTGAAAATACCAGGTCCCCTGCCGCACGATCTCCCACGCCGACAAATTTCCCGTGTGCCGCGCCGGCGAGGGGAATGATGCCGTCTTCAACAGTTCTGGTTCAATCGCACCTGCAACTCTCTCTGCGATGGCGTCTTGAACTGCGAATGCCTCTTCCATTTCCAGGTCATACCGTTCGGCCCAGACCTGGCTGGCCGAGGTGGTCTCGACCAGTTGCGTGGAGACCCGAAGACGGCCGCCGGAGCGGCGCACGCTTCCTTCGAGCACGTAATCGACATCCAGGTCTCGGCCCACCTGCTTGGCGCTCACCGACTTGTGCTTGTAGACGAAACTTGAATTGCGCCCGATGACCCGAAACCACCGAAATCTCGTAAGCGCGGTGATCACATCTTCGGTGATGCCATCGACCAGATACGACTGTTGCTTGTCACTGCTCAGATTTGCAAACGGTAGGACCACGATCGATGGTCTGCCCGGGTTCGCGGGCGAACCTGGCAGTGCCGGCGACGCATCAGCGGCAACCGGATGCAGGCTATTCACCCGGGCGGCAAAACGATAGCCCGCACGCGGCACGGTGGCGATCCATTCGTTCCCCTCCGGTTGAGGGCCCAGCATCTTGCGCAAGGCAGCGATCTGAACCGAGAGATTGCTCTCCTCGACGACAGCCGCGGGCCAGGCTGCCTCCATCAGCGCGGACTTGCTCACGACCTGCATCGACGCTCGCACCAGCGCGTGCAGCAGCAACAAGCCCTTATGGCCAATTGCGACCCGCCGCCCTTCACGCGTCAGTGCGCCGCGCTCCATGTCGAGGATGAATGTCCCGAACGCGAACAGTTGCGGCTCGACACTATCGGCCACGACGTCTTCGGAAGAATTCGGAACTTTTCGCCCTCCCATTCAGGACTCCAGCCGGTCTTCTTGCGATCCTTTGCGCAGGTCGACCAGACTACCACAGAGGAGACCGAAAAATGACGATTTCAGAAGAACGAACCGACGCGCGTCCAGGCTTCTCGCGGGGCAAGGCCCTCGTATCCAAAGGGGACGCCGGTTACCGGGCTGAACAGGGGCCCGATTACCTGCCCGGCATTAGTGCAGAGTCGGTTGGCTCCACCGCACTGTGGCTCGGTATCGCTACGATACCGCCTGGAAAGCGCACCAAGGCGCATGTGCATGAGCGCCACGAAACTGCCTTCTACATGTTGAGCGGCGAAGAGCTGGAACTATGGAGTGGCGATGAACTCCAGCACCGGGATGTGATGCACCCAGGAGACTATCTGTACATCCCCGCCAACGTGTTGCACGTGGCCGTTAATCGAGCTGACCAACCAGCCGTATTTATCGGGGCGCGCAACGAGCCAACCGCGCAGGAGAGCGTTGTTCTTTATCCTGAAATGGATTCCAGAGTGCCGTAACAGGTGCAAAACTGCTTATGGCAAAGCCGCCGCCAGGTCCTTACACCTTCACAGGTCCTTACACCTTCACATGCCCGATGCCCTTGGCGGCGATCTCCTCAAGGCTCTCGTCATAGCCGGCATCCGCATAGCGGATGACGCCAAGCGAGGTGTCGTTGGTGAGGGCATAGTCGAGGCGCTCGTCGGCCTCGACCGTGCCGTCGGCAACAACGGTCACGCCGCAGCTCGTCATGTAGCCGGCATAACCGCCACCACCGGAATGGACGACCACGAGATCGGCCATGGAGGAGCAGAGCAGCATGGCGTCGAGTAGCGGCCAGTCGGCGATCGCGTCCGAGCCGTCCTTCATCCGCTCGGTCATGATGTTCGGATGCGCCATGGCGCCGGCATCGAGATGGTCGCGGGAAAACGCGATCGGGCCTTTGAGTTCGCCAGATGCCACCAGTTCGTTGACGCGCCGCGCCAGCGCCGTGCGTTCGCCGTGGCCGAGCCAGGCGATGCGGGCCGGCAGGCCCTCGAAGGGAATATGCTGGCGCGCAAGCCTGATCCAGTTGGTGACGATGCGGTTGTGCGGAAACATGTCGAGCAGCAGATCGTCGATCCGGGCGATGTCGCTCTCCTCGCCGGAAAGCGCCATCCAGCGGAAGGGGCCGATGGCGCGGGCAAAGAGCGGACGCAGATAGGCCTCGGTGAAGATCGGGATGTCGAAGGCATTGGCAACGCCGCCCTCGCGCGCCTGGGTGCGGATGAGGTTGCCGTTGTCGAAGACTTCCGCGCCCTTCTGCTGGAAGTCGAGCATCGCCTTGACGTGCTCGACGATCGAGGCGCGGCTCGCCGCCATCAATTGCCCCTGGCCGTCGTCGCGCAGCGATTTCACCTGGTCGAGGCTCATGCCCTTCGGCACATAGCCGTAGACAAGATCATGCGCTGACGTCTGGTCGGTGACGACGTCGGGCACGATGCCACGCCGGGCGATCTCCGGATAGATCTCAGCCGCATTGCCGACGAGGCCGACGGAGAGCGCCCGCTTGTCCTTCACTGCCGCGTCGATCATCGAGAGCGCAGTATCGAGATCGGGCGCGATCTCCTGCAGATAGCCGATCTCCCGGCGCTTCTTCGCCCGCTCCGCGTCGATATCGACACAGAGGATCGCCGCCCCCGCCATCCGGCCGGCAAGCGGCTGGGCGCCGCCCATGCCGCCAAGCCCCGCCGTCAGCACGAAACGCCCGGAGAGATCGCCGCCGAAACGGCGTTCGGCGATGCGCATGAAGATCTCGTAGGTGCCCTGGATCACGCCCTGGCTGCCGATATATTGCCAGGCGCCGGCCGTCAGCCCGCCCCAGCAGATCAACCCTTTTCGCTGCAAATCATAGAACACCTCGGCGTTCGCCCATTGGCCGACAATGTTGCAATTGGCCATGATGACGAGCGGCGCCTTGGCGTGGGTCTTCAAGAGCCCCACCGGCTTGCCGGACTGGATGACGAGCGTCTGGTCCTCGTCCATTTCGATGAGCGTCTTGACGATAGCCCGGTGCGCCGGCCAGTTGCGCGCCGCCTTGCCAAGTGCTGCATAGACGACCAGATTGTCAGGATCCTCGCCGACCGAAAGCACGTTTTCCAGGAGCCGCAGCAGCGCTTCCTGCCGCCAGCCCTTGGCGCGCAGCTCCGGTCCACCGGGGATGGGAAAACCAGGATGACGGGGATTGGCCTTGGGCATCGTCTCGTTCCTCTTTGTCTTGTCGGCGGGGTGGTTGCCCCACGCATTCATGGCGACGGGAGGTCGCTGCCTCTCGTTTATGGCGGGGGCAGATCCCTGCTCCCTTGCATTCGTGGCACGCGCAAGTCGCCGCCTCTCATGCTTGTGGCGACGGGTGGTGACGGCCCGACACGCACTGGCGAGAGCGGCCAATGAGGCTCGCCGCCGAGGCAGCGAGCCTCATTCACTTCGGCGGCAGCGTCTCGACGAACGCGATCGCCCCATCCAGCAACCGCCGGCGCAGCGCATCATCGCCATAGGCATCCGCCCCTGCGCGCACCCAGCCATGCATCGCCCGTCCGTTCATCACCATCAGCTCGATATCCGGCAACGCCAACGCCCAGCCGTCATTGCCCTTGCCGAGGCGCACGAGCAGAGAGCCCTCGCGCGCGCCAAGTAGCAGGTTGCCTTGAAGCAGATAGGCCCAGCCGCCGAACATGGCTTTTTCCGAAAGCCCGGCGCGGTCACCGAGCTCTTCGCGGATTAGTTCCTCTAGCCCTGCATCGCGCGCCATCACCCTGCTCCCGTCAGCTACGGCTGGAAAGCGCGTAGCGGGCGAGCTCGATGCCCATCGCCTTTTCAACCGATGGATAGACCGTCGGGTCGAGCACGCTGGAGGACAGCGGGATCACCGTCTTCGGCACATGCAGCACGAAGATCCTCATGCCCACCTGCAGCTGGCCGACACTCAAAGGCTCGCCCTCCCGCGACAGCGTGGTGATGACGTCGGGGAAGGTCGCAAGCCGCGTGCCTTCCGCAGAGTCAACCGCCATATACTCGTTCATCACGTGCAATACCGTTGAGTCAGCGCCCTTCCCCAGCGTCACCGTGCCGATGTCGAAGGCTTCCTTGGTATAGACGACCGATTTGTCAGTGATCGTGCCCTCGGCGAGAATCGCGCCATTGGTCGTCTTGACGATCGCGTCGATCACTGCGCTGCCGCCCTTGGCTTCCGCCGCGATGATCGCCTCGCCGAGCGCCAGCGCCAGCGAGATGCCGCCCAGCGCCGCATTGGCTTTCACATAGGATGCCCTGACCGGATTGCGGCAGGAGGCAATGAAGCCGCCGGACATGTCGGAGGCGGTGCGCAAGACCGGCGAGACCTTGGCCGTGGCGCCGCGCACGACCAGCTCGATATAGCGGTTCTCGTCGCGATTGCCGCCGACCGCCGTCTGGATCATCGGCTCGGGCGAACCGGCAAGGCCGATCGAGCCCATGTCACCGGTCGGGTGCGCGCGGATGTCGCCGACCGCGTCCACCACCTTGGTGCCGAGTATCGCCGACGGCAGCCAGCCGTTCAGCGTCGAGGACTTGCCGTTCTGGCCGATGATGAGCCCCGAGAGCTTCTCGCCGAGCGCCTCCTGCAACAGCTGCACGGCCTTGACGTAATCGACCCCACGCATCTCCCAAGGCGTGGTCGAGGCCGGTGCACCGATCGCGGCGGCCGTAGCCACCCAGTCCTGTGCCTCGAGTTCGTCGATCGAGACGAGCTCGGGTTTGCCGATCGAGACCGCTGCATAGCCGAGCATACGACCATGATCGGCCCAGCCGCCGCCGCCTGCGGCATAGACGGAACCGCCCTTGACCGCTGCCTCGACATCCTTTTCCTTCAGTATCCGGCCCATCTCACACCTTCTCCTGCAATTTCTTGTCGAGTCGCTTCACCGCATCGAAGAGAACGGCCGCGCCGAGCGCGATATCATCGTTTTCGGCCCACTCCTCCGGCGCATGCGAGCGCCCGCCGAGGCAGGGAATGAAGATCATCGCCGAACGGGTGATGCGTCCCATCCAGGCGGTGTCGTGACCGGCGCCGGAGGCCATGCGCCGATGCTTGGCGCCGATCGCATCGCAGCTTTCTTCAAGCGTCGAAAGCAGGAGCGGATCGCCCGGCGTCGGGTGGTTGTCCGAGATCACATTGGCGGGCGGGATCGTCACGCCCGACGCCTCGGCGACACCCTGGCAAAGGGAGCCGAGCGTTGCCAGAAACCGCTCCATTTGCGGCCGCAGCTCGGCACGCGCATCGATCAGCAGCCGGACGCGAGACGGCACCACATTGGCTGCATTCGGCTCGATCGAGAATTCACCGACCGTCGCGGTGAAATGCCCGTCGCCGTGAGAAAATTCCGTCGCCAGCCGCTCGATCTCCAACACCAGATGCGAGGCGGCAACCAGCGCGTCGCGCCGATGCCCCATCGGAGTCGTACCGGCATGGTCCGCCTGGCCCTCGACGATGATCTCGATGCGGGTGATGCCCGAGATGGCGGTGACCACCCCGACATCGAGCCGCCCAGTCTCCAGTATGGGCCCCTGTTCGATGTGCAGTTCGAGGAAGGCCTTGATGTCGGAGCGTTTCGAGCCGGAAAGCCTGGAGGGGTCACCGCCCACTTCGACGATACCCTGCCTGAGGCTCAGATCCCCTTGCGTGCGGCTGAGCCACCCATCGGGCAGCACGCCCGCCATGCCGCGGCTGCCGACGCAGGAAACGCCGAAGATCGACACTTCCTCGGCCAGGAAATCAACGATCTCCAGATCGTGGTCGAGGTCGATGCCGTTGTCAGAAAGCGCGCGCGCCACTTCAAGCGCCGCCGCCACGCCGGCGATGCCATCGAAGCGGCCGCCATCCGGCACCGTGTCGGAATGGGAGCCGAGCAGGATGGTGCCGAGCGCCGACTTGTTCCCCTTGCGCCGGCCGATCAGGTTACCGGCGGCGTCGATGCGGGTTTCAAGCCCGGCCGCGCGAAAACGCCGGTCGAGAAAGGCCCGGCCTTCGAGGAACAGCGGCGTGAAGGCGCGGCGTGTGTAGGGCCGGTCCGGCTCGGTGATACCAGCCAGGCCGTTGACGATGCCGGCAATCCGGCTGGCATTGACGGGCAGATTGGCCGGAACTTTGTGGGCGGTCTTGCTCATCACATTTCCTACATCTCGATGCCGGATGCGGGCGGAAAATCGCACGCACTTTTCCGCATTCCGCTTTACAGAGCCAAAGTGGCGAGTGGCCGGACAAACTGTCCCGCGCCCGGCTCGGCCAAAACCTGGCGACCATCGAACGCAAGCCTGCCCCGCAGATAGGTCGCTGAAACGCGCCAGGGCAGTCGAATGCCATTATAGGGCGACCAGCCGACGACGTTGTGACCGCTCTCGGCCGCATCATAGACATAGGGCTCCGGCGTCATGACGATGATGTCGGCATCCTTTCCAGGTTCCAGCGCACCCTTCTGATGATCAAGACGGAAATGCCTGGCCGGGTTCAGCGTCATCAGCTCGGCTGCGCGCGTCAAGGGAATGCCGCGCTCCAGCGCGCCCTTGACGAAGAGCGGCACCATGACTTCGAGCCCCGGAACGCCAGACGCGTTCGCCAGCATGTCCGGATTGGTCTTGCGATCCTCAGACCAGCTGACGTGATCGGTCGAGACCATCGTCACCGTGCCGTCGGCCACGTGCCGCCAGAGCTTTTCCACCTCGGCGTGCGGCCGGATCGGCGGGTTGATCTTGGCCTTGCCGCCGAGACGGCGAACATCGTTTTCCTCGTCGAGCGTCAGGTAGTGGATGCAGCACTCGATCGTCGCTTTGTAGCCCTGGGCGCGATAGGCGGCGGCAATCTCATAGCCGCGCCCGAGCGAGCAGTGCACCACATGCGCCGGGCAGCCCGTGGCGGCACCCGTCTCGTAGATCTGATTGGTGGCGAGCAGTTCCGTCAGCGGCGGACGCGACAGCCCATGGGCGCGGTAGTCGGTGATGCCAGCCGCCTTGACCTTGTCGATCGCGGCACGCACCGCCTCGTCATCCTCGTTGTGGACGCCGGCTGAAAGCCCGGTTGGCGCGATCGCCCGGAAGCAGTCTTCGAGAAGGGCTGCCGGAATGCGGGGAAAGCGCTTTGGATCGGTGCCGAAGGTCGAGAACTTGAAGGCGGCGACACCCGCCTCCACCATCTCGCCGATGCGCGCCGGTCCCTCCTCCGGGTCCACGGTGCCATAGAGCGCGAAGTCGACGCGCGCCTGCGGTCCCGCATGGTCGATCTTGCGACGAAGAGCCTCGGCCGAACAGACAAGATTGCCCTCGTCATAGGGCATGTCGACAATAGTGGTCACACCGCCGGCCGCCGCCGAGCGGGTCGACCAGAGGAAATCCTCCTGGTTCTTCTGCGACAGCGAATGCACCTGCGCGTCGACGGCCCCGGGCAGGATCAGCGCGTTGCCGAGATCATGCCGCTCCCGCGCGGCGGGTGCAGCCCCTTGCCCGACATGCACCACCTTGCCGTCGCGCACCGCCACGTGGCCGCCCTCGACGATCCTTTCGGGGAGAACAACGGTGCCTTTCAGAACGAGATCGAAATCGGACATGCTGCTCTCCCAGTCGGATTATTTGTCGAGCGCGAAGAAGTCGTCGAATTCCGGCATCGGCGCCAGAGCGACGAAGGAGCGCAACAGGTCGTGGCAGGTGAACGCATCCTGCAGCGCCTCG
Organism: Ensifer sp. Root558; assembly: GCF_001427045.1. Lineage (NCBI taxonomy): Bacteria > Pseudomonadati > Pseudomonadota > Alphaproteobacteria > Hyphomicrobiales > Rhizobiaceae > Ensifer > Ensifer sp. Root558. The sequence goes on along the minus strand of NZ_LMGC01000001.1, from coordinate 86,309 downwards.
ATCTCCTTCGAGAGCGGCCGGTCTTTGAGATACATGGGGCTGACCGAACGGGTCTGGTCATAGGCGCGCTTGACGATCCCCTGCGGCTGGTCGCCGACGAGATCGATCGCCTGGGCCGAAAGCATCGCCTCGATCGCGGCGAGCTGGCGCAGATCGCGCACCTGGGTTTCCATGCGCTCGACGATCAGCGGCAGGAAGGTCGCCTCCTCTTCGAGACCGCCGGCAACCACGATCGACTGCGCCGAAAGCGGCACGGCGAGCGACTGCACGCGCATATAGAGTTCGACCGCAAGCTTCATCAGCGGCCCGAGCCCGGTCGCGACTTCCCCCGGCGCCACCAGATTGACCGAGAGATTGCGGCGTCCGCCGTTCGACAGCAGGATGCAGCGGTTCAAAACATTGCGCGCCGCATGGGAAAAGGCGATCTGCGCCGCCTCGATATAGAGCGTCGTCGTCAGCGGCAGCGATGCGCCGGAGGAATGGACCTGGCCGCCGATGACAACAGGGTTGTCGTCGGAGAGATAGGTCTGCTCCACCAGCCGGCCGGCGGCGACCAGCAGCGTATCGACGACCGCGCCGAAGACCTGGGCGGTCATGCGCAGGCTCAAGGGATCGTGGATCGCCGTCGGTAACGGCCAGTCGGAAATGCCGGACTGGCCATAGAGCCAGGAGCCGACCAGCGCCTCGCCGCGGGTCGAGAGCGTCGCGGCCACCCGCCACGGGTCGGCGGAGGCACCGAGCGCCTGAGACGACATGACGCCGGTGACGAGCAACACGCGGATCGCGGCCGCCGCCTCGCGCAGCACGTTTACGGCAGCGGCAAAGGAAATGGCGTTGACGCTGAGAGCCGCCAGTGCATCGCGCGGCTGCATGACGAACGGCTTGAGACCCGCCTCGGCAAGCGCCGTATCGGCCGAAACGAGGCGCCCTTGGTAATAGGCCTCGCCGACACCGGTCAGCACCGAGGCGATCTGGCCCATCAGCCCGATATCGGCGCAGCCCATGGAGCCGTGGCGGCGCACCGCCGGAATGATGTCGTGCTCGCTGAGTGCCAGAAACGCCCGGATCAGGTCCGGGCTGCAGCCGGTGTGGCCCCGCATCGCGGTGTTCACGCGGATGGCGATCGCCATGCGTACGATCGCCGGCGCAAAGAATTCGCCGGTGCCGAAATGGTGGGCTCTGACCAGCGCATTGTTGAATTCGGCGAGATCGTCGGCGGTCCAGAGCCGGTCCTTCATCGAGCCGACGCCGGTGTTGGAGCCGTAGACGGGAAGCCCCATCGCGACACGTTCGGCAACCACCTTGTGGGCGGCGGCCACCCGTTCCATGCCGCCGTCGTCAGCCACCGGTCGCGCCCTTCCCGCCCCGATATCCTCGAGCGTCGCGAAGTCCAGCGGTTTCCCGCAGAGAACGGTGGTTTTGACCTGATACAGCATGCCGATAAATATCCTTCCGCGCCGAGCGCGCTTCGGTTTCGAAACGGTGCGCGGATGCTCTGATGTCTCGCACCCGACGCTCGAAAACGCCGGGGTGCTTCATGCATGCTATGCGCTTATCGCGCATCCATGCTATATCCCAAATCCGGAACGGGTGATGCATATTTCAGAACGCACCTGATGAAGGTGCCACGTCCGGGGTCATTGGAATGGATATGGCGACGATCGCTTTGGTCGATGCGGTGCTTCGTGAAGGTGGCGTTCGCCGCGCCGCAACTCTCTGCGGCCGGGCGCCGTCGAGCGTGAGCGCCGCGGTCAAGCGCTTCGAGCAGGCGATCTCCATGCCGCTTTTCCGTCGGGAAGAAACAGCGCTGGTGGTGACGCTCGAAGCGCGCGCGCGCGCCGTCGACGTCGAAGAGGCAACCGGCAAGATCACCGCCATCCTGGAAGGCGTCGAACGGGAGACGACCGCCCCCGTGCCGCCGATAGGCCTCGTCGCGCTCGACCGCTTCGTGCGCATCGCCCGCTCCGGCAGCATCCGTGCCACGGCAAAGGCGCTCGGCCTCGGCCAGCCGCAACTGACGCGGCAGATGGCGGATCTCGAACGCCATCTCGGCACCAGGCTGTTCGAACGCTCCCATGGCGGGGTCCTCTGTACGCCAACCGCGGAGCGGATCATTCCTCTCAGCGAGGCCCTGCTCGATATCTGGGCGCGGCTGACCCACGCCTCTGCCGACCGCTTTCGCCGCGACGTCGCCACCTGGCGGCTCGGCGCCGTCATGCCGCTTGGTCCGGAAAGCGAGATCGCCCGCATGCTGGCGGCCCTGACGGCGAACTGGCACCGCGCCCGCCCGCGCCAACCACTGTTCATTTCCAGCACCACGGCCGACGAACTGCTCGTCGGCCTTCGCAGCCGACGGTTCGATGTCGCGCTGCTCGATGTCGCCGAGATCCCGGCCGACTGCGACGGCCGGCTGGTGTCGCAGACGCCGCTGGTGCTGGCGGGGCCAGCCTCCGCCCTTTCGGAACTGGGCGGCAACCTGCCCCGGCTGCTCGCCGCCTGCCCGATCGCGGTGCCGAGCGTCCGGAGCGGCCTTCGCCGCGAGGCCGCGCGCTTCCTCGACGACACGCTTGATGAAGCCGAACGGCGGCGCATCACCCTCGTCGAGGTCGATTCCATCCCCGTGATCATCAACCTCGTTCGCCAGCACGGTTATCTCTCGGTGCTGCCGCAATCCTCGCTCGCCCGCGTGCATCGCCCGCCAGCCATGATCCGGCTCGGCCCCGCCTATCGGCAGTCGCTGACACTCGTCTGGCCGCGCGGCGCCTTCGCCGCCGAGATCGGCGAGTTGATGATTTCGATGATGAAGATGAGCGCCGAGACGAGATCGCCGGCGGAATCAGTTCCTGATCATCGGCCGCCAAACGCCTGAAACGACTCTGAAATTCCCGCCTGAATCGATACTTGAAGCGCGCGCTCAGCTCTTCAGCTTCAGCCGCCTGCGCGTTTCGCTCGGGCTTTCACGGTAGTGCGCCCTGTAGCTGCGCGAGAAAGAAGACGACGAGTTGAAGCCGGAGATCGCGGCAATGTCGGCAAATTCCATCCGCGTCTCGATCACCTTGCGCCGCGCCGCATTGAGACGAAGCGCCAGGTAGTGCTCGTGCGGCGCAACGCCCATCGTGTCGCGAAAGAGATCTTGCAGATGCCGGGTGCTGACGCCGATGCGGCGGGCGAGCCTGGCGAGCGTCAAGGGCGCTTCCACCGTTTCCTCCATCAGCTTGACGGCGGCACCGACGCGTGGATCGAGGATGCGCATGTTGCCGATCGTCGGCATCTGCAGGAGATCGCCGCGGGTGCGCTCCTGCTCGTAGATGAAGAGGCGGGAGACTTCGAGTGCCAGCGAATAGCCATGCGCCCGGCGGATCAGCTCCAGCATCAGGTCGAGCGTCGGCAACGAGCCACCGGTCGTGATGCGCTTGCCGTCGATGACGAAGCGCTCGCGCACCATCGTCACCTGCGGGTAGGCAGCGGTGAAATCCTCGAAATCCTCCCAGTGGGTCGTCGCCTTGAAATTGTCGAGCAGGCTGGTCTCGGCAAGCAGCCAGGAGCCGGATTCGATGCCGGCCATCAGCTCGCGGTGCCGCGCGGTCTGCGAGAGCAGCATCTTTAGCTGCGAAGTGGCGCTGCGCTGCCAGTTGTAGCTCGAGAGGATGAAAAGCGGCGACGTCTCGCGCTGCGGCCGGAAGATACCGGAGACCGGAATGGGGATGCCGCTCTTCGTTTCGATCGGCGCACCGTCGGGGCTGTAGATCGTCCAGTCGTAGAGCGGGCGGCCGGCAATGCGGTTGGCGGCACGCATCGGCTCGATGACCGAGGCAACGAGGATCAGATTGGTCTCCGGCAGCACCAGGACATCGACGTGCTGCACCTGCGAAACGTTCTGATCCATGCCCAAACTTCTCCACTCTGTCGCCGATAATGTATAGAATGAAGCCGATAATGAAAAGCAACGCGGTCTTTCTTGGCTCGTAATGGGCGCAATAAAAGGGAGACAGCAATGCCGCTCAGCATGAACCGCGAGGTATTCATCACCTGTGCCGTCACCGGCTCGGGAGACACCGTTTCAAAGTCCAGCCACGTGCCGATCACGCCGAAACAGATCGCCGAAGCGGCGGTCGAGGCGGCCAAGGCCGGCGCTGCCGTGGTCCACTGCCACGTCCGCGATCCGGAGACCGGCGCGCCGGCCCGCAGGCTTGATCTCTACAGGGAAGTGACTGACCGTATCCGCTCTGCCGATGTCGACATGGTGCTGAACCTGACCGCCGGCATGGGCGGGGACCTGATCTTCGGCAATGTCGAAAGCCCGCTCCCGCTCAGCGAGAAAGGCACCGACATGGCCGGCGCCACCGAGCGCGTCGCCCACGTGGCCGAATGTCTGCCGGAAATCTGCACGCTCGACTGTGGCACCATGAACTTTTCGCTCGGCGACTACGTCATGACCAACACGCCGTCGATGCTGCGCGAAATGGCCCGCCAGATGACCGCCCTTGGCGTGCGTCCGGAGATCGAAGCCTTCGACACCGGCCACCTCTGGTTTGCCAAGCAGCTGGTCGAGGAAGGCCTGATCGAGGATCCGGTCTTGATCCAGCTCTGCATGGGCATTCCGTGGGGCGCGCCCGACGACCTCAACACCTTCATGGCCATGGTCAACAACGTGCCTGCCAACTGGACCTTCTCGGCCTTCTCCATCGGCCGCAATGCGCTCGCCTATCCGGCAGCAGCCATCCTTGCCGGCGGCAACGTCCGCGTCGGCCTCGAAGACAACCTCTATATCGGCAAGGGCCAGCTCGCCACCAACGGTCAGCTCGTCGAAAAGGCGGTTGGCGTCATCGAGGGCATGGGCGCCAAGATCATCGGACCGAAAGAGGTCCGCGAGAAACTGAAGCTGACGAAGCGCTGAGCAAGGACTGGACACCATGAGCTTTATAACCAAAGCAGCCTGTGTCGGCGGCGGCGTCATCGGCGGCGCCTGGGTGGCGCGCTTTGCGCTTGCCGGCATCGACGTAAAAATCTTCGACCCGCATCCGGAAGCCGAGCGCATCATCGGCGAAGTCATGGCCAATGCCGAGCGCGCCTATGCCATGCTGACCATGGCGCCGTTGCCGCCGAAGGGAAAGCTCACCTTCTGCAAGAGCATCGAGGAAGCGGTCGAAGGCGCTGACTGGATTCAGGAAAGCGTGCCGGAGCGGCTGGAACTGAAGCGCGGCGTGATCACCAAGATCGATGCCGCCGCAAGGCCCGATGCGCTGATCGGGTCCTCCACCTCGGGCCTTTTGCCCTCCGACCTGCAGTCCGAGATGCACCACCCCGAGCGCATGTTCGTGGCGCATCCCTACAACCCCGTCTACCTCTTGCCGCTCGTCGAGCTCGTCGGCGGCAAGAAGACGTCGAAGGCGACGATCGAGCGCGCCATGCAGGGCGTCGAGCAGATCGGCATGAAGGGCGTCGTCATCGCCAAGGAGATCGAGGCCTTCGTCGGCGACCGCCTGCTCGAGGCACTCTGGCGCGAGGCGCTCTGGCTGATCCAGGACGACATCTGCGATACCGAAACGCTCGACAACGTCATGCGTTATTCCTTCGGCATGCGCTGGGCGCAGATGGGCCTGTTCGAGACCTATCGCATCGCCGGCGGCGAGGCCGGCATGCGCCACTTCCTCGCCCAGTTCGGCCCCTGCCTGAAGTGGCCCTGGACGAAGTTCACCGACGTCGTCGACCTCGACGATGCGTTGGTCGAAAAGATCGGCGCCCAGTCGGACGCGCAGGCCGCCGGTCGCTCGATCCGCGAGCTCGAACGCATCCGCGACGAAAACCTCGTCGGCATCATGCATGCGCTGAAATCCGGTAACGGCGGCGAAGGCTGGGGTGCGGGCAAGCTGCTTGCCGATTTCGAGGCCAAGCTCTGGGCCAACGCCCGGAAGCCGGAAGCCGACCTCGGCGACGTCAAGCCGCTGCGCATCCTCGACACCAAGGTCAGCGCCGCCTGGGTCGATTACAACGGCCACATGACCGAGCACCGTTATCTCCAGGTCTTCGGCGACACCTCCGACGGCGTGCTGCGCCTGATCGGCGTCGACCTCGACTATGTCCGCGACGGTCACAGCTACTACACGGTCGAGACCCATATCCGGAACCTTGGCGAAGCCAAGCTCGGCGAGGCGCTCTACTCGACCTGCCAGATCCTGTCGTCGGACGAAAAGCGTCTTCACATCTTTTCGACGATCTACAACGCCGCAACCAACGAGGCCGTCGCCACCGCCGAACAGATGATGCTTCATGTCGACAGCAAGGCCGGCAAGGCGGTCGCGGCACCCGAGGCGGTGCTGAGCAAGCTCCGCGCAATCACTGAAGCCCATGCGCAACTGCAGACGCCCGATGGTGCCGGACGCTTCGTCGGCCAGAAGCGCGCCTGACCGCAACAGCGGCAGGCCAGCAACAACAGGCAGCTTCGCCTTCCGGCGGAGCCGCAAACCGCAGCCGAAGGACGCTTGAGGAGGCGGCCATCGTTTGCGGCACCTACGTCAGCGGCGCGAAAACGAGGGGAACAACACAATGAACTTCGCACTGACCGAAGAACAGCAGATGATCGTCGATACGGTCAGGAGCTTCGTCGAAACGGAAATCTATCCGCATGAGGACGAGGTCGAGCGCACCGGCGTAGTGCCGCGCGAACTCGGTCAGGAGATCGCCCGAAAATGCAAGGAGATCGGCTTCTTCGGCTGTAATTTCCCGGAGGAAGTCGGCGGCGCCGGTCTCGATCACACCTCCTTCACCCTGGTCGAGCGCGAGCTTGGCCGCGGCTCCATGGGCCTGACCGTCTTCTTCGGTCGCCCCTCTGGGATCCTGATGGCCTGCAACGCCGAGCAGCGCGAAAAGTACCTGCTGCCGGCCGTCAAAGGTGACAAGTTCGATGCGCTTGCGATGACCGAGCCGGACGCCGGCTCGGACGTGCGCGGCATGAAGTGCTTTGCCCGCAAGGACGGCGACGACTGGATCGTCAACGGCACGAAGCATTTCATCAGCCACGCCGACATCGCCGATTTCGTCATCGTCTTCATCGCGACCGGCGAAGAGGATACGCCGCGCGGCCCGAAGAAGAAGATCACCTGCTTTCTCGTCGATCGCGGCACGCCCGGCTTCGAGATCCGCAAGGGCTACAATTCCGTATCGCACCGCGGCTACAACAACTGTGTCCTGACCTTCGACGATTGCCGCCTGCCCTCCGCCCAGATCCTCGGCGAGGTGCACAAGGGTTTCGACGTCGCCAACGACTGGCTGTTCGCCACCCGCCTGACGGTGGCGGCGACTTCGGTCGGCCGTGCCCGTCGCGCCTTCGACTATGCGCTGAATTACGCCGCCGAACGCAAGCAGTTCGGCAAGCCGATCGGTGCCAACCAGGGCGTCTCCTTCAAGCTCGCCGACATGATCACCGAGATCGACGCCGCCGACCTCCTGACCCTTTCGGCCGCCTGGCGGCTCGATAACGGCCTGCCCTCGAACCGCGAGATTGCGTCCGCCAAGGTTTTTGCCACCGAGATGCTCGCCCGCGTCACCGACGAGGCGATCCAGATCTTCGGCGGCATGGGCCTGATGGACGACCTGCCGCTCGCCCGCTTCTGGCGCGACGCTCGCGTCGAACGCATCTGGGACGGCACGTCTGAAATCCAGCGCCACATCATCAGCCGCGACCTGCTGCGGCCGCTGGGAGCGTGATCGGCCGATGATACGCTCCCTCGACCGCCTCATCCGCCCGCGCACCATCGCCGTCTTCGGCGGCAAGGAAGCCCGGCGTGTCATCGAGCAATGCGACAAGATGGGCTTTACCGGTGAGATCTGGCCAGTGCACCCGCGCGAAGCCGAAATCCTCGGCCGCAAGTGCTATCGCTCGGTGGCAGAACTGCCAGGCGCACCGGATGCCTCCTTCGTCGGCGTCAACCGGCAGCTGACGATCGATATCATCCGCGATCTTGCGAGCCGCGGCGCCGGCGGCGCCGTCTGCTACGCCTCCGGCTTTCGCGAGGCGGCAAGCGAGCTTGACGACGGCAACGACATGCAGGAGGCGCTGGTGGCGGCTGCCGGCGACATGCCGATCGTCGGGCCGAATTGCTACGGCTTCATCAACATGCTCGATGGCGCCCTGCTCTGGCCGGACCAGCACGGCATGCAACGCGTCGAAAAAGGCGTCGCGATCCTGACGCAGTCCTCCAACATCGCCTGCAACATTTCGATGCAGACGCGCGGTCTGCCGCTTGCCTATGTCATGACTGCCGGCAACCAGGCGCAGACGGGCCTCTCCGACATCGCCTGCGCCGTGCTCGAAGACCCGCGCGTCACCGCCGTCGGCCTGCATATCGAGGGTTTCGACAGCGTTGTTGCCCTCGAGCGGCTGGCGACGCGCGCGCGCGAACTCGGCAAACCGGTCGTGACGCTGAAGGTCGGCAAGTCGGAAGCGGCGCAGCTTGCGACGGTGTCGCACACCGCATCGCTTGCCGGCAACGACCGCGTCTCCTCGGCGCTTCTTGCCCGCCTCGGCATCGGCCGAGTGGACACGTTGCCGGCGCTCTTGGAAACGCTGAAGCTGCTGCATGTGGCAGGCCCACTCGAGAGCAACGACATCTCCTCGATGAGCTGCTCCGGCGGCGAGGCCTCGCTGATGGCGGATGCCGGCGAGCGCTACCGGGTCAATTACCGGCCCTTGCGCGACGAGCAGAAGAAGCCGCTGAAGGATGCGCTCGGCGAGATGGTGACGATCGCCAACCCGCTCGACTACCACACCTTCGTCTGGGGCAACCGCGAGAAGCAGACCACCGCCTTTACCGCCATGATGAAGGGCGGCTACGCGATCAATCTGCTCGTGCTCGACTTCCCGCGCCTTGACCGCTGCGACCCGGCAGACTGGGAAACCACCTGCCATGCGGTGATCGACGCGGCCCGGGCAACGGGTGCCCGCGCCGGCATCGTCGCCAGCCTTGGCGAAAACATGCCGGAAGCCACCGCCCTCTTCCTGATGAAGGCGGGCGTCGTACCCTTCTTCGGCATCGAGGAGGCACTGGCAGCCATCGAGACGGCCGCCGACATCGGAGCCGCCTGGGCCAAACCCGCCCCGCCCCGCCTGCACGATGGCGGTGTCGCCGCTGCCGGTGAAGCCATCACGCTCAGCGAACACGAGGCCAAGGTGGAGCTTGCTGCCGCCGGTCTGACCGTGCCGAAGGGCAAGACCGCAGCAACCGCCGAAGAAGCCGCAGACGCTGCCGAAGCGCTCGGTTTCCCGGTCGTGCTGAAAGGCCTCGGCGTCGCCCACAAGACCGAAGCGGGTGCCGTGAAACTCAACCTTGCGAGCCGCGCGGACGTCCTTGCGGCGGCCAAGGCCATGGCCGCCGTCACCTCCGGGTACCTTGTCGAGAAGATGGTGGCGAAACCGGTCGCCGAGCTCATTATCGGCGCCACGCGCGACCCCGTCGCCGGCCCGGTTTTGACGATCGGTGCCGGCGGCATCCTCGTGGAACTGCTCGATGATTCCGCCATCCTGACGCTGCCGACGACGCCGGAAGCGATCGGGGAAGCAATCGGCGGGCTGAAGATCCGCAAGCTGCTCGACGGCTATCGCGGCGCGCCTGCTGCCGATTACGCCGCTTTAACCGCGGCTGTCGCGGCAGCGGCATCCTATGTCGTTGCAAACGCTTCGAAACTCGAAGAACTGGATATCAATCCATTGATGGTGTTGCCGAACGGTCAGGGTGCCGTTGCCGCCGACGCTCTCATTCGCCGGAGGAACTGACCCTCATGACCGGACCTATCCTCACACGCCGCGAAGGCGGTATTCTGGAAGTCACGATCGACCGGCCGAAGGCGAACGCCATCGACCTGAAAACCAGCCGGGTCATGGGCGAGATCTTCCGCGACTTCCGCGACGACGACAGTCTACGTGTCGCGATCATCACCGGCGCCGGTGAAAAATTCTTCTGTCCGGGATGGGACCTGAAGGCTGCTGCCGACGGTGACGCGGTCGATGGTGACTACGGCGTCGGCGGCTTCGGCGGCATGCAGGAACTGCGCGATCTCAACAAGCCGATCATCGCCGCGATCAACGGCATCTGCTGCGGCGGCGGCCTCGAGATCGCGCTTTCGACCGACCTGATCCTTGCCGCCGAACACGCGACCTTCGCGTTGCCCGAAATCCGCTCCGGCACCGTTGCCGATGCTGCCTCGATCAAGCTGCCGAAGCGCATCCCCTATCACATCGCCATGGACATGCTTCTGACCGGCCGCTGGCTCGACGTGCAGGAAGCCCACCGCTGGGGCTTCGTCAACGAGATCCTGCCGGCGGGCAAACTGATGGAGCGCGCCTGGGAGCTCGCCCGCCTGCTCGAAAGCGGCCCGCCGCTGGTCTATGCGGCGATCAAGGAAGTGGTCCGCGCCGCCGAGGGCGAAGCCTTCCAGACGACCATGAACAAGATCACCCAGCGGCAGTTCAAGACCGTCGATATTCTCTATTCGAGCGAAGACCAGCTGGAGGGCGCGCGCGCCTTCGCGGAGAAGCGCGACCCCGTGTGGAAGGGTCGCTGAGACCGAACGAGAATGCGTGCGGTTTCCGCCCGCAACGCGCTTCGAACAGCACCGCCGACCCTTGGCGGCGTAGGCAACAGAGCCGGATGACCGGCACCGGAACGTGACGAGACGCGCGGGCAACATCGCGCGCCATTAAACACGTGTCCATAAGCCACGCTTATGGAAATAAATTGTAATTTAGGGCGTTACAACAAGAGTTCCAGCGATTACGCTTATCGATCTGAACGAAGGACGCCCGGCCAGAAGGAAGGAGAGACAAGAACCCGGAAGAAAACAAGCGGCCCTCCGGCCCAGTCCGAAGCCATCGATACAATGGCTGTACGCAGCAATCTCTACCAACCACAACGAACGGCGAATGCCGACGAGAAAAGGGAACAGGGGAATGAGCGATTACAAGGATTACCTCACACGACAGGTCATGCTCGGCAAGATGAACCGGCGCGAGTTTTTGGGCCGCGCGGCAGCAGCCGGCATTCTCGCCTCGACGGCCGGCACTTTGTTTGCCACCAGCGCTGCAGCGCAGGAGCCGAAGCGCGGCGGTCACCTGAAACTCGGTCTCGAAGGCGCTGCCGCCACCGACTCGAAGGACCCGGCCAAGGCGCTGTCGCAATTCATGTTCGTCGTCGGCCGCAACTGGGGCGACATGCTCGTCGAAAGCCACCCGACGACCGGCGCGCCGGTGCCGGCACTCGCCGAATCCTGGGAGCCCTCGACCGACGCGTCGACCTGGACCTTTACCATCCGCAAGGGCGTAAAATTCCACGACGGCAAGGAGCTGACGCTCGACGACGTCATCAAGACGCTGCAGCGCCACACCGACGAAAAGTCTGAATCCGGCGCGCTCGGCGTGATGAAGTCGATCAAGGAAATCAAGGCCGACGGCGACAAGCTGGTGCTCGTGCTGACCGAAGGCAATGCCGACCTGCCGCTGCTTCTGACCGACTATCACCTCATCATCCAGCCGGGCGGCGGCATCGACAAGCCGGACGCAATGATCGGCACCGGCCCCTTCAAGGTGACGAGCTTCGAAGCCGGCGTTCGTGCCACCTTCGAGAAGAATGCCGACGACTGGCGCACCGACCGCGGCTATGTGGACTCGGTCGAGCTGATCGCCATGAACGACGCCACGGCCCGCATCGCCGCGCTTTCCTCCGGCCAGGTGCACTACATCAACCGCGTCGATCCGAAGACGGTCAACCTTCTGAAGAAGGCGCCGACGGTCGAGATCCTGAACACGTCCGGCCGCGGCCATTACGTGTTCATCATGCATTGCAACACCGCACCCTTCGACAACAACGACCTGCGCATGGCGCTGAAATATTCGATGGACCGCGAGACCATGGTCCAGCGCATCCTCGGCGGCTACGGCAAGGTCGGCAACGACTTCCCGATCAACGACACCTACGCCCTCTTCCCCGAAGGCATCGAGCAGCGTGCCTATGATCCGGACAAGGCGGCCTTCCACTACAAGAAATCCGGCCACAGCGGTCCGGTACTGCTGCGCACCTCCGACGTCGCCTTCCCGGGTGCTGTCGATGCAGCGGTGCTCTACCAGGAAAGCGCCAAGAAGGCGGGCATCGAGATCGAGGTCAAGCGCGAGCCGGGTGACGGCTACTGGACCAACGTCTGGAACGTGCAGCCCTTCTCCACCTCCTACTGGGGCGGCCGTCCGACCCAGGACCAGATGTACTCCACCGCCTATCTTTCGACCGCCGACTGGAACGACACCCGCTTCAAGCGTCCGGATTTCGACAAGATCCTGCTCGAGGCCCGCTCTGAACTCGACGAGGCCAAGCGCAAGGACATGTACCGCACCATGGCCATGATGGTGCGTGACGAAGGCGGCCTGATCCTGCCGATGTTCAACGACTTCGTGAACGCCTCCACCAAGCAGGTGAAGGGCTACGTGCACGACATCGGCAACGACATGTCGAACGGCTATGTCGCAACCCGGGTATGGCTGGACGCATGATGATGGAAAGCGGACCGCTCACTGGTCCGGTTCCGACGGATGGAACCGCGGGTGCAACACACCCGCGGTCTGCCGAACTTTCCGGAGTACCAGCAAAACCCAACCCTGCCACCAATCCCTCGAACGGTGAAATCGGCGGCACCTTCTGGCGGCGCTTCACCTTCCGCCGCCCGCTCGCGGCGCTGATCCTGCAGCGCCTCGGCTTGAGCGCCGGCCTTCTCTTCGCCGTATCGCTGATGATCTTCGGCGGCATCGAGGCGCTTCCCGGCGACTTCGCCACCACCTATCTCGGCCAGTCGGCAACGCCGCAGGCGGTCGAAAACATCCGCAAGGATCTCGGCCTCGACCGGCCCTGGACCGAACGCTACGTCTCCTGGCTCGGCGGCGCTGTCCAAGGCGATTTCGGCACCTCCTGGGCGAGCAAGAATTCGGTCGGCGAGCAGATTTCCAAGCGCCTCGGCAACTCGCTGTTCCTTGCCTTCTTCGCAGCCCTCGTCTCCGTACCGCTCGCCGTCGGCCTCGGTATGCTGGCGGTGCAGTTCCGCAACCGGCTGCCCGACAAGATCATCAACGTCGTCTCGCTCGCGGCGATCTCGCTGCCCGAGTTCTTCGTCGGCTATCTCCTGATCATGTTCTTCGCCGTCAAATACGGCGTCGCGACCTTCCCCGCGACCGTCTATGACAGCATGAGCTTCACCGAACGTCTCTCGGCGATCGCGCTTCCCGTCGCGACCCTCGTTCTCGTCGTTCTCGCCCACATGATGCGCATGACCCGCGCGGCGATCCTCAACGTCATGTCGTCGGCCTATGTCGAGACGGCGGAACTGAAGGGCCTCGGCATGTTCCGCATCATCGCGCGTCACGCCGCCCCCAATGCGGTGGCGCCGGTCATCAACGTCATTGCGCTCAACCTGGCCTATCTCGTGGTCGGCGTCGTCGTGGTCGAAGTGGTCTTCGTCTATCCGGGCATGGGCCAATATATGGTGGATGCGGTGACCGTGCGCGACATGCCGGTCGTTCAGGCCTGCGGTCTGATCTTTGCCGCCTTCTACATCTTCCTGAACATGGCGGCCGACATTCTCGCGATCATCGCCAACCCGAGACTGAGGCATCCGCGATGAACCTGAGATCCATCCCCTTCAGCGCCTGGATCGGCATCGCCGGCATCGCGATTGCGATCTTCTGCGCCCTCTTTGCGCCTGTCATCGCCCCCTTCGGCGAACGCGACGTGGTCGGCGACGTCTGGCTTCCGGCCGGCGGCGACTTCCTGCTCGGCACCGACAATCTCGGCCGCGACCTGCTGTCGCGTCTGATCTATGGCGCCCGCACCACCATCTTCGTGGCATTTGCGGCAACCGTGCTTTCCTTCTCGCTCGGCATGATCCTGAGCTTCACCGCCGCTGTTGTCGGTGGTTTCACGGACCAGCTGTTTTCCCGCTTCAACGACCTGATGATGGCGATTCCGACGCTCATTTTCGCCCTCGTCGTTCTCGCCGTCCTGCCGCAGCATCTGTGGATCCTGATCCTGGTGATGGCGGTGCTCGACAGTACCCGCGTCTTCCGCATCGGCCGCGCCGTGGCGCTCGATGTCGCGGTCATGGAGTTCGTCGAGGCGGCAAGGCTGCGTGGAGAAGGTTCGCTCTGGATCATCTTCCGCGAGATCCTGCCGAACACACTGTCGCCGCTCTTGGCAGAATTCGGCCTGCGCTTCGCCTTCTCGATCCTGTTCCTCTCCACCCTCTCCTTCCTCGGCCTCGGCATCCAGCCGCCGGCAGCCGACTGGGGCGGCATGGTCAAGGACAACAAGGACGGCATCATCTTCGGCATTTCGGCAGCGCTCATACCCGGTGCTGCGATCGCGACGCTCGCGATCTGCGTCAACCTCGTGGTCGACTGGCTGATGAAGAGAACCTCGAGCCTCAAGGGAGGACGCGGCGATGCCTGAGATGCTCTCCGTCAAGAACTTGAAGATCGAAGCGACCAGCTACCCGCCGGGCGAACCGCCGAAGGTCGTCACCCTCGTCGAGGGCGTCTCCTTCGACGTTCAGAAGGGCAAGGTGCTCGGCCTCATCGGCGAGTCCGGCGCCGGCAAGTCGACCATCGGCCTTTCGGCGCTCGCCTATGGCCGCGGCGGCGTGCGCATTACCGGCGGTCAGGTCCTGCTCGACGGCAAGGACATTCTGACGCTCGACAAGAACGGCATCCGCTCGATCCGCGGCGCCCGCGTCTGCTACGTCGCGCAATCGGCAGCGGCCGCCTTCAATCCGGCGCATCGGCTCGGCGACCAGGTGATCGAGGCGTCGCTCCGCCACGGCATCATGAGCCGCGAGGAGGCTAAGAAGCGGGCGCTCTATCTCTTCCGCGTGCTGGGCCTGCCCAATCCGGAAACCTTTGGCGAGCGCTATCCGCACCAGGTCTCCGGCGGCCAGCTGCAGCGCGCCATGACCGCCATGGCGCTCTGCCCCAACCCGGAGCTGATCGTCTTCGACGAGCCGACGACCGCGCTCGACGTCACCACCCAGATCGACGTGCTCGCCGCGATCAAGCATGCGATCGAAGAGACGCACACGGCAGCCCTCTACATCACCCACGACCTCGCCGTCGTCGCCCAGATCTCCGACGACATCATGGTGCTGCGCCATGGCAAGACGGTGGAATACGGCTCGACGAAGCAGATCATCGAAGAGCCGCGCGAGGAATACACCCGGGCACTCGTCAGCGTCCGCCAGACGAAACGCGAGGAAGCCGCCGACCAGACCGGGACGCAGTTGAAGATCGAGCATATCAGCGCCGGCTATGCCAACGGCTTCAAGGTGCTGCATGATGTCTCGATGCATCTGCCGAAAGGCCAGACACTGGCGATCGTCGGCGAAAGCGGCTCGGGCAAGTCCACCCTTGCCCGCGTCATCACCGGGCTTTTGCCGCCGACCGAGGGGCGCATCACCTTCGCGGGCAAGGAGCTGCCGCGGGCGCTGAAAGGCCGCAGCAACGACGAGCTCCGCCGCATCCAGATGATCTACCAGATGGCCGATACGGCGATGAACCCGCGCCAGACGGTGCGAGACATCGTCGGTCGACCGCTCTCCTTCTACTTCGGCATGCACGGCCAGAAGAAGACGGAGCGGGTCAAGGAACTGCTCGACCAGATCGAAATGGGAACGCGTTTCCTCGATCGTTATCCGGCCGAACTTTCGGGCGGCCAGAAGCAGCGCGTGGCGATCGCAAGGGCGCTCGCCGCCAAGCCGGAGCTGATCCTCTGCGACGAGCCCACCTCGGCACTCGATCCGCTTGTGGCCGAAGGCATCCTGAATCTGCTTCTGAAGCTTCAGGAGGAAACCGCTGTTTCCTATGTATTTATCACCCACGACATCGCCATCGTGCGGGCGATCGCCGACAGCGTCGCGGTCATGCATCGCGGCCGCCTCGTGCGCTTCGGGCCGAAGTCGAAGGTGCTGTCGCCGCCCTTCGACGACTACACGGACCTGCTGTTGAAGTCGGTTCCGGAGATGGAAATCGGCTGGCTGGAGCGGGTGCTGAAGACACGCCGCATGGAAAGCGCCGGCAACTGAAAAACGAGACGGCGGCACGATCGCGTGCCGCCGTCTCATGCCTTCGTCAGGCAAGCTCAGCGTTGCCAGAAGGCCTTGCTCGTCTCTGCGCGAACCTCAGCCCTCGTCATCCCGATATCCTTGAGCCGCTCCGGATATTGATCGGCCATAAGCTGAAGTTGCTCGCGGACGCGAACGCGGTCCTCCCAGACGACAAGGATCCGGAAGGGATCGTGGCGGCCGAGGCTGTCGGCCAGATGCTTGGCCGGCTGGTTGAGATCAAGCCGGACGGCATGATAGAAATCGGACATTCCCGAAAGCAGGCTGCTCATCGCCGTTCCCACCTCTTCCTGCCCCTCAGGGCGTTGAAACATTGTCGGAACTTTAGGCCCGTGGAACGCGTCCCACATCGCGCAGCTGCTGTGTTTTCCTCTCCTGCATTTGTAGTATTTTGCCTGCAGCACCGCGCGCCCCGTTGGACGCGCAAGAGGCACTGTGGCACCTTGCCTTATGTCGCCATTGAAAACGGCCCGGTCAGATGGCAGGAAGCAGCCATGAACCGTATCCCGACACCACAGGTCGCCACCGAAGCCTTGTCAGACCGCGAGCGCGCCGTGGCCGAGCGTTTTGCCGCCGGCCTGACCTATCGCGAAATCGGCGGGGCGCTGTTTATCGCGCCGTCGACGGTGCGCACGCATCTGGCGACGATCTACGGCAAGCTCGGCGTTCGCAACAAGATCGAGCTTGCCGCCTCGGTCGCGCAGATGGTGGCCGGCAGGACGGCGACCGAGGCGGTCGCGCCGTTGCGCGACGCCGAGCCCGCCTCGCCGACGCTCGCCGTCTTTCCCATTGAAAGCCTCAATCCGGAGGAGCGCTGGCGCCGTTTCGCCGACGGGCTGTCATCCGACATCTGCGTCGATCTCGCGCGCTTCGCCGATCTGCCCGTGATCGCCTTCCACACAATGAAGCTGCTCGGCAACCGGCCGGAAAGCTTCGAAGACCACGTCCAGGCGGTCGGCGCCACCTATGCCATCACCGGGCAGCTGCGCGCGGACGACCGGCGGGTCCGCCTGACGATCCAGCTTTCCGATACCCGCACCGGCATGACGCTCTGGAGCGAGCGCTACGAGCGCACGATGGAGGACGTGCTGACGCTGCAGGACAGCCTCACCGAAAGCGTCATCAACGTGCTCGCCGGCTGCTTCGGCACGCTGGCCGCCATCGGCCGCAAGGCGAGCCGGCAAAAGCCGCCGGGCAGCCTGCAAGCCTATGACTACTTCCTGCTGGGCGTCGAACAGCACAATCGCTTCAGCCCCGATGGCAACGCCGCCGCCATGCAATTGCTGACGCGCTCGATCGAGCTCGATCCGGGGCGGGCGCGCGCCTGGACCGAACTTGCCTATGCCCATTCCATCCAGGCGGCGAACGGCTTCGGCGACGACCTCGAAAGCGCAAGAAAGAACTGGCGCAGCGCCGCCGAGGAGGCGCTGCGGCTCGATCCGACGGATCCGGCCGGCCATACCTGTATCGGCGATTTCAAAGCCTGCATCGGTGATCTGGCGGGTGCCGCCGAGGCCCACGCCCGGGCGCTCGAATATGGCAGGAACAACGCCGATACGCTGGCGCTGCTCGCGGGAGCCAAGGCCCTGATCGTCGGCGATCCCGCCGACGGGATTCCCTTCATCGAGCGCGCCCTCTCGCTCAACCCGCTCGGCCCTCCCTGGTACCACGGCATGTTCGCGCGCGTTCTCTTCGTCGTCGGGCGCTATCGCGCGTGCTTGTCCGCGCTTGAAAAGAGTTCGCAGGAATCGCCGAACACACTGATGTTCCAGGCGATGGCACACGCGTACCTTGGCGAGATGGAGGAAGCGGCAGAGGTCGTATCGCGGCTGCAAACCCAGTTCCCGTCGTTCACGGTCGAGGGCTTCATTGCCGGCTATCCCATCTCCAATCCGCCGGCGCTTTCGGCCGTTCGGGAGGGTGCCCGGTTGGCCAGGCTCGTCTGACGATAGCTGTCACTTCTGCCGGCAATCGACGTCGCCCACCCTCTGCGCCGCCTCGCCTTCGAAGGTCACCGTCGCCTCGCCCTTGGCCGAGCAGTCGCCCTTTTCGCCGCTGCCGGCGCGGAAGTGCACCACCGGCTGGCCTTCGACCATGATGCTCGGCACCACCTCGTAGAGTTCCGGCGGGCAATTGGCGACATCGGAAAGCCTGAGCGCCGGCTGCCCGCCGATCATCACGCTGGACGCACCCGAAAGCGCACAGGACGGGATCGGCGCCCGTGCCTCCTCGGCCTTTGCCGGTGACATCGGCAATGCGAAGCAAAGGCAGGCGATAGCGGCCAAAGCAGATTTCATGATCCCCTCCTCGATCGGTGCGTTCGGCGAAACCTACCACATGGCGACGCCGCCTCAATATTCGGTCGGCACGGTCAAGAGCTCGGCATCGGGCGTATCGAGGAAGGCTCGCACCGTCTGCGGCAGGTGCCGCGAGCCGAAGGACAGCACGCCGCAGCGTGAGAGCATCTGCCGCAGATCCGGCTGCGCCCCGAGCGAGCGCCAGATCATCCGGGACGCGTAAGGCAGGTTTTCCTTGCGCCAGGAGACCCCCATGGTGGTGCCGCGCAGATAGACCCGCTGATGCACTTCGAACGGCAGAAGGATGGTCTGCGCCAGCATCGGCTCGCGCCCGATGCTGCGCTCGGCGATGAAGATGCGGTTTCGCCAGAGAGTGACGAGGCCGACATATTTTGAGAACTGCTGGATCTCGTTTGCGGGATCGCGGATGCGCTCGATCGATTTCACCCGGATCGAGCCTGCCTCCTCGTAGATCCGCGCGCAGGAGCAGACGACCAGCCCCGGCCAGGAGAGCGACACGTGATAGGTCTGGTAGTAGCCGACATGGCGCCGGAGGCCCGCGATGTCGCCCGGGAAACCCTCAAGCAGCAGGCCGGCATCCGAGCGGTCCCGATCGGGGCGCGTCATGCGCGCCTCGAACTGTTTGGCCGGCAACGCGAAGTCTTCGGCCGAAAGCCCGAAGAAGCGGGCAATGCGCGCCACATTGTGCGCCGATGGCCGCGCCTCGCCACCGATGTAGCGGTTGAACTGCTGGCGGTTAATGCCGATTTCGCGGCAGATCTGCGAGATCGACCGTCGCGTCGCACAGGCAAACTTGAGATTGGCGGCGAAGATGTCGATGTCCTGCACGATGCTTTTCGAACCCCATTCAACGCGCTTCCAATCCCTGTCGAACAGGAAGCATTCAGGTAGCGTAAAAGAGCGTAAAGAAGCGTCAAGTCGCGAAATTGTGTGCCGGTCGGCAAACGCTAGGTTTTCCCTAACAAGCATCACTCCAAAGGGAACCCTAGAATGACCGAATTCACGAAGCGTCCTGACGGCCTCCTTATCCCCGCGAGCCTTGCCTCGACCGGCCTCAGCCGGCGCGGCTTCCTGGCCGGCACGGCAGCATTGGGCCTTGCGGCCGGTTTCGGCGGCACGCTCGCCGCCACGGACGCAAGGGCTCAGGAGCCGAAGCGTGGCGGCCATCTGAAGCTCGGTCTCAAGGGCGGCGCCACGACGGACTCGCTCGACCCGGCCGCCTATAGCGGTTCCGTTTCCTTCGTCATCGGTCACCTCTGGGGTGATACGCTGGTCGAATCCGACCCGAAGACCGGCGCGCCCCTGCCGGCGCTTGCCGAATCTTGGGAGCCCTCGGCCGATGCGTCCGAGTGGACCTTCAAGATCCGCGGCGACGTGAGCTTCCACGACGGCAGCAAGCTGACCGTTGCCGACGTCGTCGCCACGCTGAAGCGCCATGCGGACGAAGGCTCGAAGTCCGGCGCGCTCGGGCTGATGCGCTCGATCAAGACGATCGAGGAGAAGGCAGGCAGCCTGGTGCTGACGCTCACCGAAGGCAATGCCGACCTGCCGCTGCTTCTGACCGACTATCACCTGATCATCCAGCCGAAGGGCGGCGTCGACAATCCGGCCTCGCCCGTTGGTACCGGCCCCTACAAGCTTGCAAGCTACGAGGCAGGCCTGCGCGCCACCTTCGAGAAGAACGCCGATGACTGGCGCTCGGACCGCGGCTTCGTCGACAGTGTCGAGATCATCGTGATGAACGACACGACGGCGCGCATCGCAGCACTTTCTTCCGGCCAGGTCCACTTCATCAACAACATCGACCCGAAGACCGTGCCGCTCCTGAAGCGCGCCCCGCGCGTCGAGATCCTCAGGACCTCCGGCAAGGGCTTCTACAGCTTCCTGATGCATTGCGACACCGCGCCCTTCGACAACAACGATCTGAGGCTGGCGCTGAAATATGCGGTCGATCGACAGGCGATCCTCGACCGGGTGCTCGGCGGCTTCGGCACGCTCGGCAACGACTATCCCGTCAACGGCAACTATGCGCTGGCACCCGAAGGCATCGAGCAGCGCGCCTATGACCCGGACAAGGCGGCCTTCCACTTCAAGAAGTCCGGCCATGACCGGCCGATCCTGCTGCGCACCTCCGACGCCGCCTTCCCGGGTGCTGCCGACGCCGCGGTGCTCTTCCAGGAAAGCGCCAAGAAGGCGGGCATCGAGATCGAAGTGCGCCGCGAGCCGGAAGACGGCTACTGGACCAATGTCTGGAACGTGCAGCCCTTCTGCGCCTCCTATTGGGGCGGCCGGCCGACGCAGGATTCGCGCTACTCGACCTCCTATCTCTCGACCGCCGAATGGAACGACACCCGCTTCAAGCGTGAAGATTTCGACAAGCTCCTGCTGCAGGCCCGCTCCGAGCTCGACGAGGCCAAGCGCAAGGAAATGTACCACACCATGGCTATGACGGTGCGCGACGAAGGCGGCCTGATCCTGCCCGTCTTCAACGATTACGTGAACGCCGCCTCGGCTTCGCTCAAGGGCTTCGTCGACGACATCGGCAACGATCTCTCGAACGGCTACGTCGGCAGCCGCGTCTGGTTCGACAGCTAAGCCATTGTGACGAAAGCCGGACGCGGGCTCGCGTCCGGCATTTCCCGAGAAAACAAAGAGATCGTTAGAACCACATGTCAGAGCGCGAATTCACAGTCATCGAAAACGAATGGATCCGGCTGAAGGACGGCACCGAGCTTGCCGCCCGCATCTGGATGCCGGCCGGCACGGAGGCCGATCCGGTTCCGGCCGTGCTCGAATACCTGCCCTACCGCAAGCAGGGCGGCACGAGCCTGCGTGACGAATCCACCTATCCTGTCTTTGCCGCCGCCGGCATTGCCGGCGTGCGCGTCGACATCAGAGGCTCCGGCGAAAGCGAAGGCGTGATCGACGGCGAATATACGCCGCGCGAGCTTTCCGACGGTTGCGAGATCGTCGAATGGATCGCCGCCCAGCCCTGGTCAAACGGCAAGGTCGGCATGATGGGCATCTCCTGGGGCGGCTTCAACTGCCTGCAGGTCGCGGCCTTGAAGCCGCCGGCGCTGAAAGCCGTCATCTCCATCGCCTCGACCGTCGACCGCTACAACGACGACATCCACTACAAGAACGGCTGCCACCTCTCCGCCCAGCTGTCCTGGGCGGCGACCATGCTCGGCTACCAGTCGCGCTCGCCGGATCCCGCCATCGTCGGCGACCGTTGGAAGCAGATGTGGATGGAGCGGCTGGAGAAGGAGCCCTTCTTCATGGAGGAATGGCTGGAGCACCAGCGTCGAGACGAATTCTGGCAGCACGGATCGATCTGCGAAGATTTCGACAGGGTTGGGATCCCCGCGCTGGTCATCGCCGGCTGGGCCGACGGCTACCGCAACACGCCCTTGAAGGCGGTCGAAGGCCTTGGGGACAAGGCCAAGGCGCTGATCGGCCCCTGGGTGCACAAGTACCCGCATTTCGCCTTTCCGAAGCCGCGCGCCGATTTCCACGGCGAGGCGATCCGCTGGTGGAACCGCTGGCTGCGCGACGAGGAAAACGGCGCCGAGAACGGGCCACAGGTGCGCGCCTATATTCTCGACGGGCCCCGCCCGTCGCTCCGGCGTGACAGCGATCCCGGCCGCTGGGTGGCGAAGGACGCCTGGGCAACGCCGGAAATGCAGCTCTTCGGCATCTCCCATGACGGCCGGCTGACGCCGTCGGCCGGCGGCACCGGCATCGGCGAGGTCTACCTGAAATCGCCGCTCGATACCGGCACGGCATCCGGCGAGTATTTCACGCTGAAGCCCGATGCCGAAATGGCCGGCGACCAGCGCATCGACGATGCCGGCTCGCTCACCTTCGAGACGGCACCGCTACTGGATGCCGCCGACTATCTCGGCCAGCCAACGCTGACCGTCGACGTCACCTGCCAGGAGCCTACCGCCAATCTCGCCGTGCGCCTCGTCGACGTGCATCCTGACGGTACCGCCACCCGCGTCGCCTTCGGCGTGCTCAACCTTTCGCATCGCGACGGCAACGCCCAGCCGCGCGCCATGGAGCCCGGGCGCAAGACGCGCATCACGCTTACGCTCGATGCCTGCGGCTACCGCTTCCGCGCGGGAAATCGCATCCGGGTGTCGCTCTCGACCTCCTATTGGCCGCTGATCCTTCCCACCCCGACCGATCCGGGCCTTTCGATCGACACAGCAAGCCTCTCGCTCGCCCTTCCCCTGCTCGGCGCCCACAGGGAGATCGCCGTGCCCGAGCCGGAGAACCCCGACCCGCTGCCAAAGTATCGCGAGCTGACGCGCGGTATTTCGAGCCGCACCGTCGAGCGCGACATGACCCACGGCATGACCCATTACCGTATCTACGAGGACACCGGGCTTTCAGAACATCCGGATACGGGCCTTGCCACCCAGGATATCCGCGACGAGACCTGGTCGATCGCACCGGACGACCCCTCGTCGATGATCGGAACCTCGACCTGGACCTGTGTTGCCAAGCGCGAAGGCTGGTCTGTGCGTACCGTCTCGACCTCGACGCTCCACTGCACGAAAAGCGAGTGGATCACCGAGGCGGAGGTCGTCGCCTATGAGGGCGAGACACGGATTTTCGAGAAGCATTTCAAGAAGCGCATCCCCCGCGACTTCATGTGAAGGGCACGGGCGGCCGGTTCCAACGCGCTGCCCCGCCCCCGCATTGACATCTCACACAAGTCATTGTACCAATCGGTAAAGAGTTTACTAATTGGTACAACCATGCGCCATTTCTTCTCGCGTCATCAGCCTCCCGTTCATATCAACCGCGGCTTGATTGCCGGCATCGGCGGCCTCGTCGCCATCGCCGCCGTCGGCGCCCTCACAGGCCTTGTCGGCCACCCCATGTTGATGGCGCCCTTCGGCGCCAGCTGCGTGCTGATCTTTTCCGTCACGGCGAGCCCGCTGTCGCAGCCGGCCAACGTCGTCGGCGGCCACTTCGTTGCCACCCTCGTCGGCCTGATCCTCAGAACCGTCTTTCCGAATGAATGGTGGGCGGTCGCCATCGCCGTCGGCGCGGCGATCGCGCTGATGGCGGCATTGCGCATCACCCATCCGCCGGCAGGCGCCAACCCGCTCGTCGTCTTCGCCGCCGATCCCGGCTTCGAATTCCTGCTCTTCCCGGTGCTGACCGGCTCGCTTATTCTCGTCGCCGTTGGCGCGCTGTTCCACCGTTTCGCCAAGGTCGAGTATCCGCTCGCGAGGAAGCCCGCATGAGCCGCGTCGTCGCTGAGCGAAAGGACGTGATCGCCATGCTTGCGGAAATCTTCCGCGAGCACGGTTATGACGGCACCAGCCTCAGCCTGATCACCGAGAAGACCGGGCTTGGCAAAGGCAGCCTCTACCACTTCTTCCCCGGCGGGAAGGAGGAGATGGCAGAGGCCGTGCTTGGCGATATCGCCGCCTGGTTCCGCACGCACATCTTCGAGCCACTACGCAATGCGGAAGACCCGGCCGCAGCGCTGGACGCGATGTTTGCCGCCGTCGACGGCTACTTCCGCCAGGGCAGACGCCTCTGCCTGATGGGGGTAATCGCCACGAGCGGCGCACACGACCGCTTCGCCCGCGAACTCAACCGCTATTTCTCCGATTGGCGTGCCGATCTATCCGCAACGCTTGAACGCGCCGGCACACCGGCCGCCGAGTGCGACGGCGTTGCCGAGGAAATCGTCGGCGGCATCCAGGGCGCGCTGATCCTTGCCCGAAGCCTCGAGGACCCCGGCGCCTTCGTCCGGGTGCTGGCCCGCCTCAAGGCGCGCCTGCCCGTATCATCGTAAAAGCAAGCGACCACCCTTCCTCCCCCGCCCAAATTGACAAAAATCAGATCGCGGCTTGAGCCTGCCTTGACAATCGCCTTTTCGCACGGATATTAACCGCTAAGTTAAATAACTCTACGGTTAAAGACTGGGCGTATTGGGGCGCCCAGAGGAGGATTCATGACAGCGGCGACCGCAAACGCAGCACGCAAGGATATCAGCCTGGAAATCGTGCGCGACTTCGAGGCGCCGATAAACCTCGTCTTCAAGGTCTGGTCGACGCCGGAGCACCTGTTGCGCTGGTGGGGACCGCAGGACTTCACGCCGCATTCGGTCAACATGGACTTCCGTCCGGGCGGGGCCTGGCGCGCCTGCATCCGCTCGCCCGAAGGCCAGGACTATTGGATGAGCGGCATCTTTCGCGAAGTGCGCGAGCCCGAGAAGCTGGTCTTCACCTTCGCCTGGGACGAAGACGGCGAGCCCGGCAGCGACACGCTGATCACCGTTTCCTTCGCCGATATCGGCGGCAAGACGCGGCTCACCTTCCAGCAAACACCATTCGAGACCGTCGAAGAGCGCGACTCGCACCAGGATGGCTGGGGCGAGTGCCTCGAGCGGCTCAGGGATTACGTCGACCATGTCTGAGATTTCGAACCTTGAAACCGAAAACGCGCCCGGTCCGAAGGCGACCCGGCGCGAATGGATCGGGCTCGCCGTGCTGGCGCTGCCCTGCATGCTCTATTCCATGGACCTGACGGTGCTGAACCTCGCGGTCCCGCAGCTTGCCGAACAGCTCAAGCCCTCGGCCGCCCAGCTTCTCTGGATCATCGATATCTACGGCTTCATGGTCGCAGGCTCGCTGATCACCATGGGCACGCTCGGCGACCGCATCGGCCGCCGGCGCCTGCTGATGATCGGCTCGGTCGCCTTTGGCCTGGCGTCGATCTTCGCCGCCTTCGCCTGGAATGCCGAGACGCTGATCATCGCGCGCGCGGTGCTTGGTGTCACGGCAGCAACGCTTGCGCCCTCCACCCTCTCGCTCATCCGCAACATGTTCCTCGACGACCGCCAGCGCACGTTTGCGATCGGGGTGTGGATCGCCAGCTTCTCGGCCGGCGGCGCCATCGGCCCCGTGGTCGGCGGGCTGATGCTGTCGCAGTTCTGGTGGGGCTCGGTCTTCCTGCTCGCCGTGCCGGTCATGGTGCTGATCCTCATCCTCGGGCCGATCCTCCTGCCGGAATTCCGCGATCCCGAGGCCGGCCGGATCGATCTCGTCAGCGCCGCCCAGTCGCTCGTCGCCGTGCTTTCGGTGATCTACGGCATGAAGCACATCGCCGAGGCCGGGTTCGATACGATCGCAGTCTTCTTCATCCTGCTCGGCATCGTCGTCGCGATCCTGTTTGCGCGGCGCCAGCTTCGTCTCGCCGATCCGCTGATCGATCTGGCGCTGTTCAGGACGCCGGCCTTCAGCGCCGCCCTTGGTGTCAATATCCTCGGTCTCTTCGTCGGCTTCGGCGCTTTCCTGTTCGTCGCGCAATACCTGCAGCTGGTGCTCGGGCTCACGCCCTTCGTCGCCGGTCTCTGGTCGGTGCCGACGGGTGTGGCGATGATCGTCGCCTCGATGACCGTGCCGATGCTTGCCACCCGTTTTGCCGCCTCCAACCTGATTGCGGCGGGCTTCGTGCTGACGGCGATCGGCTTTGCCATCTGCACCCAGGTCGGCACCACAAGCAGCCCGCTTCTCGTCACCACAGGCCTCGTGGTGCTCTGCCTCGGTTTTGCCCCGGTCGGCACGCTGACGACGGATATGATCGTTGGCTCTGCCCCGCCGGAGCGCGCCGGCGCCGCCTCGGCGATCTCGGAGACCAGCTTCGAGTTCGGCGGCGCGCTCGGCATTGCCGTGCTCGGCAGCCTGCTGACCTCGGCCTATCGCGGCCGCATGGACCAGCTGGTGGTCACCGGCCTGCCGGAGGAAACCGTTGCCGCAGCCCGGCAGACGCTCGGCGGAGCGGTCGCGGTGGCTGCCGACCTGCCTCCTGCAGAAGCCGAACGGCTGCTGACGGCGGCGCGCGACGTCTTCACCCAGTCCTTCGCCTTCACCGCCTCGATCTGCGTGCTGCTATCGCTCGGCACCGCACTCATCGCCTTCCTGCTCCTGCGCAAGGCCAGCGATGACGGTGACGGCAAGGCGCAGGTGGCCGCCGATCAGCCGGCGCATTCGGGCAACGCCGGTTAACGGTGCCCGGCGCCAGACGCCGGGCCGGAAACGCAAAGTAGCGCAATATCAAGCGGCGCCGGCCAGATGGCCGGCGGGCGATGATCTGCGTCCAATCCCAGGGAGGAAACCGATGAAGAAGCTCTATCGCGGCAGCTGCCATTGCAGCGCCATCGCCTTCGAATGCCAGCTTGATCTCGCCGAGGGCATCCGCCGCTGCAACTGCTCCTTCTGCGCCAAGACGCGCATGCAGAAGGCCTTTGCGCTGCGCGAAGAATTCGAGATCACGTCAAGCAAGGACCGGCTGACGAGCTACCGGGCCGACAATTCGAGCTGGATCGAGGGCGACGTCGATCATTATTTTTGCAGCCGCTGCGGTGTCCGGCCCTTCTCGCGTGGCTACCACAAGGATTTCATCGGCCATTTCTACGCGGTCAATGTCGCCTGCCTCGATGGTGTCAGCGACGCGGAACTCGCCGAGGCGCCGATCATCTACGAAAACGGCCGCGATGACGACCACTTCAACGCGCCCGCCGACACGCGCTTCATGTGAGCGCACACGGCCAGTCAGGCGACGGTCAGCGCCCGGAGCGCATCGAGCGCTCGCTCGGCATCCGCTTCCGGCACGAAGATGTGGTCATGGTAATAGGCGGCGATCACATTGGCGCTGATGCCCTCGCGCGTCAGCGCTGCCGAAACGGCCGCCGTCAGCCCCACGGCCTCGAGCGCCGAATGCACGTTGAGCGTGATGCGGCGAAGCAGCGGACCATAGGCGAGCCCGGCCTCGTCGGCGGCCGCGCGGGTAACGACCAGGGTCAGCCCCTCGTCCTCGCGATAGGTGGCAAGCGCCTCCAGCGCCTGGTAGCGCGCCTGATCCTGATAGGCGACGGTACAATAGACGTAGGTCTGCGGAAACAGCACCGGGTTCATCGTCGAAAGCAGTTTCGCGAGATCCGTTACTCCGGCCATGTCATCGTCCCTCGTTCTCGACGCCTCGTGCTTGCCCACTGGTATCGGATCGTCACGTTGGCGTGAAGCACGCGATCGCGATTTGACCGTTGCCAATCCCATGAAAACATGAGGTCATCGAACACCGGCGCTGGAGCCGGGCGACGGGAGGACGCGATGGCGCGCAGCAAGTCGGTACAAACCTCTGACAGATCCCTCACAAGATTGACCGCGGCCTTCGCCGCGTTGCTGGCGTTTTCGCCCATCGCCGCCGCCCAGGAGCCGGCCGTCGTCATCCCGCCGCCGTCACTCGACGAGAAGTCATCCGCTTCGACCGAAATCGCCGTCTTTGCCGGCGGCTGTTTCTGGGGCGTGCAGGGCGTCTTCCAGCACCTTAAGGGCGTGAAGAAAGCGGTCTCCGGCTATTCCGGCGGCACCGCGGCAACCGCCGACTACGAGACGGTGAGCGGCGGCAAGACCGGCCATGCGGAGGCGGTGGAAGTGACCTTCGATCCGCGCGACGTCACCTATGGCCGGCTGCTGCAGGTGTTCTTCTCCGTCGCCCACAATCCGACCCAACTCAACTATCAGGGGCCGGATCACGGCCCACAGTATCGATCGGCGCTCTTTACCGTCACCGATGAACAGAAGCGGATCGCCGATGCCTATATAGCCCAGCTCGGCAAATCAGCCGCCTTCCCGGCAAGGATCGTCACGCAGGTTTCGCCCTTCAAGGGCTTCTACGCTGCCGAGGACTATCATCAGGATTTCCTGACGCGAAACCCGACGCACCCCTATATCGTCTACAACGACCTGCCGAAGATCGAGAACTTGAGAACCCTGTTCCCCGAGGCCTTCCAGGCAAATCCGGTGCTGGTGTTCAAGCCGAAGAGCTAGGCCCGCTTCTCAAACGGACACAGCAGGTCGTCAACGCGTTCCGACAAGGACCGCCACGCCTTCCGCCAGCCGGCGAAACCCGTCGCGCGCGCCCTCGCTCATGTGCCGCGCCCTCAGCCACGCATGGATCATCTGCGGCTCCTCGCGGAAGGTGACGTTCACGCCCGCCATGGCAAGCCGCGCCGCATAGAGGCGGGCATCGTCGCGCAAGGGGTCGAAGAAGGCGCCGGTTACATAGCTCGGCGGCAGGCCCGAGAGATCCGTTTCCGCCAGCGGCGCGGCGAAGGGATTGCCCATCGGCGCCTTGAGGATATCGCGATAATAGCTGACATCGGCGGTCGTCAACCCCGGCGCCTCGGCCATGTCGGCATAGGAACCCGACACGAGATCGCCGCCAAGGCCGGGATAGATCAGCACCTGGCCAACGATGCCGGAAAGCCTTTCCGCCCGTGCCTTGAGAACGATGCCAGCCGTGAGATTGCCGCCGGCGCTGTCGCCGGCCACGACGACCGGGCGGCCGTCGGACAGGAGGTGTTGCAGCACGGCGTAGCTGTCGTCAAAGGCAGCCGGCCAGACATGCTCCGGCGCGAGCCGATAATCGACCGAGACCAGCTCGGCCTGAGCGAAATCCGCAAGCTCGGCACAGATCGCATCATGGCTGTCGAGTGAACCGACGACGAAGCCGCCGCCATGGATGTAATAGATGCGCGTTTCGCTCGAGACCTTGGCCGGCCGGTAGCGCCGGGTCGGGATACGGCCGTCGACGAGTTCATCCATGCGCGTCAGCCCGGCCGGGCTCGGCGCATCGAACTCGGCGCAGAGCGCGTCATACCATTTGCGCTGCTGCTCGATCGAGGCGTCGACCGCGTCGGCGGGATAGAAGTCCTCGCAGCGGCGATGAAAGGCGAGGATCCCCTCCTCTGTCGGCATCGGCCGCTTGGTCACCTGATCCACGTCGTCCTCCCTGCAATCCCGAAGTCGCCTGCAGCTTAGCACCGGCGTGCCGGCTCCCTGTCCGAAAACCGACATGACGGGAAAAAATCGGCGGTCGATCCGGTTGCATCGGCCACCCGCTTGCCAGCCCTGCCTCGCACCTATTAACTCTCGCCATGGCCTTCACTTTCAGACAGTTGCAATATTTCGTCGCCGTCGCCGAACAGGGATCTATCACCCGTGCGGCGCAGAACCTCTCGATCTCGCAATCCTCGATCACCGAGGCGATCAAGGAGCTGGAAGGCGATCTCGGCGTCGAGCTCTTCGACCGGCATCCGCGGGGCCTGTCGATCACCCACAACGGCCACCAGTTCCTGCGCCACGCCACCAAGATCCTCTCCAATGTCTCGGACGCCCGCCGCAGCTTTTCCGACAGCCGCGAGGAAACCGGCGGCAAGCTCAACCTCGGCGTCACCTCGCTGGTGGCCGGTTACGTGCTCTCCGATCTGCTGGCGCGATACCGCCGCGCCTGCCCCGGCGTGGAAGTCAGCGCCATCGAGGACAACGGCTCCTATCTCGAACATCTGCTGATCGGCGGCGAGCTCGATGTCGCCGTCATGGTCATCTCCAACCTGCGCGACCGCATGGCGCTGCAGGCGGAGATTTTGGAGACCTCGCCCTATCGCCTGTGGCTGCCGATCGGCCATCCGCTTGTCAGCGCCGACATCATCTCCGTCAGCGATATCGCCAAGGAACCGCTGATCATGCTGACAGTGGACGAAATCGAGGAGAACACCGGCAAGCTTTTGTCCGCACTTGGCGCCCGCCCGCATGTCGCCTTCCGCACCCGCTCGGTCGAAGCGGTGCGCAGCCTGGTGGCGACAGGCGCCGGCATCGCGCTTTTGCCTGACCTCGTCTACCGCCCTTGGTCGCTGGAAGGCGACCGCATCGAGAGCCGCGACGTGTCGGGCGCGCTTCCCGTCGTGCAGGTCGGCATGGTCTGGCGCAAGGGCTCCGGCCTGCCACAATCGGCACGCGATTTCGTCGGTATCGCCGAAGCGCTGAGAAGCGCCAGACCGCGCTAATTCACTAAATTTATTAGTCTTCTCCCGACACTGGCCACACCTTTGGCGTGCCGGTGGGTGACCGATATCGGAAAAACCGAAAGCGACATTCTGTTTAATGAATTTGCGAATACGGTGAAATGAAGGCACGCTTCATCTTGGGAACGAAGCCGCAAAACGCGGCTCAAAACTGGGAGAATTCAGATGAAGCAGATGCTCAAATCCTGCACGGCATTGACCCTGTCGCTCGGCCTTGTCGCCCCGGCCTTCGCGCAGGAGCCGCTGAAGGAACTCGGCAAGGGCGAAGGCGAACTCTCCATCGTCGCCTGGGCCGGCTACATCGAGCGCGGCGAGACCGACAAGGCCTATGACTGGGTCACGGATTTCGAAAAGCAGACCGGCTGCAAGGTCTCGGTCAAGACCGCCGCCACCTCGGACGAAATGGTGGCGCTGATGAACGAAGGCGGCTTCGACCTTGTCACCGCCTCGGGCGACGCCTCGCTGCGCCTCGTCGCCGGCAAGCGCGTCCAGCCGATCAACACCGATCTCATCCCGAGCTGGAAGACGATCGACGAGCGCATGCAGAACGCGCCCTGGTACACAGTCAATGGTGTCCACTACGGCACGCCCTACGTCTGGGGCCCGAACGTGCTGATGTACAACAAGGACGCCTTCAAGGGCGAAGCGCCGAAGAGCTGGAACGTCGTCTTCGAGGAAATGAACCTGCCCGACGGCAAATCCAACAAGGGCCGCGTCCAGGCCTATGACGGCCCGATCCATGTGGCCGACGCTGCCAACTACCTGATGAAGCACAAGCCGGAACTCGGCATCAAGGACCCCTACGAAATCAATGAAGACCAGTACAAGGCAGCGCTCGAGCTGCTGCGCGGCCAGCGCAAGATCGTCGGCCGCTACTGGCACGACGCAATGATCCAGATCGACGACTTCAAGAACGAAGGCGTCGTCGCCTCCGGCTCCTGGCCGTTCCAGGTCAACCTGATGGAAGCCGAGAAGCTGCCGATCGCCTCGACCATTCCGGAAGAAGGCGTGACCGGATGGGCCGACACCACCATGCTGCACGCCGACAGCCAGCATCCGAACTGCGCCTATATGTGGATGGAGCACTCGCTGTCGCCGAAGGTCCAGGGCGACGTCTCCGCCTGGTTCGGCGCCAACCCGTCGGTCGGTGCGGCCTGCAAGGGCAACGAACTCTTGACCGACGCCGGCTGCAAGACCAACGGCTACGAGGACTTCGACAAGGTCAAGTTCTGGAAGACGCCGGTGACGAAGTGTGAAAGCCAGGGCGAATGCGTGCCCTATCACCGCTGGGTCTCCGACTATATCGGCGTGATCGGCGGCCGCTAAGCCGTCAGACCTATCGCAAGCATTTGCCCCTCACCCTGACCCTCTCCCCGCACGCGGGGAGAGGGAACGCCCCCGGCCAAACCGTAGGGCGTGAACTTGAGGCAAGACGCCCGCCGCACGTCCCCTTCGCCCCGCCTGCGGGGCGAAGGTGCCCGGCAGGGCGGATGAGGGGCCACATTTCCCGGAGCCATACAATGACCACCGCCGTTCTCTTCGACAATGTTTCCCGCCACTTCGGCGCCGTGCGCGCCGTTGATGGCGTGAACCTCGAGATTGCCGAGGGCGAGTTCTTCGCCATGCTCGGCCCCTCAGGCTCCGGCAAGACCACCTGCCTGCGCCTGATGGCCGGCTTCGAGCAGCCGACCGGCGGCCATATCGAGATCTTCGGCGAAACGGCGGAGGGCGTGCCGCCCTATCGCCGCAGCGTCAACACCGTCTTCCAGGACTACGCGCTCTTCCCGCACCTCTCGATCCTCGACAACGTCGCCTATGGGCTGATGGTCAAGGGTGTCGGCCGCGAGGAGCGCCGCAAGGCGGCCGAGGACGCACTCGCCATGGTCAAGCTGCCGGGCTATGGCACCCGCCGTCCCGGGCAACTCTCCGGCGGCCAGCGCCAGCGCGTGGCGCTCGCCCGGGCACTTGTCAACAAGCCCAAGGTGTTGCTCCTCGACGAGCCGCTCGGCGCGCTCGATCTGAAGCTGCGCGAGCAGATGCAGGAGGAACTGAAGAGCCTGCAGAAGTCGCTCGGCATCACCTTCGTCTTCGTCACCCACGACCAGGGCGAGGCGTTGTCGATGGCCGACCGCATCGCCGTCTTCAACGATGGCCGCATCCAGCAGCTTGGCAGCCCGGAAGACGTCTACAAGCAGCCGAAGACGCGGTTTGTCGCAGATTTCGTCGGCTCGTCCAACGTGCTGCCGCAAAAGCTCTGCCAGCGGCTCGGGCTGAAGGCACCCTTTGCGAGCCTGCGTCCCGAAGCGATCGTCCTCGCCCAGCCGGTAGATGGCGCGCTCAGCCTCTCGGGCACCGTCTCGGCCCATAGCTTCCTCGGTGCCGTCAACCGTGTCGTCGTCGATGTCGATGGCGCCCGCGTCGCGGTCGCCAGCCCCGCAGCGCTCGCCGTGCCCGCGCTCGGCAGCCCCGTCACCATCAGCTTTGCCGCAAACGAGCTGCACCCGATGGAGGACGCATGACCGCCTTTGCCGAACCCCTCGTTCTGCCTGAACGCCGAGGCCCCGCCGGCCGCCTGTCGGACTTCTTCTGGAAGCACCCGCATCTGCTTCTGTTGATCATGCTCGCCCCGCCGCTGCTCTGGCTCGGCGTCGTTTATCTCGGCTCGCTGTTTGCGCTTCTGCTCCAGAGCTTCTTCTCGATCGACGATTTCTCGGGCCTGATCAACTACGAGTTCACGCTCGCGACCTATCGCCAACTGCTCAGCGAAACCAATCTCGACATTATCCTGCGCACCGTGCTGATGGCGGCGACCGTCACCGTCGCTTCCGCCGTCATCGCCTTCCCGATCGCCTATTACGCCGCGCGCTACGCACAGGGGAAATGGAAGGTGCTCTTCTATCTCGGCGTGATGCTGCCGCTCTGGTCGAGCTATCTGGTCAAGATCTATGCCTGGAAGCTGATTTTGGCCAAGGAGGGCATCCTCACCTGGTTCTTCGAAAAGCTGCATCTCATGTGGCTGCTCGACGGCTGGCTGTCGCTACCCGTGGTCGGCGGCAACTCGCTCTCGGTCAGCTATACCGGCACCTTCATCGTCTTCGTCTATGTCTGGCTGCCCTTCATGATCCTGCCGATCCAGGCAGCGCTGGAGCGCGTGCCCGGCAACCTGATCGAGGCCTCCTCCGATCTCGGCGGCACGCCGGCCCAGACCTTCCGCCACGTGCTCTTTCCGCTGGCCCTGCCCGGCATTGTCGCCGGCTCGATCTTCACGTTCTCGCTGACGCTCGGCGACTACATCATCCCGCAGATCGTCGGCTCGTCGCGCCTCTTCATTGGCCAGGCCGTCTATGCCCAGCAGGGCACGGCCGGCAACATCCCGCTGGCCGCCGCATTCACGGTCGTCCCGATCGTCATCATGGGCGCGTACCTCTTCGTCGCCAAACGCATGGGAGCCTTCGATGCGCTCTGAACGAAACCGCTCACCGATGGGCCTGAAGATTGCGGCCGCCGCCGGCCTCGCCTTCCTGCACCTGCCGATCCTCCTGATCTTCCTCTATGCCTTCACGACGGAGGAAAAGAGCTATCAGTTCCCGCCGCCGGGGCTGACGACGCAGTGGTTCGCCGTTGCCTGGAACCGGCCCGACGTCTGGGCGGCGCTAACGCTTTCGGTCAAGGTCGCCTCAATCGCAACCGCGGTCGCGCTGGTGCTCGGCACGCTCTGCGCCGCAGCCGTCAGCCAGACGCGCTTCTTCGGCCGCGAGACGGTCTCGCTGCTCGTCATCCTGCCGATCGCGTTGCCCGGCATCATCACCGGCATTGCGCTGCGCTCCGCCTTCTCGATGGCCGATATTCCGTTTTCCTTCTGGACCATCGTGCTCGGCCACGCGACCTTCTGCATCGTCGTCGTCTACAACAATGCGGTCGCCCGCTTCCGGCGGATTTCCGGCTCGCTGATCGAGGCCTCGATGGACCTTGGCGCCGACGGCTTCCAGACCTTCCGCTACATCATCCTGCCCAACATCGGCACGGCTCTGCTTGCCGGAGGCATGCTCGCCTTCGCGCTCTCCTTCGACGAGGTGATCGTCACCACCTTCACTGCCGGCCAGCAGTCCACGCTGCCGATCTGGATGCTCGAAGAGCTGATCCGCCCGCGCCAGCGCCCGGTGACCAATGTGGTTGCCATGGTCGTGGTGCTCGTCACTTTCCTGCCGATCCTCGGCGCCTACTACCTCACCCGCGACGGCGACCAGATCGCCGGCGCCGGCAAATAACTCGACTATCAAGGGAGAACAGACATGGACACCCAACTGCTGATCGGATCGCGCTTCGAGGCCGGCACCGAGGCCGACGAACACATCCTGAACCCGCGGACGGGCGGCAAGATCGTCGATCTGCCGGAAGCCTCGCATGCCCAGGTCGAGGCGGCCGTCGACGCTGCTGAAAGCGCCTTCACCAGCTGGTCGCAGACGACACCGGCCGAACGCTCCAACTATCTCTTGAAGATCGCCGATGCGATCGAGAAGGATGCGGACGGCTTTGCAGCCCTCGAGGCGCTCAACTGCGGCAAACCGATCAATGCGGTCAAGAATGATGAGCTGCCGGCGATCGTCGACTGCTGGCGTTTCTTTGCCGGCGCCGTGCGCAACCTGCACGCCCCGACCGCAGGCGAATACCTGCCCGGCCACACCTCGATGATCCGCCGCGATCCGATCGGCATCGTCGGCTCGATCGCGCCGTGGAACTATCCGCTGATGATGATGGCCTGGAAGCTGGCGCCGGCGATCGCCGGCGGCAACACCGTCGTCTTCAAGCCATCCGAACAGACGCCGCTGACGGCGCTGAAGCTCGCGCGGGTGCTTGCCGACATCCTGCCGGAAGGCGTGGTCAATGTTGTCAGCGGCCGCGGCGAAACCGTCGGCAATGCGCTGATCAACCATCCGAAGATTTCGATGGTCTCGATCACCGGCGATATCGCCACCGGCAAGAAAGTGCTGGCGGCGGCCGCCAAGACCGTGAAACGCACCCATCTGGAGCTCGGCGGCAAGGCCCCGGTCATCGTCTATGACGACGCCGACCTCGAAGCGGTGGTCAACGGCATCCGCACCTTCGGCTATTACAATGCCGGCCAGGACTGCACCGCCGCCTGCCGCATCTATGCCGAAGCCGGTATCTACGAGAAGCTGGTCGCCGACCTCACCTCGGCCGTCTCGACCATCCGCTACAACCTCGCCGACGACACCGAAAACGAGATCGGCCCGCTGATCTCGCGCCGCCAGCGCGATCGCGTTGCGAGCTTCGTCGAGCGCGCCGCCGACCAGAAGCACATCGAGATCACCACCGGCGGTGCCGCCGGCAGCTCGGACGGCTTCTTCTTCCAGCCGACGGTTGTGGCCGGCGCCACGCAGGAAGACGAGATCGTGCGCCGCGAAGTCTTCGGCCCCGTCGTCTCCGTTACCCGCTTCACCGGCAAGGACGATGCCGTCGCCTGGGCCAACGACAGCGACTATGGCCTCGCCTCCTCCGTCTGGACCAAGGACATTTCCCGGGCGATGAAGGCCGCCTCCCGCCTGCAATACGGCTGCACCTGGATCAACACCCACTTCATGCTGACCAACGAGATGCCGCATGGCGGCGTCAAACAGTCGGGCTACGGCAAGGACATGTCGGTCTACGCGCTCGAGGACTACACCGCCGTTCGCCACATCATGATCAACCACGGCTGAGGCTCACCGCCCCGGGCGCGGAGAATGCATGCAAACGAAACAAACGGGAGGAGTTTGCGATGTACCGTCGTCAATTGCTTGTTACCGCTGGAGCCCTCGGCCTCAGCGCCCTCGTGCTCACGCCGGCGGCGTTTGCCGCCGACGCGGCGCCGGATGTGGTCGCGGCCTATGTCGCGGCCTGGAATGC
This sequence comes from Ensifer sp. Root558, assembly GCF_001427045.1. Classification (NCBI taxonomy): domain Bacteria; kingdom Pseudomonadati; phylum Pseudomonadota; class Alphaproteobacteria; order Hyphomicrobiales; family Rhizobiaceae; genus Ensifer; species Ensifer sp. Root558. Next base: position 50,045 of record NZ_LMGC01000001.1, on the reverse strand, counting down.
CCATGACTCGAGCAAGGCCGCATCCTACTTCGCCGATGACGTCACCTATTACGACGCGTCGGTCGGCAAGCCGGTCACCGGCAAGGATGCCGCCAAGACCGGCGTCATCGACAATTTCCTGAACGCGGTGCCTGATGCCGTCTGGACCATGAAGGGTGATCCGATCGCTAGCGGCGACAAGGTCTCCTTCGAATGGGAGTTCTCCGGCACCAATTCGGGCGCCTGGGCCGACGGCACGGCCGCGACCAACAAGAGCTTCAAGTTCACCGGCGCCTCGGTCTTCACCGTCAAGGATGGCAAGATCGCCGCCCAGAACGACTATTACGACGCGCTCGGCTTTTACAAGCAGCTCGGTCTGATGCAGTAGACGAGCCGAGCGGCGGTTTCGCCGCTTCGATGGCCGCAGGCTTCGGCTTCCGGCCATCGTCTCTTGGCTTCAAATCATGAATACAAAACTCATAAATGACTTGCACCGGAAAAAATCTTGAGTAACACGATCACCTTATGAGTTTCTGACCACGCTCAGAAGGTATCGCATGCTTGCAGGACGGCGTTCTTCCAAGGCTCCATTTCCGATCGGGCTTACCCGCGCGCGGGTGACGTCTTGACGGCGGCCGTGTCCGAACCGGTCGTCGCGACAGGCGGCCCCAAGGCGCTGTCGGCCGCCTTTGCCGGCACCCATGCCTGGTGCAATGAGAAGATGGTGCTCTCGGACGAGCTTTCCGACGGCATGGCGCTGCCGGACTTCTTTGCCTCCGGCGCCTTCGACCGCGCGCTCGATATTCACACGGAGAAATCCGGCGCCAGCGACCGCCGTGCCGTCGCCTCCATGTGGTCGCTCTACTATTTTTCGAGCCTCACCATTCCCTATCTCGTCGCGCGCGTGCTTGACCATCAGGTGCTGCCCGTCGCCTTCGATCAGATGAAGGTGGCGCTCGCCGAGGATGGCCTGCCGCGAACCTTCGGTGTCGCCACACCGGGCGACTGGCAGAAAGCGGACGATAGCGACGTTTTCGCCACGCTTGCCCCCCTGATGCAGGGGCATCTGCGTGAGGTCGTCAGCTATCTCAAGTCCGTCGGCGGCATCGCCCCGAAGCTCGCCTGGAACAATGCGCTCGTCTATATCGACTATGCGCTGCGCGCCTCCGGCATCGAGCCGCTGAACGCGCAGGCCGACGCGCTGATCGGCAGCAAGTCCCTGCCGGACGGTACACCCAATCCCTTCTTCGATTGCCTGCGGCACGAGGAGGAAGATGGCGCCCGTGTCTGCCGGCGCAAGATCTGCTGCCTGCGCTATCTGCTGCCCGGCGTCCCGAGCTGCGGCAGCCTCTGCGCCCTCCCAAGCCAAAGGAACCAATAGGTTTTGTCTTCCCGCTTCCTCTTCCCGGCCGCCCTGCGGCTGACGCTCGTTTTCATCACCGCCCTGCTCTTTGCTGTCTCCGCCCGCGCCGAAAGCAACTGGCCGATGACCGTAACCGATGCGGTCGGCCGCGAGGTGACGATACCGGCAAAGCCGAAGGCGATCCTGCTTGGAAGCGGCTTCAATCTCGTCGCCCTGTCGCTCATCCATCCCGATCCCGTCAGCCTGCTTGCGGCCTGGTCCGGCGACATGAAGACCGACAACCCCGAGATCTACGAGAGCTTCCGGCGTAAGTTTCCTGATATCGCCGACGTGCCGCAGATCGACGATGGCACCGGCCCGGGCCTCTCCTTCGAGACGCTGCTGACGGTGAAGGCCGATCTCGCGCTGCTCAATAACTGGCAATCCGACACCGAGTCCGGCAGGCGCGCCATCGAGTATCTGACCGGCATCGGCGTGCCCGTGGTGGTGGTCGATTTCAACAACGACGCGCTGACCGGCACGCCGCGCATGATGCGTCTGCTCGGCCGCATCCTCGAACGGGACGAACAGGCAGAAGCTTTCGCCCGGTTCTACGAGGACAAGCTCAAGCTGATCCGCGACCGCATCGCCGCCAAGCCGGAACCGCGCCCGCTGGTGCTGATGGACGCCTTCCCCCAACCCGACCGCTGTTGCTGGGCCTATGGCACCGGCGGTCTCGGCGAATTCCTGACGGTGGCCGGCGGCCGCAACTTTGCCGAAGGCGTGCTGCCACGGCCGGGCGGGACCGTCAACGCCGAGGCGATCATGGCCGCCAATCCGGAAATCTATATCGCCACCTCCTCGCCCGGCGGCAAATACGGCACGCTCTCGATCGGCCCCGGCGTCAGCGAAGACGAAGCGCGCGAGACGCTGGCCCGCACCATCGAGGCGCCGGCGCTGAAGACCATCCGCGCCGTCGAGGAAAAGCGCGTGCACGGTCTCTGGAACTTCTTCAACGCGATCCCGCTCAACATCGTCGCCGCCGAAGCCTTCGCCACCTGGATCCGGCCGGATCTGTTCGGCGATCTCGACCCCCAGAAGAGCCTTGCCGAGATCAACGCCCGCTTCGCCGCGGTGCCCTTCGAGGGCACCTACTGGGTGGACCTGACACCCGCCAGATAGGGAGACGTCCTGTACACGCGAGCGCGGACCCACGCGGCATCGTCATGCGTGTTCACCAATTCGTCAGGGTGCTTCCTTTCGTCCGACGCCCCGGCGTGTTGCCAGTCGGCGCCCACCCTATATAAAGGCCAGGTGGTATAGAGCACCGTTCCAAAATGCGAGCGTCGCTGTAACACGTTGATCGGCTGCACGATTTCTCTGTTGCGTCGATTCCGGACCAAGGAATGATGCGGGGTTGAGGAGGATCTTGATGCTATGGTTGATCGCGTTACCGCTGGGTCTTGTCGTGGTGTATCTGGCAGCGCGCTTCAGCCGCTTTCGTCATTGGGCCGAACCGATCCTCTCCGTCGCCGTGGCGCTCGGCCTGCTCGTCGCCTTCATCATCTGGTTTGCCGACCGCGACGGTCGCACGCCGGCCGCGCCCCCGCCCGTTGAGACGACCCAACCGGCCGGCCTCACGGCCGCCGACGTTGCCCTCGAAGGCCTGACCTTCGAACAGAGCCAGCCGGAGAGAAGCTTCCGGCTGCGCGGCACGGTGACGAACAAAGGGCCGCAACTGCTCGAATATTTCCGCCTCGCGGTAACGCTCGAAAACTGCCCTGACGGCAATTGCGAGACGATCGGCAACGACACCGCACTCATCCTCGCCCGCGTGCCGGCGGGCCAGAGCCGTTCGTTCGAAACCTTCCTCACCTTCCCCAACCGCGAGGGCGAAAGCCTGACGGCGCCGAAATGGACGACCGAGATCCAGGAAGTCCGCGGCGCCAACCGGTAGTCGGCGGCGCGGGAGCGGAAGCACCTGAACGGTAGCCCCGTCTGCCCGCGCCCGACCGTCAAGCCGCTGCCGGTCGCTGCAACGCCTCGACGAGCTTCGCCGTCGACAACACCTCGGCAAATTCCGCCCGCAAGGTCGCCACGTGGGCGCGGTGGATTTCGCGCGCCGAGATCACTCCGCCTTCGCCGTCCGGCTGGTCGAAACAATCGCAGGCATCCTCGACGAGGATCATTCGGTAGCCGAGATTGGCGCCGACGCGCACCGAGGTCGAGACGCACATGTCGGTAGAAATGCCGAAGGCGACGACCGTCTCGACGCCGAGACGACGCAGGCGCAAGTCGAGGTCGGTACCGATAAAGGCGGCGTTGACGCCCTTGGTGACGAGTGCCTCGTCTCCCATCGGTCCGAAGCCCGGCCGGAAGCCGTTGCCGGGCGCGCCGAGGGAAAGCGTCGAGCCGGGCATGACGCTGTCGTGGCGCACGTGAATGACTGGTCGGCCGCTTGCCCGCCAGGCGGCAAGAAGCGCAAGGCCGTTGCTGTCGACCGCCTCATTCCAGCGACGCGGCCAGGGGGTGCTGTCAAAGGCCTGCTGCATGTCGATCGGCAGCAGCACGGCGTTGTCGGGGACACTCATTTTGGGCATGGCAAGGCTCCTTGGTTGTAGGGAGACGCTATCTTGCCTATCGTCCGATTTCACTGGACATGATGACGCCTGACCGGACATATGTCCGGAAATGGCGACAAGGAGGCGACGTTTTGACGGAAATCGATGAAAAGGATCGCCTGCTTTTGGCAGCGCTCAGGCAGGATTCGCGCCAGAGCCTGGTGGCACTGGCCCGCCACAGCGGTCTTTCGCGCAGCGCGGCCCATGACCGGCTGCGACGGCTGGAATCGAAGGGCGTCATTGCCGGCTACACCATCCGCCTCGGCATCGAAGACCAGAGCCCGACCGTCAAATCGCTGATCGCGATCACCTTCCAGCCCGGCAAGAACTGCGACCATATCGTGCCGCATCTCTCGGCCATGCCGCCCATCGTCACCTGCTGGTCGCTCGCCGGCGCCACCGACCTGATGGTGCTGGTCGAATGCGCCTCCAACGGCGATCTCGACACCATCCGCCGCCAGATATCGATCATCCCGGGCGTCGCGACGGTGCAGACGCACGTGGCGCTGAGGACGCATTTCAACCGGCGGGACTAGGCAAACGAAATGCGTCGCCGGCACGCTTGCACCGGCGACGCGATTTGCCTGCAGCTTGCCGCTCAGGCCGGCCGGCTGATCTCGTCGAGATACCAGTTGATGTAGCGCAGCTCGTTCTGCTCCATCGGCGCGATTGGGCCTGGCACGAAGTAGTGCGAACGCACGCCGCGCGACGTGTGCTCGATGATCGCCTTGTCCTCGTCGGTCGTCACCTTCCAGAGCCAGGTGAGCTTTTCCAGATCGTAGTCGCGCCCCTCCTCGGCCTTGCCGTCGACGAGCCAGATCAGCTCCATCTCCGAGGTTTCGGCCGTCTTCGGGATGAAGCGGTAGATCATGCCGTGGTCCGGATAGCAGACGAGGAAGGTGGTGCCACCCAGATGGATCGAGGTGACGCCGCCGTCGAAATCGGTGAAGCGGCCCATCAGCGTGCTCAGCGCCTGCCCGTCCTTGCTGCCGGTCTGGACGCCATCATAGAGCGCGTAGCGGAAGGCATGAATGGTCTCCTTGCCGCCGGTGGAATTCTGCCAGTGATTGCCGGAGGCGACCTCGATGCCGAGCGCGCAGGTGCGCGCCTCCATCCTGGCGTTCAGTTCCTCGATCAGGTGCAGCGGCTGTTCCAGCGCATGGGTTTCGGAATATTCCGGATGCGCCGGCCCGCAATGGTAGCACTCGACATAGTTTTCGACCGCAAGCTTCCAGTTGGCGTCGATCGCATAGCTCTGACGATGGGCGATCTTCGCCGATCCCCAGCCATACTGGCCGCAGGTCGCACGCAACAGGCGCTCGACTTCGGAGAAATCAAGCGGCTCGGCGGCAAAGGAGATGAAGATCAATCCTTCGACGACACGCACGTTGAGCTTCTTCAGGCCGTGGTCCTCGCGCTTGAAGTCCTTGGGCATCAGCCGCGCCGCCTTCAGCGCGCCATCATTGCCATAGGTCCAGGCATGGTAGGGACAGACGAAGGCACGGGCATTGCCCTTGTCCTTGGTGCAGACCTCGGCCCCGCGATGACGGCAGACATTGAGCATCGCATGGATCTCGCCGCTTGCCGTACGGGTGACGATCACCTGCTCGGAGGCCATGCGGAAGACCTCGAAATCATTGGCGTTGGGGATCGCGCTTTCATGGGCGACGCAATGCCAGTGACGCCGAAAAACCCGCTCGAGGTCCCGTTCATAGATCTCCGGGTCGAGGTAGAAGGCGCGGGCAAGCCCATGGCCCGGACGATGGCCGGCGACCAGCTGATCGATGCGGTCGCCCGCAACTGTCGTATCCTTAAGCTCCGATGCGAGCATGGACTGAACTCCAGAAAGAAGACCGGAAACCCGCGATCCGGCACGCGTATTTTCGTTGTGCCTCGAAGAGCCCCTCATCCGCGCGGTGAGGGGCTGTCTCAAGCGCCAGGCACGCCACCCAACGCCTGCCTACATCCGCACCCGCTCCGCCCGCGGGTCGTACATCGGCTTCAACGACGCCTCCGCCTTCACCCGCGTTCCGGCGATCTCGATCTCGAAGCTTGATCCGAGCACGTCCTCTGCGCTCTCGCCTTCCGAGGGCACGTAGCCGAGGCCGATGGCGCCGCCGAGGTGGTGGCCGTAATTGCCTGACGTGATCGTGCCGACGATCTTGCCGTCGCGAACGATCGCCTCGTTGTGGAAGAGCAGCGGCTCTGGATCTGCGAGCCGAAACTGCACCAGCCGGCGCGAAAGCCCGCGATTGTGCTTGGCAAGCACCGCCTCGCGGCCGATGAAATCGCCCTTGTCGGCCTTGACCGCAAAGCCGAGTCCGGCTTCGAGCACATGATCTTCGTCGGTGATGTCGTGGCCGAAATGGCGGAAGGCCTTTTCGATGCGGCAGCTATCCAGTGTGTGGATGCCGCAGAGCTTGAGGCCCAGGTCCTGCCCCGCCGCCTCCAGCGCCTCGAACACATGCGCCGTCTGGTCGGTCGAGACATAGAGCTCCCAGCCGAGCTCGCCGACATAGGTGACGCGGTGGGCGCGGGCGAGGCCCATGCCGACCTCGATCTCGCGCGCCGTGCCGAACGGATGCCCCGCGTTGGAAAAATCGTTCGGGCTCACCTTCTGCATGAGCTCACGCGCCTTCGGCCCCATGACGCAGAGCACGCTTTCGCCAGCGCCGACATCAGTGATCACCACGAACTCGTCCGTCAGATGCTTGCGCAGCCAGGCGAGGTCGCGCTGGAGCGTGGCACCGGGCACGACCAGCAGGAAGGCGGTTTCCGACAGCCGCGTCACCGTCAGGTCGCTCTCGATGCCGCCGCGGGCGTTGAGCATCTGGGTATAGACGATCCGGCCGGGCTCGACGTTCATCTCGTTGGCGCAGAGCCGCTGCAGGAAGGAAAGCGCATCGCGCCCTTCAACCCGGATCTTGCCGAAGGAGGTCATGTCGAACAGGCCGACGCCGTTTCGCACCGCAAGATGCTCGTCCCTCTGGTTCTCGAACCAGTTCTGCCGCTTCCATGAATAGCGGTACTCGCGCGACTGGCCTCCCTTCGCAAACCAGTTGGCGCGTTCCCATCCGGCGACTTCACCGAAGACAGCGCCGCGAGCTTTCAGATGCTCGTGCAGCGGCGAACGGCGCACCCCGCGCGCGGTCGCCATCTGGCGATAGGGGAAATGGTCGGCGTAGAGCAGGCCGAGCGTTTCCGAGACGCGGTCTTTCAGATACGCGCGGTTCTTCTGGAACGGCTGCGCCCGGCGGATATCCACCTCCCAGAGATCGAAGGGCGGCTCGCCGTCATTCATCCATTGGGCGAGCGCCATGCCGGCGCCGCCCGAGGAAACGATGCCGATCGAATTGTAGCCGGCCGCGACCCAGTATCCCTTCACCTCCGGCGCTTCGCCGAGATAGTAGCGGTCGTCGGGCGTAAAGCTTTCCGGGCCGTTGAAGAAGGTATGGATCCCAGCCGTTTCCAGCATCGGCATGCGGTTGACCGCCATTTCGAGGATCGGCGCGAAGTGGTCGAAATCGTCCGGCAACTGGTCGAAGCAGAAATCCTCGCGGATGCCGTCCATTCCCCAGGGCTTGGCCTTGAGCTCGAAGGCCCCGATCAGCATCTTGCCGGCATCTTCCTTGTAGTAGGTGCACTCGTCCGGCACGCGCAGAACCGGCAGGCGCTTCAGCTCCGGGATCGCCTCGGTGACGATGTAGAAATGCTCGCAGGCGTGCAGCGGCACCGTGACGCCCGATTGCCGCGCAAACTCCCTGCCCCACATGCCGGCGCAGTTGACGACATGATCGGTCTCGATCGTGTAGCTCTCGCCATTCTGCTCGCAGGTGACGCCGGTGACCCGGCCGTCCTTCTTCAGGACGGATGTCACCTTGACACCTTCGATGATCGTTGCGCCGTTTTGCCGGGCGCCCTTGGCGAGCGCCATGGCGATGTTGGCCGGGTCGCACTGGCCATCGAGCGGCAGATGCACCGCCGCCTTCACATCCGAGGTGTTGAGGTGCGGATACATCGCCTTGACCTCGTCAGGCGTGATCTCGCGCACGTCGACATTGAAGGCGCGCGCCAGCGATGCCTGGCGGTAGATCTCTTCCTTGCGTTCTTCCGTCAGTGCCACGGTGATCGAGCCGTTCTGGCGCATGCCGGTGGAAATGCCGGTTTCGGCCTCGAGCTTGACGTAGAGGTCGGCCGAGTATTTCGCGAGCCGCGTCATGTTCTGCGAGGCGCGAAGCTGACCGATCAGGCCGGCCGCATGCCAGGTGGTACCGGAGGTCAGCTGCTTGCGCTCAAGCAGAACCACATCGGTCCAGCCGAGCTTGGCGAGGTGATAGGCGACGGAACAGCCGGAGACGCCGCCACCGATGATGACTGCGCGGGCTTTCGAGGGAATGGGCTTGCTCATGCGCGCAGTCTTTCATTGGAGGGATCCCAGAGCGGCTGGTCGGCCTCGACCGTCGCCTTGAAGCGATCGCCGAAGATCTCGACCTCGATCTCGTTGCCGGGCACGGCGAGATCGGCGCGCAGCATGCCGAGCGCGATCGACTTGCCGACGCGGTAGCCCCAGTTGCCCGAGGTGGTCTCGCCGACAACCTGGCCGTCCGACCAGAGCGTCGACATATAGGGCGCATCGCAGCCGTCGGCGGCGACGGTCAGCGTCACGAAGCGTTTGGAAACGCCCTGCTGCTTCTCACGCTCCAGCGCCGCCTTGCCCTTGAAGCCGGGCTTGCCCCAGTCGACGAAGCGCTCCAGCCCACCCTGCAGGATGGTGTAGTCGGTCGACAGATCGCCCTTCCAGGCGCGGTAGCCCTTCTCGATGCGCAGACTGTCGAGCGCTTCCATGCCGAAGGGTTTGAGGCCATGCTTCTGACCGGCCGCCCAGACGGCGTCGAAGATGGCGGCCGTATCCTCCACCTTGGTATGGATCTCCCAGCCGAGTTCGCCGGCGAAGGAGACGCGCACGAGCTGGCAATAGCGCCCGGCGATCTGCGCCGTCTGGTGCGTGAGCCAGCCCTTGGCGAGATCCGCTTCGCTGACCTCGGCGAGGATCGCGCGCGACTTCGGCCCGGTCAGGATCTGGCAGGAGAAGGACTTGGTGACGTCGTCGATGGTGAAGGCGGCGTCGGCCGGCCGGTGCTTCATCAGCCATTCGAAATCGTGCCACTGCGCGGTTGCGGCGGTGATGAGGAAGAAGAAGTCTTCGTCGAGCATCATCACCGACATCTCGGTAACGATCCGGCCCTTGTCGTCGGCGAAATAGGCCAGGCCGATGCGCCCAGGCTTCGGCACGCGGCCTGTGATGAGGCCGGAGAGCCATGCGGTCGCGCCCTCGCCCTTTACCCGGAAGCGCGAGAAGCCCGGCAGGTCGAGTATGCCGGCGGCATCGCGCACGGCCAGGCACTCTTCTTCGATGCGCTTGGCCCAAGGCCCTTCGCGGCCCCAGGTCTGCGTCGCCTCTTCCGAGGTGTCGTCGCCTGGTTTGGCGTACCACATCGCACGCTCCCAGCCGTTATAGGGCTTGAACTGGGCGCCGAGGGCGGCGATGCGGTCGTGGATCGGCGATAACTTCTTGCCGCGCCCGGCTGGCCAGTAATGCTTCGGAAAGTGCATCGCGTATTCGTGGCCGTAGATCTCCATGCCCTTGGCGATGCAATAATCCTGGTCGGTATAGTCGGTGTAGCGGCGCGGATCGCAGGACCACATGTCCCACTCCGTCTGGCCCTCGGTGATCCATTCGGCGAGCACCTTGCCGGCGCCACCCGCCTGGCAGATACCGAAAGTGAAGACGCAGGCTTCGAAGGCGTTCGGCACGCCCGGCATCGGGCCGATCAGCGGATTACCGTCGGGTGCATAGGGGATCGGGCCATTGATGATCCGCGAAAGGCCGGCCGTGCCGAGGATCGGCACGCGCTCCACGGCATCGTTCAGGTACCATTCCAACCGGTCGAGATCGTCCGGAAAGAGCTGGAACGAAAAATCCTCCGGCATCGGATCGTCAGGCGTTACCCAGTGGGCGCGACAGTTGCGCTCGTAGGGGCCGAGGTTCATGCCGTTCTTCTCCTGGCGGAGATAGTAGGAGCTGTCGACGTCACGAAGCAGCGGCAGCTTGTGGCCGGCCTCCTTCGACCAGGCGGCAAGCTCCGGGATTTCGTCGAACAGGATATACTGATGGCTCATCACCATCATCGGCACGTTGCGGCCAAACATCTTGCCGACCTCGCGGGCGTAGTAGCCGGCGGCGTTGACGACGTATTCGCAGCGGATCTCGCCCTGCGGCGTAGAGATGACCCATTCGTCGTTTTCGCGGCGCGCGCCCGTGACCGGACAGAAGCGGATGATCTTGGCGCCCATGTCGCGCGCACCCTTGGCGAGCGCCTGCGTCAGCTGCGCCGGGTCGATGTCGCCGTCATAGGGATCGTAGAGCGCGCCGGTCAGCTCGTGTGTCTCGAGAAACGGATAGCGGGCGCGCATCTCGTCGGGCGACAGGATATCGAGATCCATGCCCTGGTAGCGCCCCATGCCGACGACGCGCTTGAACTCCTGCAGCCGCTCCTTCGAATGGCCGAGCCGGATCGAGCCGGTGACGTGATAGTTCATCGGATAGTCGACGAGCGCGCCGAGGTCACGATAGAGCGACGCTGAATAGCGCTGCATGTTCATGATTGACCAGGAGGACGAGAAAGTCGGCACGTTGCCGGCGGCATGCCAGGTGGAGCCCGCCGTCAGCTCGTTCTTTTCCAGAAGCACGCAGTCGGTCCAGCCGGCCTTGGCGAGATGGTAAAGCGAGGAAGCCCCGATCGCTCCCCCACCGATGATCACGACGCGTGCGTGCGACGGCAAATTCGACATCAACTGTTCCCTCGTTTTGGCGAATTCTTGCCGGTGAAGCCGGGCGCCATCAAGCAACGGAAACAGGCTTTATTGATCGATGCTTTCGATTAGATTGGAGCGATTGCAGCGGGAGAGAACGGCATGCAGGTGGAGCTGATCGAAACCTTCCTGGACCTGATGGAGAGCCGCTCCTTCAACCGCACCGCCGAGCGCCTGAATCTCACCCAGTCGACCGTCTCACATCGGGTGAAGGCACTGGAAGCGCAGTTCAACCGCAAGCTCTTTACCCGCAACAAGGGTGGCACCGTGCCGACGGCCGCCGGCCTGCGCTTTCTAGATTACGCAAAAGCCCTGCAAAACCAATGGCATGAGGCCACACGCGCGGTCACCAATGCCGGCGCGCTGGAGCGCTCCATGCGGCTTGGTGTCCAGCATGATCTGGCGGAAGCCTTTGCCGGGGAATGGATGGCAACGATCCGCCGGGAGCTGCCCGGCATCGAGATCTATATGGAGGCGGACTACTCCAACCAGATGAACCGCGATCTCGGCGCTGGCGACCTGGATCTGGCGATCCTCTACACGCCCCACTACCTGCCCGATCTCTATTACGAAAGGATCGGCGATCTGCATTACGTGATGGTGAGCACGGAGGCGCAGATGCTCGCCGAGATCCGCTCCGAGAGCTACATCCGCTCAAGCTTTTCGCCAGGCTTCGATCGCGCCCACCGGCTGGCGCTGCCGCATCTCTCCGCAGCGCTGCTTGCCGCCGGCCAGAACATGGCGATCACCCGGCTGCTTCGCACACTCGGCGGATCGGCCTACGTGACGGCAGCAACGGCCGAGCGGCTGGCGGACGATGGATTTACTGCGCGCGTTCAGGACGCGCCCGTCATCCCGCAAACGGTCTATGCCGCCACCAGCCTGCGCACCCGCCACGCCCACCAGCACCGCAAGATCATCGCCGCCATGGCCGATCTGCTCGCGACGCTGCCGGTGCCGAATTCGGAAGCGGGTTAAGCCATGCGCCGCTGGATCAGCCGCTGCAGAAACATCAGGATCGAAACGATCGCGAGATAGTAGACCAGCGCTGCCGAATACCACTCGACGAAGCGGAAGCTGGAGGCGATCGCGTCGTTGACGACCGCCATGATCTCGCGCATCGAGATTACATAGGCGAGCGAGGTCAGCTTGATCAGGTTGATGAATTCGTTGACCAGCACCGGCATGACGATGCGCAGCGCCTGCGGCAGAACCACCAGAAAGAAGGTCTGCCAGCGATTGAGCCCGAGCGCGCGGGCGGCATCCGTCTGCCCCTGGCCGATCGCCGCAAGCGCCCCGCGCATCGCTTCCGCCATATAGGCGGCCGTGACCAGCGTAAACGCGATGAAGGCAGCGACGAAGGGCGTGTACCAGGGCGCCCGCGTGAGCCCCGGAAAGAGCTGCGGTGCGCCGTTCCAGACGATCAGGAGCACGAGGATCAGCGGCGCCGAGCGAAACAGCCAGACATAGACCTGCGCCGCTGTGCGCCTGACCGCCGCCATCGAATTGAGCGCGACGGCCAGCGGCAGGCAGAGCAGGAACGACGCCGCCTGCACCAGGATCGACAGCAGGATGGCGATGCCCGCCCCCTGCAACATGACGGGCATGGTCAGGGCATCGAAAAACAGTTTCGTATCGAAGTTCATGCCCCGCCTCCTTTCGCTCAGGAGTCGTAGTCGACGTCGAAGAGCGCCGGATCGAGCCCGTATTTCCTGGCGAGATCGCCGAAGAAGCCCTTCTCCTTGAGCGCCTTCAGCCCTGCCTTCACCGCGGCTGCATCGCCACCGTCACGGCGGCTGTAGATGCCGTATTTGAAGTCCGAGGCCCAGATATAGGGGAGCGTGAGCGCGCCGTCGGAGCGCGACGCGCGATAGGCGCCCTCCGCCTCTTCCGTTACGGTCGCATCGACGCGGCCGACGAGCACCTGCTGGTAGGCGGCCTGCTGGGTCGGGTATTCCTGCACATCGACCGGCGGCAGGCCCTTGGCCGCGAGCGCCTCGTTTAAGGGCCCGATCCGCTCTTCCTTGTAGTAGGCGCCGGCTTCGAGCGCGATGACCTTGCCGCTGAGATCCTCCGGCGCCTTGATCGTATCGCTGCCCGCTTTGGTGACCATGGCGGTCGCCGATTTCATGTAGGGCACGCCGTCATAGGTCTCGCGCCGCTTGGCGTTGATGTAGATGCCGCTGACGATGACGTCGCAGCGCCCTGCCCCGAGCGTCGGCAAGAGGCCGGCGAATTCGGTGACGGTGTAGTTCACCTTCGCATTCCATTGCGCGGCCAGCGCTTCGGCGATCTCGATGTCGATGCCGGTCGGCTTCGCATCGGCCGGATGCTCCTTGAAGGAAAGCGGCGGAAAGGCCGCGGTGGTGCAGACGCCAACCTCTCCATCGGCGGCGAAAGCCGGCGGCTCGGCCTGTGCGGCGCCGGCCGTAAGCACGGCGGTCGTCAGAAGGGTTGCGCAGGATGCCAGTCTGATCATCTTCATTCCCCTCATTGTGCTGGTGAAACGCGGCCGACGATGTCGCCATAGGTCTGGCTGTCGAAGGCAGGAAGGATGAGCGGATCCACGAAGCCGTCGCGCCGCGCCGTCAGCACGTATTGCATCATCGACGCATTGTCCGGCATCTCGAAAACCTGGACGAAGTCATAGGTCCCGAGCGTGGCATAGAAGGCGACCGAGCGGCCGCCGAGCGCTGCGACCCGATCCTCGCTCACCTTGCGCCGGCTGCCACTATCGGCAAGCTCGGCCAGTCCCTTCGAGGTCAGTCGCATCAGCGAGATGTATCGTTGCATAGGGCATCATTCCGTTGAACGGTTGGCAAAAGGCTTTGGAAATGTGAGGACCGCGCCTGGAGCAATTCCAGGAGAAGCGTGAAGCGGCTTTTCGCCCGGAATTGCGCGGTGCCAGAGCGCTAGCGGGCGGCGGCCTTGGCCAGTCCGGCAATAACGGCATCACTGGTCGAGACCGTGCCGAAGATGCCGTTCTCGATCGAGATCATGTTGATCGCCGCCTCATGCGCCCACTGCTCGCCGCTGGCGCAGCAGTCTGAAATCGTCAGGCACTGGAAATTGCGGTCGCAGGCTTCGCGCAGCGTCGTATGCACACAAACGTCCGTGGTGCAGCCGGTAAAGAGCATGTGGGTGATGCCCTGGGATCTCAAGACATGCTCGAGATCCGTATAGGTGAAGGAACTGTTGCAGGTCTTGTCGATGATGACGTCGGTGTCGGCGACATCGAGTTCCGGAAGCAACTGGAAGCCGGGGCTGGAACGCAAAAGCACCTGCGTGTTCTCAAGTCCGGAGCGCTTGCGCCGCCATTTCTCGTAAGGCGTCATGTCGGCGAGATCGGCGCGGTAGCCCTGGCGCGTGTGGATGATCAGGCAGCCGGCTTGCCGTGCGGCCGCAATCACCCGGTTGACCGCGGGCACGATCGCGGCCAGCGGCGCCGGATCGTAGCCCATCGAGGCGAAGTAACCGTTGGCCGAGCAGAAGTCGATCTGCAGATCGATCACCATCAGCGCCGTCTGCGCCGGAACCAGCTTTCCATCATAAGGAAAATCAAACGGTTGTGCCTCGATCATTGTGTTCTCCCTCTCTCAGGCCCGATTCATAGGAGCAAAAATCGATTGGGAATAGCGATTTTTTATGCTTGATATTGTGCAGTCTGGCTAAACGATTTCACGCCGTGAGGGGCGCGATCAGAGCGGGAGGGCTCACGTGAAGGCGTTGCATTTCCTGCCCTATATCCGGGCGTTCGAGGCGGTCGCGCGCATCGGTTCCGTGCGCCAGGCGGCGGATGAGCTCGGCTTGAGTCCCGGCGCCGTGTCGCTGCAGCTGCGCCGGCTCTCGGAGACGACCGGCCTGACGCTGCTTGAAAAATCCGGCCGCAACATCAAGCTCACGGCCGCCGGCCGCGAGTTCGCGCAGACGGTTTCCCACGCGATCGGCAACCTTGCCGCCGCCGTGGAGGACGGCACCGACCGACGGCTCGAAAGCCACCAGCGCAAGCTGACGGTCGGCCTGCCCCCGGCGCTCGCGATTGCCTGGATGGCCGGCCTCCTCGTACAGTTCGCGGGTGCGCGCGGCGTCACCGATCTTTCGATGCGCAATTGCATCCGCGCCAGCGACGTCGTCTGGGACGATGTCGATCTCGCCGTCGTCTACGACAATCCGCCCTTCGACGGCCTGTGGTGGCAGCCAGTCAGCGACGTGAAGCTCAGGACGGTCTGCTCGCCGCTCCTCTTCCCCCGGCTTGAAGGCCCGCTGCGCGAGCGGAAGCTGCGCGACGTCACGCTGCTGCATGAGGATGACGGCCGGGAATGGACGCGCTGGTCGGCCGCATCGCGCATTTCGCTCGAAGGCAGCCGGAGCGTGCGGGTGCAATCGGTCGCGATCGCCGTCGCCTCGGCGCTACAGGGCCAGGGCATCGCGCTCGTCTCAGACGTGCTGACACGCTCCTATCTCTACGAAGGACGCCTGATCCAGCCCTTCCCGACGGCGATACCGGCCTCGGCCGGCTACTATCTGCTCTGCCCGACGGAAAAGGCGGAGGAGCCGCTGATCCAGGCCTTCGCCAACCAGATCGCCGCGCACCTGCGTGGCGAGCGGTCCGGCGACAAGCAGGCTCAGTAGCGACCCTTGAGCAGCGCCTTCAGCCGCTCGGCGTCCGCCTCGCTGACATCAGCCGGTGCCATCACCTGCATCCACGCGTCGATATAGTGCTCCGGCGCATAGACATGGCCGTAGCCGATCGGCGAGGTCGTCGCGAGCGCCATGTCGGCAAGCAACTGAAACATGGTGACGACGGGGAACCATCTGAGCGCAGGAGAGACGTCGGCACCGCGCGGCGCCTTCATCCAGTCGGGCTCGCGGTAGAAGGAGTATGGATCGAAGAAGGTGATCGGATCACTGGCATATTGCAGATAGACGATGCGGACATTGCCCCAGGTCGCGCCCGGGATGTTCAGCGCATTCTCCTGATTGGTGAAACGGATCACCGAGCCGTCGCGATAAAGCGGCCGCCATTCCGGCGAGCCCGGATTGCGGTTTCGGGTGATCTGCAGCCAGGTCTTGGTCGGGAACGGCGAGCCGACCCAGAGCGCGCCCTGGAACGGATCGCTGATGATATCGAAGGGATCGACCGAGCCTTGCGAGTTCATCGAGCCGAGGCTGAGGCCATAGAGATAGAGCTTCGGCCTTCTGTCCTTCGGCAACGTCGTCCAGTAGCCATAGACCGCATCGAAGAGCGCATCGGCAGTCTCCGCGCCATATTCCGGCTCGACCAGCAGCGACAGCCAGCTCGTGAGATAGGAATACTGCACCGCGACGCTGGCGACATCGCCCTTCAGCAGATATTCGAGCGAATCGAGGCCCGGCGGGTCGATCCAGCCGGTGCCGGTCGGCACCACGATCAGAAGGTTCGATCGCTCGAAACCACCGACGCGCTTCAATTCCTCCAGCGCGAGCTTCGCCCGCTCCTTGGCGGTCTCGGCCGAGTTGAGACCGGCGTAGACGCGCAATGGCTCTTGTGCCTCTCCGCCGAAGAAGCCGCCGATGTCCTTCGCCGTCGGACCGGAAGCGATGAACTGGCGGCCCTGGCGGCCGAGTTCGTCCCACGTCATCAGCGACGCGCTGCTGCCGGTCTTCAACGGATCGGTCGGCGGCGCGACATCCGGATCGATCAGCGCGTCCAACCGCTGGAACGAGCTGTCGGCCGCATGCAGCGCGAAGCGGAAGATGACGCCGTCAACGGCGGACCAGAACAGCGCGAGGGCGGCAACGACGGCTGCGACCTTTGCCAGCGGCCGGGTCAACACATGCTCGAAGCGGCGGGTCAGAAACCGGAAGGTCAAGCGGAACAGGCGCGCGATGAGCACGATGGCGACAAACACGAGTGCCGCGATCAGCCCGAGCTTGAACGGCTCAGCACTTTCGACCGGGTCGAGCCCCATGATCTGCCGCACCGTGTTCTGCCAGTAGGCGGTGCGCCAGAGGAAGGCGAGCGCAACCGCGGTGCAGCCGAGCGCCGCTAGCACCTTCACCGTAAGGCCTGTGCGGCCGCGGATCTCCGGCAGGTCGAGCAAGGACCACAGCCAGCGCAACAGTACGCCGATCGCATAGCCGGCGGAAAGCGACAGGCCCGAAATCACCGCCTGCACCACATAGGGCCGCGGGATGAGGCTCGGCGTCAGCGACATGGCAAAGAAGAAGACGCCGACGATGAGCCCCGTGGTCGAGAACGATGCCAGCAGCGTCGAGAGAAAACGCGGCATCGGCAACCTCGACAGCGGCGTCTGTTGAAGATGGTCCATGGCGTCGGGTCCCCACTGATGCTGGCACGGTCACCGGAACGACTGCGGGCTGTTCCGGCGCCGGCAATGTCGCTTCCCCGGCGTGTCCAGTCAATCGCCACAACCGCAAGACACCCTGACGCGAACCGGCCGACGGGCACTTCGGCCCCTAAACCCGGGTGACCTCGACCGGCGTCTTCATGATGATTTCACGGTGCGGGAACGGGATCGAAATGCCCGCCGCCTTGAACGCATCCCAGAGCGCCATCAGCACCTGGCCGCGGATGTTGGTGAGCCCGTTACTCGGATCGGAGATCCAGAACCTCAGCTTGAAATCGAGCGACGAGGCGCCGAAACCCGTCATCCAGCACACCGGCTGCGCGTAGCTGCTCGCCACCCGCGGCAGCGATGCGGCAGTCTCGATGGCGATGCGCGCCACCTCGTGCGGGTCGCTGTCATAGGAGGTACCGAAATCGACCTCGATGCGGACGAAGTCGCTGGAGAACGACCAGTTCACCACCTGCTGCGAGATGAAATCCTCGTTTGGAATGAGGTATTCCTTGCCGTCCCGGGTGATGACGGAGACGAAGCGGGAGCGCAGGTCGCGCACGGACCCGAAGGTATCGCCGAGCGTGATCGTGTCGCCCGGCTTGATGGATTTGTCGAGCAGGATGATGATACCGGAGATGAAGTTGGAAACCACCTTCTGCAGACCGAAACCGATGCCGACACCGACCGCCCCGGAAAAAACCGTCAGCGCCGTCAGGTCGATGCCGGTGGCCGATAGCGCGATTGCGCCGGCAAAGCCAATCAGCGCAATCTTGACCAGCTTGCTGATCAGAACCTTGAAGGAGGGGGTCAGGTCCGCTGACCGCTGGATCCAGTGCGACGAGACATTGCCGATCAAAACGGCAAGCCAGATCAGCGCGGCGGAGAGCACGATGGCTTTCAGGACGAGCAGCAGCGACAGGCGAACCGCACCGAGATTGATGGCAACGCCATCAAGTGTCGTCAGGATCACCCGGTCGAGCCCGACCGCATAGAGCGCAAAATAGATCCAGCCGACGACGGCGGTGACGCGCGCCAGCATCTGGTTGCGGATGATGCGTGTGAGCACCGAGATGACGAACCACGCCGCCGTCAGCGTCAGCGCGGTCGCCACCAACCAGCGATAGGACGGCCAGCCAAAGCGCAGGATCATGCCGTCGGCAATCCAGAGCCAGACGATCAGAAACAGCCACCGCAGCCGCCGCATGAAGGCGATGATGACCCGCAAAAGATCCGGATTGCCCTTGATCAGACGGGCTCGAGCCTCGACCCGCGGCTCTATTCGCTTCGCCAGTGCGCCGCAGACCAGGTAGCCGGCGACGATGACGGCGAGCTGATAATAGGTCCACTCGTTCAAAAAGACCGTCTGCAGCCAGGAAGCGGCGGCATCGAGCGCTGTTGCGAAATCCATCGTCTCTCTCCGAGAGAGCAAGGCGCCCGCCGAGCGTGTGGGACGCCCTCCTAACTCGAATCTAGGGCATCCCTGATGGTTTCAAAGCCGGATGGACGATTATCGAACCGCTTCAGAGGCTTATGGAGGGGTTGGCGCTAGACTCGCCGCTCCTTGATCGTGTTCATCACGAAACTCGTCTCGATCGAGGCGACGCATTTGAGCCTTGCGATCTTCTCCTTGATGAAACGCTCGTACTGATCGAGGCCGGCGCTCATCACCTTCAGCACGTAGTCGCGCGAGCCGGTCACCAGATGGCATTCGAGCACCTCGTCCCAGCCGCGCACCGCCTCTTCGAACATGACGATCTCGTCTTCGTGCTGGCGGCTGAGCGTGACGGTCGCAATCGCCGTCATCGTCCAGCCGTCGACTGCGGGATCGACCAAAGCCGTATAGCCGCGGATGACCCCGGTCTCCTCCAGCCGCCGTAGCCGACGCAGACAGGGCGACGCCGAGAGCCCCACCCGCTCGGCGAGCTCGTTGTTGGTCAGGCGGGCATCCGCCACCAGTTCCTTCAAAATCCTGCGATCCGTCTCGTCGGCTATTTTCTGCGCCATATCTTCTCAACTCAGCCAAATCTTTGCGCAACTCAAGGCGATCCCGCCGGAAATAGCAAGGATCGGTCCAAGCATCTGATATAATTTGCCTGTCAGTCGAGTCCGCTTCGCTTGAGGAGACAAGCCATGACCGCACCGCATCCCTCCAAAACCCACATCGGAAACCACAAGCTGCATCCTGAAACGCAGATGCTGAACTATGGCTACGATCCGGAACTGTCGGAGGGCGCGGTCAAACCTCCGGTCTTTCTGACCTCCACCTTCGTCTTCCGCTCCGCCGAAGAGGGCCGCGACTTCTTCGACTTTGTCTCCGGCCGGAAGGAACCGCCGGCGGGTGTCGGCGCCGGCCTCGTCTATTCGCGCTTCAACCACCCGAACAGCGAGATCGTCGAAGACCGTCTCGCCGTCTACGAGCGCACCGAAAGCTGCGCACTGTTCTCGTCGGGCATGTCGGCGATCGCCACGACGCTGCTCGCCTTCGTCAAGCCGGGCGACGCGGTGC
This sequence comes from Ensifer sp. Root558, assembly GCF_001427045.1. Classification (NCBI taxonomy): domain Bacteria; kingdom Pseudomonadati; phylum Pseudomonadota; class Alphaproteobacteria; order Hyphomicrobiales; family Rhizobiaceae; genus Ensifer; species Ensifer sp. Root558. Next base: position 30,383 of record NZ_LMGC01000001.1, on the reverse strand, counting down.
TGCACAGCCAGCCGCTCTATGGCGGCACCGAGACGCTGCTTGCCCGCACCTTCCTCAATCTCGGCGTTTCCGCCGTCGGTTTTGCCGATGGCGTGAACGAGGCGGCCGTCAGCGCCGCCGCAGAAGAGGCGATGGCCAAGGGCCGGGTCTCGGTGATCCTGATCGAGACGCCGGCGAACCCGACCAATAGCCTCGTCGACGTCGCCATGATCCGCCGCGTTGCCGATGCGATCGGCAGGAAGCAGGGCCATACCCCGATCGTCGCCTGCGACAACACGCTGCTTGGGCCCGTCTTCCAGCGGCCGATCGAGCACGGCGCCGACATCTCGCTCTATTCGCTGACCAAGTATGTCGGTGGTCACTCCGACCTGATCGCCGGCGCCGCGCTCGGCTCCAAGGCGGTGATGAAGCAGGTAAAGGCGCTACGCGGTGCGATCGGCACGCAGCTCGATCCGCATTCCTGCTGGATGCTCGGCCGTTCGCTCGAAACGCTGGCGGTGCGCATGCAGAAGGCCGACGACAATGCCCGCATCGTCGCCGAATTCCTGCACGACCACCCGAAGGTCGAGCGTATCCACTACCTGCCCTTCCACGGCGAGGACACGCCGGTCGGCCGCACTTTCAAGACGCAGTGCACCGGCGCTGGCTCGACCTTCTCCTTCGATATCGCTGGCGGCCAGGAGGCGGCCTTCCGCTTCCTCAATGCGCTGCAGATCTTCAAGCTCGCCGTCAGCCTCGGCGGCACGGAATCGCTCGCCAGCCACCCGGCGGCGATGACCCATTCCGGCGTGCCGATCGAGGTGCGCCACCGCATCGGCGTGCTGGAATCGACCATCCGCCTGTCGATCGGTATCGAGCATCCCGACGACCTCGTGGCCGATCTTTCAAACGCGCTGTCGCTCGCCTGATGCAAGAGGCCGCCGGTCCAGCCGGCGGCATCCTTCGCGAGTTTGCAAGGACGCAATTCCGGACGGAAAACCGCTGCGCACTTTTCCTGGAATTCGCTCGCTTGGCTGGCGCAATTGCTTCGCACTTTTCCTGGAATTGCTCAGTGCGCCAGGATGTTGACGATATTGCCGAACGGGTCGCGCATGTAGAAACGGCGCACGCCCCAGGGCTCGTTGGTGATGTCGTAGACGATCTCGACACCGGCGGCCTTGGCTCGCTGATAGGCCCGGTCGACATCGTCCACCTCGATCGAAAGCACCGGCACCGGCGTATCGTTGCCGCCCTCGCTGGCGATGCTCACCTGTGGCATCGCGGCCTTGCCCTCGGCGGCAAAGGTCAGGATCCAGCCGTGATCCATCACCACGTCGAGTTCCAGCAGGTCGCCGTAGAAGGCGCGCGCCACTTGCGGGTCCGGGGCGTAGAGGTTTGAGACGATACGCTTGACTGTCATGGATTTCCTCCTCCGGTGAGCCGCAACGCGGCCACACCGGCGCTCAATGGTTGTTCGGCTGATAACGATACAGCCCATACTGCCCGCCAACGGCAGCCGATTGAAAGCGGAAATCGCCTCGCTTCAGAATGAAGCCGCCGCATGTTCCGATGGCGCCTTCGGGTTTGCTCCGGCAAGCGCCACCCGCACAAGCGTCGCCGCAGCCTTGCCCGCCACCTCCATGTAGTTTGGATCCCGGTGCAGCAGCACGACCGCGAAACTGCCGTCGAGCAGCAGCAGGATCTGCTTTGCCAGCACGGCCGGCTCGGCGACACCGGCTTCGGTAAAGGTCTCGGCAATCCAGGCCTCGAACTTCTTCTTGTGGGCGGCACCGATGCGGATCGCCGGATGACCGGGCATGTTGGCAAGCTCGGCGGAGGTGCGCAGGAAGCCACAGCCCTTCCATTTCGGATGGCGCGCCGCCCGCGCCAGGTTGACGAAGATCGCCTCGACCTTGTCGGCAATGTCCCCGTCGCCCGCGTCGAACCACTTGCGGAAGAGTTTCAGATTGGGCTGGTCGCGGCCTTCGAGATAGGCGGCGATCAGCTCGTCCTTGCTGTCGAAATGATAGTAGAGCGTGCGTTTGGTCACGCCCGCGGCTTCCGCCACCGCATCGACGCTGACGGCGCGGATGCCCTCGGCATAAAATAGCTTTTCCGCCGCTGCGACGATCAGCTCCCGGGTCGATTTCTCTGCTTTCGCCATCTCTCATGTATACCGACTAGTGAATATACATGGCATCTTCCCTCACCTAGCCTCTCCCCGTCAACACCTGCCGGAGAGCAACCATGTCGAACACCGTGCTGATGCAGATTTCCGAGGGCATCGCCCTCCTCACTCTCAACCGCCCAGAGAAACTCAACGCGCTGAACTACGAGCTGATCGACCGGCTCATGAGCCTTCTCGACCAGATCGAAGCGAACGACGGCGTCGGCGCCGTGATCATCACCGGCACCGGCGACCGCGCCTTTTCCGCCGGCGGCGATATCCATGAGTTCTCGGAAAGCGTGGCCAAGGGCGTAAACCCGGCCGTGCGCGATTTCGTCCGTCGCGGCCAGGGCCTGACGGCCCGGCTCGAAGCCTTTCCGAAGCCGGTCATCGCTGCCGTCAACGGGCTTGCCTATGGCGGCGGCTGCGAGATCACCGAAGCGGTGCATCTCGCTGTTGCCAGCGACCGGGCGCGTTTTGCCAAACCGGAAATCAAGCTCGGCATGCCGCCGACCTTCGGCGGCACCCAGCGCCTGCCGCGGCTGGCCGGCCGCAAGCGCGCGCTTGAACTGCTGCTGACAGGCGAGGATTTCTTGGCCGATCGCGCGCTGGAGTTGGGGCTCGTCAACCACGTCGTCGCTCATGAGGAACTGATGTCGGCCGCCCGTGACCTGGCAAAACGCATCATGGGCCACTCCCCGCTTGCAGTGCGCTCGATCATCACCGCCGTCACCCGCGGCCTCAACATGTCGATCGCCGAGGGGCTGCTGGTCGAAAGCGAACAGTTTGCCCAGATGGTGCCGACCGACGATCTTGCCGATGCGCTTGCCGCCTGGAAGGGACGGCGCATCCACGACGACCCACCGCGGCCTGGTCTCTTTTCGCGATACTTTTAAATTCAACCGAACGGTTGACAATTAGGTCGACCGAGAGGATATTCAACAATATGATTGAATATCAGAACGCACATCTCGATGCCGTGTTTCACGCGCTTTCGGACCCGACGCGGCGCGCCATGCTCCAGGACCTTTCGCAGGGCGAAAGACTGGTGGGTGAGCTTGCGGCGCCGTTCTCGATCTCGCTGGCCGCGGCATCGAAGCACATCAAGGTGCTGGAAGGAGCAGGTCTGGTGCGCCGCGAAGTGAAAGGTCGCACGCATGTGTGCCGGCTCGATGCCGCGCCGATGCATGCAGGCATGGAATGGATGCGCCACTACGAAGCCTTCTGGCGCACCCGCATCGACGCACTCGAGGCGCTGCTTCTCGCCGAAGACGCCACAATCCAAACTGATCCGGAGGAAAAGCCATGACTTCGTCTGCCACAGCCTTTGCCGGCGCCGATTACGGCCGTGTCGTCGCACCGGACGCGGTGCGCATCGAGCGCCTGCTTCCCGGCCCGATCGAGCGGGTCTGGTCCTATCTGACGGAGGAAAGCAAGCGCCGGCTCTGGATGGCGTCCGGAACGATCGGATCGAAGGAAGGGGCCGAGGTCGAGCACGTCTTCCGCCATTCGGAACTGACGACGGAGGACGATCGGCCACCGCAGAAATACGCCGAGCACGCCGGCGAGGTGCGCAATTACGGCCACGTGCTCGCCTGGGAGCCGCCACGACTACTGGCCTATACCTGGAACGAAGAGACCGGCACCCCGTCGGAGGTCCGCTTCGAGCTCAGCCCCCGCGGCGACAAGGTGCTGCTCGTCGTCACCCATAAGCGCATCGCCGACCGCGCGGTCATGACCAGCTTCTCTGCCGGCTGGCACGTACACCTCGACATATTGCGTTCTCTGCTCGAAGGCGAAAAGCCGGCAGCCTTCTGGAGCAAGTTTGCCGACCTTGAAGCGCAATACGACGCGCGTATTCCGAAGCCCTGACGGCGGGATGTGCTTGAAGGTCAAGGCGCGTGCAGGCGCCGGCAAGGATCGACTTGCCGGCGCTTTTCGTCAGGCGCGGGCGAAACCGAGAACGAAAAACGCCAGCGCGCCGATCGAGGCCCATGTGCGCACGTGGTTCCACCAGACCCAATCAGTCAGATAGCGCTCACGCCAGAGATCGGTCGCCGCCTGACCGGGGGCTGCCGCGGCGAGCGCGTCATTCATCGGCACGTTGAAGACAATGGTCACCAGCAGCACGCCAACGACATAGGCAATGCCACCGGCGGCAAGCCACCACCTGCCCTCGCCCCCCGAGATGAAGGCGACGACGACGAGCGCAAGGGCGAGCAGCGCCGTGCCCATGAAGGCGCTGAGGAAGATCGGGTTCTGGATCACGACATTGATGGCGTTCATCGCGGCGATCCCCTGCTCCGGCGGCAGCCGCGACAGGGCCTGCATGATGCAAACCGAGAAGATGAAGAACAGCCCGGCCATCAGGCCGGAACCGATCGCGGCGGCAAACGCCAGAGCGGGGATCAACGGGATCATGCGGCAAGACTCCAAACACCAGTTGCTGCGGTTTCCCGGGCGTAATCGGCAAATTCGCGCGGACGCCGCCCAAGCACGCGCTCGACATCGGACGTCATGCTGGAATTGCGTCCGTCGAGCACCGAGGTGAAGAGATAGCGGATGAGTTCGACATAGTCATCCGGCACGCCGTCCGCCTTGAGATGCGCTGCGAAGTCGGAAACCGGAATGGCCTGATAAGAGATCCGACGGTTGGCGGCCGCGGCGATCTCGGCGACGGCCTGGGCAAAGGTCATCAGGCGCGGGCCGGTCAAGGCATAGACCTTGCCGATATGCGCATCGTCCAGAAGGGCCTCAACCGCCACGTCGGCAATGTCGTCGCAACTGACGAAGGGCTCGGTGACCTCGTCCACCGGCAGGAAGACCGAACCACTCACCACGCTGTCAGCCAGGAAGCCTTCGTCGAAGTTCTCGAAGAACCAGCTGCCCCGGATGACCGTCCAGTCGGCGCCGGAGGCCTGCAGCGCACGCTCGGAGGCTTCCGCCTCGTCCTCGCCGCGGCCCGACAGGAGCACCAACCGTTTGATGCCGGTGCGAACGGCAAGGCTCGAGAACTTGGCGATGACGTCGACGGCGCCCGGCACCGCCAGATCGGGCTGGTAGCAGACATAGATGCGATCGACATTTTCAAGGGCGGGCGTCCAGGTCGCCTCATCCGTCCAATCGAAGGAAGGCGACGCCGAACGGGCGCCGATGCGGACCGCTACGCCCCGCTCCCGAAGGCGATCGGCCACCCGCCGCCCCGTCTTGCCGGTACCGCCCAAAACCAGTGTGACTTTCTGAGACATCGCTTCCTCCTGAGGTTCCACCAACAAACATGAGCATCTCTCACATTTGCAAATGTGATAAATCCTCGTATTTTAGGAGTCAAGTCAAAATGTGAGCATTACTCATGATTCCAGATGCAAGTCCCGCCACGCTTCCCGCCGACGACGAGCCTGCGCTGCGCCGGACGCCGAGCCAGAAGCGCAGCCGCGAGCGCGTCGAGCAGATCCTTGCCTGCGCGACGGCGCTCATCCAGGAGAAGGGCAGCGACGCCATGCGCATGAGCGAAGTCGCTGAAAAGGCGGGGATCTCGATCGGCTCGCTTTATCAGTACTTCCCCGACAAGGCGGCAATCGTGCGCACGCTGGCCGAGCGCTACAATGCGGTCTGCAACGAGTGCATCGCGGCCGAACTGGCAAAGGTCACGTCGATAGCCGAACTGCGCGACGCCTTCTCGCTGCTGTTCGACATCTACTACGACATGTTCCTCGCCGAGCCGGTCATGCGCGACATCTGGTCGGCGATGCAGGCCGACAAGGCACTGCGCGAGATCGATCTTGCGCAAAGCCGCGCCGGCGGAAAGCTGCTTGCCGATGTCTGGGCCTGCCTTGTGCCGGAGACGCCGCGCGAAGAGATCGACAGCGCCGCCTTCCTGATCATGCATCTCGGCGACTGCACCATGCGACTTGCAGTCTCGGTCGACCGGGCCGAGGGTGACCAGATCGTCGAAGCCTACAAACGCATGACCATCAAGGATTTTGTCGCGGATGGACCGCGCGGCGGCGCGCACTCAATTGACAACTCCATGACACAATCCTAATCATCTGGGATCGATTGGTTCCCGGGACGCGAACGTGTTTCGGGAGTAAACGGGAATGTGACGGATGGACCCAAGCTGGGCATTCAAATCACGGCCGACCCCGCGACTGTAGAGCGACGTCGATCCACCGTTCCGGAGCGATCCGGAAGAAGCCACTGGCAAGACCGCGAGAGGGCGGCCGAGCTGGGAAGGCGAGGCAGATCGAGGGCATCGAGCCCAACGCCGTGAGCCAGGAAACCTGCCACTCGATACGGGCATAGGGCCCAACCGGGAATTTCCCGATGCCATCACGGAGGTTGTCATGGCTACGTCTACCATTTCGAGCACCCCGCTCTCCCTCAGCGATCGTCTGACCGCTGGCGTCATCGCGCTCTTCATCGGCGCATTCCTCGTCTTTGGCGCCGGCCTTGCCAACTCGGCAGTGCTGCACGACACGGCGCACGACACTCGCCACTCCTACGGCTTCCCCTGCCACTGACCGATGCGCCGGAACGTGAACAACGTTCCGCATCGAACAATCTGCGGACCTGAACGCATCCGGCCTGAGCCGGATGGAGGCCTGCGTGCATCCCGGTTTTTCCGGCGCGCGAAGGCCATCCGCAGCATTGGGAAAATGGGAAGGCTCAAGGACCACGCCACAGGGCGTGGCTTTTGTCGTTATCGAGGGATTTCAAGATGATTGTCAGAACGCTTCTGGCCGCGATCGTGGCTGGATTGATTGCCGGTGTCTTCATGACCGGCGCCCAGGAACTGCGCGTCACACCGCTGATCCTGCATGCAGAAGAATTCGAAGGCGAGGCACCGGCCGCCACCGAACAGCCCGCCGCCCAGCCGGGTGCGGCACAGCCGGCCGCAGAAAACCACGACCAGCATTCGTCGCTCAAAGCCGTGTCGCCGTTCGGCGCTTTCCTCGACGCTTTGTCGCCGATCACCCCGGCCTATGCCCATGAGGGCGAGCATGAGGAAGGCGGCATCATGTTCGGCATGAGCCGCTTCTCCGGCACGCTGATGGCGAACCTCGTCACAGGTTCCGGCTTCGGCCTGCTGCTCGCCGGCGTCAGCCTGGTGATCGGCTACCCGATCACGCTCAGGAACGGCGCGCTGTGGGGCGCCTGCGGCTGGCTTGCCGTGCACATGCTGCCGGCGATCGGTCTGCCGCCGGAACTGCCGGGCTTTCCGGCAGCCGAACTCGGCGACCGCCAGACCTGGTGGCTGGTGACCGTGGCGCTCTCCGCCGTCGGCCTCTATCTCGTCGTCCTGCGCGAGGAGATCGTCTCCAAGGTCGCAGGCCTGGTGGCGATCGCAGCACCCCATGTCTACGGCGCGCCGCAGCCGCTCGATATCACCAGCAACGTTCCGGCCGTGCTCGGCGCCGAGTTTGCGGTTGCCGCACTCGCCACCACGCTTGCCTTCTGGATCGTGCTCGGCGTCGTCTCCGGCTTCATCAACGAGCGCTTCGTCAAGGCACAGTGATCACTGATCACAGATCGTCAGCAAAGCGACGGCGGGGTTCAGGTCCCGCCGTTTTGCATGAGATGCGCCGCCAGCCGCGCGCGGCGATCTTCCGGCTCCAGCAGCACGCAGGTGTCGCAGAAACTGCCCCCTTCCGTCTTGAAGTAGAGACAGCAGCCGCAACGGATCCGATACTGGCGCGACAGCTGAGCGCCGCTTGCCGGATCGAGAGCCGCGATCTGCTCGTAGCAGAGCTCCTCTGAGTAGAGCCGCGAACCCGGTCGTTTGACGATCGCCAGCGCCTCGGCCATGCCGCGCGCCTCGTCGCCGATCGCGCGGCCGATTTCCAGGAACGCGCCGGCCAGGGCATCAGCCGCGAGCCGCCATTGCGCCCCGCTCGACAGCCCTGCTCGCGCTTTCAGAACCGCAACGACGGGTGCCAGATGGGCGATGAAGCCCGGTTCGAATGCGCTGACGCCTTCGCCACCCTGGCGCTCCGTCGCCGGCGGATGCAGGCGAAAATGATAGCGCTTGCCCGCGACTTCGACGCCACGGTGAAGCCGCGTCCAATCCTCGAAACGAATGCCGGCCACCTCCGCCTGCAACCCGGCGCCGAGATGGAACGCGCCAAGGACCACGCTCAGCTGGCGGCTATAGAAGGCGATCAGATGCGCCGCCCGGATCCGGTCGGTCATGCCGACCCCGAAGAAATCCTGATAGGCGAGCCCCGCCTCAAGGCCAGCGCTGCCCGCAGCCCAGAAGTCGCCCGGCGCGCTGAAATCACTGGCCGCCGGCCCGAGCGAGACGGCAGCCTCGGGAAACTGGGCACGCAGATGGTCGGCGACGGCCAGCGCCTGCGGCGCAAACGCCGCGGTCTCCGCTGTCGGCCGGTGGTCGTTCAAGCGCATGCCGTCTCCGTCGTCCATTCTCATCCTCTGGCGCGGGATGCGGGCGGATTACCACACGCGCCTTCCCCCTCCTGCAGCCAGCCACCGTCGAAGCCCGCCCGCTCAAGGCCGAGACGGATCGCCGGCATGCTGCGCATCAGCGCCCAGCTAAGGCCGCTTTGCCAGTTCTCGATCATCATGACAACGATGCCCTGGTCAAGACCGACGACACGCGCATCGATCCAGCCCTCCGGGCCTGCGCCGGCGGCCAGGCTCGGGTTAAAGCCGCCGGGAAAGCGCCCTTCGCTCAAAAGTCCCGGATAACTGTCTGCCATATGCACGAGGGAGGCCCGCGCCGCGTCCGGCTCGAACGGCAGGCAGGCGAGCGGCGCCCAGGGCACGAGCGTGCCGTCATCAAGGCCGTAGGGTGCGCCGCGGTTCACATAGCCGAAAAGCCGCTGCTGGCGCCCATCCGCAAGCCGCAGCCGGCCGCGCGGCGCATGGCAGGCGCTCAGGCCCCACAGGTCCTCGCCATATCCGGCGAAACCGCCGGGATTGGAGCGCGCATGGTCCCGCTGCAAGGCGATGGCGCGTCGGGTATTCTCGAAATAATCCGTCCCCCGCTCCCGCATCGTCCGGTCGGAAAGCCCGCGCAGATCGAGCCAGGCCTGCGGAAAGAGATGGATGAAGAGTGGCGCCGCATGCAGATGCGGCCGGCCGTCGACGGGAATCCAGTCATGGCCCTCGGCAAAGGCCGCATAGTGCTCCGGTTCGATCGAATGGTCGGGCGCGCCGAGTGCCAGCACATAGAGCAGCAGCGCTTCGCTGTAACCCCGCCAGCGATGCTTCAAGAACCGCCCCGGCGGCCGCCAGCCCATCGTCAGCGTGTCGGCCCGATTGAGCGCCCAGCGCCAGTCCACCCGCGCATAGAGCCGATCGGCAAGCGCGCGGATCTCGCATTCGTCCGCATCCCTACCGGAAAAATATGCAGAGGCGGTCAGGCAGCCGGCGATCAGCAGCGCCGTATCGACGGTCGAAAGCTCGCTCTGCCAGGTGCGCTCGCCGGTCCGCATGTCGAGGAAGTGATGGTAGAAGCCGCGATAGCCGGTCGCCTGCCGGTGGCGGGACTGCGGGCTTTGGACAAGGAAGCGCAGGGTCGTCACCACCCGCCGCGCGGCATCGCTGCGCGAGAGCCAGCCGCGCTCGACGCCGATCGGATAGCAGGAAAGGCCGAAGCCGGTCGCAGCGATGCTCGCCGGCGCGCCCGGCAACGCGGTGTCGGCGATCAGTCCGGTGACCGGATCCGAATGTTCGAGGAAATACCCGAACGCCGCCTGCTGCAATCGATCGATCTGAAATCGCTCAGTATTTTCCGTACGCTGCGGCATTTCGCCTTTCCTGTCCGACATCCGGCCTCATGCAGGACCCGGCAAAATCACTCTTTAGTGAAGGCCAACTACACCCAAACGGTCGCCGAAATCCAATCTTGTGTTACAGTCTTCTAATCTGACCGCGCGCAATGACTGGTTGAAGCGATGTTGAGCGTGTTGGCGTTACTCCTTTCATTGAGTGGTGGCCCGAGCCCATCGACCGCCGAGGCGACGAATGTCGACGTCGAACTGATCCTGGCGGTCGACATGTCCGGCTCGATGGATCTCGACGAGGCCCGCATCCAGAGGGCCGGCTATGTCGAGGCACTCCGGCATCGCGACTTCCTTGATGCGGTCGAAAGCGGCCAGCTGGGCAAGATCGCCATCGGCTATTTCGAATGGGCCGGAACGGTGAACGAGTCCTCCGTTGTCGCCTGGAAGGTCATCGACAATGCCGCCGACGCCGACGCCTTCGCCAAGCTGATCGAAGCGCGGCCGGTCGGCACACGCCGCGGCACCTCCATCTCCAACGCCATCACCTATGGCACGGCGCTGATCGATTCCAACGCGTTCAGCGGCGTGCGAAGGGTCATCGACATCTCCGGCGACGGGCCGAACAACATCGGCCCGCCGGTGCTTCCAGCCCGCGAGATCGCGATCACGCGCGGCATCACCATCAACGGGCTTGCCATCCTCATCCGCCCGTCGGTTTCGACCGGCCCGCTTGACCAATATTATGCCGAATGTGTCATCGGCGGCCCCGGCTCCTTCGTGCTGCCGGTGCACGAGCCCGAAGATTTCTCCATCGCGATCCGCCAGAAACTGGTGCTCGAAGTCAGCGGCCTGCCACCACCGCCGACCATACGCTATGTCGATGCCTTCCCGGCGCCCGATTGCCTGATCGGCGAGAAATTGCGACCGGGCTTCCTCGACCGGGTCTATCCGGAGCTCGACAAGTAGCCTCGCTCGACCTGACGATGCCCCCGCAACCTTTGCGCGTCAGATTGTCGTTTCCCTTCGCTTCGTCCGACGATAAGATGGCGCGTTGCTTCGCGGATCGATTCATGTCCTTGACCACCACGCCCCATCAGGCCGAACTGGCCACAGACCCGACCACCGACACCGGCAGTCAGCACATCCGCGATACATTGCGCGATGCGATCGTCGAGCGGCGGCTTGCGCCTGGCACGAAGCTTTCGGAAAGCGACGTCGGCGAACTCTTCAACGTCAGCCGAACGCTGGTGCGCGCCGCCCTGCAGGCGCTGTCCTATGAGGGCCTCGTCAACGTCGAGAAGAACCGCGGCGCCTTCGTTGCGCACCCTTCGATCGACGAGGCGCGCCAGATCTTTGCGACCCGCCGGCTGATCGAACCCGGCGTCGTGCGCGCCGCCGCCGCCCAGATCGGCAAGGCGGAGCTTTCCGAACTCAGGCGCATGCTGGCAGCCGAGCGCCAACTGACCGAACAGCGCGGTCAATCGGCCCGTCGTGCGGAAATCAAGGCATCGGGCGATTTCCACCTGGCGCTTGCCGACCTCTCGGGCAACACCATTCTGCGCCGCTTCATGGACGAGCTCGTCGCCCGCTCCTCGCTGGTCATCGCGCTTTACGGACAATCGACCGTTTCGAGCTGCGGCCACAGCGAACACGACGAGATCGTCAACGCGATCGAGCGTGGCGACATCGACGCGGCCGCGCGGCTGATGATCCACCACATCGACCATATCGAAGCCGACCTCGACCTGCGCGTTCTGAAGTCGACCGACCTCAAGGCAGCGCTGGAACTCTAGTGCCGCCACCTGCGCCGGGCCTGGATTTTCAAAACTTTTCAACACCGGTCCGAGCTCGATGGAGCTCCCCGCCGCACCTCCCTTCGTCCGCCGTCGGCAAAAGCGACGCAACCAAAAGATCAGGTTCGCAAAGCCGGAGAGAACTCGCCTGCCGTCAGCGCGAATAAAATCGGTCGACAACATGGAACCATCCCGCTGCTCTCGCGTTGCCCTCTCGCTCGAAAAGACTGTGAACGAGGAATGCAATGAGCGAGAAACTCTTTCCCACTCCCATCCCCCTGAAACTTTCGGCACGACGGCAGACCGTGGTCAGAACGGTGTTCGAAGCCGTGGAACTGCTCAGGCAGTGGCCGGGCCGTCGTGGCCGGGAATATCGCGCAGCCCTCAGACGCTGCCTGGATGCGCTGGATGGATTGACGAGTACGGACCGGGCGAGCCGCTGCTTTGCCGCAGCCGCCCGGGAATCGGGCCTGTTGCTGGCCTGATCCGGGCGACCGGGATGATCCGGAACCGCAAAGGTGATCCGGGATATCAAGGGCTCGGAGTTTGAAGCTTTCACGATGCGCCGAAGGACGATCGGCGCATCGCCCCGACCGAAAGCACCTCAGCTGCGATCAGCAAGATTTCATGCCACGCGCGGCGATCAGTCGGCGAGTTCGGCCGCTTCCTTCGGTCCACGGTCGGCAAGCGCCTTGAGCGCCGCCTTGTCGAGCCGCCAGTCCGGCGCGCCGTAACCGAGCGGCCACTTGTACGGCTCCTTGTCGTTGAAGAAGACGACGGTCGTCAGAAGCGGGAAGGCCTGGCGGTAGGTCTGCTGATCCAGGATTTCGGCATACCATGCACGCTTGTAATCGGCCGAGCCGGAGACCCCGAGTTCGGCAACGATCACGGGCTTGCCGTAACGCGAAACGCGCTGGTACTTTTCCTTGAGCGCTTCGCCGAAGCGACGCTCGCGGCCCCAATAGTCGACGTCCATCTTCTGCAGGCCCCAGACCGGGATGCCGATCGCATCGACGACATCGTCGCCCGGATAATAGGCCGCGAGATTGCGATGGCCCTTCGGCGACCAGACGTAGCGGGCGGCCGGCGCGAGTTCCCGGCACTTGCTGACGAAGTAGCGGAACGCCGTCTTGTAGCCTTCGCTGTCGCGCCGCGCCCAGGGATAGCGCTCGCCGGGCTCTTCCATCTCATGGCCCCAGCGAATGTAGACCGGCCCGCGGAAGTCGGCGGCGCGCGTGCAAATATCGGTAATCTCGCGATCGAAGCGGCCCTTGCCGATATCGGCAAACAGCCGGTTGCCGCCGGCGCGCCAGTCGGCGGCATGGGTATAGGGCTCGACCGAAAGCATCAGCGCCCGCCCCTGTCGCGCGGCATTTGCGAACTTCCGTTTCAGCTGCGCCCGATCCGGCTTCTGCCAGTAGACGAAGACATGCTCGAGTGTCAGCGCGTCGCTGGATGCGACCGCATCATGCGGATCGTAAACACCGATTTCGACCGTGCGTGTTTCCCGCTCCCTTGCCTCAGGCGTGATGGCGGCGGTCGTCAGCGACCGGTCGATACCATCTACGGGATCCTGCGCGCGGCCCGGCGTGACACCGGCAACCGCCAGAAGCGCCAGCGCGCCAGCACCGAGGACCGATCTTGGGACAGCAATAGGCAACGATTTTCTCCGGCGTGCCACATCTGGCACCGCATAAAACCAGACATGGCTTGCTGCGCGCTGGAAGCCGGTGCGATCGCGAGGCCGTGGGCGTCATGCCCGGATGGCAAAAAGGCCGCCGCCAAGGCTGGCAACCGCCCCGTCTCCATGATCGATTGCGCCTGCCTTCCCGAACGCGACAGACTGTTAGAGCGAGGCTCTGAGGAAACAGTGCGACGTGCGCCCGAAGCCGCTCGGCGAGCAGATATAGGGCGCGCGGCCGAGGTAGGTTGCCGTGCGCCTGCGCGTCGGTGCCGGCTCGACGATGTCTTCATCCGCCTCGGCGATCTTCAGCTGCTTCTCTTCCTTGCGGACCTTGATCGAAGGGCTCGCATAGGCACTCGAATGGCCCGATGCAAACAGCGGCGTTTCGCTGACGACCGTCGACGAGCAGCCGGCGGACAGAAGCAGGAGGCTTAGAACTGATGTCGTCGGTACGAGAAACTTGAAACCCGAAACGGCGGTGCGGCCTACGCCGGCACATGCGGTTTTGATTCGCATAAACGTCCTTTCGAATAGCGGTCCAGCCGCCTGGGGCTTCCTTTGGGCGAAAAGGCGGCGATCTTCAACCCCCTTTTTCATTATTCATTGCTTAAATTAACAATTCCTTTCTTAGAGATTCCGCCATGGTTGTGCCGCCGCTTTCGCCCTGCGCTGGCGAACATCGACGCCATGCGGACGGCGGACGCAGGCATCGGCGCGGGCTATGAGCGAAACAAATACGGAAAAGCAAAGGCTTGCCGGGCCCCCTGTATCACGGCATCGGCGAACGGCGACCCGTCTCTGCCGCTTCCGCGCCACCACGCCCGGTGGCAATATCCGGCCGATGCTACGGCTGATGTCCCCGGACAAAAAAATCGACCCCACCCACCGGTTCTCCGCTGGAATCCGGACGGCGGCGGCTGGCGGGGACGACGGGCCGCTGCCATTCGCTATTTTTAGCTATCGCGCATTTACGGATCCTTGACCTCTGCCGGCCACCTTGGAGCGAGGCGCAACATGTTTGAGCGTATGCGCCCACTCCAAAACTGCCCGCCTCCCGCGGGCATTTTTTTGCGCGCACGGTAGCCCTGCGAGCACCAGCCGCCCGGTATTCCCAGAAACGACGCCTTCCCCCGCGCGCCGCTTCATCCCGCCCCATCCTCGACGCCCATTGCACGGGCTGAGGCCTTCCAACGTCTGGCCTCGCCTTGCCGATGGGACATGCGAACTGCGCGCCGGCCAGCCGCGATCGGCTGCTCGCCAGCGCGTTTACCACACTGCGAAAGTCCCATTGCGCGAATTTAAGGAGTTGTTAATAATAGAAAGCGGAGAGCGAGGGGCAATCCAAATTGGATCAAGATACAGGTGCCGACATCGTCGGAGCCGCCGGCATCGCTGGCGCGCGCATAACCATCATTGTTTCTGCACTCGGCGCCGGGGGTACCGAGCACGTCGTCAGTCTCGTTGCCAGCCACTGGGCCCGCCTCGGCTGCACGTCACGGTCATTACACTCGAAGCGCCGACCTCCGAACCCTATTACAGGCTCGATCCGCGCGTCACCATCGAGCGGCTCGACGTGCCGGTTCAGAAGGCTGGCAAGCTGCGGGCCGCCTGGCTGGTGGCAAGGCGGCTCTACCGACTGCGCTCGACGATCAGCCGCACCCGTCCCGACTTCGTGCTGAGCTTCCTGACGCGCACGAACGTGTTGACGCTGCTCGCAACACGAGGCCTCAGGCTCCCGGTGATCGTGTCCGAGCGCAACAACCCGGCGGTGCAGCCCTTCGGCCCCTTCTGGAAATGGCTGCAGCTTCGTCTCTACCCGCGCGCCTTTGCGCTGGTGACCGCCTTTGCGCTGGTGACTCAGGCTTCCGGTGATCGTGTCCGAGCGCAACAACCCGGCGGTGCAGCCCTTCGGCCCCTTCTGGAAATGGCTGCAGCTTCGTCTCTACCCGCGCGCCTTTGCGCTGGTGACGATGACCAAGGGCGCGCTGGACTATTTCCCGCCGAATGTTCGCCGCTCCAGCCGGGTGATCGCCAATGCGATCAATCTGCCCGACGGCTGGCAAAAGAAGCGCGGCAACAATGTGCTCACCGCCGTCGGGCGCCTGACTGAGCAAAAAGGCTTCGATCTGCTGCTCGAAGCCTTCGCCAAGGTGGCCAGTGACCACCCCGAATGGAAGCTCGTCATCTGGGGCGAAGGCGAGGCGAGAAAAGCGCTGGAAGCCCAGCGCAATGCGCTCGGATTGGCCGACCGGGTGGAAATGCCCGGCGTCACCGCGAAACCCGGCCTCTGGGTCGAAACCGCCGACCTCTTCGTCCTGTCATCCCGCTACGAAGGCTGGGGCATCGCCCTGCTTGAAGCGATGGCCGCAGGCCTCCCCGTCGTCTCCTTCGCCTGCGAATGGGGCCCGACCGACATGATTGCCAACGGCGACGACGGCATCCTCGTCGAAAACGGCGACATCAACGCCCTGGCCGAAGCCCTCTCCAACCTGATGGGCGACGAGACCCTGCGCGCCCGTCTCGCGGCCAACGCCGAAGCCAATGTCCGACGCTACGACGCCGAACATATCCTCTCCCAATGGGACGCCGTGGCGCTCTCGGCACTGGAAAACTCGAGCACCCCGAGGGCCACGATGAAGCCCCGGGCCATCCCCGCTTCCGGCTAAGGATCTGGCCGCGTTGGCGGAGACAACTGCGAACGTGGCCTCGGAAAGGGTATGTCCTGTCAAACCGGTCGCGACAGGCGAGCGCTTTGTAGACCAATGCTGGTCAGCGTGCCGCCATAGTTGAAGACCCGGTAGATGCCGGCGCCGAAGCTGCCGCCGGAGGAGACGGAAACGTTGAGCGTGCCGTCGAGCACCAGGTTGCCACCGACATCGACAAGATCGTTGAGCGCGCCACCGGCGACATTGGCCTGGCCGAATTCGAAATCGACGATGGAAGCGGCAGCGAGCGACAGATTGCCATTGATCGTCAACGTTCCCGGGCTGTTGCCGAGCGCCAGCGTGCCGCGTCGTTCACGACGACGCTGCCGCCGATCGTGCCGTTGCCGCCGAGCACGGCGCCAGAACCAACCGTCGTCAGTCCGGTTGCAATCGACTGGTTGCCGTTGACCAGCAGCTTGCCGGCATCGACGTTCGTGGCACCCGAATAGCTGTTGCGCCGGAGAGGATCCGTCGCTCACGATCCTTGCATGAGGTGACGTGCAATCTGCACCAGCGCTGCATCGCTGCCGTCTGACCCCTTTGTTCGTTTTCCCGCCTCCAGCCAGCAAACGTTCATGACCGCCAGAATGTCGTCATCCGACTGGACCACGCCTGCCGCGTCAAAGTCTCTTCGAATGATCGCAAGAATGTCGCTGCGTTCGACCTCCAGCGCCGCCATCGCAAGACCATCCGAGTAGGTCTTGGCATTTTCGCCGGCAAGGGCCAGTTTCTCCGCCGCCCAAAAGCCAACCAGCTTGTTGCGACGTACGATTCGCACCATTTCCGCGCCCGGACCAGCCATCGAAATTCTCCATTGCCGCCTGGCCGGCCATCCTAGCAGAAACCACGAGGAAGAGGGTTGGATTATCCGACGTTGGCGGAACATGCCGTGCGCAATTTCGCGTCGTGCAAAGTCGCTGGAAGTGTCCCCAACCTGCGCGCACATCAAATCTGGGCAAAAATCAGCCAGAAAACCTAGAAAACTCAATGTTCGCAAGTGACTGGTGGGCCCGGAGGGACTCGAACCCCCAACCAAGCGGTTATGAGCCGCCGGCTCTAACCATTGAGCTACAGGCCCACTCTGGATCCGCTCCTGTCCTTAAACCGTAACGGTCCAGGGATAAGACACGGGGCAGCAACTTTAAGTGCTACGGTGGCCTTTGCGCTTCTGAACGAGGCGTGGCACCGTCGTGATCCAGGCCCGCGAACCAATGGCAGTTTGCGGGTGGCCAAGGCTCTAGCGGAAAACCTTTTTGCGGACAAGCCATTGCCGCAATGCTCACACAATCGATAGCCAAGAAGACGCTTGGGACGGAACAACCGGAGAGACATTGAAGATGATTTCCACACGCACTGCCCGCACGCTTTCGATCGCCGCCTTCGCTGCGGCTTTTGCTGGCGTTGCCGCCGCTCAGGCGCAGGAGACGGACAAGGACAAGGCCACCATCGTCGTTGCCGGCGAAGGCCGCGCGACGACCGCGCCGGACATGGCAGTCCTGCAGCTGAGCGTCGTCAAGGATGGCAAGACCGCGCGTGAAGCGCTGGACGCCAACAACAAGACCATGGCCGAAGTGCTGAAGGCGCTGAAGGACGGCGGCATTGCCGATCGCGACCTGCAGACGAGCGGCTTCATGCTCAACCCGCAATACAGCTACCCGACCAACACCGACGGCAGCAACCGCGCGCCGGAGTTGATCGGCTACCAGGTGACGAACGGCGTCAGCGTCCGCGTTCGCGATCTCGCCAAGCTCGGCGAAGTGATCGACAAGTCGGTTTCGCTCGGCGTCAACCAGGGTGGCGGCGTACAGTTCACCAACGACAAGCCGGAAGCCGTGATCACCGAAGCGCGCAAGGCAGCCGTTGCCGATGCCGTTGAGAAGGCCAAGGTGCTGGCCGAAGCGGCCGGCGTCTCGGTCGGCAAGATCGTCAACATCTCCGAGCAGGGCTTCCGCCCCGAGCCGGTGCCGATGATGCGCGCCGGCATGGCCAAGGAATATGCCGCCGACGCCGTTCCGGTCGCAACCGGCGAAAACAGCTACAACGTGACGGTCAACGTGACCTTCGAAATCAAGCAGTAAGGCTTGTCAGCAACGCCCGCGGCCAAGCGCGGGCGTTCAGCGATCGAACGCCCCTGGTGCCAAGGATGGGTGCCGGGGGCTTTTCTTTTGGGCGCTGGTGCTCGCGATGCACTCGACTAAGACCGGGCCCGGCGCTGAACGCCGTCCGACCTCCAGGCTTAAATTTGCCGGCACCTGCTTTGACATCGCTTCCCGCGCGCGATTTGCTGCCGCCCCTAGCCCTTCGGCATCGCCCGCGACCGCTCCGCGATCTCCGCCTGGCGTCGCCCTCGCCTCCACGTCCTCGTCATCTTCGCCGCTAAAGCGGACCTCCAGCCACATCGCATGGATCGTTGGTCCCGAGTGTTCGGTCGAGGAGATCCTTGGCAGGTATTCCGGGCGATGGCTGACACATGGGCTGGATCTGGTCTGAAGAAGATCAGCCGATGCCTAGGCCGCAGATGTCCGCGATGGAATTGCGCCGCGCGTTCATTCGTCTGGCAATGCTAGAGGGCAAACCGGCCGGAACCTTGCCGTCGGTTCGGCAACTACGGTGCCTGACACGACGATCGCCCGAGCGGACGATTCGCACGTGTGGACCGCGCTGTCGGCCTGATCCACTTCGCTTCGTTCACGCGTCCCGACCAGGACTGCGCGCAACCGGCGCCCCTTGGTCGCTGCGGCGTCAAACAAAAAGCCCCCCATGCCTTGGCATGAGGGGCCATTCTTCCGCCGGCCGGGGGAGACGAGGCGGGAAGATTGCTTAGGTGTTACCAGCGGCCGATCGTCGGGCAGCCGCGGGCGTTCGCAAACACGATCGTCTGGCGTTGGCCGTGGCGACGGCCTTCGACGACGACGCGGCGCGAAGAGACGTCGGCGACATAGGCGCGGCGGAGTCCACGATCGCGGGCCTTGTCGACGGCCATCCAGGGCGCGCAACGGCCGCGGCGGTCACGGTCCCAGTGGCGGTCACGGCCGCGACCCCAGTCGCGCTCGTCACCGTAGCCGCCGTCGTAGTCGCGATACTGGACATCGACGCCACCGCGCGGGCCGAAACCGAATTCGATCGATTCCGCCGAAGCGGTGGAGGCGGCACCCAGCAGGCCGGTAAGTCCGATGACGGCGGCGGCAGCGGCGTTAAAAAGGCGGTTCTTCATAAGATCTCTCCAAGCTTGAAGGGTTCGAGGGGCAATCACCGTCCCAAGCGATTGATCAGAGAATAGGGTCGCCAAGCTGAACGACAGCGGAACCCGATGTTCATGGGACGTTCAGATTGCCAGAACGTGATGACCACACGCGCGTGGAGGAGACTTTCGTGCAAGTCACAGTCGATAAGGCATTGCTTATAAACAAGTATTTCGAAGGGCTTTGACCGCGGCCAAGGCGCTGGGACGCGCCTTCGCCTGCGCTTGGACAAGCGGCGAATCAGCCGCCGTCATCGGCGTGCCAGAGGTGATTCGCGCCCGTATTTTCCCGATCAAGACATGATCGGTCATCCGGCGGTCAGTAAGAAAACTTGAAAATGAAGGGGCGCGACCGTCAGGAGCGGTCGGCTACGCGTCGCTCAGCCGGCAAGCGCCCGCTCAAAGACGCGAATATTGCGATAATGGCTGAGGCGGGTGATGGCGCCGTCCTCGATCTCGAAGACGAGCACGCTGGGAATGGAGTAGCTCTGGCCAGTCGCAGGGGGAAAGCCTTCCATGGTCTCGCGGTAGGTGCCCCGTACCGTCAAATCGGCGGCCACGCGCTGGCCGAAGGCATCGCGCATCAGTACCACGTCTCCGAACTGCTCGTCGAATCGGCGCAGATAGTTCATCAGCCAGGCGCGCAAGGGGCCGACGCCGACGGTGCGTTGACCGGTCAGCGAATCGAGTTCGATGTCCTCATGCACGAGCCGCGCCAGCGCCTCGAAATCCCGCTGGTTCAGCGCCTCGATAAAGCCGCTGGCAATCGTCTGTGCATCGGTCATTCCGGTTCCTCCCTAGCCTCGAAGGCCGGTTCCCAAGCCCTTGCTCTCGCCCCTTTATCTAGAACCCTTGCGCCGCCGTTCAATCGTCGGCGCCGGCCAATCAGGCGGAAAGATGCAGGACGATCTCGCGGCGATGCGGGCGGTCGCGATGCTCGAAGAGGTAGAGCCCCTGCCAGGTGCCGGTGAGCATCCGGCCACCACTGACGGGAATGCCGAGCGATACCGGCGTCAACGCCGCCTTGATATGTGCCGGCATATCGTCGGGGCCTTCCTGGGTGTGCACGATCCAGCGCATGGAGGGATCCGAGGACGGCGGCACGAGGCGGCGGAAAAAGGCGTCCAGATCGCGCTTCACGTCCGGGTCGGCGTTTTCCTGGATGAGAAGCGAACAGGAGGTGTGCCGCACGAAGACCGTGAGCAGCCCCTCGCCTGCCGCGTTGGCGCGCACGAAGGCCGCCGCCTCGTCGGTAAATTCATAGAGCCCCTGGCCATGGGTGGCGATGGTGATGCGCGTTTGCGGCATGAAGGCCTCCGGCAGGCGGTCGCATCCGCCCGAGAGGCGGTGCGACCCGTTGATATGCCCAATGCTTTTATCCCCGGACCGTTCCCGGTCCAAGGCGATCTGCCGCAATCCGTCGCGGTGGCGTGCCTACATCTCCAGGAAGGTCTCGAAGCCGCCATAGATCATGCGCTTGCCGTCGAACACCTGCTTCCAGGCATCGCCCTGCAGCCGCGGATCGGCCATGACCTTGGCAACGATCGCGTCGCGCTCGGCGCGGGATTTGTAGGTGATCCAGGAGAACACCACCGTCTCATCGTCCTTGGCCTGCACCGAGCGGGGAAAGGACGTCACTTCGCCATAGGGCGCGTCATCCGCCAGGCATTCGGTGTAGGCGAGCGCGCCGTGCTCCATCCACACCGCACCCGCCGCCTTCGCCATCGCCTTGTAGGCCTCGATATTCGCCTTCGGCACGGCAACGATAAAGCCATCCACATAGGTCATCGACATAGTCTCCTCTGTTCGTTCTACGAGCATAGGACGCAGGACGGCCAAGAGTTCCGACATCGGGACGGAATTTTCTTTCAAGTGCGGCGCTGCTTTTGTCGGAACCGCGCTTCCCCGTTCGTCCTTGGCCGGTAGCATCCAAATCGGGAGACACCCATGCAGAAGATCACGCCGTTTCTCTGGTTCGACGATCAGCTGGAGGACGCCATCGCTTTCTACACCGCCATTTTCCGCAACAGCCGCATCACCGACGTGAAGCGGGGCCCCGACGGCAGGGCCTTTACCGCGTCCTTCGAGATCGAGGGGCAGCACTTCATGGGGCTCAACGGCGGGCCGCATTTCAAGTTCAGCGAGGCCGTGTCGTTCTTCCTACGCTGCTCCGACCAGGCGGAAGTCGACTACTTCTGGGAAAGGCTCTTGGACGGCGGCACGCCGCAGCATTGCGGCTGGCTGAAGGACAGGTTCGGTCTTTCCTGGCAGATCATCCCGGACGCCCTGATGCGTCACCTCGGCGATCCTGATCCGGCGCGTGCGGCCCGCGCCCAGCAGGCGATGATGGGCATGGTGAAGATCGATGTCGCGGAACTTGATCGCGCAGCCGCTGGTTAAGCGGAAGAACGGTCCCCTGGCGCCGGCTCAACCGGGCTGCGGCGTCAGCTGCCGCAGCCTCTGAGCTGCTTGCTGTAGACCTGGGCCATGCCGGCCGCCCGCTTGGCGCCGTTCTTGGCCGTATCGCTCCAGTTGCCTCGGGAATAGCCGCCGTGGCCATGGTAATAGGCGATGTAGAGCCTGTAGGCGTCGTTGAGGGCGATGCCGTTCCGCTGGGCACTTTCGCGATGGTACCAGGCGATGAAGCGGATCGCGTCGCCGAAGTCCGAACGCCGCGCTGCCCAGCGGCCGGTCTCGCTCTGATAGCGCGCCCAGGTGCCGTCGAGCGCCTGGGAATAGCCGTATGCTGTCGAAGCGCGCGTCCAGGGGATGAAGCCGAAAAGCTTGGTGCGTGGCGGACGGGCATTATGGCGGAAGCCGGATTCGGTGTAGATCGTCGCCATCAGGATCGGCACGGGCACGCCGTATTCACGCTGGGCGCTATAGGCTTCCCGGCGCCAATTGTTGAAAAGGCCATCTTGCTGCTCGAAAACCGCGCAGGCATTCCGGGTGTCTCTCGGCACCGTTCCGCAGCCGGCCAGCAACAGGAGGACGACGACAAATACGCAACGCATCGCAGAACCTCTTGCTTCCCCGCAGCACGGCGATTGCGCGCAAGGCAATGCCGCGGGAAAAATGCTCGAACACCACGGGCCGCCCGTCGGGGCCGCGGCGCTCCAGAGATTGATAAAACGTAAACCTTAAGGATCTCTTTTGATTCAAAGGAGAACCATCGAAGGCCCGGCCATTGAACTTTCGCCACCGGAGGTTTTACGATCCACGGGAGACATGCAGCGCCAGCCATAGGGCGCAAAGGAGCGTATCGATGAAAATATCCGCCTTGATGGTGCTCGCCTTCACGGGCTTGTTCGCCGCGACTGGCCTTGCGCGCGCCGACGAATGCGCCGATGCGAGCGACCAGGCGACGATGAATGTCTGCGCCGACAAGGCGCTGAAGGCCTCCGACGCCGAACTGAACGCCCTTTACAAGCAAATCCAGGGACGCCTGAAGGACGATGCCGACAAGACGAAGCTGCTGGTTGCCGCGCAAAGGGCCTGGATCGCCTATCGCGATGCCGAATGCGATTTCGCAAGCTCGGGCGTTGCCGGCGGCTCGGCCCAGCCGATGATCACGCTTGAATGCCGCGACGATCGCACACAGAAGCGCGTCGCCGACTTCAAGACCTATCTGAGCTGTGAGGAGGGCGATCTCAGTTGCGTCCTGCCGCCGGCAAACTGATCCGGAAAAGAGCGACGGTCACGGCGCTCGTAGCGGCGCTTCTCTGCCACGCCGGCAGCAACGCCGGGGCGGCAGATATCGACGCGCTTTATCGCAGTGACGCGATCGTCACCGGCACGGGTGAGGCCAACCGTGCTATCGGTTTTCGCGAATGCCTGCGTGAAGTGCTCGTCAAACTATCCGGCGATCCGATGATCACAGAGGCGCCTCGGTTTGCTGCAGCGGAGGCCAAGGCCGGCAGCTTCGTCTCGACCTTCTCCTACCGCGATCGCCTCGAAGGCATCCCGATCCATGACGAACAGGGCACGCACGACCGCCCGCATGACCTCACCTGCCGGTATCACCCGGCAACGCTGGACCCGCTTCTCGCAGAACTCGGCCGCAAGCCATGGCTCTCCCCTCGCCCGGCGATCGCCGTATGGCTGGCGGTCAAGGACCAGAAGCGCCGCTTCGTGCTGACACGCGACAGCAGTGAAAGTCCCTATATGGCGGATTCGCTTGAGGCAGCTGCAAAGCCGCTGGCGCTTTCGACCGTGCTGCCGGATGCGGCGACCGTAACCGCCCGGAAACCCGCGCTCGACACCCTGCCGCAAGCGGATCCGGCGCAGCTCTTTTCACCCGTGACACAAACCGACGGCGACGTGCGGCTCATCGGCACGCTCGTCTGGTCCGACGCCGCCCGTGGCTGGATCGCCCAATGGCAGATGGACGCGGGCGGCAAGCGTTACCGTTGGCAGTTGAGCGGCATCAGCTTTGACGACGCCTTTCGCAACGCCATGCGCGGCGCGGCCCGCATCCTCTCGGGAAACGGTGCGCCGTGAACGAGGCATCTGGCGTTGTGGCCGCGATTATCCTCACGGCCGCAACACCGGCTGTTCATCCAAGCGAGGCAATCAGTTCGCGATAGGCAGCCTCAGGGAAGGCTTTCAGCGTCGTCGAGCGCACATTGCCGGCCATGCCAAGCGTGAGCGCGAAGCGTGCGGCCACCGCATCGTCAGGCGCTTCGACGATGGCCACCATGTCGTAGTCACCCATGGTCAGGAAGAAATGCTTGAAGGAGCCGCCCATCTCGCCGAGCACATTCCGTGCGAGGTCGAGCCTCTTCGGGGAATCACGCACATTCTTGACGCCCTGCTCGGTCCAGTTGAGGAGCATGACATACGTCGTCATCTGACACCTCCACGGGGGCACGCTTCACGCCCGCGGTGCGATTGCTCCCGCGTACAAGACGGGGTGCCCCAGATTACTGCGAAGGGGCGACTATACTCCCCGGCGAAAGCGCCCACAATAAATCGCATGGGTGAGGCGGAAACGAAAAAGCCGGGCACGTGGCCCGGCTTTCGATCTTTCCATGTACCCGACTTTAGCTGTCGAGGAAGCTTCTGAGCTTCCTGGAGCGGCTCGGATGCTTGAGCTTGCGGAGCGCCTTCGCCTCGATCTGACGGATACGTTCGCGGGTAACCGAGAACTGCTGGCCGACTTCTTCGAGCGTGTGGTCGGTGTTCATGCCGATGCCGAAGCGCATGCGCAGAACGCGCTCTTCGCGCGGCGTCAGCGAGGCGAGAACGCGGGTGGTTGTCTCGCGCAGGTTCGCCTGGATGGCGGCGTCGATCGGCAGCAGTGCGTTCTTGTCCTCGATGAAATCGCCGAGGTGCGAATCCTCTTCGTCACCGACAGGCGTTTCGAGCGAGATCGGCTCCTTGGCGATCTTCAGGACCTTGCGGACCTTTTCGAGCGGCATGGCGAGCTTTTCGGCCAGTTCTTCCGGCGTCGGCTCGCGGCCGATCTCGTGCAGCATCTGGCGCGAGGTGCGGACGATCTTGTTGATCGTCTCGATCATGTGCACCGGGATGCGGATCGTGCGGGCCTGGTCGGCGATCGACCGGGTGATCGCCTGACGGATCCACCAGGTGGCATAGGTCGAGAACTTGTAACCGCGGCGGTATTCGAACTTGTCGACCGCCTTCATCAGGCCGATGTTGCCTTCCTGGATGAGATCGAGGAACTGCAGGCCGCGGTTGGTGTACTTCTTGGCGATGGAAATGACGAGGCGCAGGTTCGCTTCGACCATTTCCTTCTTGGCGATACGCGCTTCGCGCTCGCCCTTCTGCACCATCGAAACGATGCGGCGGAACTCGGCGATCGAGATGCCGGTTTCCGTGGCCAGATTCTGGATCTCCTGGCGGATGTCGCGGATCGTCTGGTTTTCGCTCTTGGCGAATTCCTTCCAGCCCTTGCCGGCCAGGTTGCTGATCGACTTCATCCAGTTCGGATCAAGTTCGGCGCCCGAATACTGCTCCAGGAACGAGTCGCGCTTGACGCCGTAGGATTCTGCGAGACGCAGCAGGCGGCCTTCGTTCTGCATCAGGCGCTTGGAGATGTCGTAGAGCTGCTCGACCAGGCTGTCGACGCGGTTCTGGTTGAGCGACAGCGACTTGACCGCCTTGATCAGCTCGTCCTTGAGTTCCTTGTAGCGGCGCTCCTGGGCGGGCGACAGCGTGCCGGTGGCAGCAAGGCGGGCTTCCACCTGCTGGTCCTGCAGCTTGCGCAGCTTCTTGTAGGTCTCCGCGATGATGTCGAGGGTTTCCATGACCTGCGGGCGCAGTTCCGCTTCCATGGCGGCGAGCGAGAGGTTCGACTCGTCGTCGTCTTCCTCTTCCTCCTCGGCCGGCATGACGTCGCCGCCGACATTGGTGATGTCGTCGTCGTTGGCAGGCGAGCGAACCTTGCGGGTCTTTTCCTTTTCCTCGGCAGCCTTGCGGTCGGCCTCGATCTTTTCCGGGCTCTGGAACTGCGGAGCAGCCTTGGCCTCGGGACCGGAATAGGTGGTCTCGAGATCGATGATCTCGCGCAGAAGCGTCTGGCCTTCATTCAGTTCGTCGCGCCAGATAATCAGCGCCTGGAAGGTCAGCGGGCTCTCACAGAGACCGGCGATCATTGTCTCGCGGCCAGCCTCGATGCGCTTGGCAATCGCGATTTCGCCTTCGCGCGACAGAAGCTCGACCGAACCCATTTCGCGCAGGTACATGCGAACCGGGTCGTCAGTGCGATCGGTCGGTTCCTTCTTCTTGCTGGTCGCAAGCGAAGTACCGCTGGAAGGGGCCAGTTCGCCGCCTTCGCTTTCGTTATCGTCGTCGCTGGCCTCATCGTCGCCGCCGCCGGCAGCTTCTTCGGCTTCCTCGTCCTCGATCACGTTGATGCCCATGTCGGACAGCATTGCCATCGTGTCTTCGATCTGTTCGGAGGTGACTTCCTCGGACGGAAGGACCGAGTTCAACTCGTCCATCGTCACGTAGCCGCGCTTCTTGGCGGCCTTGATCATCTTCTTGACAGCGTCATCGGAAAGATCGAGAAGCGGGCCGTCCGGAGCGCCTTCGCGTTCTACGTCAGCTTCTTCGTTTTCTTTGACTTTGGTTGCCATTTAGTTCGTCGCTTTCCTTGTCGCAACCGGCGTGAGCCCGGTGCCAATGCCGCTCGAAGGTCCGGGTGCGCCGCGCACCCGCCACCGAATCATTTCCCCTGACGTAACGGGATGATGTTTAATTCCTGTTTAACCACGAGTGTACTCGTGGCAAAGCGGACAAGCTCCGACAGTCCTGCCACTGAAACGTCTCTGGCATGATTCCCTAACCGCCGTGTCATCTCGCCATTTCTTATTCGGAAATGGTGATTCCCAGAATTTTCGATCCCGTCAAGCATTTCCGCTGAAAAACCGGATGATTCGATAAAAATCACCGTTCCTGTCGCTTTTTGGGGTTTATCAGCTTCCGCTGAAGATGTAGGCGCTGCCCGCCAAAAGACAAGGGTAGCAACAATTTAATCGGCAAGGTCTCGTTGTGCCATATGCGCACGCGCAACCAGGACTGAATTTTTCGGTCCGGTGCTAAACCGATCGGCCGTCGTATTTGACGACTTTCACCGCCTCGATATCGAACTCCGGCAGGCAGCGCAGGTTGATCGCCGCCATCTTCCCATGCGGCCCGTCGCCCTCACCGAATGGCGCGATTCCGCAGGTGTCGCAGAACCGGTGCTGGATCACATGCTTGTTGAAGACATAGGTCGAGAGGTCCGCTTCCGGCGTCGTCAGCGTCAGCTTGTCGCGGGCAACGAAGGCGAGCAGTCCGCCGCGACGACGGCAGAGCGAGCAATTGCAGTCGATCGCTTCGCCAAATTCCCCTTCCACCTCGAAGGCGATCTTGCCGCAATGACAGCTTCCCTCATAACGCATGCATGCATCTCCTCTACTTCCCGGTGCGACGACGTCGCCACTGCCATCAAGATAGAGCCTCCCTGCCCTCAAGCAAGCGCAGGCGGCAGCCAGGCATGTGCACGCAAAACGATTCCCGAAGGAGCCCATTGTCGAGGAAAAATCGCAAGATTATTCCGGCTTTTTGCTTGCGCTTGACCTGATCGCGCAGGACCTTCGCACCGAAACGGAGGCTCGAATGCTCATCAAGGAAACCGACGCCATGCGGGTGTTATCGATCGGTCGGCGGCTCACCATTCCAGACGTCAAGACGGAGAGCGCCATACTGGCGCCTCTCATCGAGGCGGAGATGGAACGTGCAGGCATGATGCCCGCAGGCCCCTGGATCTTCATCGCGAACGATCTACCGAAAAACGCCAAGACGCCGTTCGACTGGCGCATCTGCCGCCCGGTCACGGGCGGCAAGGATTATCGCGGCGCGCTCGATCTGATCGAACTGGAGCCGATCATGGTGGCGTCCACGCTGCACCAGGGTCCGATGCGCAGCCTTTTCACCCAGGGTTACGCGCCGCTGGTCGCAAAGATCGAGATGTCCAGGCACAATTTCTCCGGCGAGAGCCGCGAGATTTACCACCGCTGGGCGGGCCAGGGCGCCCGCTATCACGAGATCGAGATCCAGTTCGGCCTCGCCAACTGAGCCGCCGACCCTCAAGGGGTACGCCGGCCCTTGCGGCCCTACCAGTCCATGACGACCTTTCCGGAATTGCCGGAGCGCATGGCCTGAAAGCCGTCGCGGAACTCGTCGATCTTGATGCGGTGGGTGATGACGGGGGCAAGGTCGAGCCCGCCCTGCACGAAGGCGATCATCTTGTACCAGGTCATGAAAGCCGTCGCGGAACTCGTCGATCTTGATGCGGTGGGTGATGACGGGGGCAAGGTCGAGCCCGCCCTGCACGAAGGCGATCATCTTGTACCAGGTCTCGAACATCTCGCGGCCATAGATGCCCTTGAGGTTGAGCATCTTGAAGATGACCTTGTTCCAGTCGATCTCGAAGCCGGCCGGTGCGATGCCGAGAATGGCGATCTTGCCGCCATTGTTCATCTTGTCGATCATGTCGCGGAAGGCAGGGGCCGCTCCCGACATTTCCAGCCCGACGTCAAAACCTTCGGTCATGCCGATCGCCTTCATCACGTCGGCAAGGTTTTCCTTCGAGGCATCGACGACATGGTCGATGCCGACGCTTTTGTCGCCCGACGTCAAAACCTTCGGTCATGCCGATCGCCTTCATCACGTCGGCAAGGTTTTCCTTCGAGGCATCGACGACATGGTCGATGCCGACGCTTTTGGCGAGCGCGAGCCGCGTCGGGTTGATGTCGGTGATCACCACCTTGCGCGCGCCGGAGCGCTTGGCAACCAGCGCCCCCATGATGCCGATCGGACCGGCGCCGGTCACAAGCACGTCCTCGCCGACGAGATCGAAGGAGAGTGCTGTGTGCACCGCATTGCCGAACGGATCGAAGATCGCCGCGATCTCGTCGGGCACATCCTCYGGGATCGGCACGACGTTATACTCCGGCAGGCAGACGAACTCGCCGAACGAGCCCGGCCGGTTGACGCCGACGCCGAGCGTGTTGCGGCACAGATGCCCGCGGCCGGCCCGGCAGTTGCGGCACTTGCCGCAGACGATGCTCGCCGAACGAGCCCGGCCGGTTGACGCCGACGCCGAGCGTGTTGCGGCACAGATGCCCGCGGCCGGCCCGGCAGTTGCGGCACTTGCCGCAGACGATGTGGCCCTCGCCGGAGACGCGCTCGCCGACATGGTATTTGGTGACGGCCGATCCGACCTCGGCGATCTCGCCCATGAACTCGTGACCAACGACCATCGGCACCGGAATGGTTTTTTGSGCCCACTGGTCCCAGTTCCAGATGTGCACGTCGGTGCCGCAGATCGCCGATTTCTTCACCTTGATCAGCACGTCGTTCGGGCCGATCTCCGGCACCGGCACGATCTCCGGCACCGGCAC